>PHBK01000011.1 GCA_002840565.1 Deltaproteobacteria bacterium HGW-Deltaproteobacteria-12 | reverse complement strand
GTAACGAAGAATAATATGGACGAGAAGTGGAATAGGGTTCGTCCGGCATGCGCCGGACGCCCGGCGGCTGCCGGGCGAATCTTCCCCTCTCTCCGCCAGTTAAAATTTATAATAGCTTTTTGACAAGTAATCTGTCATTTCGAAATGACAGAGAATAACCAAACCGGAGAGATGTCTGAGTGGCCGAAGGAGCACGACTGGAAATCGTGTGTACGCCCACAAAGGTGTACCGGGGGTTCGAATCCCCCTCTCTCCGCCAGAAATACATCAAAAAAGGCGTCAGACATTTTTGGTTTCTGACGCCTTTTTTCCGTAAAATTATTTGTTTTTCCTGGATTCCGGGTCAAGCCCGGAATGACGAATAAAGCGCAACAAAGTACTATACGGTAAATATTGGTTTAAGGCATTTTCTTCATTGCTTCCACTAATTCCTGCACCGCCGCCGCCGATTTGAGCAGCGCCTGTTTTTCATCAGCCGTAAGCGGCAGAGAAATGATTTGCTCGACGCCGTTTTTACCCAGTTTCACCGGCACACCGACAAAAAGGCCATCAATGCCATATTCGCCCGTAAGATAAGCGGCGCAGGGCAATATCTTCTTTTTGTCTTTCAAAATCGATTCGGCCATCTCTACGGCGGCGGAAGCCGGCGCATAATAAGCGCTGCCTGTTTTGAGCAGGCCCACTATTTCCGCACCGCCGTTGCGGGTCCTGTTGGCCAGCGCTTCAATGCGTTCCGCTGAAATCAGCTCCGTTATGGGGATGCCGGCAACCGTGGAAAAACGCGGCAGGGGCACCATGGTATCGCCATGGCCGCCCAAGACAAGGGCGGAAATATTCTCGACGGAGACATCGAGTTCCGCCGCGATAAAGGTCCGGAATCTTGCGGAATCCAGAACACCGGCCATGCCGATGACTCTCTCTTTCGGAAAGCCGCTTTCTTCGAGAGCAACGTGACACATGGCATCCAAGGGATTGCTGACAATAATCAGGATGGCCCGGGGAGAATATTTGGCAACTTCTTTGGTCACGCTTTTGATGATGTTTCTGTTTGTTGCTAAAAGATCATCCCGGCTCATGCCGGGCTTGCGGGGTATTCCCGCCGTAATGATGACGATGTCGGAATCGGCCGAAGCCTCATAGGAGTTGGCGCCGGTGAGATGGGCATCGTGTTTTTCAATCGGCGCCGCCTCGGCCAGATCGAGGGACTTTCCCTGCGGCACACCTTCAATAATATCAATCAGCACAACGTCGCAAAGTTCTTTTTCGGCAAGCCGCTGGGCCGCTGTTGCACCGACATTACCCGCACCGACAACTGTAACTTTCTTAATCATTCCTTATACCTCAAATTAAATTAATATTGTTCTGTTTTGGGCGTACTATAATAAAACGCAAAGAAAAACAACCGCAAATGCTTTTTCCGGGTTGCAAAAGTAAAATTCGTAAACTGGAAATAAATAAGGTTTTTGAATTTGACGTACCCAATTTAATCAGATAGGATTTGAAATACAGGAAGCGGTGAATATCGGTAATTTGGGGTAAAAATGGGATTTCTCAGTGAGGCAGAAAACAGACTATTAGTCCTTAAAGCCTTGGTACTTGTTTTGATTTTCGGCCTCTTGACTTATTTATTCATCCATTATGATCTGTATTATTTTTTCACTGATAGAAACAAGCTGATTGAATTTGTCCGATCATCTCCGTATAATGAAGTCGTTTTCATTCTGATTCAAATAGGACAAGTCGTTGCCGCTCCGATTCCCGGTGAATTAACCGGATTTGTCGGCGGTTTCATTTATGGTCCTGTCCTGGGTACGATTTATTCAACAATCGGCCTGACTTTAGGCTCCTGGCTGGCTTTTATCCTGGCTCATTTCTTCGGTGAGCCGCTTTTGGAAAAAGTCGTTAAAAAGGAAGTTTTTGAAAAATTCGATCACTTCATGGAACATCAGGGCATCCTGGTATCTTTTTTTCTCTTTCTGGTTCCCGGATTTCCCAAGGACTATTTGTGTTACATCATGGGTGTCAGCCGGATGCCGGTCGGGACATTCCTCATGGTTTCTGCAGCCGGTCGTCTGCTGGGCACCATAATGCTTTCGATAACGGGAAGCTCCGCCCGTGAGGGTCACTATTTTCTCCTGGGCAGCTTTGTCGGCGCGGGCATAATCATTTTTGTTGCAGCATATTTATATCAGGAAAAAATCCTGGCACTGCTTAAAAAGAACTCCAAAAAGCCGGATGGCAAAAAACAAGACAATGGCGATGCGCCAAAATAATTTCCCCCGGTATTCAAAATACGCTCATTAATATTCATGCCCTTATGAGCTTGCTTCATCCCACCGCAGCGGGATTCGCAATGACACAAGGAATGTTTTGCATAAGCCTCATTTTTTAATTATTGGATGGACATGGTCTATAGCGAATTGCACTGCCTGATTTTATTGGACAAATCGTACCACCTCTGCACGCCGTTTTCGAGCCGGTAATAATGGATAATATAAGCTAAAGTCAGAATCAGCAGGATTGCGCAAAGGGCCATAGCCGGCAGAGACGGTGTTACCAGTGTAAATCCCAGACAGAGTAATGTGAAAAGACAAACAAAGAGCATCGTCAGGAGATGAACAGTTCTTTCGTGCTGCAGCCAGGTAATCTGTTTGTCGTGATATTCGAGAAGTTCTTTCAGCGCTTCTCCCGGAGGATTTTTCCCGAGCACTTCCAGGACATAACGCTCATGCCTTTTCATGTATGCGATCATGATGTCCCCCCAAGCTAAACAAAAAGATAAATTCTTCAGCTCAGCATCAGCCGCCAACCTGGTACTTGTCCAATTTGGCGCGCAGTGTTTTGCGGGTGATGCCCAAGCGCCGTGCGGCTTCGCTCTTGTTCCCACCGACGGTCTGCAGGGTTTCCAGAATGGTCCTTTTTTCCATTTCCTCCAGCGGAACATTTTCCGGCAGGCTGATCTGCTCGCTTGTCTCCGCAGCCGCAGTATCTGCCGAAAGAAAAGCCAGATCATCAACACTCAGATATTCCGCCCGGGAAAGGACAACCGCTCTTTCCACCGCATTCATCAGTTCCCGGACGTTGCCCGGCCAGGAATACTTTAAAAGCTTTTCCATTGCCTGCGGGGTAAATCCCTTGATGCCTTTATGGTTTTTTTCGGCAAAGAGATTCAAGAAATGCTGTGCCAGCAAGGGAATGTCCTCTCTTCTTGCATGGAGCGGCGGCACATGCAGGGCAACGACATTCAGGCGATAAAACAAGTCTTCGCGGAATCGTCCTTTTCCCATTTCTTTTTTCAAGTCCTTATTGGAAGCGGCAATTACCCGGACATTAATTTTGAGAACCTCCGACCCGCCGACCCGGGTAATTTCTCTTTCCTGCAAAACCCGCAAAAGCTTCACCTGCATGGACGGTGACATTTCGCTGACTTCATCTAAAAATATACTGCCGCCGTCAGCCTGGCGGAACTTTCCCTCCCGCTTGCGGTCGGCACCGGTGAACGCTCCTTTTTCATGGCCGAATAATTCCGATTCCAGCAGCGTTTCGGTCAGCGCCGCACAATTTATTTTGATGAAAGGTGCGCCGGCGCGCTGCGAGTTGTAATGGATGGCATTGGCAATCATTTCCTTGCCTGTCCCCGATTCACCGGTAATCAGAATGGTTGCTTCGGTTGCCGCCACCTGAGAGACGGTATCCAGCAGTTTGACCATGGCCGGGCTCTGGCCGATAATACTTTGCCTGTCGAACCTCTCGCCCAGTCTTTCCCTGAGATATTCATTTTCTTTTTTCAGACCGCTGTGTTCAGTGGCGCGGGCGATGGCAATTTTCAATTCATCAAAATCGAGCGGCTTGGTAAGATAATCGTAAGCGCCTTTTTTCAAAGCGTTGACTGCCGTTTCCACGGAAGCATAGGCGGTCATGATGATCACCGGTATGGCCGGGTTGATAACTTTGATTTGCTCCAGAGCTTCGATCCCGGAAACATTGAGCATGCGAATGTCCATCAAAATCAGGTCGAAGGCCCGCTTCTGGACTTCGGAAATTGCCACGGATCCATCCTCAGCCTCGGAGATTTCATAGCCCCAGCTGCCGATCAGCTTTTTGAGCATGAGCCGATGTGCCACATCATCATCAACGACCAGAATTGATTGACTTGTTTTCATTTATATATCCTTCTTGCTATCGGAATTGACCGGGAATTGCAGCCGGACAGTAGTTCCCCGGTTGATGACGCTCTCCACAGAAATCGTCCCGCCGTGCGCTTCCATGATCTTCTGAACGACCGCCAATCCCAGACCTGTGCCTGCGGGCTTCGAAGTAAAATAAGGATCGTAGATGTGCGGCAAATCCATCTTTTCGATACCGGTGCCGGTATCGGTTATGGTTACAACGAGCTGGTCTTTTTCCGGCGCAATTTTGATTGTCAGGGTCCCCCCATTTTTCATTGCCCCCAGGGAGTTGAGAAAAAGATTAAGCAGCACCTGCTTTACTTTATCGGGATCGACTTCCGCCAGCGGCAAATCAAACGCCTGGTCGGCAGTGATGACGATGGAATTATTTTTTGCCTCGGCGGCAATCAAGCCCAGGGCGTGGTGAAGCAAATCGGGGAAACATGCTTTTTCCCTTTTCAACTCCAGAGGCCGAGCGAATTCAATGAGCTGGCTGATGACACGATTAAGGCGCTCCACTTCGGCAATCATGATGTCCGCCGTCTGCTGGTCCTCTTTATTGCCGGAGAATCTTTCCCGGAAATAAACGGCAAATCCCTTGATGGAACTGAGCGGGTTTCTGATCTCATGGGCAACCCCTGCGGCCAGACTGGCGATAGAATTTAAATGACGGCTTTTGACCACTTCCTTTTCCAGTTGCCGGAGCGCAGTGACATCGCGCAGCAGCATTATTTTTCCGGTGGGGATTCCCTCGGCGGTAAGGCCGGCGGCAACAATTTCCAGTGTTTTATTTTCCTTCTGTCCGGAAAGAAGCTGGATGTCCTCTTCCACCAGACCGCCGATTGCGGGGAGGTCGGCAAATATTTGTTGCAGAGGAGCCGGCAATAAAGCGCCTGCCTGCTTATTTGCGGCTTCCCTGCCTGCTATATCTAAAATAGCGCGGGCCTTTTCGTTGCAGATGGCAATATTGCCTCCCTCATCAAGCGCTACAAGACCAACCGGCATATTTTTAACGAGAGCTTCAGAAAATACCGTTATGCGGGAAAGCGAAGTGCGCGCCGTGCGATAGGCCTGGGCGAGAAATAAGGAAACAATTGCCGAGGAGCCGATCAACAAAAGGATTGAAGCAAGAATGATTGTGTTTCGAGTATCCTCTTTATTGGCCTTTTCGATGGTGGCCATATTAAAGCCGACATAAATAATCATCCTGCCGCTTTCGGGCACCGCCGCCGGCTTTTCATCAAATCTTTCCCGGGGGAAGAAACCGCGATAAACTTCAAAGGTGCCGGCGCCTCCCGGGTTGGTTGTCTCCCGCCATTTATGATCCGTGCTCAAGGATGTTTTTTCCGTGTCCAAATCCAGACCATATTGCTGCCCGACCATGGAAGGATCGCTGTCGGCGATTATTTTACCCCTGGAGTCGGTAAGAACAATGTAGTCAATATCAGGCTGCTGAGCTGTCTCCATTAAGAGCTTGCGCATTCGAAAGATGTCCCCGCCTGCTCCATCCTGGCTGCGTAAGCCTGCTTCCAGAGATCGAATCAACACGACGCCTTTTTCCGTCAGCAACTCGACGGCCTGTTCCTTTTGCCGCTGGAAATGGGTGAAAGTCATCACGGCGGAAATCACAGCCAGTACGGCGATAGCGCTTATCGCCACCCAGAGTGAAATATCAAAGCGGAATTTTTTCCTGACTGTAGTCGTCATAGGTAACTCTCCATCGGCTGAAGGGGACCATATTTGCAGAGCTGTCCCTGGATACAATTTATCCATCTGGATACTTTATTGTGGATATATATTATCCGCTTATCTGGAAAAAATACAAATGATTATTTACGGTATAATGAATATTTCTAATATATTCAATATGTTCATTGAATGTTTTTCAAATGGCACAACCTTTGCTCTATGTCCTATTAACTTGCGCAAATAAAAAATATATAAAAAGGAGATAAATCATGAAAAAGTTAACATTAACATTAATCACCGTTGCGATGGGGCTGCTTTTGACCATGCCGGTATTCGCTTTTGGTCCTGGCGCCGGCCGCGGTCCCGGAGAAGGGATGGGTCCGGGCAGTGGACCGGGTTATCATCGGACTAACGCCTGGGAAAAGCTGAATCTTTCCGCTGAACAGAAAACAAAAATTGAAGCTCTGCAAACGGCCCATCAAAAAGAATTAAGACCGGTCAGGGAAAAGATGTTCGATAAATCGGTTGAGCTGCGCAGGCTCTGGCTGCAGACCAATCCGGACAAAGATAAAATTACTGCCGCCCAGGCGGAAGTAAGCGCTCTGCGCGATCAAATGCAAAGTAAGGCAACGGCAATGCGCCTGGAAATTCGTAAAGTGCTGACACCCGAACAGCAGGAAAAGCTGGTTAACTCCGGCTGGGAAAGAGGCATGGGTTTTGGTCCCCGCGGCGGCATGAGAGGCCATGGTGGACGCGGCCCGGGCATCTGCTACTAAATTTTTTTGTTCCACCCCTCCTCGGAAAGGGAGCGCTTAGCGCTCCCTTTTTTTTTGAGAATGGTGTATAGTAAAAGCTATGAAAAACAATAAATCAAAAAATAATGATGCTGCCGGGAAGCGCCGCAACACTTCGGGGCGATTATTTATCCTCTGTTTTGTTAATCTTTGCCTGGTGTTGCTGTTCAGCTCATGCAGCGCAAAAGATATCGGTCTTCCGGAATTCAAGTATGGGGAAGGCGGATCTATGAAGGCAAAAATATTGGTTGCCTATGGCACCCGGGCCGGCTCAACTGCCGAGGTGGCGGATGCCATTGGGAAAAAGCTGGCCCAGGGCGGAGTTGCCGTGGATGTGAAGCCGGTGAAAAGCCTGAATAATTTAAACGGCTATTCGGCTGTTGTTTTGGGCAGTGCGGTGCGTGCCGGTAAAATTCTGCCGGAAGTTACTGATTTTGTTAAAGCGCATAAAGAAGAGTTGCGCAAGCTGCCGGTTGCCTATTTTGTTGCTGGCATGACACTGAGAGAAGACACCCCGGAAAAGCGCAAAATCGTCGATGCCTATCTTGATCCGCTCCGTGCCGAGGTGGCACCTGTCGATGCCGGCCTTTTTGCCGGCAAGATGGATTATTCCAAACTGGGGTTTTTTGAAAAAATTATCATCAAAAATATGATCAAAACACCGGAAGGTGATCTGCGCAATTGGCCGGAAATAAATAATTGGGCGGAAAAGCTGCTGCCGAAGTTAGTCGACGGCAAAAAGTAATGATTGCTGCTGCGGCGGAGAGTCCATTGCGCCGGTGAACAAAAATAATCTTTGACAAATATTCTGATCTGATTTAATGAGGCAGATCAAATTTAAGAAAAGGTTTCCTAAAAACGATGTTTAATGCGGAAAGAGGACTGATTTCAGCGATTAATATTCTGCCCCTGCTGCTGGGTCTCGCCCTTTTGCGCCTTTTAGCCAAGGCCGCCCGCCCATCGTTTTCAGGTTATCTATAAACTAGAATTAAGAAGATTACCTGAAAGGCCGTGGGTGGCAACACCCACGGCCTTTTTTGTTTTTGTAAAAGGAAGTAGCTGTTTGCGCCAAGCCTGCTTCGGCGGGGTAAGTCGACTAACCAATTTCAAGGAGCTTGATATGCATCACGACAAGAATCGAATTTATATTTTTGATACGACGCTTCGGGATGGTGAACAATCGCCCGGCGCCAGTATGAATACAGAGGAAAAACTGATCATAGCCAGACAGTTGGAAAACCTGGGAGTGGACATAATCGAGGCCGGGTTTCCGATAGCCTCCGAAGGCGATTTTCAGGCTGTCAAACGAATTGCGAAGGAAATAAAAAAATGTCAGATTGCGGCACTGGCGCGGGCCAATAACACTGATATTGATCGCGCCTGGCAGGCCATCAAAGATGCCGCTCAGCCGCGCATTCATACTTTTATTTCCTCTTCGGATATTCATTTGAAATATCAGTTGAAAAAAACACGCGCGCAGGTGCTCGAGGACGCAGTAGCTGCTGTGTCGCGGGCACGAGCTTATACGGATAATATCGAATTCTCAGCAATGGATGCCACCCGCACCGATAAAGACTATCTCGTCGAAATTGTTTCCGCCGTGATTGAAGCCGGGGCAAGTACAGTAAATGTTCCCGATACGGTCGGCTATGCCGTTCCCGAAGAATACGGCAACCTGATCGCGTATTTGTTTGCTCATGTGAAGAATATGGGTGACACGATTATCTCCGTCCATTGCCATAATGATTTGGGCGTTGCCGTAGCCAATTCGCTGTCTGCCCTTGCTAATGGCGCCCGCCAGGTGGAGTGCACCATCAACGGCATCGGCGAGCGTGCCGGCAACACGGCCATGGAAGAACTGGTCATGGCGCTCAATACCCGTAAGGATATTTACGGTTTTTACACAAATATTAAGACCGAAAAGATATTCAAATCCTCCCGGCTGTTAACCCAGGTCACCGGCATTCCAGTTCAGCCCAACAAGGCTATTGTCGGCGCCAACGCTTTTGCCCATGAATCGGGTATTCATCAGGACGGTTTAATTAAGGAGAAAAGCACCTACGAAATTATGACACCGCAATCCGTTGGAATAACCGATACCCATATAGTTATGGGCAAACATTCCGGGCGCAATGCGATTTCACAGCACTATAAAAAAATGGGCTACACTCTGACCGAAGATCAATTAAACACGATAACCGTGAAAGTTAAAGACCTGGCTGATAAAAAGAAAGATATTTACGATGAGGACCTGGAAGCGATCCTTTACGAAGAGGTTTACCGCGGTAAAGATAAATATGCTCTGGTTTACTTAAACGTTGTCAGCGGAAATGTTGCTATTCCCTCGGCCACTATGGAGATGCAGGTGGACAAGGAAATCATCCGCGATGCCGGATTCGGCAACGGCCCCGTGGATGCGACGTTTGCGGCAATCCGGAAGATTACAAAGACCAACTATTCGTTATTAAAGTATGCGGTAAACGCGATAACCGGCGGCAGTGACGCGCTGGGCGAAGTAAATGTGCAGCTCAAATATAACGGATATTCCGTAACGGGCCGCGGCGCTCATCCGGATGTCATAGTGGCCTCGGCGAAAGCTTACATCAATGCTCTTAACCGGCTGGAATTTCTCAAGGAAAATGTAAAGAAGGTTAAAGTTGAATAAACGCGGGAAATGAGATAGACAGGATTTTCATTTTTTAAGGCAGGAGAAATAATGGGATATACAATCACGGAAAAAATATTATTGGCGCATACGAATCTGCAAAATATTGTGCCGGGCCAACTGATAAACGCCAGGGTGGATATCGCCCTTGGTAATGACATCACTGCGCCCATAGCAATCAAGGAATTCCGCAAAGCGGGGGGCAGAAAAGTCTTTGATAAAGACAAGGTTGTGCTCGTGCTGGATCATTTTACACCTAACAAAGATATCAACTCGGCTATGCAATGTAAATTCGTGCGCGAGTTTGCCCGCGAGCAAAACATAACCCATTTTTATGAAGGCGGCAATGTTGGCGTCGAGCATGCTTTGTTGCCGGAAGCAGGCATTGTTTTGCCCGGCGATCTCGTTATCGGTGCGGACAGCCATACCTGCACCTACGGCGGCCTCGGCGCATTTGCCACGGGAGTCGGCAGTACCGATCTGGCGGCGGCCATGCTCACGGGAGAGCTCTGGTTTAAAGTTCCCCAGTCCATGAAATTTATTATTTCCGGTTCTCTGCAGAAATGGGTTTCCGGGAAAGATTTGATTTTGAATATCATTGGACGTATCGGCGTGGATGGCGCCCTTTACAAGGCGATGGAATTTGCCGGGGAGACAATTGATAATCTGGACCGCCTCTCTATGGCCAACATGGCCATTGAAGCAGGGGCAAAAAACGGCATTTTCCCGCCGGATGAAATCACCAGAGAATATGTAGAGCAAAGGGCCAAACGAAAATACACATTTTATTCCTCCGATAAAGACGCCGTCTATTCCGAAGTAATCGAAATTGACGCAGGCAAAATTGAGCCGCAGGTTGCTTTTCCGCATCTGCCTTCCAATGTCAAAAGCATCAGCCAGGCGGGGAACGTAAGAATCGACCAGTCATTGATCGGCTCCTGCACCAACGGCCGCATTGAAGATTTAAGAATTGCCGCCCGGATTTTAAAAGGAAGAAAAGCCGCTGCAGCCGTGCGGCTGATTGTCGTTCCCGCTACTCCGGCAATTTACCGTCAGGCCTTGCAGGAGGGGCTGCTGGAAACATTTATGGATGCCGGAGCGATCATCAGTCCGCCTTCCTGCGGCGCCTGTTTAGGCGGCCATATGGGAATTTTAGCGGAGGGGGAAAGGGCCATTGCGACGACAAACAGAAATTTTGTCGGGCGGATGGGACATCCCAAAAGTGAAGTTTACCTGGCTAGCCCGGCAATTTGCGCTGCGTCGGCAGTTTTGGGCAGAATTGTATCGCCTGCGGAATTGGCATAACACTTATTTGAATCAAGGTGAAAAAAAATGATCTATAAAGGCAGAGTATGGAAATTTGGTGATAATATTGATACCGACGCAATAATTCCGGCGCGATATTTAAATACATCCGATCCCGGAGAGCTGGCGGCTCATTGTATGGAAGATGCCGATCCTGAATTTATCGGCAAAATTAAAGAGGGAGATATAATTCTGGGAGGAGAAAATTTCGGCTGCGGCTCTTCCCGCGAACATGCACCCATCGCCATCAAAGCAGCGGGCATCTCCTGTGTTGTCGCCAAAAGCTTTGCCCGTATTTTTTATCGTAATTCTTTTAACATGGGCTTGCCGATTTTTGAATCCTCCGAATTGTGGGGAGCTATTCAAGAGGGTGAAGAAATTTCTTTAGACAGTGCGCAGGGTAAGATATCCACGATAAACGGCAATAAAACATTCAGCATCAATCCGATTCCGCCTTTTATGGAAGAACTGATTGCCGACGGCGGCCTGATGAAGCATATAGCAAAGATATGAGGTAATAATGGGAAAGAACTCCTTTAATATAGCCGTGTTCCCCGGGGACGGCGTCGGAACGGAAATAATGCAGGAGGCATTAAAAATCTTAAGGCTGATTGCCGATAAAAAGAAGATCAGTCTTGAATTCTCTGAAGGATATATCGGCGGCGCCGCTTATGACCGTTTTGGTGAACCGCTGCCCGAACAGAGCCTTGATCTGGCAATGCAAAGCGACGCTGTTTTGCTGGGAGCTGTAGGCGGTCCCCGGTGGGAAGCGCTCGAATACAAGTTCCGGCCGGAAAGAGCGCTTTTGGGGTTAAGAGAAAAAATGGGGCTCTACGCAAATTTGCGGCCGGTGGTCGTTTTTGAAGAATTGCTGGATGCGTCGCCGCTGAAGGAAGAAGTCGTCCGCGGCATTGATATTATGATCGTCCGCGAACTGACGGGGGATATTTACTTTGGCCAGCCGCGCGGTGTTTTTAAGGAGAAAAGCGGCCGGCGTAAAGGTGTTAATACAATGGTTTATACGGAGGAGGAAATCTCGCGGATTGCCGTTCGTGCTTTTGAAATTGCGCGCAAACGCAAAAAGAACCTCCTTTCGGTGGATAAAGCCAATGTGCTGGAATGTACGGAACTCTGGCGCAGTGTTGTCAGCGAAGTCGGCCGTGATTATTCCGATGTGACATTGAAGCACATGTATGTAGATAACTGTGCCATGCAGCTTATCCGCAATCCGGCGCAGTTTGACGTCATTGTAACCACCAATTTGTTCGGCGATATTTTAAGTGACGAAGCGGCGATGCTTACCGGTTCTATCGGCATGCTGCCGTCGGCCAGCCTGGGCAAGGACAAGGCTTTATATGAACCGATTCACGGCTCGGCCCCGGATATTGCCGGAAAGAACATAGCCAATCCATTAGCCACAATTTTATCGGTAGCGCTGCTTTTGCGTTATACTATGGCACGGCCCGCGGAAGCGGAACTGGTGGAAAAAGCCGTGGCCGGGGTTTTACAAGAAGGTTACCGGACGCAGGATATATTTCAGGAAGGAAAAAAACTGGTCGGCACCGCAGAAATGGGCGACCTGACATGGAAGAAATTAGCCGGATTGCTCAACTGAACACAGACCCCGGGATGATTGGAACAACGAAAAAACGTTTTATCCCGCAAAAAAGAACACTAAAGGAAGTTGCACTCGGTCCGAAGAAGGCAGGCTATGAGCCCCGTTAATATTTTTGAAAACATATCCATCGATCCTCCCTATAAGAAGATTTATTCTCGCCTGGGTTTTAAGAAGAAAACGACAGCACTGACAGCGCAGCAGCAAAAAGAAACCGATATTCTCATTGAAGAAGCTCTGTCTTTCATCGCGTTAAAAGGATGCGCGCGAAGAACCATCATCACCGGCAATGAAAACGGTAAGGTCATTATTGACGGTGATCTGCATCTGGACAGCCAAAAACTGGCCGGTTTTTTATCCGGCTGCCGGGAGGCTTTACTTCTGGGGGCGACGGCCGGCAGTAACGTCCTGGAGGCGATTGCCGCTGAAACAAAAAAGGACAATCTTTCCGCCGCTGTAGTATATGATGCGACAGCCAGTGAAATGACTGATGCAGCTCTGGATTGGCTGATGGCTTATTTTAACGGTCAATTGAGGCGTGAAGGCAAAAAACTTTTACCGCGGCGTTTTTCCGCCGGATATGCCGATTTGGAGCTGGAAAACCAAAGTAGTTTTCACCAGCTGCTGGAAATGCACAGGATAGGTGTGTCTATAAGCTCTAATTTCATTCTCCGGCCGGAAAAATCAGTTACGGCGATCACCGGCATTAGCGGCTAGCGCTGCGGAGATGTCTTTTTGCTTTTCATGTCTAAAAAAATCACACTTCTTGCCGCAAAGATGATATAAGAAATTAATGAACTTAACAGCCGCGAGCGCAAGCAGCGGCGGCATACGACCCTAAGGATCCAGAATAGCTTTGCCGTGACCGGCTTGCTTTCGGGATCAATTCCACTTACGCTTCAACCTTCATTGCATTCGTTTTCAGCGAGTGTCATTGATTTATACGGAGTATTTTTGTGAGTAAAAGCGCTCGAATACAAAATCTATGGAGAAAAGAAATTCTCATTCTGGATGGCGCTACCGGTACGGAATTGCAGAAAAAAGGCCTGCCGTCAGGTGTCTGTCCGGAGCTTTGGTGCCTGGAAAATCCCCGAATTACTCAAGATATCCATTCCTCCTATGAGCAGGCATCGGCGCAGATAGTTTATGCCTGCACCTTTGGAGCTAACCGCTTTAAACTGGAGCAGTACGGCAATAAGGGTAATACTTATTCCATCAACAGGGATTTAGTGCGGTTGGCCAAGCAGGCTGTCGGTAAAAGAACTCTTGTCGCCGGGGACATCGGCCCCACAGGATTATTTATCGAGCCTTTCGGTGCCCTGGCTTTTGACGAAGCTGTTGACGCCTTCAAAGAGCAGGTACGCGGCCTGATCGACGGTGGCTGCGATCTGATTGTTATCGAAACCATGATTGATATTCAGGAAACCCGCGCCGCCCTGCTGGCCGTCAAGGAAATTAAAGATATTTTCACGATCGTGTGCATGACCTATGAAAAAGACGGTCGCACCCTGAACGGGACCGATCCGATAAGTGCGCTGATTACACTGCAAAGCCTCGGCGCCGATGCCGTCGGCTGCAATTGTTCCACCGGCCCGGAAAAAATGATGGAATTTATTGCGCTTATGAAACCTTACGCCAAAGTTCCCCTCATTGCCAAGCCTAATGCCGGAGTGCCGCGCCTGGAGAACGGAAACACTGTTTTTGATATGGATGCCCCGGTTTTTGGTTCCTGGGGCAGACGCCTGGCGGAAGCCGGCGCCAATATGATCGGCGGCTGCTGCGGGACAACACCATTACATATTCAGGAGCTGGCGCAAGCCATTGCCGGAAGTCGTCCCCAATTGCCGGTGCGCAAGTCCATCGGCGCCGTCAGCTCATCACGCGGATATTTAATCTTCGAGGGGAACAATCCGCTTTTTATCGCCGGAGAAAGAATTAATCCTACCGGTAAAAAAGCACTGCAGCAGGAATTACTGGAAGGGAAGACATCGATAGTTCGTCAGATGGCGGTGGAACAGGAAAAGCAGGGCGCGCATTTGCTCGATGTCAACGTGGGGCAACCCGGCATCGACGAAGTTGCCACGGTTAAATCAATCATCGGCCTGCTGACAACTGCAACCAGGCTGCCTCTGGTTGTAGATTCCTCCAATGTGAAAACGATTGAAGCAGCCCTGCGTCTTTATCCCGGCAGAATGTTGATTAACTCTATTTCCGGCGAAAAAGAAAAAATGGCCAGGCTTCTGCCCTTGGCCGCCAAGTACGGTGCCATGTTTATTCTTCTCCCGCTGACCGATGGCGAGATTCCTCATACTGCTGAAAAACGTCAGGCGGTTATCAAGAATATTTTTAATTCGGCCCGAAAATTCGGCTTCGCTAAAGATGATTTTATCGTTGACTGCCTCGTTATGGCGGTGGCCGCTGATGCCGGGGCGGCGCAGGAAACTTTAAAAACGCTGCGCTGGTGCACGGAAACCTTCCATAGTAAAACGGTTTTCGGTTTATCCAATGTTTCCTTCGGTATGCCGGGACGCACCTGGCTCAATGCCGCTTTTCTGGGCATGGCGCAGTTTAATGGACTCACGGTGGCCATTGCCAATCCCGCGACCATCGAGTTCATGAATATCAAGAAAGCAGGGGATGTGCTTACCGCTAAGGAAAAAGCCGCTCAGAAATATATTGAACATTTTTCCGAAAACCAAAAAGTCCCGTCCGGAACAGCCGCCATCGAGATACTTTCACCGCAGGAAAAAGTATCGGCGGCCATTATGGACGGCAACCGGGAAGATATCGCGCCGCTGGTGGAATCTGCCCTGGCCGCGGGGATTGCCGCCTCTGCTCTCGTGGATGATGTTATGATTCCGGCAATTGTCCGGGTCGGCGATTTATATGAAAAGAAAATTTACTTTCTGCCGCAACTCATGGCTTCAGCAGAAACAATGAAGAAGGCTCTCCACTATCTGGAGCCGCACTTGAAGCAATCAGCCGCCGTCATCAAGGGCAAGGTATTGATTGCCACGGTTAAGGGAGATATTCACGATATCGGTAAAAATATTGTGGCCCTGCTTTTGCGGAATTCCGGCTATGATGTCATTGATTTGGGCAAGGATATTTCCACACAAGAGATCATAGCGGCTGCTAAGAAGGAAAACCCCGATGTCATTGGACTTTCGGCTTTGATGACAACAACTATGGTTAATATGAAAGAAGTTATTGCAACGGCGGCGCAGGAAGGCCTGAAAGCGAACTTTCTGCTGGGCGGCGCAGTTGTTACTGAAGCATACGCAAATTCTCTCGGTGCAGCTTTTGCCAAAGACGGTGTGGAAGCGGTGAGAGTTGTTCAAAAATTAATTAAGAGATAATAGCTTTATTCTTGAAGAAATTTCCGGAAATGAAAAAAAGCAGGCAGAACTTAATATTTGCGGTTGCATTTTCGCTGGCGATTCACCTGGCCATAGGAGCAGCCTTATTCTTTAGTTTATCAAATCAATTGGATTCTTCTTTAAGTGTTCACAAATTAAACCTGGTTTGGGTTGCCCTGGCGGCAAAAAATAAGCCGGGCATGGACGCAGCAGATAGATCTTTTGTTGCTGATTCCACCACGAATATTTCGGGTCACAAATCAGTGGCAAAAGAAATCCCGGAAGCCGGGTCGGGCATCCAGGTGGTCGAAAAATCTCCGGAGCCGGGCTTTTCAGGTTCAGTTAGATTAGCCGGATATAATGGGCCGGTCACAGCTATGGCCCCAAAAGAGCAGGCAAATAATGCACCGCCCAACAAGGCCGAGGCGGCAGTAAGTCCGTCCGCGCCGGTAACTGATGCCTATCCACTTTACCGGGAAAACGTGCCGCCGCTTTATCCTGAACTGGCAAGGATCCGGGGGTACGAAGGGATTGTCCTGGTTTATGCGGAAATATTGCCGGACGGCCGCGTGGGTAATCTGAAAATAAGAAAATCATCAGGATACGCCATTTTGGACAAATCGGCTTTGGATGCGGTAAAGCCCTGGAAGTTTGAACCGGCTAAAAAATCGGGGAAACCCTCCGCCGTCTGGGTGGAGCTTCCCATCAAATTTGTTTTACATGATGATACTTCGCAATCATAGATATTGAATACAATGGAGGATTCTGGAATGGAAATAAAAGAAATGAAAGAAAGACTGGGAGAAATAATATTGGAGCGGTCTTTCAAGTATAGTGAAAATCCGCCTTTCACCCTGGCTTCAGGCCGGCAAAGCAATTTTTATTTTAACTGCAAACCGACAACACTTGATCCTGAAGGCATGAACCTGATCGGCGGCATTATCTTTGATATGGTCAAGGACAGCAGTATCACGGCAGCCGGCGGGCTCACGCTGGGCGCCGATCCCATTGCCAATGCGCTTTCCGTCATATCTTACCAAAAAGGAAAACCGATTAAATCTTTTATTGTGCGGAAAGATGTGAAGGATCATGGAACTAAAAGCGCTATCGAAGGCAGTGTTGCCGCCGGTGAGAGAGTGCTGATAATTGATGATGTTATCACGACCGGCGGCTCGACCATCACGGCCATTGAGCAGGCGCGCAAGGCTGGGTTAATCGTTGATGGCGTCATTACCTTGATTGACCGCGAAGAAGGCGGCCGGGAAAATATAAGGCAGCACATCGAAAACATTCGGTCCGTTTTAACCCGCACGGAAGTCATGGCGATTCGCGCCCGAAAAATGAGCGGCAAGGCAGCTCAATGAAAAGAAGTGCCGCTGTTATTTTTTTAGTTTTCCTGGCTTTTTCGGTTGTCCGGGCTTACGATTGCCTTGCCAATCCCGGGATTATTCCGGTGACGAATTTTACAACTCCGGCGCCGCCTGCCGGAATTCCGGAGGGCTGGAAGTTGGATAAAATAGCCGGACAGCCCCTGGTTAATATGCAAAAAGACGGAGAGGCTTTTTATCTGCATCTGATTTCCAAGGGGGATTCTTCCTTTGGGTTACGCAAAGAAGCCAGAGTTGATGTTAAAAAATACCCCATATTAAGCTGGCGCTGGAGGGTTACCGTATTGCCCCAAGGAGATGTCCGTAAATCGGCGACAGATGACCAGGCTGTGCAGGTTTATGTGGCGTTCAAAGAATCGGGATTTATGGGGTTGAATACTCCCGTAATCGGCTATATTTGGGATAATTACGCTCCCAAGGGTTGGACAGGCAGAAGCCCGCATACCGGCGGCGACAAAATCAGATACATAGTATTAAGAAACAAATCAGATAATATTGGACAGTGGTACACGGAAAAACGCAATGTTTATCAGGACTATAAGCGGCTTTTTGCTGATATTAATGGCGGTGAACCACAGGGATCGACAACCGGATTGCAGATACATATTAATTCTCATCATACAAAAAGTCCGGCCGAAAGCATGATCGGCGATATTTATTTCAGCAATGAGCCGGCCGACATAACTCTCGCAGCATCGGGTGCGCCGTTAGCTCCGGCAAAAGTTGCCAGAATATCAGCCGTTAAACCGCCGGTAATTGCGAAGAGCCGGCCGGGAAAAACGGCACTGCCGGATTGCTTCAGCGCCGCCATTGAATTTGATACAGATTCAATAATTATTGAGGAGAATTTCCAGAAAGAGATGCAGGCGGCCGCTGATTATTTGCTGCAATTTCGAGAAGAGACGCTGAATGTTGTGGGGCATACGGATAATGTCGGTTCGGAGGAATACAATCTGGCCTTGTCCCGGCGGCGTGCCCAAAGTGTCAGTAATTATTTAGCGGAGCGATTTGCCATTGACCCCAGGCGCCTGAAGGTGCAGGGGGAAAGTTCCCGGAATCCGGCAGCCGACAATAATACGCCCGAAGGGCGCCGGAAAAACCGTAATGTCCAGATCAGTAACTGTCCGGAGTAAAACTAAGAATGAGGTAAATAATTATAAAAAGATAACATTTGATATTTAACTGAAGAAGGACACAGTTTGATAATATAGAAAATACGGTGTGAAGGGCAAAGCATTGCTTCAACTTCTGCATCTGTGCTCCGATAAATATAATAATATTTTGCCAGGCGCAGCATTGGTAAGGTCGGTAAATTTACTGCTTGGCTGCATCGCCCTTCTGATCAGTTTGTCCGGGTGCGGTACAATTTATCGGAATTATGTGGATCGAGAAGTCGATTCTCCTTCCGCTGAGGAAAAAGCAAGGGCAACACGCGGCAGCATCAATGTTATTTTATTGCCGGGTTGTGCAAGTCAGCCCGGTTCTCCCGATACACTTTTCAGCTGTCTGAGGTTATCGCGGGATGTCCATCCGGAATCGGTAACATTGCCGCCCGATGAAAAACTTTATCTCGGTCATATCTCAGAATTTATTTTGCGCGCCTTTAAGCACTATCAGATAAAGGAGAGTTTTAAGGATTTCTACGGCTGCCGCATTATTTTGAAATTCCGGAAATTAACTCCTCAGGAGATGCGTTCAAAAAAATTCACTGATCATTCCCAATTTGCCGTTGGCGCGGCAGGAGTGGTTGCCGGCGTTGTGACTCTGATACCGGTGAATCTAATTTTATTTCTGGTGGACGGGGTGAAAACGGAAATCGACCGGCAGGAATTTGAAGAACGCGTCATCAGGATGGGGCTTCCACCGCCCAGAAAGGGCGCTGTCACCCAAAAGCTGGAGGAGGGGGGGCGGACTCTTTTGTATGTAAAAGATGAAATAGGACGGGAACTCACGGGGAAGCCCAGTGCCAGAGTGCAATTTGATGATAAAATAGCAAGTTATATAGTTGAAGAGTGTGTTCTGGAAAAAGTCACCCCGGAAGAGATTGAACTCTATCAGGAACAGATTCGACGCTATAAAAAATTATAATTGGAACCCGCTTTTGCCTATTATAAAATAATCTTATTAACAGGATGAGGAAAATAAATGATGTCTGATCAATCGAAATGCCCCCGACCGACTCTGGAAGCCGGGGATGTGCTGCATGGATTTAAAGTGTTACGGTTAGAAACATTGCCGGGGATAAGAATTACAGCTTATGAAATCGAACATAAAAAAACCGGCGCCAAGGTTTTACATTTGCACGGCGATGACAGGGAAAATTTGTATGCGATCGGCTTTCGCACGCCGCCTGCTGATTCTACGGGGCTGCCCCATATTTTAGAGCACGCCGTGCTGGCGGGCTCCGTAAAATATCCGCTCAAAGATGTTTTTAAGGAATTGATGCGCTCCACGCTGCAGACATTTATCAACGCCTTTACCTATCCGGACAAAACAGTTTATCCGGTGGCCAGCCAGATTAAAGGGGATTTTTTCAATCTGGCCCGTGTTTATACCGATCTGGTGCTGCATCCGCGACTGCTGCAAGAGACCTTCCTGCAGGAAGGCCATCATCTGGAATTTACCGTGCCGGATGATTTGTCCAGCGATCTGCTGATCTCCGGCATAGTCTATAACGAAATGAAAGGGGCATACTCTTCGCCGGATTCACTCATGTATAAGTCGATACAGGAGAGCTTATATCCCCAAAGCGTTTATTCCTTTGACTCCGGCGGTGATCCCGATGTAATCCCGACGCTGACTTATGAACAGTTCCGCCAATTCCATCGAACTTATTATTCTCCTTCCAATGCCCGTTTTTTTATTTACGGAGATATCCCGACGGCCGAGCATCTTGCTTTTCTGGAAGAAATGCTGGCAGGATTTGAGCGCGTGAAAGTCAAGTCGGCGATCAGGAGTCAGAAACGCCTGACTAAACCGCGCATTGTCCGCAGCACTTATCCGATAGATAAAAATGAATCTCTCGCCAGGAAAGCTTCGGTGAATCTGGCTTGGATGATGTCGGAAAATACCGACTACGAAAATTCACTGATCCTGGAAATTATTGCGGGATTGCTTACAGGCAGTTCGGCCAGTCCCCTGCGCAAAGCCCTGATTGATTCGAACCTGGGCGAAGATCTGACCCCGGTCAGTGGAATTGAGGGCGATTTAAAGCAGTTGCTGTTTGCCGTCGGACTGAGGAATACGGACAGCGCTGATGCTCCGGCTATTGAAAAACTGATTTTTACAACCCTGGAAAATATAGTTGCTACCGGATATGACAATGAACTGATCGAAGGAATTCTGCACCAGATCGAATTCCACGGCAAAGAAATTGTCCGGGGATCATATCCTTACGGCATTGCCTTGATGGGCAATGTGTTTCAATCCTGGCTCTACGATGGCGATCCGCTGGTCGGTTTGGATTTCCCCCTGATTATTGAGAAAATACGAACACTCTGGGCGGCCGACCCGCAATTATTTCAGAAAATGACCAGGCACTGGTTCCTGGAGAATAAGCATCGAATCCTGGCGATAATGGAGCCCGATCCGGATTTTGGTGAAAAGAAGGAAAGAGAGTATCACGAAAAGATGGCCCGGCTCAAAGCATCGTTGAATGATGCGCAACTTGCGGAAATTAATGTGCGGGCGAAGGAACTGAAAAAATTCCAGTCCGAACCCGATTCCCCGGAAGCTGCGGCCGCCATTCCCCAGTTACAGATATCCGATATTCCCCGGGCGGTGGGGTCAATTCCGGCGCAAAAGGCCGTCATGGGCGGTGTTCCGGCGCTTGAGCATGATATCTTTACCAACGGGATCGCTTATCTCGATTTAGTCTTTGATATTTCCCATATTCCGGAGGAGCTGCAGCTTTACTTGCCGCTTTTAGGCAAGATCATTTCGGGTATGGGAGCTGCCGGATTTTCCTACGATGAAATGGCGAAACGCACCGCCCTGAAAATGGGAGGATTCGGCTATGATCCCGGCGCGGGCTTTTCCGCCGATGCGGGCAGCTGCTGGCAAAAGATGATTTTTTCCGGATCCGCCCTTTATCGCAATCTGCCGGAAGCGCTTGATGTTATCAGCGACATTCTCTGTGCCGGTGATCTGAGCAACGAAGAGAGAATGTATGATTTGATCGCCGAGCGGAAAAACAACCTGCAATCGGCAATTGTCCCTTCCGGACATATTTTCGCCCGCCGGGCGGCGGGAGCGGCGCTCACACTGCCGGCGTATCGCGACGAACAATGGAACGGGCGCACACAATTGCGTTTTGTCCAGGCTGTCGCGCGTAACTTTTCCGCGGCGAAAGCGGATCTGGCCGCAAAGCTGGCAGCGCTGAAAGCAATGATTTTCAGCGCGGATAACCTTATTATTAATGTGACCGCCGAAACTGCCGGATTGCAGCTGGCTGAGGATAACATTGCCCGGCTGCTGAACAGGCTGCCGGCAAAGGCAGACAAACAAAAGCAGGCGATACCGTCGCTGCCTGCGGTTCGGGCGGGAATTGCCGTACCGTCGCAGGTTTCATATGTCGCCCGGGTGTTGACGGCGCCGGCATATACCGATCCCGCCACTGCGCTGCTGATGGTTGCGGCCAGGGAATTATCCAATAGCTATCTCTATAAGCATATCCGGGTGCAGGGCGGGGCTTACGGCGGTATGTCCTCCTGTGATGCATCGCTGGGACTCTTCTCTTTTCTTTCCTACCGCGATCCTCACCTTGCAGAAACTCTGCAGGTATTCCAGGATGCCGAAGAATTCTTCGCGCAAAATGAAATCTCTGCCGACGACATGAGAAAGGCCATAATCAGCACGATCGGGATGCTGGATAAGCCTATGGATCCGGGAAGCCGCGGCCATGTGTCCTTGATGCGCGATATTGCCGGGGTTACCGATGAGATGCGCCGGAAATTCCGCGAACAAGTATTATCGGCCACGCCGCAAAAGCTGAAAAAGGCATTGGGCGAATATTTCCCGCGCGCAGCAAAAACGGCAGCGGTGGCGGTTTATTCGGCACAAGAAAAGATCGACGAAGCCAATATAAGCCTGAAAGAAAAGCTGGTTTTGGAGCATATTGCGGAAGACTAGATTGTCAGGAAAAAATGGTTTTTCGGGGTAATCCTTATGACTGATAAAAATGATGAGGAAACACGGCACATCAACTGTTTTTCCTGCGAGCATTTTTATATTACCCGCAAACAGAGTTATCCTTATGGCTGCAGCATTATTGGTTTTAAATCCGCCCGGATGCCTTCCGTTGACGTGTATATGAAATCTGCTATCAAATGCGGGCTGTTTGCTCAAAAAGAAAGGAAGCAAAAAGAATAAATTATCAGGCTTGACTGTCATTGCCCGGTTATCCATGTCAAGCAAACAAATCTGTTTGCTTTCTGCTAATGGATTTGTCTTTATGCTGAATAATTTCTTGTTTGCCGTCCATTTCTCCAATCAGCAACGGCGATTTCTCATTATGCCGGGACACGTTTCTATCAACTGCTTTGGAGCTGAGATTGGCATAACAATAACTGCATAAGTGCTTGCAGGTATTGTATTCCCCGACGTCGATGCTTTCGACACAACCGCAAAGCTCCCGCTGATTTTTATCTTTGGCAATGTTCAGGTTCCTTCCGGTTAATTCTGCAATCAGACGATCATCAATGCATTTGCCGTGCTCAATGCCCAGATCGGCCAGATCGATCTTCTCGGCGCATGTTTCTATTTTAATATTATGGCTGCGGGCAATGCAGGCGATCTCCCTGGCAATGGCGCACATCTCGGATTCGTCGGGTGGCCGAATGGTAAGGTCTGGGCTTTTCCCCTGCAGGTGGCGGTACATATCCAGGAAACTGATGGTGCATTTTTCGGTATACCCGGAAAGTCGTCGGGACATATTCCCGAAATGATCAATAAGATAGGCGGGGCTGATTCTTTTCGAGAGCAAAATCGGGTCATACCGCCAGATAATTCTTTTAGCTCCAATTTTGTCGGAAAGCCTCAGAAACGTATCGATAATTTTCGTCTTTGGCGGCAGATTCGATTCGATATCGTTATCGTAGGGCGTCAGAGTGAATTGAAAATAGCAGGAATAATCCTGCAGGAGCTGAAGCCTGTCCAGCATATGCCCGGGGTTTTTTGTCCAGAAGACAATGCAGTCAACGTCCGATGGCGTAAGCGAAATCCGGCGAACCTGATGGGCATTCAGCGGATTGCGCACCAAAACAAATCCTTCGCGAATACGGTTTTCAAACCAGTCGCTGTAAAAAGCGGGGATATCCGTCCGGCGGCTGCAACTGATGATCATAATTATCCTGGACTTGAATTATTTTGATCTAATCTTAATTTGTCAGACAATTTCGAGAAAAGCTACACCTTTATAGCGCAGTACCTACAACTTAAGTATTTTGGAACGTCTTGCTATCTGCGAAAACTGTTTGAAATGCACAAAAAAAGGCAGGGGAATTTGACCCTGCCTTTCTTCAATAACTGCTATGTGTGTTTGGTTATTTCTTTAACTTTCTGCGAAGTCCTGCCAAACCAAGCAAGCCAAGGCCAAACAGCAGCATGGAAGCCGGTTCGGGAACGGAAGAAACGTCAGAAATGGTTAGACTGCCCGTCGTGTATAGGAAAGCAGAACTTCCACCATACCCTTCAGTGTACTCTTCACTGATGATACCACGTCCCATCAGCGTAGCAGCATAGGTTCCTATTGCAAATGGACTACCAGGAATTATAAAAAATATATCATAGACTTCTCCTGGAAGCTTTGACAAATCCGCTCCTTGATTTGTATCAAAACCCAAGATAGTTAGATTTCCTGATGGCGGTCCCTGATTTATATGAAGAGTTGAAAATGAGAATCCATTGATCTCACCACCTGGCACAGCCACCGTTTGTCCAACTGAATCGAGGATGGTCAGGGTGATGAAAGAAAAGCTATCTGCCGCGTATACCGGTCTAAAAGTTGGATATTCGTTGGTGTCGACAACTAGCTGGTCGAAGTTGACTGTGTATTGATAAGCCGCATGAACTGGCTGAGCAAGAAAAGCGACAAACAACACACTTAAACATACTAATACTAATACATAACGTTTCATTACTAATCTCCTCTTGAATTTAATTTAGGGCTAGAAGAACCTCTAACGAGACTAAAAGCAACTTATATACCAACGCCACAACTCTTATTACTTTAATAAAAAAGGTTAGTTAAATAATTAATATTGATAATTATTATATTATTTATTTTCATAACTCCAACTGCCCATTTTGCCAATGCCAGCACTGTTTTGCAAATCTGTAAAGAATTCCGACAGAAAAAAAGGCGATTTTGGGGTTATTTGAGAGGTGAAATGACGCTCTATTTAATAATATCTTGACGTTGTGATTTTTTTTGTTCCGAAACGATTCTGTAAAGAATTCCGACAAGATGGTCATTACCACTCGTAAGCTGTCGTATTTATGGAGTTGAGGAGGTTGTGTAGTTCAGCAGTGCTTTCTTTTAAATACACACTCATCCACCTTAAAATGCTCTTTTCAAGTCGGGAATGATAAAAAATGCGCATTGGCAAAACTATCCGGCAAAATTCGATAGTCCACTTAGCGTGCGACTAAATTGCAAAAGCACTGGATTCCCGATAACCTAAAGGTCACGCGTCAGGTAGGGAATGATAATAGAGCCTCCAGATTAAAACTACTTCGTCAGTAGTTTCTCCAGTGCCGCAATTGCCTTCCCTAAATTCTCCGGCTTTGTTCCTCCGGCCTGGGCCATGTCGGGACGGCCGCCGCCGCTGCCGCCGACAAGCGGTGCTAGTTCCTTGATGATACTACCGGCGGAATACTTCCCGGTCAGGTCTTTCGTGACCATGCAAAGCAGAAATGCTTTCTCGCCGGCTTTGCTGCCTAACAAAATTATGCCCGATGCCAGTTTGTCCCGCAGCTTGTCGCCGAAATCGCGCAGTGTTTTGGCATCGCTGATACTTACTTCTGTGGCCAGTACTTTAATGCCGCCTATTTCCTTAGCCTGACTCAGTAAATCCCCGGAATCTTTGGCGGCCAGTTTCCCTTTCAGCGCCTCGATTTCCTTTTCCATATCTTTGCTGTGTTTGAGCAGTTTTTCGGCGCGGTCGGTCAGTTCCGAGGGGCTTGTCTTGAACAACAAGGCGGCTTTTTTCAGTTCTTCTTCCGCCTTTTGCACATGCAGGAGCGCCTGCCTGCCGGTGACCGCCTCGATGCGGCGCACTCCCGCGGCGATTGCCGATTCATGCAGCACCTTTAACAGGCCGATATCGCCCGTGCGGAGAACATGCGTGCCTCCGCAGAGCTCCATGCTCATTTCGCCCATTTTGACTATACGTACCGTTGCTCCGTATTTTTCATCGAATACGGCGGTGGCGCCAGTTTTCAGCGCGTCTTCCAGGGCGCACACCTCGGTTACCACTGCGATATTTTTTCGAATCAAGTCGTTGGCAATATCTTCTATGCGGCTTAGCTCTTCATCGGTGATTTTGGAAAAATGAGAAAAATCAAAACGCAGCCGTTCGGTATTAACCAGCGAACCGGACTGTTTGATATGATCTCCCAATACGGCTTTGAGCGCCGCCTGCAAAAGATGCGTACCGGAATGATTGGCGGCAATAGCTTTTCTCCTTTCCAGATCAACAATCAGATGAACTTTATCGCCGGTTTTAATATTCCCTTTTTGGACAACGCCCTTATGCACGAAGAGCTTTTCCACAGGCTTTTTCGTATCCTGCACTTCGAAGACAAAATCCTTTCCTTCCAGATAGCCGGTGTCGCCGACCTGCCCGCCGGATTCGCCATAGAATGGCGTCGTTTCCACTATCAGTTCGGCAATCTGACCTTCAACCAGGCTCTCTACCGTTTTCCCCTCCAGAAAGATGGCCAATATTTTCGATTCCGCTTTGGTCACTCCTTCATAGCCGCAGAAGTTCGTGACAATGCCGGAGCTGGATGCTTTCAGGTAGCACTCGTCAATCGATTCCTCCCCGCTGCCTTTCCATGCTCCGCGGGCACGTTCGCGTTGCTGCTCCATTTCGGTTTCAAAGCCGTCATTGTCCAGCGTCAGGCCATCGTGCCTGACAATGTCCGCCGTCAAATCCGTGGGAAAACCGAAAGTATCATAGAGCTTGAATATCAGTGCACCGGGGAGAACTGACTTGCCCGCCTTTTTCAGCGCCGCTGTTTCTTCCTGTAGAATACGCAAACCGGCATCGAGTGTTTCCATGAAACGCTGCTCTTCATTGATAATAACCTTGGTAATGAAAGATGACTTTGATTCCAGGTCGGAATACACATCTTTCATCATAGCGATGACAACTTCAGCGCACTGATAAAGAAAAGGCTTATTAATACCCAGCATTTTGCCATGTCGGGCCGCCCGGCGCAAAATGCGCCGCAGGACATAACCGCGGCCTTCATTGCTGGGCAGAATGCCGTCGCCGATTAAAAAGGTCACCGCCCGGCTGTGATCGGCGATAACCCGAATGGAGGTATCATCGTCGGCGTTGTTGCCGTAAGTTTTGCCGCTGATTTTTTCGACAAAACGAATAATGCCGCCGAACAAATCGGTGTCATAGTTGCTTTTTGCACCCTGAATAACCGCCGTAAGCCGCTCCAAGCCCATTCCCGTATCAATATTCGGTTTGGGCAGGGGGGTTAATTTCCCTGTCGCGTCGCGGTCAAATTGGGTAAAAACCAGATTCCAGATTTCCAGATAGCGGTCGCAGCCGCAATCCAGATCACATTCCGGCCGTCCGCAGCCGACGCCGGCGCCCTGATCGTAAATTACTTCGGAGCAGGGGCCGCATGGTCCGGTATCACCCATCATCCAAAAGTTGCTTTTTTCGCCCATCCGCACAATGCGATCGGCGGGCACTTTCATTTTTTTATGCCAGATGTTGTAAGCTTCGTCGTCATCCTGATAAACGGTAACCCAGAGCTTGTCTTTCGGCAGCTGCACAACCTCGGTCAGATATTCCCAACCCCAGGCAATTGCTTCTTTCTTGAAGTAATCGCCAAAGGAAAAATTGCCGAGCATTTCGAAAAAAGTATGATGGCGGGCGGTAACGCCGACATTTTCCAGGTCATTGTGCTTGCCGCCGGCGCGTACGCACTTCTGGGAGGACGCCGCTCTTGTATAGCCCCTGTTTTCCAGACCTAAAAAGGCGTTTTTGAATTGTACCATCCCCGAATTGGTGAACATTAAAGTCGGATCGTCTTTGGGAATGAGAGCCGAGCTGGCTACGACAGTATGCCCTTTCCCTGTAAAGTATTGTAAAAAACTTTCCCTGATTTCACTGCCCGTCTTCGCCATGAAAATTTTCCTCCGGTATCTTTCCTGTTTTGCTTAGGAGCCGTTACGAAATAATTCGTTTTTATGTATTTCGTTACGGCTCCTTATGCCGTTTTTATCATTCATTTGACCACCCCTCCGGGGGGCAAGACCAAGTTATTTTTTCTAAACGGCTTATTATCAAGCCTGCCGGGAATCCTCTGCCCAGCAGACTTTGAAATATCCTTTTCTTTTCTTTAATATCCTGCAGGCCGTCTTTTTTCCCGGCCATTTTTTTTCTAATTAGCAGAACAACGGCTTCTTCTTCCGGCATTTCCCGCCGCACTTCCTCTATTGCCTGATCGATCAAATTTGCCGCAACGCCTTTTTCCTTCAGGCTGGCGATAATTTTTCTATTTCCGCAGAGTTTGTTTACTGCCAGATTACGCGCCCATTGAGAGGCAAAAGAAGAATCATTCAGATACTTCAAATCGTGGAGTTTTTCCAGTGCTTCTTTAATAATTGCTGCGGGAAACCCTTTTTCCCGCAGCTTTTTCTCTACTTCTCTGGCGCTGCGCGGACGCAAGGACAAAAGACGATACGCTTTTTGCCTGGCATGCTGCAAATCAAGATAATTAGCCGTATTTATTGGATTATCCGCGTTATTCGACACAGGATCATCTGTCCGTGCTGCATGATGCAAATTATTTTTGCCGTCGCCGTTTTTTTTAAAACGCGACTGGTAATAGCGAATCACTTAACATCGTCCGAAGTGGCAATATTCAAGCCCAGCTTATCCTTAACTTCGTTTTCCACCTGTTTCATAATGTCCGGATTTTCTTTCAGGAAGGTTCGGGAATTATCGCGGCCCTGACCCATTCTGTCGCCCTTATAAGAATACCAGGCGCCGCTTTTTTCGATAATGCCCTGCTCGGCGGCCAGGTCCAGAACATCGCCCTCGCGCGAAATGCCTTCGCCGAAAATAATATCGAATTCCGCTTCCCGGAAAGGCGGCGCCAGTTTATTTTTGACTACCTTGACTTTTGTCCGGAAGCCCGTTACATCCTGCCCGGTTTTCAGCGATGTCATTTTACGAATGTCCAGCCGCTGAGACGCATAGAATTTCAGGGCATTACCGCCGGTTGTCGTTTCCGGATTGCCGAAAAACACGCCGATTTTCATGCGCAGCTGATTGATAAAGATGACTGTTGTTTTGGATTTACTGATGCTGCCGGTAAGCTTGCGCAGCGCCTGCGACATGAGCCTGGCCTGGAGTCCCATCTGGGCATCGCCCATTTCACCTTCCAGTTCGGCTTTGGGAACCAGAGCCGCAACGGAGTCAATCACGAGAATATCCAGGGCGCCGCTGCGCACCAGCGTCTCGGCGATTTCCAGGGCCTGTTCTCCGGTGTCCGGCTGGGAAATAAGGAGGTCATCGGTGTTCACGCCGATTTTCCGGGCGTAGGTTACATCGAGAGCATGCTCGGCATCGATAAACGCCGCCAGTCCGTTGGCCTTTTGCGCTTCGGCAACTATGTGCAGAGCCAGTGTTGTCTTGCCGCCGGATTCCGGCCCGTAGATTTCAACAATTCTGCCGCGCGGCACGCCCATAGTGCCCAAGGCGATATCCAGGCTCAGGGACCCTGTGGATATTGCGGGAACATCGGCAACACGCTCTTTCCCGCCCAGTCTCATGATTGATCCCTTGCCGAACTGTCTTTCAATTTGCGTTATCGCCAATTCCACCGCTTTCGATCTATCTAAATCTGCGCACATATGAAACCTCCGTTAAGTAATTTAGCTAATAATTTAAATCCGTTTGCCTTCTCTATTTTTTATTCTGAATCCGAACCTTTATGTTTCAGCCTCTTAATATTGGAGCTATCAACCAGGGATTTCATTTGTGTAATGGCAATTTTGTTTAGTTGAGTAAGTCTGGAGCTTTGTTCAAGCCCCTGATGGATAAAAACCGCGTTAATACTCTCCAGGTTTGATAATACCACTAATTGTTCGATGGTTGCGTAGTCACGGATATTGCCGTCTAATGCCGGGTTAGCTAACCGCCAGTCTTTTGCCGTTTTGCCGAATAAGGCCATATTCAGAAGATCAGCTTCGCTGGCATAGATGAATTGTGTCTGTATTTTATTCAACTCCGGTGGAATTAGATTTTCTTTTATTGCATTCGTGTGAATATGATAATTGATCTTGGAAATGGTGCGCTGCAAATTCCATTCAAGATTGAGCCTGTTATTTTCTTCATCCTTGAGCCGCTGAAATTCCACGATGAGATAGAGCTTAAATTCAGAAGAAATCCATGATGCAAACTCAAAAGCAATATCTTTATGGGCAAATGTGCCGCCATATCTGCCGGATTTAGATATAATACCGATTGCGTTGGTTGATTCTATCCACTTCTGGGGAGACAAAACAAAATAGTTACTGCCGGCTTCGTTTTTAAACCTCTCGTATTCGAGAGGTTTAAAATCCGGGTTGCTCAATTTTTCCCATAAACCTAAAAATTCGATAGTTGCTCTGCTGCGCATCCAATTGTTGATAATAGAAAATGGCTCTTCCTGATTCCGGTATTTGGCAATATCAGTCAAGGAAAT
Source organism: Deltaproteobacteria bacterium HGW-Deltaproteobacteria-12 (assembly GCA_002840565.1). Taxonomy (GTDB): domain Bacteria; phylum Desulfobacterota; class Syntrophia; order Syntrophales; family Smithellaceae; genus MVRV01. The sequence continues at coordinate 76,763 of PHBK01000011.1, read as the reverse complement.
ATAATCTTTATTTTCTCTGGTAATTATCGTGACTGCTTTACCATGAACGTCAATTATTTTTTTAGTCATTTTCTTACCCGCTTCTGCCTCATTGTCATTGCCGATAGAACCGTCACAAATATTATGCGGCTTGCTCTTATCCTGCTCGGGGATTAAAATCAATCCAGATAATATCCCCTTGTTTGGGACTATACATTTAAAGTTCCTCCCGGCCCTGCGGTTTGTCCCAAAATTCTTCCGGTTGGCCGTCTTTATAGCCGGCAAATAAATTACTTAAACCATATTTTTTAGGTTTCTGGATGATTATTCGATTTTTCTCGGCAATTATTTCCACCGAATCATTCACCTGAATTTCCAGTATGTCGATTATTTTTTTTGGCAATCGTATTCCCTGGCTTCCGCCCCATCTTTTAACTTTTGTATAAATATCACAATTCCAAAATCAGTATGTGCATAATGTCAATTGGTTTAATCAGGGACAGCTGTTTCTAAATATTATCATTCTGCCATTGCCCGGTGCGATCGGGTAATCCAACATCAATTAAATAGAACCGTCCCCAATATTTCATTCCACCGCTTTCGATCTATCTAAATCTGCGCACATATGAAACCTCCGTTAAGTTTGCTGTATTTTGTATAATCAATTAAAACCCCGTCAATCGGTAAGGGGAATCGCTGCCAGTTTTGTATAAATTGCCCCCTGCGGCGTCAGGTTGCTCTGAAATAAAATCACTTCGTGAACCCGGAATTCTCCCGCCGTAAATTCGCTGTGCTTTTTTAATGCTTCGCCAATACTTACCGCCGTGCGGCTGTCTTTGATGCGTCCCAGAGTCAGGTGGGCGCGAAACGGCCGATTCTCGCGCGGAAAGCCAATCTTCTCGAAGTCTGCTTCCAGATGGTTTTGCAGCAGAGCTAGTTTTCCGCTCTCGCCGGCTGTACCCACCCAGAGGACGCGCGGTTTTCTCAAATCCGGGAAAACACCCATCCTTTCAGCTTTTAACTGCAGGGATGGTGTCGCCGCCGCCTGTTTTTTCACGGCGGCGCAAATGCTTTCCACGGCGCTGCGATCAATGTTCCCGAAGAACTTCAAAGTCAGATGATTGCTTTGCGGACGCGTCCAGCTGATTGCGCCGCTAATTTCTCTTTTAAGCTTTTCCTGCAGGCGGGCAATGGCCGCCAATACGTCCTCCGGCGGTTCGATGGCTAAAAAAGCCCGGATGTTCTTTTCCGCATCCATTTATCCTTTACCCTGTAAATAATTTTTCAGCGTGAGCAGCGCTGCCTGGGAAAAAATCATTTTGTTTCTTTTTCTGTCCCACCGGTGATCATAATGGCGGCAGAGGGTTTGCGCCCCATCACTTAAGGCCAGATAAACGGTGCCGACAGGCTTGGCCTCGCTCCCGCCGCCAGGTCCGGCAATGCCGGTAGAGGCCAGTCCGAGATCGGTACCGGCCATTTTGCGTACGCCTTCGGCCATGAGCCGCGCCGTTTCTTCACTTACCGCGCCATGCTTTTCGATTATCGCCGCCGGAACACTCAGCAGGCTGATCTTGGCCGCATCGCTGTAAGTGACTGCAGCGCGTTCCAGATATTCGGAACTGCCGGCAACATCGGTCAATCGACTGGTTATCAATCCGCCGGTGCAGGATTCCGCCACGGCTATGGTCAGCTTTTTTGCTTTCAGCAGTCCTGCGACAATTTCTTCCAGAGTTTCTTCACCATAGGAAAAGATGTACTTATCCAGGCGGGCAGTGACTTCATCCTGCGCCAGTTTTAATTTTTCTTCGGCAGCCTCCTGAGTTTTCTGACGCGAGACCAGAACAATATGGTTTTCCGGGAAAACAGGGTAAAAGCCGATGTTGACACCGAGGGCGGCAAAATCAATATCCGCCAGCTTTTTATCAACGGCGCCTTCGCCAAGCCCAAAAGTCTTGATGGTTTGCTTGGCAATATACTGTTCATTTTGCGGGAATTCCCGGCGCAGAATCGGGATAACACCTTCCGGAAACATTTTTTTCGTTTCCCGGGGAACACCGGGAATGACAAAAATCCATTTTCCCAAGATATGCAGGGCAAAACCCGCGGCCGTACCCACCGGATTGGGAATGACTTCCGCCCCCCGGGGAAACATGGCCTGCTTGGTATTGTTTTCTACCCAAACGAGTTTGTAGAGAGTAAAGATTGCTTTAATGTGGTTTAAAACTTCTTCATCGGTATACAGCGGCAGGCCAAAAGCCTGAGCGACGGCTTCCGTCGTGATATCATCGACCGTCGGGCCCAAGCCGCCGGTGCAGATAACGACGTCTGCCAGCGGCAGCAGATAGTTTAAGCGGCTTTTAATAGAAGCAAAATTATCTTCGACCGACATTATTGCTTCCACGCTCCAACCTTGCAGGTTTGCCTCCCGGGCAATAAAAGAAGAATTGGTATCGGCGGTCCGCCCGCTCATCAGCTCGTTGCCGATGGTTAGAATAGCTATTTTCATAACATGCACCTTTGTAAAAAGTTCATCTGCTACTTTCCGCTGCAGCCCTCCCCGGCGTCCGCCGGGGCAGGCTTATTGCGAAGTATGTTAATATACGACTCATTCCTCGTGCTTTGCGCGCCTTGCATCTGAAGCCTTTTACAAAGGCGCACACTTTGGTTAACTAAAATTTCAAGAAAACTGTAAAAATGAACAAAACTAATCCGGCATAAATACCGGCTCCGACATCGTCGAGCACAACGCCCCATCCGCCCGGCAGCCTCTGCAAATTATTAAGGGGGAAAGGTTTTAAGATATCGAATACCCGGAACAGAACAAATCCGGCGCAAAGATGCAGGATTGTAATCGTTACCGGCAGCATAGTTACCTGAAAGCCGACGATTTCGTCAATAACAATGCGCTGATCGTCTTTTTTGGAATAAATTTCTTCGGCGCGTCCGGAAACATACACGGCTAAAGCCATTAAAGCCAGCACAACAAGCAGACGCAAAAACCAGGGCAGGGGCAGGCAAAGCAGGCAAATGGGAACACCGGCTAAAGTGCCAAAAGTTCCGGGGGCAATAGGCGCTAAACCGGAACCGAAACCACACGCCAGAAACTTGATTGCTTTTTGGTTCAAAACCCTTCCCTCAACCTTCTAAAGCAAAAAATATTGCCTTTTTTCAAACAGTTAAGCTTGTGTAAACTATCTTCTTTTTGTTTTTGTGTCAAACTTTTTTCAACATATTGTGCTTGAACTGGAAATTTGATCTTTTCCGGCACAAAACCCGGCAGCTGACCAAAACCGGGATAATTCGCCTGACGAACTTCAATTCGCTTCTTTAGCGGTGTCATTAACCCCGCATCGCTCCGCTTGCGGGATAATTCGACTAACCAATTCTGCTGCGCTTTGCTTGCATAATTGGAGTCTCATTAATTTCTTGACAATAGAACGATTGTTCTATACCATGCCTTCCAGGAAAGTCAAGAGAACTTTATCGTAATTATATCTGAAGAAAGACCTTTGATTATTACACAACATGGAAAAGGAGTTGTCGTTTTATTGGACGTCTCTGAATACGAAGCAATGCACGAAAAAAAATGAGCTTTTGACGGATGTTCAGACTTATCTTAGTCAACTCGAAAAGGGTCAAGGGGTTGCGCATGAGGATGCAAAAGAAAAAGTTCTCGAGAGAATCCAGCAATGAAAAAAACAAGTATCCATTCTTAAAATTCGGCACGGTAAGCAGGTACTGCCGATAGATGAAATTTTGAGTTAAGCATAATCACGCTCATTCGGCCGACGAAAAAAACCAGCGCGGCTGATTGGCGCCGTTATGTCATCTAGGGAAGAGAACTAACATGACCCCTCAGCCCTCACCGGCATATGCCGGTCTTCGAGTCCTCGACTTTTAGCCTTTGTGTTTTTATGAACGATCTTATTTTCAGTCTCCAATCCTGGCCGCGGGCCATAGCCCATCTTGACGGCGACGCCTTTTTTACTTCCTGCGAAGAGGCCATCCATCCGGAGCTTAGGGGCAAGCCGCTGATCACCGGCGGCGAGCGCGGCATTGTCGCCTGCGCCAGTTATGCCGCCAAAAGGGCCGGGGTCAAGCGCGGCGTCCCGCTGCATGAGGCGCGGCAGATCTGCCCTCAGTTAATCGTCCTGCCTTCCGATTACGAAACTTACAGCCTGTTTTCCCGGCGGATGTTCGGCATCATGCGGCGCTTCACCCCCGACGTCGAAGAGTATTCCATTGACGAAGCCTTTGCCGATATCACCGGCATGCGCCGGGCCCTGCACGCGTCGTACAAAGAAATCGCCCTCCGGATGAAAAAGGAAATTGAAAGAGAGCTGGGCATCACCGTTTCCGTGGGCCTGAGCATTACTAAAGTATTGGCAAAGGTTGCCTCCAAGCACCAAAAACCGGCCGGCATGACTGTCATTAAAGGGAGGGACATTGCCCAATATCTGCAAAATCTGCCGGTGGAAAAAGTCTGGGGTATCGGCCAGGCCACAACGAACTATCTGGCCAAGATGAATATTTCCTATGCGCTTGATTTTGCCCGCCTGCCCGAAAAAACAGTGCGAAGTAAATTCACCAAACCCGGCGTGGAAATCTGGCAGGAACTGCGCGGCCAATCAGTTTACCCGGTAACAGCCGAAGCTAAAAGCTCCTATGCCTCCATCAGCAAGACCAAAACATTTGCCCCGCCCACAAACAATGCCGAGTATCTTTTTGCCCACCTGATGCGCAATATGGAATCAGCCTGCATCAAAGCCAGGCGCTATGAGCTTGCTCCGCAGAAAATCGCCGTCTTCCTGAAAAAAAATAATTTTGCTATGCAGGGCAGCGAAGCAAGGCTTAGCCGCCCCTGTGCCTGCCCGCTGGAATTTTCCGGAATTATCCGCGATCTGTTTGAGGCCTGCTTCCGGCCGGAGGAAAATTACCGCGCCACGGGGGTTATTCTTCTTGATCTGCAACCGGATGCCAATACTCAATACTCTCTTTTTGACGATCCGCCGCAGGCGGAAAAAATAAAGGAACTATACGGTGCCGCCGATGAACTGGGGAAAAAATTCGGCAAGCACACTTTGTATCTGGGCAGTTCCCATCCGATTGAGAAACTGGGCAAAGGACGCCGGGGTACTCCCACAGTGCGCGAACAAACGCGCCTGTTCGGCGAAACCCGCCGCCGCCATCTGGGCTTGCCGCTGCTTCACATCAAGACGGAAAGCTGACCATAATTTGCTGCTGAAAGACGGGAGAGTCGGAATAAGGATCGCAGGACGAAAATTATCGGCGCGCCCGCTCTCTATAAAAGGCCTGCGCCAGTCGGAAATCAGGCGAACGATTTGCCCTGCCAGCGGTAATTTTATTGGATATTGCTTTAATGTTGCAGTATTGTACCCGTAACGCAGGCTGTCTCCCCGCGATTCTATGCCGCAAATATTGCGGTTTTTAAATGGTTAGCGGGGTTAAAATAAAAACTTTTGGGCAGCAGGGGGATTCCATGATCCGTCACGCCGCAATGTCTGATGCTGATTTTATCGCCGGCATCTATAACTACTATGTCGTCAACACGGCGATTACCTTCGAGGAGGAAATGTTGTCGGCAGAGCAGATGGAAAAACGTATTGGCGAGGTAAATTCGGCAGCACTGCCCTGGCTGGTTGCCGAGCAATCCGGCCGTATAGTGGGCTATGCTTATGCCAGCAAATGGAAGACCCGTTCCGCTTATCGGTTTTCCGTAGAGAGCGCTATCTACCTGCAGGATGGCGCGGGCGGAAAAGGTGTTGGAGGCAAGCTGTACGCAGAGCTTCTTCCCGCATTGAAGGAGCGCGGCGTTCACGTCGTCATTGGCGGCATTGCACTGCCCAATCAAAGCAGTGTCGCCCTTCATGAGAAGTTCGGCTTCAGGAAGGTGGCCCATTTCGAGGAAGTGGGGTTCAAGTTCGGCCGGTGGCTCGATGTCGGTTATTGGCAAAAGGTGCTCTGACGTCTGACCATTATATGAAGGGGATTTTCCTTCTTTATTGGCTCTTATATTTGTATCCAGATATCTCCCCATGATTAAGCATTATAGCGGGGACGCCCAAGCGAGAATGTGCAGAGGGGGAGCAATTTACTGCTCCCCCTCTGCCGGTATGGAAGTTCAGGCCGGCCGCGCCGCCGGACCATGCTACTTGTAGAACTTTTTCCCGAAAAGCTTCTCGCTCAATCCGGTCAGGTCGCCCCACTTCATGGGACCGCCCTTATCCGCCGGATATCCGGTGCCCCAAATCATTCCTACATCAATCATGGCGGGCGAACTGACAATCTTCCGGTCGAGGAGATCCTTGCCGACTTTCAGCATGGATTCGTTGAAGCCGTTCTGCATCTCCTCAACAGATACTTCTTGCGGCGTTCCCTTGGCAATCAGGGGCAGGACTGCGGGATCGACACTGCCGTCCGCAAGGAAGAAGCCCTTGCCGGATTTCTTTAAACCGCACCTGCCTGCTTCGACGACATTCTTCAGCGTGGGTTCGACAAATCCCATCCCTTTCATGGCCTTGTAGGGAACATCGATGCCGACTTCATCGACCAGGCGAATCGGCCCCACCGGCATACCGAAGGAGGTCACGGCACGGTCCACCTTCTCGATGGAATTGCCCGCTTCCACGTATTCCAGAGCCAGTTTGAGATAAGGGAACAGGAGGGCGTTGACAACAAAGCCCGGATTGTCGAGGCAGACGATGGGACGCTTCCGAATGAGCCCGGTGAAATTCAGGAGGTTGTCAATGGTTTCCTGGGCAGTTTGCTCACCGCGGATCACCTCCACGAGCTCCATCATCCAGACGGGGGAGAAGAAGTGGATGCCCCCGAACCGCGCCGGATTGGTGACAAAGGGCGCCATCGAGGTGATGGGGATGGAAGAGGTATTGCTCGCTATAATGCAGTCCTCCCGGACTACCTTGCTCAGTTCTCCATAGACCTGCTTTTTGACGCCGATTTCCTCGAAGACGGCCTCAATGACGATATCCACCTCTTTAAACGCATCGATATAGTCCGATGTTGTAGTGAGGCGGGACATCAGATCTTCTACCGGTTCCTTCAGGCGCTTTTTCTCGGCCATTCCGCTCAGTATTTTCCGAAGAAAGGCCTTGCCCGGCTCCAGAGCTTCGGGAATGTCCTTCACCAGGACGGGAATCTTCGTATTGCGCAGGATGTCGATAATGATCCCCCGGCCCATTGTGCCGAAGCCAAGGACCGCAGCCTTGTTGATTGTCCTGGGATTGAAGCCCTTGGTCATCATGCCCCTGGGCTTGTCCGTCATCCCCTTGATAAAAAATGTATTGATGCTGCCTTTGGCCTGATTGCTCAGCAGCACCTTGACGAAGTTCTCCTTCTCCAGTTCCAGGCCCTCTTCCAGAGAGAGCTTGACGCCCCGGTGCATGGCATCGAGGGCATAGATGGGTCCCGGGATCTCGCGCCCCTTTGTGGCCTTGAGTATCCCCTGTTTGGCCATATCCGCGATGGCATCAACCTGGGAGAAGTCCTGGACGGGACGCTTCAGGTCTGCCTTCCCGGCGCTGATTTCCGCAAGAAAGGCCTTTGCTGCGACCAGCAGGTCGGCATCGGCGGGAATGAGCCGGTCGATGATCCCCAGTTCCAGAGCTTTCGCCGCCGGCAGCATCTTTCCCTTGAGGATCAGCTCAAAGGCCGGATAACCGATCAGCCGCGGCAGCCGCTGGGTTCCTCCTCCGCCGGGGAAAAGGCCAACATTGCATTCCGGCAGACCGATGAGCGTTGTTTTTCCCTCCCTGGCAATACGCCCCGTACATGCCAGCGAGAATTCCAGCCCGCCGCCCAGGCAATGCCCGTGTATCGCCGCCACGGAAGGATAAGTCAATTTGCTCATCCGGGCAAAGCAACCGTGGAAGACATTCAGGATGTTCCAGGCCACATCGGCAGACTCAACCTGGGACAGGGTTTTGAGATTGGCCCCGGACAGAAAATTATCCGGCTTCCCGGAAAGGAAAATGATCCCCCGGAGCCCCTTTTCCTTCTCCACGTCTCCCATCAGCCGGTCGAAATCTGCAAAGGCCGCATCCGTCCACGTGTTCATCGCGTCACCGACCACATCAAAGGTAACGACGCCGATACCATCCTCCACCCGCATGTTGAAAATTTGACTCATGAAGCACCTCCTTGTTTTCAGGATTTATTTGCAATAACGGAACTAATATTGATTACCTGCATTTTACCTGCACCCGGAAAGCTGATGAAGATTAGGCGCGCTTTTATCGGTCTGCTGAAAAACCGCGCTGCCGATAATGCTGTTTTAATGACGGCGAAGTTGAGCTTTTATATTTGATAAGATATTGCTCTCTGTCAAGCAAAATTTAAGAAAAAATTCCCCGCCGGACAAATAACTTTTTATTGCTTATTCTTATTGTTTTCTATACCTTACATCATCAACGAATTGAACGTCGGGATAGCAGTGAAAAGAACCGTTTCCCGGAATCGAGGCAGACATGACGGAATCTCCAAAGAGACTCACTTTTTTCGAAGCGGCATCCATTATTGCCGGTTACGGCATCGGCGGCGGAATCATGGCCATGCCTTATCTGGCATCTCTTACGGGGGTCGTTCCTATGGTGCTGATCCTTCTGGCCGCTTACTTTCTCAGTCTTTTAATGCACCTCATGGTGGCCGAAATCATGCTGCGTGACGGCGAGAGCAGGCAGATAATAGAAATATTCGGCAAGTACCTCTTTCAGGGCCGTCTGGCGGGAGTCGTAACATGGCTTGTTTTCGGCATGATTGTGGCGGCATTCATCGCCAGCCTTTCGGCCTATATCGCCGGCGGGGGAGAAATCCTCATGGAACTTCTCGGGATTCCTGTATGGGTCGGCCATTGCCTTACCTACGCAATTGCGGCGGGGGTTGTTTTCTTCGGGCTTAAGGTGCTGGGAATGAGCGAGAAATACGCCGTTATTGCCATTGTGCTCCTCATTTTGAGTTTGGCGCTGGCCTCCCTGCGGCTGCCCTATGCCCTGCCGTTATTTTCCCAGGGCCATTCCAACGCGTCCCTGGCGCTTTTCGGCATGAGCATGTTCAGCTTCTTTGCCCTGTTTTCCGTGCCCCAAATTGCGCAGGGGCTTTCCTGGAACAAGCCGCTTATTCCTCGCGCCATCGTGACCGGCATGGCTATTAACGGTATTGTGATTTTAATTCTCGTCCTGATCAGCCTTGGTGTCACAAAGGAGGTGACCCGCATTGCAATCATAGGCCTGGGGCATGCTCTCGGAAACTGGGCCAATGGCATTGGCTCGCTTTTCATCCTGCTGGCGATGCTCACCAGTTACTGGTCTGTATCGTTCGCCCTTGCGGTTGCCGTGCAGGAGCGTCTCGGCTCGGGGCAGCGGGTCTCCTGGCTTGTGGCAACGCTGCCTTCCTTCCTTATCGTCATCGCCCGGGTGAGCGACTTCCTGGGTTTCATGAGAATAGCCGGGGGAGCCATCGCGGTGCTGGTGGCCATCATGATTGTGCCCCTCCTCAACGCTACCCGCCGCCATGGGCCGGTCAAGAATCCCGAATGGAGCATGGGTTTCTGGGGCAAACCGGCATTTCAAGTCCTGGTCGTGCTGGCCTTTCTCCTGATGGCGGTGGGTTCGCTGGTGACTATCGCCTAGATTGGGCAAGCCATCTGCTACCTTGAGTACAGAACCTCTCCGTCGATAACGGTGGTGCACACTTCGATGGCGTGTATTTCCTCGGGACGGACACGGAGGGGATCCGCGGACAGGGAGACCAAATCGGCGCGCTTGCCGGGTGATATTGTGCCCCGGCGATCCTCCTCGAACTGGGCATAGGCCGCATGTTTGGTGTACATAGCCAAAGCCTGAGCCACCGATATCGTCTGTCCGGGTACATATCCTTCGCGTGTGACCGCGCATTCCACCGCTGCCAGCACCCGTTGAGTTTCCACCGGAGAATCCGATGAACCCGCCAGCGGGATTCCCTCATGGAGAATAGAGCGCAAAGGGTAGGTGTACTCCATGCGTGCTCTGCCAATCCGCTTTTCGAGAAAGGGACTATCCGAATGGATGAACATCGGCTGCATGGAGAGCACCAGCCCCAGTTCCTTGACCTGGCGCAGCATTGCGGCATCCATCATCGCAGCATGTTCAATGCGGTGACGATGGTCCGGACGCGGATAATTCTGCAACAGACGGGAATAAAGGTCGATGCAAAGACGATTGGCCCGGTCGCCGATAGCATGAATTGCGAGCTGATATCCTGCGCAGTGTGTCTTGGACATGAGATCAAAGAGAGCGTCTTCCTCATACAGCAGGAAGCCGGCATTGTCCGGTTGGTCGGAATAGGGCGTTTGCATGGCGGCAGTGGAAGAACCGAAGGTGCCGTCGGCGATGATTTTCAATCCTCCTACGCGCGTGCGGCCGGAAGAAGCGGCTCCCTGAAGGCAGGAAGCCTTTGCTTTTGTTATCGCTTCGGTGTCCCTGCCCATGAGCAAAAGATAAAGCGCCTGGGGAATATGTTCCCGCAGCAGCTCCAGTAGAGGCAGGTCGAAGGCTCCGATCCGCCCCCCCGGACCGTAAGGATCGGTCTGCAGGATAGCACCCACTGATGTTATGCCGCAGCCAAGCATGATTCCAAAAGTCTTTTGCGTCCCGGCAACGAGCTCTTCCATGCCGGGCATGGGCACGTGGTTCAGGATCAGGGGCACGGCATTCTCGCGGAAAATGCCCAGTGGTTCACCGTGTTCGTCGCGGTCCATAATGCCTCCGGCTGGCTCCGGTGTTGAAGCCGATATGCCCGCAGCCTCAAGAGCGTGGGAATTGGCGAGCACCGAATGTCCGTCATGCCGCATGACGATCACCGGACGACAGGGGCTTACGCGGTCGAGATCATAACGGGTCGGCATCCGCGGCTCACCAAAGTGCTGTTCGTCGAAGTTGCAGCCGATAATCCATCCATTGCCGCTTTTCTCCCGTTCGGCAGCAGCGAGGCGGCGGATAAGCTCTCCCATATCCCGGACGCCAAGGAGGTTGGTGTTCATATTGTAGAAAACTGTCGAGAAGGGATGAACATGGCAGTCGCAAAAGCCGGGCAGCAGCGTCGCCCCCTTAAGATCGAGAGGTTCGAAACCAGGCCCCAGTGCCGCTCGGCATTCTGATAGACTGCCAACCGTAATGATAACTCCATCCTGAACTGCTACCGCCTCGGCGGCAGGCCGGGCTTCATCCAGAGTCTGGATAGTACCGCCGTAAAATAAGAGTTCATGGGGTCGCATGATGATTTTTCATCCTCCGACTTCCTGCCAACTGACAATATAATCGAGGGATTTCCTTTCGGGGGCATGTTCATCAATCCGCCATTGGCCGCTGATGCCCAGTTCGCGTGTCGTGAGTTCAAAATGGCTCAGGGCAATGCCCATGTCGATATCCTGAATGGGAACTTCCCGTAGTGTATAGCCAAACGCCCTCTCCAGATAAAAATGAAAATTATCGGCTGCAGCACGTAAAATACGCCAGGGCTGCTTGTTGGAGGCCGACGGTGCCAGGCGTATATTTTCCAGCGCCGGAAAATATTTTCCGGCCTGCTCCGAAGTTAAAGGTGCAGAGAAATCTTCAGTAAAGAAGATATCCTTCCACGGCTTGCGGTGATCAGATCCGGCGGAGAGGCGAAATATTCTGTCGGTTAATGATTTGCGGTCGGCAGGATAGCCGACAGGGCTGACCGCGGGGATGTACTCGTTTCCCTGCAAGTTTATGGCCCGGGCGAAACCGCCGGCATTAAAAGTACCCGCCATCCAGCAGGTGCCCAGTCCGAGTGCTGTTGCCTCTAATATTAATGGCTCCATACAGTAGCCGAAATCCACAACGGCCTTGTTGTTTTTTTTAATTGCTCCGGTCAGAAAAAGCCGTGCGTTTTTGATTACTCCGTAAGTGCCCAGTTTTTTCCATTTTTCAGGCGAGGACATATCCAGCTTGATTAATTGAAATCTGGGCTTTCCGCCAAATGGCCCTGTGTGTTCCCCTGCAGCAAGACAGTCCAATTGCCGCAGAAGCTGGTCTTCCAAGGGTTTATCGGCATAAGTGCGGCACGAAAAGCGCTTTTGAATTAATTCAGTTATGTCCGGCATGATCTTTCCTGAAAAATTTTGTTGGAAAAAATACTCAGTAAATGTACTATAAGTGGTCTGAAAAGAAAAACATTTTTCAAAATATTGTCATAATAAAATGAACATGCCCAAAGGAACGAGACAGGTTTTTTACAAAGTTGTCCAATAGGGAGCCATATATGAAGCTAGCCAGTGTAGATGAAATGCGTTCTATGGATCATTACGCCATGGAAAAGCTGGGGATCAGCGAAGAAATACTGATGGAAAATGCCGGTCTTGCGGCGGTTCATCTGCTGCAAAAGGAAATCGGCGTCAGCGGCAAAAAATTTGTCATATTTTGCGGTTCCGGCAACAACGGCGGCGACGGCCTGGTGGTGGCCCGCCAAATCCATTCTAATGGCGGCAAGGCCAAAGTGTTCCTGCTCGGCGATCCCAAAAAGTACCGCGGCGCGGCGAAAACCAATTGGAAAATTTTAGCAAAATTGCCTGTTGATATAATAAAAATCAATGCGGCTCGAGATGCACGCCGGGATATCCTGCATTGCGATGTCGTTGTCGATGCGATCTTTGGCACCGGGCTTGATCGGGAGATAACAGGATTAGCGGCGGATGTCATAAATCTTATCAACAGTTGCGGGTGGAAAGTCATCTCTCTGGATATTCCTTCCGGGGTTAATGGCAATACCGGTGAAATTATGGGCCGGGCAGTCAAGGCTGATTATACCGTAACTTTTGGTCTGCCGAAAACCGGCAATATGCTTTATCCCGGTTACGAGCTTTGCGGCAAACTTTTTGCCGCGCATATCTCCTTTCCTCCCTCCCTTTACGGACGCTCTGAACTACAGGTGGAAACCAACTCTCGTGTGTCCCTGTCGCCGCGTCCGGCGGAAGCATATAAAGGATCGATGGGTGATGTGCTCTTTATTGCCGGAGCGGCCAACTACTTTGGCGCCCCTTATTTTTCAGCGATGTCATTTTTAAAAGCAGGCGGGGGTTATGCCCGACTTGCCGCACCGCAATCAATCGTGCCTTTTATTGCCGAGAACGGCCGTGAAATTGTCTATCTGCCGCAGGCGGAAACCGTTGCCGGCAGCATCGCCCTCAAGAACAAAGAGCAACTGCTGGCAGCAGCGGAGAATGTCGATATGGTGGTCATCGGACCGGGCCTCTCTTTACAGAAGGAAACAGCGCGGCTGGTGAAAGAACTTGTCGCCGGGATCAAAGTTCCTCTTCTGATCGATGGCGACGGCCTTACTGCCGTAGCTGCTGATCCGTCAATTCTCCGGAAGCGAAAAACCCCCACGATCCTGACCCCGCATTTGGGCGAAATGGCAAAACTTTCCAGAAAATCGCCGGCGGAGATTAGCGCCAGGAAGATAGAAATTTTGCAGGAGAAGGCCAAGCAGCTGCAATCCATAATTGTTTTAAAAGGCGCCCATTCTTTGATCGGAATGCCCAGTGGCAATGTCTACATCAATTTAAGCGGTAATTCCGGAATGGCCACCGCCGGTTCCGGGGATGTCCTGACCGGCTGCATTGCGGCAATGTTTGGTTTGGGATTGGCGCCGGATAAGGCAACGCGCAAAGGAGTTTTTCTGCATGGCTACGCCGGTGATCTGGCCGCTTTCCAAAAAGGCGCCGACGGCATTACGGCCAAAGATATCATGGATTTTCTTCCCCCGGCCTTGAAAAACGACCGCGCCGGGAATATTGATGAATATTATGAACCGCCGGTGATTTCATAAAGCCGCAAATTTTGAATAGTTTGGGGAGTTGAGATGGAAGCAATTTCCGGTGTCTGGGCATGGTACGTTGCCGGTCCTTTGATTGGTTTGTTTGTTCCACTGCTTTTATTTGCCGGTAATAAGTTATTGGGTATCTCCAGTTCGTTTCAACACATATGTTCTATTGTGCTGAACACAAAAAAATTTGCCGCTTCCGGTTACAACGCATCAGCAAACCGCTGGAAATTATTCTTTGCAGTTGGCATTGCGCTCGGCGGGTTGGCTGCCCAGCTTTTTCTGGGTGCCGGTGATATAGATTTTCTACCCCGGCAATATTATACCTGGAAAGGATTGATCCTCCTTTTTACCGGCGGATTTCTGATCGGATTCGGGACGCGTTATGCGAATGGTTGCACGGCAGGTCATACAATTTCCGGAATTGCAACTCTGCAGCTCTCGGGATTGGTTGCAACAATTTCTTTTTTTGTCGGCGGATTAATCTATACACAATTATTTTTTCTTCTTTTTGATTAGGCGAATTCAGAGCTATGAAAGACATAAAATATACTCTTTGGGGAATAGCCTTCGGTATCTTACTGACCAAGGCGGACTTGATCAGCTGGTTCAGAATCAGGAATATGTTCCTTTTTAAAGAGGCACATCTGTATCTGGTAATATTTTCCGCCATCGCAACTGCGGCGCTGGCAGTTTTTCTGATCAGGCATTTTAAAATGAAGACACTGGCCGGTCAGGAGATTGTAATAGAAAAAAAGGCATTGAATAAAGGAACCGTTATCGGCGGAGCCATGTTTGGTGTCGGCTGGGCGGCAACCGGCGCCTGCGCGGGACCAATCTTTGCACAGATCGGCGCCGGCGAGTGGGGTGCGATTATGACATTGACGGGCGCAGTGTTCGGTGCCTACTCATACTCGGTTACCAAATCCAGACTGCCGCACTGACGTGCCCAATTTTGCCGGCAGATCTTGTGCAAATCAGATTCGCCGGGAAAGGACATATTCCGCCACGGCATTGAGATGATTAATTTCCGGGCGGTCATTGAAGATCGGCAGCAGAGCCCGGGCTTCTTTAATATATTTTGCCGCACTCTGCAGGGAATAATCAATGCCCTGATATTTATTAATCAGGCTTAAAATCAAAGGAATGACTTTCTCATTGCCCTGCTTGCCGGTAATCAGCTTTTGGGCCTGTTCTTTTTCTTCTTCTGCAGCGCTCTGAAGGGCAAAAATTAGCGGCAGAGTCATTTTGCCTTCTTCCAGGTCTTTGCCGATTGCTTTGCCGAATTCCTGCTCCCTGGCCATATAATCCAGCGTATCATCGGTGATCTGAAAAGCCATGCCGATGTTATAACCGAATTGGTACAGAGCATCAATCTTGTTCTGGGGCGCCGAACCGAGAATCGCCCCGGCGGCACAGGCCGCAGAAAGCAGAACAGCGGTTTTCTTTTCGATGATGTTCAGATACTCTTCTTCCGTGATGTTGACATCACCGCACTTCATGAGTTGAAAAACTTCGCCTTCCGACATAACGTTGGTGATTTTCGACATTAGTTTGATGAGCGCGATGTCGCTGATTTCGGAGAGCAGCTTGAATGCCTTGGAATAAAGAAAATCGCCTACCAGGACGCTGGCGGCATTTCCCCAGATGTTATTGGCGGAGGTTTTCCCGCGGCGAATTGCCGCCTGGTCAATGACATCGTCATGCAGCAGGGAAGCCGTGTGGATAAATTCCATGACGGCGGCCATCGGGAAACGATGATCGCCATTGTAATCGCAGAGCCGGGAGCTGATGAGGAGCAGTAACGGACGGAATCTTTTCCCGCCGCTGTCAATCAGATGGTGGGCGACCTCGGGGATTAACCTGACTTCCGAAGTCAGATATTTATCCAGGTATTTTTCCATCTGCTGCAGGTCGCTTTTGTAAGCGGCAAAAACATCTTGAATTTGCATTGAATTAGGACCTTGTCTCTATTGAGAATGGATTGAACTATATTTAAAGTAGAGTTGCTTGTCAAATGACAATTAAGCAGCAATCTCTTAATTAATTTAATCAATGATTCGGGCAAAAAGGTCGTAATCATCGGCGTCAATGATTTTGCATTGGACGATGGCGCCGGTTTTTGCTTGCCTGCCTTGAACGTAGGTCATGCCGTCAATCTCGGGGGCCTGCCGGCGGCAGCGGCCGGTATATACATAATCGCTGCGCTCGCTTTTCCCTTCAATCAAAACTTCGCAGGTGGTGCCGATCAAACTTTGATTTATTTTATTCGAAATTGCCGCCTGTTCCTGCATGATAATGTCGCGGCGGCGTTCTTTTTCCGCCTCCGAAATTCTTGCAGCAAGCAGAGCAGCCTTGGTACCTTCTTCCCGCGAATAGGGAAAAACGCCGAGGTGATCGAACCTTGTCTCGATAATGAACTCGAGCAGCCTTTCGAATCTTTTTTGCGTCTCCCCGGGAAAACCAACAATGATTGATGTGCGCAGGGCGATATCGGGAATAATCTCTCTGGCTTGAGCAATGATTTTTTTAATATGGGTGCCGGTGACATTGCGGTTCATTGCTTTTAAAATATGCTCGTCGATGTGTTGAACAGGCAAATCAAGATAGCGGCAGATTTTCTCATTGCCGGCCAGAGATTTTATCATTTCCGGAGTAAGGTGAGCCGGATGGGCATAGAGAAGCCGTATCCAGTCAATTCCCTTTATCTTGGTCATATCGGTCAACAGATCAGACAGTCGAGGGCGGCCCGGTAAATCCTTGCCGTAAGCTGTGGTGTCCTGTCCGGTGATAATGATTTCCCGAATGCCCCGGGTTGCCAGCATTGACGCCTCCCGCAGGATGTCGTCCGGCTTTCGGCTGCGGGCTTTGCCCCGGATGGCTGGAATGACACAGTAAGAGCAGCGATTGGAACAGCCGTCGGAAATTTTTAGATAAGCACTCACAGAGGCATTGGACAGAACCCGTGCATGCTGCGAAGTCATTAAAAAATCAGGTTTGGTGATAATGGCGGCACGCTTTGCATCCCGGTGCGCAAGCGAGTTTACATGCGCCGTAATATTGCCTACTTCTCCCGTGCCGATATATAAATCAACTTCGGGTATCTCCGCGAGAAGCTGCTGACCGTAGCGCTGCGCCAGACATCCCGCGACGACAAGACGAAATTGACGGCTGCCTTCTTTTTTTTCGCGGCCGAGCAGCAATATCTCTTCAAGAGCTTCTTCCTTGGCCGGATTAATAAATGCACACGTATTGACAATGACGATATCAGCCAGTTCCCGGCGGGGAACGATTTGCATGCCGGACTGACTGAGCAGCCCGCCCATTACTTCCGAATCAATCAAATTCTTCGGGCAGCCTAAGCTGATGATATAAATTGTTTTTGGCTTGGTCACCTTCACGGGGGCAACTTTCTGATGAGCACTTTTCTTGGTTTGGCGCCGTCGGACGGGCCGACGATTCCTTCGCGTTCCATCTGTTCGATCATGCGTGCTGCGCGATTGTAGCCGATTTTCATGTAACGCTGCACAAGGGAGATTGATGCCTGTCCCAGCTCCCCGACGAGGGCCACCGCCTCATCATATTTTACATCGAAATCTTCTTCATTTTGTTTATCCTGGGCTGCTTCCAGGGCAAAATTTTCAATGGAGGCGTCATATGCCGGCTGGGCCTGAATTTTAATAAAATCAACGATGCGGGCAATTTCATCATCGGAAACATAAGCTCCGTGGATGCGGGCGAGTTTGGAGGTGCCCGGCGGAATAAAAAGCATGTCGCCGGAACCCAGCAGCAGCTCGGCGCCCGGCTGATCGATAATCGTGCGGGAATCTATCTTGGAAGAAACCTGAAAGGAAATGCGCGTCGGGAAGTTGGCTTTGATCAGGCCGGTAATGACATCGACCGATGGCCTTTGCGTCGCGATGATTAAGTGGATTCCGGCCGCCCTGGCCATTTGCGCCAGACGAGTCAGCGATTCTTCCACATCGCGCGACGCCACCATCATCAGATCGGCAAGTTCGTCAATTATCACGACTATATAAGGAAGCCGCACATGGTTTATCTGCTGACTGTGCTTATCCGTACTCGCTCCGAAACTGTCGTCGTTCTCTATGCGGTCGAGTTCTCTGGCGGCCGCCTTGCCTTTCGGATTTTTCAGGAGCAGCTCATTGTAGGAATCGATGCTTTTTACTCCCAGATCACTGATGATGCGGTAGCGCCTTTCCATCTCTTCCACAGTCCAGCGCAATACCTGCGAGGCTTTTTTAGGATCAACGACTACCGGATGCATTAAATGCGGGATGCCTTCATAAGAGGATAATTCCAGCCTTTTGGGGTCAACCATGAGAAATTTAACATCATCGGGCAGGGCTTTAAAAAGGATACTGCAGATCATCGCGTTGAGGGCGACGCTTTTACCGGAGCCGGTGGTTCCCGCAATGAGCAGGTGCGGCATTTTTGTTAAATCGGCGATTACCGGTGTGCCCACAAAATCCACGCCCAGAGCAATCGGCAGGCGTAAGGAAGAGTTCGTGAAAGAGTCGTTGTCGAGTACGTCTTTGAGAAAGACCTGGTCTCTTTTCAGGTTTGGTATTTCAATGCCGATCACCGATTTGCCCGGGATGGGTGCAATAATCCGGATGCTCGGCGCCATCAGTGCCAGCGCCAGATCATCGGAAAGGTTGGTTATTTTATTGATTTTCACTCCGGGAGCCGGTTCCAGTTCATACATCGTGATTACCGGGCCGGGCGTTACTTCCACCACGCGTCCTTCCACGCCGAAATCAGCCAGCTTCTTTTCCAAAATGCGGGAATTGGTGATGAGATGATCCCGCTTGATGCGGGTGTCTTTTTGCTGAGATTCCGTCAGCAGGGTAAACGGCGGCAGCTGAAACTTGCCGTCAGCTTTGGAGAAATCAAAATGCGTCTGTTCAACTTTTTTAATTTTCGCTTTTTTAGGTACGACCTCTTTGTCTTCAATAATCGGCTCGGGTTTGCTCTCTACCTTCATTTTGCTGATGGCCAGAGAAATAAGGGCGGAAATCCTGGCTTTAATTCTTTGAAAAATGCTCCAGGAACTTTGGGATATGTTTCCAGCAGCTGTAATCAGGGAAACTTCGATCATTAAGATCAGTGATACAATTAAAATCAGAATCAAAAGGATATATGTGCCGGCAATATTAAAATAGCCCAGCAATATCTGGACTGCCGCCGCGCCGATTGATCCGCCGACTTTTAATTTTACTCCATGAACTGTGGCTGTTTTAACAATTGCGGTCATCAAGCCGGCAAAGGAGACGGCAAACAAAACAATGCCTGATAAGTTGCTTTTGCTGAGCTTAAACTCTGCTCGGAAAAAATACTGAAAAGCGCAAAACAAGAGAATTAATGGTAGAAAAAAGGCACTGATTCCGAACAGATTGATCAACCAGCCGGCCAAATAGGAGCCAACAATGCCGGTAACATTATGAATTTTCTGAATATCGGGAGCGACAAACTTGACAAAAGGGACGGGATCATACGGATGGTAGGAGATCAGGCACAAAAGCAGAAAAACAGCCAAGGCGAGGCATACTGCACCCTTGATTTCTCGCATTCGCTTGTTATCAGCTTGCTTTTGTTCCATTACTGGCCGTTCATGAATTAATATTGCATTGGAGAAAAAGGTTAAGCAGAAGTTTTTTCTTCCATATCTTTAATGACTGACGTGTCGGTCTCTCTCCAGTAGTCATAGTTGGTCATAATGACTTTTTTAACCTTTTCGATCAGTTCGTGCCTGTTTTCAACAGTATAGCTTTTTACCTCAACGGGTTTGCCGATGATCAGTTTCACCCGGCCCGGGGTAACTTTTAGAGATCTTTTGGGCATGATCTTCCCGCTGCCGATAATTGATACAGGAATAATCGGTACGCCGGATTTAATGGCCAGATGGAATATCCCCTGTTTAAAGGCCTTGATTTCGCCGTCGGCGCTTCTTGTTCCTTCGGGGAAGGACATTACTGATTTTCCTTCCCGGATGCGCAGCGCCGCTTCATCCAGGCTCTGCATTGCCTTTTCGTGATTTCCCCTGTCTATTTCAATATATCCCGCAGTTTTCATGGCTGCGCCGAAAATAGGAATGGCGAACAGTTCCTTTTTGGCCAGCCATCGGAATTGACCGGGTATATGGCCAAGGGCAATAAAGATATCAAAATCACTTTGATGGTTGGCCATAAAAATTTGCGGTTTGCCGTAGATTATATTTTCTTTGCCTATTACTTCCACTTTCGTGTTGGATATAAAGAGTAGTATTCTCGCCCAGAGTTTGGCTATCTTATGAATTCTGTTTTCGGAATTCGGAATAATAGATATAATGATACACCAAAAGGAGATAAACCCGGTAATGGCGACACCCAATGTCACAAGCAGCGCAGAACGTATCATCGAATTATTCCTTGGGCATGAAATTTATTGGTAAATTTTTACTTGATTATGCTAATGAAGTCAATAATGAATATTAAAATGAACATGAAAAGCATAGAAAATATTTGACAAATATCGCCCTTGGTAATAACATCGCGAAACTTTTTGATAGTTTAAGCGCTGCCGGCGCTTTTTTCATTTGTGGAAATAAATCATTTACGCCGCAGGTTTCAGGACAATGCAAAGTGTTTTAAAAAGAAAAAGAGCTTTGGAAATAATCGACAATTTCCAAAGGGCGGGAGTTTTGGTGGTCGGAGATATAATGGTTGACCATTTTATCTGGGGTAAGGTATCCCGGATTTCTCCGGAAGCGCCTGTTCCGGTTGTGGATGTGCAAAAAGACAGCATTTTGCTCGGCGGCTGCGCTAATGTGCTCAACAGCATTTACGCTATGGGCGGCAAAGGTTATGTGGCCGGAGTTATTGGCTCCGACAACAGCGGAAAAAGGCTGCTTGCGGAATTGCAGCAGCGGGAAATTGAAACCGACGGCATAGTTGTCGAAAAAGGGCGGCCGACTACTTTAAAAACAAGAATCGTTGCCCATGGCCAGCAGATGGTGCGTTTTGATAAAGAAAGCAGAAGCCCGATTCCCCCGGCCAGCACCAGGAAAATACTGGAGTATGTAAAATCACTGCAAAAAAAAATTGGCGCGGTTGTTGTTTCCGATTACAGTAAGGGTGTGGTTTCGAGGGAACTGATCGGGGGAATCAGAAAAATTGTGCAGGATGCAAAAATATACATCTGCCTCGATCCCAAGCAAAGCGACTTTTCCATCTATGAAGGGGCTTATGTAATTACTCCCAACCACCACGAGGCGCAGCGTGCTGCAGGGATGGAAATAAACGGTCAGAATGATCTGAGGCAGGTCGGGGAAACGCTCTTAAAAAAATATAATTTTCAGGCGCTGCTGATTACCCGGGGCGAAGAAGGCATGAGTCTCTTCGAAAGAGGAGAGGAGATAACCCATACTTACTTTTCTGCTCAGGCCAAAGAGATATATGATGTTACGGGTGCGGGGGATACGGTGATCGGTGTGCTTGCCTTAAGTCTGGCGTCCAAAGCCAATCTTCAGGAAGCAACCTGTCTGGCCAACCAGGCCGCCGGCATTGTGGTCGGTAAAGTGGGAACCGCTACAGTTTCGCAGGAAGAGTTAATACGAGTTTTATGAGCAAACCGACTTCCGCTGAACCGGTAAAATTAATCTTCAGTGTTATTGCGGCAACAGTTCCGAAACTGGATGAAACCATAGCAAAGTTGACCGCATACTACGGACAACCTGATTTTATCAGCGACCCGGTGCTTTTTGATTATACGGATTATTACCGCCGGGAAATGGGCGAAAATTTAGTCCGGCGTTTTTTGTCCATGGAGAAACTGGTAAGGCCCGAGTTGCTGCCGGATATTAAGCTGGCCACCAATGATATCGAAAACGCATTTACGCTCGACGGCCGGCGGCAGGTCAATATTGACCCCGGTTATATATCCAAAAGCCATCTGATTCTGGCTACCGGAAAAGGTTATGCACACAGGCCTTATTTACGCGATGGTATTTACGCCGATTTGACGTTGTTCTACCAGAACAAGAAATTTTGTTCTTTGCCGTGGACATATCCGGACTACGCAGATGAAAAGCAGCTGGCAATGCTCGATAAAATAAGAGCAGCATACTTATTGCAGTTAAAGTCAATGACACTTGCTGAAAGCGAGCCTGGCGGAGCTTGAGGCGTAAGTGGAATTGATCCCGAAAGCGAATTTATCGAATGAAGCTATTCGGGAACCAGAATGTTTTTTTAAGAAAGCTATCAGGTGTAAAAAATGATCAAAAGCATGACAGGCTACGGGCGTGTGGAGACCACGGGGCAGGACAGAAATATTGTTGTGGAATTTAAATCTGTCAATCACCGTTTTCTGGAAATATCTTTGCGCATGCCGCAGGCTCTGTCCCCTCTGGAATTGGAATTTAAAAAGAAAATCGGCGAGAAGATAAAGCGGGGAAGGGTGGAGGTTTTTATCCGTCTGGAAGCAGCGAGCACCAGCGCCGCGGAGACGATGGTGAACCTGGATATTGCCCGGAATTATTTTGCCGCTTTGCAGCGCCTGAAAAATGAGCTGGGCCTGACGGAGGAAATTGGACTGAAAACTCTGGTTGGCTTTCGGGATATTTTTTCCCAGCCTGCCGAAACTGAAATTCAGCCGGATGTTTTAATAAAGATTGCCGCTGCCCTGGAAGAAGCGCTGGATATGCTGGTCTCGATGAGGCAGGAGGAAGGCTTAGCTATTTATCAGGATATGAAGCAGCGGCTGGATTTAATCAAGGGTATCCTGGAGACGATCAATGCCCGATCGCCGCAAGTTATTCTTGAATATCAAAGGCGTTTGGCGGAAAGAATAAAGGAACTTACCGCCGGATGTGTTATAGATGAAGCGCGGCTGGCCCAGGAAGCGGCCATACTTGCCGATAAGAGCGATATAACAGAGGAAATAGTGCGGATGCACAGTCATATTGGCCAGTTTGTTACGTTGCTGCAGAGTGCGGAGGCGGAAGGCAAAAAGATTGATTTCCTCCTGCAGGAAATGAACCGGGAAATTAATACGATCGGATCGAAAAGTAACGACGCGGAAATCGCCCGTCAGGTGATTGAAGCAAAGAGCGAGCTCAGCAAACTGCGCGAACAGGCGCAAAATATAGAGTAAATTATGGATAAAGGGAAATTTATAGTTGTTTCCGCGCCATCGGGCACCGGGAAGAGCAGCATTTGCCGGCGACTCTTACAGGCCTGTCCGGAAATTCAATTTTCCGTTTCTTATACAACACGAAAGCCGCGGCCCGGTGAAGTGGAGGGGAAGGATTATTTTTTTATTTCCCGCCAGGAATTTCAGAAACGTCTGGACGGGGGTGATTTTGCGGAATGGGCGGAAAGCTATGGCCATCTTTATGGCACCTCCATAAGGACGATGAAAGAATCTTTGGCAAAAGGGACAACCGTTTTGCTGGATATTGAACCGCGCGGCGCAAAACAGATTAAAAAAAAATTCCGCGGCGGTGTCTATGTTTTTATTCTGCCGCCGTCGCGGGAAGAACTTCTCCTGCGCCTGGAAGGACGGGGGCATGAAGAATCCGCTGTCATCCGGGCCAGATATGCCCAGGCGGAAAGCGAATTGAAAGAAATTTCCTGGTATGACTATGTGATTTTCAACAATGACCTGGAAACGGCTGTCCATCAATTGCTGTCGATTTATATTGCCCAAGGGTGTAAAAGAAGCAATTTACGAAGTAAAATAAAAAAATTCATGACTAAATAAAAAAATGGTTGCAGGGAGGTTCTAAAAGATATGGCCAGAATTACTGTGGAAGATTCTTTACTGGTTGCCAAGACGAGGTTTGGTCTGGTATCGCTGGCATCAAAACGGGCGCGCCTTTTATTAAAAGGATCGAAGCCGCTGCTGCAGAGCAAAAACAGAGAAGTCGTGTTGGCGCTGCGGGAAATAGCCGCAGGCAAGGTTAACTATGCCCATCCGGAATATCTGGAAGGGGCAAAGGAAGATTTCAAACCAATTCCCGATAATACTGAGTTCATTGGCGATGAAGAATATCTCGAATAAGCAGGCAGTCGATAAATTAATCTTTGCGCTGGACGCCGCAAGTCTGGACGAAGCATTATCATGGATTGAGCTCCTGTCCGGCCATGTCGGCATGTTCAAAGTCGGCAAGGAGTTGTTTACAGCGGTCGGCCCGAAAATTGTCGATTGCATTAAACAAAGAAACCAGCGGATTTTTTTGGATCTCAAGTTTCATGATATTCCCAATACTGTTGCGCGTGCCGCCGAATCTGCCGTCAAGCTGGGTGTTGATATGTTTAACGTGCATGCTTCCGGCGGCAGCAGAATGATTCAGGAAACAGTCCGGGCCGTCGAGGCGTTGGCCGCAAAAAACGGTCAGACTAAACCGATTGTTCTGGCGGTGACGGTATTAACCAGTCTCAATGATGCCGACCTCCAGGAAATAGGATTTGCAAAAAGCGCCAATGCTCAGGTTCTGCATCTGGCTCGTCTGGCTAAGGATGCCGGCGCGGACGGTGTTGTTGCTTCCCCGCAGGACATTGAGGCCTTGCGCAGCCAGTTGGGTAATGATTTTATTATTGTGACCCCGGGCATTCGCAGTTCGCTCGAAACGGTAAAGGATGACCAGAAAAGAACTCTCAGCGCCCTGGAGGCCGTGAAGTTGGGCGCCGACTACATAGTTGTCGGCAGGCCGATTCGGCAAGCAGCCGATCCCCAGGCAGTTTGCCGGAATATTGTTCAGGAGATCGCCACCGGGATGACTGCCGCTTAGGCAAGCGCAGTGGAGATTACGGGTAATGTATGGAGATAATTTACGGTATAAACCCGATCAAGATTCTCCTCCGGCAGCCGAAAACTGAGTTGGCAAAGATAATTGTGGCGTCGGGCAGATGCGGATCAAGCCTGATGGAAATTATAGAAGCCGCCCGCCAAAAAAACATTCCTGTTGAATTTCAAACCAGGCCATACCTCAATGAATTGGTCGGCAACCCTGATCATCAGGGAGTTGCGGGACTCCGCCCCGCTTTTGTTTATTCGGGCTGGGATGTTTTGCTGGGAAACCGCAGTCCGCAATTTGGCTTTGACCTGATTTTAATCCTCGATAGCATTATGGATCCCCAGAATCTGGGGGCGATAATTCGAACATCCTATTGTCTGGGGGCCAACGGAGTAGTAATCCCGGCTGATCGGGCTGCATCCGTTACTGCTGCAGTGGTCAAAGCTTCGGCCGGCGCAGCGCAGCAAATGCCCATTGCCAGAGTCACTAACCTGGCGCAGACCATCGATTATTTGAAAGAAAAAAAGTTTTGGGTATTTGGGGCGGATGCGCACGGTGGCGGTAATCTGCAGGAAATGGACTTTAACTGCCATGTTGCTTTGGTGTTGGGCGGAGAAGCAAAAGGGATCCGTCCCCTGGTGAAAAAGAAATGCGACTTTTTGTTATCTGTTCCTCTGCAGCGAAGTTTCGATTCCCTGAATGTTTCTGTTGCCGCCGGGATAATTCAGTACGAAATATTCAATCAACGCCGCCGGTCATCAGGGATAAAATAAGAGAAATGCAGCCAAAGAATGATGCCGATGGATAATTTGCTGCTTGCCGCGGGAGCGGAGGGTTTTGTTCGTAATATTTAACTGATTGAATTAACATGGTATATAGTTTATAATGATTGACATGAATATTGTCCCGGTGAAGAAAGGATAATTAAAATATGCCAGTTTTTGTTTGGGAAGGTACGACCAGAAAAAATGAAGCCAAAAAGGGAGAGATAGAAGCGGCAGATGAACTGGCTGTCCGCGGACTCTTACGCAGACAGGGATTTAAATCGATTGCCATAAAAAAGAAACCCAAAGATATTTCTGAGTATTTTCCTTTTCTAAAGGGGAAAGTTGCCGAGAAAGATGTTGTTGTCTTCTGCCGCATCTTTTCCACCATGATTAACGCCGGTTTGCCGCTTATTCAATGTCTGGATCTGTTGAACCAGCAGGAACAAAACAAAACCTTTAAAGAAATTATTAAGAAAGTGAAGGAGGATGTGGAGAGCGGCGCCAGCTTAACCGACGCCTTGAGGAAACATCCGGCTGTTTTCGATGATCTCTTTGTCAATTTGGTTGCCGCCGGCGAGGCCGGTGGTATTTTGGATGTTATATTGGGACGCCTTTCCAGCTATATGGAAAAGGCAATGAAACTGAAAAGCCAGGTCAAGGGGGCGATGACCTATCCTATTGCTGTTCTGGCTATTTCCATCGGTGTTGTCGCTTTATTGCTGATCAAAGTCATTCCTGTCTTTCAGAAGATGTTCGAAGGCATGGGGGGGGAACTTCCGGGCCCCACCCAATTTTTAGTCAATGCCAGCGCATTTGCCCAGAGTTATTGGTGGATTGTCGCCGGTGTGATAGTTGCTTTTGTCGTGGCATTCGGCAGATTTTATAAAACGGAAAAAGGGCGCTGGACCATAGATTCTCTGCTGCTCAAAGCCCCGATCTTCGGACCGCTGCTGAAAAAAGTGGCTGTGGCAAAATTCTCCCGAACGCTGTCCACCATGATGAATTCAGGCGTTCCCATTCTGGAAGGGTTGAATATCGTCAGCAAAACTTCGGGCAATGTGGTGGTCGAAGCCGCCCTGATAAAAACGCGCCAGAGCATCAGCGAAGGAAGGACAATAGCGGAACCGCTAATGGAAACGGGTATCTTCCCGCCAATGGTGGTGCAGATGATCGCTGTTGGCGAAGCGACGGGAGCCCTGGATACCATGCTCAGCAAAATCGCCGATTTTTACGATGACGAAGTTGATGCGGCAGTTTCAGCAATGACCGCCCTCTTAGAGCCGATTATGATGGTTTTTCTGGGTGGAATCGTTGGCGGCATGATTATAGCGATGTACCTGCCGATCTTTAAAATGGCTTCGGTTGTCGGTTGATGAAACTAAGCTTGGCCTGATTTTGGGATGAAAATGGTCGGGATGGCGCGATTTGAACGCGCGACTCCTGCGTCCCGAACGCAGTGCCCTACCAAGCTGGGCCACATCCCGACGTGGCACGGACGATATAGAATTTATTTCTAAATGTCCACTTTTTTTTATTCGGGATCGAATTTATTCTTCAGCAAGGGGGTCGTAAGGCGTGATCTTACGGCATGAAGTCATTTGTCCGCTCCGGTATTTATGTACTTAATTGTTTTTTACAGGGTGGCATGATAGTATAACCTATCTTCATCAGCAAAAAGGTGAGAAAAGTGATAATTTTTGACCTGGAATGTGAAAACGGGCATAAATTCGACGGCTGGTTTAAGGATCGACAGGCCTTTCTTGATCAAAATTCGCAAAAACTTGTGGCTTGTCCGACTTGCAACAGTTGTCGCGTCAATATAGTGCCATCTTCAGTTACGATTGCGGGAAAAGATTTCCGTTCCGCCGGAAAAGGGGAGGAAAAAGGGAATTCCGCGCTAAAAACCCTGCAGGCGCTTCATCAGTATATTGATAAAAACTTTGAAGATGTCGGCAATTCATTTGCCGAAGTTGCCATAAAGATTCATTACGGGGAAGAGGAAAAACGCAATATCAAAGGAACGACAACTCCTCAGGAAGATGCAAGTTTAAGAGAGGAAGGCGTTCAGTTTTTTAAAATTCCCATCCCTAAAATGGACAGCTAGTACCTCAATGTTTCATGAAATACATCCGGAATTATTCTTAATAAAGCGTAGGAGCCGATTGGTCTGAGGCTTTCATTTTAAGGTATTAACAATTTATGCAAAAAAATTATAAGAGCATTATTGATTGTATCGGCAATACACCGCTGGTCGAAATCTGCCGGATCAATCCCAATAAAAAAGTAAGGATCATGGCGAAAATAGAGAGCGCCAATCCCGGCGGATCAATAAAAGACCGTACGGCGTTATTCATGATTGAGCAAGCTGAGAAACGGGGGGAGTTGACACCTGATAAAATTATCCTGGAAGCGACCAGCGGCAACACCGGCATCGGTCTGGCCATGATTGCCGCTGCTAAAGGATATAAGCTGTGCCTGACGTTGACAGAGTCGGCCAGTGAAGAGAGAAAGAAGATATTACGCGCTCTGGGGGCTGAACTGCATTATACGCCGGCAAATCAGGGAACTGACGGCGCTATTGAAGTGGCCTATAAAATGCTCCGCGAAAACCCCGGTAAATATTTTGGCACCGATCAATTCAATAATGAAGATAATATTGCCGCTCATTATTATGGAACAGCTCAGGAAATCTGGGATCAAACTGAAGGTGCCGTCACCATGGTGGTGTCTTGTCTCGGGACTACCGGCACGGCCATGGGAATTTCCCGCAGGCTCAAAGAATTAAATCAGCATATCAAGATTGTCGGTGTTGAACCATATTTGAAGCACAAGATCCAGGGTCTGAAGAATATGCGGGAGTCTTACCGGCCGGGTATATTTGATAAAAAGTGCCTGGACGAAAAGGTGAATATTCAGGATGAGGATGCTTTTGTCATGGCCCGCAGACTGGCCCGTGAAGAGGGGATTATGGCCGGCATGAGTTCCGGCGCCGCGATGTGCATTGCTGCGCAAAAAGCGATGCAGATGCAGGAAGGGATGATCGTAGTCATTTTCCCGGACAGCGGAGAGAGGTATTTAAGCACGGAATTATTCGCCGTCAAAGAAGAAGTATCGACTTTCAGCCTTTACAATATTCTGCAACGCCAAAAAACTTTTTTCAAGCCTGTTTCATCCGGAGAAATTCTCATGCATACATGCGGGCCGACGGTTCACGACGCGCCGCACATGGGAAATTACCGGCGCCTGGTTGTTTCCGATTTGGTATGCCGCTATTTGACGCATCAGGGTTATGCGGTCAAGCATATAGTGGATCTGGTTGATCTCACGGACAAATCAGTAAAAGGCGCGGAAAAAGAGGGCATGGAACTGGCCGCTTACACGGATAAATATTGTAAAATATTTTTGCAGGATGTGGAAGCCTTGAATATTTACCGAAACAACATTTACGTTAAAGCTTCGGAAAATGTTGAGGAGATGCTGAAAATAGTCGAAAAATTAGTCGATAAGAATTACGCATACGAAAAGCTGCACTCGGTCTATTACGACATATCCAAATTAGCCGATTATGGGCTTCTTTCCAATGTGAATTTGCGAAAAACCCGGCAGGCAAAAACCATTGACCTGGATGATTATGAGAAAGACAGCCCGATGGACTTTGCCCTTTTAAAAAGGGCAAGCCTGGGAGAGTTGAAAAGAGGCATATATCATAAAACAAAATGGGGCAACATCCGGCCGGGTTGGCATATCGAGTGTGCGGCGATCTCTCATAAATATCTGGGGGCACTTTATGATATTAATATCAGCGGCGTTGATGAACTTTTTCCGCATTGCGAAAATATTTTGGCCATCAACAAGGCCTTGACCGGCAGGAGCGGCGCAAATTACTGGCTCAATGCCGAATTGGTGATGGTTGCAGGACGAAAGATGTCGCGTTCCTTAAATAATGCCCTGCCCTTATCGGAATTGTTCCGGAGGAGCTACACAGGAAGAGATGTAAGGTTTTTTTTGTTGGGAGTGCATTATCGCAAGCCGCTTAATTATTCCGAAGAAGCAATGGCAGCGGCAAGGAATAATGTCCGGAGGCTGGATATGTTTGTTTGCCGGCTTAATGCTGTCAATAATGCCGGCATTGGCTGTCCGGAGCTGGATCAGGTGATATACGATCTTAAAAACGGTTTTGCGGCCGCCATGGACGATGATTTGAATATAGCCGTTGCCCTGGCTGTGCTTTTTGATTTTATCGGTAAAGTAAATTTATTGTTGAGCCGGGGGGCAATCAATCAGGATGAAAGCCGGAAGATATTGGCGGCGCTGAAAAAGATCGATGAAGTTGTCGGGGTGATGAATTTTGATGTATTGACCGCATCGCCGGAAATCCAGAATTTAATTACACGCAGAGAAGCGGCGCGACAGGCGCATAATTGGCAGGAGGCCGATATTTTGAGGTCTCAACTGGCCGCGTTGAATGTTGATGTCCTGGATATGCCGCAAGGGACAGTCTGGCATTATCGATAAAAGGGAGAAACACTCATGGCAGCTGTGCGAAAATCGGCAATAGCCGGTTCCTGGTACCCGGGTCATGCTTCTGCCCTGCAACAGGACATTAAAAAATATTTTGCTCTGGTGCCTGATTTCGATCCGCCCGGAGAGATTTACGGCCTGGTTGCACCCCATGCCGGCTACCTTTATTCCGGGCTGGTGGCCGCCTATGCGTACAAGCTTATTTCCGGCAGGATTTACGATGCCGTTGTCATTGTTGGCCCCAGTCATCGCGTGGCTTTCTCCGGGGCTTCTATTTATCGCCGGGGCGGGTATGAGACGCCCTTGGGGATTGTTCCTGTTGCCGAGGATTTAGCTGATAAAATTACTAATTTCAGTGGAATTGTCCATGACCTTCCCGCAGCTCACATCCAGGAACATTCTTTGGAAATTCAGCTGCCTTTTCTGCAGGTTGCCCTGGGGAATTTTTCCTTTGTACCTCTGGTAATGGGAGATCAGAGAACCGACACCTGTTATGAACTGGCGGAGGCGATTTATCAGGCTATAAAGGGGAGAAAAATACTGATTGTAGGCAGTTCTGATTTATCCCATTTTCATGATTACAACAAGGCCTCGCAGTTAGATGCCGTAGCTCTCCGGTATTTACAAAGTGGCAATGCGGCCGGGCTTTTAAAAAGCTTGGACAGCGACATTTGCGAGGCTTGCGGCGGCGGTCCGATGGCTGTGGCGATGCTGGTGGCGCAAAAGATGGGCGCTGAAAAGTCAAAATTGCTGAAATATGCTAATTCGGGAGATGTAACCGGAGATAAAAGTTCAGTGGTGGGATATGCGTCGGCAGTATTTTATGCATTAGGAGGATTCAAGCAATGGAACTGACCCCCAAAGAAAAAGCGACTCTGTTGGATATCGTTAAAAAAACTATTGCCGGCAAAGTTAATAATAAAAATGTGCCCAAGATAACTGTTGATTCGGAAACACTGAAAGAAAAAAGAGGTGCTTTTGTTACGTTGAAAAAAAGGGGTCATTTGCGGGGGTGTATCGGCTACATCAAAGCAGTCAAGCCTCTTTGGGAAACGGTGCAGGAAATGGCTGTTGCCGCCGCCTTTCACGATCCGCGTTTTCCGGCGCTGCAGGCTGAGGAACTTAAAGACCTGTCCCTGGAAATATCGGTCTTGAGTCCACTGCAACGTATTAATAATATTAACGATATTGAGGTAGGGAAGCACGGTTTATATATCGTCCGGGGATATAATTCCGGTCTGCTGCTACCGCAAGTGGCAGTTGAGTATGGTTGGGACAGGGAAACCTTTCTTCGGGAAACTTGTTATAAGGCCGGTCTGCCGGCGGAAGACTGGATGAATTCGGAAACGGAAATTTATATTTTTTCAGCGGATTATTTTGGCGATACGGATTAATCGGCAAATTATCCGTCCCGGAATCGTTTTTTATAAAAAAATAAAAATTTACCTTGACAAACACAGCCATAAAAATTAGAGTCGGCAATTCGCGCGGATATGTGCGATTGCTTCTTGGTGCTTGAATTAGTAAACCGTTGATATAAAAGGTTAAATTGAGTTGAGGGTTCGCTGGCGTAGCTCAATCGGTAGAG
Organism: Deltaproteobacteria bacterium HGW-Deltaproteobacteria-12; assembly: GCA_002840565.1. GTDB lineage: Bacteria > Desulfobacterota > Syntrophia > Syntrophales > Smithellaceae > MVRV01. The sequence goes on along the minus strand of PHBK01000011.1, from coordinate 45,253 downwards.
CAGCTGATTTGTAATCAGCAGGTTGCGGGTTCGAGTCCCATCGCCAGCTCCAGTTCCGATATATTTAATGTGATGGAGGGGTTCCCGAGTGGCCAAAGGGAGCAGACTGTAAATCTGCCGGCGAAGCCTACGGAGGTTCAAATCCTCCCCCCTCCACCAGAATATTTGAAGTGTAAATTAGCGGGAGTAGCTCAGTGGCTAGAGCGTCAGCCTTCCAAGCTGAGGGTCGCGGGTTCGAATCCCGTTTCCCGCTCCAGGCTTTTTTAGTTTAATTGAGGGCGAAAAGCCAAGAGCAACCTCGCCCACGTAGCTCAGTCGGTAGAGCACATCCTTGGTAAGGATGAGGTCACCAGTTCAATCCTGGTCGTGGGCTCCAGTCAGGGGCCGTTACGAAATGACCACCTGTGCGGGTGGCAAGACAATTTTGTTATGGCCCCTTATGCCGGTATTCCGGCGACGAAGGTTTAGTTATTGTTTGACAAAGGCTTAGGGGCGTTACGAAATGACCACCTAATGTGGGTGGCAAGACCATTTCGTTATGGCCCCTTATGCCGGTTGCATTGTTATAGTTATTATTTGATGACGGCTTAAGGGAGAGTTATGCGGAATAATATTATTTTAGCTTGTACGGAGTGCAAGCAAAGGAATTACACAACAACAAAAAATAAGCGTACGATGCAAAACCGTTTGGAGCTGAAGAAGTATTGCAAGTTTTGCCGGGGGCACAAGTTGCACAGGGAAACCAAGTAAATTTGACTCAAAGTAAACAGGCCAGTAGCTCTAATGGATAGAGCGCCGGACTCCAAATCCGGATGCTGGGGGTTCAAGTCCCTCCTGGCCTGCCAGTTTTTCCTTTTAGTAAAGGTTGGAAAATGGAAAAAATCAAATTATTGATGCAAAAGATAATGCTTTTTCTAAATGATGCCAAAGGCGAGCTCAAACGCGTTACCTGGCCGTCACGCAAGCAAACAATGGCATCCACACTGGTCGTAATAATAGTCGTTTTTGTTATGGCTATTTTTTTCGGTATAATTGATTTCGGTTTGGCTAAACTGATTAAATTTATTTTAGGTTAGCAAAATGGCTTTTAAATGGTACGTCGTTCATACCTATTCGGGATACGAAAACAAAGTTAAGATCAGCCTGCAGGAAAGAGTTGATCTTGCTAATGCCCAAGCTTATTTTTCCGATATCCTGATTCCCGAAGAAGACGTTGTGGAATTGATATCGGGGGAAAAGAAAACTTCCAAACGCAAATTTTTCCCGGGCTATATTCTTGTCCGGATGGAAATGAATGATGAGACCTGGCATATTGTTAAGGACACTCCCAAAGTTACCGGCTTTATCGGCAGTAAAGACAAACCTTCGCCGATTTCCGACAAAGATGTCGAAAATTTAAAGGTCAGAATTGATGAAGGAACTTTAAAGCCCAAGCCGAAGTTTAAATTCGATGTCGGCGATCATGTAAAAATAATTGACGGACCATTTACTAATTTTGACGGTGTTATTGATGAGGTAAAACCGGAAAAAGGAAAACTGCGGGTTATCGTCAGTATTTTTGGCCGGCCGACTCCTGTGGAGCTGGATTTTATTCAGGTCATGCAAGGATAAATATTTTATAACAGGCTTTTTTTAGGCCTAAAAAAAATCTCAAGATCAGGGTGATCATTATGGCAAAAAAGGTTATTGCAAGTATTAAATTGCAGATTAAGGCTGGAAAGGCGACACCGTCGCCCCCGATTGGTCCGGCACTGGGTCAGCACGGCGTCAATATTATGGAATTTTGCAAGGCGTATAATGCATTAACACAAAAACAGGAAGGAATGATCATTCCTGTCGTTATTACCGTTTATGCCGACAGGTCATTTACCTTTATTACTAAAACGCCGCCGGCTTCCGTGTTGCTCAAACAGGCGGCGAAAATAGCCAAAGGGGCAGCTGATCCCAAAAGAGAAAAAGTGGGAGTAGTTACGGCAAAGCAGGTAAAAGAGATTGCCGAATTGAAATTTAACGATTTGAATGCCGTAAATATCGAAGGTGCCATCAAAATAATTGCCGGTACGGCTAGGTCGATGGGGATCGAAGTCGCAGGTTAATAAAAACGAGGTTATTTTATGTTAAGAAGAGGCAAACGTATATTAGCAGCAAAAGCAAAGGTTGAGCCAACAAAGCGTTATACTCTGAAAGAAGCTACGGAAATGGTTGTATCAATGGCCGGTGTTAAATTTGATGAAACAGTCGATGCCGCCGTCCGTTTGGGAGTTAATCCCGCTCATGCCGATCAAATGGTCAGGGGAAGCGTTGTTTTGCCCAACGGTTTGGGTAAAACAGTCAGAGTGCTGGTTTTTGCCAAGGGTGAAAAGGAAAAAGAAGCCCTGGAAGCCGGGGCCGATTTAGTTGGCAACGATGAAGTTATTGAAAAGATAAAAGGCGGCTGGTTTGAATTTGACCGTGTCGTCGCTACACCTGATATGATGGGTGCGGTGGGGAAAATCGGCAAGATTCTAGGCCCCCGCGGTTTGATGCCCAATCCCAAAGTCGGCACTGTTACTTTTGAAGTGGGCAATGCGGTGAAGGAACTTAAAGCCGGTAAAGTCGAATTCCGTGTGGAAAAAGCGGGAATTGTACATTCTCCCGTCGGGAAAGTTTCTTTTGGCCCCGAAAAATTGCAGGAGAATATTCAGGCTTTGCTGGAAACAATTATCAAATTAAAACCATCTGCCAGCAAGGGAATCTATATTAAAAGCGTTTCCCTTTCCAGCACAATGGGCGCCGGCGTGAAAGTTGATCCGCTCGATGTTAAGAGCGCTTAGGAACCGTTACGAAATAACCTGTTCGCTTACTGGATTTCGTTACGGATCCTTATGCCGTTCCCAAAGGTTATTTGACCAAGTTATTATCGGGAAACGGCTTAATGTATAGAAGTTGATTTTTTAGATAAAAGGTCGAAGATAGCAGGTACAGTAGTTTAAACGTAATGAGGCCTGCCGAGACTCGTGGAATGAAAAGAGTTGCTTTGTCTTAAGGTAAACAATTTTTAGAAAACGGGCATCGGATTGAAGGAAAGGTTACCGTTTTTATTCTGTATGTGGCTATATTCTCCGGCCTCGGAATAATAAAAAATACTGAAAGGAGGCTGATATATTGGATCGGAGAACGAAAGAGCAAATTGTATCCGAACTGCAGGTAAAACTCAAAAAAGCCAATCTCGGCGTTTTAACCAGTTACAGCAAAATGAATGTCGAGAAAATGGAAGCACTGCGAAATGTGCTCCGCAAGTCTAACGCTGAGCTGAAAGTTGTGAAAAACACACTTTTAGATATTGCTGCGAAGGAAACAGCATTCAGCATACTTGCCGATCATTTCAAATGGCCCATAGCTGTTGTTTTGAGCTATAAAGATCCGGTAGAGCCGACAAAGGCTCTCATTGATTTCGCCAGGAAAAATCCGGAACTGGAAATCAAGATTGGCGTACTGGATGGCAAAATCTTAAACAAGAGTGATCTTACGACTCTGGCAGAGTTACCCAGCAGAGAGGTTCTACTTGGGAAATTGGTTTCTGTTATGGCAGCGGTGCCGACATCACTGGTAACAGTGTTAAGCGGCGTACCGAGAAATTTTGTTCAAGTGCTCAATGCTTATTGTGATAAGAAAAAAGCATTAAATTAATCAAACATACAGAGAGGTATATTGAATATGTCAAATCAAATTACAAAAGAAGATGTAGTAGCCTTTATTGAAGGAATGACCGTATTAGAGCTTTCCGCTTTAGTTAAAGAATTAGAGGAAAAATTTGGTGTTTCTGCTGCCGCTCCCGTGATGATGGCCGCCGGAGCCGCTCCTGGAGCCGCTGCCGCCGCTCCGGCAGAAGAACAGACTGAATTTAGTGCTATTCTCACCGGTTTTGGTGCGGAAAAAATTCAGGTAATCAAAGTTGTGCGTGCAATTACGGGCTTGGGCTTAAAAGAAGCCAAAGATTTGGTGGAAGGAGTCCCCAAGCCGATCAAAGAAGCCGTTGCTAAAGATGAAGCTGCATCGATTAAGAAGAAAATTGAAGAAGTTGGCGGAACAGTAGAGATTAAATAATAAATAATATTTAATATATTATTTTAAGGATGCTATGGGCAATTTTAGAAGAAATTTCGGCCGGGTAAAAAAGGCACTGGATATACCTAATCTTATCGAGATCCAAACACGATCTTATGAAAAATTCCTGCAGAAGGATTTGCCGCCCACGAAAAGGGCCAATATTGGTTTGCAGGGCGCTTTCAAGAGCGTTTTCCCGATATCTGATTTTAGCGGAAAATGTTCTTTGGAGTTTGTCAGTTATAAGATCGGTGATGTCCGGTATGATGTGAGGGAATGCGTCCAAAAAGGAATGACCTATGCCGCTCCTTTGAAGATAGTCGTCAGGCTGGTCGTGTTTGATACTGACCGTCTCAGTGACGGCAAGATTAACCGCGAATCAAATGAAACAAAGCCGATCCGCGATATCAAAGAGCAGGAAATTTACTTTGGTGAAATTCCGTTAATGACGGAAAATGGAACTTTTATCGTTAACGGAACGGAGCGGGTAATTGTCAGCCAATTGCACCGCTCACCCGGCATTTTCTTTGATCATGATAAAGGCAAAACCGTTGCCAGCGGCAAATTGATTTATTCGGCAAGAGTCATCCCCATAAGAGGTTCCTGGCTTGATTTGGAATTTGATTCCAAGGATCTCCTTTACATGAGGATTGACCGTCGCCGTAAAATGCCCGTAACCATCTTGCTCAAGGCAATGAATAATTCGACAGAATTTATTCTCAATTATTTTTACAGTATTGAAAAGATAACCATCGAAGGTGAAAAGATTTACTTTGCCGTTGATGACTCTCTGCCCGGTCAAAAAGCCCCCGAAGATATCAGGGATCCGAAAAGTTCGGAAATTATAGTTAAAAAAGGGCGTAAATTGACTAAGCCCCTTTTGAAGAAAGTAATCGATGCCGGTGTAAAACATATTCCCGTCAAGGAAGCCGACCTAACGGGGAAGATTCTTTCTTCTGATATTCGCGATCCGAAAACCGGAGAAATTATTTTCCGCTGCAACGAAGAACTGCCTCTTAACGGTTTCGAAATTGCAAAAGAAAAGGGTATTGCGGAATTGAAATTCATCCATCTGGATGAAGATCTGGATAATGCGGCCATCCGCGACACCTTACTCATGGATAAAATTGAAACCACCGAAGATGCTATTTTAGAAATATACCGCCGCTTGCGTCCGAGCAACCCGCCGACTCCCGAGACAGCTACAAAATTTTTCAAAAGCCTTTTCTCGGAATCGGAGACTTACGATTTATCGGATGTCGGCCGTGCCAAAATGAATTACAAGCTGCGCTTAAATGTGCCGACAACTGTTACGGTTCTGCGCAATGACGATATTCTGGCTGCGGTTAAATATCTCGTTGATTTAAAAAATGGCGTCGGAGAGTGCAGCGTTGATGATATCGATCATTTGGGAAATCGTCGTGTTCGCTCAGTCGGGGAACTGATTGAAAACCAGTATCGTATCGGTCTGGTGCGCATGGAGAGAGCCATCAAGGAAAAGATGAGCTTGCAGGACATCGAAACAATGATGCCCCATGACTTGATTAATGCCAAGCCGGTCTCTGCGGTTGTCAACGAGTTTTACGGTTCCAGTCAGCTTTCACAATTTATGGATCAGACAAATCCTCTTTCAGAAATCACTCACAAGCGCCGTTTATCGGCACTGGGTCCCGGAGGATTAACGCGGGAGCGGGCCGGCTTTGAAGTGCGGGACGTTCACAATACGCATTATGGCCGTATCTGTCCGGTGGAAACGCCGGAAGGTCCTAATATTGGTCTGATCGTTTCTTTAAGTACTTATGCGCGCGTTAATGAGTTTGGCTTTATCGAAACTCCCTACAAAATAGTGGAAAATGGCCGTGTAGCGGATGAAATCCGCTTCATGACGGCTATTGAAGAAGAAAACCAGATTATCGCACCTTCCGACCGCCCGCTCGACAAAAGCGGCAAGTTTGTGGAAGAGTTGATTTCCGTCAGAAAAGGCGATGATTTTATTTCTGTTTTGCCGGAAGAGATTAAATTGATGGACGTGTCCCCCAATCAGCTTGTCTCCGTGGCGGCCGCTCTAATCCCGTTTTTGGAACATGATGATGCCAACCGGGCGCTGATGGGATCAAACATGCAGAGGCAGGCGGTTCCGTTGATGTGTCCGGAAGTGCCTGTTGTTGGTACCGGTATGGAAGCAATTGTCGCCCGTGATTCCGGCGCTGTTCTGTCTGCCAAGAGAGCGGGTATTGTCGAAAGCGTTGATGCTTCGAGAATCATAGTGAAAGCTGATCATCCGGAAGAAGACGGCATCGATACGGGAGTGGATGTTTATACACTGGCAAAATATCAGCGTTCGAATCAGGATACCTGCTTTAACCAGAAACCGATTGTCGATGTTGGTGACCGGGTCCATAAAAAAGAAATTCTTGCCGACGGGCCGGCAACCGACAACGGCGAACTGGCCCTCGGCCGCAATGTTATGGTCGCCTTCATGTCCTGGGGCGGCTACAACTACGAAGATTCGATTCTTGTCAGTGAGCGAATTGTCAGAGAAGACGTTTATACGTCTATTCATATTGAAGAATTTGAAACAATGGCCCGCGATACGAAGCTGGGGAAAGAAGAAATCACGCGGGATATTCCCAATGTAGGTGAAGAGTCACTCCGTAATCTTGATGAGAGCGGTATCATCCGCATCGGAGTTTCGGTCAAACCGGGCGATATTCTCGTCGGCAAAATCACTCCCAAGGGAGAAACCCAGCTGTCAGCCGAAGAGAAGCTTTTGCGGGCAATTTTCGGAGAAAAGGCCAGCGATGTACGCGATACATCCTTACGCGTGCCTCCCGGAGTGGAAGGTACAGTTGTTGATGTCAAAATATTCACTCGAAAAGGCGCGGATAGGGATTTGCGTTCGCAGGCGATCGAGGCAGATGCCATCGAACAGTTAACCCAGGACAAGGACGATGAAATCCATATTCTGGCCGAAACGGTCAGAAAAGATATTACCAAGCTTGTCGTTGGGAAAACGGTTGCTGCGAAAATTATCGATGCCAAGAAGAAAACCCTCATCAAGAAGGGTGACAAAATAACAAAAGAAATATGGTCGGAGATACCCTTCGCGTACTGGAAAGAAATTACCATTGCGGAGAATGACAACACTGAAGAAAAATTAAACAATATTCTTGCGGCGCTCGAGCGCAAAATTGATTTCGTTGAGGCTCGTTTTGCAGAAAAACTGGAGAAGATCAAGGCCAGTGACGAACTTCCGCCGGGCGTGATCAAAATGGTTAAAATTTATGTCGCCATCAAAAGGAAGCTTTCCGTAGGCGATAAGATGGCCGGACGGCACGGCAACAAGGGTGTTTTGTCCAGAATACTGCCGGAAGAAGATATGCCTTATTTTGCGGATGGTTCCACCGTCGACATCGTCCTGAACCCTCTGGGCGTGCCTTCGCGCATGAATATTGGCCAGATTTTAGAAACACACCTGGGCTGGGCCGCAAAAACGATCGGCGAGGGTTTAAATGAGCTTTTAGAAAAAAATAACAGCCTTAGCGGCATCAGGGGTGAGTTGAAAAAGACTTACTCGTCACCTGATTTTGATAAATATATTGATCAGGCTTCCGCTGAAGATACAAAGAAGTTTGTAGGCCGTCTCAAAAAAGGAATGCTGGTGGCGAGCCCCGTTTTCGATGGTTGTCCGGAAAGCAGGATCAGTGATTTATTAACTATGGCGGAATTGCCGCAATCAGGGCAGACGGTGCTTTTTGACGGTAGAACCGGTGATCCTTTTGATCAGGAAGTTACGGTTGGCATTATCTACATGTTAAAGCTGCACCATTTGGTTGACAATAAAATTCACGCCCGTTCCATTGGACCATATTCGCTTGTAACCCAGCAACCCCTGGGCGGCAAGGCTCAATTCGGCGGACAGAGACTCGGGGAGATGGAAGTATGGGCAATGGAAGCTTATGGCGCTTCCTATACCCTCCAGGAATTTCTCACGGTTAAGTCGGATGATGTCGCGGGCAGGACAAGAATTTACGAATCTATCGTCAAGGGTGAACATACATTTGAACCCGGTTTGCCGGAGTCTTTTAACGTACTGGTCAAGGAGCTCCAAAGTCTCGGATTAGACGTGGAATTAGTTGAAGAACAATAATTGGTTCATAAGTTACACTTAAGTTTTAATCGTACAGGAGAATAAGCTGTGGAAGACGTTTTCAGCTATTTTGAAAAACCAAAAAACCCCATTAGATTCAATGCTATGAAGATTTCCATCGCTTCGCCCGAGAAGATTCTTTCCTGGTCTCACGGGGAAGTGAAGAAACCGGAAACAATCAACTACCGGACGTTTAAGCCGGAAAGGGATGGGCTTTTTTGCGCGAAAATATTTGGGCCGGTAAAGGATTACGAATGCCTGTGCGGTCGCTATAAAAGGATGAAGCACCGGGGTGTGGTGTGCGAGAAGTGCGGTGTGGAAGTTATTCAGTCCAAAGTCCGCCGGGAAAGAATGGGGCATATTACCCTGGCCACCCCTGTCGCCCATATCTGGTTTTTAAAAAGTCTTCCCAGCCGCATCGGCAATCTTATGGATTTGTCATTGAAGGAGCTGGAAAAAGTTCTTTATTTTGAATCATGGATTGTACTTGATCCCAAGGCGACTCCTTTAAAAAAGAAAGAACTGCTAACCGATGAAGAGTACAGCGAATGCATAGATCAATACGGAGAGAATGGCTTTGTTGTCGGAATCGGCGCTGAAGCTGTAAGACAACTGTTGGAAGAGATTGATTTAGAAAAGCTTTATGAAGAATTAAGAGCCGAGGTTGTCACTGTTGTTTCGGAGACCAAGAAAAAGAAACTCGTTAAGAGACTAAAGGTTGTAGAAGCATTACGCAAGTCGGGAAATAAGTCGGAATGGATGATTTTGACCGTTCTTCCGGTTATTCCGCCTGATCTGCGCCCGCTGGTTCCGCTCGATGGCGGCCGCTTTGCAACATCCGATCTTAACGATTTATATAGACGCGTTATCAACCGCAATAATCGTTTGAAACGGTTGCAGGAGTTAAATGCACCGGAAATTATTATCCGCAACGAAAAGAGAATGCTGCAGGAGGCTGTTGATGTTCTTTTTGATAATGGCCGCCGTGGCCGGGCCATAACTGGCACCAATAAAAGGCCGTTGAGATCACTGTCGGATATGCTCAAGGGCAAGCAGGGCCGATTCCGCCAGAATTTACTGGGGAAAAGAGTTGATTACTCCGGTCGTTCAGTCATTACCGTAGGCCCGGATTTAAGACTGCACCAGTGCGGCCTGCCCAAGAAGATGGGTCTGGAACTCTTCAAACCTTTCGTTTACAACCGTCTGCTGGAAAAGGGGTACGTTACTACAGTCAAAAGCGCCAAAAAAATGGTGGAGCGCGAAACTGCCGAAGTGTGGGATGCGCTCGATGAAGTTGTGCGTGAATATCCTGTTATGCTCAATCGCGCGCCAACGCTCCATCGTCTTGGTATGCAGGCTTTTGAACCGGTGCTGATCGAAGGCAAGGCAATCCGTTTGCATCCTTTGGTTTGTACTGCTTTCAATGCCGATTTCGACGGTGATCAGATGGCTGTGCATGTTCCTTTGTCCATTGAAGCGCAAACAGAGTGCCGCGTTCTGATGATGTCGACCAATAACATTCTGTCTCCTGCCAATGGAAAGCCGATCATTATTCCCAGTCAGGATATCGTTTTGGGCATTTACTACCTGACGCGCGCCAAGAACGGCGTTAAGGGTGAAGGAATGATTTTTGCCGATCGCGATGAAGTCCGCTGCGCCTTGGATGCCGGTGCCATAGATCTGCATGCCAAAATTAAAGTTCGGATCGATTCCGAGATAAAAGATACAACAGTGGGAAGGGTTATTCTTTCGGAAATAGTGCCCCGGGAAATTGCTTTCGATGCCATTAATAAGTTGATGAACAAGAAGGAGTTGGCTAACTTAATTGACCATTGCTACCGCTTATGCGGTGATAAAACAACGGTGCTTCTGGCCGACAGACTCAAAGATTTAGGATTCAAGTATGCTACTGTTTCCGGGATTTCTTTTGCCGTAGGCAACATGATTATTCCGGAGAATAAAAAGAATATTGTTTTGCAGGCGGAAAAGGATGTACTGAAAATTCAGAAACAGTATATGGATGGTTTAATCACTGATGGTGAGCGCTACAATAAGGTTATCGATATTTGGGCGCAATCCACGGAGAAAATCGCGACAGAAATGGTGAACGGCATCAGCACAGAGGAAGTTGCCGGCGCCGACGGTAAAAAACGGAAAGCGGAAAGCTTCAACCCGATTTTCATGATGGCTGATTCCGGCGCCCGAGGATCAGGTGTGCAGTTAAGACAGTTGGCCGGTATGCGCGGATTGATGGCCAAGCCGTCGGGAGAAATTATTGAAACACCGATTACGGCAAATTTCCGCGAAGGTTTAACCGTTCTGCAGTACTTTATTTCTACTCACGGCGCCCGCAAGGGTCTGGCCGATACCGCTTTAAAAACAGCCAATTCCGGGTATCTGACGCGAAGATTGGTTGATGTGGCGCAGGACTGTATAATTACCGAGCGGGATTGTGAAACAGTTGACGGGATTTATGTTTCCGCCTTGATGGAAGGCGGTGAGATCATTGAAACTGCCGGTGAACGTGTATTGGGTAGAGTTGCCCTGCAGGAAATAAAAGATCCGTTTACCGGTGAAGTTATTGTGCAGGCTAATGAAGCCATTGACGAAGCTTTAGCTGAAAGAATTGATCATTCCGGAATTGAACAGGTTAATATTCGATCTGTTTTAAGCTGCCGGGCCAAACACGGCGTCTGCTCTATGTGCTATGGGCGCGACCTGGCGCATGGCCATCTGGTGAACATTGGTGAGGCTGTCGGTATTGTTGCCGCTCAATCCATTGGTGAGCCGGGAACGCAGTTGACAATGAGAACATTCCATATCGGCGGTACAGCCAAATTTGACGAGCATTCCACGCTGGAAGCGCGCCATGACGGTTTGGTCAAGTTCATAAATTTAAATGCTGTAAAAACCAGAGAAAATGACTATGTGGTCATGAACCGGCATGGTGAAGTGCACGTTTTGGATGAACAGCAACGCAGCCGGGGTAAATATACGGTTCCTTACGGCGCTCATTTAAAGGTAAGTGACAACACAGCAATTAAGAGGGGACAGTTAATTGCGGAATGGGATCCTTTCTCCATTCCCATCCTGGCGGAAGTTGACGGTATAATCAAATTCGGTGATATTATTGAAGGAAAAACCATGCAGGAGCAGGTGGACGAAGTTACCGGCCTGTCCCGTAAAGTCATTATTGAATTCAAAGGTGGAGACTTAAGGCCACGTGTTTCGATTAAAGACAGCAAGGGGAGGACAGCCAAAATACCGGGCACAAATGCTATGGCCCGCTATCTATTTTCTGTCGGAATCAATATCGTCGTGTCGGAAGGAGACGAGGTCCGGGCCGGCGACATCATAGCGAAAATACCGCGGGAAACAACTAAAACAAAGGATATCACAGGCGGTTTGCCTCGAGTTGCCGAATTGTTTGAGGCTCGTAAGCCAAAGGATTTTGCTGTTATTAGTGAAATTGATGGTGTCGTCTCTTATGGCAAGGATGCCAAAGGTAAGCGAAAAATCATTGTAACACCCGAAATCGGTGAAGAAAAGGAATACCTGATCGCGAAAGGCAAGCATGTGAGTGTCCAGGAAGGCGACCGCGTTACTCCGGGCGATGCCTTAATGGATGGTATGAACAACCCCCATGACTTATTGGCGATTAAAGGCGAAAAGGAACTGGCCAGATATCTGGTCGATGAAGTGCAGGAAGTCTATCGTTTACAGGGTGTCAAGATCAACGATAAGCATATGGAAGTTATTGTGCGGCAAATGCTGCGCAGGATCAGGGTTACTGATCCGGGTGATACCGTCTTTATCGCTGATGAGCAGGTTGAGCGATACCGCTTCCAGGAAGAAAACGAAAAGGTTATGGCTCAGGGAGGGCGTCCGGCCATTGGCGAACCGTTGCTTCTGGGTATAACCAAGGCGTCGCTCAGCACACAGAGTTTCATTTCTGCAGCTTCGTTCCAGGAAACGACAAGAGTCCTTACCGAGGCATCTCTATCGGGCAAGACCGACTACCTCAGGGGCTTAAAGGAAAACGTCATTATGGGCCGTCTGATACCTGCCGGTACGGGTCTGGTTATGTACCGGAAGCTGGGTATACAGGTGGATGATCAGATGGCGGGTATGGATGTTGAACTAAGTTAAAGAAAGCTGAGAAAAAGCTTGACATATGAGCACTGAGTTGATAGTGAACAACGCTTTGCTACTGCTGGAAAATTAGCAGAAAAGTTAGATCGGGAGGGAAAATGCCGACGATTAGTCAATTGGTTCGCAAAGGCAGAAACAAGATACAGAAGAAGACAAATACACCGGCACTGGGATCATCGCCTCAACGCCGCGGCGTTTGTGTCCGGGTTTATACGACGACTCCGAAGAAGCCTAATTCGGCTTTGCGTAAAGTGGCCAGAGTTCGTCTCACCAGTGGTTATGAAGTTACTTCTTATATTCCGGGTATCGGGCATAACCTGCAGGAGCATTCGGTTGTTTTGGTGCGCGGCGGCAGAGTCAAGGACTTGCCCGGCGTCAGATATCATATTGTCAGAGGCACGCTTGATGCTGTTGGTGTTGCCGATCGTAAGCAGAGCAGGTCAAAGTACGGAGCGAAAAAGCCAAGTTAGACGGAGATAGTTAAATGCCAAGAAGACGGGAAATAGAAAAAAGGGATGTTTTGCCCGATCCGAAATTCAACAATAAGCTGGTTGCGAAATTTGTCAACTCGTTGTTAAAGCGGGGGAAGAAAAGCACGGCGGAGAGCATTCTCTACGGCGCTTTCGACATTATTGAGAAGAAAGTAAAAGAGCAGCCGGTAGAGCTTTTCGAGAAAGCATTGAATAATGTTAAGCCGATTATCGAAGTAAAATCAAGACGCGTCGGCGGTTCCACTTATCAGGTGCCGACAGAAGTTGTTCCTGCCAGGCGCACGGCGCTTGCAATCCGGTGGTTGATTACCAATGCCCAGGAAAGAACGGAAAAAACGATGCGGGAAAAGCTGGCCGGCGAATTGATTGACGCCGCCAATAATCGCGGTGGAGCGATCAAAAAAAGAGAAGGTGTGCATAAAATGGCTGAAGCCAACAAGGCTTTCGCCCATTATAAATTTTAATTAAAGGGTATATTGATTAAACGACAAGAGAACTAACCATTCAAAGTTAAGGAGGTAGATTGACATGGCAAAGAAAAAATTTGAAAGGACTAAGCCGCATTTAAATATCGGAACAATCGGTCACGTAGATCATGGTAAGACTACATTAACAGCCGCGATTACCAAACATCTGGCCACGAAAGGGTTTGCGGAATTTCGCCCTTTCGATTCCATAGATAATGCTCCCGAAGAAAAAGAAAGAGGCGTTACCATCAACATCTGTCACGTGGAATATCAGACGGATAAAAGGCATTATGCCCACGTCGATTGTCCGGGGCACGCCGACTATATTAAAAATATGATTTCCGGCGCCGCCCATATGGACGGAACAATTCTGGTTGTCGCCGCGTCCGATGGTCCCATGCCGCAAACGAGAGAACACATCCTCCTCGCCCGTCAGGTTCAGGTTCCCTACATTGTCGTTTATCTTAATAAAGTAGATCTTGTTGATGATCCCGAGCTTCTCGATCTGGTTGAACTCGAATTAAGAGAGCTCTTAACTCAATATGAATTCCCCGGTGATGATATTCCCATTATTCGTGGTTCGGCCCTGAAGGCTTTGGAAGCTGATGATCCTAATTCACCCGATGCCAAGTCCATTTGGGAGTTAATGGATGCCGTAGACAGTTATATTCCGGAACCAAAACGTGATACCGAGAAGCCCTTCCTGATGCCTGTCGGCGATGTTTTCACTATCTCCGGCCGCGGTACGGTTGTAACCGGGAGAGTGGACAGAGGTATTGCGAAGGTAGGCGAGGAAGTTGAAATTATTGGTATTCGACCCACCTTTAAAACGGTTGTTACCGGTGTGGAAATGTTCCGCAAAACTCTTGATGAAGCCCGTGCCGGCGATGATGTCGGTTTGCTCTTAAGAGGTATTAAACGCGAAGAAGTTGAAAGAGGCCAGGTTATCGCGAAACCGGCTTCCATCACTCCGCACACAAAATTTGAAGCCGCTGTTTACATTCTGACCAAGGAAGAAGGCGGGCGCCACACACCATTTTTCTCCGGCTACCGTCCGCAGTTTTATTTCCGGACAACCGATGTGACCGGTGTGGCAACGCTACCGGAAGGTGTGGAAATGGTTATGCCCGGTGATAATGTTAACATGCGCATAGAACTGATTACCCCTATCGCCATGGAAGAACAATTGAGATTCGCTATTCGCGAGGGTGGCAGGACAGTAGGCGCTGGCGTCGTAAGCAAAATTGTTGAATAAAAACTGGAAAAGGTTATCCGATCAATGAAAGACCAAAAGATTAGAATTCGTCTCAGAGCTTACGACTATAAATTACTGGATCGTTCTGTTGAAGAAATAGTAGAAACGGCAAAAAGGACCGGTGCGCGTGTCGCCGGTCCTATTCCTCTTCCTACGGAGATCAATAAGTATTGCGTAAACCGTTCACCTCATGTTGATAAAAAATCCCGTGAGCAGTTTGAAATCAGAACACATAAGAGACTGATTGATATTGTTGAGCCTACGCAGGCTACGGTGGATGCTTTAATGAAATTGGATTTGTCTGCCGGAGTGGATGTGGAGATAAAAGCGTAAGTTCAAATTCGAGTGTTGGGAGAAGGTAAGAATCATTACCATTCTTCAAAATGTAGTTTATTGGCTTTATCTTTCATAAAAAGTTGGAAAATGATGAACAAGGGAATCATTGGGAAAAAAATAGGAATGACTCAGGTCTTTGATGATGATGGTGCTGCAGTCGGAGTTACCGCCATTGAGGTTGAGCCTTCCGTTATCGTTCAGGTAAAGACCAAAGCCAAAGAAGGGTACGATGCTATCCAGCTTGGCTATGGACGTAAAAAACAAAAGAATGTAACAAAACCACTGCAGGGCCATTTTAATAAAGCCAACAAAGGTTTTTTCCAAAAGCTCAAGGAATTTGAAACAGATGGCTCACAGCAGGAAATCGGGCAGGAGATTACCGCAGATATTTTTAAGGCCGGCGATTTTGTCGACGTTATCGGGACATCCAAAGGCAAGGGATTCCAGGGAGTTGTCAAAAGGCATGGTTTTGCGGGTGGCCGGGCTACGCACGGTTCTATGTTTCACCGGGCCCCGGGATCTATTGGCGCCAGCGCCGATCCTTCGCGCGTCTTTAAAGGCACAAAAATGGGTGGCCACATGGGCTGTGTCCGAAAAACAATCCAGAATCTGCAAATTTGGCAAGTTCGAGCGGACAGAAATTTGATTTTGTTGAAAGGTTCGATTCCGGGAAGTAAGAAAGGTTTTGTGCTGATTCAGCAGGCTAAGAAAATAAGTGGTTAAGTCACATCTGGAGTTATAAACATGGCAGTAGCAGATGTTTTTGATATCGAAAAGAAGAAAGTTGCTCAAGTTGATTTAAATGACGCTGTTTTTGGCGCCGAAGTCAATGAAGCAGTCGTTTATGATGTAGTCAAGATGCAAATGGCGGCCCGACGCTCGGGAACATCTTCCACGAAGACGAGATCTGATGTCCGTGGTGGCGGTAAAAAGCCCTGGCGGCAAAAGGGTACAGGCCGGGCCCGGGTGGGAACGACCAGATCGCCTATTTGGCGGGGTGGCGGCATTGTTTTTGGTCCTCATCCTCGCGATTATTCATTCAGTGTTCCGAAAAAGGTACGGAAAAAAGCATTAATTTCCGTACTGAGCATGAAGCTTAAAGAAGATAAAATGGTGATACTGAAAGATTTCCCCATGGAAAAAATCAGCACCAAAGCATTTAAAAAAGTCGTTGATCTCTTTGGGTTTAAAAAAGCGCTTTTTGTTCTGGATATAAAGAATGATGTCTTATTAAAGTCTTCCCAGAACATAAGGAACGTCAAAATGATCAGATCAGAGGGTATTAATGTTTATGATGTTTTAAATTGTGAGCATTTAGTTCTTCTTGAACCCTCCGTAAAACAGATTGAGGGAGCATTGCTGGCATAATGGAAGTACATCAGATTATAAAAAAACTGCTGGTTACAGAAAAGAGCACAGTTGCCCGGGAAGAAGCAAATAAGTACATTTTTGAAGTCGACCGGAAAGCCAACAAGGTGGAAATCGGCCATGCTGTGGAAAAATTGTTTAAAGTTAAAGTTCTGGATGTCCATGTGATGCATGTTTTAGGCAAAAAGAAAAGAGCAGGTAAAGTCATGGGACAGAAGAGCTCCTGGAAAAAAGCAATTGTGACATTAACTGCCGGTAACCGTATAGAGATTAGTGAAAGCATATAAGCACTAGTTAAGGATTGGAAC
This sequence comes from Deltaproteobacteria bacterium HGW-Deltaproteobacteria-12, assembly GCA_002840565.1. Lineage (GTDB taxonomy): Bacteria > Desulfobacterota > Syntrophia > Syntrophales > Smithellaceae > MVRV01. The sequence goes on along the minus strand of PHBK01000011.1, from coordinate 28,640 downwards.
AATGGGAATTATTAAGTACAAGCCGACATCAGCGGGGAGAAGATTTCAGAGTGTTTCCGATTTTGAGGAGATCACTTCCGCCGAGCCGGTAAAAAGCCTACTTAAGCCGCTGAAGCGAACGGGTGGACGCAATAGTTATGGCCGGATTACAGCAAGATATATTGGCGGCGGGCACAAGAGAAAATACCGGATAGTTGATTTTTGCCGCAATAAGGCCGACATTCCGGCAAAAGTAGCCTCCATTGAATATGACCCGAACAGAACAGCGAGAATTGCTCTTTTAAATTACCGGGACGGTGAAAAAAGATATATTGTCGCGCCCGCGCAGGTCAATGTAGGCGATGTCATAGTTAGTGGTGAGAAAGCCGACATAAAACCAGGCAATGCTATTCCCTTGAAATCGATTCCTTTGGGCTCATTGATTCATAATGTTGAGTTGAAAGTCGGCCGAGGAGGTCAGCTGATCCGTTCAGCCGGCGCATATGGCCAATTGATGGCGAAGGAAGGCGATTATGCTCAGGTGAGACTTCCCTCCGGTGAAGTACGCAAGGTGTTTATTGAATGCATGGCTACTATTGGCCAGGTAGGCAACAACGAGCACGAAAATATCAGCATCGGCAAAGCCGGCAGGAAAAGATGGATGGGTAAGAAGCCTCATGTACGCGGCGTAGTAATGAATCCCGTTGATCATCCGATGGGTGGCGGCGAAGGCAAGTCTTCTGGTGGCAGGCATCCGTGTACTCCTTGGGGTATACCGACGAAGGGTCATAAAACCAGGAAAAATAAGAGCACAGATAAATATATTGTTAAGAGACGAGGTTAAAAAGCGTGGCACGTTCGATTAAAAAAGGTCCGTATATCGAGGAAAGACTGCTTGCTAAAGCCCGGAAGATGGAGACGGAAGGCAGCAAAAATGTTATTAAAACTTGGTCGCGGCGTTCAACCATAACACCGGAGCTCATTGGCTTTACATTTGCGGTGCATAACGGGAAAAAGTTTATCCCTGTTTACGTAACGGAGAATATGGTGGGGCATAAGCTAGGTGAGTTTTCACCGACGAGGACTTTTTATTCCCATTCGGGTGATCGTAAAACGAAAGTCCGCAAATAAAACTTACGCTCTGATCGATGCGTTTGAGGTTGATAATTATGGAAGCGAAAGCAGTTGCAAAATATATCAGGATGTCACCACAGAAAGTTAGGCTTGTGGTTGATTTGATTAGAGGGAAAAGAGTTCAGGAAGCGCAGAACATTCTCCTTTACACAAGAAAATATGCGGCCGGGATTGTTGCCAAAGTTCTTAAGTCAGCCGCTGCTAATGCTGCTCAGAATCCTAACATTGATGAAAATATTCTTTATGTTAAGGAAGTATTCGTCGATCAGGGGCCGGCGCTGAAGCGCTGGAGAGCGCGGGCGCAGGGAAGAGCGGCAGGGATCAAAAAGCGAAGTTCACACATTACAGTCGTCTTGGATGAAAAGTAAGGAGGAACGATATTGGGTCAGAAGGTTAACCCGGTAGGATTACGATTAGGTTTTATTAAAAAGTGGCAGTCAGTATGGTTTGCCGACAGAACCTATAGTGAAATGTTGCATGAAGACTTGAAGATCAGAAAATTCCTCAAGAAAAAACTCTATCATGCCGGTATTTCGCGAATTGAGATTGAGCGTGCTGCCAACAAGGCTAAGGTCAATATTTATGCAGCGCGGCCAGGTGTGATCATTGGCAAAAAAGGCTCGGAAATTGAGAAGCTGAAAGCTGAGATCGAGAAATTTTCGCCGGCGGAAATAATCATCAACATCTTAGAGGTACGTAAACCGGAAATTGATGCCCAGCTTGTTGCCGAGAATGTGGCGATGCAATTGGAAAGAAGGGTTGCTTTCCGCCGCGCCATGAAAAAATGTGTCGGTTATGCCCTTAAATTCGGTGCCAAAGGGATTAAGATCAACTGCTCCGGCCGGTTGGCGGGGTCGGAAATCGCCCGTGCCGAATGGTATCGTGAGGGAAGAGTTCCCCTGCACACACTGAGGGCCGACATTGATTATGGCTTTACTGAGGCCAATACAGCCTACGGGCTGATCGGGGTTAAAGTTCTAATTTTCCACGGTGAAATATTGCCGGTAAAGAAAGATAAGCAGTAATTATTATTGTGCCGGTCGGTTTTTCAAGGGGCCGGTAGTAAGCCAGGGAATTTCGTTGTAAAGAGCAACAGGAGTTTTAAATTATGTTGATGCCGAAAAGGGTGAAATACAGAAAGCTGCATAAGGGCCGAATGGGTGGCAAGGCCACCAGAGGGGGCTCGATATCTTTTGGCGATTTTGGATTACAGGCGGCGGAGTGTGGATGGATTACGGCAAGGCAGATTGAAGCGGCTCGTATTGCCATGACACGTCATGTCAAGCGCGGCGGTAAAATCTGGATCAGGATATTTCCTCATAAGTCATATACTCGAAAGCCTGCCGAAACACGAATGGGCAAAGGGAAGGGAGCGCCGGAAGGATGGGTGGCAGTGGTGAAACCCGGTTCGGTTCTCTACGAGATGGAAGGGGTAAGCAGAGAAGTGGCCAAGGAAGCGTTTCGTCTCGCGGCGCACAAGCTGCCGATTGCCACTAAATTTTTAGCAAGGGAGATATCTGATGAAAATTAAAGAAATCAGAGATCTCGGTATTAACGAGCTCAAACAAAAAAAAACTGAATTGGTAGAAGAACTTTTTAAGTTGCGGATACGTCATGCATCAGGCCAGTTGGAACCAACGGCAAAGCTGGGCCATCTGCGGAAAGACATCGCCCGTATCAATACGGTGTTGAAGGAAAAGGAGGCTGCAAGTTAACATGGCTGAGCAGGGGAACAAGCGCACGATTAAAGGTGTAGTTACCAGCGATAAAATGGATAAGACTATCGTCATCAGGGCGGAACGTCTGGTGAAGCATACTGTTTTTCATAAGTATGTGCGCAAACACGTGAAATACAAGGCCCATGACGAGCAAAACCAGTGCAAAGTGGGTGATACGGTTCTGATTATTGAGGCGCGTCCGATGAGTAAAGACAAACGCTGGCGGATGCTCGAAATTCTGGAGAGAGCAAAATAATAGCTTGTTTAGTCGGCAGGTTATTTTGATGGGGTTTTATTTATGATTCAGATGCAGACCATACTAAATGTTGCGGATAATTCCGGTGCCAAGCGAGTAGCTTGTATCAAGGTGCTGGGCGGATCGAAGCGGCGTTATGCAAGTTTGGGAGATGTTATTGTTGTTGCCGTAAAGGAAGCCATTCCTAATTCCAAAGTTAAAAAGGGCGACGTAATGAAGGCTGTCATCGTGCGTACAGTCAAGGAAGTGAAAAGGCCGGACGGATCTTATCTGAAATTTGATGACAACTCGGCTGTTTTAATTTCCAATCAGATGGAGCCCATTGGAACAAGAATTTTTGGACCAGTTGCCCGCGAATTGAGAGCAAAGCAATTCATGAAGATTATCTCTCTGGCACCAGAGGTTTTATAAACGTGTTTCGAAGAGGAAAAAGATGAGCTTAAGCAGATTGAAAAAAGGGGATGTCGTTAAAGTTCTTGCCGGCAAAGATAAAGGCAAGACGGGAAAGATCCTGAAGACTGTTCCTGAAAAATCCCGGATCGTTGTCGAAAAAATAAATATTATTAAGAAACACAAGAAACCGGATCAAAAAACCAGAGGCGGTGTCGTCGAAAAAGAGGGATCCCTGCATGTCTCGAAAGTTGCATTATTGTGCAATAAATGCAACGCGGGCGTACGCGTAAGAAACAAGGTCCTTGAAGACGGTAAGAAGGTACGCATCTGCAGTAAATGCAACGAAGTAATCAATGTAGGTTGATAAAAATGGCAAGATTAAAAGAATTTTACACAAAAGAAGTTGTTCCTGCACTGACCAAAGAATTTAAATACAAAAACCCGATGCAGGTACCCAAGCTGGATAAAATTGTTGTCAACATGGGTTTAGGCGAAGCCATTCAGAATGTAAAAATTATTGATGGCGCCTTACAGGAAATGGCAATGATTACTGGACAGCGACCGGTTGTGACGAAAGCCAAGAAATCTATCGCGACGTTTAAATTAAGGCAGGGAATGCCCATTGGTTGTTCGGTTATCCTGCGCAAAGAAATTATGTATGAATTCTTTGATCGCCTGGTTAATGTCGCTTTGCCGAAAGTTAGGGATTTTCGCGGGATTTCGGCCAATTCATTTGACGGTAGAGGAAATTTCTCCATGGGTTTACAGGAGCAAATTATTTTCCCGGAAATTGAGTACGACAAGGTGGAGAAGGTCAAGGGAATGAACATTACCATAGTGACTACAGCGAAAACAGATGCCGAAGCTAGAGTTTTGCTAAAGCTGATGGGTGTACCATTTAAGAATTAATTGAGGAATGTCCGGAGGAATTTGGCGTGGCAAAGAAGTCATTAATTGCAAAAGCGAAAAGGAAAATGAAGTTTTCTGTCCGAGAATACAATCGCTGTCCGATTTGCGGAAGACCGCGGGCCTATTATCGGAAATTTGATATGTGCAGAATCTGTTTACGCAAGCTTTCCTTGCAGGGAGAGTTGCCGGGTGTAATAAAATCAAGCTGGTAAATTTTTAGGTTTAAGGAGAAAAAGCATGGGGATGACTGATCCTATTGCCGATATGCTTACGAGAATTAGGAACGCCAATAAAGCTCGTTTCAAAAGTGTGATTGTTCACATGTCGCAGACTAACCTGAACATAGCCAAGGCGCTGAAAAAATCAGGATATGTTATTGGTTACGAAAATGTGAAAGATGAAAAAGGGCATTCCATGTTGAAGATCGCCCTTAAATATCCGGACTCGAAGCATGCGGTAATCACCGGAATTAAAAGAATTAGTAAGCCGGGACGCCGTGTTTATGTAAATGCCGACAATATACCTAAAGTATTGAATGGTTACGGCATCTCTGTTCTTTCGACTTCCAGCGGAGTAATTACGGACGAAGAAGCTCGCGAGTTAAACGTTGGTGGCGAAATTATTTGTAACGTTTGGTAATTGAAATAAATGATATTAAGCAGGAGTGCTTGCTCATGTCGAGAATAGGTAAAAAACCGGTTATCTTTCCTAAAAGCGTTAAAATCAGCGAAAGCGCCGGTATTGTTAAAGTAGAAGGCCCCAAGGGGACTCTTTCCTCGAAACTGCCGGAAGGCGTTAATATGGTGCTCAGCGAGGGCAATCTGGTTGTCGAGAGAAAATCGGACGAAAGACTTGCCCGGTCGTATCACGGTTTAGCCCGGACTTTGATCAGCAACATGGTGACCGGTGTGAGCACTGGTTTTACAAAGAATCTGGAAATATCGGGTGTTGGCTTTCGCGCGGAGGTTGACGGAAGCAAATTGAAGATGGCTTTAGGTTTTTCCAGTCCGGTTTTGTATGTTATTCCTCAGGGAATAGATATTAAGGTGGAAAAGCAGACCGGCATTCTTGTTTCCGGCATTGATAAGCAATTGGTAGGCAAGGTTGCTGCGGAAATTCGCGCCTTTAAAAAGCCTGAACCTTACAAGGGGAAGGGTATAAAATATGCGGGTGAACATATCCGGCGTAAGGCTGGTAAATCAGCTGCTAAATAATTAGTATAAATTAATCTTGCAGTAAAGAGGTGGAACATTGGCTTCCAAGAAGACACTTAAGATAAGAGAAAAAAGAGAAAAAAGAGTAAGGGGCAAGATTGCGGGAACCCAGGAAAAACCGCGTCTTTCAGTATTCCGCTCGGATAGACACATTTATGCCCAAGCTATCAATGATGCCCAGGGGACTACCGTGGCCACAGCTTCCACTTTGTCTAAAGATTTGGCTGATATAATCAAAGACAAGAAAAAGGTGGAAGTCGCCAAAGAGGTGGGCAGGCTGATTGCCACTCGGTTAATAAATCTGGGTGTGGATAAAATTGTTTTTGATAGAGGCAGGTTTCTCTATCATGGCCGCGTGAAAGCATTAGCCGATGGTGCACGGGAAAGTGGTCTTAAATTTTAAATTCATCTTTTGGATACAATACACATGATAAGAGAAAAAATGTTGGATAAGAGAGAAATGAAAGATGCGGAGCTCCTCGACAGGGTAATTGCCATTAATAGAACGGCAAAAGTAGTCAAGGGGGGAAGACGATTCCGATTTAGTGCAATAGTAGTTGTCGGCGATGGCAAGGGCAAAATAGGCGCCGGTTTAGGTAAGGCGCATGAAGTACCTGAAGCTATCCGCAAAGGCATGGAAATGGCCAAGAAAAATATGGTTAAGGTCGCCGTTTTGGGGAAAACTATTCCCTATGAAGTTATCGGCAGCTACGGCGCGGGTAAAGTTTTATTAAAACCGGCTTCCGAAGGTACGGGATTAATTGCCGGCGGTGCGGTAAGGGCAGTCCTGGAGGTTGCCGGCGTGCACAACATATTAACCAAATGTCTCGGTTCTCACAATCCGCACAATTTAGTCAAAGCAACTCTTGAGGGTCTTTGCCAGTTAAAAGATCCTGCAGAAATTGCCGCGAATAGAGGCAAATAAAACTTCAATTATTCGGCGAGGTAGCGCAACGTGGGAGATACTTTAAAAATTAAGATGGTAAAGAGCGAAATTGGCCGTCCGGAAAAGCAGAGAAAAATATTGCGAGGCATGGGGCTGAACAAATTAAACAGCACGGTAACTTTATCTGATACTCCGCAGATTCGCGGCATGATAAATAAAGTTGTTCATTTAGTTTCTGTTGAAGAGTGCAAGGAGTAGTATATGGATCTGGGATCATTAAGGGCTCCGGTTGGTGCAACGAAAAAGAGAAAACGCGTAGGCCGAGGCGATGCTTCCGGCCAGGGCGGAACAGCCGGAAAGGGAGATAAGGGGCAAAAAGCCCGTTCCGGCGGTAAAGTTCGAGCCGGTTTTGAGGGAGGCCAAATGCCGCTGGCCCGCAGAATTCCGAAGAGAGGTTTTCGCAATCCCTTCCGCGAAAGATTTGTGGCGGTAAACCTGACCGATTTGTGCCGGAAGTTCAGTGCCGGGGCGGTGATCGATAAGGCAGCTCTTTTGGCAAGCGGTTTGGTGAAAAAGAAGAGTGAGAACATTAAAATATTGGCTAAGGGTGAAATCAGCTTTCCCGTGACTGTGAAGATAGCGAAAATCAGCCCCGCCGCAAAAACGAAAATTACCGCCGCCGGCGGTTTCATCGAAGAGGTGATGTAATTTGTTAGAAGGACTGGGTGGCGTTTCAAAAATTCCGGAATTGCAGAGAAGAATTTTGTACACATTCCTTCTTTTGGCCGTTTACCGGATCGGCGTGTTCATTCCAACACCGGGAATCGATAATGCCGCCTTGCTGGCATTTTTTGAGCAGGCCAGAGGCTCCATGCTCGGTCTGATGGATATGTTTGCCGGTGGCGCCTTGAGTGCTTTTTCCATTTTCGCTTTAGGCATAATGCCTTACATCAGTTCGTCGATTATTCTGCAATTATTGACCGTGGCTGTTCCACATCTGGAGAGGCTTTCTAAAGAAGGCGAAACGGGACGGCGTAAAATTACCCAGTACACCCGTTATGGCACGGTTCTTTTGAGTATAATTCAGGGTTTTGGCATAGCCTACGGATTGCAGAATATGGCCAGCCCCTCGGGCGCTCCGATTGTTTTGCAGCCGGGTTTTCAGTTCATAATTATGACCGTAATTACCCTGACTGCCGGTACTGCCTTTATTATGTGGCTGGGCGAAACGATTACGGAAAAGGGTATTGGTAATGGCATTTCATTGATAATATTTGCCGGAATTGTTTGCGGCTTCCCCGCGGGAGTTGCCAGCACTTGGGAACTGTTTTCCGCCGGTGAATTGAATTTTTTTGTGATGCTGTTCATATTGATTCTGATGATTGCTGTTATTGGCGCCATTGTTTTTATGGAAGCCGGACAGCGTCGTATTCCCGTGCAGTATGCTAAAAGAATTGTCGGCCGTAAGATGTATGGCGGCCAGACAACCCATTTGCCGCTGAAAATAAATTCGGCCGGAGTTATTCCGCCGATCTTTGCTTCATCGATAATTATGTTTCCGGCGACGATTGCCAATTTTGCGCCACAGGGCTGGATGAAAAACATTGCCGAATACTTGATGCCGGGCAGAGTGGCTTATGAATTACTTTATGTTGCCTTTATCTTCTTCTTTTGCTTTTTTTATACTGCTGTTACTTTTAAGCCCGATGATGTCGCGGAAAACATGAAAAAATTCGGCGGTTATGTTCCAGGGATAAGACCGGGTAAAAAAACTGCTGAATATATTGAAAACATTTTAGAAAAGCTGACTTTCAGCGGCGCAATTTATGTTTCTATTGTTTGCGTTTTGCCCAGCATATTGATCACTCAGTTTAATATTCCTTTCTATTTTGGCGGGACATCACTATTGATTGTAGTTGGGGTGGCTATGGATACCGCAAGCCAGGTAGAATCACATTTATTGACAAGGCAGTACGAAGGGTTTATGAAAAAAGGTCACATTGCCCGCCGCCGATAACGGAAGTTTTTCCAAGGGCTGAGCAAATGGTAATTCTAAAACTTCCGGAGGAAATAGAAAAGGCAAGGGCAAGTAATCAAATTGTTGCTGAGGTTTTAAGTAAGCTTCGAGATAAAGTGAAACCGGGTGTGACAACGAGAGAATTAGACAAATTAGCCGAGGAGATTGCTGAAAAGAGGGGAGCAAAACCGGCATTTAAAGGTTACCGCGGCTACCCCTATTCGCTTTGTACTTCGGTCAATGAAGAAGTTGTTCATGGGATGCCGTCAGCGCGGATATTAAGAGAAGGCGACATAGTTGGTTTGGATTTCGGTGTTCTTTATAAGGGATTTTTCGGCGATTCTGCAATAACCTTGCCGGTGGGAAAGATAGACGCCGCTGCTTTGCAACTTCTGAAGGTTACGGAACAAAGTCTGTACGAAGGCATAGCGCAGGCAAAAGAGGGCAACAGGTTAGGAGATATATCCGGCAGCGTGCAGCAAATAGTGGAGGCGCCCGGTTTTTCTGTCGTGCGGGATTTTGTCGGCCACGGTATTGGCAGAAACCTGCATGAGGAACCACAGATTCCTAATTACGGCAAAAAAGGCCGCGGGCTGACATTAAAAAGCGGCATGATCCTGGCAATCGAACCAATGGTGAATCAGGGTGATTACCGGGTTAAAATATTGCAGGACGGGTGGACGGTAGTAACTGAAGACGGAAGATTATCCGCTCATTTTGAACATTCGGTGGCAATTACCGACAACGGGCCGGACATTTTAAGCGAAGTGAATTGATTTGCTTCTTGATTCTAAATGGTTTAATGGGAAACGGTGAGAAAGTAAAGTATGGCCAAAGAAGAAGCAATAGAAGTTGAGGGCCGGGTTATCGAACCCTTACCCAACGCCATGTTCCGGGTAGAACTTGATAACGGACATAAAGTGCTGGCTCATATTTCCGGAAAAATGCGGATGCATTTTATTAAGATTCTGCCGGGAGATAAAGTGACTGTAGAACTTTCACCTTATGATTTGACCCGGGGCAGAATTACTTATAGAACGAAATAGATATTTTGGGATGCAGATAAGGAGTTAAGAGCGTGAAAGTAAGATCATCTGTGAAAAAAATATGCGAGAAGTGCAAGATAGTTAAACGTAAGGGTGTTCTGCGGGTGATTTGTGAAAATCCTAAACATAAACAGCGTCAGGGATAGTTTGTAGAAGATCGGGAGGATATATAAGGTGGCACGACTTGCAGGTGTTGATTTACCGAAAAACAAGAGAATGGAAGTTGCCTTGACTTACATTTATGGTATCGGGGTTACGAAAGCAAGGGAAATTTTGAAGAACTCAGGTGTAAGCCCGGATACGAAAACTGATGAATTGGCTGATTCGGAAATATCGGCAATTCGAAGTATTATTGATAAAGATCATAAAGTTGAAGGCGACTTGCGCCGTGAGATATCCATGTCGATTAAGAGATTAATGGATATCGGCGCCTACCGCGGCTTAAGGCATCGTAAAGGCTTGCCGGTAAGAGGGCAGAGAACGCACACCAACGGCAGGACGAGAAAAGGGCCGCGACGAGCTATCGCCGGCAAGAAAAAGTAATTTGAATTACTCTGATCCGGAGGGGAAATGGCAAAAGCAGTTAGAAGAACTGGCAAAAAGAAAGAAAAGAAAAATATTACTGAAGGGGTTGCGCACATCCAATCCACTTTTAATAATACGATTGTAACTATCACTGATCTAAGCGGCAATGTCATTTCCTGGTCGTCAGCCGGCTTACAGGGTTTTAAAGGATCGCGCAAGAGCACTCCATTTGCTGCGCAAATGGCTGCGGAAGATGCTGTTCGCAAGGCAAAAGAACAAGGAATGCGCAGAGTGCAGGTTTTTATCAAGGGTCCCGGAGCAGGCAGAGAATCAGCGTTGCGTTCGTTGCAATTGGCCGGGCTTGTAGTAACAATGATTCGTGACGTAACACCGGTACCGCACAACGGATGCAGGCCGCCAAAACGTCGGCGGGTTTAAAAAAAAACATAACGAATAACTAGATAATAAGGGAGGCGTTTTTTGGCAAGATATACGGATTCCTCATGCAGGTTGTGTCGCCGGGAAGGGTTAAAACTTTTCCTTAAGGGAGACAGATGCTATTCGGAAAAGTGTGCTTTTGAAAGAAGAGGTTATGCTCCGGGACAACATGGTCAGTCGCATAAAAAACAGGCTTCTGATTACGGTGTGCAGTTGCGTGAAAAGCAAAAACTCAAAAGAATGTATCGGCTGTTGGAGAAGCAGTTCAGGGGATATTTTGAAAAAGCCGATCAGCTAAAAGGCATTACGGGGACGAATTTGCTTGTTTTGCTGGAAAGAAGAATGGACAATATGGTGTTCCGGATGGGTTTCTCCAATTCCCGGGATGAAGCAAGACAGCTGGTTACCCACGGTCATTTTTTAGTTAATAATAAACCGGTAAATATTCCATCATATTTGCTGAAGGCAGGAGATGTGATTACTGTTAAAGAAGGCAGCCGCAAGATAACACGCATATTGGAGGCCATGGAGACAGTAACAAGACGCGGCGTGCCTCAATGGCTGGCATTGGATAAAGAAAACTTCAACGCCTCAATTAAAATGCTGCCGGTGCGGGAAGACTTAACGATGCCGGTACAAGAGCAGCTTGTCGTAGAACTTTATTCGAAGTAAAAATGAATATTCGATAAACCAGCTGAAGGGTGGATTTTATTATGAAGAGAAACTGGTCGAGTTTGATACGTCCCAAACGAATAGATGTAGATGAATCGACACATACGCGGATGTATGGAGAATTTACCATTCAACCGCTGGAAAGAGGTTACGGAATTACATTAGGGAATGCTTTACGGAGAGTATTGCTTTCTTCGATACAGGGTGCGGCAATCGTATCGGTTAAAATTGAAGGTGTTTTACATGAGTTTTCCACAATTCCCGGTGTTAAAGAGGATGTAACCGATATAATTCTGAATTTAAAGGGTGTACGTTTCAAACTTGGTCAAGCTGATACCAAGGTTGTGCAAATTGACGTATCGGACACCGGTGTGATCAAAGCCGGCGATATTATCACTGATGGAACGGTTGAGGTTTTAAATCCTGAACATTACATTGCCACGTTGTCGTCGGGCGGTAATTCCTTTCAAGCGGAACTAGTAGTGAAAATGGGCAAAGGATATAATCCGGCGAAAAAAGAGTTGGATCCTGATCAGCCCGAAGGGACGATTAATATCGATGCGATTTTTTCACCGATTAAGAAAGTCAACTACATTGTTTCCCATGCGCGTGTCGGGCAGATAACGGATTATGATAAACTCGTTTTAGAAGTATGGACTGACGGCAGTTTGAAACCGGAAGATGCCGTTGCCTATTCGGCAAAAATATTAAAGCAGCAATTGGATGTTTTCATCAATTTTGAAGAAGTAGATGAAGAAGTGCTGCCGGAGATCGCCGATGAAAAAGGCAATATCAATGAAGTATTGTTAAGAACAGTGGAAGATCTGGAACTCTCTGTTCGTTCAGCCAACTGTTTGAAAAACGCCGGGATAAACACAATCGGTGAATTAGTGCAGAGAACGGAAGCAGAAATGCTCAAAACAAAAAACTTTGGCCGCAAGTCCTTAAGTGAAATTAAAGATATTCTTAACGAATACAATCTCAGTTTCGGGATGAAACTTGATTTTCCTCCCTGGGATGAAAAAAACTAGTAGAATAACAGCGGGAAATCGGCAATGGAGATCACGAATAGCTTCGCCCTGACGGGCTTCGCTTTTGGGATCAATTCCACTTACGCTTCAAACTTTGTATCATTCGTTTTCAGCGAGTGTCATTGATTTTGAGACTATTTATTGTCAGGAAAGGAATATATCAGCAATGTATCATGGTAAAGCAGGCAGAAAGCTAGGTAGAACTTCTAGCCATAAGGAAGCCATGCTTCGTAATATGGTTACTTCCGTAATAAAGCATGAAAGTATTCGTACGACAGACTGCAAGGCAAAAGAATTGAGAAAATTGGCGGAAAGAATGATTACCCTGGGCAAAAGAGGTGATTTGCATGCACGCCGCCAGGCCCTGTCTGTTGTCCGGGATAAGTCGGTTGTCGGCAAACTGTTTGGCGAGCTTTCCGAGCGCTATCGAACCCGTGAGGGTGGTTATACGAGGATAATCAAGGTCGGCTACCGGTTTGGCGACAATGCGCCTGTTTCCATCCTGGAATTTATTCCTGACGAAAAAAAGAAAGAAAAAGTAAAACCCAAGACTAAATCTAAAACAAAAGAAGCTGCAGCCTAAGAAATAAGACCTTTCAATCCAGATATCGCTAAAGGCAGGGGAATATCCCCTGCCTTTTTTTATTCTTGTAATTCGATTTTAAAAAAGGTAATTAAATAACCCGATAGACTGATGGCTGAAGGCTGCCAGTTACAAATAAAGGAAAGTTGTTTTTCCTAATAGTCTTCAGTCTTCAGCCAAAACACCTATCTCGATGTGGAGGTCAATATATGACAGAGAAGAAAATCGGCGAAGTAGTAAAATTCTTTTCCAAACCTTCGGTGGCTGCGGTAAAGATTACAGACGGCGAGCTGAACGTAGGCGACAGTATTAAATTTTCCGGGCACACTACTGATTTCATTGACGAGGTTAAATCAATGGAAGTGGACAACAAGTCCGTTCCTAAAGCTGTCGCCGGCGATTTTATCGGGGTGAAAGTTTCCGATCGAGTGCGTCCCGGCGATGAAGTTTTTAAAGTGATTCCTGATTAGTTAATATAAAATTACTTCATTTTATCAGAGTTAATAAAAAATCGTAAGGGGTAGTCTGCGCTCTGCGGCGATTTTAGGTCACTGCAATCAGTTGGCTACAGGCAATGCTCTATGACAAAAATTCTCGTTATTGATGATGAAAAAGATATTGTCGAATTAATCTCTTACAATCTGGAAAGGGAAGGATTCTTCGTTCTCAAAGGATATGATGGCGAGGCTGCCTTAAAGCTTATCAGGTCGCACAATCCGGATCTGCTGATTCTTGATCTTATGCTTCCCCGAATGTCCGGCATCGATGTATGTAAAGCTGTCCGCAATAACCCGGATACGGCCAATCTACCCATTATTATGGCGACGGCAAAGGCTGATGAAGCCGATAAAATAGTCGGTCTGGAAATTGGTGCTGACGATTATATTACTAAACCCTTCAGTGTCAAAGAGCTTGTTGCGCGCGTGCGGGCGGTTCTGCGCCGGCGGAAGGATGATGAAAAACTGCATTTAAAGGGGAAATTTTCTTATCGCGGTCTAAAAATAGATTATGCTTCCTATGAAATAACGGTCGAAGGTAAAAAAGCAACGCTCAGCCCTACAGAGATAAAATTACTTTTCTTTTTTACCCAGCATCCGGGTAGAGTCTATTCGCGGGACCAGATTCTCGATCATGTCTGGGGGCATGATACCTTTGTCACTCCCCGGGCCGTCGATGTCCACATCAAGCGCCTGCGCAGCCAGATTGAAAAAGATATTAACGATCCCCAATATATAATTACCGTTCGCGGCATCGGCTATAAATTTAGTGAGACTCAGATTTCAGAAACGTAGTGCGTAACCTAAAGGTCACAGGCTGAAATCTGCCAGTCGAACTATCCAGCAAATATACCTTTGGTTCGAAAAGAAAATCATTCCGGTGCGATAGATGAAAAGATGCCATTTCTGTCTGAAGACAATAGAAATCAAGCTTCCGGTCGGCAGGCGGGAAATATGCGCATTTTGCGGAGCGGAACTTCATTGCTGTCTTAATTGTAACTTTTATACACCGGGGATTTACAACGAATGTCGGGAGCCCCAGGCGGAAAGAGTTATTGCAAAGGATCGGGGCAATTTCTGTGATTTGTTTGTTTTTCAAGATTTCAATGCTGATAACAAGGAACACAATAACAGAGAATCGGCAAAGGCGAAGCTGAAAACCCTGTTTAAGGATGAATGATCTTGTAAAGAGCCTGTTTTGGCGGGATTGAAGATTGGATTTTACATGCGAATCAAAGCAGTGATTTTTGACCTCGATGGAACTATCACGCAGCCCTCTATTGATTTTGCTGCAATCCGCAGGGAGATGGGTTATCCGCATGATAATGGGCCGATTCTGGAATTGATGAATCAAATGAAGCCGTCGCAGCGGGAGGAGGCAGAGAGAATTCTGCTGGCTCACGAAGAAAAGGCGGTTATTGAATCAAGATTGAACCCCGGAGCAAGAGAGACGCTTCAGGAATTACGCAGGAGAGGTATTTTTACCGGGATATTAACGCGCAATAAAAAAGATAATGCTTTTGCTGTGGCTAAAAAACACAGCTTGAAATTCGATGCAGTTGTGGGCCGAGAGGAAGGTCCGGTTAAACCGGATGCATTCGGAGTATTATACCTTTGCAAGCAGTTCGCAGTTTTGCCTCAGCAATCGCTTGTTGTCGGAGATTATCTTTTCGATTTACTTTGCGCCCGGGCGGCTGATGCGGTTGCCGTGCTGTTGAAAAATCATCGCGATGCCGACGAATTTGCAAAGCACGCCGATTTTGTTATCGAAAACATAGCGGAAATACTCCCGATCATCGACAGCAGATAAACAGCGCTCATACATTCAATATATAAGGGCGTTTATCGTGACGCCGGTTCAGATTGGATGCAGCTGAACCGGTGGTGGATTTTTCCGGGGCAGTTTATAATTGAACTGAGGAAATTCTGATGAAAGATGCCTTTCTCATCAACCGTTCACTCGAACCGGGACAGTACAGCATAGCAGATGTGTTTCCGGATGTCTCGGCTTATGACATCCTGTCTGACATCTTTGCCGATGCGGACGAAATCGCCCAGGTCATTGCCAATAATAAGGTGATCGTGGCGGACGGGCCATATGAAATGTTCGTCGACAATGCTGAAGGAACCATTGTTATCGGCTTAGAATACTTGCGCTCTTCTCCCGCTGACATCCTGTATCTCGATATCATTCACGAGTTGTGCCATGTCAAGCAGCACTTTCAAGGCAGGGATCTTTACGATAAAAGAAAAGCCTACGTGGATCGAGCAACCGAAATCGAAGCCTACCTGATAACCGTGCGTGAAGCGCGCCGCATCGGTTGGAATGATGACGCCATTTACGATTATCTCCGTGTCTCCTGGATCACGCCTGAAGAGCATAAAAGGCTTGCCCGCAGGCTGAATGTCAAAGTTGACGTTGTTTAGGCTGCAATATTCGATACAGTCTGCCGGCAGCTTCTCTGCGTGATGTTGTTCAAAGTTGAATAGGACGAGAGATAAGCGATGCTGTTGGATGGAGTTTTCTTGACATGCGTGTAAAGACGAATCTAAGGCAAGACTTAGTACGTACAGCTTACTGAACTGTTGATTTCCCGATTCCTCTCCTCTATACAATATTTCATTCGGAAGTTAGTGCTTTGAAGCCGGCTTCATTGCGTGGGATCAAGTAAAATCGACTACCACACTCATTTACGGCAATATATCATTGACACAAAAGTCCGTCCCGCTTATACTTTCTCCGTCGAAAAGCAATATCTCACCAAACAAATCAAAAATCGGTAAATTTGAATGAACCGGACATGTGAAATTAACAAAAATAAATCTATATTCATGAAACTACCAATCACTCTAGTTTTATCCGTGATATTTTGGGGCTGTACTAGTTATCAATCAATTGTGAAAAATGATTCCACAACACCCAAAACAGACCTGGTCAAGCTTACAGTTGTCACCGATACTGATTTTAGTGTTAAGTTGTGTGAAATTGATGGGATTTCGGGCGATCACAATTATGGCAATACCAGTAATTTCCCCTGTAGAGATAATATGTATTTTAGCTCTCAACTGGGAGACTCCGTGGAAATAACAATGGAGCCCGGCCCCCACACGTTAACTATAGGTTGTGTCACTCGTTCGTTTATTGGTGGCAATAAGGTTAGGATTACATATTACCGTGCTCACGACATTACTTTTGTGGCTAAAAAGGGTCTGGTGTATGAGTTGGTGCCCATTCATGGCGGCAACTATTTTACCGGCAATTTTTGTAGTGCAAAGGTAGTGGAGAAGACTGAGTAGCACTGAAGCAGAGCATTTGTACAATATTGTCTTAATAAATAAAATCGGTATAGATGCGCAAGTGGCTGATCAATGAATGAATATTATCAAAACGCTGACTTCCCGCCGGAGGCTTATACGATCAACATTGCCGTGTTTTGATTTTATACGGACACATATGCATAGTTCTGTACCCCTGTAAATTCAGAAAGGAGTTTTGTATGCGATCAATCTCAATATTCATCGCCTTCATTATGATGTTCTTATTCTCCGGCTGTGCATCGATGTTCTATGCATCAACCCAAATGCCAGTTCAAAATAAAGAAGAGCTGGCCAAAATTAGAAATCCTGTGTTACTTAAAATCGCAAGAGAAGATAATATGTGGGGTGGAGCAATACCTTTCGTCGTATATGATGGGGCAAAAGAAATTGGACAGCTAGGTCCAGCTGGTTCTTTTGAGTGGAAAAGAGAAGCAGGTTACCTTAATTTAAAAATTACTGGCGCTACCAGAGTGATTGTTGGCCCCAATCTTCCAGAGGAATCAGTTTATGAAGATTATCTGCAGACAGGCAGCACATTAAAATTTATAAGCGGGCTAAATGTTGATGGCAAAATTGCTATCTGGATTAAGTCACTGCAAGAACGAGCTCCTGAAGATTTTGTTGCATTCGGCAGGGCAGAGAATGCTAATACCATTAATGCCTATGGCGAGTTCATGAAAGCCTATGTAAAAAGCTCAAAGGTTGATAATGCGATCAGGCGATGTGACAAATTATTTGAAGATTCTGGAATGCTCAGTATCGAGAACCTACACAACAAAAACATCAAAATGATAAAAGCATACCTCAGCGCTTTACCCAAAGGGAAACACGCACAATACGCCGAGGAGGTTGACCAATATTATGAAGCCGAAAGAAGGCCAAACAAAAAATCTTTCGAGGATTACCTCCAAAAATGGCCCAACGGCCAATTCGCAAGATGGGCCAAAGTTAATCTGGCATTCGTCTCTTTAGGTGAAGCAACAGACCAATCCCTGATTAAAACGCAGGAACGAGCTCGACAAATAGCGCAAAGTGGTTTCAAGCAGATGCTGCAGTATATGCACGAGACTAAGAAGAATGTCAGCACTTTTACACTTGCACCTAAAAATACCGGATACGCTACTGAGTCTTTGCCGAAAAGTACTGATATAAAGATACTACCTGCGTCGGGATTGGCCTTCATACAAGTAAACAATCGCAACTCGATGCAATTAAACGCATTGGCTGATATAGAAGGTCTTGTTGCTCAATTTGAAGGAACATTGAATTGCCAAAAAAGTTCCACATCCTCTTGCTACTATACCGGTACGGCTACTGTTGATGGTTTTAAAGACAGTTTTTTTCTGAAGATAAATGTTTTGGCTGGTCGACAAGTCGTTCTCTCTGGTCTCTTGGAAGGTTCGTGGATTAGCATTAAAAATAAAGAATATTATTATGATGGCAAAAATTGGATTCATGGTTTAGACAATCCTTTTTTTACTATCAATAAGAGGATTTAGGTTAATAAACCGGACTCCAGATGGACTTCTTGAGAAACCGAAGTCGGCAGCCTGATGCCGGCATCACAGCAACAGAGGGCCATTGCTTATTTCACCCCACAGGCTGTCTCACTAACCCCGGTCACCTCAGCTTTGCATGATTTTCAGAAAAGCATCGAGCCTGCCTTTTTCCTGCAGCACTGTGGCGCCCATTTCGGAAACCGTCGCCGGAATTGACGGGACCTGTTTTCTCACCTTAAGTTCGATAGCTCCGGTGGGGCAGGCTGTAACACACAATCCGCAGCCAATACATTCTGCGGACTTGACTGCTGCAATACCATTAATCATTTCGATTGCTTTCATCGGGCAGCGCTCATCGGCACAAATGGAGCAACCAGTGCATTTTTCGCCCAGAACAAATGCTTCAAACCCGCTGGGCTCAAAGGCATGGGGATGTTTCAGTTGAGTTCTGCCGCGCAAAACGGTGCAGCAGCAGGGGCAGCAATTACAGATCACGCTGGCCTTGTCTGCGCTGTTGTTGCTTGTATGAACAAGACCTGCCGCCTCGGCCAAATCCAGTACCCTCAATGCTTCCTCCTTGTTGATGGAGCGGGCGAATCCCCGTTCGATGAGGAATTCAGCCATAAAGTCGAAAATCAGACAAACTTCTTTAGGCTTTTCGCAACCGGCAACACTTACCCGGCAGGCGCAGTTGGTTACTGCAATATAATCGGTATTGTTAATTAATGTTTTAACTTCTTCGTAGGAATGGATGCGATCCCGCGATGTAATTGATTTTTCTACCGGCACTACCCGCATCAGAGGCGTGGGATTACCGGCAAAGGAAGCGCCGAGGGCTTCCTGGTGATACTCTTCCCATAGCTTGCCCAGTTTCTCGTGCATTGGCGTCCCGCCGCCTTTCATAAAGGGAAACTCAAAAACACCGGGAATAAGCGGAACCAGACCGTATAGCTTTTCTCCATCCTTGCTGCGGGAAAAGATAATGCCCTTATCGGCCATTGCCTCCAGATGATTAAAGACCTCGTTTTCGGGAAGGCCGCACTTTTTTGCAATATGTGCCGGTTTTTTTGCTTTAAAGCTCATGAAGACGGCAACGGCAGCCTCCGGGGGTGTGAAAAGTATCTGTAGAATTTCGTCAATCGCTTTTGCCTTGGGTGCGGTTGAAGGGTGTGCATCCAGAACTTCCCGTAATCTTTCGTAAATATCCATCACCAGCCCTCCTATTATTGTTTTCGGCAGACACTATAATAGACCGGGTGTCTGTTAGTCAAGAATTACAATCTTTCCAAGGCAGTAGCTTCCCCGACAATCCTTTTATATGGACACCCTTTCCATTCCAGCGTGGATTTCAAGTCCAAATTGTGATATTTATATAAATAACATATTATTTTCATTTCTTCATCGTATTGTCATCAAATTGTAACATTACTCCTGTATATTGCTGTAAATTAAATATTTGGAGGATAAGAAAATGATCAGGATGGTTAAGAAAATATTTTTCAGTATAATTGCAGTGCTTTTTGCTACTGGCCTGGCAATTGCCGCTGATTCCGTAGTAATAAAGGGATCAACTACGGTATTGCCCATTACACAGGCTGCATTGGATGCCTATATGAAGGCAAACAAGGGGGTACAGGTTTCTCTTTCCGGCGGCGGTTCCGGCGAAGGAATCAAAGCTTTGATTGACAAAACTACAAACATTGCCAATTCATCGCGGGAAATCAAGAAAGAAGAAATTGCACTGGCTTCGGCTAAAGGGGTAAAACCTGTGGAGCACGTTGTTGCCTACGATGCTTTGATCCCGATTGTTCACCCGAAGAATAAAGTAAAAGGATTATCTACCGATCAATTAAGTCTTATTTATCAGGGGAAGATAACCAATTGGAAGGAGGTAGGCGGGGAAGACCTGAAAATTGTTGTCATCTCCCGGGATTCATCTTCGGGCACTTTTGAATCATGGGATCACTTTGTCATGAAGAAAACTAAAGTAACGCCGCGTGCTCAGATGCTGGCATCAAGCGGAGCTATTGTAACCGCAATTGCTAAAAACAGATACGCCATCAGTTATGTGGGGATGGGTTATATCAACAAAAGCGTTAAGGCGCTGGAAGTAAATGGTGTCGCGGCCTCGGCCGAAACCGCCCTTTCCAAAGAATATCCTTTTTCCCGCGAGCTTTACATGTACACTAACGGCGAACCGACCGGAGAGACGGCAGGATTTATTGCCTTTTTGAAGAGCGATCAAGGACAGAAAATAGTAAAAAAAGAAGGTTTTGTACCTTTGACCGCTGCCAAAGAAAGCAAAAAAGGTAAAAAATAATTTCTCAGCAACATTTTTTGCATGAAGCAACCCTGCATAATATGCTTGTGTTGCTTCATGTATGCAAATGATAAATTTCTTAATATAAGGAATGGCAATGAATAAGACAAAGGTGCTGTTTTTATGTACTGGTAACTCCTCTCGCAGTCAGATGGCCGAAGCCCTGCTGAGAAAATATGCCGGAGATAAATATGACGTCTATAGTGCCGGTCTCGAACCCAAAGGAATCAATCCGTTCACTCAACAAGTTATGCAGGAAGTCGGTATCAGCCTCAAAGGTCATCACTCAAAACATGTCAGTGAATATATGGGTAAGCTTCATTTTGGCTATTTAATTACCGTCTGTTCTGATGCTGAAGAGAAATGTCCGGCAACTTTCCCTGGAATTAGTAATCGGCTGCACTGGTCTTTGGAAGACCCCGCAGCGGTTAACGGTTCAGATGATGAAAAGTTGAATAAATTCAGAGAAGTACGTGACCAGATTGACAAGCAAATTAAAAGATGGCTGACAGAGCAAAGCAGCACGACAAATTGAATTCGACGTCAGGTGCTATTCTTTTATGTTTAGCTAAATATAATGCTGCATAGTTAATTGGGAAAAAAATGACCAGATCTACCAAAGAAAAATTCATCAAATACATATTATTCGTCTTTGCGCTGGTTTCTGTGCTGGTGCTGGGATTGATTGTCTTTTCCCTCTTCCGCGAAGGCCTGCCGATTTTCCAAAAAGTTTCTTTGAAGGATTTTCTTTTCGGGCTGGAGTGGTATCCGACAGCCGATCCGCCCTTATTCGGCATATTCCCGCTAATTGTAGGATCATTTGTTGTCACTTTAATCTCCACGATGGTTGCCGTGCCGCTGGGTGTCCTCTCGGCGATTTATATCGCGGAAATTGCTCCGGCAGCAGTCAAAGAAATTCTTAAATCCATAATCGAGCTTTTGGCCGGCATTCCCTCAGTCGTACTTGGCTTTTTCGGCATGATAGTTGTCGCCCCCTGGCTTCAGGATACTTTTGATTT
This sequence comes from Deltaproteobacteria bacterium HGW-Deltaproteobacteria-12, assembly GCA_002840565.1. Classification (GTDB taxonomy): domain Bacteria; phylum Desulfobacterota; class Syntrophia; order Syntrophales; family Smithellaceae; genus MVRV01. Next base: position 7,186 of record PHBK01000011.1, on the reverse strand, counting down.
GCCGACCGGTTTGAATATCATCAATGCCTCCGCCATCCTGGCGATTATGGCCATCCCGACAATTTCGAGTATTTCCGAAGATGCCCTTTATGCCGTACCACGTGAATTTAAGGAAGCGTCATATGCGCTGGGCGCAACTAAATTTGAAACTATAATCAGAGTAATAATACCCTCGGCACTTTCCGGTATTTCCACGGCAGTGATTCTCGGAATGTCGCGGGCAATAGGAGAAACCATGGTAGTCCTGATGGTAGCCGGCGGTTCTGCAGCTATTCCCGAGAGCCTGTTTGATTCGGTTCGTCCGATGCCGGCATCCATTGCTGCGGAAATGGGGGAATCTCCCTACCGCGGGTTGCATTATCAGGCGCTGTTCGCTACAGGTATTGTACTCTTTTTGCTGACATTAATCTTTAATCTGATCGCTGATCATCTCTCTCACAGGTTCCGGCAATCAGGATCGGCAACACTTTAAAACGAAGTATAGGTTTATGAACGCAATACGCACTCATTCCATGAAATGGCGATACATCAGGCAGCAGGCTTTTTTCGTCACGGTTAGACTTTCCATGCTGGTTATTGCTCTGGCGCTGGGTGGGATCCTGCTTCATATCATTGTTAACGGCATCGGTGCTATCAGCTGGGAATTCATCAGCAAGCCGCCGACTGATTCCATGACGAAGGGCGGAATAATGCCGGCAATATTAGGCACAGTCTATTTAACTGTTGGCGCTGTTGCTGTCGGTTTGCCATTGGGCGTTGTTTCCGCGATTTATCTTACAGAATATGCCCGGCAGGGGAAGATAATCCGGATTATTAAAATTGGCATCAACTGTCTGGCAGGCGTTCCTTCGGTTGTTTTCGGCCTTTTCGGCCTCGGATTTTTTGTGGTGTTTCTTCAATTCGGCTCCAGCATTCTGGCGGGTTCTTTGACCCTGGGCTTTTTAATTCTGCCGACAATAATCGGAGCATCCGAAGAGGCCTTAAAAGCTGTCCCCCAGACTTTCCGGGAGGCGTCACTGGCGCTGGGTGTATCCAAATGGCAGACCACTCTCCGCATTGTTCTGCCCTCGGCATTGCCGGGGATATTAACTGGCTCGATTTTAGGTATAGGCCGCGCTGCCGGCGAAACAGCTCCGATTATGTTTACGGCGGCGGCATATTTCACGGCAAAACTGCCCGGTTCCATTTTTGATGAGGTTATGGCACTGCCCTATCATATTTATGTTCTGGCTACGGCGGGAACGAATATTGAGCTAACCAGGCCGCTGCAGTATGGAACAGTGCTGGTTCTGGTGGCGCTGGTTCTGGGTATTGATCTGATCGCGATAGTTATTCGCAGTTATATGAGAAAGCAGAAAAGGTGGTAAAGCATGCAGGGAAACCCGATTATTAATTTGCATAACGTCAATTTCTATTACGGCCCGGTGAGAGCGCTGACGGACATCAATATGGTTTTTTTAAAAAATAATGTTACGGCCCTTATCGGACCATCAGGCTGCGGCAAATCGACTTTGCTGAGGTTGTTAAATAGAATGAATGATTTGATTGACGCAACAAGAGTGGAAGGAGAAATAATCTTTGAAGGCAAGAATATTTATTCCCCTGATATCGACCCGGTGGAAATACGTAAAAAAATAGGCATGGTCTTTCAAAAACCTAATCCGTTTCCCAAGACGATTTATAACAACATCACTTATGGCCCGAGTTTGATGTGGGCGAATAAAAAAAATGATCTGGATGAATTGGTAGAACAAAGCCTGCGGCAGGCTGTTCTCTGGGATGAAGTCAAAGATATTTTGAATAAATCGGCCATGACTCTTTCCGGCGGCCAGCAGCAGCGGCTATGCATTGCCCGGGCCTTGGCTATGAAACCGGACGTTCTGCTTATGGACGAGCCGACGTCGGCGCTTGATCCAATATCCACCGCCAAGGTTGAAGAACTGATTGAAGAACTCAAAAAGAACTATACAATAATTATTGTTACTCATAATATGCAACAGGCGGCACGTATCTCCGATGAAACAGCTTTCTTCTATATAGGCAAATTGATAGAGTATAATAAAACGGAGAAGATTTTTACCAAACCGGATGTGAAGCATACGGAGGATTATATAACAGGAAGATTCGGTTAATACTTAACGGGAGGCGCGGCTATGGAAGAAAGAAGACATACCAGTTCGCATTACGAAAAGGAACTGCGGGAAATTAAGGACGGACTGATCTACCTGGGGGCTATGACGGAAAGGGCAATTCAAGGGGCAATGACATCTCTCCTGGAGCGCAACTCTGATCTTGCGGACAAAGTTATGAAAGGGGACGGAGAAATCGACCTTCTGGATACAGAACTCGAAGAAAGATGCATCCGCATTCTGGCCTTACGCCAGCCCACGGCAATTGATTTGAGATTCATAACGACGGCTATTAAAATAACCGGTCATCTGGAAAGAATCGGTGACATGGCGGTGAATATAGCCGAGAAAGCTATTATTCTGAACCGGGAACCGCAGCTGAAGCCTTATATTGATTTACCCAGAATGGCCGATCTTGTGGGAGAAATGATCAAATTGTCTCTGGATGCAATGATAAAAAATGACCTGGAAATGGCAGAAAAAGTTCAGCAGAAAGAGCATGTTGTCGATGAACTCAATGAACAGATATTCCGCGAGTTGCTGACATTTATGATGGAGGATGCCAAGACAATTCACCGGGCGATAGTTATCATGCAAATATCAAAGAATCTGGAGCGGATTGCCGATCACGCCAAGGGCATTGCCGATATGGTGACATATATGGTTACCGGTGAATGCGTTCGCCATCAAACCTGTTCAGCAGATGACAAGGAGCCGGCTTGAAAAGGCATTTTTTTTACAAGATATTTATCACCTATCTGATTATAATAACTCTTTCATTTCTTGTCATGAATCTGCTTGTGCGTGACGAAATTAAAAAGGTTATGACTTTACAGATAGAGGGGCAATTAATAACGTATGCCCAGTTGGTGGACTTGAATTCTCCTGGCGCAATCTCGCTTCACATTCAGCAAATTGCTCGCATATCAGGCGCCCGCGTTACACTTATTGACCCCCGAGGAAAGGTCTTTGCTGATTCGGAAAAAGAAATCGCCGGGCTGGAAAATCATCTAAACCGGCCGGAAATACAGGAAGCCAGACTTAAAGGGAAAGGTAATGCCGTCCGCCACAGTGCAACAACTGGTGTTGATATGCTCTACGTTGCCGTGACTGTAAAAACCGGTTCCGAGATAACCGGTTATGTCCGTCTGGCAAAGCCCCTTTATGATGTTCGAAACACTATTGAAAAAGTATATAATTCTTTTCTTCTGGCGATAATGATTGTTGCGGCTATATCACTTATTATTGCCATCCTTTTTTCCTATCGCCTGGCGGCACCCATTAAGGAAATGGAGAGCTTTACTGAAAGGCTGCGTGATGGTCGTGCATCCGGGACCATTATTTTAACAACATCCGACGAAACAAAAAAATTGGCAGACAATATAAATTATCTGGTGGATGAATTAAAAAACCAGGTCCGGTTGGCCAAGGAAGAAAACAGCAAGTTGGTAACGGCTTTTGCCAGCATGACCGAAGGCGTTTTGATTCTTGACGCGGCGGCCAGAATTGAAGTTGTCAATCAAGCCCTGAGCAACATATTGGCGGTGCAGTACGGCGATGTAGCCGGCAAAACGCTAATGGAGGCCTTTCGCAATGTTGATCTGCAGAAAACTTTTCTGAGGTTCAAAGAAACACGAGAACCGATATCTCGGGAAATTACTCTGGGGAACATGCAACCGGTTATACTAAATGTGAGCATCTCCGGCATTAAGGGCAATATGGATAATGGAAAGACCATGGTTGTATTTCATGATGTCACACGACTGAAGAAATTAGAGCGCGTCAGAGTTGATTTCGTGGCCAATGTTACGCACGAAATTCGAACGCCTCTCACAGCAATACTCGGTTATCTGGAGACTATTCGGGATGGTGCCATAGAAAGTCAGGATGAAACACGAAAATTTGTTGATTTAATATTAAAACATGCCCAGCGATTGAACCGCCTGGTGGAAGATTTATTAACGATATCGAGAATTGAGCTGGGAGAAATCAAATTTCATTTTGAAGATGCTTCTTTAGGAGATGCTGTAAACAATGTAATGTCACTGTTTGAGCCCAAAGCAAGATTTAAAAATATCGCCATCGCTAATCTCCTGCCGGATAAGTTGTCTCTAATAAAGGCGGATAAAGACAAGCTGGCGCAGATTTTTGTCAATGTCCTGGATAATGCCATTAAGTACACACCGGAAAACGGGAAAGTGAGCATAGCTGCAGAAGAAGCAGATGGATTTAGTGTAATAAATTTTAGTGATACAGGGATTGGTGTTCCTAAAGAAGAATTAGAGCGGTTGGGCGAGAGGTTTTATCGCGTCGATAAGACCAGGTCGCGGGATTTAGGCGGTACCGGGCTGGGGTTGTCTATCGTCAAACATCTGATGGCTGCCCATGGTGGACGAATGGAAATTGAAAGCCGGCTGGGCAGCGGCACAAAAGTATCGCTTTATTTTCCTTTGCCAAATACTAAGCCGCCGTGCAATAATAACTTGGTCAAATAAATGCTGAGAACGGCATAAGGAGCCGTAACGAAATACAGAAAATGAACAAGTTATTTCTTAACGGCTCCTAAGTGAAATTATGCAAAAAACGAAGATAGTCTGCACTATAGGGCCGGCCTCGGAAAAAGAAGAAGTCCTGGAAGCGATGATTCTAAACGGAATGAATGTAGCCCGGCTGAATTTTTCGCACGGCTCACACCAGGATCACCTGGAGAAGATAATTTTACTGCGCAAGTTATCAGCCAGTCTTCAAAAACCGGTGGCGATCCTTCTTGATCTGGCCGGGCCGAAAATAAGAATCGGCCAAATGCCTGATTCCGGCGTTTTGCTGGAACCCGGTCACAAATTTATTCTGACAAACCGGGATGTAGAAGGAAGCGTGGATGCTGTCTCGCTTTCTCATAAAAACCTGCCCAGGGAAGTTAAGCCCGGCGACAGGCTGCTTTTGGCTGATGGCTTGATGGAGCTTTTTGTTGAGGCAACCGGGGAATCCGATATTATCTGCAAAGTTGTGACGGGCGGAACCCTCACATCACATAAGGGAATCAATCTACCCACCGGAACCATCAGCACATCAGCTCTCACCGAAAAAGATCGTGCTGATCTTTTGTTCGGTCTGGAGAATGATGTTGATTTTATTGCCCTATCTTTTGTTAAAAATGCAGAAGATATTATGATGATCAAGGACATTATTGCGGCAAACGGCAAAGACACCCCGGTTATTGCCAAAATTGAGAAGCATGAGGCACTTAACCATATTGATGCTATTCTGAAAATATCCGACGGCATCATGGTTGCCCGCGGCGATCTCGGTGTGGAAATTCCGCTGGAAGATGTGCCGCTGATTCAGAAACGACTGATTTATAAAGCCAATATGTGTGGCAAACCGGTCATTACCGCAACGCAGATGCTTCGCTCTATGGTGACATCTCCGAGGCCAACGCGCGCGGAAGCGGCGGACGTCGCCAATGCCGTCCTTGATGGAACAGACGCTGTCATGCTTTCCGAAGAGACTGCATCCGGGAATTATCCGGCGGAGGCAGTTATGTATTTGAGTCGTCTGGCTACAGTTGCCGAGTCCGGCTACGCTTTTGAGAAGTTTCTTTCGATGATTCCGGAAAAGGATATTTCCGAATCTGTTGCCCACGCGTCCAGTGTTTTAGCCAGCCATCTTTCGGCCAGGGCCATTGTTGCCTATACGCAGTCCGGTAGAACTGCCCGCTATATATCGCGCTTTCGTCCCAGGCAGCCGATTATTGCTTTGTCGCCAAAAGAAAACACGGTGCGACGTCTGGCGCTTAGCTGGGGCTGCCGTCCCCGCTTGATTAACGATTTCCAGGACACGGACGACATGATCGAAAAAGCTACGCAAGCTGCCTGCGATGCAGGCGAGGTATCAGCAGGAGACCTCATAGTTATTACTGTCGGCCACCCGCTGTGGGTATCAGGGACAACTAATATGCTGAGAGTAAAAAGAGTAAAATAAAACATATAACATCATAGTAGTTCATGGTCTTTTTTAAATTTCCCCTTATTTAAAATACATAAATTCTTAATATCTTAATTGACCTGTAATAATACTGTAACATCCAAAGTATATACTGATGGCGTATTTTAAGAAGGTTGAAGTGCAGTGGCCAGATAAAGCCCGTGTTCTGGCGGTAATTTGAACTTAATATTTCAGGAGGAAAAGGAAAGATGAAGAAGATTTGGTTTATTTTGTTGACGCTGGGATTGATGACAATCTTCAATACGGCGGTTTGGGCGGTCGATGTGAAGTTCAGCGGTGATTTTACCGCCGCCGGTGTTTACTGGGATAGAACGAGTTTAACCAAAGATATCAGTCCGTCCACAGCGTTTTATTACCAGCGACTGCGTGTCCGGGCTGATTTTGTTGTTTCGCCCGGCCTGACTTTAGTTACCCGCTTTGATGCCATGGAAAGGGCCTGGGGGGCGAATAGAACAGCAGCAGGAACCGCCCTGGCAGCAGGTTCCGCCGGAACTATTGCCGAAAATGAAAACATCGCTTTTGACTGGGCTTATATTAATTATAAATCACCAATCGGCATCTTCGACGCTGGTATAATGAATGACGGCAGTACCGGAACAGTATTCGGCAACAGTTTAGCCCCCGCTGCCCGGATAAAATATTCTTATACTGCCGGTCCGGCCACTCTCAACCTGGCTTACACCAAAGTAAAAGAACAAAGTTACCCCTATGGCGCCCCCGCCGGTGCTACTAATTACACTGATGCCGACAATGACAAATATGGAATAGAAGGCGTTTACAAATGGAAAGGCGGCCGGGCCGGTATGCAGGTTAGTTACTACCGGTATGCCGAGAACAGGCCGACATTAAACAGCAAAAGAGCATATTACCTTTTCACACCATACACCATTGCCAAGTTCGGTCCCGTGGATTTGCAGGCCGAATTTAACTGGGCTACCGGCAAATTTACGGAAACTGATTCCGGTGTCGGCGACGTCAAGCTGGAAAATTTCAGCGGGTGGATTGACGCTAAAGCTGCTTTCGGGTCTGTTTACTTCGGCGGCACATTCGCA
>PHBK01000045.1 GCA_002840565.1 Deltaproteobacteria bacterium HGW-Deltaproteobacteria-12 | reverse complement strand
AAACGCGCGTGGCGGCCGTCATACGCGGAATAGGACAAGACCGCTAACAACGGTTTGCACATGGACGCGCATAAGGCCGCGCGCCAGTGAAACCGACCGGTTATACCGCAGAATTGAAATGACCCTGTAGGCGATCAATGCAAAGGGAATCGCAGAGCTATCTATCCGAAGCACGACAGATCATAAGGAAGACCCCTAACCTGATTGGCGTCCTGGTCGTATACACCGGAGTTCTAGGGCTCCCGGGCTTTCTACTTGACAATCCAACCCACTGGTCGCAAGGTTTGACCATAGTTGCGATGATAGCCCACGGTGTTTTTTCACTGATTGTTTATCCGGTTATTTATGGAAAGTATGCCGACATTGCAGTGGATCAAAAGCAAAGATCATGGAACGACATTTTAAGGAACGATTGGTGGAACCTTTTTGTTGTGAACATAGTCCTGAATCTTCCGGTATTGATTATTGAAAGCATCGGTGTTGTCATGGAGACGCAATTTCAACTTCCCAAGCTACTTGTGTCGAGTGCTTGCAGCCTTTTTGGTATTTATGCAATTCCTTTGGTGTTTATAATGAAGGAACGGGTTGGGAGTATCTCTTTGGGAGTAAAATGCCTCTTAGGAAACCTAAGTTTCAGTAGATACCTAGTGTTCCTCACTCTACTCGTTGTCTTTGTAGGTTTTGCCATTAGTTCACCACCCAAATCTCTAGTCCTTGGGCATCTATGGAGTTTTGTTTCCTTGGTGGCTGCAATGGCGGTAGTAGTTATAGATCTCGGAGTATTCGTGGCTGCCTCACTCATACTAGTGGATAAGTTGGCCGTCGGATTTGGAGCACAAAAGGTATAACATTGCTGCTGCAGTGGACGGCGCAAAAAGACGCGCCGCCACTGAGCAGCCCGTTATAAACGAGTGACACGGTGGACCAAAGCGGCTTTAACAAGCTTTATTGCCGTTACTGTGGCAGCGACATAACCCAGCACCTAGACGGTCTGGGTTTGTTCGAAGGCAACTGTCCGGTATGCAACCAGCCTGTAACCAGACAGGATGTTGAATCTAGAATACTTGGACAATACCGGCAACATTGGAAAGAGTGGAGAAAGCTAACCGCCTTTGATTGGCTGGTTATCCTTATCGTTCTGTTTGCGATATTGTTTGCTATTTTAGGTCATTAGCTGATCTGTTGTTGAGCAGAAAATAATCACTATTTGTTTATAACACGGCGCCAAAGCCGACTCGGGACCCCGCGGCGGTTACAGAAAATCAAGGTGGCCGAGCGGCTTGGCTTCCCGTTCTCCTCCAATGAAAGGACCTGGAAATCGATGGTCGGTAATCCGAAAGGACTTGTCCCTGAGAAGCGAATCCTTAAGACCATAACGGTCATTCGTGGTGAGAAGGTCATCCTTGACTCCGATCTTGCTGAGCTACATGGGGTTGAGACGCGACGCCTTAATGAACAGGTCCGGCGGAATACTGAGAAATTTCCGGAAGACTTCATGTTTCAGTTGACGAAGGAGGAGTTCGAAAGCTTGAAGTCGCAATTTGCGACATCAAGTTCGGGCTGGGGAGGTCGACGCAAATTACCTTTAGTCTTTACGGAGCATGGTGCCTTGCAGGCTGCCAACGTTTTGAACTCCGAACGAGCGAATAAAATGAGTGTCTTCATCGTCAGGGCGTTCGTTCGACTACGCGAAATGGCGCTGACAAATGAGAAGCTTTCCCAGAAAATGGATGAACTTGAAAAACGCGTGAGCGACCATGACGATATATTGATCGACTTGATTAGGGAAATCCGGAAGCTGATCGATGCTCCGAAACCGAGAGACAAGAAGAAGACAATAGGCTTCATAGTCTCGGGGAAAGAAGAAACCAGGGAATAACTCGGAGAACCAATAAGGATTGAGAGGAGATGGAGAGACGAGGAGAGGGGTGAATGAGAAGACCGAGGGTGCAGTCGTCTCTCCATCTCCTCTCAATCCGGTGTTC
>PHBK01000010.1:122374-277659 GCA_002840565.1 Deltaproteobacteria bacterium HGW-Deltaproteobacteria-12 | reverse complement strand
CTCGATTAAGGAAGCTTTAAGGCTCCAGACAATGGGCAGCGCCTATGCCGGTTTTCAGGAAAAGGAAATCGGCTCCCTGGAAAAAGGCAAATTAGCCGACATGGTCATCTGGGATAAAGATTATTACAGCATCCCCACAGATGAAATAAAAGATGCCAGGGCACTGACGACTTTTGTAGGGGGAAGATTGTGTACGCAAAGAATAAACAATGAAAAATACCGCCGCAGCTATTGATAGCAAAAGGGAGATAAAGGATGAAATTCGATAAAATCAATCTTTCGGAAAAGTTCGGTAAGCTGCCGGCCGGTGACTACGCAGTTCGTTTGATTGCCAAGATGAACAACTACGATTTCAAAATCGTCAAATTCAAAGGCGACTTTATCTGGCACAGCCACCCTGAAACGGACGAAACATTCATTATCATCGAAGGTACACTTGCTATGAGCTTCCGTGATCGCAAGGTGGAAGTAAACGCTGGGGAAATGATCGTCATCCCCAAGGGAGTCGAGCATAAACCTTCTTCCGAGAACGGATACAAAGCTATCCTTATTGAACCGGAGGGTGTGTCCAATACCGGTGACGTTAAAAGCGAGATTACAATCGAGAAATTTGAATGGGTATAAATTATGATTCGCATAACACGACGGTGGAGCCAAAGGCAGCAACAGGCGCTGATCCGGCTGATTTTTCATTCGCCGTGAAAACACACAAGATCTTATGAACAAACCGATAAACATAAAATGGTTTCCACCTTCATGGATTCAAATCAAATCTGGAACCCACGTTATTTATATTGATCCTGCCTATTTAAAAACTAATTTCGCTCATTATCCGAAGAGAATTGAATATTCTAAATGGCCTGATCCGATTGATGGGTTGCCGGAGGAACTGGAACAGGGTAATATTATTTTGATAACTCACCATCACAAAGATCACTGCAAAGGAGTTACAGTTCGCAGGCTCAAGAATGATAAAAAAAATACTCGCTACCAGGCAATGTTCCAGAGGGTTGGGCAAGGATATCACGGCAGTAAAGCCCGGAATGCTGATTGAAATAGAGGATATCAAGGTAAAGACGGTAGAGGCTTACAACAGGAAACATGAGTGGGATGCCAAATTAATGCACAAGAAAGGGATTGGAGTGGGATACGTAGTATCAGTTGAAGGCAAGAAGATTTATCATGCCGGAGATACTGATCTGGTCCAGGAAATGGATTGCCTTCAAGACGTCGATGTGGCTTTTCTCCCTATCGGAGGTAGAGATTTTACAATGGATTTATCTGAAGCGATTGAGGCAGCCAGGAGAATTAAACCAAAGGTGGTTATTCCCATGCATCGTTTTGCAACTGATCCGGATGAATACAAAAAATTAGTTGAGAAAGATTCATTAACCAAAGTGGTCGTGCTGAATATAGGCGAAACATATCAACTATGAGCGGCTAGCCATGCCGCAAGCGGAACGCTCGCTAAAGCGAGCTCTCGCGATGCTTGTCCGCTTCCGGACGCTACCCATCATCAAGTCGCTGCACCCGATTACAGTCCGTCGGGATGTTCCGGCTTTGTAAGTCATCAGAGAGAATATATGCGTGCACACTATTTACAGCATGTCCCATTTGAGGGTCTCGGCAGTATTGAAGCATGGCTGCAAACGGCAGGTTACGAAATAACGAGTACTCAATTTTATAAGTCTGCCGATTTGCCGAAAGTTGAAGAAATTGATCTACTGGTAGTCATGGGTGGGCCTATGAGTGTGAATGATGAAAATGACCATCCCTGGCTTGCGGATGAAAAGAACTTCATAAGAAAGTTTATTGAGTCAGGAAAACCTACCCTGGGAATTTGCCTGGGGGCGCAACTCATAGCAAACTCAATGGGTGGCAAGGTATTTAAAAATCCGGTTAAAGAAATCGGGTGGTATCCGGTCCAGGCGATAACATCACTGAGTAACACCATTTTTAGATTTCCTGAAGAGATGATAGTTTTCCACTGGCATGGCGAAACATTTACCCTGCCGCCACAGGCTATTCCAACAGCAGAAAGTGAAGGCTGTAAAAACCAGGCTTTTCAGATAGGCAATAATGTGATCGGGCTGCAGTTCCATCTTGAAACAACACCGGATTCAGCTCAAGCTCTGGTGGAAAATTGCCGTAATGAATTGGTTGAAGGGAAATACATCCAAACAGAACAACAAATTATATCCGTGACGCAAGAGCGATATAAAACAATTAATAGCTTGATGGTTGATATTCTTGAATATTTGCACAATGAGGGCTGACATGCTTATCAACTCGGATTGCCAATGCCGATGTGCTCCATTGACGGCCGCTTGTACGGCGCTGTAAGAGGCTTGAATAATGAAGAAAATATCAGGATCCACTTTCTATTTTAAAAAACTATTTCCAACGATATGGTTTGGATTTATTGCGTTCTTTTTCGTTATATCAATCACTACCGGCGCCGCCGGGGCATCAGTCATGTTTCTGGTTGTGCCGATAATAATGGCTGGTTTCGGATATTTCTTTTTCCGGAAATTTGTGTGGGATCTTGCTGACGAAGTTTACGACTGCGGAGATTTTCTGGAATTTCGCAGGGGTCAGAAAACACAAAGAGTAAGTTTGAATGAAATCATCAACATTGATTACTCGCACATGAGTTCTCCGGAGAGGGTTGTGATTCATACCAGGCAGTCAGGTGCAATAGGGAAAGAACTAGCTTTTTGTCCGCCTATGCGTTTTCATTTATTCTCAAAAAGCCCCTTGGTACGAGATTTAATCGAGCGGGTTGATGCGGCAAGAAGGACATGACGAGGGCAATGCAGCCGATCACTGCGCCCCGGATCGGCTTTTCGTTGCGGGTCGATGTAAATATGGCAATTCAGGAAAAGGAATAGGCGATGCCAAATGTGACAGCTAATGGAATTCAAATTGAGTATGATACCTTTGGAGATAGTTCATTCCCTGCATTACTATTAATTGCCGGCAATGGCGCTCAGTTGTTTTTTTGGGATGTTGAATTCTGCAAGTTATTGGTAAAAAAAGGTTACTATGTGATTCGATTTGACAACAGGGATGCAGGTCTTTCGACTAAATTTGATGAAGCAGGAATTCCGGACTTTCAAGTCGCGATCAACGCTTTAATGGAAGGCAAGCCTGTGGAATCAGCATATTCTCTTGATGATATGGCAGATGACGCCGTCGGTTTGCTTGCTGCTTTGGGCATTGAAAAAGCGCATATCTGCGGTGCTTCCATGGGCGGCATGATAGCCCAGGTTATCGCCTGTCGACATCCAAAACATGTCCTGAGTCTGACTTCAATAATGTCAACCACTGGAAATCCTGATCTTCCGCAGGGAAAACCGGACGCGCTTGCTGCTGTTCTAGCGCCTATGCCACAGGAGCGCGGAGCGTATGTTGAGCATAATCTGGATATTTGGCGGAAGATTTGGAGTCCCGGGTTTCCGTTTGAGGAAAAGAGAGCACGAACGTTCATAGAGATGAGCTATGATCGCTCGTATTACCCGCAGGGAATGGCACGTCAAAATATAGCTATTATTGCCAATGGCGATCGCAGGCCGGCGCTTTCGTCTGTTACAGTTCCAACACTTGTAATTCATGGCGCGGATGATCCGCTGATACCGGCAGAAGGGGGAAAAGATACCGCCCGGGTGATACCGGGAGCAGGTTTATTGATCATTAATGGAATGGGACATGACATGCCCAAAGGGGTTTGGACGGAAATAGCAGAAGCAATTTCTCAGCATGCTGTGCAAGCCGGCATTGGAAATAAATAGAAATAAATGAGCCGGTGCTGCTCAAACAGCGCAATTCGATCCAGCCGATCACTGCGCTCCGGCTATCCACGATAAAAAATATTGCTGTTGTGACGTTTTAGTGCTATAGTGACACAACGTTAAAGGAGGTGATATTATGGGAACGGCAGCAATGCGTGCAACAGTTTATATAGATCCGGAATTGCACAAAGCATTACGATTGAAAGCGGTCGAAACCACGCAGTCGATCTCGAAACTCGTGAATGATGCCATCAAAGAATCCCTTGCCGAGGACGCCGAAGATATTGCGGCTTTCGAAGCAAGAGCCAAAGAGCCGCTGATTAGCTACGAAGCGATGATCAAGAGGCTGAAAAAAGATGGCCGAATATAAAATCTATTTTAAAGAATCTGTTGAAAAGGATTTTCGTGCAATACCAAAGAAAGATCTCCGGAAGATTATAGTTCGCATCCAGGCTCTTGCAAATGACCCGAGGCCGCACGGCCACGAAAAACTCACAGGACAAGAAAGATATCGCATCCGCCATGGTCATTACAGAATAGTCTATTCTGTTCAGGATAAAGAATTTACAGTTTGGATAGTAAAGGTCGGACATCGCAAAGATATTTACCGATGAAGCGAACAAAAACATATAATCGAGCGCTAATGCTCCGGCTGTTTTTTCGATAGGTACGATATAATAAAAATATGCAGTTTAAATGATCATCAGAAGTAAAAATATGCCGATATTGAAGCAATATCGGCCGTCACCATCGCCACCTTTCAGAGCCTTGCCATTAGTAATCATACAGAGCAGTTCATAACAGCTAAAAAGACTATTTCATCCGGCCGAAGAGAACGCTGCCCGACCCGAACATAATCAGGGCGAAGAAGGCTATGACGCCAAAATCAAGATAAAGAGGAAAAACATTCAGGTTGAGCAGTGCTCCTCTGACGCCGTCCACGGCATAGGTCAGCGGGTTTATTTTAACCAGTCCCGTAAGCCAGCCGGGGAGCTTTTCGTCAATTGGAAACAGTGCGCCGGAAAGGAAAAAGAGCGGGAAAACAAGGAAGGAAGAAATAACCTGAAATCCTTCCAGGCTTTCGAGCAGAGAGCCGATAGCCAGGCCCATGGAGACCAGGGCAATCGATGTTGTAAGCAAAAAGACGAAGGCCAGCGGGATACCCCCCGGGTTGATGGAGGGGAACAAAAAAGAGAACAGAAAGAGAATGATGATCTGCAGCATGACGTCCGTGCAGCCGCCCAGAACTTTGCCCAGGAAGATGCTGATGCGCGACACCGGCGCCACCAGCACGGCCTTAAGCACGTCCAGCTTGCGGTCCCAGACGATGTAGAGGCCGAAGAAAACCGATCCAAAGAGCACGGACATCGTCAGTACGCCGGGATAGATGTAGTCCCGGTAATTGAGATCGCCGACGCTGACGCCCGCCCCGATACCGGTGCCAAACAGGAAAAGCCACATGAGCGGCTGGACGATGCTGGAGACAATCCTGCTTTTCTCCCGCTGGAAGACTTTTAACTCCCGCCACCAGACGGCATAAATACCCTGTAATTCTTTCTGCAGGCGCTCCCCGTTCATCTTTTCAATTCCCCCTCTGGCGGTAGCGCGCCACGGAATCAACCCAACTGCCGGAGTCTTCCGCAGAATCTTCCCGAATGTCACGGCCGGTAAGACGGATGAACACGTCGCTGAGCGCGGGCACTCTTATTTCCACGCATTCCACAGCAGTAATTATGGAAAGCAGTTCGGGCAGGTGCAGATGGGCATCTTTCATGGTTATCTCTATCGTACCCGCACCGGTTGTCACTTTCTTCACGTAGGGCAGTGCCTCTATTTTTGGTACGGGCGGTTCTTTGGCCCTGATTAATACCAGATCGCCTCCCATTGATTCCTTCAGATTATCCGGTTCATCCAGCGCTATGATCTGACCGTGATCGATGATGCCCACGCGGTTGCAAACCCTTTCCGCCTCCTCCATATAATGGGTGGTAAGGACAACGGTTGTCTGTTCTTTTTGCGCCATCTTTTTAATGTAATCCCAGATCCGCGCACGGGTTTGCGGATCCAGGCCGAGGGTCGGTTCATCCAGAAAGAGCGCCGCCGGCCGGTGCAGCAGGCCGCGCGCCAGTTCCAGCCTGCGGCGCATTCCGCCCGAGTAAGTGCGGGTTAGATCATTGCTGCGCTCTTCAAGATCAACCAGCTCCAGCATTTCGCTTATTCGTTTTTCCCGTAAAGCGCCCGAAATGCCATAGAGGCGCGCGTGAAGCTCGAGGTTTTCGCGTCCCGTGAGAACGGTGTCCAGCGTGGGATCCTGGAAAACGATGCCCACGTTGCGCCGTACTTCTGCAGGATTTTTCGCAATGTCATAGCCGGCAATGAAAGCGCTGCCCGCTGTCGGCTGGATAATCGTGCAGAGCATTCCGATAGTGGTGGTTTTGCCGGCGCCGTTGGGGCCGAGCAGCCCGAATATCTCGCCTTTTTCGATATGCAAATCAATGCCACGGACGGCTTTTATCCGTCCGTAGGTTTTAGTCAGGGCTTTTGTTTCGATAATCGACATATCCGGGAAACCTAATAACCGCTTTTGAGAGACTGCAAAATTACTACAGGATAAAGATAAAAGCAGTCAAGGTAATTGTATTAGCTTGTACAGGTAAAGGATCATTTGCCGGAATCAGAAAAACTGCTTGACAAAAGAATAGTGCGGGGTTAATTACTAGCAAAACGATAGTATATACAGCGGGCGGCGGGACGATTGATGAAAATATCCACCAGGTCAAGATACGGGGTGCGGATGATGGCAGATTTGGCCGATAATTACGGGAAGGCCCCTGTGTTTTTAAAAGATATTGCCCGGAGAGAAGATATCTCGGAAAAGTACCTGAGTATTATCGTAATTTCATTGCGCAGCGCCGGCTTGATCCAGTCAACCCGCGGTGCTCACGGTGGATATGTTCTGATCAGACCGCCGGAGCAGATCAGCGTGAAGGACATTTATGATGCCCTCGAAGGGGACATCAGTCTGGTGGATTGCGTAAGAAACCCTCAGGACTGTTTGCGCGCCAGCACGTGTCCGACGAGGGACGTCTGGTCTTGCGTGAGTGATAAAATCAGCGAAACTCTTGGTTCCATTACCTTGGCTGATCTGGTCCAGGAGCGGCGGCAAAAAGCGGAAAATAACCTGAAAAGTAATATTTAAGACGGACACGATTTTATGGACATAACCCGAACTGCCGGAAAGAAAAAAGTATTAGCCGCGATGAGCGGCGGAGTCGATTCTTCGGCGGCGGCATGCCTGCTCAAAGAGGCGGGTTATGATGTGACCGGTGTGACAATGTGCCTGGGTATTCGCGAAGACGGCGATCGCACCCGCTGTTGCGGCCTTGATGCTATTGACGATGCCAAAAGAGTATGTGACCAGTTGCAGATACCTCATTTTGTTTTTGATTTTGCGGGAGAAATGGAAGAACGCGTGATTGGTAAATTTACATCCGAGTACCGGCGCGGCCGGACACCGAATCCCTGTATAGATTGCAATCGCTTTTTAAAATTCGGATCGCTTTTGGGCAAAGCCCGCGGGATGGGTTTTGATTATTTGGCCACCGGCCACTACGCCCGGATTGAAAAGCAGGGGGAAGACTGGCGTCTGCTGCGTCCTAAAGACAGAATCAAAGATCAGACCTATTTTCTCTATCCGATTGCGGCCGCTGATTTAGCTTCTATTCTTTTCCCCTTGGGAGGGTTGAATAAAGAAGAAGTCCGCGCGCTGACCAAAAAAGCCGGCCTGCATGTGGCGCAGAAAGCGGAAAGTCAGGATATTTGTTTTGTCACCCAGGGCAGTTACGGACAGTTTTTTCAGGAACGAAATGTACCTTTCGTCGCCGGTGATATTGTGGATAAAACGGGGCAGATTTTAGGCCGGCATAAGGGAATCATCTATTACACCATCGGTCAGCGCGGCGGTCTGGGCATTAGCGCCAGGACGCCGCTTTATGTCGTGGAAATTGATGCGGTGAAAAACAAAATTGTTGTGGGTGAAAAAAACGATTTATACTCAGCCGGCCTTATTGCCGGAGATATTAATCTCCTGACTGCGGAACTGCCCGATAAAGTTGAAGCCAAAATCCGCTATCGAAAAAAACCGGCGCGCTGCACGGTTGCCAGAGAAGGCGGAAGATTGCGGGTGCTTTTTGAGGAAAAGCAGGAATCAATTACACCCGGGCAGGCGGTGGTACTTTATTGCGGAGATGAGGTGCTCGGCGGAGGAGTAATTGAGGAAGTAACCAGAGACGTCAACCCTTAAGGAGCGGAAGATGAGCATATTGGACAGCCAACTTAAAATCGAAACTTTAGTTTTACACGGCGGGCAGGAACCGGATCCGGCAACCGGTTCCAGGGCGGTTCCCATTTATCAGACAACGTCCTATCAATTTAAAGACACTGACCATGCCGCGCGGCTTTTCGGCCTTGCCGAGTTCGGCAACATCTATACGCGATTGATGAACCCGACAACTGATGTGCTCGAAAAAAGAATTGCTTTGCTGGATGGCGGTGTAGGGGCGCTGGCAGTCGCCAGCGGCCAGGCAGCCATAACGCTTTCCCTGCTGAATATTGCTCAGGCCGGTGATGAAATTGTCTCTGCCGATAATCTCTATGGGGGAACTTACACCTTGTTTCACTACACTTTTCCCCGTTTGGGCATTAAAGTCAACTTTGTCCCATCAAACAATTTACCGGCGCTGGAAAAAGCTGTTACTCCCAAAACAAAGGCTGTTTATGCCGAATCCATCGGCAATCCGAAGCTCGATGTTGCCGACCTCACAGGCATCGCCGCGGTGGCTCATAAAAACGGCATTCCCTTTGTTCTGGACAACACGGTTTCTCCGTATCTTCTCCGTCCTTTTGATTTTGGCGTCGATATTATCGTCTATTCGGCAACGAAGTTTATCGGCGGGCACGGCACTTCTCTGGGCGGCATTATTGTTGATTCCGGGAAATTCGATTGGACCAATGGTAAATTTCCTCTAATAGCGGATGCCGATCCCAGTTATCACGGACTTGAATTTGTCGAAGCATTAAAGCCAATGGGTAACATTGCCTACATTACCAAGGCCCGTGTCCTGCTGCTGCGTGATTTGGGCCCGGCTCTGTCGCCGTTTAATTCCTTCCTGTTCCTGCAGGGGCTGGAAACACTGCATTTGCGGATGCCGCGTCATTCCGAAAATGCCCTGGCAGTGGCGCAGCATCTGGAAAAGCACCCCCAGGTAAGCTGGGTAAATTATCCGGGTCTTGCTTCCTCAGCAGAGATAGAAAGAACTGCCAGATATTTGCCCAGGGGTGCCGGAGCAATTATCGGTTTTGGCATCAAAGGCGGCAGCGAAGCGGGAAAGAAGTTTATTGATTCACTGCAATTGATCTCGCATCTGGCTAATATAGGTGATGCCAAATCTCTGGCCATTCATCCGGCGACAACCACGCATCAGCAATTATCAGCGGCAGAGCAGCTGGCGACCGGCGTGACGCCGGATTTTATCCGCCTGTCTATCGGTATCGAGCATATTGACGATATTATCGCTGATATCGAGCAGGCGCTGGCCAAAACCTGAATATTATTTTTCGGGTAGGTACCAGCATATTCTGCATCTCTACCCGAATTATCAAGGCAAGGAGAAATGCTATGAAAAAAATATTTGCAGATAATTCGCTGTCTATCGGCAATACGCCATTGGTCAGGCTTAATCATATAACTTCCGGAGCGAAAGCGACCGTTTTGGCCAAGATTGAAGGGCGTAATCCCGCTTATTCGGTGAAGTGCCGCATCGGTGCCGCCATGATCTGGGATGCCGAAAAGAGAGGGCTGCTTAAACCGGGCGTGGAGATAATAGAACCAACAAGCGGTAACACGGGCATTGCCCTGGCGTATGTTGCTGCGGCCCGGGGGTACAAACTTACCTTGACCATGCCGGAAACCATGAGCATCGAACGGCGACGTGTTCTCGCTGCATTCGGTGCCAACCTGGTGCTTACTCCTGGTTTGGAAGGAATGAAAGGGGCGATTAATAAGGCGGAAGAAATAGCCGCCGCCGATCCGCGGAAATATTTTCTGCCGCAGCAGTTTAAAAATCCGGCCAATCCGGCCATTCATGAAAAGACGACAGGGCCGGAAATCTGGAAGGATACAGATGGAAAAGTGGACGTGATTGTGGCGGGGGTCGGCACCGGCGGAACAATCAGCGGAGTTTCGCGTTACATTAAAAAGAAATCCCCCAAAAAGATCATCTCTGTGGCCGTAGAACCAAAGGAAAGCCCGATTATTACTCAAAAACTGGCCGGCGAAGAGCTTAAACCTTCACCGCATAAAATTCAGGGTATCGGTGCCGGTTTCATCCCTGATGTCTTGGATTTGTCTTTGGTTGACCGTGTGGAGCTTGTGGATAGTATGGAGGCAGTCGACTATGCCCGCAGGATGGCGCGGGAAGAGGGGATATTGGTCGGCATATCGTGTGGCGCCGCTGTGGCCGCGGCAATTCGTTTAGCGAAACTGAACGAATTTACCAGGAAAACCATAGTTGTCATTTGTCCCGACGCCGGTGAGCGTTACCTTTCAACCGTTTTGTTCGAAGGGATCGGTGGTTGATCCCGGTGGTTGAAATGAAATATATTCCCGGGATGAAAAACAAAACGGCAGAGGACGCCATATGGTTTTTCAGAAGATTTTTTTCTCGATCAGTTTTTCTTTATGTTTTTTAAAGTCAAATTTTAAAATCTCGTTTCTGACTTCTTCGTTCATGTTCAGAAAAGCGATCCCCAAAGTACGAGTGTTGGAGAGGTGCGGCGTTTGTTCAAACCGGATAATCTTGCCATAAAGATAGAGCACTTTTGCCGGATATATCTGAATTACAACCTTTATTTCCAGAATATCGTCTATATTAAAGGCCTCTTTGGTTATAATGCTCATTCCGCTGCCGCTGATGTTCAGCGGTTCGACAGCCATGAAGGAGGAACCATACTGCTTGGGGGAGGAAAGACTGATCAGATAATCGAGTTTGGTGTTGAGCATATTCAACCAGTGATTTAAAGCATCGTCATTTACCCGGGGAGGGGTTGACTCATCGACGACTATAGTGTCTCTGGACACGCGGCATCTATAGCTTGCGTATTCCCGCGGATCAATTCGTCGGACTTCAAAGGGCATTAAAGTTGTTACCCGCCGGAATTCTCTCTTGTCTTTACTGCTCATAGCTCCCCCTGTTTAAGATTCCAGTTTTCGTATAAGCTCCTGCAGCGATGCATCTTCGTTGATGGTAAGCATGGTCTCTATTTCATCACGGTCATATTCGGATCTGATAATTATAGATTCGCTCCCGATTCCGGGTGACGGTTGCTTAAGCGATTTTAGCAGTGGAATGTCCTTGGTTAGAGGCGACTCATAGATTACCTCATCTGCCGTCTCTACGGAGGGCCGGAAAACCTGTGCCGGAGATGTAAAGTTCTGGCGGTTTTCCAGATAGTCAGAGAAATAGCTTGCCGATGTGAACATTCCCTCATTTTTACCTATTTGTATTGCACTTTCCAGCTGATTCAATTTATTTTCCCGAATGGTATTCTTGATTGCCTGCGTACCGCGGACGATGGTCAGAAGTGGTACGCGAATTTTGAATTTTTTTAGATATACCAGCTGCTGAACAATCAGCCATTGCAGCGTCGAAGCCAGTTGGTAACGGACTTCATTCTGGGCATCCGGTGGAACAGTGTTGCACAGACGGTAAATAGCTTCCTCCGGGGTGGATGCATGCAGCGTGGCAATAACCAGGTGACCCGACTCTGCGGCTGTCAGAGCAATCTGCATTGTGTCTGTTTCCCTGAGCTCGCCGATGACAATTACATCGGGGTTTTCCCTTAAGGCATCAAGCAAACCCTGGGCAAAGGAGGGCATGTGAGCGCCCAGTTCCCTCTGTTGAATGAAGGCCTTCTTTGATTGAAATCTGTACTCAATGGGATTCTCCAGAGTTATTATGTGGGCTGGTCGATTGGTATTGATGGCGTTGATGATTGCAGCAATGGTGGTGGTTTTACCTACTCCTGTGCCGCCGCATGTTAAAATCAAACCGGTTCTGATTTTTGATATTTCTTCCAGAGAAGGATGCAAATTCAGTTCATCGATTGTCGGTATATAACCGGAAAGAACACGGATGGCCAGGCTCATCCCCCGGTTTGTTGTAAAAGCGTTCATTCTAAGTCTGACTTTATTGACCGATAACGCATAATCCAGGGACTTTCTTTCCCGAAGTAATTCGAGCTGCCGGGGAGTGAGGAGCTGGCGGAGAAAGTCGTCGACCTCCTGATGGGTCCATTTAACGGTGTTGTGAAATTGGATAACACCGTTCTTTCTGGATACCATGGGATGACCGCCGGTGATGTAGATATCGGACAAACTCTCTTTGATGGCGTCTTTGATTATATCCTGGAATCTTTTCATGAGGAGATGAACTGTTTTTTCTTCCATTTATTAAATGCCTCCTAGAACAGATATGATAACCGGATGGTGTTCTACAGACTTATGTTTTGCACTTCAGGCTCGGGTATTTTACTAAACACCTCCTGTTGCCTCAAAGAATATTTCGTAGGCAGTACAATAACCTAGAGTTGGCAATATAGAATAAGTAATGATTATATGTCAAGAAAATTAGACATAAGACTCCAAAGCTTTCCCGCAGGCGTATTTCTCAGGTTGTGTGTTTGGTGGAGCGAAAACTGGCTTCATAAAGCCTGCGGGCCTGATCGGTGACAGCGGAGATGGAAAAATCGTTGCTCTGGTAATCCGGATCCAATGATCCAATTAATTCCACAGTGATTTTATTGAAAGAGCGGGTATTGAATGAAAATGAACCCGGGGGGAAGAGTTTATTGGTATCCTTGATAAGGATCAGCTTCAGCGGAGCGTCACAGTAGCGGGCAATACTGAATACGCCCTTATTGAAGGGCGTAAGATTTCCTGTGCGGCTCCTTGTTCCTTCTGGAAACACAAACAGATTTCCTCCTTCCTGAAGATGTTTTTTAATGCTTTCGAGATTATTAATCATTGCGGGGCCGAGCATCTCGCTTGGTGCTGAAGGAATATAACCGGAGTTTCTTAAGAGCCAGCCGAAGAAAGGAACCTTAAAAAAAGTGCTTTTCACTATTGTCCGCAGCCGCGGCAATTGTGAAATAAGCAAAATAGGATCAAGATAAGATAAGTGATTACAGACAATTACAGATGAATGGATTTCCCGGACTTCTTTTTGAATTACAAATTTTGTGCGGGGAACAAGCCGCCCTATCCATATAAAGAAGTTTTTCATATGCCGGTGGGTTAGCTTCTGAAAAGCAGTGACGCGATTTTCGGCAAAAAGATACGCCGGCAGGTAAAGAAAAAAGAAAAAAAAGATCGAACCGAAAAGAAAATACGACCATAAAAGGAGAGTTATAAGAAAATCAGTTAGATGTTGTATACTTCTTGTTAAGGGCATCTGAATCTCAGGATATTTTTCTTATAAATAAAATGGTGTTCACGCCGCCAAAGGCGAAATTTTGAATGGCCGCTGTTCTAATCGGATGCTGAATGATTTTCTGTACATGCTTGATCATCGCACACCTCTCATCAACCTCTTCGAGATTCAATGTCGGTGCGATGAATCCTTCCTGGAGCATATAAAGCGACAGAATTGTTTCAATGCTCCCGCAGGCGGCCATTGTATGACCCATGTAGCCTTTTAATCCTACAACATAGGGATGATTGCCGAAAACATTATTGATGGCCTGGGCTTCAATAATATCGCCCATCTTGGTAGCGGTGGCGTGAGCGCTGACCAAATCGACTTCTTCAGAATTAAGTTTTGCATTTTCCAGGCCGAGCCGCAGCGTATTGGTTATCCCGTTGAGATTGGGCAGAATCAGATCGCCGCCATTGTTATTGCAGGCAAAGCCCACGACTTCCGCCAGGATTTCAGCGCCGCGCTTCCTGGCGAATTCATATTCCTCCAGCATGACGGCTCCGGCGCCTTCCGCAACGACCAGCCCGTCGCGCAATTTATCAAAAGGACGCGGGGTCCGTTGCGGATCGCTGTTGAAAGCAGTGGAACACGCCAGCAGATTGTCGAAGACGGCAACGGTAATTGTATCATATTCGTCGGCGCCTCCGCAGAGCATTGCTTCCTGCATTCCGAACTTAACCGACTCGTAACCGTAGCCGATGGACTGGCTGCTGGTGGTGCAGGCCGTTCCGGAAGAAATCACCCGGCCGGTGATGCCGAACATTTTGGTGATATTGACGGCGGTTGTATGCACCATTGATTTCAGGTAGTCTACGGCGCCGATATTCTTATAATCACTACTATCAGTTGCCTCGAAAAACGTACGGTAAATATCCCGTTGGGTAATCGGGCTGCCGTGAATGGAACCAAACGCAACTCCTAATTTTCCGGAAGTGATGAATTCTTCCGGTAACCCTGACTGCTCCAGCACCTCTTTGGCCACCTGGCAGGCGTAATAAGAACAGGGTGCCATGGTTTTGCGGTATTGCCGTTTAAAATCATAGGTGATGGGATAGTCGACGGTTCCATAGACTTTAGAATGAATGAAGCGGCTGATTAGTTTATCTTCACGCAAAGGCTTGATGCCGGAAACGCCCTGGAGCAGGCTGTTAACTATTTGATCTTTGCCATGTCCAATCGGGGTTATTGCCGAAGCGGCCGTGATGACTACCCTGCGGTCCATAAATTATTTTCCCTTGGCGGAAACTGCTCTTTTCCGGATAATCATTTCGATATAGTCGCAGATTTGATTTATGGTGCGGATGTCCATGGCTTGCTTTTTCTCTTCCTGAGTAAGTTCAAAGCCCAATAACTTTTCTATTTCCAGCAGAAGTTCGATGGCATCAATGCTGTCAAACCCATAGGCGTCTCTTAAATTAACATCCATATCGGGGTCTTCGACTTCAAACTCCCGCCGGAAAATATTTTTAATTTCTTTTTCAATTTCCTGACGTGTCATGCTTTATTCCAATCCCACAAATTAATTTCATCTGAGCTTCTCAATATTGCATCAATTATTAAAATTATCACAAAATACCTGCTGCGTCCAGCCAAACTCCTTATATGCGTTCTTAGTGTATTTCGGATCACCTGATCACCTGATCACCTGAAGGTGACAAGAGGTGACGAGAGGTGACGCTAAACCCCGCAGGCAGGAGATTTTTACAAGGCCGCCATTGCTTTTATTATCTCGGCAAACTTTTCCTGACCTACAATTCGCCTGACCGCCTCAAACGAACCTAATATGCTGCCTAATACACCGGGGGCCATAGCATTTTGTCCGGCCAGATATAGCCCGGGTATGGGAACATTATTTAAAGAAGCAATTTTGAGTAATTGACCTACCGAACGCATTACTCCATAGCAGGAACCTTCGGGAGCACAAACATAATCCCGCAAGGTCAAAGGCGTAAAAATATCAATAATTTTTGAATCCTGGAGATCCCCGAATACCTTGCCGGCATTCCGCAGCAGATCATGGGCAATACTTAGTTTTTTCTCTTCATATTCCCTGCCGCGCAGGCCGGATTTTGTATTTTCCCATTTGCTCCATTCGCTGTATGAGGATTTGGTAATGATGGAAAGCAGGTTTGCTCCTTTGGCATCGCCGCGGCGGAGTTGGTAAAAGATTCCGTTTGGCGATACTGCTTTTTCGTCGATATGAATATCATAAATATTATGGGGTATTTCCTGATGGCGCCGGGCATCTACACTCACCTGAACAACAATCACCCCTTCCGTTTCCTGCAAATTCAATATGCGCTGCCGGTAGGAAACCTTCAGCGCTTCCGGTGCCAGGAGCCCGAGCAATACTTTGGGATGGACAGCAGCCACAATAACGTCCGCAGGTATTGCTTTCCCCGATTGCAGAAGTAATCCGGATATTTTACCTGATTCCAGTATGATTTTTTCGGCGCTGTCACTCAGGATAATCCTGCCGCCCAGATGCCGAAACCGCTCTGCAAACACCTCCGCCATTTTGCTGCCGTTCTCTTTTAAGCGCCAACTGGAAAATAAGTAACTTGCCAGTACCATGTGATGAAAGATCAATGGGCAGTCGGCCAGGTGGACGCCGTTGAGCTGGGCCGGTATGGCCATGACATATTGCAGACCAATGGAGGCATCATGCTTCTGCAAGTATTCGCCTATGGAATCCAGATAATCAATATTCTTAAAGGGATCCCCCTGGTTGATCAGGAATGAAGGATCGAGCATACGGCCGGAAATATCCCGTAAGTTTTTAATTACGGCATCAATTGCCGTCTTATCGCCGGGAAATGCCGCGTGCAGATTTTTCTCATAGGCATCAATGCCGGTTGGCAGATCGAAGCTGAAATCATCAAAGAGATAGCGATCAATTACGCCGTCTAGTCCCATTCTTTCAAAAAGATCATTCACGCTGATGCCGAGCATGTGGAATATTTTGCCCAGTGGTTCATCCTCACCCAGCGCTCCGACGTAATGAACACCCACGGAGCAGTCAATACCCGAGCGCCGGTAAGAGCGCATCAGTCCGCCGGGCAATGGATTTTTTTCTACAACTGTAACATTATAATTCAAAAGACATAAAATAATGCCCGTGCTCAATCCGCCGATGCCCGAGCCGATGATAGTGATGTTTTTAGCGTCTACGGGAGTTTTCATTCTTCGCTGCCTTTGCTTCTTTCCTTTTTCAATTCGCTTTCCAGCGGTTCAGCTTCGATCAGAGTCAGGAGGAGGAAATAGTTAAAAGTCTCTTTTGCCGTCAGTTCAATGCGCGAATAAGCATTTTCCGCAGTGCTCTTCAGCTTGATACGGCGCTGCCATCTGCCGTAAGGCGAATATTTGTTAATTTCTATGCCTTCCTGCTGCCGGGTAATGACATCAATCCAACCGCCGCTTTTTTGCTGCCAGCGGCAGATTTCTGCTCCATCAGGCAGCACTCCTTTTGCCCTGATGTCCCCGTCCGGTGCCAGAAAAATCAATTTGATGTCTTCGATCAGATTTTTTGCTAAATCGCCCGAATCAAAAGGCGGCAGTGCCCTGATAACTTCCAGTGTCGGAGTGGCCTGAGCTTCCAGCAGCACCAAGCCTTCCGGAGTCATGACTGCACAGGAAACAAAGCCTGTTGATGGATCAACAAGCGTGATGCCGATTATTGCTCCCGGGGATTCGCCGGCGACCTGTGCTTCAATTACGTGGACCAGCCGGTAGGGCTCCTTTAAAAATGGTGCCGGACAAAATGACAATTTCGGCTGGGCCTGCGTTACAAGCGGCTTAATTACCGGAAGCGACGAGCAGGAAACAAGAAGAAAAGCCGTCAATATCAGCAGTCGTATGCCTTTCATTCGACATCCTGGAATACTGAGGAATTGATGGGTTTATTGATCTCCACGTCATGGAAATTGATCAGAGTTGCCGAGTTTTCACCTTCGATGATTTTGACAGATTTAATGGTCATTGTTTTTTTCGCGAGAGTTATTTCTATTTTTTCAATCATTCCGGCCATATTCTGCCCCGCCGGAATTAATGTAATCAATGTGTTTGTTCCTTCTTTCAACGATGCCTGGAAAGAAGGATTGCGGTCAAACTTGCCGCTCATCCAGTTGGCAACTTCGCCCATAACAATGCGCATGGCCTGCACCCCGCCGGATTTGTCTTCGACCATCTTACCGCCGGACATAATATAACGTTTGGTCTCGCCTTTACTGGAAATGACTATGCTTCTCAACGGCTTCAAATACTCCCAGCGGAAAGAATCCGGTGCGGCATAGAAGAACCTGCCTTCCGAGAGGAGCGGCTTGGTTAATATCTTCAGCTGCTTTTTTTGCACAAACCCGGCCTGCACCGTTTTTATATTGGCGGAATCCCGGCGCAATTGTTCAAAGTTTTCCGCGAAAGCTGCCCGAGGCAGAAAGAAGATTATTGAGAAAACAAATAAAACTAAAGAAGATTTTTTCATTAAAAGTTCCTCATTCCATTTTGTATTCAAGATGACACCGAGGCGGCTAGGAGGAGGCGACGCAGGCGTACTTTTTTTGTACTCCGAGGAGCCAACGACGACGCCAACAAAGGTGCCGCTTGAATGCAAATTGGAATCAGCACATGCCGCCGTTAATCGATATAGTCTGTCCCGTAATGTAGGAAGCATCGTCTGAGCATAAAAAGCGAATTACGCGCGCAACTTCCTCGGGTTTTCCTATCCGGGCCATCGGTATTGCTTTTTTAATTTCGGCGACCGGCGCATTTTTCACCATGTCCGTTTCAATTAAACCCGGTGCTACGACATTTACCTTAATGCCAAATCGCGCTACTTCCGCAGCCAGGGAACGGGATGCTCCGATCAGACCTGCCTTTGCCGCTGAATAATTTGTCTGCCCGCGATTAGGCATTATTCCCGCCACTGAAGAAACCGAGACAATCGATCCGCATTTGTTTTTGATCATCTCCCGCAAAACGCATTTAGTCATATTATAAAAACCTTTAAGCGTTGTATTGATTACATTATCCCATTCATCTTCTCCCAGCAGAAGAAAAAGCCCGTCGGCAGTGATCCCGGCATTATTAACAAGGATATGGATGCGGCCATGCCGTTCAGCAATTGAGGTGATATGCTTTTTTGTCTGGGCCGCACTGGTGACATCAAACTTCAGTGTTTCGCCGTCACCCCCTGTCGCCTTAACTAACATGAGCGTTTCGGCCGCCGCCGCTTCATTTTCCTTATAATTAATAACTGTAAAATAGCCGGCTTTGGCCAATTCAACAGAAGTTGCCCGGCCGATTCCGCGGCTGGCTCCGGTAATTATTGCCACCTTTTTCTCGCTCATCTTAATATTCAACTCCTTGAAATTGTTTAGTCATCAGTAGGATCTTCATTCATCCGCAGGGCCTGAAGGACAATTACAGCCAGGATATCTTCATCTGTTTTAACCACACCTTTAATTACGCTGTAATTATCAAACGAATAGGAATTGGCAACGCTGGCCACAATGTGCGTTCCCACAGATATTGCAGCGGTATTGAACTGGGCGTCCTTGACACCGACCAGCCAGCCCTTTCCGCCGGTTTTTCCCTGCATTTTTCTTTTGTAGCCATCCACAAGGGCTCCGGTCTGGGCCACAACTTCAATCAAGACCAGCGGGCTTACTTCCTTGCCGTCGCAAAGAGGCCAATCGGAGTTAACCACCGCTCCTGCTGCGGCTGAATCCGGCGTTATCTCCAGTACGTCACTGATCATTTTTATCGGGTAACGATGCGGGATCAGGCTTTCAATATCAATCTTTGTCAAAGGCATAAAACACCTGTTTTGTAATAATATTTCGTAGACTAATGAGAAAACAGGGCAGAAGTCAACAAAAATTGTTGCTGAATATTAACAGCTTGCCGTTTTAAAGCTATGTATTCAACAGACAGGAGGTTATAGTAATAAATGGTGCATTGATTTTTTCCATCTTTTTCGCTAAGAAGTAAAAAAAATAATTTTTTAACTGTGTTGTGCATGCAAAAAGACCAATTTCACAGCCTTTATAGCAGAATTCTGACTCCCTCCAAAACTCTCTGCCAAAGAGAGTTTACTTATTCCGGGTACAGCTATGGCGAGGTTTTCGAGCTGGCCGCCGGAATTCGGAAAATATTGTCCCGGCGGGGCGGGGAAAAAACCCTTTGTATTTGTACTGAAAATAAAGCGGTAATTGCCGCCTGCGTGCTGGCGTCACTTACCGGGGCATGCCAGTTGATATTTCCCTATTCTTTTTCCGCCCACGCGTTGCTGGAAATGTATGAAACAGTCGGCTTTAACGCTGCAATTGCCGACCATCCGGAAGAAATGCCGGCCGGTGTGGAAGTAATGATACCACTGCCCAGCTCCATTGTGGAGATTGATCCGGAGGTAATCCGCGATCCCGATAAGCAGTTTCTGCGTCTTTTTACAGGCGGTTCCACCGGAAAGCCAAAAGTCTGGTCCAAATCGCCGCGCAATTTGCTTACGGAAGCTTTCTATTTGAAAGAAAAATTTGCCATTTCGGAGAAGGATCTCTTTGTCTCCACAGTACCGCCTTACCATATTTATGGTTTGCTTTTTTCTGTTTTAGTGCCGTTTATAGCTCATGCCCGGTTGCTGCCGGATATTTACACATTTCCGCAGGAGATCATTTCCACTATCAACAAGCATAAAGCAACTGTTCTGGTGAGCGTGCCCATTCATTACCGCTCCATGAAGGTGGATAATTTGTCCGCTCCCTCGCTCAAAGTCGCCTTTTCTTCTTCGGGGGTGCTGGACCGCTCCGACGGCTTGCATTTCCACAGGAAGACGGGGCTGGGAATTACCGAAATCTACGGTTCTACGGAAACAGGCGGCATTGCTGCCCGCTGCGTAAGCGATCATACTGACAGTTGGAAACCATTTGATATTGTCTCCTGGAAACTGAATGGCAAAAGATTATCCATTAAATCAGACCTGGCCTCGCCGGAGATGGAAAGAGATGATGCAGGCTACTGCCTGACCGGCGATGAAGCGCGTCAGGATAAGGACGACCGGTTTGTTCTTCTGGGACGGGCGGACGGCATTGTCAAGGTCGCCGGCAAGAGAGTCGATCTGCTGGATGTGCAAAATAAAATCAAGACGCTGCCGACGGTACGCGATGCAGTTGTAGTAGCGCTTCCGGCGGAAAAGGGGCGGGAAAATGTTATTGCCGCTGTTGTTGCCTGCGATCTTACCGAAACTCATCTGAGAAAACTTTTAATGGATATGCTGGAACCCTATGCGATTCCCCGCCATGTAAAAATCGTCTCGCAAATAACCACGACAGCCACCGGCAAAATCGACCGCCGGAGGATTGAACAAATATTTCTGAAAGGCAAAAGGCCGAAGGCCGAAGACTGAAGACGTAAAGACAAAACCTTTTTTTGCTTCTCTCCTGATTGATAACGAAGCTATGCAGACGCCTACCCGCTGGGAATCTAATGTGTGTGGGTTCTAAGTTACCCGCCATCTCCCACCTTTGCATTTAACCGCTTCAATCGATGCAGCAGGGATTCCTTTTCTTCTTCCGAGAAATTATTGTCCTCAAGCAATGACTTCTCCACGGTATTTTTTGCACGGGCGTAATCACCCGCATGGTGTTCCAGCCATTTGGCGAGCTCTGAAACCGCATGGAAATCGGGGGGACTGCAGGCTGTCATGTCCTGCCAGATCTGAACTGCTTCGTTTAATCTTCCGGTACGCTTGTATAATTGAGCAAGTTTCTTTTTCGATTGGAGAGAAAAAAATGTACAGCTCTGCTCCTGGAACATGTTCAATATTCTGCCGGTTCCTGCCAGGTTATGGCGATGTAATAAAAGACGGGCGGCGGCCAGATAATCATCCGCATGAGAGTGTTGTTCGATGGCCTGCGCCGTCATGATGTCGACCAGGTGGGCGGTAAGCGTGGCCATGGAAATTACGTCCAGGCGATTGTGCTCAAAGATTGAGGCCAGCAAGCGGGGATCGCGTCTCTTCAGCCAGTCGAAATAGCGCTGGGGGATTTCCCAGCCGGGTATATCACCTTCCCGCTGCACACCCAGTACCTCGGCCTCCAGTGTGACCAGCCGGCTGTTGGCCAGGCGATGCCCCAAAATACGCCGCGAAGGATGCAGCAAATCCAGATGGGGCAGCAGGGCAAGGCCGCTCTCCAGTCTGTTCAGAATAAAACGGGCTGTCAGCAAATTGATGTCAAAGGCCTTGCCGTTAAACGTCACCAGAAATTTCTTTTGACCGGCGATTTCGGCAAGATAGGTAAGAGCGGCAGCCTCTTCGCCAAAGTCGCGCGCCAGAATTTGCCGGACATGGAAGTGCCCTTCCTCAAACCAGCCCAGGCCGATCAGAAAAGCCATTGTGCCGGTGCCCCCGGCGAGCCCTGTCGTCTCCGTATCCAAAAACAGGGCATCGGAACAGGAAAAATCGCCAATGCCGGGGTTGTTGGCCAGCATTGCCGCCGCCCCCATATCAAAACCGAAAGCTTCGCTGATATTGCGATGGCCATGACGGCTGGCGCCGCGCAGCACTCCGCTCGCCAGAAAAAATTTACCGTGACCGTTTTCGATTTCCTCGCCCGGAACAATTTGTGCAAGTCCGGCATTGCCTCTGGCGATGGCCGTTTCTTGCGCAGCTTTGCCGGCCGACTGCCTGCGTGCAACAACTGCTTCGATCCTCCGGCGCAGATCGGCGAGCTGAACATCTTTTGCCGATGGTGCGGCCGGCGCGGAGATATTTTCGCCGGTCAGGCGTTTTAGTTTTTCAATCGATTTCATTTACCAAGAATCAGCTCCACCATTTTGGGCACTATCTCTTTGGCCGATTTGCCTACTTCCAGCGTCGGTCCCACGCAGGAGGGGCAGCCGTAAGCGCACGGACATTTTTCGATAAGGCTGCGCGCGGCGGAAAGCAGGTTGGCATGCTCGGAATACAGGAGCTCCGAAAATCCGATCCCGCCGGGATAAGAATCAAAAATGAAGATCGTCGGATCAAATTCATCAATCCTTACACCCGCTTTGGCATCCGTAACTTCCCTCTGTCCATTGCTGAACGTGGTGATGACGCGGCCTGTTTTTCCCTGGCTGACAAACCACTCCCCGCTTTTATCCCCCAGCGAACGGTCGATGTCGTGCGTATCGGCCATTAAAAACATTGCCGCCAGATGGTGCAGGATATACGCAAGACCGGCCAGTCCGTCAATTACTTCCGCCGGGGAAAAATTCAGTTTCTGTAAACGGTGCCGCGGAATGGTGAACCAGTAGCTGGTTGTATGCATATCTTTCTCCGGCAGATTAATATCGCCGTAGCCCAGATTTTCCGACGTGTAAAACTTGATTTTTTTATAGCCGACAACTTTGCGCACAACCTGAACCTCGCCATGCTCCACGATGGCTCCTGCGTCCTGATGATTGGCAAACGAATCAATGACCCGGACATTGGTGTACGTCATGGCATCTGTGTAGTAATCCACATCCACTTTGCGCACATAGGCTTTCTTGCCGGCAAGATCCAGCTTGTCCACATGATATTGATCTGATTCCATTAGATAAATTGCATTGTCGTGCAGGGCGGTAAAGGCGCTGTCCCAGTCCACTTCGGCAATCACCCTGTGTTGGCCGGTCTCGGTCGTATCCACAACGACAACATTTTCGGGATTGATCGACCGGAGGCTGACCTCATCGGCCGGATAGCTTTCGGCTGCCCAGTGCCAGCGGTCATTGCTGCGATGCAGGACTTCCTTCTCTTCCAGATAGTGGAGAAATTCCTCGAGATTTTCCCCGCCGAATTTCTCCCCCTTTTCGAAGGGCAATTCGAAGGCCGCACTTTTAATATGATGCAGCAGAATAAGCAGGTTGTCGGGATTAATCCGGCAGTGTTCCGGCGAGAGGGCAAAGAAGTAATCCGGATTTTCCATAATAAACTGATCGAGCGGATTGCTGCGGGCAATTAAGATTGCGAGGCTTATTCCCGTGCGTCGCCCGGCGCGTCCCGCCTGCTGCCAGGTGCTGGCAATCGAGCCGGGATAGCCGGCCATGATGCAGGCCTCCAGATTCCCGATATCAATGCCCAACTCCAGAGCATTGGTACTGACGACACCCATGACTTCGCGGGTGCGCAGGCCGCTTTCGATTTCGCGGCGCAGATTCGGCAAATAGCCGCCCCGGTAACCGGTGACAAAATGATCGTCTTTTGGTTTCGTGTGCACGAATTTGTCTTTCAGATATTTCGTCAGCACTTCGACATTCAACCGGCTGGTGGCAAAGACAATTGTCTGAATATCGTTGGCGATCAGATCGGCGGCGATTTTGCGGGCCGGAGTCATAGCGCTCTGCCTGATACCCAGTTCGCGGTTGACCAGCGGCGGATTATAGAGAATAAACGTCTTTGCCGCCGTGGGCGCCCCGCTTTTATCCAAAAGAGCCACTTCGCGTTCCAGTATTTTTTGGGCATGTTCGCGCGGGTTGGCGACGGTTGCCGAACAGCAGATAAAGACGGGATTAGCGCCGTAAAAACGGCAAATCCGCGTGAGCCTGCGGATAACATTGGCAAAATGGGAACCAAAAATACCCCGGTAAATATGCAGTTCATCAATAACAATGTATTTTAAATTGACGAAAAGCTTCTGCCATTTTGTATGATGAGGCAGAATCCCCGCATGCAGCATATCGGGATTGGTAACAACAATATGCCCCTGCCGGCGGATGGCCTGGCGGGCCTCGTCCGGTGTGTCGCCGTCATAGGTGAATGTTTTAATATCGGTTTGCAGGTCGCTGATCAGAGAGTGAACTTCATGCATCTGGTCCTGGGCGAGTGCTTTGGTGGGGAACAGGTACAGGGCACGCGTTTCCGGTTCATCAAGGATGGCTTGCAGCACGGGCAGATTATAGCAGAGCGTTTTCCCGCTGGCAGTCGGTGTCACCAAAACAACATCACGGCCGTTGCGGATGAAACGGACGGCCTGGGCCTGATGCTTATAGAGCTTTTCACAGCCGCGCTGCTCTGATAAAGCCCGCAGACGGGGATTAACCCAGGCCGGATAATCCTCCCACTCACCAGCTTTGGCCGGAATATCAACAATAGAAGCAGCGTTATGCCGGAAGCTTTTGTTTTTCTTTAAACGGGCAACCCATTCCCCTAAAGTCAGCTTTGCCATAGTTCCTCTTTTACTATAGTCTTATAGAAAAATCAGCAAGATGACAATAGGCAATTCCAGATAATAATTGCAATAATTAATTTGATAAGTTAAATTTGACATGTAAAAGGAGGTTTGAATCATATGGATGTTAACAGGAAAATCATCACCCGCATGCATATGAATGATGATAAAGATGATGGGTATGTTAAAGCTGATATGCCGGAATTGATCTCACTGATGTGGGAAATAACTGAGAATGTCTGGTCGTTTATGAGGGATCAAAATGCTCAACAAAGATTACAAAGAAATGTTGCAGCTCTTACAGGAAGAAGAAGTTGATTTTATTCTGGTCGGAGCATACGCCTTGGGAGCGCATGGCTACCCCCGGGCGACAGGTGATATCGATATCTGGATAAAAGCTAATGATAATAATTCCTTAAAAGTATATAAAGCACTAAAAAGATTTGGCGCACCAATCGAACAAATAAATACCAATGATTTTGCTCAGGAAGGGATTATTTACCAGATCGGCGTAGCTCCCTGCAGAATAGACATAATTACCCAAATTAGCGGTGTGACTTACGATGAAGCAGACTCCGATAAAATAATTGTCGAAGTCGAAGGAATAGATCTTCCGATTATTTCTCTCGACAAGCTTATTAAAAATAAAAATGCTACCGGAAGGGAAAAAGACAAACTGGATGCTCAGTATTTAACAAAAAATAAATCATAACGCGACAATTTGCCGTATAAAAAGTTTATCTTTCATCCAACTTCTAAAGAAAGGTTTTTATTATGGCTCTTTGGAAAAAAATCTTAATCTCGATAATTGCAATTTTTGCTTTTATCGGCATCATCGGCTTTTTCATTCTACCGGCGGTTATTAAGCCAATAGCTGTCGAAAAGCTTGCCGCTCTTCTGCACAGGCAGGTCACCATCGAAAAAATCAGCATTAATCCCTACGCCCTGTCAGTGATCATCCGGGGCTTTAAAATCAGCAACCCGGCTCCGTCAACCAGTCCTTTCGTTGCTTTTGATGAATTATATTTGAACCTGCACGGTGCGTTTTCACTTTTCCAGAGAAAACTGATCATGGAGGAAATAAAGCTTACCAAACCCTATATCGGGGTTGTGCGCGCGGATGATGGCACCTACAACTTTGCTGATTTACTGCCTAAGGAGGAAAAAAAACCGGCTGATTCGGAACAGCCTTTTTATTTTTCCCTCAACAACATCCAAATCGCCGGCGGCAGCATTGATTTCCGGGACAATGCCAATAAAACCAATCATACTGTTCGCGATATGAATCTGGCGGTACCGGTAATTTCCAATATTGAGCACTATATTAAAAATTACGTGGAACCGAGATTTTCGGCAAATATCAATGGTCATTCTTTTGAGCTTACGGGCAAAACAAAACCTTTGCATGATTCCCGGGAAACAGTTTTTGATGTCGCCATCAGCGATCTGGACATACCTTTTTACTGGAAATATGTGCCGGTGAAGATGAATTTTAAACTGAAATCAGCTCGCCTGGATACAAAACTGAAAATAAATTTTATCATGTCCAAGGATAAACAGCCCGTTATTAATATCTCCGGCGATGTCGCTTTGCGCAAAATTGTTCTTGATGACCTGAAAAATAATAAAATTTTACGGCTGCCGGAGCTCAACTGCGCCATAGCTTCAGCCGAACCGCTCAATTCCGATATTCACCTTGCCCGTCTTTCCTTCCGGGATATTGAACTCGCCGTCAAACGCAATAAAGATGGCCAACTGAACTTGCTTAATTTGGTGGCCGAGCAAACTAAAGAGAAAAAGAAGCAGAACCAGGCAGCCGATAAAAGAGCGGACCCGCAGAAAAAACCACTGAAAATAGTAATTGACGAGCTGGAACTGACAGCCTCCAATCTGACCTTTACGGATGATACGCCGGCTAAAAAAGCGTTTATCCGTATTGCTCCTCTGCGATTGAAAGCGAAAAATCTATCTACCGTCAAGGCGGCAAAGGGCGATCTGGATTTATCGCTGATCGTGGATAAAAAAGGGGAAGTTGCCGTCAAGGGGCAGTTCGGCCTGGAGCCGCTGGTCGGCGATCTCAACGTGGATGTGAAAAACATCGCCATCAGAACTTTCCAGTCCTATTACACGGATCTGGTTAAAGTAAACGTGCAGCAGGGAACAGTCTCGACTGCCGGCAGATTTTCTTTATCCGGCGATGAAAAAGGCGCTCCCCGGATAAAGTACGCAGGCAAACTTTATATTTCCAACCTGGCGGTTGCCGATGAATCTCACGCCAATGATTTTCTCAGTTGGAAGCAGCTCTATTTCGCCGGGGTTGAAGTTGGCCATAATCCTTTCTTCATTAATATCAAAGGCATCTCGCTGGCTGATTTTTACGTCCGGATAATTGTTAACGCCGACAGCACTCTTAATTTACAAAACATCTTCAGCGGCGGAGAGAAGAAAGAGGCTGGGGGAGAGATCACGGCGCAGTCCGCCGGCAAAAAAGAAGAGGAAGAAAAACAGAAAGTAAAGCATGATGATAAGACTGATAACATTAAAATCGGTACGGTCACATTTCAAGGAGGCACGATTGATTTCACCGACCGGTTGATCAAACCCAACTATTCCGTCCGTATGCTCAACATGGCAGGCTTTGTGAAAGGACTTTCCACCACGGAAATTTCCCGCGCCGACGTCAACCTGAAAGGCAACCTCGGGTACGGCTCTCCCGTGGAGATAACGGGTAAAATCAATCCGCTGATCAAAGACCTTTTCGCTGATGTTAAGTTCGAGTTTCGGGATATTGAACTGAGCCCTGTTACCCCCTATTCGAGCAAATATCTCGGTCATCCGATTACGAAGGGCAAGCTGACTTTCACTGTAGAATATCTGGTGGACAAGAGAAAGCTGGACGCGAAGAATAAGATTCTGATTGATCAATTGACACTGGGTGATAAAGTGGCCAGTCCCGATGCCATTAAGGCTCCCGTCGGTCTGGCCGTTTCGCTCCTGACTGACCGCAACGGCCAGATCAACCTGGACATTCCTGTTTCCGGAAGCCTCGATGACCCGAAATTCAGCGTCTGGCCTATTGTCTGGCAGGTGATAGTTAATCTCATCACCAAGGCGCTCACCTCTCCCTTTGCTCTTCTGACGGCGCTCACCGGCGGCGGCGAAGAGTTAAGTTTTATAGAGTTTGATTACGGCAGTCCGGAAATCAGTGCGGCCAATCTTCAGAAAATCAGCGCGCTCACCAAAGCACTCCAGCAGAGGCCGCAACTGAAAATAGACATCTCCGGATACGTTGATCCGGAAAATGACAGGGAAGGGCTGAAAAAAGCGGAATTCGACCGGAAACTGAAGGCACAGAAAATTAAGGAAGCAGCCGCCAAAGGTGAAGAGGCCATGCCTATCGGACAAATTTCCATAAAGCCCGAAGAATACGAGAAATACCTCACGCTCGCCTACAATGCGGAGAAATTTGCCAAGCCGCAAACAGCCGTGGGCTTGCCCAAGAAGCTCCCGAAAGAAGAAATGGAAAAATTGATGATGACAAATATGAACGTTACGGACAGCGATCTGCGCCAGTTGGCGGCGCGGCGTGCCGAAAACATTAAAGAGCTTCTTCTCCAATCAGGTGAAGCAAAATCGGCGCAGATATTTATCGTTGAGCCGAAGACACTCGCCGCCGAGAAAAAGGAAAAGGTCAAATTGAGCAGGGTTGATTTTAAACTGAAATAACCGAAATATTAAACACAGTCAAATTTTCCAACATATACTTAATTGAGAATCGGAGGAGTATGCTGAAAAAACAAGAAATCATCACGGAGGCCCGGAAGCTGCAATTTGCCGATATCGGATTTACCACAGCCGAGCCTTTTGTCTCACAAAAAGAATACCTGCTGGATCACATGCAGGAATATGGCTGGACTCAAAAAGCCGGTTTCAGCCTTGTGGAAGGGACAGATCCCCAAAACATTCTTCCCGGAGCAAAATCCATCATCGTGCTGCTGGAATCTTATTTTGCCGAAGCTTTTCCGCCCCAGCTGGAAAGAAATTTCGGCCGCTGCTATCTTGATGATGACCGCGTGACCAAAGACGGGATGGCACTGAAGGTTAAAGCTTTCCGGCAGTTCCTTCGGGACAACGGCATTGACTCCAAAGTGCCATTTAACCTGCCGCACAGGATGGCGGCAGCCCGGGCCGGCTTGGGAACGTTTGGCAAGAACTGCTTTTTTTATGCTAAAAGGGTGGCCCGGGCAAGCTCCTTGGTAATCCCTATTATTCTTGTCGTGGATCAGGAATTTTCTTCCGATGAACCGACAGTGGGCATCGGCTGTCCGGACTGGTGCCGCAGCGCCTGTGTCGCGGCATGCCCCACGCATGCTCTCAAGGGAGGAGGGAAGATTGATCCGCGTCGCTGCATCTCCTATTTAACGTATTATGGTGAGGGACTTACTCCCCGAGAACTGCGGGAGCCGATGGGCATGTTTGTTTACGGATGTGACCGCTGCCAGAATGTCTGCCCGCGCAACAACCCCTGGATGTCGGAAACGAAGATGATGAACAGCCGTGTGGCGGCAAAGGCCGCTGATTTTGAGTTGTCCTGTCTTTTGCATATGGACAAACCGTATTTTCAGCAGAAGATCTGGCCGCATATGTTCTATATGTCTGCCGCCGACATCTGGCGCTGGAAAATGAATACGGCTCGCGCTATGGGCAACAGCCTTAATCCCGCCCACACCGCCGACCTTGTCCGGGCATTTAAAGAAAATTCCGACGAGCGTGTTCAAAGTATGATCGCCTGGGCTCTGGGCCGCATCGGAGGCCGGAAGGCCGAAGAAGCGCTGGAACAATTTCACCAAAGCAGCACAGGCATCGTCAGGGATGAGATTGAGCAGGCTTCTGCGGCATTGTAATTTCTGAAAGTTATAGTAAAGTTCGCCGCACAGATGATTTTAACCCAGATTACGCAATAGGGTATAAAGCTTTAGAGAGATTGTCATTGCGAGCAAAGCGAAGCAATCTAAGCAATTGATTATATGAGATTGCTTCGTCACTTCGTTCCAAAGACCGTTGTTTTATAAATTTTTTTCTATTGCGTAATCTGGGTTTAAACAACCGCATCCTGCCGTGGTTTATTTTTCCCGTCCCATAAGTTCATAAATCTTCAATTCACCGAAAACCTGTCCGTCACTGCAACAGCCAATTTCCCGAACCAAAGGACGAGTTGTGGTAAGAGCGCGGAGTGTATTGTCGCTGATCAGGATGCCGTTCGGCAATGTTTTTGTTAAATCCTGGAGGCGAAAAACCACGTTCACCGAGTCACCGATGACGGTATAATCCATCTTTTTTTCAAAGCCGATGTTGCCGATGACCGCTTCTCCGGTATGGACGCCGATGCCGATCGTCAGCGGCTTGCCAAGCTCGCCGGCAAAATGGTTGTTAATGGATACGATGGCCGCTTGCATCTCCAGAGCCGCCGCCACGGCATGATCCGCATCATTGATGCCGGAAACAGGGGCGCCGAATAATGCCAAAAAACCATCCCCCAGATATTTGTCCACAATACCGCCGTGATTAATGACAATCTCGCCCATGATGCCGAAGAAATGATTGAGAACGGCAACGGTCTTCTGCGGTCCGAGCGCACGGGAAAGGAGGGAGAAACCACGGATATCTATATTCATAAACGTCAGGGTTTTCAGCTCGTTGATAACCGGTTTTGTCCCGTGGGCGGTATGGGTGATCTTGTCCACAATTTCCTTGGGCACAAACTTCTGAAACATATTGCGAATGTCCCGTTCCTGCTCGGCCATCGAAAGAGTCTCCTGGTAAAGCCTGGCGTTCTCCATGGCAATACTCATGGAAGTGGCTATAGAATGAAGGAGCTGCAGGTCATTATTGTTGAATTCGTCCCCCAGTTTGTTGATGATCTCGATAACCCCGATCACGCGACCCTGGGAAATGAGCGGAACACAGAGAACCGAGCGCGTGGTGAAGCCGGTTAGCCGATCATATTCGGCAGAAAATTGTTTCGATTCCCGGACATCAGAAACGATCATCGGTTCACCGCGCGCGGCGCAATAACCAGCTATTCCCTGTCCCAGTTTCAGCCTGACATTCCGTAGGTTTTCCGTGTTGACCTTGTCGTCGCTGTTGAAAGTTACATTAAACACCAGTTCATCATTCTCCAGCATTAACAGACATCCGGCCTCCACCTCCAGGCTTGCCCGGATAAGATCCATAGTGTGCTTGAGGACTTCCTGCATATCAAAGGTCGAAGCGGCCAGCAGGCTGCCAATTTGCTTAACCAGGGCCATTTGTTGATCGCGCTTCACTACGGATGCCGAGAGGCGGTTCATTTCTTGGGCCTGGGCAATGAAATGTGCCAGGCGTTCGGTTTGTTCCTTGACGTCGGCAAAGATATGCGATTGCCTGGATCCAAACACCAGAACCCCTTTGATCAGTCCGTTCACCTTCAGGGGACACAACAGGCAGGACTTGAGGCTCTGATCTAATAAAAGCGTCTCTTCAATGGGATGAATCCACTGCTTTGGATCATCGGCCAGGATCGTGCTTCCCTGTTTGATGACCTGTTCAAATAAGCTGCCGCCGAAAGCATAATTCGACTGCCGGGAAAGCTTGCTGGCATGCTCAGTCAGAAAATTGACCAGGTTCAGATGGGCGGGGTTGTTTTCATTCTCCACCAAAATCATGGCGACGTCAAAGGGAACATTCAATTGTATCTCTTTTAAGAGGGTGATCAACAGCTCGCTGTTCCGGAGACTGGAGCTCATGATATTTTGCAGGGAATCAAAGACGTTAAAATGCTGATCATTCAGGTCATTCTTTTTCATCAGTCTTAAATTGTCGTAACTGAAGGAGGCGCTGCTCAAAAGCGGGGTCAGGACATCCACGTCATCCTGCGTGAATGGCAGATCCGTAGCGCGCCGGGACAGATTCAGGACGCCGATGACATCCCTGCTGCCTTTTAGCGGCATACAAAGAAATGATTTCGTCCCGTAACGGGGGCGGTTGACTCGCTGGAAGCGGATATCATTTTCAATATCTTCAACCAAGAGCGGCGATTTGTTGATGACGGCATATTTAGCGATGCTGGATGCAAAATCGATGCGATCCGCCTTGTTCAGGATCTCCCCCAGGCCGATGCCGGCCTGGACAATAAAGACATCCCGCTTGGGCTGTTCCAGTATCATTACGGAGCCGATGTCGGCATTGACCAGTTTCAGTGCCCTCTCCAGCGTAACATGAAAAAGATCTTCCGGATCAAAGGTTACGTAGCAGAGGTCGGAAAGCTCTTTCAAAACAGAAATCTGAGACATGCGCCTGTCCAGGCTGCGGAAACTGGTGAGAAGCTCCTCCTGCAGAGTATGAAAGGAGCGGGCGATCCCCTGCAATTCATTTGCGGCGGATTCCGGAGCGCTGCCTTTCATGTCCCTCGCGATGGTCTTGCTCATGCTGCTTGAGGTAGCGCTTATATCGTCAAATATTTTCCGGATGATCGTATATCCGAAAAATGCGGCCACCAGCAAAGCAAGAGCAAGCAGGGGGGAGAGCTCATCGGACAGGATATTGTACTTGTAGGCAAAATAGCCAAAGGCCAGCACCGGGAAAAGGAAAAACAACGCAAAGATAATGCTCAGCCGGGAATAAAGACTTTTATTTTTCAGCGATAGATTGTCCAAGATAGTTTTTGGCGTCATTTATAGTCCATCCCTCTGTGTCAATAAGTTATTATAAAGTCGGATAGTCTGTCAAGCATAATGACAAGTTAATTCATTATATAAGTCATTAAAATCAAAAAGCGAACTGTCAATGACCGGCGATATTTTCTTCTTGACAGTCAGTCTTTTTAATGGTTCACAGGAGGCGAAAACTGGGCAAAAGCTGATTATTCAGAAAATCGGAAGATCTGTCAAAATTTATATAACCTAATTTGAACTTAATTTACACACTTATGGAAAGGAGCAGTAATGAATAAGGAAGATTTTATTCTCTTTAGCGGAGGCGCTCAGGGAGCGGAAGCGGAATTTGGAACAAACGCCGAGAGGCTGGGAATTGAGGAAATTAACTTTACTTTTGAAGGGCATACTATAATGCGCAAAAGAGGATTGCGGGTTTTAAATCACGAGGAATTGAGAAATGGCGATGTTTCTCTGGAGTACATTTCGAAACTGATGAATCGACGCTACACCGACAACACGACTTTCCGCAAAATTCTCCAGACAATCTGGTATCAGATTAACAACGGACAGGAAGTGTTTGTTATCGGTGAAATTATGAAGGATAAGACTGTGAAGGGCGGGACTGGTTGGGGGGCGGAATTCAGCAAAATCTGCAACAAACCGCTGCATGTGTTCGATCAAAAAAACAATTCCTGGTTTACCTGGAATAAAATGGATTGGATAGAGCGCAAGAAAGGCGACGAACCGATAATCGACAGGACTCATTTTACCGGCGGCGGAACACGCATCCTGGATGAAAACGGCAAAACAGCAATCAGAGAATTATTCGACAGATCGTTCCGGTAAAAGGTTTTCTGCCGGGATAAGTGCATCATCGGTAAGTTGTGAGCATCAGGATAAATGGCGGGAAGAAAGTGATTATCCGGGGGAGAAGCACTATGGAAAGTCAAATAGCAAAAGCAATTCATCCGCAGTACCAGCCTGTAGCGATCATCTGGTCGGATGAAAAGCCGGCTGGTGCAATGCAGTTTCAGGAAAAGAAGTGGGGCTGTGTCATGTGGCTTGTTGCGAATGCAGCCAAAGGTAAAGTTGCGGTAGCGGACTCCCGGACATTTGGCTGCTTTGGCGGCGGTGTGGGTCTGGGCTTTGGCAATCAATATAAAAGTTTTCCCGGCGGTGAGGAGGGTTTCTGCCATTTTCTCTCCTCGGGCAATTCGCTGAGGCCCGGGGGCTTAGAACTGGCCGAAAAAATTAAACCCTTTATGCGCGCTGAAGCTCATGATGATTTTGTGAACGGGGAGCGTTACATTAAGAACCCGGAGCAGGTGCAGACATTTATTAAAACTCTGCCGATGATGGAAATTCCGACAAAATACGTAGTGTTTAAACCGTTAGCTGCTGTCGATGAGGAATTCGAAAAACCGCAGACGATCATATTTTTCGTTAATCCCGATGCCCTTTCCGCACTTGTAGTTTTGGCCAATTACGGGAGAGGCAGTTTTGAAAACGTGATCATTCCCTTTGCCGCCGGTTGCCAGACAATCGGCATCTATCCTTATCAGGAAGCCAAATCGGCAAAACCGCGGGCGGTCGTCGGTCTTACCGATTTGTCGGCGCGAGTCTTTATCCGCAAACAACTGGGGGACAATCTCCTGACCTTTGCGGTGCCCTGGGCGCTTTTTGTCGAAATGGAGCAAAATGTACCGGGATCATTTCTGGAGCGCCATACCTGGCAGAGCCTGACCGTCGCGTGAGGATGATACAGGGCTGATCGTTATCCGGCGCACAATGACCGCCTATTGTTCATGTTTCATCCTTATCTCCTTTGGCCGTTTCTTCTTGTACTGATTTTACCAGAAGAGTTACTCAATTAGTGAGCATGACGACCGTTCCCATTGTTCCTTCCAGTCTTTTCTTAACTTGTTTTCTTCGTTCTCCCAATTGTCAAGAGTAAAGATTTGAGAAAGATTTGACCCCAGTTCATGCCCCAGTTCATAAGTTGTCAACTCGTCATGGTTCCGCCGTCCACATAGATCGTGTTGCCGGTGATATAACCGGCGGCGTCCGAGGCCAGAAATAGCACCGCCCCCACAACATCCTCCGGTTCGGCGATTTTCCCCTTGGGAATGATTTGACAAATCATCTTCTCGAGGTCGGGATTGGACCAGATCGGCTTGCTGAAATCAGTGCGCGTGAATCCGGGCGCGACTGCATTAACATTGATGCCCAGTTGTGCCCATTCGCGCGCCATGCAGCGGGTGAGGTGCTTCAGTGCCGCCTTGCTGCATCCATAGGCGCCCATGCCCGCTTCGGCCTTGTCCGCGCCAACCGTCGTGATATTAATGATCCTGCCGTATTTTTGCTCAATCATTTTGCGGGCGGCCAGACGACTCAATAACCAGACAGCCTTTACATTGGTATCGAAACACTTGTCCCATCCATCCTCGCGCAGATCCAGAAGACTTCGCAGAAAACTTCTGGCTGCATTGTTGACCAGAATGTCGATCCGGCCGAATGTTTTTATCGTCTCATTGACCAGATTTTCCAGCTGTTCATGAACCGTCAGATCCGTTGCCACCGCAAGCACTTTGCTGCCTTTGGCGCGAATCTCCTCGGCAACGGCATCGATTTCGGCCTGCGTCCGGCTGGCCAGAACCACGTTGGCGCCCGCTTCGGCCAGACCCAAAGCAATGACCCGTCCGATGCCGCGACCCGCACCCGTAACCACCGCTGTTTTACCGGAAAAATTTAAAACATCGCCCATGATTTCACCCTCCTCATAATTATTATGCGCCCGCAGCAATGCTATCAACCAGCCGCCGGATACAAGAAAATGGCATTCTTTTATAAGCTTTTCATAAAGGGTTTGCAAGCGGGGAAACGGTGGCGGATAAAATGAAAAGCCACCCTGCCCGGAAAAACGAAACACTGTAGGCCGGTGACCATCTCCTGAACTTTGCCACGCGGCGGGCGCTTTCTGTAAATGTGCCGCGATCATTCCTGGAGCGCCATACCAGGCAGAGCCTGACCGTTGCATCAGGATGATACAAGGCTGATCGGTTTACGGGGATTAATCGTTAGCAACCATATATTATTTAACATGGATGTGCCGGTAATGGCCATGACCATGAAGCAAGCCGATTACCAGAATAACCGTGGC
The DNA here is from genome assembly GCA_002840565.1 of Deltaproteobacteria bacterium HGW-Deltaproteobacteria-12. Classification (GTDB taxonomy): domain Bacteria; phylum Desulfobacterota; class Syntrophia; order Syntrophales; family Smithellaceae; genus MVRV01. The sequence goes on along the minus strand of PHBK01000010.1, from coordinate 242,295 downwards.
TGCATCGACCGCTATCGTCAGAGGAGTGGCCAAAATTCTTAACGCGTAACCTTGAAACTTCTCCGCCCCGCTTTTTTCGACATAATAGACTCTCTTTTGCGCATCTTTGTAATAGCGGACTTTTTTATCGATAAGTTCTTTTTCCGTAATGTCGACCATATTTATTTCTATGTACTTATACGGATCCGTTACCTCCCATAATTTTGTTGTTGCACAGGACATTATAAACGTTGTCAATATTATCAGCACGCAGAGTTGTCTTGCCGCCATATAATCTGGTCTCCTCTCTTTTGCCGGAACCTTTCCCCTGATCATATTGGGAAAAGATAGGCGTGTCAAAAGAAAATCGAACTCAGATATTGATTATCGGCTGGGCGTGGCCGGCGGAAGCAGTCGCGACGATATCCGGCATTAATTTAATCTTACTTGACACTTGTCCGGCATATTCTATATAAGTTTTTCCGTATGCAATAATCGCCGGCAGGAAGAAACAATGTCACTTATCGATTCCATATTGATTTTTATCAAGAGCGTCAGGATTCAAGATATCCTGGATATAGTGATCATTGCCGTGATGATCTTCGCTGTGCTGACGTGGTTTAAAACCAGGGCATCCCGTTTTGTCCTTATCGGTATAATTCTTCTCGGCGGTATTTATGTCGCTGCACGTTTTTTCCAGCTTTATCTTACAACCATTGTCCTGCAGGGTTTCTTTGCCATTTTGCTTTTCGTTTTAGTCGTCATTTTTCAGGAAGATCTCCGCGGTTTCTTTGAAAGACTGGCCATGTTTGGCAATATTCGTAAAATAATCAAGCCTTTGTCTGCTTTGGAAGGGACAGCGGAAATAATCGCCCAGGCTGCCGTCAATCTGGCCAAAAAAAATATCGGCGCATTAATTGTTCTGCAGGGCGATGATCCTCTGGATCGTCATATCAACGGTGGCACGCCTTTAGATGGAATTGTCAGTGAACCGCTGCTCGCGAGCATTTTTGATCCTCATTCCATCGGCCACGACGGCGCAGTTATCATCAACAGAGATCGGGTAGCTATGTTCGGTTGTCATTTGCCGCTCTCCATCAACACGGCAAAATACGGCAGTTTGGGCTTACGCCACACTGCGGCTCTGGGCATAGCGGAACGTTCTGACTCCCTGTGCATAGTTGTTTCCGAGGAAAAGGGAACCATATCATTAGCCCAGCAGGAGGAGTTGAGCGGAGTTAAAAATGCGGCAGCCCTGCATGAGGCGCTGGAAAGATTTTATATCCGCCATGCTCCGGTTGAGAAATCGTCTATTCCTATGAGTTGGCTGAAGGAAAATACGCGGGAAAAAATTATCGCCATCGGCCTGGCCTGTATTTTATGGGTTGCCTTTGGTTATCAGCGGGATATTTTGCGCCGCGATTTTATCATACCTATCGATTATAAAAATATTCCTCCCAACTGGAAAATTGATGAGCCGCAGGCAGCAGAGGTGAAGGTTATTCTTCAGGGGCCGGCACAGGCATTTCAGTTGTTCGATGAACGCTCTTTGAAATTATCATTGGATCTGTCGGATCTGGCTGAAAAAAAGCGGGAATTTACATTGGCCAAAGATATGCTCAATGCGCCGTCCAACTTGGCTGTAACAGAAATAACACCGGCGCGAATTCGCGTTTATGCTTCCAGACTTCTGTCCTCTACACTGCCTGTAAATGTTGTTACAGTTAATTCCCTGCCCAGTGATCTTTCCCTGCAAAAAATTACTCTTACGCCATCTACCGCAAAAGTATTGATTGATTCCCGTTTGCGTCCGGATCAAGTCAGGATTGAAACGGAGCCTATTGATCTGCAAAAAATAACAAAAACAGCTTCGGTAAATATAAATGTTATTCCGCCGGTCGGCGTTTCTTTTCCCGACGGCAAGGTTCCTTCCATAAATGCCCTTATAAGGGTGAAAAAGAAAGCTGCTTACGGGAGGTAAATATGCGTCCGGGTCATTTAAAAAGATCAAAGAAGGCGGGCCTTGTCCCGGGCAGTTTGATTCATGTCGGCAAAACATATGCCGAGAAATCAAAAATTACAGTTACCCGTTACAATGAAACTTCCTATACGGAAACGGAAATCAGCTCGCTGGCTGAGCTTGGCGCCCCAAAAGATGAGCAGGTGACTACCTGGATAACGATTGACGGATTGCAGAACACGGAATTACTGGAGGAAATAGGTAACATTTATGGTCTGCACCCTCTAGTTCTGGAGGATATTCTCAATGCCGATCAACGTCCCAAAATGGAAGATTATTGTGATTACCTTTATGTTGTCCTGCGCAACTTCAGCGGACAGAGCAACGGTGATTTAGTCTCCGAACAAATCAGCATTATTCTGGGGAGCAATTATGTCATTTCTTTCCGGGAAAAAGAGAGCTCTATCTTTGAACCGATAAAAGAAAGGATTTCGCGCAACAAAGGACGTATCCGAAAATCCGGCGCCGACTATCTGGCGCATGCCATCATTGATAATATCGTGGACAACTATTTTATTGTCCTGGAAAAGCTGGAGGAAAAAATAGAGTTACTTGAAGATGATTTAGTGAAACGAGCGACGCCCGCAACGCTGCGGACAATTCATGAGCTGAAAAGAGAATTGATCCTCCTGCGCAAGTCACTCTGGCCGCTGCGGGAGGCAATCAGTGCGCTGGAGCGGTCCGAATCTCAGTTAATCAGTGAGTCAACAGGGGTTTATTTCAAGGATATATTTGACCATGCCATTGCCATTATTGATACTGTCGACACTTTCCGTGATATGCTCTCCGGCATGCTGGATATTTACCTTTCTTCAGTCAGCAACAAACTTAATGAAGTCATGAAAGTCCTGACCATCATTGCCACTATTTTCATGCCTTTGACTTTTCTGGCCGGTGTGTATGGTATGAATTTCAAGTATATGCCCGAGCTGGATTGGCGGTGGGGTTATTTCGGTGTTTTGGGACTTATGCTGGTCATAGCCTTATTAATGGTATTTTATTTTAAGAGGAAAAAATGGTTCTAGCAGGAGCAAAATGATTGCAATAGTAATGAAAATATGATCAATTGAAATGCCCATTGACATTGGGCAGTGCGCCAAATTAATTTCCGAATTGGCACTCTAATTCGGTAATTCACCAAATGATCAGGGCGTAAAAACACTCGGGTATTGGAGTATAATAATTTTTAGGAGGCATCGAATATGAATTCATTTGAAGCAAGCGACATAGTGGAAATAGCAATTAGGATCGAAGAAAACGGCTCTAACTTCTACAAGTTTGCCGAGCAGATCGCCAAACAGGAAGATGCAAAGAAACTTTTTGCCGATTTGGCTAAGGCGGAAGTTGCCCACAAAAAGTTTTTTGAGGGTATTTTTGCCAAAATGGAAAAACACAACCCGACGGAAAGCTATGATGGCGAATATGGCTCATATCTGCGGAATTATGTCGACAACAATATCATATTTACCAAGGAAGCCATGGATAAGGAACTGGCGAAAGTTAAGGATACGGTAACGGCAATTGATTTCGCTATTCGCCGTGAGCTGGATTCGATTCTTTATTACCACGAAATCAAAAGGCTTGTGCCGCCGGCCCAGCATGAAGCGATAGAGCAGATTATTGATGAAGAAAGAAAGCATTATTCCCTGTTAACCGAAGTTAAAAAAAGATATTGCGCTTAGGGAAAGGAATAGCCATGTCCACGATGGAATTGAAAAAAGAAGGTGCGGTATACATTCTCAGCCTGACTAATGGAGCCAAGGCCAACACCTTTACCGAAGATATAATTAACGAATATAACTCTGTTTTTGATGAACTGGAGGCTTCCCAGGACAATGCCGCGCTGGTCATCACCAGCACCGATCCCAAATTCTGGTCCAACGGCATTAACCTGGAATGGATTGTGACCAAGCCCAGCAGTTACTGGTTCCAGTTTGGCTGCCTGCTGGACAAGCTATACCTGCGTCTGGCCTTGCTGAACATGCCGACCATCGGCTGCCTGAACGGACATACATATGCCGGTGCCGCGATTCTCGCTGCCGCTTTTGATTTCCGTCTGATGCGCGCCGATCGCGGATTTTTTTGTTATCCGGAGGTCGATATTAATATTCCCTTTACGCCGGTTATGCAGCAGATTTTAAAATTATTGCCCGATCATCAGGCTGTTGCGGAACTGGCTTTAACCGGAAGAAGAATCGGCGGAGAAGAAGCGTTAAAGATGAAAATTGTTTCGGCAATTTATCCGGAGGAGACTCTCTTCCCTAAAGCTCTGGAAATGGCCCAATTCCTCGCCCAGAAGAATCGTAAAACTTATACCATAATCAAAAGGGGCATGCGCAGCAATCTGGTGAGCCTGCAACAAAATTTACCGGGGGCGTAATATATACTGTGCCCGGTGAGGTTTTTCTGCCGGTGAAAGCTTGGATGTAACCTGATTAAAATTGATCTTTTATCGGGAATATTGTACATAATGCGCCATGAAAAAAACAGTTACCCTTAATCTTAATGTTTATAAGGGCATGGCGCTGATTGCTGATCCTATCCATCAGTATGCCTTTTTCACCGTCCCGCAAGATAATGACCCCCAAGAAACCACGGAAAAAGACCTGATTGATTCACCCTGGTTGCAAAGGTTAAGAAGGATTTATCAGCTGCAAAGCGCCCGCTGGGTTTATCCCGCGGCGGAGCATTCCCGTTTCCAGCATTCCCTGGGGACAATGCATGTCGCCGGTGAGTTCGCCAAGCACCTTTATCCAAGTTTGTGTGCAGTTTGCCGGGATGCACCTTCTTTTAATTATATCGAGGAGTTGATGCGGATTGCCGGATTACTGCACGATGTGGGGCATGGACCATACGGGCACTTCTTTGATGAGCACTATTTGAGCAACTGGAATTTAACGCATGAGTTAATCGGCCAGCAGATTATCATTAAAAAACTCGGAAGCACGATCTCACGCATAAAACGCAGTCCGACCGGCGCTTTTACGGAGCGGGAAATTTTAGATCCCCGGCAGGTTGCCTTTTTAATAAAGGCGCCGGATGCCGGCGAAGAAAATCAGCCGCGCTGGCTGCAATTATTGCGGCAGCTTTTTTCCGGCGTTTATACGGTGGATAATCTTGACTATGTTCAGCGCGATGCCTACATGACCGGATTTTCTCTCGACATGGTCGATATTCCCCGCCTGCGCTATTATACTTTTTTTACCGATGAAGGCATTACCCTTCATCAATCGGGCATATCCGCTCTGGGGCGGTTTCTCAATGCCCGCTTAAATCTTTACAGTAATGTTTATTTCCACCGGACAACCCGAGCTCTGGATTTGCACCTGCAGGAAATTTTCCGGGATACAATAACACTGATCTTTCCCGGCAACCCGTTGAGAAATCTGGAGGACTACCTGCGCTGTGATGAATGGTTTTTATTCAATGAAGTGCAAAGCTGGCTGACGGCAAAAGATGCGACAAAAAGAAAGTTGGCCCGTGAGTGGAAAAAGCTTTATGACCGGACAGTAAAATGGAAGATGGCGTTTTCTACGGAAATTTCCCTGGCGCGGATTTCTCGTGGTACCGGTTTTGCGCAGGCGAAAGATTACGAAGTTAAAATACGGGAGAGCCTGCCGGCAAAGCTTAAAAGGATGGCTTTGAAAGTTGATCTGGCCACCCAGGACCCGCGGCCGCTCAATCCAATGGCCGAGCCGGGTAAAAGAGTCAATATTTTTAATCCCGCAACAGGTCTTACATCGCAGGAACCGCTGGAAGAAATTTATCGTTTTATTCCTGCCAGAGTCATGCATTTCCGGGTATTTGCCTTAAACCATGACTATGATGAAGCAATCTCTTGTGCTGCGGAAAATGCACTCAATTGGCAAGAGACGGCAATGCCGACGAATGTATGATATGGCTGAAAATCCTGAAACAACAGACTTAACTCTTTTTGTCCGTACTTCCGGCGAAGAGATTGCCAGCTGGAACCGGCAGCGCATTGTGGATGCACTGGTGCGGGAAGCAGAGATAGAGTACCTCCTGGCTGAAGAAATATCAAAGGAAGTGGAGAAGCAGATATTCTCTTCCGGGATCGGAACACTTACAACCGCCCTGATTCGCGAACTGGTTAATGCCCGGCTTATTGAAAGGGGACTGGAAAAAGAACGCAGGCTGCACGGCCGGCTGGGTTTCCCCCTGTATGATGTCCGCCAGTTGATCCTGCATCAAAATAAAGAAAACGCCAATATCCCTCATTCTCCGGAAGGCACAAACCTGCTCTTCGCCGAAGGCATCAAAAAGGAATTTTCTCTGTATGATGTTTTCTCCCAGGAGGTGGGCGAGGCTCATGCAGCCGGTGACATGCACATCCATGGCCTGGGCTATATCGACCGTCCTTACAGTTGCTGCCAATCACTGGAATATCTTAAAATAAACGGCTTAAGATTGCCGCAGGCGATCAATTCGGCGAAGCCCGCCAAACATGCAGAAGTACTGCTGGCGCATATGTTACGTTTCAGCGCTATTCTGCAGGGACATTTTACCGGAACAATAAGCTGGGATGCGCTCAACATCTCTTTTGCACCTTATCTGACCGCAATGACCGATAAAGAGATGATGCAGTTTGCCCAGATGCTGATCTATGATTTTTCCCAGTTGACGGCCACACGGGGCGGTCAGGCTCTCTATACCGATATTCACTTGTATTGTGAAGTTCCGGAGCACTGGGCCGGAATTCCTGCGGTAGGTTCCGGAGGGAAACCGACCGGAAAAAAATACGGCGATTACGCCCAGGATGCTATTCGTTTCGCCCGGGCGATCATGGAAGTATTCAAGAAAGGTGACGCCACCGGGAAGCCGTTCATCTTGCCGTGGCCCCTGTTGCATATAACGGAATCTTTTTTGAAAAATAAAATAGCGACAGAACTTTTAGGCCTGGCCTGTGAAGTTGCCAGTTTGAAGGGTAATATAGGTTTCGTGTTTGACCGGGATGAAGATGCCCGTTCCTTTGTCTGCTGTAAGGCCTGTTATCGGAATAGCGCCGAATGCAATGGCGAATTGGACAAGCCCTGGCTGATCCGCACCGCTGCTGTTCAGAGCATTACTTTAAATCTACCGCGTGTTGCGTACAAGGCGGCAGGAGACGAAAAGAAGTTGTGGGTGCTGCTGCGGGCAATTACCGCGGAGGCAGTCAAAGCGCATATTCAGAAAAAGGACTTTTTAGAGAAACTTCTTTCTTATGCCGATCAGGGGCCGCTCGCCGCCCTGGCCATGAACAATGATGGTTTCCCCTATTTGAGAATGAACCACGCTTTTTATATTGTTGGACTTGTCGGTTTAAATGAACTGGTCCAAATCCATCTGGGCAGTCAGTTTCATCAGACGCCGGAAGCGCTGGAGTTTGGTTTGAAAGTTGTAGAGTATTTGCATAATGAGATTCGGCGCTGGAGTGTCGAGGCCGGCATTAAATTTGTGCTCGAGCAGTCACCGGCGGAGACAACGGCTTACCGTTTTGCCAGACTGGATCTAAAATATCATTCTCCGGCGGCCGGGCGCTATGTGAAGGGCGATATTGCCGAGGGGGCCGTTTATTACACTAACTCCACGCACCTTAATGCTGCCGCGGAAATTACACCGGAAGAAAGAGTTATCCAGGAGGGGCGTTTCCATAAGTATCTGGAAGGAGAGGTTGTCACGCACTTGCAGCTGGGCAGTGTTGAGCCCGAAAAAGAAGCAATCTTGAGTTTTGTAAAAAGTGTCTTTTATGAATCGGTCAATAAGCAGATTGATTTTACGCCGGAATTCACTTCCTGTGCATCCTGCGATAAAACTGCCCCGGGATTAAATGAAAGTTGTATCTATTGCGGATCGGCTGACGTCGAGAGCATAGCGCGCCTCACCAAATACTACAGCAAAACATCAGGTTGGAACAAAGGCAAACTCGCCGAGCTGAAAAACAGAAAAACGAACGATAATTTTAGTAAGTAGCGCAAGAGAATTCTGCAGTCTGTATGCAGTGATTGTGCAGCAGCCGCCGCCGGCGCGGCAATTTGTCAAGACGTTGCAGACAGCGTTTATCCTCTCTATAAAACGGGATAAATATATGAGTGCTACATTATTCTAGCATGCATGGAACCCCCAAAATAGCCTACGCCTAATTATTATAAATACTATCATCGTGAGATGTTACCAATTATTGATTGAAGTCGAGATTTGTTGGAAACGATCTTGCGTAGCAGCTTTCAACCCGTACTGTGCAGGCAAGATTACGCTAAATATGAACTGTGCCGGTTATCTCTGTCACCTACGAGTCAATAACGTTCGGATAAAAACTAATTAAGGATTACCATTTGGAGGCTTCGATGTTTATTTAAATATTTCTTCCAACTTTTTCTTCAGAACTTCACCACCACTTTCAAGAGCTTTTGTTACTGATTCTACTTTTTGACGTTCAGCAACAATTTGAATTAATCCAGCAAGAGTTAAGTGAAGAGGTTCATTTTTTGAATTGCTCCCATTTAACAATGAGTAAATGTTTATGTGCTTGGCTTCTGGCCATTGTAATTCATATATGCAATTATACTTATATGTCTCTGTCTTATCAATGGAAGATGAATATTTCATTTCACATTCAATAAATATTGGTGCTTCACGACTCGTTGTATAACGTCGAATATTATCCATTAATTTCTTAGCATCAACCATTGTTGAATATGATTCTTGTTGGTTTGGTGAAAAAATAGAATCCTTAAATATTGTAAGACTGCTAAATGGAACCTCTTCTGCCAATGATTTGTGTGGCATAGTTTGCGTGCCTGTCAAATTCTGCAATCTAAAACGCACCTCATCTCCATCTCTTAAAAAATACCCATAGAAGACTTTCACTTTAACATAATCCACAAATGCTGGTGATTGGCCGATATTTTTAAATGTAATATTAACGAGGAACTCATCAGTATCAACTATCTTTGTTTGGAGGTTTCCATCTGAAAGAACTATTGATTTAATATCAGATACAACGACCACTGGGCGCTGTTGAATTCGAAAGTGGTCTTTTAGTGTCTGATTTTGGTAGTATAAAAACAATGCCTGGCAAAATATAGCTATGAAAATTAAAATTTGAATATGCTCATTTTTTAGAAAAGAGTCATTACGATATTGAAATAAAGCAATTCCAATTACAAAGAGGACAACACTTATAAGAACTATTATTATTCCCATTATCTTCCCCTTATTTTTTTTATTTAGAAAAAGACAATTCATAGCAAGAAAAAAAGACCGGACCTTTTCTTTATTAATTGACGTTCAATAGTTGCATTCAGTTCTACTGATAATAGATTGCGAATAATGATTATTATTGTTTTTAATCATCATATTCGTCAAAAATAGTCAATTGAAGACTTCAGGAAGTACAGCTTGCGTAAAATCCACCTACTTATCAAGCATATGATCATCAGTTAATTTCCAAGGATTACTGGTTAGAAGTGAGTATGGGCAATATTTGCCAACATCTGATTTTATCTCTAATTCAAATTTATAGACTTTATCTACAAGTCTAAATATTCTTTTAAATCTTCTTCATTAATTCTTATAAATTGGTAATCAGGGAATAAAGCCTGAATAGCTTTTTGCCTTTCCTTGTCCTTTGAGAATAACTCTCCCTTTTCAGTATAGTGATGAGCCTCATCCCATTCCATGATTAATCTTATTTGAGGATTAAAATAATCAGGGAAAAATCCTAATTCTTCAATATAAAATTCACCTTCACTTGTAGCATGAAAGCCTTTTGTATTATTTACTTTATCAAATTCTTCAAACCAACGGCAAGCAATAGCATTAAAATTGGGAATGAATTTTTGTTTATTAAAGCCTTTTTTCTTTACCGGAAATGAACCTACCAATTCGTTAGCATAGTCCAATGCCCGTTGAAGTCTGTTGTCAAAATTACGAAATTTTCTAAATTTGATTATGGGTATTTTTTTATTATTTTCTTGATTTATATTTATTCTTTTTTCACCAAAAAGTCTTTCTATTTCGGTTCTGTCTAAATTAGGGAAATATGTTTTTATGTCAATGTCATCAATATAAATTTGATATTTTGAAGATATTGCAACATTGTTTACCTCGGCTCCTGCTTTAATCTCATCGAAAAACAATTTACCGCCTTTTTCATACTGATTTATGGATTTTTCTATTTCCACATCTAGGATGCATTTAATAGTAGTTACATATTCCGGCCATATTCCTCTGCCTTTCTCCATGCGCAACACTGCACTAAATGGCACCTTTGCTTTTTCTGCCAATTTTTTCGCTGACCAATTAAGCAGCTTTCTTTTTTCAATTATTGATAGAATTGTTGAGTCCATTTGAGTTGATTATCATAATAGCACTATTCCTTTTTTTTAAAAGAGAGAAATACATATCCTCATTTAATCCTGATTGAAATCTAGCATTTTAATTACAGTTGACGATTTGGTTGTTACAGGAAGGAGCCCACACCCCAACCATCCCAACCATTATCCTCCCAGAGCTGTATGTTTCAACCAATAAGATTGGGCCACAATGTAGACTGGTTAGAAAAAACGCGGTATCTTAGATGAGAGCAATGGACAAAACGCCATAACAATCGCGCCAACTGCCAGCAAATTGCCTCTGAAAATATTTAATTCTGCTAAAATTGTTGACCATTTTGCCTTCATAACAAAACGCCCCAGTACAATATCAAAAGTAAGCATAAATAATGACAACGATATACCCAGGAATAAAAGATTTTTATCCGAATTAATGTTCATCTGGGGGACGTAAAGATAACAGATGAGTAAGCAAAGCAACAAACCAGATAACATGGATATCCTTTTCGCTTTCCGTGTGCCAATTCGTTTATTAAGGTAGACAGTTCTGGCAATACCATTTAAGGTTTCTCCGGAGGCAACGAGAATATATAAACTTACAATCTTAACAATATCGGTAATATCCATTCTTAATCCCCTGACAATAAAGGACTTGAGCTGAACATGAGGAGCAGCCATCAATGCTGCGCCATCAGGCCGAGCAAGGTTGCATTAAATATCTCATATTTAAGAACGGCTGGTTTGCCGCTATAATCTAATTATCTCAAAAGGATGCCGGCAATGATCGCCAGTCCGCAGATAAAATAAATCATCCGCACATATTTGCCGTGTTGATCAAGCAAAACCCAATTCTCCGTTCTCTTGATAATTGCGGTCAATTTGATGATCAGAGGCAGGCTCAGCAGGAAGCTGAAACTCCACCAGGAAAGAAGTCCGGAAATAATCAGCAGAAAGATGCTCAGGTAAATCACCAGGAAAAACAAAAGCAGCAAGCGATACGCACCCTTCTTGCCCAGCCTCACAGCCAAAGTGAATTTGTGTGCCCGGTAATCGGTTATCATATCGGGCAGGCTTTGATAGTAAAGAATCAACGCCACCATGAGTCCTACCGGAAGAGAGACAAAAAAAGGTACCCAGCCCGGATGCCCCGCAATAACCCAGTAAGTGCCAATGACCATTATCGGCCCCATGTTGATTCCAACGAAAAGTTCTCCCAGTCCGTGATAGCCGTAACGGATGGGCGGCGCCACATAAAAAAGACTGCTAAAGGCGGCAAATAAGATGGGAATGGACAGTAAATACAACCGGAAATTAAAAATTATAATCAGGGCAATAGCAAAGGCAATGGCATAAAGCACAATAATGACTTTCAACATTGTTTGCGGAGCTATCTTCCCTTCCTGAATTACCCGCGATCCGCCAATGGCCTCGCCTGCGTCAGTTCCCGTGTTATATTCAAAATAGTCATTGGCCAGGTTTGTTATCAGATGCACAATCAGGGAGCCGGATAACACCAGCAGAAATCGCAGCGGATGACTTTGTCCGTACTCCTGAATTGCCAGAAACCATCCAATGAGCAGAGGAATAAAAGTCGCAACAAAAAAATGAATGCGGCTGGCCTGAATCCATGCTTGTATTTTATTATTAATCACAGAAGCTCCATATGTGGTTTTTCTCCAACATGGAGATAGGTGATCCCGAAAGTGAGCGGATATTTTTTGACATTTACCATACCTACATTTTCCATGAGCCGGGCAAATGCCTCTGGTGTGGGAAAAGTCATGATGGAATCGGCCAGATAATGATAAGCGGCGGGATTTGTCGAAAATATTCGGGCAAAGAGAGGAAGCAGGTAGTTCAAATAAATATAGTAAAGCATCTTGAAGAGACGGTTCTGGATGAATGTCATCTCCAATACCATCATTTGTCCCCCCGGCACAGTGACGCGTCGCATTTCTTTTAAGGCCTGGTTCCTGTCCGGAATATTTCTGATTCCAAAGGCTATCGCCGTGACGTCAAAAGTATTATCATCAAAAGGTAATTTCAAGGCATCGGCCTGCAGAAGAGCCATTCTATTAAAAAGACCTTTTTCTGATACTTTGCTTTTTCCAGTTTGTACCATTTCCCTTACGAAATCAATACCGGTGACAGAAATTGAAGGATAGCTAAGGGCGGCGCCAATGGACAAGTCACCAGTGCCGCAGGCGACATCAAGAAACCGGCCTTCCCGGGGAAAAACCATTTTGGAGAGGGCAAAACGCCGCCAGGCGATATCGCGCCTGAGGCTGAGAAAATGATTTAGAAAGTCATACCTGCCGGGAATTGTCGAAAAAATTTCTTTGACTATGGCAACCCGCTCCCGGTCATTGATGGTGCTTACCTGCGGGTATTTGCGTTTTGTTCTATTTTCCATTTGCTGAACTTCCTTTCCAGAAGATCGAAGAACTCATACAACACAATACCGATGCTGGAAAGCGCAATAATTCCCACAAACATGGTTGCATAATCCGCACGACCCCAGGAATCAATAATATATGCCCCCAGTCCACGGCTTGTGGCAATGGATTCGATAAAAAATAAAACGGCAACAGCAGTTCCCGTGCCGATACGCAGTGAGGTAAATACGCCGGGCAGGCTTACCGGCCAGACAACATGAAGATAATAATCCCATTTTGTTCCACCCAGTGATTGGAAGGACAAAGCTATTTCCTTGGTTATTTTACGGGCGCTGTCGCGTGTTGTGATCAGCAACTGAAAAAAAACTATCATGGTCAGAAGTACAATTTTCCCGGTATCACCCAGGCCAAAAATAACAAATATAATGGGCATCAGGACAATTTTGGGGATGGGATAGCCCAGGTAAATAAGCGGTGCGAACAGGTTGTCAAGTTTTGGATTGCTGCCCAGGACCAGTCCGGCCGGCACAGCCAGGATAAATGCAATACTCAAACCGGCTAAAAGCCGGAAGCTGCTGGCCTCTACATGCAACCAGAAATCAGCTGTGGCAATTTCCTGGAAGCCGCGGAGAAAAACAACAAATGGATCAGGAAGAAGACTGCTGCCTAAAACAAGAGAAAGAATATACCAGAGTACAAAGATGATAATGATTGTGGCACTGTATGTAAGAATCTGCCGTCCACTGCTCATGGCATTTCCTCGAGGATTGTCCGCAATTGTTTAGTTCGATCGAAAAACTCCGGTTTGTTGCGGTAGTCAATTTCACCCATTCCCTGATTATGGATGATTTTATTAATGCTGGGAACGCCATTGCTGAGAACCATAATTCGCTTGCCGAGAAAAACGGCTTCTTCAATATTATGAGTGACAATAATATAGCTGAACCGGCGCTGCTGGAATATCTTCAGCAGCTGATTCTGGAGACGCTCCCGGGTGACAGTATCAATTGCGGCAAAAGGTTCGTCCAATAAAAGCAGCTGGGGATTCAAAAGAAGCGCCCTGGCTAATGCCACTCTTTGCCGCTGTCCGCCGCTTAATTGCGCGGGATAAAGATCATCGAGACCCCCGATATCCAGCTCATTTTTTACAGCTTCCAACCAGCGATCGGAAAAATTTATTTTTTGCAATTTTGCTCCGAGCAAAATGTTGGCCTTGACTGTTTTCCAGGGGAATAAACCGTATTCCTGTAAGACCAGGGCAATGCTGCGGTTCGGGCCGGTGATGATACGATCCTGAAAACAGACCGTCCCTTTTGTGGGCGCGAGAAGTCCGGCAATAGCGAGCAGGGCGGTTGTCTTACCGCAGCCCGATGGTCCGACAATAGCCAGCGAGTCGTGAAAAGTCATTTCAAAACTCACATCCTGCAGTACTTTTTTTATTTCATTTTCTGATTCAAAGGATTTATGTAATCCATCTACTTGCAGAAACTTATGGCAGGTGTCCATCAGCAACAATTTCCTTGTAAGTCATTCTTCTTTTGACGAGCTGTTTTTCCCGCAGCCAATTATAGATATCCATGATCCTTTTTTCTGAAGGTATTGTCAATTGCGGAAATTCAGGTATGGGAAATGTCGTTTGCAGCGGCTCCGGCATCTTACATTCTCGATTCATGGTGTTGCGCACTTCCTGGGGGTTCTTGTTAATATAATCAGCTGCTTTTAGCAACCCAGAATGAAAGGACTTTATTGCGTGCGGATAAGTATTTATATATTTGTCGCTGAAAACGAGAACGGTAGTGGATAATCCTTTCGCCCTGTCGTCGACAAGCGCTTTGGCGCCTTTTCTCTCCGCCAGAGTGGCCAGCGGTTCCGGCAGCAGTGCCGCGCTGACCTGATTAGACAAAAGCATTTGCAGGCGGATAGGAATATTTTTTACGTCAATCAATTTGATATTGTCTTGTTTTATTTTCTGGGAATTCAGCAGACGAGCTATAAGATATTCCGATATGGTGTTAGAACTGGTAGCTATTCCGTCTCTAGCGACTTCCTCCAGACGTTTATTTTTGGATTGAGGGGAGGTAAGAATAGCAAACATGCGTTGCTCATTGGATGTATTGAAATTGGCGGCAACTATCTTCACTCCGATGCCGTTAGCCTGCAGGACAATTGGAGTCATTATATCCCCAAAGTATCCGGCAATCTGACCGGAGGCAAGAGCCATATCTTTTTCCATGGCTGAGTTAAAAACAATAATTTCCACTTTCAGCCCCCGTTCCTGGAAAAATCCCTTTTCCGCAGCAACGAAAAGAGGCAGCGATTGGAGAACGGGTATAGTACCGAATTTCATTACCGCCGGCATTATGGCCGCTTGTTGGTTGATTTCTTTGGTGTTGCCATAAGCAGCACTTCCCAGAACGCAGAATATTAAAAGCGTCGCTGTGATCTTGAAGAATCTCATAAAAACCTCCTTTCTATTCAGAAGCGGCACTCTAATGCCCGAAGCAATATTTTTCAATGAAATTTAGCAAAACAAGGCAATTTATGTAAAATAAAGAATAGAGGGAATATGTTTTGATTACGCTTTAGTTTGACCACGGAGGGTTTAATTTATGCCGGCCGCAAATTCTATTATGCGGCCGGCTTTTTATCAGGCTGATTTAATCGGAACTTTTGTTCTTTTTGCTTTGGCCTCCTGACTCTTAGGGATTGTAACATTGAGGACGCCGTTCTTAAAACTGGCTTCAGCTTTACTTGATTCAGTTTCCGACGCCAGAGGAATTACCCGATTGAAGGAACCATACGAACGTTCCATGTAATAATAATTCTTTCCTTTATCTTCCTTTTCTTCTTTTTTTTCGCCTTTAATGGTAACGGCATCTTTGGTCACGGTGACTTCAATATCGTTTTCGTCCACGCCGGGAAGTTCCGCGCGAATGGTAAAATCTTTATCGCTTTCTTTGACGTCAACGGATGGCGAGAAAGAACCGAATCCTCCGGCTGCCAGTGCGCGAGGCAGGACATCAAATCCGGTGAAGAAATCATCAAACAAACTGTTCATCTGACGCTGCAAAGAATAGAAGGGATGATCGTCATCTCTTCCCATGGGTCTTTGCACTGCTGGCAATAAACTTTTAGTTTTCATGATCATATCCTCCTTTCTTAATGAGACTCCAGTTCCAAGAGTTGACTTTATACTTGTTATAAGTCACCAGTTAGAATTGGTTAGTCGAAATAACCCGCAGCAAGCGGGGTTTTTGCTTTAATCCTTTACTCGGCGTATTTTTCGTAGTGTCAACCATAAGTTTGATGAGCCTCTTTACGCCGCTTTGACAGCGATTTTTTTCGGTTTAACCTTTTCCGCTTTCGGTAATTCCAGTCGCAATACACCGTTCTTTACGGTTGCGTATATTTTTTCGCGGTCAATTTCTTCAGATAAAGTAAACGTTCTTTCGTAATCACCGATTTCGTATTCGGAATACACGATGCTTTTATCTTTAGCTTCATCAACGTTCACGCGGCCGTTAATAGTTAGAGTGTTTTTTTCCAGTTCTACTTCCACACTCTTTTCATCGACTCCAGGCATATCCGCAATTAGAAATATAGCATCTTTATTCTCATAAATATCCACATGCGGTACAAAAGTTTTGACATTGCGGATTCTTTCTTTGGCGGCGGTGTTTTCAGTTTTATGCAGGTCTTTTTCGGACATGGCAATTGACCTCCTTTCAGTTAATTTATCTTGATTTTTTTGGGCAAACTTTCTTCTAAGCGCGGCAACGTAACACTCAAGATACCTTTTTCATAATGTGCTTCCACTTTTTTCGGATCGACCGGGAAAGACAATTGAATTTTTCGTTTAAAACTTCCCTGTATTCTTTCCTGACGCAAATAACTTTCACTCCCTTTTAAAGATTCAATCTGACTGCTTCCCGATAATGTAAGGATATCCCCGGTAACTTCAATATCAATCCTTTCCGGATCAAGTCCCGGCAACTCTGCAGTTACAAAAGCGCTCTTCATATTTTCCCATATGTTAATAGCAGGATAATCATATGATTTTCTCTGCTCTGCATTGGAAAAGAGCCTGTTCATCTCCTGCTGCAGGCGTAATATCTCCGGAGCAGCATCTGGGAAACTCCTAAACTTCCATAGACTAGGTGTGAACATAAGCAATCCTCCTTTCTAACTAAATATTGTCTAAATATTTGCTATCATTAATCATTGTAGCTTTATTCAAAAAAAATATATTTATCAAAATTTCGTTGTCAAGATTAATCCACCCAGGATTATTTATTAAATTCAAAATAAGAAAATGATGAGAAAAATCCGTCTGCTGCCCTTGACAGGGGATAGGCGCGTAAATATATTAGTGCCGCTTTGCGAGAGGGTTTTTGAGAGAATAATAATAGGTAAGTATGGAAGATCATATAATAAAAATATTCAAAGAAAGCAACCGCGTAAAAGAAACTTTTGTTAATGAAAATCTCAGCAAACTGGTGAATGTTGTCGAGGCATTAACGGCCGCTCTAAAAGCGGGGAATAAAATTTTGATTTTTGGCAATGGCGGCTCTGCGGCAGATGCACAGCATCTTGCTGCTGAGTTTGTGAACCGCTTTGTTATTGAAAGGCCGCCACTACCGGCGATAGCACTGACCACGGATAGTTCAATAATCACCAGTATTGGTAATGATTATGATTTTTCCGAAGTATTCAGCAAGCAAATACGCGCTATCGGCCAGGCGGGCGACATCGCCTGGGGAATCAGTACCAGCGGCAATTCTGCAAATGTTTTGAAGGCAATGGAAGTCGCAAAAAAAATAGGTTTGGTAACCATCGCTTTTACCGGCAAGGATGGCGGAGCAATAGGAAAGGTGGCTGATTTATCCATCAATGTTTCTTCGTCAGTTACAGCGCGAATCCAGGAAGCACATATCACAGCTGGTCATGCAATTTGTGATTTAGTTGATATCAAGCTTTTTCAGAAGCCGGACTTAAAATAATTAATAATTAATTCAGAGGTAATAGTGAGGAAACATAAAAAAGGACAAATAGACGGGCATGGTCAAACTGAAGAGATCAAAGATCATGCTGTGGAGGGTATTGCTGAAGATAGTGATTCAGAAAGGATTGAGTTAAAGGCAAAACTTGCTGAAAAGGAAAAAGAGGCGGCAGCAAATTATGATAAATATGTGCGGGCTGTTGCTGAATTAGATAACTATAAAAAGCGTGCTGCCAAAGAAAAAACCGAGATATTAAAATACGGCAAAGAAGATGTTATCAAAGATGTTCTGCCTTTTGTTGATTCATTGGATAGAGCTTTGGAACATGTCGGAAGCAGCAGCGATATAAAGGCCTTTAAAGAGGGTCTACAGCTGATTCAGGATCAGTTCTTGTGTTGCCTGAAGAAGCATGGTGTGGAAGCTATTGAATGTGCAGGGAAAGATTTTGATCCCAATTTTCACGAGGCAATGATGCAGACAGACAGTGAACATCACGAAGCGAACAAAGTGATATGTGAATTTCAAAGAGGATATTTACTTAACGGCAGGCTTTTGCGGCCTTCCAGAGTTTCTGTATGCAAAAAGATGAATAAAGAAAATAGTGCACATGAACAAATTGTGGAAAATGGAGAATAAGGAGGAAAAGATGGGAAAAATAATCGGAATTGATTTAGGAACAACTAATTCTTGCGTCGCTATAATGGAAGGAGGAGATCCTGTCGTTATCGCTAATCAGGAAGGTAATCGTACAACACCATCTGTTGTTGCTATAACAGAAAGCGGGGAGCGTTTAGTAGGCCAGGTGGCCAGAAGACAGGCCATTACTAATTCGGAAAATACCATTTATGCGGTTAAAAGATTGATCGGCAGAAAATTTAATTCGAAAGAAGTCCAATACGACATTAAAATTATTCCTTATAAAATAACGGAAGCGCCCAACAGCGACGCCCAGGTTACGACCAGAGGTAAGAATTACTCTCCGGCGGAAATATCAGCGATGATTTTAGCCAAGATGAAACAGACGGCGGAGGATTATCTGGGAGAAAAGGTAACCGATGCCGTTATTACTACACCGGCCTATTTTAATGATTCGCAGCGTCAAGCGACAAAAGATGCCGGACGCATTGCCGGTTTAAACGTTTTGCGCATTATTAATGAACCGACGGCGGCGGCATTAGCCTACGGTCTGGACAAAAAGAAAGATGAAAAGATCGCTGTTTTTGATTTGGGCGGTGGAACTTTTGATATATCCATTCTGGAATTGGGTGAAGGGGTCTTTGAAGTCAAATCAACAAACGGCGACACGCATTTGGGTGGTGAGGATTTCGACCAGCGTGTAATGGATTTTCTTGTGGCTGAGTTTAAGAAAGATCAGGGCATTGATCTGAGAAGCGATAAGATGGCGCTCCAGCGGTTGAAAGAAGCAGCGGAAAAGGCAAAAATGGAACTTTCAACCACAATGGAAACAGATATCAATCTGCCTTTTATCACAGCTGATGCTTCCGGCCCCAAGCACATGAATATTAAGCTGACCAGAGCCAAGCTGGAATCATTAGTCGAAGAGTTAATTGATAAAGTGGTCGATCCCTGCCGCACTGCGATCAAGGATGCGAATCTATCCACTAAAGATATCAATGAAGTAATTTTGGTCGGAGGAATGACCAGAATGCCGCGCGTTCAGCAGAAAGTTAAGGAAATCTTCGGGAAAGAACCGCATAAAGGTGTTAATCCGGATGAAGTTGTAGCGATCGGTGCCGCCATTCAAGGTGGTGTTTTGGCGGGCGATGTAAAAGATGTGCTGCTGCTGGACGTTACTCCACTTTCTCTGGGTATTGAAACCCTGGGTGGCGTCATGACCAGATTAATAGAGAAGAATACAACAATTCCCTGCAAAAAGAGCCAGACCTTCTCTACGGCGGCTGATAACCAGCCTGCTGTCAGTATTCATGTTCTGCAGGGCGAGCGCCAGATGGCAGCGGATAACAGAACTCTCGGACGTTTCGAACTTGTCGGTATACCGGCGGCGCCGCGCGGTGTGCCGCAGATAGAGGTCACCTTTGACATTGATGCCAACGGCATTGTGCATGTCCATGCTAAAGATCTTGGTACTGGCAAGGAACAAAGCATTAAAATTACAGCTTCCAGCGGATTATCGGAAGCGGAAATTCAAAAACTGGTACGCGATGCGGAAGCCCATGCAGAAGAAGACAAGCGCCGCAAGGAATTAATTGAAGCCCGCAACCAGGCGGATTCGATGGTTTACAGCGTCGAAAAAAACATCAAGGAATTCGGTGATAAAGTGGACGCGGCGGAAAAGACTAAAATTGAGGAAGCTATCGCTAAAACGAAGAAGGCTCTGGAGGGCGATGACGTCGATGCCATTAAAAAGGCGCAGGATGAATTGATGAATGTTTCACACAAACTGGCGGAAGCCATGTATGCTAAAACTTCCGACGCACAGGGAGGTCCCCAAGCCGGTGCAGGCAGCGGCTCTCAGCAAGCCGGGACCGGACAAGCATCCGGGAAAAAGGATGACGACGTTGTTGATGCTGATTTTGAGGAAGTAAAGAAATAGGAAGTAAACTGATAAAGCCCGGGGCTGTAACTAAGCTCCGGGCTTTTTTTATGGATTTAATCCAGTGTTTATTGTAATTTCCAACAAAAGGAAATCATATGCACCATTTTCTTCTTTCCAAGGGATCAATATTTCTAGGCTTATTGCTCGGACTAATTTTCTCTTCTCTCTCTTTTGCGGAGGGGAAAAAGATTGTATCAACCGATAATTCGGTCTGTCCGGTTATTTTGTTAAAGAATTCTGAATACTTCCCCGCCATGACAGCGGCTATTGACGAAGCGAAAAGCGAGATAATTATGTCATTTTTCCTGGTCAAAGCCGGGGCACACAAAAGTAGTTATCCTGACAGAGTTTTGGCTCATCTGGTCCGGGCGGCAAAGAGAGGTGTAAAAGTTGTTCTGATTTTAGAAAATTCAGGCGGGCGTGACGAGAAGCTGGATGCTCAAAACAGAAAGACAAAGCAACTGCTCCAGGATAAAGGGGTGGAAGTATATTTCGATTCACCGCGAAAAACGACTCATACGAAAATCATTGTAGTCGATCAGAAACTTGTTCTGCTGGGCAGTCATAATCTGACACAGGCAGCGTTAAAGTATAATAATGAAATTTCCATTTTGATTAACCAGCCGGAGTTGGCCCGGGAGGCGCGCGCTTTTATTCTCAAAATTGCCAAGGAAGACAAATGAATCCCAGTCTTATATTTGCCCAAACTATCATCATGGCTCTTGTTTTTCTTCTCGTCTGTGGCGGGAGGGCAGCATTCGCTGTTGAAAAAACGGATCGTCAAATGCCACAGCCCATTGCAAAGCAAAAAATACCATCAGCAGGAACAGGGCAACAGAAGGAAAATCTCACTGCTTTTCAATATTCATCTGATCTGCCGGACCGCAACACAATAGGTTGTGTTCTTCCACTGTCAGGCAGATATGGGGATTACGGGAACAAAGCTCTGGATGCAATGTTATTTGCCGCGGGAATATTTGATGGGAAAAATAGAACATCCTGGAAAATAGTTGCCTCAGATTCCCGCGGATTGCCGGAAGGAGCCAGAAATGCCGTGGCTCAATTGGCAAAGAAGGGCAATGTTATGACGATCATAGCGGTTGCCGGAACACTGGAAGCTTTCGAGATTGTCCAGGAGGCCGGTAAATGGAAGATTCCCGTAATTCTGATAACGCCAAAAGATGGACTGACAAAAGCAAACAATTATGTGTTCCAACATTTTTTAACGCCGCCGCAGCAAATCGAAGCTTTAGTCAAATACGCTGTGGATGATTTAAATTGTGCCACCTTCTCTATCCTTTATCCCCAAGATGATTATGGCAACGAAATGGTAAAATTGTTCCGCGCACAGGCTGGTCGCGTTGCGGGCAAGGTAGAGAATGCCATAGGTTACAGTAAAACTCAGACTGATTTTACGGAGGAGATTAAGAAAGTCACCAGGCAGGAAATTGGTTCTGCAAAAGAAACTATTGCCGGTAATACGGAAAATAAAGCTCCGGTGCCGCTGGATTTTGAAGCCCTGTTCATTCCGGATTCATTGCAGAGGGTCAAGATGATAGTTTCTCAACTTGCTTTTTATGATGTTAAGAACTTTAAACTTCTGGGCACAAGCTTTTGGAATACTCCTGATTTGTTGAGAAAAGATGCGGAATATCTGGAAGGCGCTGTGTTTGCCGACAGCTTTTTTGCCAATGGGTTTTATCCGGAAACAAATGACTTTGTCGATATCTATTATTCGGCATACAGTCGGGAGCCGGATAATATAGAAGCGCTGTCGTATGATACAATGGGAATGATTATCAGTGTTTTGGAAGATAAAAGTATTGCAACGCGCGAACAGTTTGTTGCAGGTTTTCAGCAGGTGAAAAATTACAAGGGAGCAACAGGGAATACATCCTTTTCGCCGGACAGGGTCAGCCAAAAGACGGCTTTCATCCTGAAAGTTAAAGATGGAAAACTTGAGCAGGTGAAATAGGAATATCGGCTGAGGACTGAAGGCTGAAGGTGAGAGGGTAAGAAGATTTGTTATGAGATTTTTGCTGACGAACGATGACGGAATTTATGCCAAAGGTTTAAGCGCTCTTTACGATGAGCTTTGCCAGGAAGCAGATTGTTTTATTGTCGCTCCGGAAATTGAACAGAGCGCTGTCGGGCACGCGATTACTATCTCTCGTCCGCTGATGGTGCGGCGTGCTATGAAAACCGGTAACTTTCTGGGCTATGCCGTTTTAGGAACACCGGCGGATTGCGTCAAAATTGGAATCAGAGAGCTTGCCGACGGCCCGGTAGACATGGTTATATCGGGAATAAATCGCGGATCTAACGCCGGTATCAATGTTATTTATTCCGGGACGGTATCTGCGGCGACCGAAGCAGTAATCATGGGAATTCCGGCGCTGGCAGTTTCGCTGGACACTCGTAAGGATGCTGATTATGCCTTTGCCGCTCAGTTTGTCCGTAAAATGGTGCGCGAATTAGCAGGCAATCCCGGGCTGCAAAATACTGCTATTAATGTGAACATTCCAGCCCTGCCCCGGGAAAAGATAAAGGGAGTCAGGGTTGTCCGGCAGGGGAAAGGAAATATTGTCGAGCATTTTGAAAAACGCAGCGATCCCAGGGATAATGTTTATTACTGGATTTCCGGTGAATCGCAGGCAGAGCAGGAGGAGAAAGACACGGATGTCAGTGCTCTGGCGGCAGGCTTCATTACCATTACCCCGATCCAGTATGACTTGACGAGATATGATATGCTGGGAATGCTGACGACCGCAATGGATACAATCAGTTACTAACGAGTCAGGACGACAGGAATTGAGCTTTTGCGGATAATCTGAGAAGTCGTGCTGCCCAGAAATAGGTCACGAAGGCGATTGTGTCCATATGCTCCCATGACCATTAACTCGACTGCACCTTCTTCGATAAATTTTATTATTTCCCTCACTTCCTTGCCTGGCAAGACAATAATTTCGCATTCATAGTCTAGTCTGGCAGCTGTTTCTTCAATTTGAGCCGTAAGCCTTGTCGCCTTTTCCGTATCAGAAGTAATAATAATGGCGGTCAGGGGCCAGGCAGCCTGTTGGGACAGGCTCAATGAAAAATCAAGAGCCTTTTGGGCCGGAGGACTGCCGTCAAAGGCGATGCCCATACTTTCTATTTCCAGGAATTTATCAGGAGCGATCAGAACGGGCTTGCCGGAATGGCGGATGACGGCTTCAGCGACAGACCCAAGCAGTCCACCTTCTTTTAAATGAAAATGTTCTCCCTTCTTGGCCATCAAGATAAAATCGGCAGTTGCGGCCTCTTCAATGATTATCTCATCGATTTTTCCGATGACTTTGTTTATTTCCGGTTTCAGACCTGCTCTCTGACAGTACTCGCGAAAATCATTAACGATGAAATCAGCTTTTTCATTGAGCGATGTTTGCACGGCATCAAAAAAGCCATCATAAGGAGGCATACCCACCGCACCGGAAATATCCGTCAGCATCGGACCCTGAAGTAAATTAACATCCAGGACATGAAGGCCGCTGATAGTGGCATTAAGTTTAAGGGCAATATAAATTCCATAATCCAAAGCAGTAAAGCTGTTTGGGGAACCATCAGTAGGAATGAGGATTTTCTTTATCATGGCGACAAATTGCCTCCAAAAAGCAAATTATGGTGATTTCTTCCTGTCAAACTCAGCTAAATCCTGAAGTAATCCGGCAATATCTTTTTCTTCCCAATTCCCGGAGTTTTCATCGGCATGTTCATTGCTTTTAGTTGTTCCGTCAGCAACGCTCTCGTAAGTATAAAATTTATCCACCAGGTTGCCATTCTTATACATTGCTTTTTCTTTTACCTGTCCGTTTTTAAAATAGGCAATGTACTCACCGGTGCGTTTATCGTTTTGAAAGGCTCCTTTTTCTTTAACTTGTCCCGTTTTGTAATAACAAACATATGGGCCGTCGAATTTGCCATTGCTGAAATATTCTTCTTCTTTTAGCTGACCGTTCTTGAAATAAATCCGGTAAAGACCATCCAGTTTCCCGTCCTTGTAATTTTCCTGCTCCCTGATCTGCCCGTCCTCGTAATATGAAATATATTGGCCTTCCATGTTGTCGTTGACGAAATTTACTTTTTCCCTTATCTGACCATGATCATAATATGCAGTTGCCTCACCGTTTTTCTTCCCACGGGTAAAATGAAGCTGCGTCATGATTTGGCCGTTGTGAAAATAAGAAGTATATTCACCGTCAATTCGGCCGTCTTTAATGAATTTAATTTCTTTCAAGGAGCCATTGGAGAAAAACTGCTTGTTTTCTTTGATGTCCTGATTTTTTTTGGCCATAAACAACAAAACCCCTGTATTTAACGATATATTAGTGCGGTCAGCTAAAGCAAGTAATCATTTTAATATTACTCTGTCTTTGATAATTAACATTACATTTAATTTTTAAACAATCCCCAGTCATATTGCAATCAAAAAGAAACAAACTCGCAGCGCACATTTAAATTGTTTTCCCGGGAAAAGAGCGATTAAAATTTGACAGTCGGATAATTTATTTCTTATAATAATTTCTTAAAACTATGATAAAGAGGAAAAATGATAATTCCTAATTTAGACACCTCGAGAGTTGCCATCATCGGTCCCGGCCGTTTGGGCACTTCCTTTGCCTATAAACTGGGTCGTGACAACAAGCGAGTTGCTATTTATTACCATGATTCTGAAGTTTGTAAAGCGATAAACAGGGATCATTTAAATCCTATTCATTTAACAGAAGATTTAGCGAACAAATTGGGCGGCCTGGAAAATGTTCCGCGGCTTTCTCCTAAATTATACGCAACCAACGATTTGGAACACATCGTTGAAAATAACGATTTCATTGTCCTGGCGGTAACAATGAACCGTTTGCCGGAACTGCTCAACTACCTGAAGCCGATGCTGGCCAAAAAGGCAGGTGATACATGCCTCATTTCTCCGATTAAAGGTTTAATTTCCGATGAAATATCCAAAGAGTTAATTACGCCGTCGCAGTTGATCAACAACAACCTTTATAGGATAAAGCATAAATACGATGTGGTCTGTATCGGAGGCCCTTTTTTTGATATGGATATTGCGCTGGGCAATCCGGTCTGTGTTACCATTGCCGGGAAAAGACGCATTGCGGGCATTATTCGAGATGATTTGTTCAAGTTCAATCGCAAGGAATTAAATTCATACTATAATTTTGATATTGTTGGCGTGGAGGCCTGCGGCGCCCTGAAAAATATTGTAGCAAATATTAAGGGCCTCGCAGATTCGCTGGAATTGGGCGATTCAATTCCCGGCACGATATTTGCGCGTTCCGGAGTGGAAATCCGCTCGCTGTCTCGCCTCTTAGGCGGAAGTTTTCAGGCTTTTCATAGCCAGGCCGGTGTAGGTGACATGTATGTTACTGTTTCTTCTCTGGCCAGCAAGAATTACCGCTATGGAAAATATTTTTATCAATTCTATACCGGTAATCCGATAGAAACTAACCTGCGTGTATTAGAGAAGATTGACGGGACACCGGAAGGGCCGAATACGATTAAGAACGTTTATAAATATTTAGAGAAAAAAAATATGTACAGCCCTCTTTTTTCCTGCGCCCATCATATATTTAATACCGCAGAAACAAAAAGCGCGATTAAAGATCTCGTAATTCAAGCTTGCCAGTATGATAAAAGGACTCAGGAATATATCGGTCCTTTCTCTCGATTAATGTACCGTCTGATCCCTAACTACTGGTATCGGCGGGATAAAGAATTTTTTTATTAAAATTTCTGCTTGACATACATTAATTTGTTGTGTTACTGAAAAGTCGAATAATTAAAATGAAGTGATAAAGATGATCGCAATAAATTATAATAACTGGTGGTGGCAGGCTTTAACAGTCTGCCCATAAGCTCGAATAAAAGGTGAGCATGGGCAGGGAATATCCTTCCCATGAGTTCAACTTATAAAAATATAAATGCCGTGGGAAGAAAACCCATGGCATTTTTTTTTAGTTTTATCAATCAATTCAAAAAGGAGAATACTTATGAAACAGGTCAAAGTACAGCTGGAAGATCAGGAAATTCCGAAACAATGGTATAATGTTATGGCGGACTTGCCCACGCCGATGAAACCGCCGCTGCATCCGGGTACAGGACAGCCGGTTCAAGCCGAAGATCTGGCCGCTATTTTCCCCATGAATATAATTGAGCAGGAAGTCTCCACTCAAAGGTGGATCGACATACCCGAGGAAGTGCTGCAAAAGTATCTGCTGTGGCGTCCCTCTCCCCTGTACCGTGCGCGCAATTTTGAAAAACTACTGAACTGCCCGGTACAGATTTATTATAAAAATGAAGGTGTCAGCCCGGCCGGATCGCACAAGCCTAACGCCGCGATACCGATGGCCTACTACAACAAAGTAGCCGGAACTAAACGCATCACCACGGAAACCGGCGCGGGTCAGTGGGGCAGCGCCCTATCCATGGCCTGCCAGATGTTTGATCTGGTTTGCCGTGTGTATATGGTCAAGGTCAGCTATGAACAAAAACCATACCGTCGCATGATGATGAACACCTGGGGTGCGGAATGCATTCCCAGTCCCAGCAATATGACCCAGGCCGGCCGCAACGTTCTGGCAGAGCATCCCGATTCTCCCGGTTCCCTGGGCATTGCCATCAGTGAAGCCATCGAAGATGCCGTCACCAGCAAAGATACTAAGTATGCACTGGGCAGCGTTTTGAACCATGTCTTGCTGTACCAATCGATTATCGGTCTGGAAGCACAAAAACAAATGCAGAAACTCGGCATTTATCCTGATGTGGTGATGGGTTGCTGCGGCGGAGGCAGTAATTTTGCCGGAATTGCCACGCCGTTTGTCTGCGACAAGATTCATGGCAAACAGGTGAATATAGTCGGGGCGGAACCATCTTCCTGCCCCAGCATGACCAAAGGCCCGTTTGCCTATGACTTCGGTGATCTGGCAAAAACAACGCCGCTTTTGCCTATGTATACGCTGGGCCATGATTATATTCCGGCGCCAATTCATGCCGGCGGCCTGCGTTACCATGGCATGGCTCCTATCGTCAGCCATCTGGTTCGGGAGAGATTTATTGAAGCCAGAGCATATGACCAGCTGAAAACATTTGATGCCGGTGTCAAATGGGCGCGGACGGAAGGGTTTATTCCCGCACCAGAAACCAACCACGTTTTGGCAGCTGTTGTCGATGAAGCGCTGCGCGCCAAAGAAGAAGGCAAGGAAAAAATTATTCTCTTTAACTGGAGCGGTCATGGCCTGGTTGATCTTGGCGCCTATGATGCTTATTTATCGGGCAAACTAGAGGCTTATGAATTGCCTGATGAAGAAATAGAAAGAGCATTAAAGGCGATCAAGGATTTTCCGAAACCATAAAAGATTTTAGTTCCATAAAGAAACCGTCAGGGGATAAAACCCTGACGGTTTTTATGGAGATTCTGCAATTCTTAAAGAGTTAAGGCCTAGGGATTGATTAAATTACCGGTAATTTTTTCATGAATCAGCCGGGAAGCCATATTATTGCCGGCCACTCCTACAAAAATGGAGACAGAAGTAGAATTCTTGGTAATATATTCAACGTATATATTCACTTTTTCATCTTGAATGACTGCTTTAATCGTGCCCGTGGAGATTTTGCGCTCTTTTTTAACATCCGTGCCCTTCAATTGTGTTACCGTTTTTTCACAAGCGGACCAGACCAGATCGATGTCGGCTTTATAGTTGGTGATCAAGTTGCCATCCTGATAAATAAATTGTCCTGAACTGACGCTCATAACTTTCCCCCTCATGGTGATCGCCGCGTCGCAGCCGATCAGGACACCCAGAAATATCAGCAGTAAAAAGACAGTGTTTTTCTTCATGGGTTCACCTCACAAATAAGTTATTAGAACAAAAGGTCAAAATTTTTCAATTATCCACTAACATAAGGGAGCGGCTATTTTCTGTCAATGTGATTTATGACAATAAGCCAGTTTCCCGGGAATTCCAATATTGTTTATTCATCCATGAAGCGTCATCCGGCTCTTAGAGAGACACCGGTGAAGAGAATAAATAAGCAAGGGAATAAACTGCTGCCCAGATCAAAACGCCGGCGGTAATTAAAACAGCTGCTGCAGACAGAAGTTTATGCCAGGCTGTTTCCTGCTTGTTGTCATTATAGCCCATAAAAAGGGCGAGTAAAAATCCGGCGAGCAGTCCGCCGCCATGCGCCCAGTTGTTAATCCCGCTAATCAATAGTCCGAAGATGATAAGTCCCGCAACCCAGCCCATGGCCTGTTTGTAGATGGCTTGTCCGTAGTATCCGCCGCGGCTTTTCCCGTAATAAATAATTGCACCGATTAATCCGCAGAGACTGGCCGAGGCGCCGATGGTGAAAGGAACTCCAAAGATCAAAGAAACAATAAAACCGGCAATGCCGCTGAGGATGTATATATTCAAAAAACGATAAAGGCCGAACTCACGAAGAATGAAAGGGGCGAGTTGGGCAAACGCCATCATATTAAAGATGATATGTAAAATGCTGCCATGCAAAAAAGATGCGGAAAGAAGAGTCCAGTAGCGATGAAACTGGAAAACGGGAATAGTGCCTGTTGCGCCTAATAAAAAAAGGCTTTTATTCGATGGGGATAAAAAATCAAAAAGGCCTCCCGGGCTGGAAAATATTTCTCCGGGATTGATGAAAAGCGCAAACAGATAAAAAACAACATTTGTATAGATAATAACATTTACCGGGTCAAAAGTAAGAAACAGTTTGCGGATAAACCCAGCCGCATTATGCAATCCCGGTTTTTTAAGTCCGCAGTAAGGGCAGGCAGGTTCATCGGCGCTGATCAGTTTGCGGCAATTAGGGCAGAGAATGGAATTTCTTTGGGCTGGCATTTTAAACCTGTTAATACTCAATTTTAGCCGACAGGTTAACAAGAATGAACACAGTTGTAAAGAAAAATGCAACTTATATTGACGGGGGGTAAAATCATCCTATATAGTATTTTGCTATCACTCGGAAAAGGTGTCCTTTTGAAGCTTAAAGATCGCCAAATTATTCAGATAGATAAAATTGCTTTCGGTGGGGAGGGGATCGGCCGCATAGACAACTTTGTTGTTTTTGTTCCCTTTGCAGCTCCGGGAGATGAACTGGAGATTGAAATTAAAAAATGCAAAAAAAGTTTTGCCCGCGCTAAAATATTAAAAATTATCAAAGCCTCGCCTTTACGGGTGAGTCCGCTGTGCTCTTATTATGAAAACTGCGGGGGTTGTTGTTATCAGCATATAAGTTATGGTCGGCAGCTGGAAATAAAAAAAATGCAGGTTGAGGAAGCTTTTGTAAAGATCGGCCGGATCAACGCACCGCCGGTTTTATCGGTGGCTGCTTCATTGCCGGACTATCATTACCGGGGGAAAGCGCAAATTCATCGTAGCGGCGGCAGACTGGGATTCCTCGATGTTTCCGGCAGTAAAATTGTCGATATTAAGCGCTGTGAAATCATGGAGGAAACAATAAATGATAAAATCGGCAGGCTCCGGGAAAATGCATCCATTCGTCATGCAGAAGATACCCGTCTGACTATCTGGTCGGATTTGCCGGGCGATGATAAAGCTGAAAAGGGGCAAATCAGGCGCGTGGTCAAAGACAAGCAATTTTTGGTTTCTGCCGATGGATTTTTTCAGAACAACCTGTTTTTAACAGAAACTCTGGTTGATGAAATAAGAATGCTGGCATTATCAGGGCCGGTAAATACAGTCGTTGATGTTTATTGCGGCTGCGGCCTTTTTTCCATTTTTCTGGCGCCTTTCGCTAAATCCGTTTGCGGGATTGAATCAAACCCCAGAGCGGTCAAGTTTGCCCGGATAAACGCCGAGAAGGAAAATATACAAAACGTAAAGTTTATCTGCGGCGATGCCGGAGAAGAATTATTGAAACGCGAATTTTCAACTCTTGTCGGGAGAATTGATTTACTGATTCTTGACCCGCCGCGTGTCGGTTGCAGCGAAACAGTTCTAAAGGAAATTGCTTTCTTATTGCCCCAGAGACTGATTTATGTTTCCTGCAATCCGGGAACTCAAGCGCGGGATGTCCAGCGGTTAATCGGATTCGGCTATAAGCTCAGGCGAATTCTGCCTCTTGATATGTTTCCGCACACGCAGCATATTGAAGTCATTGCCTTGCTCGAACATGAATAAAAAGCTGACTGTATTAAAGATAAAGGCCAATAGAGCACAAATTATTTGACATATTAAAGGGATGAAGGTACTAAATAACTAATTATCTTCAATTCGAAAGGTAATACCGCCGATATGAATAATCGCAAGAGAACTGATCAACCTTCATATCAGCCCGAAGGTAACCCGTCGCCGTCACAATCGGCAAATACCGACAATTTAATCAACATCAAAGAACTTTTAGGAACCAATTTCTATACCTTGTTTGAGTCTGCCAGTGATGCCATTTTTTTCCTGGAGGGAGACAAAGTTGTTGATTGCAATAAAAAAACACTGGAAATGTTTTCGTGCAGCCGCGAACAGATCATCAACCATTCTCTCGATCAATATTTACCTCCAAGACAGCCGGACGGCTCGGATTCCCGGGAAAAAATAAGGCAGGTCATAAATGATGCTCTGAGCGGCGAATCACAATATTTTGAAGGGAAGCTGGCTCAAGCAGGCAACATCGTATTTGATGCGGCAGTCAGCTTCAATGGTTTGGAACTAAAAGGGAAAAAGATCTTACATTGCATTGTGCGCGATATAACTGAGCATGAGCGCGAAAAAGAGTTCTACAAATCACTGGCTATCAGTTCCCTGGTAGGCATTTATATCCTCCGTGACGGTAAATTCCGTTTCGTCAATCCCAAATTTCAGGAATATGTCGGCTACAGTGCCAACGAACTGATCGGTATGAGTTCAATGGATATAGTCCATCCGGAAGACCGGGAAACAGTCCGGGAAAAAGCAGTCAAAATGCTCAAAATTCAACAGCCGGTGCCTTATGAGTTCCGGACAATTACCAAAAGCGGCCAGATCAAGTGGACAATGGAAATTGTCATTCCTATTGTTTTTGACGGGCAAAGGGAAATACTCGGCAATTATGTCGATATCCATGACCGCAAGATGGCCGAAGAAGCTCTGAGAAACAGCGAGGAGCGCTATCGGTCAATTTTAGAAAACATTGAAGACGGTTACTATGAACTTGATTTAAAAGGCCGGATGACTTTCTTTAATGAATCCTGCCGTAAAATCTTTGGCTATAACCGGGAAGAATTAAAAGGAATGAAACATCGCCAATTCATGGATAAGGAAACTGCCGGTAAACTTATCCAACTGGGCCGGCAGGTTTATCGCACCGGGCAGCCGGAAAAAAGGTCGGATTTCGAAATTGTCGGCAAGGACGGCGTTAAAAAGCAGATAGAAATTTCGTTATCATTGATGAAGAATCTAGCCGGAAAGCCTATTGGCTTTCGCGGTATGGCCAGGGATATTGATGACCGCAAGAAGGCGGAAGCGACAATTCTGCGGATGGCCTATCATGATACACTTACCGATTTGCCGAATCGTTTGCTTTTCAATGACCGCTTGAATGTGGTTATGTCGGCGGCAAAGCGAAATAATAGAAAATTTGCCGTTATGATGGTGGATCTGGATAGATTCAAGCTGATTAATGATTCATTGGGACACGACATAGGTGATTTGCTGCTGCAGGCTGTCGGTACTCGACTGCGCGGCCTTCTGCGCAAAAGCGATACGTTGGCCAGGATGGGAGGCGATGAGTTCATGCTTCTCCTGCCGGAAATTAATCAGAACAAAGATGCCGAAATTGTGGCCAGAAAAATAGTTAAGTCTTTCCAGGATTCTTTCATTCTGAAAAATTATGAATTGAAGGTAACCGCCAGCATTGGCATTGCCGTCTATCCCGATGATGGTGAGGATTTCGACGCGTTGAAGAAAAACGCAGATATAGCCATGTATAAAGTCAAAGAAAAAGGCCGGGATAATTTCCAAAGTTACGATTCTCTGGCGGAATAGAAAATTAATTGTATATCAACTCGGTTCCAGCGTCACTGATAAATCGGTTCAGTGTATAGACGTAAATTATTTTTATAGCTTTTGATTGAAAAGATTGATATTTCTTTTCTACAATTTCTTAAAAAAACAAGGGGAGGAAAAAATGTCATCGAAAAGTAAGGATGTGAGAATTGAACAGCGCCGGATTTTAGAGAAAAAGCTGGAACTGCGATTGCAGCAACTGGCTCAAAAGGGGATAAGCAAAGAAAAAGGATTAAGTGATCCTCTTGTAAAAAATCTAAAAGCTAAAATCAGAGAAACCAATATAAGAATTAAAGCGATTGAGAAATTTGTGCAGCTAAATGCAGCCCTGGCTCAAGCCAAAGTGCAAAAATTGGCAGACCTGGCGAAAAAAGAGGAAGCAGCAGAGCCGGTAGTGCCTGAGGCGAAGCAAAAGAAAAAAGCGGCGGGGGCCGAAAAAGAAGCGAAACCGAAAAAGAAGACCGACAATGCAGAAACTGCAGAACCCAAGAAACAGCCTCGTAAGAAAAAAGAAGAATAATATTAAGAGATTGAAAAAGAGCAAACTGCTGTCAGTTTGCTCTTTTTTAGTGGTAAACCACAAGGAAGTCAAAAACCATAATCCTCAAGGTCGCCTTCAGGAGAAAATGGGTCAGGCGGTAAAATGCTTGGGAAAGGAGCTGAAAGCTATTAATGTTGGTTCTTTGCAGCAGGGATGATATTTGGCGCAGGTCACATTAAAGCGTAACATTTATTATTGGATGCAAGTATAAATTTCATTTATCGCAGGAGGTAATATGGAAACAAAACCTTGGCACCAGCATTATGACTATAACGTTCCCACAACCATCCGTTATCCTCGTCTGGCGGTTCACAATCTCGTTGAACTGCCAGCCAACACGTATCCGGATAAACCTGCACTGAGCTATTTTGGCACAGAAGTCACCTTCTGGGAACTGCGTACCCAGATCTTGCGTTTTGCCAATGCGCTGGCGGCACTGGACATTAAGAAAGGGGACCGCATAGGGCTTCACCTGCCGAACTGTCCTCAGTATCCGATTGCTTATTATGCGGCCTTATCAATTGGCGCCATTATCGTCAACCTCAATCCTTTATACACTCCTGATGAGTTAAAGCTGATGGCCAATACTTCGGGAATGACTACCCTGATTACCTTCGATATGGCTCTCCCGGCAATTCGTACTTTATGCAGGGATGTAAAGATAGATAGAGTGATAGTGACGGCTGTTACTGACTATATCAAGGGATTTCCGGTCAGTTCCGCCAAGAGCCTCGATCTGGAGGAAGGGTGGCTTCATTTCTCGGAACTGATCGACAAAACGACCTCTACGCGTCGCTCCAAAGTTGAGGTTAACCCCCGTGACCCGGCCCTGATCCAATTTACCGGCGGTACTACAGGTGTTCCCAAAGGCGCTGTATTGACCCACGGGAACGTTATTGCGGCGGTTATGGGCTGTGCTTTGTGGGGAAATCCCACCATCAGCCTGACTCTTCCGGAGCGCCGGACCGTGATGGCCGTCCTGCCTTATTTCCATGTTTTTGGCAACATTCTTGTCATGAACTGGGCTATGTTCTCCTGTGCCACGCAGATTCAGGTGCCCCGTTTCAACATCGACGAGATGATTGGCCTGTTGGCCAACTTAAATGAAATTACGTTTTTCCCAACGGTGCCGACATTAATTAACGCTCTAATCAGCCATCCGAAAGCAGAGGAATTGAACCTGGCCAAGAAAATAGGCCTGCTGAGCTCCGGTGCGGCGCCCATGGCCGCGGAACTCATTGATAAGGTCAAGGATATGGGCATATATTTCAGCGAAGGCTACGGGCTGTCCGAATCCACTTCCGTTGGCATCTTCAGCCCGGTTCTGGGCATGAAAAAGGTTGGGAGCATCGGCATTCCCATCCCCGACAACGATGTCAAGCTAGTGGACATTGATGACGGCGTCACGGAAGTTGCTCAGGGGCAGCCGGGGGAAATAATAATGAAAGGGCCCGTCATCATGCAGGGCTATTGGAACAACCCGGAAGAGACGGCAGGGCAGCTCAAGGACGGCTGGCTTTATACGGGCGACATCGCCATCCGCGATGAAGACGGATATATGTTTATCGTCGACCGGAAAAAAGACATGATTATAGCCGGCGGATTCAACATCTATCCGCGTGATATCGATGAAGTCCTCTTCCAGCACCCCAAAGTGGCCGAGGCGGTATCGCTGGGTGTCAAAGACGAATACCGTGGCGAGACTGTCAAGGCTTATATTGTTCTGAAGTCGGGAGAATCATGCACGGCCGAGGAAATAATCTCATTTTGCAAGGAAAAGCTGGCCCCATACAAAGTACCAAAACTGGTCGAATTCAGAGAGTCGATTCCCAAATCCGCGATCGGTAAGATTCTCCGCAAGATTCTCCGCGAAGAAGAGGAGGCAAAACAAAAGAAGTAAGGAAAAGGGGACGGTTCTATTTTATGATATTTTATGAGAAAATATCACCTCATTTATCAGTAAGAGCTGGTCAAATGTTGTTACTGATTGTTCAGTGTTAATAGGCTAGCTGAGTTACAGCTGCTCAGTTGTTTGATGGGTGTTGTGGATTTCTGCTGAATGCGGATTGCCGGCAGCTTACTCTTACAAGAAGAGGGTGAGAGAATATGAGTGAAAGACGAGGCAAATTACCTGAGGAATAGCGAATAATAGAACCGTCCCCTTTAATTTTTCTTTAAATCTTTCCCGCAATAGCCCGGAGGATAAGGCTGTAAAGGTATTTAATCTCATCGTCGGGCAGACCTGCGCCAAACGTATAGATGCCGCCCCGGTGTTTGACAGCCACACCTTTGGATTGCCCCAGGCGCGATAGCATTTTGGCCCAGGCGGGGAGCGGACGAGTACCGGTATTTACCATCGCACCCGGTCGCTTCATCCTGTATTGATGAATACCCTGTGCAGCCTGCTCGTATTGGCTTGATACGGTTTCGTAATCGAGTCCGACAATGTCCTTTTTCTGAATCACGGCTGCTGTTTTTTTCCAGGCGGATTGTTCGGTTATTTCCATCTTTCCGCCGGTTATGATGATTTCCGTGTATCCTCTCCCGGACTCCACAATCCTTTTGAGCAATGACACGGCGGGGAAAAGACCTAAAACCAGCATAAGAAACCCCACGAAAACCCATTGCACCTGCTCCGGCGTTTGCGTACGATAAAAAAATTCGATGAGTCCCGGAATCAAATAATAAAGAATCGCAAACGGAATCAGGGCGGGAAGCAGAGTAAGCGGCTGCAATCGTCCACGCGGAATTATGATCTGCAGCCGGCCGGACAGAATCTGTGCTTTGCTGTGCATGGCGAGCGGCGGCGCGGCCCAAGCGTCGCCTTCTCGGTTGATTTGTAACCGCTCCGCAAGAGGTTTATCCATTTCGTCGGGCGCCCAAACGGTCTTGTGACGGCTGGTGGCGTCTTCAAGGGGAAGATGGAGAAAAAGAGCAAGTTGGCGGGCCTGGTCCAGGGATTTTACATAATCCGTCACTGAAGTGACTCTGAGGGGAGTATTCGCAGCTCCCCTGAGATTTACCGGATAGGAATCCGCCGAATCGGAATCGCCCGCTTCCAAGCCCAGTTCAACGGATGAAAACAACTTGAGATCGAACGATTGGCTTTGAAGCAGAAGATGAAGAAACCTGCGCTCTCGACGGACGACTGTCTGCGTCGTATCGATAAGAATACGAGTCCGTCCGAACATCAGTCCGCCGCCGACCGCCGCAAAGATGATACCCATTCCCGCGACAATCAGCCGAATCCAGGAATTCAGATCCGGGGCGTTTTGTATCGGGAGCAGTTCGGCCGCAACCAGCAGCATAAAAATACCCGCGGCAAAAAAAGGCAGACCAAAAATAGATAAACATCCTCCGCCCTCGCGGATTTCCAATTGTGTGTCCGACAATCTCTGAAAAGTCATGCTTTCCTTTCGCTATTGAGAGAAACAACACGTAAAATTATACACAGTTTTTTCCCGGCAGGCCAGACAAAAAGCGCTTAAAAATATTAAGTGTTTGGAAGCAGGGTCTCATGATCGCAGAAAGGCGATGTCACCATATTCCTGCGAAAAACCAGAACCAGGGGGTGCATAATGGGACGATGCAACTTTTGTTGCACCACCAGCAACAGCTAAAGAGATTCGCCGCAAGCAGGGATACTAAACCGGCCAAAGCTGTCGATCCTGCTTTTTAAAGAGATGAAACCAAATTCAAAGGGACAGGCAAAACCGTCGAGCGCATATCCAGCATGGGTATACGCTGAAAGCGATTGCCGATTATCCGGGGGATCAATTACACGACGGTGAGCAAGATCGTTCAGACACTGCGGGGAATTTGATGTTTCAGCGGCGTGACCATTTTGTTCAGGGTAACCGGAGCATCCGGTTACCCCGGGTATTAATCTGATTGCGATCCTGCAGGAAGGGTTATTTTCTCTTATCTTCGATTTTTCCGAGCATTTTGCCCAAAGCGTCTTTCAGGCTCCCTGAAAAAGGAGCATCAACTATTTTTACCGGTGTCTCTGCAACTTGCGAACCGATGACACTTTCTGCCTTAATTTTATAATTACCCGTGGGAAGCGGGTCCGCTGCCATTACAATGATTGTTTCACCCTTTTTATTTGCCCCGAATCCTGCCCTCAAAATTCCGGAAACTTTTGCCAAACTGTCCGACTGTGAATTCCAGAAATCAACACTGAATGTACCGTCATCGGCAACTTTGGCCATGGTAATTGCCAGATCAAGTTTTTTATCATCAACCAGCGAAATCAAAACTGTATCCTGAGGTTTATATCCGGCCCCCTTAATAACCATTTTCATGTCCATCAGGCTGGAAACTGCCAGGGGAATCGCATCGGGTGCTGCAACAATCTGAGGACCATTAAACGAACTATCCAGAACTTTAGGCGCTGATGCGCAACCAACTAAAAGCAGTGACAACATTGCGGCAGCAATCAACGAAAAACGCAAAAACCTGACGGAATTCATATTGTATTCTCCTCTATTGTTATTTTGGTAAGCCCTTGCTTTCACAGTGTGGCAATATAGGAAAAGAAATCATGTGTTGTCAAGGGAAAGATTGGGTCGCCATTCTTGCCTTTTTTTAAACGATTTCCTGCAGGATTATCACGACTGTCTCCATCCTCAGGAATAATCGGTTTTGCGTCCATAGGGAATTCTCAACTGGTTCATCCGGTTTCTCAGTGTGCTGGGATGGATGCCGAGAATATCGGCAGCGCCGCCCTTGCCGTGGACCCGCCCCTTTGTCCGCGATAATATCCGGCGGATGTGTCGGGCGGCGACATCGTCGAGTTTCGGCGAGGCAGAAGGCGCCTCCGGGGATTCGCTAACATCTCCCAATCCGCCCGGCAGCAGTAGGTCGAAGGAAAGCGGTTTCCCGCGGCTGATGATAATCGCCCGTTCAATCAGATTCTCCAGTTCCCGGACATTGCCCGGCCAGGGATAGGCTGTCAGGCGGTCGATAGCGCCGGGCGCCAGCGCCGGTGCTGAAGAAAGCTTCAACTCCCGGGATTTTCGCTGCATGAAATAATGCACCAAAGCGGGGATATCGGTTTTCCGCTCTCGTAGCGGCGGAATCGGAATGGGAAATACGTTAAGGCGAAACCACAGGTCTTCGCGGAACTGCTTTGTCTTGACCATGTCTTCCAGATTGCGGTTCGTTGCGGCGATAAGCCTGATATTAAGCGAAATGGGCTGCGTACCGCCCACCCGTTCGATTTCCTTGTACTGCAGGACGCGCAGCATTTTGACCTGGGCCGGCGCCGGCAGTTCGCCAATTTCATCGAGAAAAATCGTCCCGTGCTCGGCCCGTTCGAAGCGTCCCCGTTTTTGAAACAGGGCGCCCGTGAAAGCCCCCTTTTCATGTCCGAAAAGCTCGCTGTCAATCAGCGTCTCGGGGATTGTTCCGCAATTGACCTTGATGAATGGCCCGTCTTTCCTTGGCGACGCATAATGGATGGCATTGGCAATAATGTCTTTGCCGACGCCCGTTTCCCCCAAAAGCAGGACTGTGCTGTTGAGCGGGGCGACATGCTGCACCATTTCCATGACGGCCTTCATCCCGAATGCCGCGCCGACGATTTCATCTCCCGACAGGCGGTAGAGTTCGCTATGGAGATAGCGGTTGTCGTCAGCCAGCATATCCTTGAGGCGGAGAACTTCCTGATGCTTCATCGTATTGCAAAGGGCCATCGAAAAAGGTTCCTTCAAGAGGGAAAACAGACGTGACTGTTCATCAGAAAAACGGTTTCGTCCCTTTACCAGTAAAGCCAGCATTCCTAATTTCTCCCCTTCGATGTCCAGCAGCCTCATCAATGCCGACGTGTCTTTACGGCCATAGTAGTCGAGCATGAACTTGAACCCCTGCTCCATTTCTGCACGGTTGATCGTCAGCATTTGCGGCGTTTCCAGGACTCTCTTTCGGATAGCCTCGGGCAGCGGCGTGATGCTGTTCATCTTTCGCCCCCCTTCTTCCGTGGCTCCCGCAATAGTCCTCAAGGCGCCGAGGCCGGGCTCGTAAATGTGGACATACATTTCATCGGCGGGAATAAATTCCCCGATGTACTGGATGGTCCGCCACATGGCAATTTCCAGGTCGAGCGTACTGCAGATCCGCATGGTCGCTTCCCGAAAGAAGATATTTTCATCTACACTCATAGGCCCCCCCCGGAACGTTTGTCGTATTCGGCAATATAGACGAAAATTGTCAAATAAAGCAATTAAATTGTCAATAATGGTATTATATGCGAGCTGTCTTTTTCCAATATCATGAAATAATTAACATTTTTATCTGGCACATTTTACGCAAAGAAAAAACCAAATATCTAAAGGGGGAATTCCCATGGCACACATTATCGGCACAAAAACGACTCTCTATGTCATCGTTGCAGTCTTGCTGGCATTAGCTGTCCTCACATATGTGAGGGCTGACGCGGCTTCCGGAAAGACATCCGCGCTCGGACAATACAAAGGATACTCGCAGGCCGTCTATGACGGCTCGCGGCGTTCGTCGGATTACCTGCCGCTTCCGAATGGTACAAAGCTGGCCTATGACCTCATCCTGCCGACAAAGAACGGCAGACCGGCGGCCGAAGGGCTGCCCGTTCTTTTCAAATATACACCGTACTTGAGGACATTCACGCTGTTTGACCGGAACGGCAGAAATGTCATTGCCGATCTCATGGCCCTGGGATGGACGGAACGGGCCATGTTGCGCGTCCGTTACTGGCTTTCCCCTGAAGGGCGTTACATGGATCCTCTTTTCCGAACGCCATGGCTGAAGAATATGGTCCAACACGGTTATGCCGTCATTGTCGTCGAGCGGCCGGGTACGGGTGCATCGTTTGGAACCTGGAACCCTGCCCACGAAGCGGGCGGTCAGGAGGCAAGCGCCATCATGGACTGGATCGCCGCCCAGCCCTGGAGTAACGGGAAAATAGGTATGTACGGCGATTCCTTTCAGGCCATGATCCAGATGGCAGCGGCCGCCCAGGGCAATCCGCACTTGAAAGCCATCTTTCCCACATCGGCGCCCATGGAGATGTACAACGGCATTACATATCCCGGCGGTGTTTACAATACGGCATTCAACGCCTTTTTCAAATGGGCGACAACATTCCTCCAGGCCGAAACGGTCACACCGGTGGACTCGGATAAGGACGGCCAGCTTCTTGCCCGGGCGCGGGCTGAACGCGCCCGCTCGCTGCCGGAAACGATAAATTTCGCGAAAGACTATCCCTATCGGGACAGCGTGGGATCCCTGAAGATCAAAATCTGGGAAGGGCCATCGGCCCTTTATCCCTTCATCGAGCGGATCAACCGCGCCGGCGTTCCCATTTACATGACCAACGGCTGGTTCGATATTTTCACGGCAGATATGTTCTTCTGGTACCAAAACCTCACCGTTCCTCGAAGGCTGATCGTCCGTCCCCTTGACCACAGTGAAATCGAGAAGAACTCCCAGGACGATCTGGATTTCGGGGCGGAGGCCCACCGCTGGTTCGATTACTGGCTCAAAGGAATCGACAACGGCATCATGAAGGAGCCGCCCATCCATTACTATGGGATGGAAGCAGCGAAAAAAGGGCTGTGGCGGACAGCAAACGAGTGGCCGCCCGCCGGCCGAAAACCGTCCCGCTTCTATTTTGCCGGGGGGAAGACAGGCAGCATTGATTCTGCCAACGACGGCTTCCTCCTGACAAGTCCGTCGGCTGACCCCGCCGCCTCCGCCATATACACTGTGGATTATACGATGTCGACGGGCAGACATTCACGATGGTCGGCAGTCAACTGGGCACGCCAATATCCGGACATGCGGGCCAACGATAAAAAAGGGCTGACCTTTACGACGGCCCCCCTCAAGGCGGACCTCGAGGTGACGAGCCATCCGGTTGTCCACATGTGGCTCACAACCGATGCCGCGGACCTGGACGTTTTTGTTTACCTGGAAGATGTCGATCCCAGCGGCAAATCCGAGTATATTACGGAGGGCGTCCTGCGGGCGACTCACCGCAAACTGGGCCGGGCCCCCTTCGACAACCTCGGACTTCCGTTTCAGTCGCATTACCAGAGCGATCTGACGCCGATTCCGGCCGGTGAACCTTTTGCAATGATCTTCAGCATGCTGCCCACTTCCTACAAGTTCACGCAGGGGCACCGCGTCCGGATCACAGTTGCTTTTGCCGACACCGACAACTTCGCAACGCCGGTCATTGAACCGGCGCCGAAGGTGTGTCTGCTGATGGACAAGGCACACATGTCTTACGTAGGGATGTGACCGATTTTGGAATTCGGGGAACATCAAAAGATATTGAATAAAAAAGTGTATTTCGGTATAAAGGCATAATTGCTATATATTGAATTTAATACTCAAATTAATAAAGACTACCGGAATTAGAGTAGGCGAAAAGGCTGATAAATGGGAAAACAGGAGAATATAGATTCCTGGATTAATTCTTCTGACAACAACTATAAATCAATGATGAACATGCTGAAAACGCGGGAATACATGTGGTCATTGTTTATCGGGCACCTTCTTATAGAAAAATTACTCAAAGCCTATTATGTTAAGATAGTCAGTGCCGAGGTTCCAAGAACTCATGATCTCCTTAAACTTGCTATTAAAACAGGGCTTGACCTTGATGAAGAAAAAAAGGATGATCTGCAATACATTACACTGTTTAACATTGAGACCCGTTACGATGAATACAGACAAAATATGCGAAAAAAATGTACGAAGAAATTTGCAGAAGAAAACATAGTCAAAATTAAAGGATTAAGAAAATGGCTCAAAGAAAAACTAAAAAGCTAGTCTATGAGCATATCAGGCAATATATCGAGGAACTCAGGAAGAGGAATATAAAAATTGATGAGGCCTATCTTTTCGGTTCTTACGTAAAAGGCACGGCCACTCAGTGGAGTGACATTGATGTGGCGCTATTAACGAAGGAATTTATTGGTGACAGTTTCGACTTTAAATTTCTTCTGATGAAAATAGCCCGGGACATTGACCCGGACATCGAACCGCATCCTTACCTGATTTCAGAGTTTAAAAAAGATAACCCAATGTCGGCAGAGGTTATGAAAACCGGCATCAGGGTATACTAAATTACTCGATTGCACAAAAGTCAACGGCGGACTTAATCCCTTGCAATGATCTTCAGCATGCTGCCCACTTCCTACAAGTTCACGCAGGGGCACCGCGTCCGGATCACAGTTGCTTTTGCCGACACCGACAACTTCGAAACGCCGGCCATTGCACCGGCGCCAAAGGTGTGTCTGCTGATGGACAATGCACATATGTCTTACGTAGAGATGTGACTGATTTTCCGATCATGAAACCGGCTATACAGGATGATCGGGACCAAACGCACTGAAAAACGGTGCGATGTCCTCACTTTTCCGCCACGAACCGATATTCCTTCCTTTTTAATCAGTACTATACAACTCTGATTGATGCTTTTATTGCGGAATCAAATAGGAGGTTCATTCAGAATGATTGAACCAGCATGACAAGGTCATTAAGACTCCGGGAGAAAAAATGATATTTCAGCAGCCTGTTGCCCAAAGCACTTTATATCATATCTTTTCCGGCAGGCATTGATATCCTCGTGCTGGAAACAAAGAGTCTTTGAATAATCTGAGAACAACCGCAGGTATATTCAAAAACGATAAATAAAGATTTTTTCTTTGAAAGCTTTTTGAAAATTTTGAATTTATATTTAATTAGACATTGTCGGCATCATCTGTAATGAAAAAGTGACCACAAAATACGGGGTGGTAATTAATGGGGACAACCGTCCACATTAATTCCATTAATTTGCCTTGACATTAAAAAAGTGAATGTTAATCTTTCGCAAACTTCTTTTCAGAGGAACCGCCTGTGGCCGGAACAGATAAATCAATCGACTCTTTGCGTAAGGCATATCAAAACGGCAACCTTTCGCTTTATCTGGGTGCGGGTGTATCAGTTGGCAGCGGCCTTCCGACCTGGGATAAACTCGTCCTGGCGATGTATTTTTCCGCGTTGAGCAAGCACGCCCAACGCCCCTGGCATCTGTATCCAAGCTATCTGTTTGCCACCGCGGAATGGCATCTGGAGCGCAGCAACGAGCCCCTGGAGATTACGGCGCGAAAGCTTCGCCGGTATTACAAGGATGACGATGATTTTATGATGCACCTGTGGGAAACGCTTTATGCCGGATTTCTCGACGGGTTCAGCAGCGGCAACACAGCCATTGATCCGGCAGCCATATGCACAGGCAACCCGACGCTTGCCGGCATCACACAACTTTGCCGTGGTTCCATAAGCGGGAAACAAGGAGTACGAACGGTCATCACATATAACTATGACTCGCTTCTGGAGATCGCGCTTGCCGATCATCCTTTCCAGGCCATTTGCAAATCCACGCCGCTGGGGAGGGGGAAATTACCCATTTATCATGTTCACGGATATGTGCCGCTGAATGTAACAGAATTAACCGAACAAGATATTGTCTTTACTGAAGATCAATACCATCAGTCCGCCAAAGACTCCTATTCGTGGGCAAACCTGGTGCAAATCCAGTCGCTTTCCAGTTCCACCGGTCTGATGATCGGCCTGTCGATATCCGACAGGAATATGCGTCGACTGCTGGATGCCGTTTCGCAGATGCCTGTCGAAACAAACAACTTTGCCCTGCTCAAGGAGCCGACATGGAAAAAGCCGGATCAGGCCGAATTGCAACGGATCAATGAAAAAGCCCTGTCTTACTTTTATCGCTTTGAAGTCAGTGGAATCAAAACAGGCTGGAAAACAAAATTCAACACGAAGGATGACGAATGGCATGAGCAGATTACCGCCATTATTGATGAAGTCCACCGCGTCGATCTGGACCAGCAGAGCTTTATCCTGGAGCAATTGGGTGTCCACCCCATCTGGTTTAAGGAATATGATGAAATCCCTGAAATTCTGGCGTCGATCCGGACTTAGAGAATTTGTCGCAATGGCTTAGAGAATAAATGTCATGAGAAAATCTATCTCATAATCATAATTATCAGATGTAGGATGGATGAAGCATAGCGTATCCACCGGATGTGCGTTCAAACCTTGTTTCCCAAATACCGCATAACCATGATGGTGATGTCGTCGGCTTGTGGTGCATCTCCGGCGAAGGCTGTAACAAGTTCCACAACACCATCGACAAGTGCTTTGAGCGGCTGGTCGGACAATTCAACCAGGG
Organism: Deltaproteobacteria bacterium HGW-Deltaproteobacteria-12; assembly: GCA_002840565.1. Classification (GTDB taxonomy): domain Bacteria; phylum Desulfobacterota; class Syntrophia; order Syntrophales; family Smithellaceae; genus MVRV01. The sequence continues at coordinate 198,156 of PHBK01000010.1, read as the reverse complement.
CCTTCTCCAGACGGGCTTCCGCAAAAAAATTTCCCTGTGAGTCGGTTGCTTCTGTAATCCCATCGCTGTAAAGCAAGACGCTGTCATGGGCATTAAGCTTGAGCTGCTTACTGCTATACGCAAAGTCTTCCACAACCCCCAGTGCCATGCCACCGGTGGCCGGAAGCACCTCGACGCCGCCTCTTGAGCGCAGAATATAGGGTGACGGATGGCCGGCGTTGCAATAGAAGACCTCGCCGGTGTGGATATTGAGAATGCCCAGAAACAGCGTGACAAACATCATCGAGGGATTGTCTTGAGCCAGGTCTTCATTAACGCGTGTAATAATTTTATCGGCTGTAAAACCCTGCGCAGCCTTGCTTTTGATCAATATCTTAGTAACGGCCATCAACAAAGCGGCGGGAACGCCCTTGCCGGAAACATCGCCGACAGTGAAGCACAAATGGTCGTCATCCATAAAAAAGAAATCGTAGAGGTCTCCGCCCACTTCCCTCGCCGGTTTGAGTGTTGCGAAAATATCCATGTCCGTCCGCAGGGGGAAAGGCGGAAATGTTCGGGGCAACATGCCCATCTGGATGTCGTGGGCGATTTTCAGCTCGCTTTCAATCCGCTCCTTGGCGGCCGTAGTCTGGGTCAGGTCACGGATATAGGTTTGAAGCGACTCGCGCATGGCAGAGAAAGATACGGCCAGGCTGCCGACTTCATCGTGCGAATGAATAACTGGAATTGCGGTGTTCAGATCACCTGCAGTCAGGGTTCTGGCGGCATCATTGAGTGTCCGCAGCGACTGCGTGATGCCGCGGGCGATCCAGATAATAATACTGCAAAGAATAAGGAGTCCTGCCGCGCCCAAAAGCAGTGTTATCCGGGAATGCCTGGTGACATCCTTCATCAGTTCGTCGCGCGGAAACACAATCCCCAGTGACCATCCGGTGGTTGAAAGCGGCGCAAAGGCTAACCAGCATTTGTCACCGTCCAGAACATTACGCGATTCGACAACGCCGGTCTCGCCCGCCGTCATCCTTGCGCTCAGGCGGTTAAGGCTCGTATCTCCGAGCTCACCGGCCAGACCAAAGATAGTTTTGTTCATAATCAAGCGTTTGTCAGGATGCGTGACAAAGGTACCATTTTGAGAAACTAAAAACGCATAACCGGTTCCACCACTGTGGATCTCTGAGATGATCTTCTGCAGCCGTTCCAGCGATATATCAACCGTAACAACCCCTGCCAACGTTCTGCTACCCGCGACGCTGCGGTAAAAAGGTACGGAATAGGTGGACATGATGATATTGCCCGCACCTTCGTCGAAGTATGGCTCAGCCCATTGCGGCTGGCTTCGTTGAACCGGCAGTTTATACCAGTCCCAGGAAAAGTAATCATAGGTGATCAGCATGGAGTCGATGCCGGTATGTTTTCTGTAGACATAAGGAGAGAAGTACCGGGATTTTCCATCCCAGGCGTAAGGTTCGAAAGCTACGGCCATGCCATATATTTCCGGGTTATGCTCTACAAAGGTTGTTATGAGTTTCCGGAGTTTTCGACTGTCGCCAAAGGGGGCGCCGGAAATCAGAGCGGAGAGGTTATGGGGAATTTTCTGTGTGGCTGCTAAAATGGTGTCGATGCGCGCCGCGTTGCCTTTTGCCATTTCGCCGGCATACTGTTCGATTTTCTCCACGATTGCACGTCGGGACAAGGCATAGTAGTAGCCTAGAACCATCATGAAGATTATTGCGCTGGAAAGCAAAATCCACAGACTCAGACGAAAAGCGATGCCTCTGCCCGGTCGCACATCCGTAACGCTCTTTTTATCTCCCTGGAACATATGCACCACAATTGTTTCCGTTGTCTGTATTTGCCGCTGTCGGATGTGCGTTTAGGCTTCTTCTGCAGCCAGACAGACGCGGTTGACGCCCTTTTGTGAAAATCCGTTTTTTTCCGTCTGGTCCGTAATAAAAGCCAGCAGTTCCGGCAGGATTACTATCCGGGCGGGCATGTGTCTGATAGACATAAGAATTCCGTCGCGCAAACGCTATTGCACGGCTTTACCGGCCGCTTCCATCGTATCAAAGGCGGGAATGAGGGCGATGAAGCCGGAAACAGTGAACACTTCCCGGACACCTTGGCGGAGACACGCCATGCCAAGCTTTCCATTGCGTGTCTTCATTATTTTTGCTGCTGTGAGAAAAACCCTGAGCCCCGCACTGCTGATGTATTCGAGCTCGTCAAGATTGAAGATCAGTTTTGTACCTGCTTCTTCAAACCACTGGCCGAGCCGTTCTTCAAGCTGCGGGGCGGAGACGGCGTCGAGCCTTCCGCGGATCGACCAAACAGAGATATTGGATTCCTGGGTGATAGCAATCTCCATGGATTACTCCTTTGCATTAAGATCAGGTTGCTTCAGTAAATTGACTTGATTATAGAAATAAGCTTCCTGACTGTCAATGGATTTTAGAACAAGATTATTACCCTTGTGGGTTTAGGTTAATTTGTCATGATATTTATTATTACAGTGGCTGACATAAACCTTTATCACATAATTTAACTATGCCGATAAAAATAATTCTCGTAACACCACCCTTTACCCAACTGAATACCCCGTATCCGGCAGCGCCTTATTTAAAGGGCTTTTTGCAGGCGTGAGGCTATGAAGCATTTCAGGTTGACCGCGGGATTGAACTGGTCAATAAAATATTTTCCCGGGAAGGTTTTCTCGAACTCTTCGACTCTATTTCGCCTGCCGGCAGGAAACGTTCCCGGAATGCCCGTCAAATTCTCAAGGATAAAGAAAACTATCTGCAGACTATCGATCAGGTCACGAGTTTCCTGCAATACAGAGAGGGTAACAGGTCGTCAAGACCTGACTCCAGTCATTTTGTCAGCACAAAACTACGCGCACTTTTTGCCCCTCTAATGCAGACTAGGTATCATCTGAGAAAATCGATCACCGTCCAGCTGAATTTTTCGGGGTATTGAAACATCAAACCATGGCCGCCGTTTTCAAACGATACCAACCGAGCATGAGGGATTTTTTCCGCCAGATAATGTGCATTCTGAGGCGGGACCAGGACGTCATCGGCTCCCGTAATAATCAATGCAGAATTGTTGATTTTGCCCAGACGGTCACAGCAGCCTCGCCATTTGCTAATAGCCATGGACTGCTTGTTCATGGTCTCAGGAGGAATACTCCCCAGCGGGCGGTAGAAGATTTCTTTTATGCGCTCCTGGTTGTTGCGGAGCCAATCAGGAGGGAAAAGGGTACTGATAAATCTCATCCCCTGTTCTTGAGGGGTGCCGGACAAGTCCGTCAACCTCTGAATGACTTCAGATGCCGGCGGAAATAAATTAGCGTTGCAGTGGGCCGCATAGAGGATCAGCTTATTAACTTTGTCGGGATGTCGCAGTGCAACCTCCTCGGCAATAATCCCTCCCATGGACCAACCCAGAACATGTGCCTGTCGTATGTTTAACGCGCCCATCAGCCCGGCAGTGTCATCAGCGAACTGTTCGATAGAGAACGGGCGCAGCCCCGCTTCGGTATTCCCCATGCCCCGATTGTCGAAAATGATCAGTTTGTAATTCGAGGAGAGAGCTCGGATCAAAGCAGGGTCCCACAGTTTCATGGTGCTTCCGTAGCCCATAATCATAATAACGGGATACCCGTTGCCATAGATGCGATAGCCCATCCGGATATCGTCAACCTGAATCAGTCGATCTGTATCTTCAGAATCCTGGCCGCAGAAGCCATCAGGGATAAATGCCGATAAGCTCATTGTAATCAATGCGCAGGCCATGAATATCTTCTTTATTGTGCTATATTTCTTTGTATGAGCCGAATTGGCCATTTATCATTTCTCCTTTTTGATTTATTATTCCTCGCCTATCCATCCTGTCAAGCGGACCCATTGTCCTTTTTCAGCCTTATAGACCAGTTCCCCTCTTTCTTCAAACGAACTGGATGTCCCCCGAACTCGCTAACCGTATATGTAAAACTAACCCGAATGTCAAATTCTAGGAAGAATTTCGAGTGAATTCAGCTCTGCTGGAGAGCAAGAATTAAGATTTAAAGTGAGAGTAACAATTGTCGGACTTCTTTACAACACAATGTAGGTGTTCTCTGAGAAAAGCAATTTATCTATATCATTTAAAATATATTATTCAAAAATAGATAGTAATTACGAATGGTAACGTCAATATGTGTCGGGGGGTAATTTTTAGGTACGGTTTATGCTTACCTTAATTAAGATTAGATATTTATTTAATAATAAAGGTTATTATGACAAAAGACAGCCTCATATGTTTCCGCACCAGCAAGGCCTTACATAAAGCCATTGCGGAAGTTGCAAAAAAAGACCGGCGGTCTTTATCGTCAACGATTGAAATAGCCCTGACCACCTATCTGAAAGAAAAAAAAGCATTGCAGGGCGTTGGAAATGAAAAACGTCAATATCCTAGAAAGCCTCTTTCTGTGCCCGCAGTCATTGATCAACAGCAACCTGGACAAATGGCCATAGGTACCATCACGGATATTTCCCTTGGCGGAGTCCGAGTTTTGATTCCCAAAGATTTCAAACATCAGCTCGTGATTGATTCGCAGGGTTCCAAATTTGAGATTGTTTTCAATTTGCCTGCCGAGAATAAACCTATAAGATTGTCCTATGAATCGCAAAGAGTGGTTGATGGCGAAGACAGTATTTTTGTCGGCGCCACCTTTGTTGATGCTGATTTTAAGAATTATAAAGCACTTCAGACCTACCTGATGTAATATACTGCAATATCAATATATTATCGCCCAATAACAGTAAAATACGGATTTCATTTACACCTGGGTTCCTTTACTGTCGGTTTTGTTTACAACTAGGAATTGTCTATAAAATATTGTAATATCAAGATGTTGTCCTAAAATCCTCTCTAAATCCTTATTGAAACTGTCGGAATTCTTTACAATGTATTATATGAAAAAATGATTACCTCAGCTTCTCTTCTTGTTAGGCTTCCTTTATGGCAGAAATTAATACATAAAATCAATGTATTACATCATCTATAAAACCGAGATTGATTGTATAACATTGTGGTACGCTAGTTGCTTGTCCATTATCCCAGAGAAAATAACCCCCTGTATTCTTCTTGGGGATGGAATTTGTTGATAGATGTAATCTGTAAAGTTCTTGTCGGTTTTTTAGTAAACAAAGTGAATTAGACCAGAAAGGAGAAATCAATGGCGGCTAAAATAGGTTTATGGTTGGACGAGCGGCAGGCGGTGATAGTATCGGTAACAAACATGAGTGCAGAAATAACAAAGGTTAAATCAGCCATCAAAGATGAAATTCATGCTGTCAATAATGTTTCCTCGAATTCGGAAGCCAGGCAGGATCCCGCTGCAGCCCGCAGAAATAAAATCAAGATGGAAGAAGTTTTGGGACCTTACTATGATGCGATTATTGACAACATCTGGAGTGCCGGGGAAATTGTTATTTTTGGGGCGGGCGATGCCAAATACGAACTGAAAAACCGTCTCGGAAAAAATAATCTGGCCCGCCGCATCGTAGTCTTTGAAGATGCAGATAAAATGGCCGATGATCAAATTATGGACAAGGTGCGCCAGTATTCCTCCTGAAGACCAGGGAGGGCTGATAGTTGGGAATGCGGGGGGAATGCACCTTGTTTTAAACAAATTAAGTGTTGTGTCCCCCGAAGTCGAAGTTGATTTCCCCGCTGACCTGAAAGCGATTCATGAATTTTTTGTCGATATAATTTTTTACAAGAAAGGCCAATCGGCCGGAGAAAACAAAAGAGCGCCAGGCAAGAAGGCCTGAACCATCCCCCAGATTGAGGATGGAAAGATAGCGCGCCTGGGGCCTGAATGCACGAAGTGATCCGCAGGGCAGGGCCACGAGAAGATTTTGATAAAGCACCGGCCCCTGGCGGACGGCATAAACACCCACACGTTCCAGCGGCTGCGGCAGGAAACTGATACAGTCGCCGGCACCGAATATTCGCGGATAATTGATACACTGGAGATATTGATTAACCAGAAGCCCGCCGTCGTTACTGACCGGCAGGCCGGACGAACGAAACACCCGGGAAGGGCGAATGCCTGTCGCGTTTATGGCATAATCAAAAGGCAGAGTGTTTCCATTATCAAGCATGACTTCCTGGCCCGAAAATCTGGAAATCGAAACCTGCTCGTAAACATGAATACCTCGCCGGGTAAAAGACGCCAGCACCAGTCTGCGCATCTTGGGCACATACCGTGTCAGGATATCGCTCTGGCTCAAAAGGGTGACGTCGAGGCTCCCTTTCGTCAACTCTCCCAGGTGGCAAAGATTTCCGGCAATTTCGACACCGGCCGCCCCGCCGCCGATCACCAGGACGCGCAGCGATTCCTTCTGTAAACGCCGGGCAATCTCTCTTCCGGCGGTATATAGATTTTCAATGGGTTTGACGGGGAGGGTGGGGTCCTCTGCCGGAGCGAGCGGTACGACATTGCTGCCCAGATTGCAGGACAGAACATCATAATCCAGAGACTGGCCGCCTGACAGTTGGACGCGGTTTAGATCAGGCTGGATGAGTTCGATGGAGCCGCAGACAAACTTTCCGCCCCTGGCCTCGGTCATTTTGCGCACGGCGAAGCGCGTTTCGCCGGGTTGATAAAGGCCGGCCAGCAATCCCGGCCCCATGCCTGAATAATAATGGTAGTCGCCGGGACCGATTACGGTGACGGAATATCCCGCCCGAATAAGTTGACCGATATGCAGAATAGAAAAAAGATGCGCGTGGCCCGCGCCCGCCAGAATCAGTTTTTTCATAATTCTCCACGACAAAGAACAACTATGATGGATTGATGAAGATTTGGCCTCATTGGGACTATCCACCGCCGGAGGGGGCAGGGGGTGGATCGCATGCACGCCGTCTGAATTCTCATTGTGTAAAACACCCTCTATTATCTGTCAAATATCCTGCGGATTTCTTCCACGCGTTTGCGGTTGACACCCATATCGGAATGGCCGACGCGCGATGCCGAGCGCACGTGGATGATATTTTGATCCTCCGGAAAGTAAAACTCCACATCATCGATGAACCGGAAAATCAATGATTTGAACTCGGCATGGAGGTAATCCTCTTTTTCCGCAACTATCTTTGTTCGCTTCATACCGCCTACGATGTCTTTGATCCGTGCGTAAGCCTCGGCGCGGCCGCCGGAATAGAGAAACGGGGCAATCGCGTGTTCGGGATCACCGGCCTGCGAAGATACACAGTTGGGGGTATGGGGACATGTTTTCAGAGGACTGCCTGGCGGGCGCACAGAGCGCTCTGCAAAAGATAATCCGGCCATCAGAAATAAAACAGGGAACATCCAAAAAAGTATTTTCATGTATATCTCCTCCAAATTCAGGTTGCCGAGGCGGCGCTCTTCAGGCTTCCGGCATATTCCAACGGCAATTACATTTTGTGCAAAAAATCTATGGAATCCAAATATTGCACGACCTTCGACCGTCTGTCTCTGTTTCTCATATAGAAGTTTTTCAGATCATCAATATTGTCGATGTCCGGCCATTGATCAAGCAGAGCCGCTTTCAATCCCGCCTTTTTGATTCTGTTTTGTGTTTCGGAAAAAACATTGGCCGTGCTCCAGGAAATATCGGCAAAGATCGAACGGCAGATAGTTTTTGCATTGCATCCGATCAGATAATAACCGCCGTCTGTGCTCGGGCCCAAAACGACATCCGTCGCGTCCAAAAGATCGAAAGCGGCATTGATGATATCCCTCGGCAGATCGGGGCTGTCGCTGCCAATGAGCACACAGCGTTCAAAGCCGCGCGAGAATGTATCCTTCAGCGCAAAAAACATACGTTCACCGATATCATCTCCACGCTGCCGCAGGCACGGGACATCCGGAAAATCTCCAAAGGTTGCCTGCTCCGGACCCAGATGCACAAGGATCGTACGCGCCCTGACCTGACGGGTCGTAACCGCAATATCCGCCAGAAAACATTTATAGATTTCGTAAACCACGTCATTTTCCAGATCAGCGGCCAGGCGCGTTTTAATTTTCCCGTGTTCCGGATACTTCAAAAAAACTATTAAGGCGTTTTCATTCAATCCGCGGACACCTCGATAAAATCCACGTATCCTTTTGATTTTTCTCCGGTGTTGTCAGAATCGGCCATGATGGCGATGCTGGCCTCGACGGGCGGCTCCGCTCCAAAGGCCTTGCGGTAATCTGCCAGAGCGTTCACCCGTTCATCGATCCACTGTCCTGTGCGGTCCGGGCCTCTCTGTAACAAAATCATCTGGGCTTTGGCCGTGTAAGTGTTGGGCAAAATATTCTCCGGATACTTTTTATTGGCCCAGATGTAGTTGAGGCTGCTGTGCGGCGGATATTCACCGTAAATCAACTTCACGGCCGCGTATTGGACTTTTTCGAAAGCCCCGGCTTTTTCCGGATTATATTTAAACACGACATAGATGCGTAGCGGATAGTCATCGCCGGATTTCTTTTTCTCATCACCGGCCTGAAAGATGTTGGATACCTTCCAGCGCCACTTAATGATCGGAGTTTTATTGATATTGAAGGACTTGTTATAGATGAGGCCGGAAGCGGAGGCGTTGGCTTCGGCAACCAGAATATTTTTCGACCCCTCCTTCTCGATGCGATATTCGGTATGACGCGGGATCTTCGGGAAGGTCAGAGGTTTCCAGTCCGAAAGTGTCTCGAAATCTTCGCGAAAGCCCTGCTCCAGCATCTGGGCGTGAAGCGAAGGGGTAAATAACAATATGGTCATGGTCAAGATGATCAGCAAACGTTTCATAATAACTCCAATTGCCCGTGAATTACAAAACAATCATTCCTTATAATAATATTTCACCAGCCGTTCAGCCGGCACACCGAACAGATAAAGCGCCTGGAGAACCCAGTTGCGCAATATCGTGTAAACCACGCCGTCTTTCTCCCACTTGCGCGAAGAGGTGACGACGGCCTCGGGTAAAATCATAATGCGGCCGCCCTGCCTTTTTACGCGCTTCATCAGTTCCACATCTTCCATGACGGGAATTGCCGGATAACCGCCCAGGCTTTCAAAATAGTTCCGCCGGATAAAAATCGCCTGATCGCCATACGGTACGCGCGTCAGGCGGTGTTTGAGCGACGCGCACCAACCGGTGAGGCGGAAGATCCAGCGGGGATTCGAAAGCCCCAGATCAAAAGCACCCCCGACGTAACGCCCGTCGACCAGGGCGGCTGCTATTTTGCTCAACGCGTTTTTCGGCAGGAGCGTGTCGGCATGTAAAAAGAGAAGAATGTCACCGCTTGCCCGCGCGGCCCCTGCATTCATCTGGCTTGCTCTGCCTTTGGGCGCGGTTAGCTTGATAACGCGGGGATCGGAAATACCGGCGATGGTGTTTCCCGCCGGATCGGCGTCCACAACAATAATTTCACGGGGCACATTCCCGCCTGAAAACCTAAGCGAATGAAGCATTTCGCTGATGCGTTCGGCTTCGTTCAGCACCGGTATAATGACCGAAACAATTACTGCATCAGACACCCGTCGTCGCTCCCTGGCAGGAAGAACCGGCGCCTGCCACGCATCCGTAACAATGATTGTTGATGACGATCTCGCGCTTCTCAAGCTTTTGCATATCAAAATTAAGAATGTGGTCCGGCGCGCCGTGATCCACTTTAAGATCGAGCATCTGATTGAAATCGCAATCATAGAGCGATCCGTTCCAGCCGACGGATAGCGTGGTCCGGCACATTACTTTATCCACGGCGATCAGATTGAATGAGTGGCAGAGAGTTGAGAGATAGTCCTCGAAATTACCGGAGGCGAGCAGATACTCCAGGTAGCGGCCGACCGGCAGGTTGGTGAGACAGAAAAGCTGATTAAACCGCACGTCATGCTCGGCGCGCAGGCGTTCGCGGTATTCATGCTCGAGTGCGGTTTGTGAACCGGGCAGATAAGCCCCGACGGGGTTGTGAATAATATCGAGAAGCAGAGAGCTTCCCTCCATACCATACCCCAGGCGGTTGAGTTCACGCATCGCCTCGATCACCTGGCGAAAAACGCCCGCACCGCGCTGGCGGTCTGATTTGCCTTCCAGATAATCCGGCAGCGACGTAACAACTTCCACACGGTTCTCAGAGAAAATTTTCGGCAGGCGCCGGTAAGGCTCTTCTTTGAGAAGCGTTAGATTGGACCGGACAATCAAGCGGCGGTTCAGGCGGGCCGCCTCCGTGACAAACCATTCAAAATGCGGATTCATCTCCGGTGAGCCGCCGGTGATGTCAATGGTCGAAATCGGGAACGACCCCAGAATCTCCAGGCATTTCTCCAGCACAGGCCGCGACATGCTCTCCCTGCGATCCGGGCCGGCATTGACATGGCAGTGCCGGCAGGCCAGATTGCAAACACGCCCGACATTGATCTGCAAAATATCAATACTTTTAGCTGCAAGCGGCACTTTGCCGTTTTCGCGAATCTTCTCGAAAAATGACGGAATAGGGCCAATTGCGCCCAGAATCTTCAGCTGCTCCGACGCGTCCATTACATCTCCTTCTTTTTGATGATTTTCCTCATCTGGGTGGTGTGCGCCAGAGTCACGCCCGCCATCATGGCTGCGCCCACATGGGCCGCCTCCATCATTTCTTCATCGGAAACGCCCAAAGACAGGCACTTGGTGGTATAGGCGTCGATGCAGTAGGGGCAGTTCTGTGTCATGGCAACGGTCAGTGCAATGAGGGATTTTTCCCGCTCAGTCAGTTTTCCTGGTCCGGTTGCCGATCCATAATATTCAAAGAACTTATTGCCCTGTTGCGCCGCCCATTCGCCGATGTTGGGAAAATCGTCCAGGTCTTTTGGTTCATAGTAGTTCATCTGATCACCTCTCTCATTTAATTGTAAAAGCATGGAACATTTAATTTGTTTTTGTTATTGATGTTGATCACCGTCAGGCTTTACCTCTGTTTGGTCGTCCGCTTTAGCGCCGGAATAGCGCCTTTTGTACCAACTCATGGTCTTTTTGACTGCAAGCGGAAACAACCCCAGGATGACGAAGGAAACGATCAACGTCGGCGAGAGAATGCCGGAAAGCGATTCAATTTTCCCCAATTCCTTGCCCGCGTTGACATATACGGCCGTGCCGGCCAGCATCCCGATCTGCGACACCCAGTAAAAGGTCCAAAGCTTCATTCGGGTAAGTCCCATAAGAAGATTAATCGCGAAAAAGGGGAAAACGGGGATCAGCCGGAGTGTAAACAAGTAAAATGCCCCCTCTTTTTCCAGGCCGGCATTGATCGCGTCCAGCTTGTCGCCGAATTTATGTTCCACCCAGTTGCGCAGCAGATACCGCGAAACAAAGCAGGCCAGAGTAGCACCGATGGTGCTGGCGAAAGAGACGGCAATAAGGCCGATGACGAAACCAAACAGCGCGCCGCCAACCAGCGTCATCACTGCTGCGCCCGGCAGAGATAGTGCCGTGACCGCGATATAGATCAGCATATAAATGACAATCGTCAGAATCGTGTTTTGAGCGTAAAACTGCGCGAAACTGTCCCTGGACTGCTTGATATAATCAAGTGTGAAATACCGGTTTAAATCCAGAAGAAAAAATGCGGCCACCAGGCAGGCCAAAACCGCGAAAAGGGTAATCTTTTTTAATCCGGGCGACATGGAAGACCTTTCTTGCCGTTAAGGTTTATAATTTCATTTTAGGCGGCTAAATCACTTTTTCGAATATACGGGCTTGCTACAAGAGCCCCTTTATAGAGCGTGTACTCGTGCGTCTCCATCGCCATCATCGCCGTCGCAGCGGGAAAACTTTCCAGTGTGTACTGGCAAAGCAGCAGATTGACACCGTCAAAGGGTATTGCACCGGTAGAGTCTTCGAGTTTGCGCATATCTGCCGGCGACCATCCCTTTTGCTTCATCCAGACCATTGCACTGAACAGGCGCAGCCCGCCGCGCGCGTCCTCGGCATTGCGCGCGATATAAGCAATCTGGCTTGCCGGACTGTCCATCCCCGCGCTTACGCGTAACAGGCCTGATTTCAAGTTGGCGTCGGAGTATGCCCCCCGTTCATTGAGTGCCGTGAGAAGGGACTCTGCTTTCTGAACCGGTGCCACGATCAGGACGGTTTCCCCAAGTTGCAGCCCTTTGCTGATATAGGCCACACCGATTTCCAGGGATTCTGCTTCATCCAGGCTCAGATGAGCCACGTGTGCCCCGCCGGGCACGTCCAGGTCTTTGTATCCCAGATGGGCAGACTGCCGGTTGAAATGATCATTAACGCTTAAGAGATATTGTTTCAGATCCTCCATCTTGAAGCGCCTCTCCCGTTTCCGACCGATCCGATAGCAATTCAAAAGGCCCGTGTTGGTCCATCGCCGGATGGTCGTTTCGGTCACATGGAGAATTCGCGCCGCTTCCTTAATATTTAATAACTGTTCCATCAACTGCCCCTATCCTTTAAATTCAATTTTAGGGAAATTAAAAACATTCCCTTTTACTTATATATTCTTATACAATCCTGTTATTTAATATACAAGCCATTTGTTTTGTGATAAACTTTAAAAGCTGTTTTTCAGAATAGGTGTTATTCTTCCATCAGCACCCCGGTGAATTCTGATGGTGACGGATTTATTCAGGCTCAATGGTTATCCTGTTTCCGGCGGCGATAAAAGGCGATGGCAACAGGGATGAGGGTAACAAGTCCGATGACTAAAACGATGAGCTCGATACGATTAAAGTCGGCTGAAGCCAGTTCGTTGCCGAAATACGCGAGGGCGAAACTTACAGGCGTGACACCGATGAGCGTTGCCAGAACAAAGCGCCACGGCTGAAGAGGCGTCAGTCCGGCGGCGTAACTGACAATGTCAAAGGAGATGAAGGGGAGCAGGCGCATTGCCATGACCAGGCCGGTCAAGGCATTTTGTGAACCGAGCAGGCCTATGGACAAAGTCTTACCAAACCGTTTTTGCATGGCCTCATATCCCAGAGAGCGGGAGATGAAAAAAGCGATGATGGCGCCCGCCACCGCACCGATGACGATATAAACCGTTCCCCAGAAATTGCCGTAGGCCAATCCCGAGGCCAGGGCAATCGGAGCGCTCGGAATCGGACTGACGACCACGGCAAGCGTCATGAGGCCGACAATGGCCAGCGGACCGAGCACTCCCCGGTCGAGAATACGGTCACGGAGTGCGCCGCATTCACAAATCGTTTCCAGAGCGCCGGACTGGACCAAAAATACATAGAGGCTTCCCAGAAGAATGATCACGCCGATTCCGGCGGCAATTTTGATATGGGTTTTTCGATTTTCGATGGTGAGCGCCTCCTTTGCAGATATATAGCACGGAGAAGGAGACGGCGCAACGAAACAGGCAAGAAAAAAAAGCGCGATCTGCCGACAAACCGGGCGACGGGAAGGATTTTAAAATCAAACAGGAGGCTTTATGGCAAATTACGATTACGATCTGGGCATTTTAGGAGGCGGCGCGGCGGGGCTCAGCGCGGCCGCGGGCGCGGCGCAGTTCGGCGCGAAAACAATCCTGATTGAGAAGTCGCCGCAGCTGGGCGGTGACTGTCTGCATTACGGCTGCGTGCCTTCAAAAACACTGATCCGGACAGCCGGTGTTTATGCCCTGATGAAAAGGACAAAGGAATTCGGCCTTCCCGCAGTCCCGGCACTGCCGGTGGATCTGGGCGCGGTGATGGATCGCGTTCATGCCGTCATCGACCGGATTCAACACCATGATTCCGTTGAACGGTTTTGCGGCCTCGGGGCCAAAGTTGTCTTCGGCGGCGCGGCTTTTGCCGATGATCATAATGTTGTGCTCGACGGCAAAGGGATCAGCGCCAAAAGCTGGATTATCGCCACAGGCTCCGGTCCTTCCGCACCTCCCGTTGAAGGTCTTGCCGCCGTTCCTTACTGGACCAATGAAACAGTTTTCTCCCAGCGGACCCTGCCCGCCCGTCTGATCGTTCTGGGCGGCGGCCCGATTGGACTGGAACTGTCGCAGGCTTTCGCGCGTCTGGGTTCCAAAGTAACCGTCGTGGAATTCATGGATCAGATTCTGGGTCCGGAAGATGCGGATATGGCCGCGATTGTTGAAGACCGTCTCGTCGCGGAAGGGATTGAAATCCTCAAATCCACGCAGGCGGTGAAGGTAGAACGGATCGACGCTGTCTTTCATCTGACTGTCGCCGCTCAGGCAGGCAAAGGTCCGAAAAGCATACTGACCGGTGACGCGCTGCTGGTTGCCGCCGGACGCAAACCGAATATTGACGGCCTGAATCTGGAAGCGGCCGGCGTGAAATTTACGCCGCGCGGGATTCCGGTAAACGACCGGATGAAAACCAACATCAGCCACATTTATGCCTGCGGCGACGTCAACGGCCAGATGCCCTTCACGCATGTTGCCGGTTACGAAGCGGGCATTGCGCTCAGCAACGCTGTCCTGAGGCTGCCGCGCAAGGCGGATTACGGCAGAATCGGCTGGTGCACTTACACCGATCCGGAAGTTGCCAGCGTCGGCCTCAACGAAAAACGCGCCCAAAAAGCAGGAATCGAGTATCGCCTGTGGGAGGAGGCCTTTGCCGACAACGACCGGGCGCAGGCCGAAGCGGAAACTTCAGGCAAAATAAAACTGCTGGTGAGTCCCCGCGGCAAGCTTCTGGGATGCCAGATTGCCGGGGCGCACGCCGGTGAACTGATCGCCGAATGGGTCGCTGTGCAGAGCGGTAATGTGTCGCTGGCGACAATGGCCGGCGCCGTGCATGTCTATCCGACGCTTGCCGAAATATCCAAGCGCGTGTCGGGGAAGATTTTTGCCGAAAAGATTTTCAGCGACACAACCAAGAACGTATTAAAGTTTCTCTTCAGTCTCAAGGGCAGGGCCTGCAAACTGCCGGATGAACCGGTGTAGGCCGGCGACCGCAGATATAAAAGGGGTTTCCAGGAAGCTTGGTATCAGCAGCCGTTCAGCGAGCCAGGTATTTGTTGATGCCGGCCGCCGCCTGCCTGCCTTCCTGGATAGCATAAACAACAAGGGATGCTCCGCGTGCTGCGTCACCGGCGGCAAAAACCCCTTCAGCGCTGGTCATGAAATTTTCATCGATCTTGATGTTGCCCCGCGTGTCCAGCTGTAACTTCAGATCCTGCACAAGACCTGTATGCACGGGATGAACAAAGCCCATAGCGATGAGCACCAGATCGGCTTTCAGCTCGAATTCCGATCCGGGAACTTCGGACATGATTTGTCTGCCGTCTTTCCCTTCGGTCCATTCCACCTGCACTGCCGTCAGTTTCTTCACCAGACCCTTAATACCCGTGAATTTTTTAGTGGATACATTCCACATCCTCACACATCCTTCTTCATGAGAGCTGGAAGTCTTCAGGAGTTTCGGCCATAGCGGCCATGGCTCACCGGCAGTACGGTGCTCGGGTGGTTTGGGCAGGAGTTCCAGTTGGGTTACACATCTGGCTCCCTGGCGGTTGGCCGTGCCGACACAGTCTGAACCTGTATCTCCGCCGCCGATGACGACGACATTCTTATCGTAGGCGTTGATGATTTCAGCTTTGGGTATGATGTCGCCTTTCACAACTCTGTTTTGCTGGCTTAAGTAGTCCAAAGCAAGATGAATCCCTTTTTGATTTCTTCCTTCAATCGGCAGGTCACGCGGCTCTCTTGCTCCGATAGTGATGCAGGTTGCATCGAATTCCTTACGCAGTTGGGCGGCCGATATGTCCCTTCCGACCAGTATTCCAGTTTTAATGATTAATCCCTCTTTAACAAGAAGATTAACACGGCGATCGATAATGTATTTGTTGAGCTTGAAGTCCGGTATCCCATAGCGCAGATAACCTCCTACGCTATCGGCAGATTCAAAAAGCGTCACAGAGTGTCCTGCCTTGTTCAAAATGTCGGAGCAGGCCAAACCGGCCGGCCCGCTGCCTACGACGGCAACCTTTTTCCCTGTGCGGGCATTGGGTGGAGAAGCATTTACGAGCCGGAGGGAAAAGGCTTTTTCGATGACTGCAAGCTCGTTTTGGCGAATGGTGACGGCGTCGTCGGCAATGGACAGCACACAGGAAGCTTCACACAGGGCAGGGCAGATCCGTCCGGTGAATTCAGGAAAGTTATTTGTTTCCTGTAAGATGTCGTAGGCGCTCTGCCAGTCGCCGCGGTATATCCGATCCTGAAATTCCGGCATGATATTGGAGACAGGACATGCCCAGTGGCAGAAGGGAACGCCACAGTCCATGCAGCGTGAAGCCTGCATCCGGCGCGCGTCGTCCGGCAGATGCTTTTCCACCTCAATATAATCATTGACCCGCTCTTCCATCGGCCTGTAGCCTGCTTCCTGGCGTTTTATTTTTAAAAACCCTTTTGGATCTCCCATATCAATATGTCTCTCCCAATTGTTCTTCCTCCCTGATGCGTGCAAGCTTATCGTCGATCATGGATAGTTTCAGTTCATCCATGGCCCGCTTGTACTCGAGCGGCATAACCTTGACAATTTTCGGCACATATTCATGCCAGCGCAGGAGTATGTCTTTGGCAACCTTGCTGCCGGTATATTTCAGATGTTTCTCCAGGCATTCAATAATGAATTCCTGATCTTCGAATTCCCTCAAGGGCAGTATGTCCACCATTCCCTTGTTGCAGAAATATTCAAATGTTCCGTCACGATCCAGGACGTAAGCGATTCCGCCGCTCATGCCGGCCGCGAAATTGCGCCCAACCTTGCCCAGCACAATGATGCGTCCGCCGGTCATGTATTCGGCGCAATGATCACCGGTGCCTTCCACTACGGCAATAGCGCCGCTGTTGCGCACACAGAAGCGCTCACCGGCTATTCCCTGAACGTAAGCTTCGCCGGCAGTCGCACCATAAAGGACCGTGTTGCCGATAATGATGTTTTCTTCGGGAATAAAGGTGCTCCCCTGAGGCGGTACGACAATGAGCCTGCCACCGGAAAGCCCTTTGCCGAAATAGTCGTTGGCGTCGCCTTCGAGTCTGAACGTAACGCCACGTGCCAGAAATGCTCCGAAACTTTGGCCGGCGCTTCCCTGGAAAGTACAGATGATTGATTCATCAGGGAGGCCTGCCTCGCCAAAGCGGGAGGATATTTCATAAGAAAGCATAGTGCCTGCGGCCCGGTCAGTGTTTTTAATCGGCAATTCAATGACGATGGGCTCACTTCTTTTTGCATCCATCTCCGGCTTTATCCGGGCAATGAGCTGGTGGTCCAGGACGTCGTCGATCTTGTGCACCTGTGGCTGTATGCAATAAGCTGCATAGCGCTTTGCTTCCTCCGGGACATGCAGCAGGGCGGATGGGTCCACAGTTTTTGCTTTCCAGTGATCTACTTTCCGCACAGACAGAAGATCTCTTCTTCCCACCAGATCGTCAAACTTCCGAATGCCCAACTCCGCCATTATTTCACGAACCTCGGCAACGAGAAACCGGAAGAAGTTAATGAGGTGTTCCGGTTTGCCGGTGAATCTTTTCCTGAGCTCCGGGTCTTGTGTAGCTACTCCGACCGGGCAGGTATTCTGGTGGCACTTGCGCATCATCACGCAACCCAGGACGATGAGCGTCGAAGTGCCGAAGCCGAACTCTTCCGCGCCCAGTATGGCCGCTATAACGACGTCACGGCCTGTTTTCAACTGCCCATCAGTCTGGAGGCGCACGCGACCGCGCAGGTCGTTCATGACCAGAGTCTGATGGGTTTCGGCAAGACCGATTTCCCAGGGTAGTCCGGCGTGCTTGATGGAACTGATCGGACTGGCACCCGTTCCGCCTTCAAAGCCGCTGATGAGGATGTTGTCGGCATGGGCCTTGGCAACCCCTGCCGCGATTGTTCCTACACCCGATTCCGAAACCAGCTTCACGCTGATGCGGGCTTGCGGGTTGGCGTTTTTAAGATCGAAGATGAGTTGAGCCAGATCTTCAATCGAATAGATATCGTGATGCGGCGGAGGAGAAATCAGCGTAACACCCTTAGTTGAATGCCTGGTTTTCGCAATGATGTTATCGACTTTATATCCGGGAAGCTGACCTCCTTCACCGGGCTTGGCCCCCTGGGCAATTTTGATCTGTAGTTCATCGGCGTTGGCCAGGTAATTACTGGTGACGCCAAACCGGCCCGATGCTATCTGCTTGATTGCGCTGCGTGCAAAACTGCCGTCGGGGCGAAGTAAAAAACGTTCAGGGTTTTCGCCGCCCTCACCGGAGTTGCTCCGTCCTTTGATCGTATTCATGGCGACGGCTACTGTCTCATGAGCTTCCTTGGATATGGAGCCGAAGGACATGGCGCCGGTAGTCAGACGCCTGAGGATTGTATCTGCCGATTCCACTTCATCAATGGAAATAGTTGGCTGTTTTTTAAAATCAAAAAGCCCGCGAATAAAATGCGGCTTTCGGTTCTGCTCATTCACCAGACGGCTAAATTTTTTGAAAGTTTCATAATTACCGCTGCGCGCGGCCATTTGCAGCAAGTAAATAGTTTCCGGGTTCCACGCGTGTCGTTCCCCCGTCTTTCGGTACTGATATGCTCCCTGCGATTCCAGCAGTTGCGATCTTTTAATACAGGCAATTTCGTGTTGCATCAAAACTTCCCGTTCCACTTCCAGAGTGCCTATGCCGCCGATCCTTGATTCTGTGGCGGTAAAATATCTGTCAATCAATTCTTTGCCGAGGCCAACTGCCTCGAAGATCTGGGCACCCCTGTAGCTGCGCAGTGTAGATGTTCCCATTTTGGAAAGAACTTTCAGGAGGCCTTTGTTCACTGCTTTGATGAAGTTCTCTTCAGCTTTGAGGTAGTGTATATTATTTAATTCTTCCCTGTTTATCAGATCGTGAATTATGGCAAAAGTACCATAGGGATTGACAGCGTTCGCGCCGTAGCCGAAGAGGAGAGCGAAATGCATTACCTCGCGTGCCTCGGCGGTTTCAATAATAAGCCCGATACGAGTTCTTTTCTTTGTGCGGATGAGGTGGTGATGAACACCGGCGCAGGCCAGAAGGGAGGGGATGGGAGCGTTTTCGCAATCGGCGCTTTTATCCGAGAGAATGATGTAAGTGTATCCTTGATCAATTTTGTCTTCCACATTGATGCATAAGCTCTCCAGCGCTCGTTTCATGCTTTCCGGAGCGGTTTTTACCGGGAAGGTGATCGGCAGGGTAATAACCCGAAATTCGTGATCATCATTTTTCCTGATGGTGGCAATATTCCGGTTGGTCAAGATCGGGCTTTTGAATTTGATCATTCGGCAATGCTCGGGAGTCTCGTCCAAAAGGTTCAGCTGTGCACCCATGTAGCTGGTCAGGCTCATGACCAGTTCTTCACGGATAGGATCAATCGGGGGATTGGTGACCTGAGCGAAACACTGTTTGAAATAGTTGAACAGGCGCTGCGGTTTATCGGAAAATACAGCCAGCGGCGTATCCGTTCCCATGGAACCGGTTGGTTCCTGCGCGGTATCGGCCATCGGCATGATGATATCTTCCACATCTTCGCGAGTATAACCGTATAAACGCTGCATTTCCTGCAAACGTTCATCTGACATGGCCACCGGAACGTCGCCTTGCGTGTCGAGGTCATCAAGGTTTACTTTGTTTAACTGAACCCAGAGACGGTAAGGCTTTTGATTATAAATCCGGCGTTTGATATCTTCGTCCGGGATGATTAAGCCTTTTTCCATGTCCACTAACAGAAGTTTGCCGGGCATGAGCCGCCCTTTGTAGGAAATCTTTTCGGCAGGAAAGGTTTGCACACCAACTTCCGAACCCATGACGATGAGGTCGTCTTTGGTTATCACATAGCGCGACGGCCTCAGACCGTTGCGATCCAGAGTTCCTCCTACAAAACGACCGTCACAGAAGACCATGGAGGCAGGACCATCCCATGGTTCCATGAAGGTAGATTGATATTCGTAGAAATATTTTAATTCTTCCGGAATCGGGTTTTTATCGTTCCAGGATTCGGGAATGAGCATCATCAAAGCATGAGGAATAGATCTGCCCGTCTGATAGAGCATCTCAAAGGCATTATCGAAAGAGGCCGAATCGCTCTTTTCCGGTTCGATGACCGGCAGAATCTTTTTTATTTTGTCGCCGAAAAGGGGAGACTGGAAAGAAGATTCGCGCGCCGACATCCAGAAACGATTGCCCTTGATGGTGTTGATTTCCCCGTTATGGGCAATCATCCGGAAGGGCTGCGCCAGATCCCAGGATGGAAAAGTGTTCGTGCTGAAGCGCGAATGCACCAGGGCCACGGCGCTGGCCAGACGATTATCCTGTAAATCGAGAAAATATAGACTCACTTGTTTCGGCATGAGCATGCCTTTGTACACAATTGTTCGGCTCGACAATGAGGCGATGTAGAAAACGTTTTTTTCTTTGATCGATGAATTTCTGATGGTATTTTCGATTACCTTGCGGACGATATAAAGTTTCTGCTCCAGCAATTCACGATCCTGAAGAGAGTTCGTGGTGATAAAGATTTGCTTCATTGCCGGTTCCGAGGCCTTGGATATATTTCCCAGCACGGAGCTGTCCACGGCAATATCCCGCCAGCCTATTATCTTTAATCCTTCCTCGCTGATGACGCGTTCAAGTTCTTTGATGCAAAGCAGAGCTTCGGCTTTATCCTGCGGCAAAAACACAATGCCTGTGCCATAAAAACCCTTTTGAGGCAAAGAAGGCATTTCGGCTTGATAAAAATCATGCGGAATTTGCATCATAATTCCCGCGCCGTCGCCGGTCTTATTGTCGGCGCTTTCGGCCCCGCGGTGTTCCATCCGCTCCAGCACTTCGATGCCGCGTTTGATAATTTCGTTCGATGGATTCCCTTTTATATGAGCCACGAATCCGATACCGCACGAGTCATGTTCGTATGTGCTGTTATAAAGTCCTTGTTGTTTGGGTAACCATTCTGACATGAAACAAATTCTCCTGTAAGATTCTAATATCTGACTTACATTGCTTTCGTTAAAATGTTATTTTTAATTTTATTTGCACTTGTAATTAAATGAGTTCTTCTTGGCTGAAAGTTTAAATCAGAAAATGTTTCTTTGATAAGAATATATTTTATTTTGAATATAATTATAGTAAACTGTAATATATATGTCAATAGAATCAGATCGCCGGTTTAATGGGGAAGATCAGCATAATCTTCGGCAAGAGTGCCTTTCATTTCTGGTAGATAAGCTGATAAGCAGTCAATGATTGCGTCAAAATCAAACTGCTGGTGATGCCCCGCGGCAAACTGCCGGATGAACCGGTGCAGGCAGGCGATCGCAGATATATAAGGTGGTTTCCATGGTACCGAAACCGTTGAGGAAGCTTTTCATCCTGCATTTCATCATCGATTTTATTTTTGCAATCCCGCTAATGTTTGCGCCGAAGGCGGCAATGGCACTCCTGGGCTGGCAGGACGCGGAACCGGTGGCCACACGCCTCGTGGCGGCGGCCCTCATGGGGATCGGAGGCATATCTTTCGTCGCGCGTAATGCCGACGCGGAGGCATACAGGCATATGCTGACCATGAAGCTCCTGTGGTCGAGTGCCGCAGTCCTCGGTCTTTTGCTCTCGATTATTGAAGGGGCGCCGGTGGCAGCCTATGGTTTCCTCGCCGTATTCGTCATGTTCTTCGGAGTCTGGTTATACTTTCAATGACACTCGCTGAAAACAAGCGGAGTGCAGTTTGAAGCGTAAGTGGAATTGATCCCGAAAGCGAAGCCCAGCAGGCAGAGCTATTCGGGATCCAGGGGGTTATATTTCCCGCCCCTTGGGGCGAAAAGATTGAGGTATAATCAGGATGATACCCCGCTGCTTGCGGCGGGGTAGTTCATCAAAGAGCATCCTCCAGATCTTTCCAGAACTGTTTTCTCTTGTCCGAATCGGCAGGAGAAAGGGCGGGCAGTTCCAGGAATGGGGTTTTGATGCCTTCTTTAGCCAATTCCTCCTCCAGGATCTCCGCCATGATGCCCCGGAGAACCGGGTCTTTCGGGTTTTGCTCATATCCTTCATCGCTGTTGGGCGACTCTGTGCCATACCTGTTCACCTTATGTCGGCCCCAGTGAATACCGCAGGTGGGGCTGTTTTCCAAGCCGATGAAGCAGCACAGGCGGTAGCGGTTCTTGAGGAATTCCCTGACCATGAGCATGGGCACCTGAAGCAACTCCTTGCAGTGGTTGCGGAAAAAGATGTTGTCGTATTGCTGGCGGCCCTGGGGATTGCGCATCAGGCCCATGGCCGTCGTCTCGGGACAGGGATACTGGATGATGCCGACGTTCTTTCTCAGGAGATAGTTTGTTACCTCAATGGTTAAAGGGAAATTCTGCCCCAATATGTGTACGCGGCAATAGGGATTGATGAGGCACTGCGCTATGAGAATGATCTTCTTGTCTTTTTTACTCATGCTTTACCTCCCGGCGTTTAGTGTTTTTCAGTGTAAGGAGAACCTGCGAGTGTGTCAATGGAAATTTACCCGCAATATATAGTTTATAATGAAAATATTCATGGAACAGGTGTGTCAAAACGGTCCTTCATTTGATGCATCAGCGCGATTACCGCCAGTTCCTTTGCCTTGGCCTCCACATCAACCGTCATCTTCCGTCCCAACCAGCATGCCGGGAAATCAGCCGGGTCGATATAGTCGGCATGTGGTTTCGGATTACCCCCCTGCCAGCCGCTGCGGGGCGAAGAGATATGAGCGTAAAGTTCCCGCCCGACGTCCTTCCAAATGTTTTCCGCCAGCTTTGTCGCCTGTTCAACAGACAAGCCATCCGGATGGCAGCGGTGATGGTGAACATCATAGACAAACGGAATCGCAAAACGTTCGCAGAAAGATAATAGATCCCTGGGCGTGTAGCTGACATCATCATTTTCCAGCGTCAGCCTTTTTCTGACGGCCGCCGACAGATGGGGCAAAACATCTTTCAAACGCTGCAAGGTCTGGACTTTATCCCCGTATACGCCGCCGGCATGAATATTTATCACGTCCGCCCCCACTGCGTCGGCCAGCATTCCTTGATATTCGAGTTCCCGAATTGAATTCGCGACCACCTGCGAACGGGGCGAGGAAAGTACGACAAATTGGTCGGGGTGGAAACTCAGACGGATGTCATTTTTGCGGGCAAATATCCTGGCTTCCTCCATCTTCTGCCTGATTTTTTTCCCTTCCGGGAGATCTTCCAGGAGATAACCCACCGCCGGATGCGTCATGCGCGGGAAAAGCGGCGACATAATCCGGAAAGCCCCAATTCCCAGGCGTTGGTCAGTTTCCAGCGCCAGATGCAGGTTGCTTGTATTGTGCAAGCAGATTTCAGAGAGTTTCTGCAGCTGCCGGTCCCGCGGAAGCGCGAGCAAGCTTTTCGCAGTGATCGTGCGAAACGAAACAGGTTCTCTTATAAACAGGCAACACAGGCCGAGGCGCATCGGGTAACTCCTTGCAGGTGGATTGCTGTCATGTTCAAATCCAATGGAATATTTTCCTCCTAAACATACGCTATGCTCCGTTTCGTGAGCAGGCTCCCGGCAGCCGGCGGCAAAGGTCTTCCACCGCGAAGTAACCGCACAGACCATGAACGCCGCCACCGGGGGGGGTGGAGGACGAGCAGAGGTAAATATTTTCCTCCGATGTTCTGTACGGATGAAGAGAAGCGATGGGCCGGGCATAGAGCTGACCCAGGTTCTGGAGTCCGCCGTTGATGTCTCCTCCGACATAGTTCGCATTGTACTGTTCCATGGCCGCCGCAGTAAGGGTGTTTCTTGCCAGGATCTCCTCCCGGAATCCCGGCGCGTAGCGTTCGATCCTGCTTTCAATCAGCGCCGATAAGTCCGCCGTCGATCCATGGGGAACATGGCAATAGGCCCATGCCGTATGTTTCCCCGAAGGAGCACGGGAGGAATCGAAAAGGCTCTGTTGGGCAAGGATGATATAGGGAGCGGACGACACCTTTCCCGCATGAACATCGCGGACGGAGGCCGCTATCTCCTGCAGGGAGCCACCCAGGTGAACAGTGCCGGCCTTCCTGCAGACATCCGCCTTCCAGGGGATCGGCGCCTGGAGGGCCCAATCCATTTTATAGACCCCCGGTCCGTAACGGAAACGGGAAAGCCTTTTGCGATAAGTATCCGAGAGACCAAGGCCTTCGATATGGAGCAGCTGACGGGGTGTCACGTCGAAGAAATAAGACGCAGCCTTCGGTAAGTCGGACATAGAGACAATCCGTCGATCCGTAACAATCTCTCCGCCGCCATTGCGGAAGCAATCAGCCAGAGCGTCGGGCAGTTTCTGGGAACCGCCCCGAATGATGGGCCAGCCCACGGTATGCGCCAGGGTGGCCAGAACGAGGCCGAAGGCGGCGGTTGCCGTTTGTTCAAGGGGGATCATGGCGTGGGCCGCCAGGCCGGCAAAAAGCGCCTTTGTCCGATCGCTGCTGAAATTGCTTTCCACGAGATCTTTGAGGGAACGCAGAGCGTGGAAGGCAAAGCGGCCCATCAGGAAAGGGCTTGACGGAAAACCGAGAGGCTTCAGGATGTCGGCAAAGAGTCTCTGCTCACGGTTCACAAAGGGTTGTAGAATCCTTCTGTAAGCCTTGCCGTCAGTGCCCATGGCTTCGGCGGTTATCTCCAGGGACCGATGGAGGAAAAGGGCCGA
This sequence comes from Deltaproteobacteria bacterium HGW-Deltaproteobacteria-12, assembly GCA_002840565.1. Taxonomy (GTDB): domain Bacteria; phylum Desulfobacterota; class Syntrophia; order Syntrophales; family Smithellaceae; genus MVRV01. The sequence continues at coordinate 173,488 of PHBK01000010.1, read as the reverse complement.
TCCGTCCTCAAAGGGATGGGCGAGAGGGATCTCCGGTTGTATCCACTCCACGCCGTATTGCGGCAGATCGAGCTGCCGGAAGAACGGCGACGCCAGGGAAAGGGGCTGAACGGCGGAACAGACGTCATGAATGAAGCCGGGGAGGGTTAGTTCTGCAGAACGGGCGCCGCCGCCGATGGTCTTTGCCGCCTCCAGAAGCAGGACGGCATTGAATTGCCGGCCCAGCGCAATCGCCGCCGCCAGACCGTTCGGCCCCGCACCTACAATAACGGCATCGTAATCATGTCTCTTTGGCATCAGGGGTTTCCGTTCCGCTTCCGGCGGGCTATGGCCAGGAAACATTTTTTCAGTAGGTAGACGGGCATATACAGAGAAGAACGGATTGCCGCGCTATAGCGAAGATTGGCGAACCTGTGCCACTGAATATCCGGATCGATAAGGACGTTTTGCTGTGCCGCCTCGCCATGGGTTCCGAGGCGGCGGGCCAGATTGCCGAGAGTTTCATGCCAGAACCGGTCTTCCTGCGCCGCCGCGCCCAGACGGAACCCCAGTTCCATCAGGGGATCGCCGGCCCGAAACAGCGGGTGAACCTGAATGAAAGTGGAGTCATTTTTCTGAAAACAGCTGAAGGTGATCCAGCCGGAAAGTATGTGCCCGCAGGCGGTCATGAAGCTGAAGGATGTGTCGTCTGCATGAATGACCGTGAGGCCTGTTGCCAGAACGAGCCCTCCGGGAAGTGCCAAATTGAGCAGTGCCGTTGTTCCCGGAGCAATGGAAGCATTATCGGAGGTGAACAGATGATTTCCTTTCGGCCAGAAGGCGGCGAATTCAGACCGCCAGAGGGATATGATCTGCCGGGGTTCCAACTCCGTGGTGTGAAGACGCAGACGGTATCTTTTTTCCCAGAGCCGACCAAAGCCTTTTACCGGGGTGGATGGACGCCGGCCCTGGACGTTGATGTTCATGGCCCCCGCGGGGACGGCGGAAAGGGACAGGCGATCAACGGACTTTGCCCAGCCGGACAGAGGCAGCGTCTGTTCGGTGGCGGGCAAGGAGCGGGGTGAAAGGCCGCTTTTTTCCAGAAAACGCCGACAGCACAGAGCGTCTTCTTCATCGTTATAGAGCGTTATTAGCCCATCGAGACCAGTGAGATGAAAAACATCCAGGAAGGGGGCGGGGAGTCCGCAGGCGGATACGGCGATCCCTTTCCGGGCAGCCCTGGATGCATGGGCAAGCAACAGACCCGCCCCTTCGACATCCATCTGGCCAAGAGCAGAGAGGTTCAGAAGGATGCGCGAGGCTCCCGCTATTCCCTCGCCAAAGGCCCTGGACAGGCTTTTTTCAACGGAGACGGTGAGATCACCCCGTATATCCAGGATGACCGTATCCCCACCGGCGTTTCTTGATTCCACGAGACAGGCATTGCCCATGCCCGTCCTGCCGGCAGGGGGAGCTTTTGAAGATGCCTCTGCCGGGGCTGTGCAAAGACCATCGTCGTCCGGCAATTCTGCGAAAACGTCAACCGTTTGGGTTTCCGCCAGTCGATTGCGGGCAAGATACAAGCGGTTGGAAAATCCGGGGAGCAGCCGCAGGGCAATGTTCACAAGGGGATTGCTTCCCATCCTGTCGAGAAAGGCCAGCTGGCTTGCCCGTCCCACAATGGCCTGGGCATAAGTCGGGTAGGCATGGGTTAATTTCTGGAGCTTGTAAAGGGGTTTGTTGAAGGTCCGGACGACCTGGAGCTCGTGGATGACTTCTCCCGCCGCCTCACCCAGAATGTGGGCGCCGACAATCCTGCCGCGGCCGGTGCACATAATCTTGGCCATGCCGGCTTCATTGCCGTCGATGAGGGCCCGGCGCATACCACTGTAAGAAAAGCGATATGTTTTGAGATGGCGCCCGTAGCGCCCATGGGCTTCCTCTTCCGTCAGGCCGATCCAGGCAAGGGGCGGCTCTGTAAAGACTACATACACATTGTTTCGGTAATCGACGCTGCGCTTCACGGGCAGCAGGGCATTGGTCGCGGCGACAATGGCCTGGGCCTCCGCCGTCGTTGCCAGCTGATATGGGCCGGCGATGTCGCCACAGGCATAGATATTGGATGCCGATGTCCGGAGCCTGCGGTCGGTAATGATGCCGCGGGCATTGCAGCTGACGCCCGCTTTCTCCAGACAAAGCCCATCCAGCTCAGGCTTCCTTCCCACGGCGACAAGCACGCAGTCCGCTTCGATCTCGTCAGCCAGACCGTCTTCTTTCTGATATTTAAGCACGGCCCTGTCCTGCCGGCTGTGCAGGTTCAAAGCCTTTGCTCCGCTGAGCAGTCGGATGCCTTCCGTGCGCAGTGACCGCAGCAGCTGATTGACCAGTTCGCGGTCCGCCGCAGGGAGCAGGCGAGTCGCCATCTCGACGACGGTGGTTTCCACCCCCAGTCGCGCAAAGGCGGAGGCATACTCGAGGCCGTCGACGCCGCCGCCAAGGATGAGAATTGATCGGGGCAAGTTCTCCAGAAGGTAGAGGGTCTCGTTCGTGAGAAAGTTGATGGACGGAAGTCCCGGAATGTTCGGGATCAAGGGTGAGGTGCCGGTGGCGATGATAAACTTCCGCGCCGAGAAGATCTGTCCGTTTGCCGAAATACGATGGGCATCGACAAAGGATGCCGTGCCCATGATGATCTTGATGCCAATCGCCTCGAATGTTTCCGGGAGGTCCTTCTCATAGGCCCGTTTGACGATACTGCGAATGTGAGGCATGATGCGCCGGCTGTGAATTTTCCCGGCGGCGTCGGAAAGCAGGCCCAGGCGCTCCAGATGTGAAATATCATGACGAATGTGACTCATGCGGATCAGGGTCTTGCTGGGGATGCAGGTTGTGTTAGTGCAGTTGCCGCCAACCCTGTTTTTTTCGACGACAGCTACCCGTCTGCCCAGGCCATTGGCGGTCACGGCGGAAACCATTCCGGCAATGCCGGCGCCGATGACGATCAGATCATAGTCATAAGTCGGATTCATAAGCATCCCTTGTTTTTCAGGGCATGGACGACAAGAAAGGTATTCCATTCGCGGTCTTCGCTGCCCCAGGACCCATCGCTGTTCTGCGTACGGCAAAGAATTGCCAGCGCCTCGTCGAATTGCCGGTGCGCCTGTTCGAGGTGCAAGTGGGCCAGGGCATTCACGGTCAGGAAAAAAGGAATGGAGACAGGCCAGCATCCTGACGGCTCCCGGATCTGTTCCAGATAATTGACAAGGGCCGCGGTTGCCCGGTCTTCCGCATAGTCCGGGTGAACGACCAATGCCCGCAGCGCGTTGCTTTTATCTGCTCCCTTGTCCATGACGTCTGCGTTCCGGGCAACCCAAAGGGAAAGGAGGTGGTAGTGAGCTAAAACTCTGGGCTCATGGCCCTTCTGAAAAACCGCAGCAAGAAATAGTGTCATGCAGACGACAGATACAATCGTTTGCCCGGGCCTGAAGGGCAGTCCCGCAAAGGCATCAGGAGATACGGGGGGCAGGGAAGCCGCCAGGCTTGAGGTGTTGTGCTTTAAGGTATGATCCATCAGCCAATCCAGAGCCTTCTCAATTTCCTTCGTCTTGTTGCGGAGAGTAAGGTGCAGGCCAAACAGACGCCGGACGCATTCCAGAGGAGATTGATTCCAAGATCCGTCATTGGATTGCCCGCTTATCAGCGAATGCAGTGTTGCATGAAAATCATCCTGCCACTGCGCCGTGCCCGATTCATCAAGCCATTTTTGCCGGGCATAAAGTCCCGCGGGTGTCTTGCTCGCCTTGAAAATTTGAAGTGGATTATAACGCAGCCTCATAAATCCACCGCAGACGTCACGTTCCATCCTCTGACCCCTCAAGATGACTTAAACTTTGTTTTATATATCATACTTTCAATTAAATGTAACAACACAAGCTGATATCATTGGTTAATTGCCCCCTGAACTCCTCCAATCTTCGAGTATTGCTCAAGATTATAATTCCAGTAGATTTATAACTTTAAGAAATTATAACATCTTGACTTAATTTTTCATCACCTTTACAATGCATTTAAGGCAAAGGATGAATTTCTTCAAACGGAGGGATGCATGGACAAGGACACCTTGAAAAAGCTCCTCACGGGTCTTTGCATAACAACACTCCTGTCAGGCGCCGCCCTGACGAGTGGCTGTGCAAAGCAAGAAACAAGCAGTTGATCAGGCAAACCAGCGGGTGCAGGTAGCACCTCAGACTCCCAGAAAACTCAACCGGCCAGTAGCTGAAGCGGAAAGAAATAGTGCAGGTTGCACTATCGGCGAAGCCATGGCGCGTAACCGGGAAAACGGCAAAATCATGCATGGAGAGTGGAAATCCGGGTCTTACGCGGAAGCGTCAACATCAAAGCAACAAATAAATGAAACCGGCTTCATCCTTTGCCTTTTAAGAATGTTTCCGTGGATCAGATCATGATCGATCTTGCAAACAGCTTTGCCGGCTGCCGGTCGCTGATCGATCCCGACGCATGGCGCGGGATCGTCTCCGACGGCGATCACTTTGAAACACTTCAGGCATTTCTAGATAGCGTTCAAAATCACGTCCGGAACACTCAGTCACCCTTATTTCTGACAGAACTTGCCCGCCTGGAATGGCACATCTGGAAAGTAAAAAACCAGGACATCAAGATGCCGGGCACTGTCCTCCAGATTGCGCTAAACCCTTCGCTGGTCTTACTTGATCTGGAGTGGGTCGATCTGACCACGTTTGCAATTACCTTGAATTCGACTGTTCCGCATCCCGGCCAGGAGCTTGTTCTGATTTGGAAACATCCGCAAACAAGCGAGGTAAAGGTGGAGGCTGCTTCATCAGAGTCCCTGCTGGTTCTCAAAATGGTGCTCGAAAATATTGATGTCGGAGAAGTCGCCAAAATCGGAGCGATTCCGCTTGTCGCCGCCCGGGGAGCGGTGGATCGCGCCGCTGGAAAGGGCATCGTCCTTCGTCCACCGTCCCGCATCCGCCGCAACCGCAAAGTTGAAGAAGCATTACTCTATACGGAGGAGCTGTTTCAGGTTTCAGCGTCGTTTACCCTGCAGCTGCACATCACGCAGGCATGCGATCTTCATTGCCGGCATTGCTATGACCGCAGCGATCGCAAAGCGCTGACACTTCCGGAGGCCTCAAGAATCCTAGGCGAGATGGACTATTTCTGCCGGGAACGCAGCGTCAGCGGGCAGGTTTCCTTCACCGGAGGCAATCCTCTTTTGCACCCTGATTTTCCGGCCATGTATCAAGCCGCCGCCGATTTCGGTTTTACGCTGAACGTGCTGGGGAACCCCTGCGATGAAAAACTAATTAAACGATTGCAGGCCATTCAGCCGCTTAATTTTTTCCAGGTCAGCCTCGAAGGCTTGCCGGAGCATAATGACTACATCCGCGGGAAGGGACATTTCGAAAGGACGATGCGGTTCCTCGCGCTGCTTTGCCAAATGAACGTTTATTCGATGGTGATGCTGACCCTGACCAAAGATAACATTGATCAGGTGATCGCACTTGGGGAACTCCTGCAGGACAAAACCAACGCTTTTTTCTTCAACCGTCTGACACCGGTGGGAGAGGGAGCGGCTCTTGCGCTTCCCCCCAGGGAATCGTACATTTCGTTTCTGAATCAATACCTGGATGCAGCCAAACGCCTGCCGGTACTAGGTTTTAAAGACAACCTTTTTAATATCGCGATGCAGCAGCAGGGGATGGCGCCCTTTGGCGGCTGCACCGGGTTCGGATGCGGCGCCGCGTTTAATTTTCTGTCTGTCCTGCCTGACGGCGAAGTCCATGCCTGCCGGAAATTCCCTTCGCTGATTGGAAACCTGAAGACGCAGACCATCGCGGAAGTTTACGATTCGGAGGCCGCCGAGCGCTACCGAGACGGCAGTGCAGAATGCCGTTCCTGCAAGATGAATCTAGTCTGCGGCGGCTGTCTGGCCAGCACTTACAGCCACGGGCAGGACATCTTTGCGCACAAGGACCCCTTCTGCTTTCAAAATATTGGGGACGGTTCTATTTAATTTTAAATTTTATTCCTTTGATCCAGGAAGTTCAAAAGTTAACAGCGTCCCTCTGTTGCGCCCGCTGTTGCGCTCCAACCGCGGGTGAACAGCACGCTGGAGAATACGGTCGTCAATATCGTGGACCGCTAGGGCCGCTAGGAGGACGCAATGGACCAGGCCATCGATTTAGTACGGGCGAATATTTGGTTTATCCTCTTTTTCGCGTGGGGACTGCCGCTGGGCTATTATCGCAGCCGGTTCCGGAAAATCGTCTACCAGACCGACAGCTGGATCATCAACATCAAACCGATCTTCGTGAAGGAGCTTCGCGCTCTTTTCGTGACCATGTACCCCGATAATCCCGACTACATCCGCTTACGCAACTTCTACCGCCTCTATCTTTCCATTTACACAGCACTATTCGCGGCATGGAAGCTCTGGGCATAGGGAAATATTGGGAACATTATAGGATGTCCCTTTGATTATTCAATTTGACATCTCCAAGGGTAACTGCATATACGATATTTTACAGAAAGCTTTAACCACATCACAGAGCCAGACTATTTTTGTTGCCAGCCAGTTTTATATATTATGACAGGGAGCATAAGATGAAAGATCAAAACCGGACAAATAATAAACTGATCGCCGAGAATGCCGCATTAAAGAAACAGATCCAGGATCTGGAGCAATCTGAATCAAAGCACAAGAAGATAGAGGATGCATTGATGAAGAGTGAAGCCAAGCTCCGCGAAGAACAGAATTTCAACTCGCTGCTTCTCAACACTTCCCCCGCATTGATCGTGGCAATTGGTTTGGACGGAAAGACCCTGATGATGAATAAGGCTTTATTAGATATCCTGGAATATACAGCAGAAGAGATTAAAGATACTGACTACCTGAAGACTTTTGTGCCGGAAGAAGACGGTGAAATGCTTGCCGGCATATTCCAGAAGATAATTAAAGAAGGGGTTGCGACAGTCAACGAAAACAGAATCATAAGCAAATCCGGCAGGATATGTTTCGTTGAATGGCACGGCGGGATAGTGAAAAATGAAGCAGGAGGCGGAGACTTTTTCGTAGGAGTAGGCATCAATATCGGCTTTCGTAAGCAGGTTGAGGATACGCTAAAGCAAAACGAAGCACGATATCACACCCTGTTTGAATCTGCTCATGATGCAATTATTGTCATGGATCGCAATATAATTATTGATTGCAATCAAGGAGCGGCAGCATTATTGCGCTGTCCTAAAGAAAGGATAGTCGGAAAAAAGCCCGCGACCTTCTGGCCGGAAAGACAAGATGACGGACAATTAACGAGTGAAATGACGATTGAGCACATTAAAAAAGCACTAAGAGATGAACGAAGATCCTACGAACTAAAGCATTTAAGGGCTGATGGAACTCTTGTCGATACCGATGTTAACTTGAATGTCTTTGCAATGAATGGGAAAAAATATTTGCAGGCAACCATCAGGGACATTACTGAGCGCAAGCGTATGGAGGATCTTTTAAGGAAGAGTGAGGAGCAGTATCGGACATTGGTGGAAAATGCGAGCGACATTCTCTTCCGATTGGACGGGACCGGACACATAACTATGGTCAATGCGGCGGCAATCCGCGTTACGGGGTATGGGGAAAAGGAGCTTATCGGAAAGCATTATTTGACATTGATCCGACCGGAAATGCAAGAGGAGGCTATGAAGTTCTTTGGCCGCCAATTCGTGAAAAAGATTGCGAACACGTATAGCGAATTTCAGATTGTCAGGAACGATGGCTGCGATATCTGGTTAGGACAAAACACCCAGTTGATCTTTCAGGAAGGAAAGGTGGTCGCATTTCAGGCAATGGCGCGTGACATCACCGAACGAAAAAAGATGGAGGCGCGCCTGAAGGACAGTGAGAACAGATACCGGGAGCTTAGTATAGTCGATGAGCTCACCCAGCTTTTCAATTCCCGGTATTTTTACTTTCAGCTTAAAATCGAATTAGAGAGGTCTAACCGCTATGAACTGCCTTTAACGCTCCTGCTGCTTGATCTCGATAATTTCAAGGCATTCAACGACACTTACGGCCACGTCGAGGGAGACCAGGTCTTAAAACGACTTGGCCAGGTGGTTAAAAGATGCCTTCGCCAGACGGATTCGGCCTATCGCTATGGCGGCGAGGAATTCACCATCCTCATGCCCATGACAACAAGTAAGAATGGCGCTGTTACAGCGGAAAGAATCCGGACGGAATTAAAGAAGGAGAATTTCTCCCCTGCACCCGGTCAGAACGTTCAGGTGACGGTAAGCATCGGTCTTGCGCAATACAAGCCGCAGGAAGACATGAAGGTTTTCGTTCACCGGGTTGACCAGCTTATGTATCAGGTGAAAAAGGCCGGGAAAGACAGAGTATGTTCTGAGTGAAATAAGAAATAAAGGGGACGGTTCTATTTAATTTCTATTTGATAATTTTTTTTCGGCAGAGGTCATATAATAAATTGCATTTTTGCTCACACGCTTGTTTCATGCCTATTGTTGACGGGCAATCAAATGTACATAATTGCCTGTCAATCATGCATTTGGCATCTGTGCATGATTGGCACAATAAGGACATCACCAATAACATGATCATCCCCATTAATAATCTGATACGATGTCGCATATAGATCCATCCTTTAAAGATTTATTAATCGAAGTACTCTTTTGTTGCATTATAAATTACAGAATCAAGATTGAGTCAATAGGGCAGAGTGACTTTTTACATTAATTTACAGAGAAAGTTAAAAAGTTAACAGCGTCCCCCATATATATTTTGCAATTTGGAAATACCCCGTCTATATTACAGTATATTAAATATTATTGTTATGGAAAAATATTCCAAGAGCATCTGAGGGGCAATATGTTTGGTAGTCTTTCGGGAAAGGACTATTATTTTTACAGGGATGCATTAAAAGACCTGAGTCTTCCTCTTGCCTTTATTGACCTGGACAGGTTCGACGCCAATGTTTCTTATGTGGCGTCTACACAGAAGAAAACAGGCAAGACCATCAGGATAGGCTCGAAGTCTGTCCGGTGCTTAAGCCTCCTTAAGAGGATATTTGAAGTCGGCGGAGATTGCTATAAGGGCATCCTCTCTTTCTCCGTCCGGGAGGCAGAGTATCTGACCCGGAATGGTTTTGATGATATAATAATCGCCTATCCGAGTATTCAGCACCCTGATTTAAAGCTGCTTTCCGAAATGACCGCCCAGGGGAAAACGATAAGCCTGATGGCTGATTGCACGGAACACCTTGATGCAATGAGCGAAGCGGGCAAATCTCTCGGATTAAGGCTTAAAGCCTGCATCGATGTGGACATGTCCTACAGGCCTGCAGGGAGCAAAATCCATCTTGGTGTCCGGCGAAGCCCTTTGAGATCGGTCGAGGATGTAGTTTCCCTGGCCAGATATTCCAGAGATCTTCCCGGTGTCGAAATCGACAGCATCATGGGATACGAGGCACATATCGCCAGTCTGCCCGATAACACCCCCGGCGAGGCCTTAAAAAGTCTTCTGATCCGCGGGCTCAAAAACCTGTCCGTAAGGGAACTCACAAAACGCCGTGATTCTGTTGTATCTGCCTTGAAAAAAGAGGGCATCAATCTTCGTGCAGTAAACGGCGGAGGCAGCGGGAGCCTCGTATCATCGGGAATTGATCAGGACCTTACCGAAGTTACCGCAGGATCTGCATTCTACTGTCCTCTTCTCTTCCATCATTTTAAAGAGGTAAAATTTAATCCTTCAGCCTTTTTCGCCCTTCAGATTGTCAGGAAGCCCGCCCCCGGGATAGTCACCTGCCATGGCGGCGGATATGTCGCATCAGGGTCTGCAGGGAGAGATAAACTCCCTGCGCCCGTTCTTCCGGAAGGTCTTCAGCTTTTACCGATGGAAGGCGCCGGCGAGGTCCAGACCCCGATAATGCTTCCCGAAGCCTGTACGCCGCTTAAGATTGGCGATCCCGTTATATTCCAGCATGCCAAGGCCGGTGAGCTGTGCGAGAGGTTCAATGAGCTTTATCTTATGAAAAATGGCAGAATTGTTGAAAAAACATTGACTTACCGTGGAAACGGTCATTCATTTTTATAATCGGAGACTGCATGAAAAACTCACTGAATGTAGGGTTTTACGGCTGGTATATTGTTGCTGCAGGATTCATTCTCAATTTTATCGGTATCGGTATCGCGTTCAATGCCCTCGGTATATTCTTCAAGCCGGTTGTTGAGGAGCTGGGATTCTCCCGCGGCGACTTTTCGATGTACTTTACAATTGCCGCCCTTTCCATGACTTTTGCAGCCCCGGTAATCGGAAAGCTGATCGAGAAGTTCAACATAAGAATTGTAGTCGGAATCTCGACGACCCTGCTTGGAATCTCTTTCGCGCTGCTCTCCCAATGCGTCACAATTACCCATTTTTATATCCTTTCGATTTTCGTTGGTATAGGCCATGCAGGCAGCCATATCATACCGGTCTCGACAATGATCAACAACTGGTTCAGGGTTAAGCGCGGGCTGGCCATGGGCATAGTGTTTACGGCAACAGGATTGGGCGGCATGATATCAAACCCTGTAGGCAACTGGCTGATAATCAACTACGGATGGAGAGAGACCTACATAATCCTGGGCGCAATCATTGCCTTGATATCGACACCCGTAGCCCTTTTCTTTCTGAAAAAATCCCCTGAAGAAATGGGCCAAACCCCGGATGGACTTCCGGAAGCGCAGAGACAGCAGGACGGGGCTCTGGAAGGGTTATCCCTTGGAGAATTTGCCAAGACAGGGACTTTCTGGTTGATCGCTTTTACTGTCCTGCTGATAAATATTGTAAATGTGGGAGTACAGCAGCATCTGATACCCTATCTTACCGACCTTGGGCACAGTTCGATATTTGCCGCAAACATAATGGCCCTTTATCTCGGAATGACAGTTGTCGGGAAACTGAGCCTCGGCATGATCAGCGACAAGAAAGGACTTTCCACAGGCCTTGTTCTGTTCTGCCTGATCCTTTCAGCCTCAATTATGCTTCTTTTGGGCGCCAACCTGGTCTGGGTTGCCATTGTCTGGGGGATTTTCTATGGCATCGGCAATGCAGTTCAGACGGTCATGCCCCCGCTTATGACCGCTGCCGGTGCAGGCCTCAAACATTTTGCCCTTATATATGGCGTAATGGCCATTTCTCAGACAATAGGCTCAGGCATTGGCATGCCGCTCTCAGGATATATCTACGACAGCACAAAAAGCTATCATCCCGCTTTCCTGCTCTATGCAATCATGTGCCTGCTCACAGCTTTTCTGGGCTACCTTGCTTTGAAGAAAGCTGCCTTTTCCTATAGACAAGGAAATAAAGGGGACGGTTCGGAAATAAAGGGGACGGTTCTATTTAATTTTATTCCATTGATCTGGAAAGTTAAAAAGTTAACAGCGTCCCCATCGTCACAAGGAGTTGAGTCATGCCTATAGATGAGATTATACGGCCGGAATCGAAAGTGCACACTTTTAACCAGATTAATGCGTATACGGAAAAAGCCGATCCCATAGTCGTTTACGACTGTTTCTGCAGTCAAGAGATGAATCTTCTGGAAGAAAAAGAAGACTACCGCATGGCGATGGAGTACTGTATGAGCCGTTTATACCTGTTTCTGCCGACATGAAATATTGGAAATATTGGGAACAGTTCTATTTAATTTTATTCCTTTGATCTAGAAAGTTAAAAAGTAAACAGCGTCCCACTGTTTCCCGGGCTTCTTGCCGCGACAGATAAACCCAGATTACGCAATAGAAAAATTATTTACAAAATAACAGTCTTTGCGAACGAAGTGACGAAGCAATCTCATATAATCAATTACTTAGATTGCTTCGCTTCGCTCGCAATGACAATGTTTATTATTCGCATCTAATCCTTTATGCCCTATTGCGTAATCTGGGATAAAGGGAGAAAAGCTTTCGAAAAAGAAAAAGCCGTCTCAGGAGCCGACTGCTCCTAAAAAGGCTTTTCTTTGATGGAACTGTAATTTCTATATTACTGAAATTACTTTATTAAAATTGGCGTCCCCACGGGGAGTCGAACCCCGGTTACAGGCGTGAAAGGCCCGTGTCCTAGGCCTCTAGACGATGGGGACATCATAAGGCCGCTTTTCAGTCAAGCTGCGCCTTATATATTGTTAATAGTATCTTGTCAAGCATTCCTCATAAAAAATGTCATAAAAAATTATTTTAATTAAGTAATTATCACTAATAGTGTATAAAAAGAGCTGAGTTGCAGTGGCAGTTCATTTTTATAGGTGAAGAAATGACATCTGTTTCGCCCGTTACCAAAGATGTTGTGGTAAAAATTCTGGAAGAAATTGCCGTTCTTTTGGAGCTGTCCGGAGAAAACCCATTTAAGTCGCGTGCCTACCAGAATGCCGCCCGTAATCTGGAAAAACTGGACACTGATTTTATCGCTCTGGTGAAAGAAAAAAGGCTCTCGGAAATTCCGGGTATTGGCGAAGCGCTGAATAAGAAGATTGAGGAACTCGTCACAACCGGAAAACTGGCTTATTATGAATCGCTAAAGTCATCTATTCCGCCCGGTCATCTGGAAATGTTAAAGATTACCGGTTTGGGACCGAAAAAAATCCATGCACTTTATGAGCAGCTGGGAATAAAGACCATTGGTGAATTGGAATATGCCTGCCATGAAAACCATCTGACGGAACTCTCGGGATTCGGTAAAAAAACTCAGGATAATATTTTAGCAGGAATCGAAAAACTGAAGCGTTACAAGGAAAGACGACTGTATGCGGAAGTGACTGCGGAGGCTTTGGAGCTGCTTGCTGCGCTGCAGGATAATAAGGATGTCAGCCGGGTCAGTCTTGCCGGTTCTTTGCGCCGCTGCGCCGAAACGGTAAAGGATATTGATATCGTGGCCGCTTCAGCCGCCGCCGAAAACCTGGCGGATTATTTTGCCTCTCTGCCGCAGGTGGCAAGCATTTCCGGCAAAGGGCTGACCAAAGTCAGCGTGACATTGCGCACAGGCATCAATGCCGACTTGCGCATTGTTTCCGCGGCGGAATTTCCCCACGCCCTGCTGCATTTTACGGGCAGCAAAGAACACAATACCGCTCTGCGGGGCAGGGCGAAAGACGGCGGGTTGAAGATAAATGAATACGGGCTGTGGCGGGGCTCAGAGAATATCCTCTGCCGCAGCGAGGCAGAAATATTTTCTCATCTGAATTTGCCTTATATCCCGCCGGAATTGCGCGAGAATATGGGAGAAATTGAAGCGGCGGAAGAGGGAAAGCTGCCGGTTTTAGTTGATGAAAAAGACATTTGCGGCCTTTTTCATGTCCATACTAATTTCAGCGATGGAGCCCAGACCCTGGAGAGCATGGTTGGCCAAGCAGTCAAAATGGGACTGCAGTATATCGGCATCAGTGATCACAGCCAGTCGGCCTACTATGCGGGGGGGCTGAAAAGAGAAGATATTGAAAAACAGCACCAACTTATTGACGAGCTGAATAAAAAATATGCCCCTTTCCATATTTTTAAAGGGATCGAGTCCGATATTCTGCCGGACGGCAGCCTCGATTATCCGGATGACTTATTGGGCAGTTTTGATTTTGTTATTGCGGCGATTCATTCCAATTTCAACCTGACGGAGGAAGAAATGACCGGCCGCATCAGGAAGGCGCTGCAAAATCCATATACCACTATGCTGGCGCATCCCACCGGAAGGCTGCTTTTAGCCCGCGAACCCTACGCAGTTAATATTACGGAAATTATTGATACAGCCGCCCGGCACCGCAAGGTGCTGGAGTTAAATGCCAATCCGCACCGGCTGGATTTGGATTGGCGCAGCTGCATTTATGCCCGGAAAAAGGCGGTGAAAATCTCCATTAATCCTGACGCCCATCATTCGGCAGGGCTTTCCGATATCAGCTTCGGCATTAAAATCGCCCGCAAAGGCTGGCTGGAAAAAAGAGACTGCCTCAACTGCCTGAGCCTTCAGGACATGAGGGAATTTTTGAGCAATAAGAAAAATAAATAACAGGGAGGTGCTTTATGAATATCGGTGATTTTAGAAAAACACAGCATGACATCAATGAGATTTTTTTAAATCGCTGGTCGCCGCGGGCCATGTCCGGCGAAGAAATTGCGGAAGCCGAACTGTTTTCTCTTCTGGAAGCAGCCCGCTGGGCGCCTTCATCCAACAATAATCAGCCCTGGCGTTTTGTTTATGCCCGCCGAAACACGCCATTCTGGAGTACTTTCTTTAATCTGCTGGCGGAAGGAAATCAGGTCTGGGCGAAAAATGCGGCGGCGCTGATCGTGGTCATATCCAAAACAACTTTTGATTCCGGCAAGCCGGCCCGGACTCATTCCTATGATGCCGGCGCCGCCTGGGGGAGTTTCGCGCTTCAGGGATCGCTGATGAATCTGGTTGTGCACGGCATGCAGGGCTTCGATTATGACAAGGCAAAGGAGGTTCTGTTCATTCCTGCTGATTATACGGTGGAGGCGATGATCGCCGTCGGCAGGCAGGGCAGGAAAGAAGAATTGCCTGCTCATCTGCAGGAACGCGAGTTTCCTTCGACCCGGAAGGCCGTCTCCGCAATTGCCCTGGAGGGATTGTTCAGGCAATAGGCAAAACTCCAATTATACAGATCAAGCGGGCTAAACTTTGATCTACTAAAATACTTGGCTAGAAACCGGCTATATGCTTTAATACCGGCGGAAATAGGGGCTGATATTAATTTATTCGGAAAAATTTCATTAAGGAAGGGAACAAATGACGAGCTTAACAAAAGTCAGTACCGGCATCAGTGGTTTGGATGAAATTCTCAATTCGCTGCGTATGGGTGATAATGTCGTCTTTCAGGTGGACGATATCGCGGAATATAAAAGATTTGTCGATCCTTATGTTGCTACGGCCATCGCCCGCGGACAGCGGATAGTTTATATGCGTTTTGCCGATCATCCGCCGCTTTTTGAGGCAAAACAAAAGGTGGTAATTTATAAGCTCAACCCCCAAAAGGGTTTTGAAGCTTTTTCCAGCCAGGTGCATGGCATCGTTCGTGACGAAGGGAGAGATGTGTTCTATGTATTTGACTGTCTGTCCGATCTTTTAATGGCCTGGGCCACCGATCTGATGATCGGCAATTTTTTTGTCATTACCTGCCCTTATCTGTTTGAGCTGAACACTGTTGCCTATTTTTCCATTCTGCGCAACCGCCATTCCTACAAAACCATTGCCCGGATTCGGGAAACAACCCAGGTTCTTCTCGATATTTACAGCCAGGAAGGAAAGCTCTGCGTTCATCCGCTCAAAGCCTGGCAACGCTATACTCCCACAATGTTTCTGCCGCATATCATGGAGAAGGACAGGTTTGTCCCGATTCTGAACAGCGCCGATGCCGCCAGTTTCTTTTCTTTTTTAACGGACAGAAACGCCGCCGGCGGTGAGCGCAATCTGGATTACTGGGATCACATATTTCTTCAGGCCTTCAACCTGCTGGAAAACAGGAAAGCCACTGCGGCAAGACAAAAAATGGTGGAAACACTGTCCCGGGTTTTGATCGGACGGGAAAAACGCATGCTTTCTCTGGTGAAAGAATATTTCACGCTGGAAGATCTGGTGGAAATTAAACAGCGGCTGATCGGCACCGGTTTCATCGGCGGCAAATCAGTCGGCATGCTGCTCGCCCGCAATATCCTGCGCCGGGACACCGGCATGAACTGGCCGCAAAAGCTGGAGTTGCACGATTCCTATTATATCGGATCGGATGTTTTTTATTCTTACATTGTGCAAAACGGCTGGTGGAAATTGCTGATGGAGCATAAAACCGAAGAAAAATATTTTGAAAACGCCAAAATATTAAAAGGTAAAATGCTGCATGGAACCTTTCCCGAAGAAGTTCGGGAACAGTTTCAGTTGATGCTCGAGTATTTCGGCCAGTCGCCGATAATCGTCCGCTCCAGCTCTCTGCTGGAAGATGCTTTCGGCAACGCTTTTGCCGGCAAATATGAAAGCTATTTCTGCCCCAACCAGGGGACGCCGGAGCAGCGTTATGAGCGTTTCGAGGAAGCGGTCCGGAAGATATTTGCCAGCGCCATGAATGTGGATGCCCTGACTTACCGGCTCCAGCGCGGGCTGAGCAGCCACGATGAGCAGATGGCCCTCCTGGTGCAGAGAGTTTCAGGATCGCATCGCCGGAACTATTTCTTCCCGGATATGGCCGGTGTCGGCTTGTCTTATAACACCTTTGTCTGGCAAAAGGGGATGGATCCGAAAGCCGGAATGCTGCGGATTGTTTTCGGCCTTGGAACAAGGGCGGTAAACCGTGTCGAGAATGATTATCCACGGATTGTTGCTCTGGATGCGCCGCTGACCAAACCTTTTGCCAAGCAGGAAGATATGAAGCGTTTTTCACAAAGAGAGGTTGATCTGCTGAATTTACAGGAAAATGAATTTCAATCACTGGCGGTCAGCGACGTGATCAGCGAAGATTTGGAATCGCACATTGACCTGATTGCCGTCCGCGATACCGCTGCGGAGGAATACCAGCGGGCGAAGGGCGGAAGCGTGCAGGGATCATGGATATTGACCTTTGACGAATTGCTGTCCACCACAGACTTTGTCCAGGTCATTTCCCGGATGCTTAAAAAACTCGAAGAGGTGTACCGCTATCCCGTGGATATTGAATTTACGGTTAATTTCAATGCGGAAGGCAAAGCTAAAATAAATCTGCTGCAATGCCGGCCCTTCCAGACCAAAGGGCATTACAGCCGGGTGGAAATTCCTGAAAAAATCAGCAATACCAAGATTCTGCTCCAGCAGGACGCCAATTTTATGGGCGGGAGTGTTTATCTGGCCTTATCCCGCCTGATTTATATCGATCCCCAGGGTTATACCCGTCTCAATCTTTCCCAAAAATATGATATTGCCCGCCTGGTGGGAAAGCTCAATAAACTGATCGGCCGGCGCGAGGCAATGCCGACGATTCTTTTCGGACCCGGCCGCTGGGGGACAACTACGCCGGCGATGGGAGTGCCCGTGACTTTTTCGGAGATCAATAATGTGGCGGCTATTGCCGAGATCGCTTATTCGGACGGCAGCCTTGTCCCCGATCTTTCCTTCGGCACGCATTTTTTCCAGGATCTGGTCGAAATGGACATTTTCTACATGGCTGTCTATCCGGAAAAGAAGAACGTTATTTTCAATAAAGCATGGATGGAGCGGCAACCCAATATTCTCGGCGATCTGGTGCCCGAAGATAAAGTTTATGAGAATGTCGTTCATGTCTGCGATGTCGGGGGCAAGGATTTACGACTGCTTTCGGATATTGTTAATCAGAAGATGATTTGTTTCTTTGGTAAGTAAGAGAAGACTGAAGACTGAAGGCTGAGGGCTGAGGGCTGAGGGCGGAAGGGAAAGACATAGCTGTTCCGGGGCATTAAACCCAGGTTATGCAATGGAAAAATAATTTACGAAACAACAGTCTTTGCGAGGAACGAAGTGACGAAGCAATCTCATAGAATCAATTACTTAGATTGCTTCGCTTCGCTCGCAATGACAATTTTTATTATTCGTATCTAATCCTTTATGCCCTATTGCGTAATCCGGGTTAAAATAACGATGGAAAGAGTCAAAAGTTTCAGTAAAAAGCCCGGAGGGATTTTCATCCCTGCCGGGCTTTTAGAAAATATTTAATCAGATTGTGAAATTGACGTGAAGTTTCCCATATCTCAGGATTCTTCCTTGAGCCTTGAACCTTCAGTCCTCAGTCTTCAGTCTTCAGCCCTCAGTCTTCAGTCTCTTCTTATACCACCCCGTAGGCCATCATCGCATTGGCGACTTTGGTGAAGCCGGCAATATTGGCGCCGGTAACATAATCACCTTTTCTGCCGTAGGCTTCCGCTGTATCATAACAATTTTTGTGGATGCTCTTCATGATAATAAGCAGGCGATTATCGACTTCTTCGCGCGTCCAGGAAAGCCGCAGGCTGTTCTGACTCATTTCCAGACCGGAGGTGGCCACGCCGCCGGCATTGGCCGCTTTGCCGGGACCGTAAAGTATTTTCTTGTCCTGGAAGATTTTTATTGCTTCGGGGGTGGAGGGCATATTGGCGCCTTCAGCCACGCAGATACAGCCGTTTTTCACCAGGGATGCCGCATTTTTGCCGTTGATTTCATTCTGCGTTGCGCTGGGCAGGGCGATATCCACTTTAATGCCCTGCTCACGGATAACATCCCACACGTTCTTGCCCTCAAAGCAGACGGCCTTGTATTTGTCCGCATATTCAGTGATGCGGCCGCGCTTGACGTTTTTCAGTTCGAGCACGTAATTGCATTTCTTGTCGTTGATGCCCTCTTCGTCAATGATGGTCGCGGTTGAATCGCAAAGAGAAATGACTTTGCCACCCATCTGATTTACTTTTTCCACAGTGTACTGGGCAACGTTGCCGGCGCCGCTGACGGCGACAGTTTTACCTTTGAAATCGAGACCGCGGGTAGCAAGCATTTCTGCAGCGAAATAGGTTGTCCCGTAGCCTGTAGCTTCGGGTCGAATCAAGCTCCCGCCATATTCCATGCCTTTGCCGGTCAGAACGCCCACGTGCTCGTTGCGGATTTTCTTATAATAGCCGTACATGAAGCCGATTTCGCGTCCGCCGACACCGATATCACCGGCCGGAACGTCGGTTTCGCCGCCGATATGACGGAATAGTTCGCGCATGAAGGACTGGCAGAAGCGCATTACTTCACCGTCCGATTTTCCCTTGGGATCGAAGTCGGAGCCGCCTTTGCCGCCGCCCATGGGCAGCGTGGTCAGGGCGTTTTTAAAGATCTGTTCGAAGCCCAGGAATTTGATGATTCCCAGATTGACAGAAGGATGGAAGCGCAGACCGCCCTTGAAGGGGCCGATGGCGTTATTGAACTGAACGCGGAATCCTCGATTAACTTTTACATTGCCTTTATCGTCCACCCAGGGAACACGAAACTGCATCGCTCTTTCCGGCTCCACAATTCTTTCATAGATATTGGCCTTCACCCACTCCGGATTCTTTTTAACCGTAGGCTCCAATGTCTCCATAACTTCTTCGACAGCCTGATGAAACTCCGGCTGATTGGGATCGGTTTGTTTGACTTTGGCGATGACATCTTTAATTACTGACATACTTGAATCCTCCTTAAAATTTTGTATTTTTAGTTACCTTGGTAAATAATTCATATGTTGCCGTCTATAATTCCTCTATGCTGTGGAGATGCTCAAAGGCCATTACTGTGGACATCGCGCGGTTGTCCACTTCTATTCCCGATTCATAGGCCGCCGCAATCGGGTTTAATCCCCCGACGAGAATCATTCCCGCTTTGTTGATGTCGACCCCGGTCTGACATACGGGATTGCCGGGCTTACCGATGGAAAGAACTCCGTGAATACCCAGCAGACCCATCTGGCCCACCATATCTTCCACCAGGCTGCTGCTGAGTGCCGGTATTTCACGGAAATTGGCGAGAATCTTGCCTTCTCCCTCTTCAATAACCTGCTGTACCGAAGTCATGTGACCGCGGACAAAAATCTCCGAAGGATCCAGCGATGATCCCGCATAATGGATAAGCTCGACAAAGCGCAGGGGAACTCTATTTCTCACCTGAAGAATGCCGGCAAACTTGGAGTCAATGGGAATGCCCTGCTTCAAGAGAATGCCGTTGATTAAAATACTGCAGACCGAGGCGAGCCCGACTTTCCCTTCCGGTACGACCATATCCCCCAGCTTTTTGCCGGCCGGGGCAGCGGCAACGCGCTCGCTGACGGCAAGTTTTTCCCGGAAAACCGGTTTCATAATCCGGAGCGCTTTTTTAAAATCTTTTTCGGGAAAGAAGGATATGTTGACCGGGACCATGCCGGTTTTTTTCTTGAGGTTGAAGCTGGTTCGAAAAGAGAGAACATCAATGCGGGAAATAGACAGGCTGATTTTATCCTGGACGCGGGCATTGGAAATTTCATCCAGTCCGGCTGCGGTAATTATCCGTCCGTCGCGCCGGCCAATGAGCCTGGTCAAACCCCTTTCGTCCATCAGCTTTAAATGATAGCGGACAGTCCTTTCGCTTAATTGGACGCCCCGCTCCATCATCTTTCTGGCAATTACGCGAGCGCCGGCCGGTTCCGGGCTTTCGTTAAGAATTCTCAGAATCAGCAGTACTTTTCGCTCGATATCTTCGGGGTTGAATAATTGTTTCATAAGACCGTCGGCAAACGTTTGCCGTATTCCTAACGACAAAAATGTAATTTGTCAAATACAAAATTGTGTTATAGGCAACTAAAAGTAAACATCCTTGTATTTATTCCGGATGGCAGGGCGGATCAGTCATCGCTTGTTTTTGCCTAAAAATTAATATTTATCTTGACTTATACTCCCACTAACCAATAATATTTTAAATTATTACTTATGGGGAAATGACATGAAAAAATCATACATCCTGGCGCTCGACCAGGGCACAACCAGTTCCCGCGCCATTCTGTATGACCGCGCGGGCCAGATAGTCAAAACAGCCCAGAAAGAATTCACCCAGATTTATCCAGTGGCCGGCTGGGTGGAGCATGATCCGATGGAAATCTGGGGTTCGCAAAGCGGAGTAGCCAGCGAAGTCCTGGCCAGCGCCGGAATTAGTGCGGTAGAAGTAGCTGCCATCGGCATCACCAATCAACGCGAGACAACCATCGTATGGAACAGGCACACGGGGAAACCTGTTTACAATGCCATTGTCTGGCAATGCCGCCGCACCTCAGGCATCTGCGATGATCTCAAGAAAAACGGCTGGGATGAATATATCCGCGAAAACACAGGGCTGGTCATTGACGCTTATTTCTCCGCAACCAAAGTAAAATGGATACTTGATAATGTTGCGGGGGCAAGACGACAGGCCGAGAAGGGGGACTTGATTTTCGGCAATGTCGATACCTGGCTGATCTGGAATTTAACCAAGGGCAAAGTTCACGTAACCGACTACAGCAATGCGTCCCGCACCATGTTCTACAACATCAAAGAGCTGCGCTGGGATAGGAAAATATTGAAGGAACTGAATATTCCGGAATCCATGCTGCCGAAGGTGAAACCATCAAGCGCCGTATATGGAAAGACGGCCGTCCACATACTGGGCGCCAGGATTCCGATTGCCGGTGATGCCGGCGATCAGCAGGCGGCGTTGTTCGGGCAGGCCTGCTTCCAACCGGGAATGGCCAAGAACACTTACGGTACGGGTTGTTTCATGCTGATGTTGACCGGGGAAAAACGGGTGCAGTCGCAAAACGGATTGCTGACAACAATTGCCTGGGGGATAGGCAATAAGATTGAATATGCGCTGGAAGGCAGCATATTTATTGCCGGCGCCGCAGTGCAGTGGCTGCGCGATGAGCTGAAACTGATTTACGAATCGAAAGACAGTGACTATTTTGCGGCCAAAGTGCCGGACTCCAATGGTGTTTATGTCGTTCCCGCTTTTGTCGGCCTCGGAGCTCCCTACTGGGATATGTATGCCCGCGGTGCTATTCTGGGGCTCACGCGGGGCACATCCAGGGATCACCTCATCCGCGCCACACTGGAATCTATTGCGTATCAAACCCGCGATGTATTGGAAGTCATGCGCACCGATTCCGGCATCGAGTTTCAGGAACTGCGTGTTGACGGCGGAGCGTGTGCCAACGATTTCCTGATGCAATTTCAGGCGGATATTCTGGGGGTGCCTGTAGAAAGGCCCGAGATTATTGAAACGACCACGCTGGGAGCGGCCTATCTGGCCGGACTGGCGGTAGGCTTCTGGAAAGATCAGTCCTCCATTTCCCGGCAGCGGGTGGTAAACCGGAGATTCCTGCCGGGCATGGGCGAAGAGAAGCGGGAAAAAATATATACTAAATGGAAGAAGGCTGTTCAACGGGCAATGCGGTGGGAAGAGGAGTAATAAAGGCTGAAGGCTGAAGGCTGAAGGTAAAAGGCAAAAGGATAAAGGCTGAAGGCTGAAGGTAAAAGGCTGAAGGTAAAAGACTGAGACTAAAACTAAATACTGAAGGGAGATTGAGGAATGAGATTAAAGGACAAAGTGGCGATTGTAACGGGATCAGGGCGCGGCATCGGCGAAGGGATTGTGATGCGTTTTGTCGAGGAGGGCGCAAAAGTTGTCGTCAATGACGTCAATGAGGCGGACGCCAAAAGTGTTGTGGATAAAGTTAAAGCCCAGGGAGGCAGCGCTGTGGCTGTCATCGGCTCGGTGACATCGCGGGAGACTGTTCAGAAGATGGTTGATACCGCCATTCAGGAATTCGGCACCGTTGATATTATCGTCAACAACGCCGGCATCACCCGTGATTCGATGATGCATAAGATGACCGACGAGCAGTGGGATCAGGTTGTTGCCATCAACCTGACCGGTGTGTTTTACGGCATGCAGTGCGCGGGCAGGATCATGCGGGAGAAGGGCTACGGCAAGATTATCAATGTTTCATCAACCAGCGCTCTGGGAAACGCGGGCCAGCTCAATTACTCCGCAACCAAGGCGGGCGTTATCGGCATGACCAAAACCGCGGCCAAGGAAATGGGGGCCAAGAACGTTAATGTAAATGCCATCGCTCCGGGCATGATCTGGACGGACATGATGAAAAGCATGCCTCCCGAAACCATCAAACAAATGGATGCAATGCTGCCGTTCCTTGTTCCCATGAATCGCAAAGGATCACCGCTTGATATAGCCAATCTGGCGCTGTTTCTGGCATCCGATGAAAGTTCCTTCATCACCGGACAGGTTATCTTCTGCGACGGCGGAATGAAAATCTAAAAAGTTTAAGGAGCAAAGTATGGCGAAAAAAGTGCTTTCGCTGTCTCCATTACCCGCCGAAATCGTGAAGTTACTCATACAGCAAGTACCCGGTGTGCCTGATTTCGAGGTCATTCCCGGTAACGAAATGTCGGCGGAGGAATTGAAGAAAGCATTTTCAGAGGCTGACGTGGTGCTGGGGGATTACACTTTTCAAAAGAAGATCACCGCAGATGTTATCGCGGTGACAGGGAATCTGAAATTCATCCAGCAGCCCGGCGCAGGCTACCAGCACATCGATGTGGATGCATGCACGGTCAGAGGAATCAAACTGGCCAATACGGGCGGCGCCAATGCCGTTAGTGTAGCCGAACATACGATCGCCTGGGGACTTTATCTGCTCAAAAACATGCTCCATGCGCATATCAGCACGAAGTCGGGCGGTTGGGAACAGATGCGTATAAAACCGGCAGAGCTTAAAGGGAAGGTATGGGGTATTGTGGGTTTCGGACGCATCGGTCGGGCAGTTGCCGAAAGGCTGAAGGCATTTCAATTGAGCCGGATTCTCTACTTTGATACTTATCGGCAGGTTATGTCCGTAGAACAGGACCTCGGAGTTGAATACGCGGAGATGAACACCATTCTTGGTCAGGCGGATATCATCAGTCTTCATGCACCGCTTACGGATGCCACAAGTAACATGATCAATGAAGGTTCCCTCAACTCCATGAAACAAGGCGCGTACCTGATCAATGTAGCTCGAGCCGAGCTTGTGGATGAAAAGGCTCTGGCCGAGGCCATCAAAAAGGGAAAGATTGCCGGGGCAGGCATCGATGTATTCTCCGAAGAGCCGGTATCAATGAATAATCCGCTGCTCGGTGTGGAAAGTGAAAAACTGCTCTTATCGCCCCATGTGGCCGGCGTGACGGATGAAGCGTCCATGAGGATCATTAACATGGCCACAGCAAACATTGCCCGGGTGCTCAAAGGGGAGAGTCCGGAATCATTGGTTAATTGAATCCTCGGGCAGGCCTGGCCGCCAAGACCCGGCCTGCCCAAACACCTTATTCCCCGAATTCAGTTGTCTTTAGTCTTTTTTTGTTGTTTTTTTTACCCAGATTACGCAATAGGGTACAAAGCTTTAGAGAATATGTCATTGCGAGCAAAGCGAAGCAATCTAAGCAATTGATTATATGAGATTGCTTCGTCACTTCGTTCCTCGCAAAGACCGTTGTTTTATAAATATTTTTCTATTGCGTAATCTGGGTTTAAGCATTTCCAACTCAGGTTGTCGAAAAGATCAGCGCTGCAGGTTCTCGATCACCGCTGCCACGCCCAAACCGCCGCCGCAGCAGGAGCTGAAGCAGCCGTATTTGCCGCCTTTGCGGATTAGTTCTTTCATCGTAAAAATACAGATACGTGCTCCGGATGCGCCGTTGGGGTGGCCGAAAGCAATGGCGCCGCCATTGGGATTCCATTTGTTCATGTCGACTTTTTCGCCGCACTGTTTTTCCAATTCGGCGGCCACCGCCAGGTTCTGAACCGCGAAGGCTTCATTACATTCGATGACATCCATATCGGAAAGTTTCAAGTTGGCTCTTTTGAATGCCTGGGGGACAGCATAGGCCGGAGCGATACCCATGATTTTCGGATCAACTCCATAGTCACCACCGGCCAGCCATCTGGCCATCGGCTGATATCCGAGTTGTTCGGCTTTCTCGCGGGTCATCATCAGGACAAAAGCGGCACCGTCGTTGCGGCCGGAGGAATTTCCGGCTGTAACTGTTCCATCTTTCATAAAAGCGGGAGGAAGGGCCGAAAGTGCTTCCATTGAGGTCGTCCGGGGGAACTCGTCAACCTTGAATTCCAGCGGTGGATTTTTCTTCCCCTGGGGAACCATAACGGGAATAATCTCATCGAGAAAATATCCGGCGTCGATAGCCTTTCTTGCCAGAACCTGGCTGCGCAGAGCAAATTCATCCTGGGCCTGCCGGGATATATTATACTTTTTTTGCAGAGCTTCCGCCGTCAAACCCATGTTGTTTGTTGCCACATCCATAGTCGGCGACAGGGACGTCGGAATCGGCATGGGAGGAATCATCTTATACGGTTCTACGGACATGGAAAATTTGGCCGGCATCTGGCTGTAAGCTTCCATGCCGCCGGCAATCATGATATCGGCCTGACCGGCGATAATTCGCCAGGCAGCGTGGTTGATCGAATCGATGGCAGAACCGCATTGCATTTCCACATATGAAGCCGCTGTAGACTCGGGAAGTCCTGCTGCCAGTGCGGCCCAGCGTGCCGGATTCAGGGCGGAGTTTCCGCCACCTGCCGACCCGGCGAAAACGGAGTCGACACGGCCGCCCCTTTCAATAATCTTGCTTTTTTCAACCAGGCCTTTAATACCAAGACCCGCCAGCTGTTCCATTGTGAAATTCCGTAAAGTTTTTCCGAGTGTTCCGAAAGCTGTTCTTGCGCCATCGACAAATACTACATCTCTGTTACTCATAAAATCCTCCTGTTTAATTTGTGTATTGCATATTTCAGGGAACGACTCGCTGTTAACGCTCGCAATGTATCTTTCCCGGTTTACTCTTTATTCGCCTTTAAAAGCCGGTTCGCGCTTTTCAAAAAATGCGGTGAAGCCTTCAACCGCATCCTTGCTTTGGCCCAGCTTGATGGCCCATTCCCGGTCAACGCGCAGCCCTTCTTCCAGACCTTTTTCCAGTCCGGTGCTCATTCCTTCGAGGACGGCACTGACCGCCAGAGGCGCGCGCGAGGCCAGTGCAAGGGCATATGAAGTTGTTTCCTTCAGCAAGTCGGCCGCAGGAAAAACCTTGTCCACGAGACCGATGGACAGCGCTTCCGAAGCGGAAAGCTTTTTGCTGAACAAAATCATGTCCAGCGCCCGGGATCTGCCCAGCAGCCTTGGCAGCCGCTGAATGCCGCCCCAGCCCGGTGTGATGCCGAGATTGGTTTCCGGACAGCCGATCAGGGCCTTGGGATTGTCGGTCATGAACCGGAAATGACAAGCCAGCGCCAGTTCGCAGCCGCCGCCAAGCGCATAGCCGTTTATTGCCGCGATAAAAGGTTTGGCGGAACGCTCAATCCGGTTCATTATTTCATTGCCGTTCGGTCCCTTAGCAATGTTGGCAGTATCCGATACGTCCATGCCGGCGCAAAAACCCTTGTCTCCGGCTCCGGTAACGATGACCACCCTGGTATCCCGGCTTTTTTCCAGCTCGCCCACAGCCTGGCAGAGTTCTTCACGAATGCCCAGATTAACAGAATTCGTGGGGGGACGGTTAAGGGTAATTGTGCTGACGAAATCTTTGGTTGTCACAATAATATTGCTGTAACTCATATGGACCTCCTATCGTTAAATTTGGATATTCCCTTTTTTCAGAATTTCGGTGGGCATAAACCATTTGATCCCCAGCTTCTGCGAGATGTCTTCGCAACGCCGGGCAACCTGCGCCCATCCCATGCCTTTGGCCAGGGCAAAAGGGCCCAAGGGTGAACCACCGCCGTTAACCATGGCTTTGTCGATTTCGGCAGCCTTATCCGTTACACCTTCCTGGATAAGCTTCGTGCCTTCATTCACCTGCAGACAAATAATGTCCATCGGATCGAAGTTGGGATCGGCCTTGCTCATGTCTATTGCCGGTCTGGCACCGTTAGGCCAGCTGAATATCCCCTGGCCGGTTTTTTTGCCCAGATTTCCTGCGGCAATCAATTTAACGACCCAGCCGCTCGGTTTAAATTCCGGAGACAAGGTTTGGGCAAAATACTCCGAACCGTGGCAGAATACGTCCAGCCCGGCAAAATCGGTAGTTTCGTAGGGCCCCATTGGCGCGCCGAAGGAGCGGACTTTGGCATCCACCGCCTCGGGATTTACCAGACCTTTCTCGTACATTTCCGACAGAAACAAGCCGATGGGCGCATTCACTCTGTTGTAAATAAACCCCGGTGAATCCTTCTCCACCCGCACCGGAACCATGGCTCCCCGGAAATTCTTCAGTTTGCTGATGAATTCACAACTGACATTCATTGTTTCATCAGAGGTCTTGTTGCCGCGGATAACTTCGACCAGAAACATCATTACCGGCGGATTAAAGAAATGAATTCCCAAAACATTGCCCGGCCGTTTTGTGGCCTGAGCCATCCGGGTGATGCTCATGTTGGACGTGTTCGAAGCCAGAATGGCGTGCTGCGGTGCTGCCGCATCGGCCTCCCTGAATATCTTTAATTTGAGATCCAGGATCTCCGGAGCGGCTTCGATCATGTAATCGATACCCTGCACCGCTTCCTGCAGAACGGTGAAACCGGTGATGCTGCCGATTATCTTGCTGCAATTTTCCGCGGTCATTTTCTGCTTGGCTACCAGCTTCTCCAGGCTTTCCTTTATTTTGTTTTTACCCTTGTCCACGAATTCCTGTTTGATGTCGTAGAGATTAACCTTTAGTCCGGCCAGGGCGCAAACCTCGGCAATGCCATGGCCCATGTCGCCGGAACCGATAACAGCGATTGTTTTGATGTCTTCCACTTTCATGGTGCTTGAACTCCTTTCAATATGGTGTATTTTAAACGGTAAAAGCCGCGTCGGTAATCTCCAGCGGCACCTTATCGCCCATTTTAATGGATTCACACCGCGCCTTGACGGTGGTCAGGGCTTCTGCGGCAAAAAACTTTGCCGAAGCTATCCTGCCGCTGTAGAAGGCCGCTTCGCGGTCTTCGCTTTCCAGAGCTTTCTTTTTCCCGATGTCATCGGCCTCTTTTTCTGCAAAAATGGCCCCGATTTTTTCCGACGCAATTCCCGCCCCCTGCATCAGGAAATGACCGACAATCACATCTCCAAAGATTTCCATGAACTTATAAGCATTGACGATAGGCAGGAGGAAATCTCCGGCTTTTCCGGTCTGAGCAAAGAACATCGTCAGATCCATGCAGGCATTATTGGCGTCTTCCAGGATGGCGGCATATTTGCCCAGGTCCTGATGCCCCTTCAGGTTGGAAATATTTTTCTGAATCTCAGCAAAAAGATTCATTGCGTTGAGTCCTTTTCTCTGGCCGAGACTTCTGCCCACCAGAGTCAGCGACTGAATGCCGTTTGTTCCTTCGTAAATGGTGGCGATCTTCTCATCCCGCAAGTATTGCTCAACAGGATACTCCGAGCAGTAACCATAGCCGCCGTAGACATCCATAGCCATCGAGCAGACCAGCAATCCTTTATCGGAGCAGTAAGCTTTGACGACCGGCGTCATCAGGTCAAGAAAGCCTTCCCAGGTAGCTTTTTCTTCCTCGGTGGCAATACGGGACCTGTCCATGCAATACGTGACAAAATAGCACATCGACCGCATCCCTTCGATATGTGCTTTCATCCACATCAGTTTGCGCCGGATGTCGGGATGATTGATGATAGTTACTGGTTTGGCTTCAGGGTTCTTCCCGTCCCAGACGGCAAGGCCCTGTACACGCTCCCTGGCGTATTGAACAGCGTGTTCAAAAGCGGCCGAAGCTAATTCCAGACCCTGCATACCTGTCCCCAGTCGAGCTTCGTTCATCATCTGGAACATGATCTTCATTCCGGAACGCTCTTCGCCCAGAAGCTCACCGACGCATTTACCCTCTTCGCCGAAATTCAGTGTTGCCGTGGCCGACCCTTTGATTCCCATCTTATGCTCGATTCCACCGGTACTGACATCGTTGGATTCACCCAGGGTTCCGTCGTCATTAACCTTGATCTTGGGTACGATAAAGATCGATATCCCCTTGGTTCCGGGAGGATCGCCTTCAATCCGCGCCAGCACCGGGTGAATGATGTTCGGGGTCAGATCGTGATCCCCCGCGGAAATAAAGCACTTGGTTCCGGTGATCAGGAATTTCCCGTCCGGCAGACGTCTGGCCGTCGCTTTCGACGCGCCGACATCGCTGCCCGCACCGGGTTCGGTCAGGCACATTGTTCCTGCCCAATCGCCGGCAAACATTTTATACATGTATTTCTTTTTCTGCTCTTCCGTCCCGTAAGTTTTGATGAGGCCGGCGGCGCCGTGGGTCAGCCCCGGATACATGAGGAAGGCATAGTTGGCCGCACCGATAAGCTCAATTATGGCGTAAGTAACGGCTTGAGGCAGACCTTGCCCTCCCACTTCCGCGCAGTCTCC
This sequence comes from Deltaproteobacteria bacterium HGW-Deltaproteobacteria-12, assembly GCA_002840565.1. Classification (GTDB taxonomy): domain Bacteria; phylum Desulfobacterota; class Syntrophia; order Syntrophales; family Smithellaceae; genus MVRV01. The sequence continues at coordinate 144,499 of PHBK01000010.1, read as the reverse complement.
CGGTGCCATCCATCCTCCTTCCACATACTTCTTCCAGGTTTCGTGGAAGCATTGGGGAACAACAACTTTCCCGTTCTTGAAGGCGCACCCTTCCTTGTCTCCCGCAGCGAGGGTGGGTGCAATGACGTTGACGGCCATTTTTTCGGCCTCATTGAGAATCATTAAGAAATCGTCTTTGGAAAAGTCCTTAAAGGCTTCCGCTGCCAACAATTTTTCAATGCCCAACTGTTCAAAAAGAATAAACTGCTGATCTCTGGTATTTACTAATAAGTTACTCATAAATATTTTTCCCTTGTCTGATTTTATTAAGGGCTATCCCATGGACAGCCCGGTCAAACTTCCAGATACTGCGCGCGAACTTCATCATTTATTCTTACTTCATCAACCGTTCCAGTGTAGCCAATGTGTGCTTTGCCCATCAGATAAACACGCTGGGCGAGCGACAGGGCCACTTTCAGGTTGTGCTCCACCAGCAGAATAGCTACTCCGGCCTTGTTGATTTCTTCCAGAACGTTGCGTACTTCCTGGACCATGATCGGAGCGAGGCCTTCCGACGGTTCATCCACCAGCAGCAGGCGGGGGTTGCCCATCAGCGAACGGCCGATGGAAAGCATCTGCTGCTCGCCGCCGGACAAAAAGCGTCCCTGCTGGCTCGTTCTCTCCTGCAGTTTGGGAAAATGCTTGAATATGCGTTCCACCGTCCAGACATGGGGATCGTCGGGGTTTTTTATCTTTCCACCCTTGATTCCCAAAAGCAGGTTGTCCAGTACGGTGAGTTCAGGAAAAATCCGCCGTTCCTCGGGAACATACCCGATACCCGCCTGAGCGGCCTTAAAGGGCGGAAACCCGCTAATATCGCGGCCTTCAAAGATTACCTGTCCGGATTTCTGTTTTACCAGCCCCATAATGGTTTTGAGGGTGGTGCTCTTACCCATGCCGTTGCGTCCGAGCAGGGCGACCAGTTCGCCTTCCCCGATATTCAGAGATACGCCCTGTAAAACATGGCTTGCGCCATAGAATGTATTCAGGTCTTTAACTTCCAGCAGCATATTAACTTTTCTCCTTACAAATCTCGAGATCTCCCAGATAAGCATCTTTTACGTCCTGGTTGCAGCGGATATCATCGGGTTTTCCCGTGGCTAAAATTTTACCATAGTGCAGGACGGTAATCCGGTCGGCCAGGGAAAACACAACGTCCATATCGTGCTCAATAATGACGACTGTTTTCCCTTCGGTCATTTTCCGGATCAGTGCCACGGCGTTATGGGTCTCATCGCGCGACATGCCCGCCGCAAATTCATCGAGCAGGACAAGCTCCGGATCAGTCGCCATGGCCATGCTGATCTCCAGCGCGCGGGACTTGCCATAGGAAAGAAGACCGGCAGGAACGTTGCGCTCGTTGATCAGGTTTACACGCTCCAGCATGCTATCCGTCTCGCGGGTGATGTCTTTCATCTTGTCGACAGACCGGAGTAGGTTGAAACGGATGCCGTGTTTGGCGAGGATGGCCAGCCGGATGTTCTGGAAGGCCGTCATCCGGGTAAAGGTGCTCGTGATCTGAAAGGAACGCCCCATGCCGATGCGGGCCAGTTTATGCGGTTTGTATCCGGTGATGTCCTTACCCTTGAAAAACACCTTCCCTTCGGTCGGATGGTATGTGCCGGTGATGGTATTGAAAAGCGTCGTTTTGCCCGCGCCGTTGGGCCCGATCACCGCGTGGCGTTCTCCCTCCTTTACCTGCAGATCGATGCCGAAAAGGACCTTCAAGCCACTAAAGTCATGATGAATGCCGTTAGTTTCCAGTATGTTCATGATTTGCCCTCCTTTTTAGCGCCGGCAGCCGGGGTGGAAAAAAAGCGTTGCTTCACCGACGTGATGAAACCGGCTAATCCCTGGGGAGCAAACATGACGACGATGACCAGGATCAGTCCTGTTACCAGTTCGACCCGATCGGTAAACCGGAGAGCCACTTCTTCAACAGCTTGCAGGATGGCCACTCCCCAGATAGGTCCAAAAAAACTGCCTATGCCCCCGATCATTGCCGCAGTGATGGGCGTAAAGGAGACCATTGCCCCCAGTGAACCATCTGCTGAGGCCATGTTGTGGAATAATGAGAAAACAGAGCCGGCGATTCCGGCAAATGTTCCGGAAACTACATAAATCACCGCTTTGGACTGCGTGACCTTGTACCCCAGATAATCAATGCGTGCGGCATTGTCACGGATGCCCAGCTGAATTTGACCAAAGGGCGTCTTGGTAAAAGACCACAGCAGCCACAGGCTCAAACCCAGAATGACGACAGCGAGGTAGTAGAAATGCATCGGCTCCCCTTTCATCGGAATAGAGATCAGACCGGGAATGGTGAAGGCCGGAATGGGAAAGTTTCCGATGCCGTCCTCGCCGCCGGTGATATGCCGGAGTTTCAGCACCAGAACATAAACAAGCTGGCCGAAGGCCAGATGCAGCATCGCAAAAGCCGTGCCGCTTACCCTTACAACTAAGGGACTAAGGACAAGGGCCAGAATCATCGCTGCGAGCAAACCGCTGCCGATAGCCGGCAGGAGAGCAATGCCCGCAATGTGCTTTAAAGCCAGGGCTGTTCCGTAACTGCCGGCGCCGAAGAACATAGCGTGACCGAAACTCAGCAGCCCTGTAAAACCCAAAAGCACATTAACCGCTACGGCATAAACAGCAAAAATGGCAAAGGCCACAAAGACATTGGTGTAGTATGGGCCGAATAATTTCGGGAAGAAAACAATGACAGACAGGATCGCCAACCATAATATCGGATTTAATATTTTTTTCTTCATTATTTCACCCCAAACAATCCGTTGGGCTTGAACGCCAGGACAATAGCCATGAACCCTACCATCAGGACAGGAGCCAGTCCGGAGATGAACTGTATTCCATAGGAATTCAGCAATCCGAAGATAATGGCAACTATAAATGCGCCCGGCAGGCTGCCGAAGCCCCCGGTCACGACGACAATGAAGGCATCCATGCCTACCTGATCAGCCAGTCCGGGAAAGACTGTCAGAACGGGGGCGATCGCCACGCCGGCGATGCCGGCGAGCCAGGTGCCGATCCCGAAAACACACATGAAGACAACGGGGATGTTGATTCCCAGAGCGCTGACCATGTCCCGGTCAGAGACGGCAGCGCGAACAATTTTACCCAAACGCGTCCTGTATAGAATCAGCATCATAAACACCATAACCGCCAGGGCCATGCCGATGACAAATAATCGATAGACAGGATAGTTAAGGCCGCCCAGAGATAAGCTTCCCGTAAGGATAGGGGGCACCTGCACCGAAAGGCTTTCCGTCCCCCATATTACTTTGACAAAAGACAAAATGACCTGGCCGATACCCAGCGTCAGGATCAACTCGCCCAGATGACCATGCGCTGACACCCGCCGCAGAAATATCCGCTCCAAAAGAATGCCGAAGAAAGCTGTAAAGACCGGCGCCAAAAGCAGTCCCGCCCAGAAGCTGCCGGTAATGACCACCACCTGGTAGCAAAAATAACCGGCCAGCATGAAAAATGAAGCGTGAGCGAGATTCAGAATACCCATCATTCCGAAGATGATGTTCAGGCCCGAAGCGATGAGAAACAGGATCATGCCATAGGCTATCCCGTGTATCCCCTGGGCCACATACATTGATGTTGTTGGATCCATAATTCATCCTTAGAGAAATTTATTTTTTTTGAAACTCCTCCGGCATTACTTGTTTCCCGTCGGCACAATGCTTTTATAGGATTCGTCAACGGCCGGCATTTTTACGAAATCCTTCTGCAGCGGCAGTTTTCCGTAAGTGCGATCGTCCTGCCAGCCATCGATTTCCACAGCGCGCTTCGCTGCGGACTGGAATTTCTTCCAGTCGGCGCTGGTGTAAAGGAACATTTCCTGGGCCGCCATGGACCCTTCACCGTGAATCGTATCAACCTGCCAGTGATTGCCGGTAATGTCTTTGATCAGGCGCATGATCCGCAGCCGGTCTTCCGTGGGGACGCCGTCTTTGGCCGCCAGATACTTGTCGATGAAAGGCTGTATTTCCGGATTCTTCCAATCCCGGTAAGCCGGGGCCGTCGTCGTCAATCCGCCGCCGATATCCTGCATGTGCTGGCACATCGTATGGAAATTGCTGGCGTAGGTCCATTTTGCCGCATTGATTGCCATCCGGTTGGGCATCATTACATCCATTCCGAACTCGGTAATCGGATCGAGGCAGGCCTGCTTGCCCAGCATCTGCACGGTTTCGGTTATATAAGCCATCCAGGACAGCTTCTTGCGGACATGCGGCACATTCTGCACGCCGTTGTACTCCGCGATCAGACTTGCTGCGCCGGTCATTAGCTCCAGCGTACCGGTTATCTTGGCATGCCCGAACAGGCGGTGATAGCTGGCAAAGGCGTAGGCCAGGATCTGAGAATACTGCCACTCTCCGCACATGAAGACCCTTTCCCAGGGGACAAAAACGTCATCGAAGATGATCAGGGACTCCGTCGGCTGCATGTGGTTCGTGCAGGGATAGTCGAAGGCGCCTTCCTCACCATAGAGCCTGGCGCTGGGCTCGGCGCCGATCAGCTTCACCCCGGGCGTGCCCACCGGAATTGCAAAGGCCAGAGCGTAATCCTTATCGTTTTCTCCATGCGTACGGCAGGGGAGGCAGAGCAGTTCATTGGCACACGGGGATGCGCTGATATGAACTTTCGCGCCCCGGACAACAATACCGTCCTTCTTCCTCTCCACGACTCGCAGATAAAAGTCCTTGTGCTGCTTCTGCTGTGACGGATGAAGGCTCCGATCACCTTTGACATCCGTAATGGCGCCGGTCAGCGCCAGATCATTCTTTTGCAGATACCGCCGGTAATTCTCGACGCGCTCCATGTAATTGGTTCCCAGTTTCTTGTCCATGACCTCGGCGGCCACACTGAACGAAGCCAGCGCATCCGCGCCCATGCAATGCACGAGCACACCGCCGCCCGTCCTCATGCCGACCATGTAGCATTCACGCCGTCGCAGAAGGTCTGCGGGTGTTTTGGGAGATGTCAGCAGGAAATTAATGTCTTCGCCGTCCTTGTCTTTTGTTACAAAAAGATCACGATAGTCGGGGTGATTGGGCAGAACATAGTCCATCGCCGCCATTTCAATGATGGATCGGATGGTCGGATGGGTCCGGACGTCTTTAACCCGTTCGCCCAGGCACCAGACTTCGCGTCCGTCATTTAAGCTTTCCAGATACTGCTCTACTGTTTTTATCATGTTGCTTCCTCCTTTGATAATATATAAAAAAATTCCATTGCACGCTGTTGTTGATCTGCTCGTCGGCAATTGTCTTTCCAAAAATCCTGCCGGCAGCGGTTGGCAATTAAACGGACTCTGTACCCGTCGCTCCGGCCGCACATTGTTTATCGCACAAGGTCGGGGAAAGTCATAACGGGTATGCCGACTTATCTGCCCTGGAAATTAGCTTCGCGTCTTTCCAGAAAAGACCTCACGCCTTCCCTGGCATCCTCACTGGCCAGGATGGGTATTATCTCCTCTTCAATCCGGGCAAATGCAGCTTTGTTTCCGTGCATCTGGGTAAAGCGTGAAGAGTTGATGCACGCCATGACAGCCAAAGGAGCCCGTTTGGCGATGTCCGTGGCTATCTTTGCCGCTATTTCGAATTCCTTGCCCGGTTCGGCCAGTTCCTGTGCCAGCCCCAAACGGTAAGCATCGGTACCGCTTATCTCATCGCCTGTCAGGAGATAGCGCATGGCATTTCCCCAGCCGATTTCCTGAAAAAGACGTACAGTGCCTCCGCCGGTCGGGAAGACACCTCTCTTTACCTCCAGCAGGGCGATGCGGGCATTGCTGGCAACGACGCGAATATCCTGCGCCAGCATCAGTTCAAAACCGATTGTGAAACAGATACCCTGAACTGCCATAACCACCGGTTTCCGGCACCTCTTCGCCTCGTCTTTACCCAGGGGATTAATGGCTTTGTCCGGTATGGCCTGTTCTTCGGGGGATGCCGCCGCCCACTTATCCAACTCCAGACCGGAGGTGAAATGTTTGCCATGGGCATAGAGCAGGCCGCAGCGCAGATCCGGATTACGATCCAGTTCACCATAGGCCAGGGCCAGCTGGTGATGCATTTCAATATCAAAGGCGTTAAGCTTTTCCGGGCGGTTGAGCCCCATGTAAAGCACGTGGTCACGCGTTTCTACTGTAATCTTGGAATAACTCATTTTATAAACTCCTCCCCGCTGAAAAGAGCACTAAAGTGCCCCGAGACCTATGCAGCATCAAGGCGGGCTTCAGGGCTGATGAAGATTGCCGGCATAAAAACGTGCTTGAAGCTTTCTCATACCCTGTAGCCAGCGATCGTAGTTTTCCGTCTTTCGCTGCATGTATTTTTTCACTTCCTGGTGCGGTAAAATTAAAAATTCTTCCTTCTGCAAACCATCAATGACAGCCTCGGCAAGCTGTTGGGGTTCCATCAGCCCGTCAACAGCGGCTACACCGCCGTCCGGCCCGGCCATTGCCGTACGTACAGCCTGCGGACACAGGGCAAATACTTTGATGCCCTGATCGCCGTAAGTAATGGCAATACTTTCCGCCAGTCCGACCGCCGCATGCTTGGTCGTGGAATAGGGCAGGGAACCGATCTGGCTTAAGAGCCCGGCCGCGGAAGAAGTGATCATCAGGGCACCACCGCCGCGTTTGATCATCCCGGGAATGATTGCCCGGCCGACAAAAACATGAGACAGCACATTGATTTCCCAGATGCGTTGCCATTTTTCATTGGGGCATTCCACGCCGCCCGCAATGGCAATCCCGGCATTGGAGCAGAACAGATCGATAGTGCCGTATTTTTCTTCCGTAAAGAGGACTAAATTCTGAACATCTTCTTCCCGGCTGACATCACATTTAATCGACACCCCTTTTATTTCGTCGGCAACCGCTTTGGCGGTGAACTCATTTACATCCGCCACAATGACAGCTCTGGCGCCTTCGAGGGCAAAACGCCGGCACAAAGCCTCGCCTATCCCGCTGCCGCCGCCTGTAACTACGACAACTTTATCGTTAATTATCATGTGATCACCTTTTTAAAAATACTGTTCAAGTAAACAGCTCTTGCCTGTTTACCTGCTGATAAGTTCTGCGCTCAGATGTCTTTAATGCTTTCGGCCTACTTCTTATAGCTGTACCAGCCTTCGCCGGTTTTCTGGCCGAACTTGCCTTCCGTTACCTTCCTCACGACGCTGGGGCTCGGCAGATCAGCCAGGTTGCCCGACTCCAGAAAATGGCCCATGCAGACATCATAAGTAAGGTCAATGCCCGTCAGGTCATTGAGGCGGAAGGGCCCCATGGGATGCCCGGCTCCGTAAACGCAGGCCTTGTCGATATCCTCAAATGAGGCCACGCCCATTTCCAGCATCCAGAGAGCTTCTCTCTGGATAACGGCAAAAATGCGGTTCAGCACAAATCCATCGACTTCCTTTTTAATATGAATGGGCACTTTGTCGATCTTCAGACAGAAGTCCATCAGGCACTGTGCAGTTTCGTCCGAAACATGGGGTCCCTGTACCACCTCCACCAGTTTCATCACCAGAGCCGGATTGAAAAAATGCAGGTTGCAGACCTGGGAAGGGCGTTTGGTGGCATCGGCAATTCTGGAGCTGACGATGAAGGAGCTGTTGGTCGCCAGGATGGCGCCGGCCGGCGCAAACTTGTCCAGATCGGCGAAGACCTTTCTCTTCAGGTCAATTCTTTCCAGGACGGCTTCGATGACCAGATCGGCATCTTTGGCGGCCTGTTGCAGATCGCCGGTAAAAGAAATCACGCTGCGGGCTTTCTTCGCCGCCTCCTCCGTCATCTTGCCCTTCTGCACGCGACCGGCCAGATAACCGTCGACAAACTTTTCGGCTTTTTCCAGGACCGCCGGAATGACGTCCGTGGTGACCGTTTTATAACCGAACATTGCGCACTGCAGCGCAATCTGATGCCCCATGTTACCGGCGCCGACGACACATACATTTTTTACATCATTGATCTTCATAATTGAAATCTCCTTTCTTTAATTAACCTGCTTGATTGATCGGTTCATTGTACATTCTGTAAGAGCACTGAATCATCGTTCTGAAAGCAGGACAGGACGGACTGTGTTGAACAGGTAAGTCCGACGACCCCGCTTTTCCTTTGCCCAAACAGCCCTTAATCAAGATATTTCTTCGGAATATCGCGCAGGATACTCTCGGCTTCCTTCACCATGGACTGCACCAGATCATTGACCTTGGGCATGTCGCTGATCCGCTGCGCGGCTTCGCCGGCAGCCATCAGAGCTTTCTCTTTATTTCCGGCAAAGATGGCTTGCATGGACTCGACTTCAAAATCGATCAGACTCAAATCCATTGTCGTATAGTCATCGGGAACACCCAGATAAACGCCCGGGGACTTCTTTAGAGTGTTGACGGCGTGTTCCTCGCTGCGCGGAGTTTTGAGCCAGCGGGCCGGACCCACGAATCCGCGGGCAACCAGTGTTCCTCTGTCTCCGGCGGCGACGACACCTTCTTTCCAAACCTGATGAAAATCGCTTTCCTGTGTTGCCAGAAAACGCGTTCCCATCTGGGCGCCGTCGGCGCCCATAACTAATGCCGCTGCCAGCGTCTTGCCGTCGCAAAACCCGCCGGCGCCGCAGACGAGAGTTTTCTCATCCGATACGGCTTCCACCACGGCGGGCAGCAGGATCATGGAATGCACCGGCTCCCAGGAAGTGTGAAATCCGCCTTCGTGACCTGAGGCTACGATCACATCAACGCCGGCCTTTTTGCAGCGCAGGGCGCCTTTGACAGAAGGAACAACATGCATCCAGGTAAAGCCGGCATTTTTTATCTTGTCTTTCCAGCCCACGGGGTCACCGGCGGAAGTAAAAATGACCTTGAAATTGTTTTTCATGTCGGGATTTTCTTCCCGCAGCCGGATGGCCGTATCGATCATAACCCGGGCATTGTCGCCGGCTTCTACCGAGACCATAACATTAATCCCGAAAATACCGCCCTTATCCTTGACCAGAAGATATGTCCTCTTGATGACTTTTTCCAGCACCGTGGCCATATCATCATCCATACTTGCTTCGGCCGTCTTAATGAAATCTTCATATATCCAGGGTTGATCGGTCTTGTTGAAAAGACCGCTGGTGGAAAGCAAGCCCAAAACTCCGGCGTTGGCTGCGGCCACACAAAGGTTGTTGTTGGAAAACGGCCCCATCCCCGCCTGGATGATCGGATATTTGATGCCCACCAGATCGCACAATCTTGACTTCATCATAAATATTAACTCCTCCATTAATAAAATATTTGTTACTTCTTACTTTTGGCAACTTCCTCCTCACGCAGAATCTTGCGGAGCACCTTGCCAATGGCCGACTTCGGAAGCTCATTCCGGAATTCGACCAACTTGGGCACCTTGTAAGGTGCGAGCTTTTCTTTGCAGAAAGCAATAATTTCTTTTTCTGTTGCCGTCTGACCCGGCTTGAGCACAACAAAGGCCTTGCAGGTTTCACCACGATAGTCATCAGGAATACCGGCTGCTATGGCTTCGGCAATTTTGGGATGCGAGAACAGCACCTCATCCACTTCGCGGGGATAAATATTGAATCCGCCGGCGATAATCATGTCTTTCTTACGATCGACAATATAGAAATATCCGTCTTCATCCATCCGGGCGATATCACCCGTGCTGAGCCAGCCGTTTTTGAGCTGATTTGCGGTTTCCTCCGGATTATTCCAGTAACCCTGCATGACGGACGGCCCTTTGATCAGGATCTCTCCCGGTTCACCCGGCTTAACATCTTCGAGACCGGTTTCCACATCAACAAGGCGTACGTCGTTGTCCGGATGGGGACAACCGATGGAACCGGCCTTATGATGAAGAAGCGGACTGCCTATACCAATGGATGCGGTTTCGCTCATCCCCCATCCTTCACCACAGAAAATCCCCATATCCTTAACCTTTTGAATCAGTTCCACGGGCATTGCTGACCCCCCGCTTCCCAGCACGCCGATGCGCGCACCCAGATCCATTTGCCGGGCCCTGGGATGATTGACGATGGCCGTAATCATGGTCGGCACCGTTGGGAAATTAGCTATCTTGTCGAACTTTTCAAAGATGCTCATACATTCATCCAGATCAAATTTCGGCACCAGGATCTGAGTGGCCGCATTCAGCATCGCCCAGTTCAGGCAACATGTATTGCCGTAAACATGAAAATAGGGGATAACGCTGAGGACCCGGCGTTCGGCATGGGGAATATATTCCAAAATGGGATTGCCATAAAGGGAGTTCTGAAAAACGGCAGAGATAATATTCGAGTGCGACAGCAGTGCGCCTTTGGGAAAGCCGGTCGTCCCTCCCGTAAACTGAATCAAAGCCGGATCTGCAGGGCGAAAGTCAACTTTAGGTATGCTTTCTTCAGTACAGCCGGCAATGATTTCCGAGAAATGCCACCAGCCCTCTTCCAAATCCAGGCTTTTCGCGGAACTGACGGGGATATCGTGAATGTAATCGGTCAATTTTGTAACGATAACGTTTTGCAAACCGAGCTCTTTTGCCAGGGGGCGCATGACGGGCAAAGCAAGGTCAAATGTAACCAATGTATTCAAACCGGTATTTTGCATCATGAACTTAAGTTCATCATAGGTGTACAGAGGATTTATATTCACGACAACGGCACCGGTGGAAAGCGCGGCATAATAAGCAATAACGTACTGGGGGCAATTGGGCATGGCCAGACCGACGCGGTCGCCTTTTTGGATGCCCATCTTGACAAGCGCATTGGCCATGCGCAGCATCTGTGATCGGATCTGCCGGAATGTCATTTCCGATCCCATGAAATAAGTGGCCGCCTTATGAGGCAGGGTGGCTGCAGCTATATGGACTAAATTCTGTACCGGAAATCGGGGATATTGGATGGTTTGCGGAACATTGTAATCATAATTTTTTATCCATGGTCTTGTATTCATATAATAATTCCTTGAATATATTTTACTGGGGGAATCTTATTTAATCTCCCCGGGGTTGTATTGCGCAAAGCATGCTTCAATTAGAGAGAGTGCTTCCGCCGGAGAGAGTCCCCGCAGCGGACTGCGGGGACTCGGAATCGGGACATGTTGAATCCTTCTCCCTTTCGCAACGGGAAAGGAAAGAAAGAGCTTTGTGACGCACGACACTGGGATAAATGAAATGCCGTCTATTCTCCCCACTCGTTTTTGCCGGTACAACGGTCCAGTTTCTGGTCCATCCAGGGCAGAACTTTGCCGGCCGGAATCGGGTATGTCGGGCCGTAGAAAGAAATGCCCTTAAACCAATAGTACGGCGGCAGGTTGTAGGAAATTTTCTGCTCTTCCGGCGGTACAAATTCGGAAACAGCCAGATCCTGAATGACCTTGTGGTCACACGCTCTCATTTTATAGACCTTGCCGTTGATTGCTTTGTAAGTGTCATTTTCCCACAGAGCAATTATCTTTTCCGGATCAGACACCTTTGCACGCTCCACAATGCTTAAGAACCAGTAGAGAGTCTGCGTCCAGGTGCCATAACTGCCGGCGAAATGCTCAAAGCTCTTCATCTGGTTGTAGGGCGGTGATTTCCATTTATTCTTCTGCAGATCAGTCCAGATCTTTTCCAGTTTGATGTGGTCGGGCAGTTTGTAATGAGGGTTGCCGACGCTCCAAGAGGTGACATTCACCAATCCTTTGGTTCCCTCGACGCCGGTGGCATGAAGCACATCGGGGTTATCCAGATAGTTGTTGGCAATGGGTATCATTATATTCATCTGACGGGCCTGTTTGAGAATGTTGGGTGAATCGGGAGGGAAGTCGCCGGTAAAGATGACCTCGGCTCCGGAAGCTTTGACCTTTTCCAAATAGGGGGCGAAATCGGTAATGAATAGCTTGTGATAATCTTCGCCAACGATCTGGGCGTCGGGGTAGTATTCCTTCAAACCCCTTTTGAAACCGGCGGCGATATCATGACCGGCACCGAAATCCTGACACAGGATGTAAAACTTCTTTTCTTTCTTGCGGATCTGGCCATAATAATAAGCTAAAGCACGTCCGACCTGGGAGTTGGAAAAAGAGACCTGAAATGCATAGCGGGAGAAATTTGTTGCATCCTGGAGGTCATCCGCCAGGGTTACGCCGTTGATGGCAATAATCTTATATTTGTTGGCCGTTTCGTTGATGACTTTCATCAGATGGCTGCCGTCAGTGCCCCACAGAACATTAACCTTCTCCTGCAGGACCATGCGTTCGCAAACCTTTTTGACCTGGTCGATTTTGCCGGCGTGATCGGCTTTGATTACTTCGATGAGTTTCTTTTTGCCGTCAACCATGATGCCGCCTCTTTTGTTGTAATCATGCGCGACCCATTGAATATTAAACCACATGAGTTGGCCGACTATAGCGGCCGGGCCGGAATGGGAAGCCACAACGGCAATTTTAAATGTATCACCAGTCGGAACGATGGGATTAGAAGGATCAAAATCGGACATGTCGCCCATTTTTTTGATGTCAAAGGACGCTTTTGGATTGGCTGCCCAACGGTCAATAGGAGTTTCCTTTGCAGCTTTGGCCTTTTTTTCATGTTTAGCTGCGAATGCCGTCAGGCTGCTCAGGTTAAAAAACAACAACGTCAACAGACTTACAATAACTAAAAATCTTGTACTGAAATGCTTCATGTCAAACCTCCTCATTTTTTTGTTATGTGATTTTGGGATATTCTACGATGTTTCTGCAGATTCCCCCGCCGCCTGTTCCATAATCTCAAACACAAACTTTTCCAGCCTTGTGTGATCCGTCAGCCCCAGCAACCTGTTTATTTCTTTTCCTTCCAGAAAAAACAAGTAAGTTGGTGTGCCGGAAAACCCAAGTCTTTTCTTAAAAATCTCAATGCTGTCTTCCTCCAGATAGCCCACTTTAAGCTCTGTTCCATAATGCCGGGCGATATCTGTTATTGATTTAATTTGACTTGAAAAATCATCGTCTTGCGGCATACAGAAAAGAAGGACGGGCTTTTTTTCGTATATTACCTCTTCCGAAAAATTGTCTGGAGTTATCAGTTGAATTAGATTGTCCATAATTCCATTTCCTCATTATTGGTTAGCTGAAAATATAGAAATAATCCTGTTTGGTCATATGCATGACACAACGAATTTATTTAAAGCGGATAATGTGCCAACTTCTTAATCAATGTAATAAATATTAAATTGTTAATGATAATGATATGATAGCAAATAAATCAGGATATAAAGACGTCTCATAAATGTGCCACGACCCAATGTGTGACGTCACAAGTAGCGACATGGCGCACTTTTTTATACGTCTTGATTGATTTTAAACTCGTTGATTTTTCGATGAATGGTCCGGCGGCTGATGCCGAGAAGCCGGGCTGCCTTTGTTTTATTCCAGCGGACTTTGTTGAGGGCAGTGGTAATTTCCCTGGCACTGAGGGCAGTTGGCAAAATGGCCTTTGGTCCGACAGCGCGCTCAGATAAACCATAATCCTGGAGTTCCCCCGGCAGATGTTTTAGAGTAATTAAAGAGCTATGACAGAGAATAAAAGCATGCTCGAGGGCATGTTCCAATTCCCGGACATTGCCTTTCCAGGGATATTGCATGAAGATATTGAGAGCTTCCTGAGAGACGCCCTCGATGGTTCGATGGAATCGTTCATTGAATAAACGACAAAAATGTTCGATCAGCAGCGGCAGGTCTTCCCGGCGTTCGCGGAGGGGAGGCAAATGAACTTCTACAACCTTGAGACGGTAGTAGAGATCTTCCCGAAACTCACCGCGCTTTACCTTTTCTTTCAAATCCTTGTTGGTGCTGGCAATAACCCGAACATCTACTTTCAGCGGCTCAGAGTCCCCGACCCGCTCCACAATCTTTTCCTGCAACACCCGCAGAAGCTTTAATTGCACCAGCGGTGATATGTCACCAATTTCATCAAGCAGGATAGTGCCCCCGTTGGCCGCCTGGAAACGTCCCGGTTTGTCTTTGATGGCTCCCGTAAAAGCCCCTCTGACATGTCCGAAAAGTTCGGATTCCAGCAGGTTTTCCGTTAAGGCGGAACAATTAACCGCCACAAAGGGATTGAAGGCGCGCCCACCGCTGTAATGCAACGCCCGGGCTACAAGTTCCTTGCCTGTCCCGCTTTCGCCTGTAACGAGGACTGTCGTCTCCACATTGACCAGGTCTTCCATCAGCCGGTAAATATCCTGCATAATTTTGCTGCGGCCGATCAGATGGTGAAATTGATGGCGTTCTTTTAATTCTTTTTCCAGCTTCTGCAGCAACGTGATGTCCCGCACTACCATGACCGCACCGGAGTAAAGACCGTTTTCATCCCGCAGGGGCACACAGGTAACACTGACTTGCTGCTCCAGCTTCTGCTTGTGGCCGCATTCGATCCGGTACTCCACAATTTGCGATTTACTGGTGATGGTTTGCCGGAACATATCGCTGCAGGTTCGGCTGCATTGCATAGGACAATCATTAAAAGCTTTGCCGATCATCTCCTGCGCTCTGAGGCCGCAGATTGATAATGCCGCTTTGTTGGCTTCCGTAACTTTAAAGTCCGTGTCTACGGTAATAATGGCTTCCTTGACGCTGCTGAAAATTGCATCCAGGCGGCTGCGATGTTCTGATAATTCTTTCTCCACAAGTTTACGTTCGGTTATGTCTCTTCCGACCGCACGAAACCCGACAATTTCTCCATTTTTGTCGCGCAAAGGACTAACTGAATCTTCAACAGTCCGGCGTTTACCGTCGAAACGGATGATTTCATAAGTCACCTGCCGCGGAATACCGGTTTTAAACACCTGCCTGTATTCGTCAACAATGATTCTCTGATTCAGTCGGTCAGCGTATGCTTTACGAGTCAATCCAATCAGTTCTTCTTTTGGACGACCCCATATTTTACACGAAGCGTTGTTGACAAAGGTAATTTTGCCGTGCAGGTCAACTTCACCAACGGAATCCTCAATTTCATCAAGCAGTTTTTCGTACTTGATCAGGGACTTCATGATCTGTTCTTCGCTTTCGCCTGCTTGCTTGCCGAACTGGCGGTTGACCGGCCGGCTGTCTTGCGGGGATCCCTCAGTGATCTCCGGGCTTCTTTCGGCCCCGTCGTCCCCAACGGTTTTATCTTTAGGATGAATTTTATGATCATTCATGGCAGGCGATAAATCCTTTGATAATGAGGTCACCTCTCACATGCAACCTTTGTTCATTTCTACCCCGCGGCTTTTGGTTTTTCCGGGGGGATTCAGAAGAGCAGGAAATATTCAGGTTATAGATAAAATAATCACTCGAGCTGGCCTTTCCGGAAAGCCTTTATGTACTCCATGCAAAATTCATCCTTTCCCATCAGCATCAGAGCGGCTCGCATGACACTGACAAGCTGCCTGTCTGTGGGATCAAGTATTGCCGCATCGAGTCCCCGGGCTATGGCCTCTGCCAGCAGAGTGCGATTAATCAGTTTGCGCTGGGGAAGACCGTGAGAAACATTGGTGAGCCCGCATATTGTATGCACGCCGTTAAATTGTTTCATGATGATCTCAATTGCATCCAGAGTTGCGCTTACCGACTTAGTGTCTGTGCCCACCGGAAAGACCAGGGGATCTATATAGAGTGAATTTATGCCGATGCCCGCTGCTGTAATCTTTTCGACCAGGCGTCCCGCTATGGCAACTTTTTCCTGCACGGTTTTTCCCATCTGTTCTTTAGTCTGGCAAAGGCCGATGACTGTTGCGCTGTAGTCGCGAATCAGAGGAAGAAGGGCCTCCAGACGAGACGGTTCCAGGTTGATGGAATTAATCATGGGAGGTATTTTTGCCAGGGGAATAACTTTTTTGATTACCGCCGGATCGGGGCTGTCCAGACACAACGGAGTTTCCGTTGCTTCCTGCACTGCTTCTATTACCCATTGGAGGCATTCCGCTTCTTTCTCCATAAATGCCGCTGCATTGACATCTATATAGTCCGCGCCGGCCTCGCTCTGGGCTTGCGCTTCTTTTTGGATGTGTTCTTTATCCCTCGCGGCAATAGCTTCGGCAATCGGCTTGCGGGTGGAATTAATTTTTTCCCCGACGATGATCATAATTTCCTCTTTTTTGTTACGTTATAGCGTCAAGCGTTATGGTCTAGTAAAAAGTCCTTCACACCGGTAAAAGAGACTGTGTCATAATTGAAAGCTGCTGGTTGCAGTCTATCGTAGTGTCCCCCGCTGGCGGGGGTAAGGGGGTGGATATTTTTGAAGTGGCCGTAATATTCATAATTTACACCTTGGCACTACTTAGTCCACCTCCGTCACTACGTGACACCTCCGCCAGCGGAGGACATGAAATGACAATTTCACCTATTGTGACACAGTCTCGAAAACCGGTGTCCAGTATTTATTCAATCCAACAGACGTTTTACAATATCCACGGAGGATGCGGCGTCGGCCGCGTAAGCATCGGCCTTTATTTCATCGGCATATGCCTGGGACACCGGTGCCCCGCCCACGATAATTTTCAAATCCGGCGATACTTTTCGCACCGCATCGATTACTTCTTTCATGTACGGCATAGTTGTCGTCAACAGTGCGGAAAGCCCCAGTATTTTGGCATCGCCGTGTGTTTTTGCGGCTTCGACAAATTTTTCATTGCTGACGTCAATCCCGAGATCGATCACTTCGTAACCGGCGCCTTCGAACATCACGGCTACAATGTTTTTTCCGATATCGTGCATGTCCTCCCTTACGGTCCCGATCAATATTTTGCCCTTGCTTTCCGTTTTGGTCTCGGCAAGTTTCGGCTTGATGAGCTCGAGACCAACCTTCATTGCGCGCGCAGCCATGAGAACTTCCGGGATGAAGACCTCATTCTTCTTGAATTTAACGCCTACCGGCTCCATGCCTGCGACCAGCCCTTTGTATAAAATATCGCCCGGGCTGATATTTTGTGACAGGCACTGCTGTACCAATGTTTTAATTGCAGCTGCATCTCCTTCTTCGACTTTTGCCGCTATTTGTCTGAGCATTTCCATATTCATATCTTCTTTCTCATTTGTTTGAGCACCTTTCTGCAGATTATTTTCATTTTCATTTTTTGTTGGCGGAGCTTTTAACGTTGCGCCGCTTTTTGATATAACCTGTGGATATTTCTTACCGGCCAGCGGGAGGCGTCCTTCTTTTTCGATACGGTCAGAGATGCGCCGCAGGCGATCAAAGGAAGCATCCGGAGGGGTGGAATCAGCCGTTCCGAAGATTATGCGGTCTCCGGGAATCAAATCGCGGAAACATCCGTCAAGAAAAGCTTCGAATTCATCTTCTTTGATGGAAACATCCAGCAGCATGCTTTCCGGTATTCCTCCCATGATGGTGATTTTATCTTTCCAGCGTCTGTAGTATTCTTCGATCTTTACTTTGGTCATGGGATAAGGCGTAACCGATTCCGCGACATGTGCTCCGCAATTATAGATCGCGTCCATAAGCCCGAAATTTTCGCCATCGGTATGCGTCGCCAGAATTTTCCCCTTGCTGTTCAGGGCGGCGGATACTTTTCTCAACCACGGGCTTATTTCTTTTTCGAAATACGGCGGGTAGGTTATCATGTCGTCGTAATTCGCCCCCCATAAAACGACCTCCGCCGGCGAGTCCGCGACGATGGCGAGAACTTTGTTAAAATAAACTTCTATCTTGTCCGCCAGTTCCCTCATTTCGCGATAATTATCTTTATAATCATAGAAAAATTTGGTGGTATCGATTAAATCCTTTTGGATCATATGCATTGGTGAAGCCGCCAGGGTTGGCCCCCCCACCGCAACGACTCCATCGTCACCTACCTTATCGATATATTCTTTGCAGGAATCATATTGCTTAAAGACCTCGATGTTTTCAAATAGGCATCCGAGGATTTTATAATCGGTAACTTTTTTTATCGGATGTTCCTGCACCCAGCCCAGGGACGAACCGGAACGCTTCCCGGCATCCGTAAGCCCCCCTATCGTCCGGACCACTCCCACCGGTGTATGATATTCGATAATTTGCATACCCTGTTCGTTGGTCTGAGTCACCACTTTGATATTATCGGTAAATTTCCATCCGTAGGCGGATTGCCGGAAATTGAAAAGGCCCAGGGCCCGATGAAGAACGTCGTCCATGCTGCTCACATCAGCAAAATTCGGCACCATGTGGTAGAGCGGCCAACCCTCGGCACGCGATATGTCGTCCGGCATCATGCCTTCATATTTTTTGGGCAGAGAGCCTCTCGTGGCATTGCTCAGCCACCAGAGATCCAATCTGGGCACGAATGGGATCACATCGACCATCTCGCCCCTCATTACCTTAAGAATCCTTTGCTTGGAAGTCATCATGTTGATTATCCCCCTGAAGGTATTGTGCCGCTGCTTTTGATAATTGACATAAGCGGCGTCTCATTGTCAATGAGAAAGTAACCCCGGATAATGCCTTATGTTTAGTTTTGGATGTGGTAGTTTTTACGAGATCATTAGTTTTGGATGTTGACAATGTCGGGATACCGATCTAAATTGAACAAATCCAGATTACGTAACAGGGCATAAAGGTTTAGAGAGATTGTCATTGCGAGCAAAGCGAAGCAATCTAAGTATTGATTATATGAGATTGCTTCGTCACTTCGTTCCTCGCAAAGACCGTTGTTTTATAAATTATTATTATATTGCGTAATCTGGGCTAAAATATAAACAGATCGCGGAATTGCTCGATGCAGAAAGCAGATTTAATTAATAAAGTTTTTACGTATGAATTTTCTTTTCACGAACTGGCAATTACGGGAGCGAAACTGGAAACCGTAATAGGCTATAAACCGGGAGCCATTCCGGCAACATTGACCAAAATCATAAAAGAAATACTTTCTTCTGCCGCCGACCATTGCCACATTCAGGGTGGATTTATAATTAAGGATAATCTCCGGTTTAACAATCAGACTTGCCAATTGTTTGTTGAAAATGTTGATTTCCATCTGCACGAAATTATTTACAGGCAAATAAAAAGCGCCGGGAGCGTTGCCATATTTGCCTGCACGGCAGGGCAGGGGATCAGCGATTGGTCAAAGAAATTTATGGCGGAAGGCGACCTGACAGCAGGCTATATTATTGATGTAGTCGGTTCGGAAGTCGTGGAAGCTGCTGTGGACAGGATGCAATTGATGCTGTCTCAACAAATGACCGCGGCAGGATTGAAAATATCCAACCGGTTTAGTCCGGGATATTGCCGCTGGCATGTGTCCGAACAACACAAACTGTTTTCTTTGCTGCCGGATAATTTTTGCTCCATCAGATTATCCGGTGCAGCTCTGATGCATCCCCTGAAATCAGTCAGCGGCATTATCGGCATCGGGGAAGATGTGTCTTTTAATCCCTATGTCTGCCGTGTTTGCGATGTCAAAAATTGTCTTTATCGTGATCGCAAGATGTCACTTGGTTAAAGCTTCCAGTTTTTCCACCGGCTTCGCATCTGAATCGTAGAAAAAAGAACCGACAAAAAATAGAATGCCCGCCAGCAAGGCAAAGGCCGGCAGGAAGGTCAGTGCCGTCTCCAGTCCGAACGCATCCGAAAGAGCGCCGATAACGGGAGGCCCCAGGGAACTGCCGAGTATATGCTGTACAATGACGCACAAGCTCAGTGATACGGCCCTGATGCCGGGATGGACAACATCCTGGGTCACAGCAACGGCAGCCGGCACAAAAGAAACAGCGGCGACTCCAACTGCCAGCAGAACTGCATATTGCGCATTGCCCCGGACAAACATGAAGGCAATAAAAAGCAGAATTGCCGTCAAACAGGAGGACAGCGACGGAAAAAGAAGTCGGGCATTCCTCCGGCTTTTCAGCCATTTATCCGCCAGATATCCGCCTAAGGGAGCGCCGATTATCGCCAGCAGCATTACGGCGCCGCCTTTCGTCGAGGCACTGCTCATCGATATTCCTTCGGTTCTTTGAAAATAGCTGGGAAGCCATGTCATCATGGCCGTGGTGACAAATGTGTTGGCGGCAAATCCGAGATTGTTGAACAGCAGCGTTTTATTCCCCAATAAATGCGCTGCAATTTCGCGCCAGCGCATCTTTAATTCTGTCTGATTATTTTTGTCTCCCGTAAACCTCGTCAGCGCGACGGTTTCATAATCCCTGGCATAAAAGAAAAGCAAAGCGATGAAAAGACCGGGAATAGCCACGATACCCAGGGCATGCCGCCAGCCGAAGTGATCGGCGATGATCCCGCCCAGAGCAATACCAAGGGCGCTGCCCAGAGGGATGGAGGCATTCCATATTCCCAGAATCTTCGCCCTTTTCTCCTTGGGAAAGAGCGCAGATATCATGGCGGTTCCGCCGGGAGCATAACCTGCTTCGCCAAGGCCGATCGCCGTTCTGACCGCGAAAAGCTGTCCAAAGTTTTTTGTAAAAGCACCGATAAGTGTAGCGACACTCCAGAGTACGGCCATAATACCGATGCTTTTAATTCTGCTCCACCTGTCGATAAGAATGGATACCGGCAGGGTAAAAATAAGAATAGACCAGTACACGGCGGAAACGAGCAGCCCGCATTGCGTGTCGGTTATACCCCACTCCAGTTTGAGAAAAGGGAAAAGCGAAACGATGACCATCCTGTCAATGTAGTCGAACATATAAAGCAGGAACAGCAGGATAAAAATGCTGTACGGCGATGAAATTACCAGACGTTTTTTGGGGGCCGATGAGTTATTTATAGAGTCCATATTTTTTTGTCGCCTCGAACATTGCGATGCAGTTTTCCGGGTTGACCCCCGGATGCAGGGAGTTGGAGTCACAGAGGATGTATCCTCCGCCTTTGGCCGCAGCTGCAATAGCATGCTTAACCGCAGCATCCACCTGATCGGGAGTTCCCGAACAGAGAAGTTCTTTGCAGTCAATATTGCCCAGCAGGCAGATCTTATCTCCGTAGGCCTCCTTGACTTTCTGCAGGTCCATGCCGGCCTGCGGCTCCAGGGGGTTGATCCCGTCATATCCCGAATCAATGAGCACATCCATAATCGACCAGAGATTGCCGTCGCTGTGTCGTACAACTTTCAGCCCCAGCTCATGGGCGCGGGCGACAAGTTTTCTGTTGTAAGGGTTGACAAACTCTCTAAAATGCTTCGGGGAGATAAGGAGGCTGTGGGTTGTGGCAATATCGTCTTCTACAACGAGGACATCAATCCCCGCCGCAGCCAGCATCTCCAGCTGCTGCAAATTGTACTCCGTTACCATAGCTGCAATGCGATGGATAAATTCCGGACGCTCAAAGAGGTTGATCATGTAGTTTTCCATTCCGGTCAATCTCCAGCTGTGCACAAAAACTCCGCGCATCAGCCAGAAGAGGGCCACATCTCCCTTAAACCTTTCTCTGCCCAGATCAAGCAGCAGAAGGTGTGCACGCTGCGGTTCCGGTATGGGGAAATTATGGAGGTCACTCGCCTCTTTTAAAGGGTGTCCGATGGGAACCGGCAGGCCGTGGGGATTGCGCCTGTAAACCACACCCCAGTCATCCTGAATATCCTGTTCATTTATTTCAGCTTCGTGTCCAATTTCAAAAGAGGTGAACCCGTCAACGCCGAAGGCTTCATGAATGAGAAAAAGGGTATCCAAGAGCTTCATTTTCTCGGAATCATTCATCTGATAAAACTGTTTGGTTGCGGGCAGGCCGTCAGTTAGGTGTTTTCCGATGCCAATGATCGGGGCTTCATTAATGCCATGAATATACAGAGGAACGCGGTCGGGTTGCTGAAGGCTCAGCGCCGTGATAATCCTCTCTTTACCTGTCATAGGTCAGCATCTCCTTTTTAAAGACCGAAGAGGTCAAAGAATAGCAATCAGTTTTCTTTTGGTATAGATAAATATTCTTACAGCAATTGAGAGTATTATATATCATTCGCAGCAGGCTTAAGGAAGTAAATATTTTTATTTTGTGACGGGCATGCCGGTCAGCCCAGCCGGACGAGACTGTGTCGTAATGTCTTTGCGAACGAATGTAATGAGTGAAGCAATCTCACAAACTCTTGACAATATTAGATTGCCACAACGCCTGAGAGGCGTTTC
>PHBK01000010.1:0-122310 GCA_002840565.1 Deltaproteobacteria bacterium HGW-Deltaproteobacteria-12 | reverse complement strand
TAATGTCTTTGCGAACGAATGTAATGAGTGAAGCAATCTCACAAACTCTTGACAATATTAGATTGCCACAACGCCTGAGAGGCGTTTCGCAATGACAAAGCTCCTTGTTCCTTGTTCCTTACTCTTTACTCCCGTCACTTGTCACCAGTTACCATTCATCGCCATTTCATTAAATAAATCCACCCCCTGCCCCCGCCAGCGGGGGACATGCAAGTAAATAACTATTCATCCTTTTTAAATATCTGGTAACGGGCCCGCCCTGCCTGCTTGGCTTCATACATGGCAATATCGGCGTTTTTCAGGAGGATGGCTTCATCTATTCCATCATCGGGAAAGACAGCGATGCCGATGCTCGTTGTCACCGCCAGTTGACGGGTGCCGATGGGGAAGGGTTGACCAAAACTGTCCACGATCTTTTGGGCAACCGGGATTACATCAGCTGCTCCCTTCAGGTCGTGAAAGATCAGTACAAATTCGTCACCACCTATGCGCGCCACAGTATCACCCTTGCGCAGCGCAGCGCTGAGCCGCTTTGCCGTTTCCTGGAGCAGAAGATCGCCCGCTTCATGGCCCAGGGTATCATTCACGTTCTTGAATTTATCAAGGTCGAGCATCGCGACTCCCACTTTTTGTTGATTTCTCTGGGCCTGGGCCAAAGCAACACTCAGGCGATCCGAGAAAAGCTTCCGGTTGGGAAGACCAGTCAGGGTATCATGATAGGCCATCTGCCGGATCTTTTCCTCTGTCTGCTTGCGCGAGGTGATATCGCGGACAACCGACTGCACAACAGGCTTGTCATTTAGTTCCATGGCCGTGAACAACACATCAGCGGGGAAAGTCGCGCCGGTATCGTTTCTCTGGTGGATCCACTCAAATTGAAGGCTGCCCTTTTCTATAGCTGTGGCGATCATCTGGTCGGCCAGCGTCCTGGAATCCGTGCCGTCCGGCTGTGAAGTCGGCGATAAATCGGCGGGGTGCTTCAGGCAGAACTCCTCCATGGTCGCGCAGCCGAACATTATCAGGGTTGCCTTGTTGCAATCAAAGAATCCCTTCCTGTTCAGCAACATTACCGCGTCGCTGTTCGAATCGTAGAGCGTACGGAACTTTGTTTCCGAGCATTTCAGCGCTTCCTCCGCCCGTTTGCGATCGGTGATGTCCTGGAAAAATCCAAACACTTTTGTTGTTACGCCGCTTGCCCGGGCCGTATTTCCCTTGGCGTGCACCCAACGATGATTGCCCTTGGCGGTAACGATTTCCAATTCCACATCAAAAGGATCACCATACTCTATTGCGCGTTGCACCGCTTTCTCGATGACGGGCCGCGAAGCCGGTGTATAGAACTCGATTCCCTTGCTCACCGTAGGCTCATAGTTTTCAGCAACTTCATGAATATGATAGACCTCTGGTGTCCAAACCTGCTTCTGCGACACCGCATCGAATTCCCAGCCGCCAATCCTGGCGATGGCCCCCATTTCCGTGAGGATAGCGCCCATCTTTTTCAATGCCTCTTCCGTCTGCTTGCGTTCGGTGATATCGCGGAGAATCCCCACG
Source organism: Deltaproteobacteria bacterium HGW-Deltaproteobacteria-12 (assembly GCA_002840565.1). GTDB lineage: Bacteria > Desulfobacterota > Syntrophia > Syntrophales > Smithellaceae > MVRV01. The sequence continues at coordinate 120,759 of PHBK01000010.1, read as the reverse complement.
GCATGCCAGCCACATTTCATCTGAATCGCTGCCAGAGAAAGCTGCACGGAGATTTCTTTCCCGTCTTTGCGGCGCGCCTCCAGATCGAGTGTTTTGCCCACTGCGGCTCCCTGTCCGGTCTGCTGAAATATTGGGAAGGCGGCATGGTGCACGGCGAGATAACGCGAGGGTACTATTAACCGGTGCAGATTACGGCCAAGGGCTTCAGTGCTTGTGTAGCCGAAAATACGCTCAGCGGCGGGGTTCCAATAGGATATCAGGCCTTCAGTATCGATCATTAGAATGGCGTCCCGGGCGGAGTCGGTAATGACGCGCAGACGTGATTCGCTTTCCCGAAGTGTTTCTTCGGCCTTCCTGCGTTCGGTGATGTCGCGAAAAGTTATCACCGCACCAATGACCATGCTGTCGCTGATGATCGGTGTACTGGAATACTCCGCCGGGAAACTGCTGCCGTCCTTGCACCAAAGCACCTCGTTGGTCACGGTAATCTCGGTGCCCCTGGTGTAGGTGGCGTACATGGGGCATTCTTCCGCCGGGTAGCGCGTGCCGTCCGGGCGGGAATGGTGGATGAGATCGTGTATGTTTTGGGCGATCATCTCTTCTGCGGAAAAACCAAGCAGGCGCAGGGCGGCGGGGTTGACGAAGGTCAACCGCCCTGTGGCATCAACCCCGAATATGCCTTCGGCCACTGCCTGCAGCAGCAGTTGCTTGCTCTCCTCGCTTTGCCGAATGGCTATTCTGGAGCGGTCTATCAAATGGATAATGACGGAAAAGACCATAATTAATAAGCCTACGGAAATTGCTGCCAGAATGCCGATCAACTGGCTATCCTGGATACGGCCTGCCGGAGCCAGCAAAATAATTGACCATCCCTCGCGGTCAATCACCTTCCTGAAGACGAAATAATCCTTTCCTTCCAGAGCGACTGCCGCGCCATCGGCAATCTCCTTTTTTAAAAAAACGGACTCAAACTGCTTCTTGCCGTATTGCCGGGATGCAAGCAATTTCTCCTGTAATGATTTCTCCAGCGGCCAGAAGCTTTTCAGAACCATTGTCGGCTTGCTGGCCAGAAAAATAATGCCTTCCGGACTGACGAAAAAACAAAAGGGGTATCTGCTGAAAAAAGCCTCCATCTCGTCCAGATCCTTCTTCATCGCGACTACGCCCAGCACTTTGCCCAGATGATTCCGCACCGGGTAGCTGGCATAGAAACCCCTGTTGCCGGAAGTGACACCCAGGGCAAAATAACGACCGGGTTGGCCCTGGGCCGCTTCCTGAAAATAAGGACGAAAATAATAGGATTTACCGACAAAACTGTCCGGATCTTTACGGTTGGAAGATGCTACTGTCACACCTTCGGCATTCATCAGGTAGGATACGGAAGAGTTGATGGCGGCATTGTATCGGTCTAAAGCGCTTTCGGCATTTTCGATATCCTGTTTCCTTTTCGCTGTGAGGGCGGGAACAACCCAGGGAGAGCCCGCCAGGGATTTAACGGCCCCTTCAATATTGGTTAATGTAGAGGTTACATAGATGGACAGGGTTAATATTGCAGCCTCGCTTTCCGCCATGATTTCCCGCTGCGCTTTGTTGCCCAGATTGTCCGCGGCAAACCAGCCGGCAGCAGCAACGATCAGCAGCAGAATCACCGTTAATGAGTAAAAAAAATGCTTTTTATTCATAGGCAAGACCTCTTTCTCTTTCGCACCTCGTGCAGCGTGAAGCGTATCTCGTAGTTCGCGCTTCACGCAATACGCTTCACGAATAACGGCTTTCACGCTTCACGAGGGACGTTTTTTTCCCTACTTCCAGAAAGTATCGGAGGCCAGTTCTTCGGCAAAGCGCCGGAAAGGCATGGCTTCAATACCGTCTTGTGTTTTCATTACCGGTCCCTCAGGGTAAACGACTATGCGGCGCTGCAACCCTTCGAGTTTTGCCACAGCGCGCAGTCCCTTGCACCAGGCATCCCGGAAAGTGCTGCCGGACTTTGCCTCGACTGCGATCAGGTTAGCCCCCCGGACAAGCAGGAAATCAACTTCGGTCTCCGACCGGCCTGACGGTGCCCAGTAATAAATGTCGTCACAGATCAAGCGGTAGTCCCTGTATGCGCGTATCATCTGCGCAACCATCCCTTCGAACAATGCTCCTCTTTCCTCTGGCGCCAGAGAGGCGGTTGTTCTTTTCATGACACGCGCGAGGCCGGGATCGCACCAATACCATTTGGGCAGTTTTCGTTCCCGAACGCGCAGCCTGGCCTCATAAGCGGGCAGCCGGAAACACAGAAGCGTTTCTTCCAGGATGTCGAGATATCCTGCTGCCGTTGTCCTGGCCACCCCTGCTTCGCGCGCAATGTTACTCACATTGACGGTTTGGCCGTGGAAAAGGGCTGCCAGAGGCAGAAAACGGGCAAACCCGGGTAGATTCCGGACGAGCGCCTCAGCCTGGATCTCTTCTTTCAGGTAGAGCTGCGCATAAGCGGAAAGCGTCTCTGCTTTGGCGGTTGAGTCCCAGACTATTGGCAGCAACCCAAACTGAAGAGCCTCTTCCAGATCAAATTGGACGCCGAGCTCTTCCGGGACAAAGGGATGCATGGATCGGTGGAGTGCGCGGCCTGCAAGCAGGTTGACACCGGCGTGCTTCAGCTTGCGGGCGCTCGACCCGCACAGGACAAAATGCAACCTTTTTTCTTCAATAAATCGTTGCACTTCATTCAATAGGTTGGGGAGCCGCTGCACCTCGTCCACAATCACCCACCGGCCTGCAGGAACTGAACGCAATTCGCCGGCGAAGTGACCGGGATTCGCCAGAAGCCTCTGGTAGGTCTCCTCAGATAACAGGTCAATAACATAGGCATCCGGGAAAGTGGCTCGAAGCCAGGTGCTCTTGCCGGTCCCTCGCGGTCCCAAAAGAAAAAAGCTTTGTTTCGGGGCTTTGAATATTCTGTTGAGCATCATATGTTCACCATGTCGTCACTTTTCGTAGTAATATGACGGCAGTATATACAATTATCTCCAGATCGGCAAGCGAAAAGCGGGGTTCGCACCTCGTGAAGCGTCGTTCGTATCTAGGGGCTCGTGAAGAGTATCTCGTAGTTCGCACTTCACGCACTACGCTTCACGAATAACGGCTTTTGTGCTTCACGAGTTGCGAGGTGCGAATCCCGCTTCACGCTTCACGTTTTTTATCCCAACCGAAAACCATTTTCCCGGAATAATTTCAGACAGGCATCGACGACAGTGCTGTCGTAAAATATTCCTTTATTCTTCTCGATTTCATTCAGAGCAACATCAATACCCAGACCGGGGCGATAGGGTCTGTGTGAGGCCATGGCTTCGACAACATCGGCCACAGCCAGTATCCGTGATTCCAGGAGAATATTGTCCCCTGTCAAACCATTCGGATATCCGGAACCATTCATCCTTTCATGATGCTCCAGAACAATCCGGGCAACGGGCCAGGGGAAGTCAATGTCTTTAAGGATATCGTAACCGGATTGAGAATGGTTTTTGATCAGACTGAATTCGATGTTTGTCAGTTTTGTCGGTTTGCTGAGAATCTCGGCTGGAACGGATATCTTGCCGAGATCATGGATAGCTGCGGCCATGCGGATCCCTTCGATTTGATCGGCGGGAAGTTTCATCTCCGTTGCAATCGCCCGCGACAGATCAGAAACAATCCTTTGGTGGCCTGCCGTGTATGGATCCCTCGTCTCCACGGTCACGGTAATAGCCTTAACGGTTGCTCCCAAAGCTTTTCTGATCTGCTCGACCGCCTGTTTCTGTTTCGTGATATCCTCACTGATACAGTCATAGTGGATTATTTGCCCTTTGGCGTCACGGTCGGAATGCATGGTCAGGGATACCCAGATGATGCTTCCATCCTTTCTGTAAAACTGCGTTTCATAGTTCCGGACAGAACCCTGCTCGGCAATTATCTTCTCTATTTTCACTCGTTCTGCCGGATGGACATAAAGCTGCCGGGACATGTCGGTTACACTCGTCATGAGTTCTTCCGGAGTTCTGTGTCCCAGCATATTGGCCATGGACTGATTGGCTATGATGATTTTTCCTTCCGGTGTCGACCGGTAAATTCCTTCCTGGGCATTCTCAAAGATACTCCGGTATCTATTTTCGCTTTGCTTCAGCAGCACCTCCATTTGCTTGCGCTGCGTGATGTTTTGCGCCGAGCCGTGCAGGCCGGTGATTTTCCCTGCATCATCATATATTGCACTGCCGATCCAGTTCAGCCAGCGCTTGTTGCTGTCGGAATGGGCAATTTCCAGTTCTACTTGGATGGGTTTGCCGGTTTTAAAAAAATCCTGAACAGTCTCTTGCAGCAGTTTCCAACTTTCTTGAGAATAAACCAGCGGGTGTTTAGTATCAGGAAAAGTCAGCGGCTCGGCCTTCAGGCCGACAATGCAGCAAAGTTCTTTCGACCAGGTAATTGTTTTGTCGCTGAAATTCCAGTTCCAGCTTCCTATTTCCGCCAGATGGTAAGCATCCTGCAGCTGCTTTTGCGTTTCGCGCAGAGCTTCTTCCGCCTGCTTGCGGTAGGTAATATCCACGATGGCGCCTCTGATCCCCACTGGTTTGCCATCGCTATAAATTATACTGGAGATTACTATGGCCGGGAAGACAGACCCATCTAATCTCCGGAAAGTATATTCAGTCTCTACTAATTTCTCCCCCTGCAAAAGCCTTTGAATATTCCGGGCAGATTTATCAATTTCTTCCGGTGAAAGCAGTTGCCATCCTTTAAACCCTCTCTTTAAATCCTCTTCTGTACCTCGAAATGTTTCAAAAACAGCTCGGTTGGCAGCAGTAATGTTGGCTTCGAAATCCATTTCATAGACAGGGATTGGTAAAAAATCGTACAGATCACGATATTTCTTCTCGCTTTCTCTCAGCACATCCTCCGCGCGTTTGCGCTCGGTAATATCACGGGTCAGGCCCAGAATGCTCACCGGTTGCTGATTTTCATCTCTGATAACGGAAAACTTCACTTCCGTCCACACAGTGGTGCCATCTTTGCGCCTCATCTCCAGCTGCAGCGTCCGCGACAGGTTAACCTCTTGACGGCCTGATTTTTCCAGTTCTAGTTCCTTGGATAGAGTGCTCATTGCCAGATCCAAAGCAGCGGGAGTCAATACATCCGTGAACTTTTGCTGCAGCACCTCTTCCGGTTTGAAGCCCCTGAGGGTTTTTACGGAAGGGCTGACATACGTGTAGTTCAGATTCATATCCAAAACGAAAATGACATCACCGACATTATCGGCCAGCAGGCGATATTTTGCTTCGTTTTCCAATATTTTTCTTTCCGCTTTAATGCGCTCTGTTATGTCGCTGTAAAGGGCTACAACTTCGCCGGTGGGCAGCTTATAGACATAGTTCTCCCGCCAGCCTTCATTACGTGCATCTTTATAATAAGCAGCCGGAACATGCTCCGACCGGCCGGTGCGCCATACCCGCTGCAGCACCGCCAATAATCCCATTTCCCGGGCACCAGGAAATACCTTTAGGAGGGATTGGCCGATGATCTTCTGTCTGTCTATCTTTTCTGCTATTTCTGCCGCCCGGTTGAAATCCTTCAAGACAAAGTCAGTACCATCGGCAACAGCTCCGTAAACGGCAACGCAACTGATCATGTTCTCGAACAGTTCTCTAAACCTGACCTCACTGGCGATGACAGCCTGCTCGGCAAGCTTGCGCTCGGCTCGGGATTTGGCCTCGGCAATTTCCCTTTTTATAGCGGGAACGAGACGCGACATGTTGCCCTTCATGATGAAGTCCTGGGCACCCAGTCGCATGCACTCCACCGCCGTATCCTCGCCGATGGTGCCGGAGACGATGATCAGAGGGAGGTCAATGTTTGTTTCCTGGAGCAGGGCAATGGCTTTGGTGCCGCTGAACCGTGGCATTTTATAGTCGGTCAAGACGATATCCCAGGTTTTATCCTGCAATGCTGATAGCATTGCCGCTGCTGTTTCCACTCGTTCATACACCGGATTGTATCCGCCCTTTTTCAGTTGCCGGATCATCAGCAGGACATCGTCTTCCGAATCCTCAACTATTAAGACGCGGATAGACTTAGCCTCTCCCGTTTTAGATGAAATATTTTTCCTCATTGTCAATTCCTTGTTATTCGTCGTTCGTCGCTCGTGAAGCGCACCTCGTGAAGCGTGAAGCGCGAGATACGTACGACGCCTCACGAATTACGCTTCAAGTCGTTTTATGAGATTTCTCAACATCCGCGATTCGTGATCGAGCTTCTCAATGATTTTATCTCTTTCGCCTTGCGTAATATATCTCAAAAGTAAACTAACCTCAATTTGCGTTTCCAGTTCGGCACATGATCCCAGTGCAATATGTAAAAACTGTCGATACTCCTTATTATGATAACGGTTGAATCCCTCGGCAATATTAGAAGCAACAGAAACTGCCGCACGTCTCATTTGACTTACCAAGCCATATATTTCTTCTTTGGGAAATTCTTTTGTGTATTCGTAAATATCCACGACTATTCCCATTCCCAGCCGCCAGACATCCAAGTCCCTGAAGTTTTTTATCTTACTTTTTTCTTCCATCGTTAACTCCTTCGTCGATCGTTACTCGTGAAGAGTGAAGCGTCGTTCGTGAAAAGCGAGATACGCTTCACGAACCCCGAGCCCCGTTACCCGCTTCACGCTTCACGAATCCCGGTTCACGCGTTTTCCCGCTTCACGTTTTTTTCACCAGTTTGCGGCCTGCTTGATGTAGTTGTCATCTGCGACTCCCTCAGAACCTTTATAGCAGAAACGTCTCCACCATCTCGGCCGTTACATAGCCTGTCCGGCAGCCAGGGTAGGCTTTTAGAAAGCTGTTGGGAATACGCGGCGGCCGAGTGGCGCGCCATTTGAATTCCCAGGCGCTTAAGACTCCGTCCCGCTCTTCCAGGTAATCAATCTCCTGCTGCGCATGGGTACGCCAGAACCATTGGTTGACATCTCTTCCGGCATAATGGTTGGCCTTCAGCCGCTCCGACACGAGAAAATTCTCCCACAGCGCGCCCGTATCCTGGCGCAGGTGCAGGGGGTTGAAGTTCCTGATAACGGCATTGCGAATGCCCGTGTCCCAGAAATATACCTTGCGGCTCTTTTTCAGCTCGTTTCTCAGATTGCGGCTGAACGACGGGAGCCGGAACAGGACGTAGGCCTTCTCCAGCAAATCGATGTAGCGTTCCACGGTCTCCTTGTCGGCGCCAATGAGTTGTCCGAGTTCCTGATACGAAACTTCCGAGCCAATCTGCAGTGCCAGCGCCTGTACCATGCGCTCCAGCAGGGCTGGCTTTTTAACGATCCCTAGCGCAAAGATGTCCTTGTACAGATAACTCTCCGCGAGCAGGGACAGCAGTTCCCGCTCTTCGCCGGGACGGGTTGCCGGTTCGGGATACAGACCGAAGACCAAACGGTGCTCCAAAAGCCGCTTTTCCTCCAGCATGCCGTGATGCGCCGCCAGTTCTCCGAATGAGAGAGGATAGAGATGATATTCGTATTTCCTGCCCGTCAGCGGCTCACTGGTGACGCCCGCAAGCTCGAAGGCCGAGGAACCGGTGGCAATAATCTGGATGTCCGGCAGGGTGTCGGCGCAGAGCTTGAGGGTGATGCCGATGTTGGCAATGCGCTGCGCTTCGTCTATAATGACCAGCCGCTTGCCGCCGAAGAGTGATTTGAGGCGCGTTGACGTGGCCTCGGCAAGAAGTCCGCGGATATCGGGCTCGTCGCCGCTCAGCCAGAGAGGATCCAGGCCTGACTTTTCAGCCACAGCGTGCATGAGGGTGGTCTTTCCCGATTGCCTCGGACCAAACACCAGGATAACCTTGCCCTGGCCAATCCGCTCCGCAATGCGATATTCGATGAGCCTGGATACATTTTTTTGAGTTTTCATGCGAGTATTTTATATTAATTGTTCGGTTTTGTCCACGCAATTAATGTTACAGACTCTGGTCTTTTCCTTAAACCTTTTTCTCGCTACCTCACCGATTTCCTTCTTGCTTTGCCTCAACAAGTTCATTTCGTGCTCGGTCAGCCTACCAGCTTATAGCCCTTTCCTTATCCATGTACCTACTCTCACTTGCTTGCTAATCTCTTAAAAAGACTGCACATTCGATATTTTGGCATTCCCTTGTTTTGTCATTCCGGACTCTCGTGACCTTTAGGTTATGATCCGGAATCCAGTATTTTCCTGGTTCACGGCGTTCGAGACTGTGTCACAATCCACTTCTGTCATTACGAGCCGCCTCTCAGGCGGCGTGGTAATCTCATGTATTCAGCTACTTATGAGATTGCTTCAGTCACTTCGTTCCTTCGCAATGCCATTGCGACACAGTCTCGTTCGCCGGTATGACGCCGTGGAGGCCTTTTTACGAGACCATCACGCTTCACGCTTCACGTATTCTCCCGCTTCACGCTTCACGAGTCCCGATTCACGCGTTTTCCCGCTTCACGTATTTTCCACCAATTTGTAGCCTTTCTCGCGAAACAATCTCAGACAGGCCTCCACCGCGTCAGCATCATACAGGATGCCCTTGTTCCGGGAAATCTCCTCCAGCGCCAGATCGAGGCCCGGGGCCGGCCGGTAAGGGCGGTGGGAAGCCATGGACTCCACGACGTCGGCGATCGCCATAATCCGTGCCTCCGGAATAATATCATTTCCCTTAATGCCCAGCGGATAGCCGGATCCGTCCATCCGCTCATGATGCTGGTAAGCAATTTGTGCGAGCGGCCAGGGGGATTCCACATCCTTCAGCATTTCATAGCCGATCCGGGAATGTTCTTGAATCAAAGAATATTCCAGGCTTGTCAGTTTGGTGGGTTTGGACAATATCTCCGCGGGTATGGACAATTTCCCGATGTCATGGATGGACCCGGCCATCTTTAGTCCGTCAATCTTTTCCCGGGACAAGCCCATCTCCGCGGCAATAGCGCCGGCGAGGTCCGCCGACCTGATCTGATGACCGGCAGTATAGGGATCTCTGACCTCTATCGCGGAAACCATGACCTGAATGGTCGTCTGAATTGCCTTGCGGAGACTTTCGACGGTCCGCTGCAGTTCCGTCGCCGCCCGCTTGCTATCGGTGACGTCGAGAATCACTCCAATCAGCCCTGCTACTTTGCCTTCGGCATTGGTAAAAGTCGCCTTGTTAAAAACCACATCATGGCGCGTTCCATCTGCATAGACGACTGAAGTTTCATAGGTTTGAACGCCTGGATGGTTCAGCAGCTCTCTATCTGACTTGTCGTATTTCTCGGCCAAGTCGTCGGGCGCAATGTCATTCACCGTCTTCCCGATGAATTGCTCCGGCGACAGCCCCAGGTATCGCTCGAAGGCCTTATTGCCTCCGATATAGACACAATCTGTATTTTTATAAAAAATAGGAGACGGAACCGCATCCATCAAAACCTGTTGGAACAACATTATTCTTTTGATTTCCTCTTCGGTCCGCTTGCGCTCGGTGACATCCCTGGCGATCGCCTGGATCGCGACAGGTTTTCCGTCGGACATGACGGTGGATCCTCGCGTTTCCACATACACATCACTGCCATTTTTATGCCGCAATTTGAACTCCATCATGTTCTTGTGAATACCGGTGTCCCGAATCTCCTGGAGCGTTGTGGCTGCGTACAGCAACTGATCTTCACTCAGGAAAGAAGCAAAATTGAGGGACTGGATTTCTTCCCTCTTATAGCCAAGCCGGTCTAGAGCGGCAGCGTTGGCATCGATGAAGCGACCTTCGAAATCAGTGAGATAAACAAGGTCGAGCGAACGGTCGAAAAGAGCCCTGTATCGCTCTTCACTCTCCCGCAGTTCCGCCTCCGCCTGCCTGCGCTTGGCTCTTGATTCTGCCTCTTCTAATTCCCGGGTTATCGCCGGGCAGAGACGGGATAAGTTATTCTTCATGATGTAGTCATGGGCGCCCAGTCGCATGCATTCCACCGCCGTCTCTTCGCCAATAGTGCCGGAGACAATGATAATAGGGATGTCGATATTTGTTTCTTTTAGTAAGGTAAGGGCGGAGAAAGCATTGAATTTCGGCATTTTATAATCACAAAGGATGATGTCCCATTGCTTCTCCCGGAGGGCTTTATCCATATCCTTTTCAGTTTCCACCCGTTCATACACCGGATTGTATCCGCCCTTCTTCAGCTCCCGGAGCGTCAGCAGGACGTCGTCTTCCGAATCCTCAACCATCAATACCCGCAGCAACTGATTCTCGCTCGTTTCCGGTGAAATTATTTTTGCCACTGTCCACTCCTTTGTTGTTCGTATCTCGGGTCTCGTGAAACGTATCTCGTGAAGCGCACCTCGTGAAGCGTGAAGCGAGAGATACGAGATACGAACGACGCTTCACGAGTAACGTTTTTTCGCTTCACGCTTCACGAGATGCGAGATACGTCTTTTCCCTCACTTCCCTACCGGAGGAGGCTCATTCCAGATCAGCCAGTAGAGTCCCAGCACATTAATGACCTGCTCAAAATCAGCAAAATCAACCGGCTTGCGGACATAACTGTTGGCGCCGAGTTTATAACCTTCGATCACATCCTGCTGATGGGAGGAAGTGGTCAGAATGACGACCGGCAGCAGCCGGGTCAGATCATTGCCGCGAATTTGCCGCAAGACTTCCAAACCGTCTATCTTCGGAAGTTTTAAGTCCAGCAGGACAAGAACGGGTAAATCTTTTTCATCGCGCAGTTCGTACTGCCCTTTGGCAAACAGATAATCCAGAGCTTCCACTCCGTCGCGGGCAACAATAATCTTATTGGAAATATTATTTTTCCGGAAAGCCCGTAAGGTCAGTTCGACATCATCTTGATTATCCTCCACCAGCAAAATAATTTTGTTATTCATAACACCCCCTCGTATTTCGTGAAGCGTGAAGCGTGAAACGCACCACGTGAAGCGTCATTCGTGAAAAGCGAGATACGCTTCACGAAACCCGAGTCACGTATTTTCACGCTTCACGCGCTGAGCCGTTTTATCAAGTTTTTCAACATTCTCGATTCGTGATCGAGTTTCTCGATTGTTTTATCTCTTAGATCTTGTGTAATATATCCCAAAAGCAAACTAACCTCAATTTGCGTTTCCAGTTCGGCACATGATCCGAGAGCAATGTATAAAAACTGTTTATACTCTTTATTATGATATCGATTGAAACCCTCGGCAATGTTGGAGGCAATCGACACAGCCGCTCTCCTCATTTGACTGATCAAACCATACACTTCTTCTTTCGGAAATGCTTTTGTAAATTTGTAAATATCGCCGACTATTTCCATAGCCAGCCGCCACACATCCAAATCTCGAAAGCTTTTTATTTTATCTTTTTCTTCCACCGTTAATTCCTCCTTACGTCGCAAGTGAAGCGTCCCTCGTATCTCGTCGTTCGCGCTTCACGCTTCACGAAACCCGAGCCACGTATTTTCACGCTTCACGTTTTTTATTTTACGGTAGCGTAAAATAAAAAACCGCTCCCTTGCCCAGCTCGCTTTCCGCCCAGATCCTGCCCCCGTGGCGGTGGATGACGCGCTGCACAGTGGCCAGCCCGATCCCCGTTCCGGGAAATTCTGTCGTTGAATGCAGGCGCTGGAAAGCGCCGAACAATTTATCCGTATAAGCCATATCAAAACCGACGCCGTTGTCCCGGATGAACATAACCGGCTTGCCATCCATAAACTTCGTACCGAATTCGATGCGGGCATTTTGTGTCTTGCCCGTAAACTTCCAGGCATTGTCCAGCAGGTTGGTGAGCGCAATCTCCAACAGATGCCTGTCGCCATCAATAATAACATTTTCCTGAATATTCACCTGAACATTTCTGGCCTTGCTATTCTGCCGGACTGCCAGGAAGATACTCTGCAGCATTTTGCTTAAATCAACGGATTCGCGGGTAAATTCAGACCGGTTTACCCGTGAAAGTTTGAGCATATCGTCAATCAGCAAGCCCATGCGCTGCGTTCCCGTCCGGATGCGTTCCAGGTAATTCTTCCCGGTGGCGTCCAGTTTGTCGCCATAATCCTCCAGGAGCGCCTGGCTGAATCCGTCCATTCCCCGCAGCGGTGCGCGTAAATCGTGGGAAACCGAATAGCTGAAGGCTTCCAATTCCCTGTTGGCAGCGGTCAGAGCCTCATTAACCTGGCTGATATCTCTGGTGGTGGCATTGAGGTCGTCTACCAGATTCAGCAGGGCCAGTTGTGTATTGCGCAGTTCACCGGTGCGCCGGGCGACATTCTGCTCCAATTCACGATTTAATTTTTTAATTGCTTCCTCCGCGCACTTACGCTCAGTGATGTCCACGATTGTACCTTCCAGAAGGATTATCTTACCACTGCCGTCCCGGACAGGTTTAACGTTGATGGAAATCCAAAGAATTGCATTGTCCCGGCGTTTGATTTCGGCTTCAAAATTATTAATGATGTCCTGTTGACTGCATAGTTCCAAAAGCCTTGCCCGGTCCTCTTGATGGACATACATCTCTTTTTGGATGTCATTAACCGAATTTATCATCTCCTCCGGTGAATCATAACCTCCTATCCGGGCAAATGCCGGATTGACACTTATATATCGTCCTTCCGCGGTGCTCTGAAAGATTCCTTCCGTCGCATTTTCAAAGATATTCCGGTATTTTAGCTCACTGCTCCTTAATGCCTCCTCCGCCCGCTTGCGCTCGGTAATGTCGTTAATGCTGGACAGAACACACTTTTCATTATTGATCGTGATTATATCGGCTGAGAAAATACCCGTGATCTTCTCCCCGGATTTATTCCGGAAGGAAAACTCGCGATCACGCACCTTACCCTTGCTTTCCAACTCCTGGACGACCGCGGCGCGATCTTCATCCCTGTCCCACAAATGCAGGGCGATTGTTGTTTTATCGCTGATGTCCGCCGGAGAGTATCCGGTTGTGTTAAAGAAACCCTCGTTGACTTCGATAATCTGTCCGTCGGCCAGCCGGGTGATCGTAAGGGCATAAGGCGAGGAATGAAAAGCCCTGGAAAATTTTTCTTCCTGCGTTTTGACCTCCGACATCAACCGCTTATTGAACATTAGGGCCAGACTGAATGTCAGAAAAATAAATATTAGCTGATAAGCGGCAATTATAAGCGCGTCGAATGTGCCGGCTTGCATAAAATCGGTTACTGAATCACGGGTGGTCAGAGAATGGCCGATACGGATGATAAACACCAGACAGTACATTGCAAAAACAATTCCCACACCTCTGGTTAACGGACGCATGCCGAGAGGGACGCGATAAAGCATCAGCCACATACACTGAAAACAAACAATCAGCAGCCCCAATGCTATATTGGCATTCCTTAACGCCAGATTCGGTTGCACAAAGGTAAAATAGGAGTGAACACCGACAAAAGCCGCCATTAAAAAATAATTATGAATTTGCGTGCCCTTTTGTCCGGTGAAGCGCAAAAGGCCCATATAGCCCAGCAGCGCCCCCGCCATTATCAGAGTATTGGCAAGAACCATCGACATCCAGTCCGGGATGCTGCCGCGTAGAACAACCAGAAAAAAGGCCAGGGTTTGCAGGAGAAAATCAAAAAGCAAGAAGGTAGACCCGGCAAAGCGTTTACGGTTCTGCTGCCACAATACTGTGATAACGAGCAGACAGATGAGATTGGTCACTGCTTGACTGAAAATTAATGTGCGCATGTCCAGAATCATGAACTACCTCGTATCTCGGGTAACGTCGCTCGCACCTCGTGAAGCGTCGTTCGTGAAGCGCAGGAACTCGTGAAACGTATCACGCAAGACCGTCATGCCGACGAAAGTCGGCATCCAGTTAAAATATTGCAATACAAAAATCATTCCAATTCGAACTGTTGCTTTCCCTTTCTTCCTGGATACCGTCGTCCGACGGTATGACAACACTAACAGTGCACCTTACGTCATGCCGATGAAAATCGGCATCCAGTATTTTTATTAAATCTGGTTCCCGACGCCTGGATACCGGATCATAACCTAAAGGTCACGAGAGTCCGGTATGACAAGACTGACGTTGCACATCCTGCGCTTCACGCTTCACGAGGTGCGAGATACTAACGACGCTTCACGAGGTGCGCTTCACGTTTTCTTCCAGTTCCGCAATCCGTTCCTTAAGTTCTATCATCTTTAATTCCCGTCCGACAAATACACGGTTCATCTCTTCGAGGCGAGAGACACTTTCCTCAAGTTCGGACGTCCGGAGTTTTATCTTTTGTTCCAAATCTTCATTGAGTTTATGGATTTCTTCTTCCGCAGCCCTTTGCGCGGTGATATCAAAACAATGACCGATGTAGCCGACGAATTCACCGCGTGCATTAAAGTTCGGCGTGCCTAAATCTCTTATCCAGCGATATTCCCCGCCGGCATGGCGTAACCGGTATACCATATCAAACGATTCCTGTTTATCAAACGCGGTGACATAGGTTTGAACGCAGCGCTCAAGATCCTCCGGATGAACGCCTTCATTCCAGCCGTTACCCAATTCCTGCTCCAGCGTGCGCCCGGTAAATTTTAACCAGGGCTGGTTGAAATAATTGCATAACTTGTCTGTTCCAGACGTCCATACCAGGGCTAAACCGGAGTCGGCTAGAATACGGTACTGGAGTTCTTGCTCATGCAGTGCTTCTTCGGCTCGCCTATGCTCGGTGATATCCACTACCGACGATTGATATCCTATCACCTGGCCGTTTTCATCCCGAAGCACTGTCGCTGTGCTTTGCGCGATAAAAGTCGATCCGTCCTTCTTCTTTGCCGTATAGTTCCCCTGCCATGCACCGTCAGCATGGAGAGCTGTGAAGAGGGCAGCAGCCTCGCCCGGATCATTCAAGAAATAAGATATGGGTTTGCCGACTACCTCATCCTTGCCGGAATGGCCCCACATTTTTAAAAAAGCCGCATTGGTCTCCGTTATGACACCCGCTGAATCTGCAATGCTGTTGGCAGCAATGGATCCATCGAAAACAAGGTTCTTGAGCCGCAGCCTTTCTTCCGCCTGCTTGCGCTCGGTGATATCAGTAAGCATGGCAATAGAACCGACAAAATTACCTTGCTCATCCTTTAATGGAGATGCGGAAACGATTGTCCATAGAACGTCGCCATCCTTGTGAAGGAACCGCCGTTCATATGAGGCGGACTGCCCAAGTGCGCGAGCGGCCATTTTATCGAAGTGATCTCCCAAATCTTCCGGAAACATGAACGAGTCTACTCGCCGTCCGAGCATTTCGCCCGGTTCATAACCGAGCATGTCTGCCATGGATTTGTTGACAAAAGTAGTGCGATATTCGCTATCCATGGACCAAATGCCCTCGTTGGCGGTATCCACGATCAGACGATATCTTTTCTCGCTATCCGCCAGAGCCATCTGCGCTTGTATGCGCTCAGTCATGTCCATGTTGACGACAATCGCTCCCTGTATTGCACATTCGTCATCCAGAACAGGGGCTGTGGAATTAAGGACGACTTTTTTCTTTCCGTCAAAGGTGTCGATTTCCAGCAGCTCATCAACAATCGTCACCCCTTCCCTGATCGTATGCGCCAGGGCCCAGTCATCCGGTGCAATTTCCTTTCCCGACGGCAGGCGCCTGGCCTTGAAAACGCCATATTCAGAAGGACTTACCTTTGGTTCGGCGCCCCATATTTGCACACCCGCCGGATTACCGCGCAGCAGTTTGCCGTCCTTGTCAGCAAACCAGAGGCCAATCGGAAGAACATCAAATATCTTCTCCAGGAGATTCTCCCGTTGTTTCAGATCTTTTTCCACCAGCTTGCGCTCGGCGATATCCATCGCAAATTCAAGGCAGCCAATGACGGCGCCCTGTTCATCGCGGACAGGCACGGCTTGGGATAACCAAGATCCTTGAGATTCCGGCCAATGATCCTGATTATCCGGCGTCAATTCATGGGCAGCGTTCTCCCCGGTTTCAATTGCCGTGATCACCGGACAATCCCGGCACGGTTTCATCAGATTCCAAACCTGGTAGCACTTTTTTCCCCTGATTTCGTCCAGGCTCAATCCCGTAGCTCTCTGGTAGGCTTTATTTGCCCAGACCATGTTGAGCTCCTTGTCGTGATATGCAGCGATTATGGGAGAATTATCTATGATGTGAGCCTGGAATCTGATCTGCTGCTCCGTCCGCTTGCGCTCACTTATGTCCCTGCCGATACTGAGCAGAGCGGGCTTTCCGTACCAGTCGACGGGCTTTACGAAGAGTTCTAGGGGTACCGTTGTGCCACCTTTACAATAGTGTTCCACTTCAAAGGAAGCCTCACCGACATCCCTTATCAAATTCATGCGTTCTTTGATCAGTGCCGCGCTTGACGGAACATCGAAATCACTGAGGTTGAGGGCCATCAGTTCCTCGCGGGAATATCCATGGATATCAAGGTTTTTTTGGTTGGTGTAAAGGAACTTGCCGGCAAAATCGTGTACCGTAATGGCGCTGGGAGCCAAATCGACCATCGCCGCCAGATGGCCTGTCCATTCTTCAGCCCGCTTGCGCTCGGTGATATCTCGGATGAATGCGCCAATGCCCCTTTTACCATTTGTAATTGTGACTGGGAACTTCATCGTCTCGTAATATCGATCCCCAATGGTTTCTTCGGTGATCTTTAGAGTATTCGAACGCAGCGCTTGTTCATCGGTCTTCCTGCACTCCGCAGCTGCTTCTGCGCTCATCAGATCAAAATCAGTCTTACCGATGATCTCGCTTTCTGTTTTGCCATAGAATTTGCACAAGGCACGATTTACAACGATATGATGGTAGCTGTCATCTTTTAAAAATGCCATATCCGCTGTCGAATCAAGGAATGTCTTTATCCGCTGCTCACTCTCCCGCAGGGCTTCCTCCGCCTGCTTACGCGCGGAGATGTCCATCGCCGCAATGAGGCATCTCTGGCCGTCTTCGTTACAGGTAGCCGCGATGTGCACCCATGCCGTAGGAGCTCCATCTTTCTGGAGAGCGACTTCGCAGGTCTCTTTCCGACGGCTGCCGAATGCTTTTTCCAGGAAGCCGTTGAAGACGGAACGGGACTTGACGTTAACAAACGCATCGAAGCGTCGTTTGATCAGTTCGCCGCGTGCAACGCCCAGAAGACCGGCCCCGGCCAGGTTGACCTGATGGATCGCGCCGTCACGAGCCAGCGTAAAATATCCGATGGGTGCAAAGTCATACAAGTCCATGTATTGGCTCAGTCCCGCCTCCACTTGGGCGCGTGATTGCATGAGTTCTTCATTCTGCATCTCCAGTTCGATCTGGTGCACTTCCAGTTCATGGACAAGACGCCTTGTTTCTGCCTCCGTCACAGAAGACGGCGGTGTTTGCTTTCTGCGCTCGCTCAACTTCGCCTCCGCCTGGCGTCGCAGTTCGTTGTTGGCAGGTTTAATATTTTTCACGGCACATTCCCCTTCCATTGAAGCGCATCTCGTTGTTCGTTGCCTTTTGTCATTGCGAGATGTCCCTCGGACATCTTGGCAATCCTTTATTTCAATCCCGACACAGAGATTGCCACGGCTCCTGAGAGTCGCCTCGCAATGACAAGATTCGCTTCACGCTTCACGGTTTTTGCGCTTCACGAGAGACGATTTTCCAGCTAATCCGCTCCAGCTCGGCTGTTTGAACCGCCAGTTCAGCCGTTCTTGCGGCGACGCGTCTTTCAAGGTTTTCATTTAACCTTTTTATCTTATCTTCCCCTCGGCGCCGCATTCGTTCGCAGTACCAAGTGTCTGTGTTTTGGTATGGCATTAGAAAAAATATTTCTGAAAAAATATTTCTTGACTCCCCATTAAGCTCCCCGTATCATAAAAGCGCTGTTAGTTTTTAATAAATCTTCCCCATATGGGAGCTTGCCATGAAAAAAATAAAAATAACTGCTGAGCTTAGCCCTGCTGAAGAGGGTGGATATGTAGTGTATTGCCCTGAACTTGATATCACCACCGAAGGCGATACGGTCGAAGAAGCCATCTATATGATTAAAGATGCCGCAGCAGGATATGTTGAAGTGGTTGGAATCGAAAACATCCCGTATTTTGCCAAGTCGCATCAGTCTCATGAAATTGAGCTTGTAATCAATGGGTAAGCTCCCACAGATAAGTGGATCTGACGTTTGCAAAGCGCTCGAAAAAGAAGGCTTTGTTTTTAAGAGACAGACGGGGAGCCATCGGATATACCAGAAACAGTCAGAGGAAGGATCGGTAACTATACCGGTGCCGGTGCATTCCAGCAGGCCTTTAAAAAAGGGCACTCTCCAAAGCATACTTAACAAAGCCGGGATTTCCAAAGAAAAACTCATATTTCTTATCACTTTGTTCCTTCAGTAATTATCTTTCGTTCTTTCTCCAGCTCCGCAATCCGGGCCTTCAATCCGCTCCAGCTCGGCTGTTTGAACCGCCAGTTCAGCCGTTCTTGCGGCGACGCGTCTTTCAAGGTTTTCATTTAACCTTTTTATCTTATCTTCCCCCTGCCGGTGTTTCTTTTCGATGTCCATTTTCTCGAGAGCATAGTTAATATCGCCGGTTACTTCCGTGAGCAGGTTTATTTCCCTTTCGGTGAAAATGAACGGATCGGCATCGTAAATCGTGAATGCGCCGATTACCTTGTTCTGCAAAATAAGCGGCAGGGCGATGGAGGAACGGTAGCCTCGCTGCAAGGCCTCTTCGCGCCAGGGAGCCGTGACCGGATCATTCGCAATATCATTGCAGTAGGAATATTTTCCGTCCCGGATGGCCCTGCCGGTCGGACTCCGGCCATCCGCAATGTCGTCGGCGAAAATATTCTTGATTATGGTGAGATAGCCTTCCTCCGCACCGTGCCAGGCAACCGGCTTGAAAAATTTATCCTGCTCATCGATCAGGCCGATCCACGCCATCCGGAAGTTGCCGGTTTCAACGGCGATACGGCAGGCCTCGGCAAATAATATGTTCTGTTCGCTGGTGCGGACAACAGTTTGACTGATCTGGCTGATAACGGCCAAAGCACGATTGGCGTGGCTAAGTGTTTCTTCCACCCGTTTGCGCTCGGTGCTTTCGCGGATTTCTCTCGTCAACGCGTCTGCCAGTTTTTGCGATTTATGGTTTGCATTGATAAGCATGAGGTAGAGGATGAAAATTAATACGCTCGCCAGTGTCCCGCTGATCAGAACATGCCAAGCTTTGGAATAGTCGATACTGCTGTTGCGGTGAACAGCTTGAGTAAATCGCAGGCTCCAGAGATGATTCTTGAAAGGTATTGAAGACTGTTCGCTAAACAATCTTACGGGAGCAGGTTCATGTTTTTGAATCGGCCCACTATCGTAAAGAAGCGCCTCAGGCTGAAATGATTTGCCATCAAACACTTCTAATCGAATTTGTCGCCCTTCGCCGAGCTCCCACGCGCCTAATATTCCCCGCATGAGGTCATTCATTCGATATGGGCTGTATACCCAACCGCGGATTGCTCTGCGCCGCTCTTCAATGGTCTTTACAGGCAGCCCCCTCTTATAGACCGGTACGTACATCAGTGTACCCGCCTGTATATCCTTGTCTGTTTCTTGAACCAGCATAATCTTGCCGGAGAGAGTTGATTTATCGAAATCCCTTGCATGCTCCATCGCTTTCCGGCGGATCGGCTCAGAAAACATATCGTATCCGAATGCCCGCAAATTTCTGTCCGAAAAAGGTTCGAGGTAGATGATGGAAGTATATATCTCTCTTTTACCCGTCGGTTTTACTGCGTATTGAGGGAATCCTTCATTGCGGATTTTCCGTTCATGGAGAGCTAGCTGATCGTGAGGAATTATTTTTGCGTAGCCGATACCCTGAATGCCGGGGAGGACTTGTTCAATATTCTGGCGGGCGATGGAATTATGCCACTGTTCGCGGGTGATATCTTCATTGATCTCAAAAAAAGCGGAACCGCTGCGAAGGATTTGAGCGTGCTGCTGCATTCTACTTAAGATTCTGTTTTTAATTTCACTGCAGGCAAAATCAAATCCCTTTCTGGCGTTTGACTCTACATCTCTTTTTACGTATAAAGCGGCAGTGCAGGTCAGGATAAAACCAGTAATTAATAGTGCCAGAGCAAGCCATATTTTCCTATTGTCAGCCTGCCATATGAAATTCTTCTTTAGGCTGTTGTGTCCGGCAGTTTGAGCATCTGTTTCACTCGCTTGCATATTTATTTTCTGAGGCATCAATAACTCCTATGACAACATGGGTCCTTCAAAACGTCGTTCGTGGCTTGTGAAGCGGGGTTCGTCATTCGTGAAACGGGTTTCGTGAAGCGTGAAAGCCCGTGAAGCGCACCTCGTGAAGCGTATCTCGCTTTTCACGCACTTCGTCATTCCGGTGAAAACCGGAATCCAGTTAAACTATTGCAGCATGCAAATCATTCCAATTCGGATGACTGCGTTTCCTTTCTTACTGTTTCCCGGCTTCCGCCGGGACGACGTCTGGATACCGTCTCGCGTGCCCTTCAGGGTATTCGACGGTATGACAAAATACTATTCACGAGGTGCGCTTCACGGTTTTTTCCGCCTTCTCCCGGGCTAATTCCATAATCACGCCAGGAATCTTTTCTATTTCCGCCGACTTGTCGAAAAAATAATCGGCGCCCAGTCCTTTGCATTTTTCCCGATACTGGGGATAGGGATAATTTGTCATCATGAGAACCCGGATCGGCAGCTTTTTATCCCGAATATCTTTCAAAACTTCGATGCCGTTGGGGCCGGGCAGACATATGTCCAGAATCACGACATCGGGCTTGGCCTCCGTGATGGTGGTGATGGCATCCGGGGCATTGTGGGCCAGCGCGACGCTTTCAACGCCGGCAATGTTGATGATCATCTGCTGCAATCTTTCACAAACGACCTCTGAATCATCGACAATGATTAATTTCACGGCCAACCTTTCCGAAATAATTTTAGATATATCTATCATATCCAGGGAATTTGTCTGTCAGGGAAGCCTGATTTTTTTGTAGGGAAATCCCTACAGTGAAAAAGGCAAGGGACAAGGGGCAAGGGGCAAGGGGCAAGGAGCAAGGATCAATTGCGAAGGAACGAAGTGACTGAAGCAATCTCATAATTAGCTGAATACATGAGATTACCACGCCGCCTGAGAGGCGGCTCGTAATGACAGAAGTGGATTGCGACACAGTCTCGGATGCCGGGGGGCAAGGTTAAAGAAAATAGTAAATAGTCTTTCCTGTTCTTTTTCCGCTATTGTTTAAGATAATCCGATTCGTTGTAGTGGAAAACCGATGGCGTCACAGGATGCTGCGATGTGGCGCCGGGTCTCTTTGCCGAGCCGCTGCGCTTTTGTTATCTGCAAGAGGCGATCGTCATTGATGACCTGCATGATGGATGTGCATTGTTCAAGATCTTTACCGCGCTTGGCGACAGACGGCCGCTTCCGATGGATGATAAGCTTATGGAGAAAGTAAGCCTCGGGAATTGGGAATCGAATGGTAAAACCATCCATTTCGGTAATATCGGAAAAGTCGATCAGGATGTTGATGAAGGGTAGTGGTATGGCGGTGATGTTCCATTCGGGCACGGATAGAAAACCTTTATTGCGCCCACCGGAACGTTGCCCGATGAATTCCACCTCGTAACCGCCGCCGGTAAATTTTTGCACCCCTTCGGCGGCCAGGTAGTCCGTAAATCCGAGACCGATAATGAGCTGCTTCATATCTGTCCGGAGTTGACTTTGCCTGTGGGCGATATGGACGGCAAAATCAACATCCAGTGTTCGCAGAGTGTAGCGGGTGCCATACAGTTCCTGGTAGATCAGCATCACCCAACTGCCGATCATCACTGAACGGTCAAAAAATCCTGCACGGCTTATAGTGCGAAGGAGCCCATGGATACTAGACGGAAAGAGATTATCTGGTAGCAGATTCGTGACGGTCACCTCCCGGATTCTTTTTGTTCAAAAGCTTTTCCAGATATGTCATGCGTTTCTTGTATGCCCTTATCTCCTTCCGACATTTTTCGCGCTCTTCGATCAGCTTCTGAATTTCCGGCAGTTCCTTTTCGGATATGTGCCGGTTGATGACTTTCTTCCCGTCTCGCCGAACAAGGTAATAATAGATGTACTCTTTTCCCTTATTCCTTTTCCTGCGGACATTTAAGGCGCCTCTGGGGTAGTTTTCCACCTTGGCGAGAAGGATCTCAATGACCTCCCGGCAGCGCACGAATTCGTCTTCCAGCATCCCGTGGACAACGGTATCTTTTTCCGCTACTTTCATGATCAATAACTATCAATGTAGTGGAAATTTGTCAACTCCAATTTACGCAGTACAATTTGTTTGCGAAGGAACGAAGTGACTGAAGCAATCTCATAATTAGCTGAATACATGAGATTACCACGCCGCCTGAGAGGCGGCTCGTAATGACAGAAGTGGATTATGACACAGTCTCGGATGCCGGAGGGCAAGGTTAAAGAAAATAGTAAATAGACATCTGCCTCCTCATGGAGTAAAACCCGTCGCCTTGATCAACTGAGTATATTTGAGGGATAACCACCTTTAGATGTTTTATAAACAGACCGCTTTGATCGGTTCACATGTACAAGCCTCCGGCTCTGTCGGAGGTCATGGCTCAGGATGCTTTTCGTAGCTTTTCGGCTACGAAAACTTTAATGATCGACTGCCTCGGAACGCCGAGACGTTTTGCCTCTTTGTCCAATTCGTGAATCATCCAGAGCGGGAAATCAACATTCACTCTTTTCTGTTCTTGTTCAGGCCTGTGCGCTTTTGAAACATTAAGATATTTTGTTATATCCTCACCGTCATCAAATTTTTTATCCAATTCCTTAGCCTTCATATATATCAATCTCCTCTTTTCTAGAGCGTCGAACCGAAATTATTCTCACTCTTTCGTCCCGGTAATTTATAATACCTTTTACATGCCAATGGCAAATATTTTGTTTTGAATTTTACTCGTGTATCAGAGCTGATGATCAGCGCAATGTGATAATGAAAGAAAGGATTCCCGCCTATGAGACTATGCCGCAAATGGAAACGATGATTGCAATGCTTTGTACTGTCCCCCGCCGGCGGGGGACATGAAATGGCAATTTTTGCCATTGCAACAAAGCCTTGCATGCTGGTTGAGATACCTCTCGGAAATTCTCCCGACTTCGCGCCAGTGGAGGATAGGTGACTGGCTCTGTGCCCAAAATGATAAATAGAGGAGTTTTGTAAAGGTCTCAGAAATAGGGGCATACAAATCTCTGTTAGCAACAAATTTCTTGACACTGCCGCAGTCAGACAATATGATTGAGCTTCCAAAATCAGGATATTTTATTGAGGATAAGGGTTATGCCATTTATTACCATGAAAGAAACGATTACCAAACGAATCGAAATACCGTTAGAAACAGTCATTGAAATTCTGGAAAATCTTGGCGAAAAGGAGCGAAACGAAGTGATACAGAAGCTGCAAACCCGCCCGATCGCCTTAAAGCCATTCAAAAAGGATAATCTTGCCAATATCATTAACGATTTTTCTAAAACAAATCTGTATCAAGAAGATTTTTTAAAGGATCTGGAACAGGGTTTAAAAAAATCTTCCGTGTGTAAATAAATGCCCATCATTACCGAACTACGTGAAGACATTCGAGAATACATCAAGAAACACGGCCTTCTGAGAAAATGGCATAAGGCCAAGTCGCTTTTTGAAAAAAATCCCTCTCATCCATCACTGAACACCGAATTACTTGAACCCCGCCATCGTGGTATTTACTCCTTTCGCATCGACATAAAATACCGCGCTCTGTTTATATGCCAATCTGAAAGTATAGTTGAAATCATTGCCGTTACGAAACATTACCGAAAATGAGCTTCCTTTAACATGTTAATCGACAGAGAATTCAGAACCTGAGTATATTAGAGCGCGGCTTACGGGATAGACCAGATAGCTTTTCCTTCCTCATTGGATTCTCCTCCTCATCCTTGACTTATTCATAAATGTTTGCAAAATAAAAAAGTAATGAATATCTTGTAAGTAAGGAGGTGTGAAAAATGTCCGTTGCCGTGAAAATTACGGAGAAAGGACAGATCACAATCCCCCGGGAAATCCGGAATGTCCTGAACTCCGATCTGATTTCTTTCAGTGTTGTGGACGGCGTTGTCATCCTGCGGCCCCTCAGTGATGTCGGCGGTTCCCTCCATGCCTATGCCCGGAATGCGGCATCCACGAAGTCTTTCCGGGAGCAGAAAGACGCGGCCTGGGAGGAGGCGATCCGTGAAAAAATCAACCGTTAATCTTCCGGACACGAATGCGATCATCCGCTACCTTATCAAGGACGATCTGAATCAATACGCAACGGCCGAAGCCTTCTTCACACAGGTGCTCAACGGGGCGACAAAGGCCATCATCCTGGAAGACGTCCTTGTCGAATGCATTTACATTCTGACAAAGATCTACAAGGTCCCCCGGAAGGAGGCCGCCGCCAGGCTGGCCGATTTGCTGCTCTATAAAGGCATCCAAAACCTGGACAGGGAGGAACTCCGGGCCGCCCTCAACCTTTTTGCTGAAAAAAACCTGGATATCGTTGACTGCATTCTCTGCGCCAAGGCCTGGAAAAACGCCGCCGTCCTTTTCACCTTTGACGAGAGTCTTAAAAAAATTTGGGAAAGATAATCCGGATAGGGGGTAGGGACAATCCATTGGTTTGCATCACCCCTCCCTCCATGACGGAGGTAAATGTCTTTTAGCTTTTTCCCGTCACTTGTCACTCGTTACTATTGATGCTCTCGTAAAAAGTCGATTTTGTCCTGTTTTGTCATTCCGTGCAAGCGAAGCGCGACGAAGAGCCTGCCCCGTACTTGATACGGGGGAATCCAGTATTTTCATTATAGCTGGTTCCCGACTTTCGTCGGGACGACGTCTGGATACCGGCTTTCGAGACTGTGTCACAATTGACAGATGCTGATTGCAGTCTGTTCGGAATGTCCCCCGCTGGCGGGGGCAAGGGGGTGGATATTTTTGAAGTGGCAGTAATAGTGACAAGTTACACCTTAGCACTACTTAGTCCACCTCCGTCACTACGTGCCACCTCCGCCAGCGGAGGACATGAAATGACAATTTCACCCATTACGACACAGTCTCTTTCGCCGGTATGACGCCTTGGAGGACTTTTTACGACTCCGTCACTTTTTACGAGAGCATTTCAAGTGGCGGGGTAGTTCATGGAGTTATTCAGACGAGGTGGTTTTCCAGGGCATAGTGAATCAGGTCGGAATTGGTGCTCATTTTCATTTTTTCCAGAATGCGGCGGCGATAGGTGCTGACCGTTTTTTCACTAATGCAAAGTTTATCCGCGATACCTTTCAAAGATTTCCCCGCGGCGATCATACAGAGAATCTGAAATTCGCGGTCCGAGAGATTCTCGTGCGGCGGTTTATCCAATGCCCCCAGCCGGGAAACGAGCCTCTCGGCGAGAGAGGCGCTGACATACTTGCACCCGGCATGGACTTTTCTGATGGCCACAACCAGTTCTTCCGGGGCGCCTTCTTTCATCAGGTAGCCGGCCGCGCCGGCCTTGATGAACCGCAAACCGTACTGGTCCTCCGGGTGAACGCTCAGAATCAGAACGGGGAGCGCCGGATGTTCGGATTTCAATTGTTTCAACACATCAAAGCCGTTTCTGTCGGGCAATGTGATATCCAGCACAACAATCGTGCAGGGTGTCCGGCGGACAAGCGCAAAACATTCTACGGCATTTTTCGCTTCGCCGGCTACTTCCATATCCGGTTCATCTTCGATAATCTGCTTCAGGCCGCGCCGGACCACCGGATGATCATCGACAATAAGCACTTTAATCATGCTGCTTCTCCCGGCCTGCGCGGTATTTTCAGGACGAGCGAGGTCCCGCCGCCTGGTTCACCATAAATCGATATATCTCCGCCAAAAGCCAGAACACGTTCTTTCATGCCCAGCAGACCGAGGGAGTCCCTATTCAGAAGTTCCTCCCGGGTGATTCCTCTGCCGTTGTCGCTGATTTCCAGAACAAAACTGTCTGCCGTGAAAAGACTTTTCTCACCCTCTCGTAAATCGACGGTAACCTTTGTTGCCCGGGCATGTCGCACCACGTTCGTGAGCGCTTCCTGAAAGATGCGAAACACGGCTACGGCGGTGTGCTCATCGAGCGCAATATATTCGAATGTTGTTGTAAACTCGTGCGGAATAGCCGTGCGATTCGTAAACTCCGCCAACTGCCACTCGAGCGCGGCGATCAGTCCTAAATCGTCCAAAATCGATGGCCGCAAAGCAGTTGATATACGGCGGACTTCGCTAATCATCTGATCAATCAAAGCATTCGCTGAAGCAATCTTGTCCTGACAGGCATCGCGCACTTCATGCGGGTCTGTGTCGCGCAATTTGCGTAACAGCCAGGAGAGATCCATCTTCAACCCGGTCAGGCCTCCTCCCATCAGGTCATGAATTTCCCGCGCCACCAGGAGCCTCTCTTCTTCACGTATTTTTTGCAGCCGCTTATAAAGTGCCCGTAACTGCAAACGGGACGCCTTTACTTTCTCTTCTGCCTGCTTGTGCTCGGTTAAATCATGATAAATTACCTGAAACTGTTTTTCACCGTCCCAGAGTATTTCCTTGCGCAAGACCTGGAGATGGCGGACCTCGCCATTTTTCCTCACGATGCTTATCTCGTATTCGGACGGGACATCATCCCCACGTTTTCTTTTTTCCTTTCTTATCTCGTGCCCGGCAAAGCTCTCCGGAGTGTAGCGTTTTTCTGCGGGAGTTGTTTCCAGTTCCTCAATGCTGACGTAACCGTAGATATCCAGAATGGCCAGGTTGGCATAAATGGTATTGCCTCCTATGGTCACGATGCGCACGCCAAGGGGTGATTCAGTGAGTGAACGGCGGAAGTTTTCTTCAGACAGGCGCAGCGCCTCCTCTGCGTGTTTGCGCTCAGTGATGTTCTCATGAGCGACAACCACCCGCCGCGGTCCTTCGCCGATGATTGGTGTAACCCGCCCGCAAAACCACCGCTTTTCATCCGGTGAATGGCAAGGGTACTCCAACTCGAAGTACCGGTGCTTGCCCGAGAGCACCTCCCGGATGCCCTCGGCAAATGGGCCGGCTTCCTGGGAATGTTCGCCCGATGCGGTATCGCAGGCTGTGAGATAGTTGATCCCTTCGGAAACTGCGCGCGGCTCGATACCGTTCCGTTCCGCAAAATCGCAGTATGCCTTGTTGGTGAGGATGATTTCACCGCGATCGTCGAGCACCGCGATATGGTACGCCAATCCGTCCAGCGTGGATTTAAGGAACCACTCCGATGTTCTCAGCGCCTCCTCCGCCTTCCTGCGCTCGGTGATATCCATGAAGTTGCCGTGTACCCTCACAACGTGGTCGCCTTGGTACTCAGGATGCCCGATCGTACGGACCCAGAGTCGTTCGCCCGTCGCGTTGATGAAGCGGAGTTCCAGATCGTAGGGTTTGCCCTGCTCGACGGCGTCCCGAAATGCAGTTTCGATGATTGACCTGTCCTCGGGCGCGTAGAACGAGATGTCATTATGTACATTGTTCGGATCGTATGCCGAAGGCAGGACTCCATGAATCCGATAGACCTCGTCGGTCCATTTAACTCGGTCAGTGGCCACATTATACTCCCAACCACCAGCCTTGGTGATCCTCTCCATATCCACCAGCAGTCTGCGGCTCTCACTCAGTTCCTCCTCAGCCCGCTTGCGTTTACTTCTTGATTCCACTTCCTGCAATTCCCGTTCAATAGCGGGAACGAGTCGGGACAGGTTGCTCTTCCTCACCCAGTCACGGGCGCCGCAGCGCAGGCAATCCGCGGCCGTCTCCTCGCCGATGGCGCCCGAGACGATGATCAGAGGAAGGTCGATACCGGATTCTTTCAACAAGGCGATGGCCGCCAGACCACTGAATTGCGGGAGCTGATAGTCGCAGAGGATAATATCCCAGGTTTTCTCCCGGAGGGCGGTGCGCATGGCCTCAGCGGTTTCCACCCGCTGATATTCCGGTTCGTAACCGCCTTTTGTCAGTGCACGGATAGTTAAAAAGGCGTCATTTTCCGAATCTTCAACCATCATTACGCGCAGCGGCTTTGGCATTTTCTTGATCCTTATTTTAATGCGTGGTGCGCACCTCGTGAAGCGTATCTCGTTTTTTCGCTTCACGCTTCACGTTTCACGAGTGACGGTTATTTTCGTTTCACGAGACACGAACCGCGTTCTTTGCAGTTACTGAAATCTTACCCTTAAAACGGTCAAAGTCAACATGATCTTATTTACTTATATCCATCCCGCAGGAAGATAGGGAAACCAGCCATCAACGGTTATTTTCCCCGCTGCGTCACATCGACAATGATTTCCTTGTCGGCAAACATCGGAATCGTTCTGACCCCGGACGCGTTGAAGTCCAGCTTTTTTAAATCGATTTTACGCAGGTTAAAATTATCATAGGTGCGGAAATAGTAAACGCGATTGGTCAGGTCGCGATAAGTTGACCACTGCGTGGTTTCACTGGCCACAATTTTGCCGCTTTGATCACGGTCAACCGCCATGCCGCGGACGATGTGCAGGGAACTGACGATGTGCTGCGCCAGATTCAGTGCGCTTGCATTATCGACCGGTTCATCGGCATATTTGGTCATTACGGCCAGGCGGACAAAACGCGCCGGCGGTGTGATATCGCCGGGCAGACCGAACATGCCCGAACCGTGGCCGGTGGTGTTATAGATCTTTCCGCCAAACGCGGACGGCTGCAGCATGCTTGTATTAATCCCGACATAATTGCGCAAATTCGTGAGCATCCACGGGAAATTGGGCGCGTTGGTCATGATGCCCAGCGGATTGTCATAAATGCGCAGATCGCCCTTTTCATATTCAACAACGATGCAGTCGCCTTTCGCATCGTAGAGGATAAAGTGCGCGGGAAGTACTGCTCCCCCCAGCTCCGGATTTTTAATGCCGAAGACTTTAACGCCGGCAAGGGCCGCGGCCGCCTCCTTCACCGTGCTGAAGTTTCCTAAAACCCAGGACCCGAAAACAATATTGGCGAGTGCGGGGGATTTATCCTTTGGGGAAACTGTTTGCCACTGCATGTCGCTGTCATACCACAACAGGCTGAAGGACAGCCCCGCTTCGTTGAGGCCGTCGCTGACGCCATCTTCCTTTCCCAGAACATTGCTGGCGACGTAACCGTATTTTGTTTTCCATTTTAAGCCGGATATTCCGTCCGGCGCCGGGCTCGTAAAGTTCCTGTTGCGGGGAACTACAATCATGGCATAACCCATGTCATGCCCGAATTCCATTGTCCGGCCGCTGATGATCGTTCCGTCTTTGGCCGTCACCCGGAAAACCGAGCAGGCTTCCACATCAGTGAGCAGGGCCAATATCAGAAATAAAAGAAATCCCGGGGCCAGCAGCTGTTTTATTTTCATCAATCATTTCTCCTTTCCAGAACGTACATAGTGAATATTCCGTCACTATAGACCAATCGGTTGAAATTAAAAAACACTTTATTGCAGTTTTTGGGGCAATTTTAAATTGATAGAAGAAAATTAATGAATTCAATATAATGGACATGAGAGGAAGAAGCCGGTTCCGGCGGATCTGTTTAGTCTTTTAATAAAATATTGCACAGGGCATCTATCTTGATTTAAATTTCTCCAGGATTGCTTTTACCTTTGCCGTCAGCTGTTTGTTTTTCCGGCTGACCCATTGACTGCTGGGCATTTTTAGTATCATGTTTTTTCTTTCTCTTCTTGTTTCCATAAAGACATCCCCGTTTCAAGCAAAAATCAGGCACCCCGGATACATATTTGTTTCAATCAGCACAACGCCGGAATAGCTTTCACTATCCGGTGTTTTCAGCCTCAGCAACCCTGGAAAAGCGAAGGTTGCCGATTCCAATGCGTTACTTTGCCTCGTTAAAATAATCTTCCGCCTTTTGGAAATTTTCATCGGCAACCTTTTTAAAATCTTCGCGGCCTTTTTTGTAGGTTCTCATCCACGCGAAGACAGCTTGCCGGCTTTCTTCAGGCAACAGAGGCGACTTATCCCAGAATTTGTTGATAATCTTTTCCGTCTGCTCCAGCACTAAGGTCATTGCCTGGAAATTATTGTCAAAGGCAGCTTTATTAAAAGCGATCATTTCTTTGGCGATTTGTTTTGCATCCATTTTTATCTCCTTCATCTGAGATTTTTTTCAGTTCAGAAGTGATCATTCCCTTTCAATATTTCCTATGTTCTGCAGGACTCCGGCCTGATCAGCAGCACCGGCACATGAGAATCATGCAGAACTTCCAGCGCCACGCTGCCGAACATCAGTTTTTTCAACCCGGTATAGCCATGGGTGGCCAGAATGATCATTTCGATACCGTTTTTTTGAGCATAAGCAGAGATGGTTTCTGCCGGCCGATCACCCTCCAGGGATTCCGTTTTCACTTTAAATCCCTCAGCACTCAGCCGCGATTCCACAGCGGCGAGATACTTCGCGGATTCCTCCCCGGCTCTTTTCTTCATTGCGTAGAAATCAATATAGCTGGCAGATTGCCCTTCAATGGCCAGTGAAGGAATATCGTAGTGAAAGACATTGAGAATGATCGCTTCTTGCACCGCACCATCTTTGGCCAGGTTTTTGACGTGAACCAGGGCACACTCCGCTAATTCGGAACCGTCAAGCGGAACCAAAACTTTCGAGTACATAATAATCCCTCCTTATTATTAGTTTGTCGAACAATGCTTGCTTTTACCCCCTTCTCAATCCGCAGTCTTCTTGAGCCGGTCAATCAAACTTTCCATAACGACTTCGCGCTGTTTCACCTCCTTTTTCTCCTTAGCTGCGGATAAGCAGCACCGGGCATTTTGCCTCTTTCATGACTTTTTCCGCCACGCTGCCGATAAAATATTGCCTCAAACCGGTTTTCCCGTGAGATGCGATTACAATCAGATCAATCTCCCGTTCGGACACTTCCTTCAGAATCTCTTCATAGGGATGACCCCTGCGCACATTGAGAATAACTTTGATGTTCCCGACATGCTGGTTTTTATCAATAGCCTCCCGGAGTTTCTCATTGGAAAAAACAATGCTCTCATTGAGCACACGATCCACAAGACTCTGGTCGATGCAG
Source organism: Deltaproteobacteria bacterium HGW-Deltaproteobacteria-12 (assembly GCA_002840565.1). Taxonomy (GTDB): domain Bacteria; phylum Desulfobacterota; class Syntrophia; order Syntrophales; family Smithellaceae; genus MVRV01. Next base: position 89,626 of record PHBK01000010.1, on the reverse strand, counting down.
TAATCGGCCACATACTCCAGGACAACGCCGCTGATGACGTGAAGAAGAAAAACTCTGGACTGATATTTGTCTGCAATGCTCAAGGCGATGCGAAAGGCCTGGTTCGAGTCTTCCGAAAAATCCATTGGCACAAGTACTTTTCTGGGTTTGAACATGAAAATTCTCCTATGCTACGGACATTGGGCCGGATTTAATTTTCTGTTTATTTAACAATAGACATTATTTCTTGCCAAACAATACGGAATGATTTCGGAGGGAATATGGGGGGAAAACAGGGATTATGACAGTTGCAGCAGAAAAGACCGAAGGTTTGTTTGACGGTTCTTGATACCCAGTTTTTTGCGGATATTATCTCTATGGTAGTCGATGGTTTTTATCGACACCCCCAGAATGTCGGCAATTTCTTTTGTCGTATTGCCAAATTTTACGAAATCCGCTACCCGTATCTCCTGTGGGGTCAGATCGAAACAGCCCTGAGAAATCCTATGGAGAAACGGCGAAATGATCTCCTTCATCCGCGCTTCGATAATCTTCAGATAAGCCATTTGCTGACCGTTCAGCCGGCAGTATTTCAGTTTTTCGATATAGGGAAGGATGGAAGCGTTGAGATTGGTGAGAACATTTTCTTCAATTTCTTTCCGATCTTCCTCCCTTTGTTTGAGAAGCACTTTTAGCGCCGTGTTTACCTCCTCAAGATTCCGGGTTTTGATGGAAAGTTCTTCTTCTCTTTGCTTTAAATTCTCTTCGTTTTGCTTGCGTTCGGAAATGTCCCGCAGGGAACCGACGATCCAGGGCGGGCGATCTTTATCGCCGGGCATAATTTCCGCCGTGATCGAGCAGGTATAGGAAGACCCCTGATAATTCAGGAGCTGAATCTCAAAATCATGGATAGAACCTTTTTCTTTTATTGCCTGCAGCAAAATTTCTCTTCTGTTTTTGTCGGCGTAAAAATCATAAATGGACCGCCCGATCAGATCTTCTCTTTGAAATTTAGAATACTTGTTGATGGAGGGGGAAATCTCCAGAATGGTGCCATCCAGCTCTATTTCATAGTAAACGTCTTGAATGTTTTCAAAGATCCGGCGATATCTCTTTTCATCCCGGCGGAGCTTTTCCTCCAGCTCTTTTTGTCCGGTTATATCGAAGATCGATCCGATCAGACCTGCTGATATTCCATCTCTATTTTTGAGCTTTGTTTTGCTGAAAAAAACAATGCGTTTGGTGCCATCGGCATGAAGCACGGCGCATTCGTAGGCCTGGTCTTCTCCAGTTTGCAGTAATTCCCTGTCCGCCCGTGCGTACATTTCGGCAAGATCCCGAGAGACAATTTCATGGATCGTCTTGCCGATAATATCTTTTACTTTTCTGCCTAAGAAGTCCCCGAATTGCTGATTGCCGCCAAGATAGACGCCTCGGTTATCCTGATAAAATATGGGTATGGGAATCGAGTCGATGAAGCTTTGCAGGAAGGCGGAAGATAGAATTCTTTCGTTGTTGTTCTTGCAGGGATTTGATCTCTCGGTTTTCTTTTTCTTTCTCATTGTTAAGACCCTCTTCATGTCCTTGATCCCCATGAAAACGGTTTTTACCAATGGTTCACCTTGAGATAATTATACCACACCTGATGTCAAAGTCCTAATGCGACTTAAGAATGCCTTTTTCATAATAAGAAGGAGTCTGCTCCGGTTATATTTTTATTTATAAAAACGCATGTACCAGGGATAGCGGGTAAATTCTTTAAATCCCATGCGTCTGTATATCGGCTCGCCATATTTACTGGCCTGAAGGGCCACGAATGCAGCCCCCCGCCGCAATGCCTCGTTGGTTACAGCGCTGACACATGCCTCGGCAAGACCTTTGCCCCGGGCATTTTGCACTGTCCCTACCCAATAGATGCCGGCAATGGAATGCGAAAAGATAACCATGGCTGCCGTAACGGGATGGCCCTTATCGTAGGCCACAACCAGGTAATTATACGGACGCAGCAGTCTTTCCGGGGAGGCAAATATTTTTTCGCCGATGGACGGCGGCATATCCAGGCTTACGTAGCTCTGCATCATCACAGACGCAAAATCAACGACCCCGGCCACATCATCGATCTCGCGGATTTCCATTCCCGAAGGCAGCTGTTTACAGGGTATCTGCATATCCACCATCATCCCCGGCGCATCGGATACCTGAAGCATGTCTTTCTGCCGGCAGATAGTTTCCAGAGCCTGATCCGCATGTTTTCGTATATAGATGCTGAATCCGGACTGCCGCGCGCCATAAAACGACTGGATGCGATCAAACGTATCGCTGCCGGAGTTAGCATCGTGGGCAGGGCTTAAATTCATGGCGCTGTTGGTTATGGGACTGCGGCCAGCTCCTTTCGTCAGGACAAGATCATTTTGTTCCCATATCTCGCCTGCTGCATTCCAGCGCGCCATTTCACGAATAAATTCTGCCAGATTCAGGTCACTCAGGTGCAAAATATTGTCAGTATTCATAGCCATCCTTTATTATTTGATAACAGAGCACAAAACATCATCATGGCGCAGCAGGCGGCAGGCAACAAGAAGGATATCATGGGTAATAAGCCATCAGGTTGTTGCTGCCGTTGGCCATTACTCCCCGATAATTTTTATCAATACCCTTTTCTTCCGCCCACCGTCAAACTCACCATAAAAGATCTGTTCCCAGGGCCCGAAATCCAATTGTCCATTGGTGACAGCGACAAGAACTTCCCGACCCATAATCTGTCTTTTTAAGTGTGCGTCGCCGTTGTCCTCTCCCGTCCGATTATGGAGATATTGAGAAGTCGGTTCATGGGGCGCCAGTCTTTCCAGCCATTTTTCATAATCCTGATGCAGGCCGGATTCATCGTCATTGATGAAGACGGAAGCCGTTATGTGCATCGCGTTTATCAGTGCGATGCCCTCGGATATTCCGCAAAACAGAGTTGGCAGGAATGCGCTCTTCAAGATTGAATGAATGATAAAAGAGCTTCGGTTGAGCATCAGGTTGGTAACCCATCATGGTGGTTTCTCTCCAACAAAGTGTTGCTATTTTTATATCCGCTCTCTATAATCTTTGCAAAAGGTATTTGGGCAACAGGCCGTCAAGACCTGACCCTGAGCACCTGTCGGCAATCTCTATGAGGTTGTGCCTAAACTTATCGAAACTCTGAAACGGAAGTAAACTTTAATTCTTGCTCATGGCCGGAATCGGAATTATTATAAAAAGTTGAGGAAATGAAAAGATGGCGCTCGATCTGAATGCTCCCGGACGGAAAATCGGTCCTTTGGTCCACGATTATAGCTTTAGAGATGTCATTCTTTACGCTCTTTCCGTTGGTGCAGGTTTTGAAGAGTTTTCATACGTCTATGAAAAAGGACTGAAGGTAATTCCGACTTTTTCCGTCGCTACGGTTTTTGATTTTTTCTGGGAATCGGCAAAAAGCGCCGGCGTCAACCCGGAGGGGATTCTCCACGGCGAACAGGAGATTTTCTTTTATAAGCCAATGCCTCTAAGCGGAACTCTGACCACGGAAGGTGAGATCACCGATTATTTTGACAAGGGAAGCAGGGGTGTGCTGATCCGTGCGGAAAGCGATACCAAGCATTCCGACGACAGCATTCTTTTCAGGAATGTAATGACTCTTTTCAGCAGGCTGTATGGCGGATTCGGCGGGAAAGCCGGTTCTTCAAAGCCGGTTTTGTTTCCCGATACTCCTTCTGATAATGATATCGCCTTCACAACAGCGCCCCATCAGCCGCTGCTCTACAGGCTGACCGGTGATTATTTTCCTCTGCATGCCGACCCGGAATTTGCCGCGAAAGCCGGGTTTCCGAAACCGATCATGCACGGCATGTGCACTTTGGGTTTTGCCTGCCGGGCACTCATCGCTGCGCTGATTCCGGGACAACCGGAACTGACGAAGCGCATTTCCTGCCGCTTTGCCCATCCTCTTTACCCGGGGGAATCCATCCGTACTCTCGTCTGGAAAGATGGAAACAATAAAGCTTTTTGGCGCGTTGTTAATGCTACCTCCGGACAGGTAATCATCGATAACGGCATCTTTGAGTATGAAAGTTAACCGGGATATTGTTGATTCCGGAACATTTACTACAATTTTTCTGCCGTTGCCGGAGCAGCCTGGAAACGGGAACGCAATGCGCGGGAATTAGGGGCAGGAATTCTGATATTTCAAGACCTGATCCTGAGCACCTCTCCGATATTGAATGGCGTAAAAATTACGGGGATACGCGACCTGCTGATTCACGATTACTTCGGTGTGGATTACACGATCGTTTGGGATGTTGCGACAAACAAATTGCCTAGGCTTCGTTTGTAAATAAAAGCCGCGATAGAGCAAAACCCAAAAGGTGATGATTAAATAGCGACTCACGCCCTGCGGGGCGGTTTATCAGGGAGTAACTTTATCGAAGTTACTCAGAAGGCGGATGTTATTAAAGGGATGACGGAGAAAATAGTAAAGGGGATGCTGTTTCCTTATTAACTTCATTTTCTAAAACCGGCAGAAAGGCTGAAAGTTCCCTTTCCTTGCGCGAATATCTCGAGTGACTAGGGTCTTAAAAAATCAGTTTTCAAGATGGCATTAGTTTAGGCATTTCGCTATTTTCTTAAGCACAGAGAAGTGTTTTTGATTTATGCAGCTTTCGAAGCACTGCGAGGCGCTGGTGCACCTTGCAAAAGACCTTGAGTATTTAGGTCTTCATCAATATCAGGCCAATATATTCCGTAGCCTGCTCCGGCAATTTTCCAGTTTGCTCTTTGTTCCTTGGTGGCATGTAGAAGACGCGGATACCAAGTTAAAGGAACAGTAATTGTTCGTCCGTCAAAAAGATCAACGCTAATTGTATCGTCGTTAAAATTGACAGCGGTTACTCTTTCACCTGCTTTAGGTTCCAAAATATTCATGCCATGCCTCCATTATTACCTTTTGATTTTCTGCAGTGAGTGCTTCCAACTTTCTTAGTTCAGCAGCAGAAAATCCCATGTTGTATGAGAGAGCCACAGGATTCAGCCAGAATTTGGCTGACAGATCATCGCGATCGATATGAATGTGCGGCGGTTCGTTCATATCATGACTAACGAAATAGAATCTATAAGGTCCTGATCGCAATACAGTTGGTGACATTTTCTGTCTCCTTATTTCTTATAATAAAATACCACAACTTTTTGTTTCCTAAAAGTGAAATATTTCCAGAGTAGAGCGTAGGGACTGATTAGGCGGGTAATTGGCGCCGAATCTTTGCTCTTGACATTTCAAACTGGCTGACGTCATTCGGGCGAGGGCAAAAGACTCGCCAGAATTTTTTAATTTTTCTTTGATAGTCTATAGTCAAGTTTCCCGGATTCCCCCGTATCACGTCCGGGGTGCTTTGCTATTGAAAAGGCTGATTCCTCCTGAATAAATGGTTCCCAAATTGGAGAATATATATTTTTACCCCGATGTTTTGCTGTTGAAACTAATTAACTTTACAAGCTTATTGCCTTATGTTATGAGAAAAAAATATCCCAAAAACAATTCAGGAGAAAAAATATGTCCGGCCATTCCAAATGGAGCACTATAAAAAGAAAGAAAGGTGCTATTGATGCCAAGCGCGGTAAAATATTTACCAAAATCATCAAGGAAATAACGCTGGCGGCAAGGCTCGGTGGTGGTGACATCGAAGGGAATTCCCGGCTGCGGCAGGCGGTTATGGCGGCCAAAGAAGAAAACATGCCCAAAGACAATATCGACCGGGCCATTAAAAAGGGTATCGGCGGCGGAGAAGGGGCCGCAAACTATGAAGAGATTACTTATGAGGGCTATGGCCCGGCCGGCGTTGCCGTATTGGTGGAAGTAATGACGGATAATAAAAACAGAACAGTTGCTGAAATTCGGCACATCTTTTCCAAGCATGGCGGGAACCTGGGTGAAAATGGCTGTGTATCCTGGATCTTTTCAAAAAAAGGCAGCATAGTCGTGGATAAAAAGGTAATTGATGAAGATGCGCTGATGGAGCTGGCGCTTGATGCCGGCGCGGAGGATGTCTTAAGCGCGGGTAATGAATTCGAGGTCATTACTGATCCTTCCTCTTTTGAAGCAGTCAAAAAAGTGATTGATGCCAAGGGCATAAAACATTTGGAAGCCCGCATCGGCATGAATCCGTCCAACACTGTTAAACTGGAATTAGCCAAGGCCGAGCAGATGCTCAAGCTGATGGAAAAACTCGAAGACAATGACGATGTGCAGAATGTTTACTCCAATTTTGACATTGATGAAGATGTTATGGAAAAACTAAGTACGTAGCTTTGGACCTCGTCGTTTTCAAGCCTTGGAATGGAATATAAATTGCGCATTTTAGGAATTGATCCCGGAAGTCAGATAACCGGTTATGGGGTGGTCGAAAAAGAAGGCAACAATCTGCGCCATGTTCTGCATGGCGAAGTCAAGCCGCGAAAAAGTGCTCTGTTGTCGGAGGTTTTAGTTTCCATTTATCGGGATTTGTCGGCGCTGCTCCAAGAGACGGCCCCCGGCGCTATCGCGGTAGAAAATATCTTTTATGGCAAGAACGTCCGCAGTCTCATTAAACAGGCGCAGGTCAGAGGTCTGGTGATTTTTACCGGAGCCAGTCTCGGTATTCCGGTTTTTGAATATTCGCCGCTGGAAGTTAAACAGGCGGTGGTTGGATACGGCCGGGCGGAAAAAAGACAGGTGCAGATAATGGTCAAGGCTATTTTAAAGCTTTCCTCCCTGCCGCCGGCCGATGCCGCCGATGCGCTGGCCGTTGCCGTCTGCCATGCCAATTTCCAAAAGGAGCAGCCCATCTGATGATTGCCCTCATTTGCGGCAAAATAGCCTATAAAGGAATCGCCAGCGTTGTTGTCGATGCCCATGGCGTCGGGTACCGCATTTTTATTCCGCTGACAACTTTTTATGAGCTTCCGGAAACCGGGGCGCCTGTCACCTTGCATGTGCATACTCATGTCAAACAGGACGCCATCAATCTGTTCGGTTTCTATACGGTGCAGGAACGCGACATTTTTCAGTTGATGATTTCAGTAAGCGGCATCGGGCCGAAGATCGCCATGAACATCATCTCCGGCATGGCTGTGCATGATCTGCTCCGGGCGATATCCGGAGGCGATGTGGGAAAGCTGGTGAGCATTCCGGGAGTCGGCAAAAAAATGGCCGAACGCCTGATTCTGGAGCTCAAAGAAAAAGTTATCAAAAAAATGACGGCCGAGCAGCTGCCGGCCGCCGATGACCGGCAGAAAGCCGCGGAGATGATCAAAGAGGATGTGCTTTCGGCGTTGGTCAATTTAGGCTACAAAAGCAATGCGGCCAAAGACGCTCTGGATAAGGTTATGCAAATATCCAAAGAAGAGTTGACGCTGGATGCGCTTTTGAAAAAGACCTTGAAGATTCTTGCGGGCTGATTTTAATTTGAAAAGATAAAGTATGGATGCGACTGTAAAAAATCCTTTAATAAGCCCCCTGTGCGCCGAGGATGAATCCGGCCTGGAAGTTACCCTGCGGCCGGCGAAATTGACTGATTATATCGGCCAGGAAAAGGTGAAAAGCAATCTGGCGATATTCATCGAAGCGGCCAGGAAAAGGCGCGAAGCCCTCGATCATGTTCTGCTTTACGGCCCGCCGGGCCTGGGAAAAACAACGCTGGCCTATATTATTGCCCGGGAAATGGGTGTGGATATCAAGGTCACCTCCGGCCCTGTTATTGAAAGGCCCGGTGATCTGGCGGCGATTCTGACCAACATGCATGAACACGAGATCCTTTTTATAGATGAAATTCACCGCCTGTCTCATGTGGTGGAAGAGATTCTGTACCCGGCTATGGAAGACTACCATATTGATATTTTAATCGGCCAGGGGCCGTCGGCCCGGTCCATGAAGCTGGAGATACCGAGATTTACTCTGGTTGGCGCAACAACCCGCGCCGGTTCGCTTACTTCACCGCTGCGCGACCGTTTTGGCATGCATTTCCGGCTGGAATTTTACACCCCGCTGGAACTGGCTGTAATTATCAAAAGGTCTGCGGCGATTTTGGGGGTAAAGCTTGCCGATGCCGGAGCTCAGGAACTGGCAAAACGCGCCCGGGGCACGCCGCGGATTGCCAACCGTCTGCTGAAGCGCGTGCGCGATTATGCGGAAGTTAAATCTGACGGTACAATTGATGGAGAAATTGCCCGGGCCGCACTGGATGCTTTTGAAGTTGACCATAAGGGATTTGATCAGATGGACCGGAAGTTGCTTTTGGCTTTAATTGAAAAATTTAACGGCGGTCCCGTCGGTGTGGAGAGCCTGGCGGCAGCAATCGGCGAAGAAAAAACGACTTTGGAAGATGTTTATGAGCCGTATCTGATTCAGGAAGGATATTTGCAAAGAACGGCAAGGGGAAGGATTGCCAGTGCCAAGGCTTATGAGCATTTCGGGCTGAAGGCTACCGCCCAGAAAGATCTCTTTTGACAGACTGCTGAAGTATAAAAAATGAAACTATTAATGCACATCTGCTGTGGTCCCTGCACGATCTACCCTTTAAAGGAATTGAGAACTCACGGGCATGAAGTTACCGGGATATTTTATAATCCCAATATCCATCCCTATCAGGAGTACCGGAGGCGCCTGGAAACTTTAAATAATTATGCCTCCAGGGCATTTCTCAATATTATTTGTCCGGAAGACTATCCCCTGGAAGAATTTCTGCGCCAGGTTGCTTTTAAGGAAAAAGAGCGTTGCGAATATTGCCTGCAAGACCGTTTGAAGTATACGGCCGAAATGGCCGTGGCCGATCAATATGACGGTTTCACGACAACATTGCTTTACAGCAAATACCAGAAGCATGATCTCATTCGACAAATAGGCGAGCATTTCAGCCGGCAGCTGGGTATTCCTTTCTATTATCAGGATTTTAGGGATGGTTGGGCCGAAGGTGTCAGAATTTCGAGAGAATTAGAGATGTATCGCCAGCCGTATTGCGGCTGTATTTACAGTGAAAAGGAACGATTCTATAAATAATGCAGTTTACGGCATCGGTAACCGCTTCTTGGCGACAAAATATCACTTTCTAAAAAAATATTGTGGTATTTTAACCACAGGAATTAATCATTGTCCGTAAGAAGTCGCCGGCAGTGACTTAATTTTGCCGTGATTATAACAACTTAATTTTGCCGAGAATATTACAAGTTATGGTACGGTTATTGCCTGTTAGGGTTTAAAATATGAAATTGGTATAATAATCGATGCATTTACAGCGGACGTTAAAAAAAGAGATCATTTGCTCCAGTATCGGGTTACACACCGGTCGGAAAGTAAATATGCACATCCAACCGGCAGCGGCAGATACGGGAATTGTGTTCGTGCGCCTGGACTTACCGGGTTCCAGACCGATTCCGGCCCGGTTCGATAATGTGTCCGATACGACCCTGGCGACCACTTTGGGCTCCGATGGTGTTACGGTTGCCACCGTAGAACACATTCTCTCCGCTTTCAGCGGTATGGGAGTTGATAATGCGGTTGTGGCGCTGGACTCCTTTGAAGTTCCGATTATGGATGGCAGCGCGCTGCCCTTTGTCAGCATGCTTAAAGACGTAGGCACTCACGTCCAGGGAAAAACCAAAAAACTTCTCGTGATTAAAAAGCCTGTCTCCGTTAAAGAAGGCGACAGTAATGCAGTGTTGCTGCCCGCTGATGAGTTTAAGATTTCGTATGAAATCGATTTTAAACATGTTGCCATCGGCCGGCAGTCCTGCAGCATCAGTTTTTCCGATGAAAAATACGAAAAGGAAATCTGTGCGGCCCGGACATTTGGCTTTTTAAATGAAGTTGAATATATGCAGGCCAAAGGTTTAGCTCTTGGCGGTTCCCTGAAAAACGCCATTGTTCTTGATAATTCAAAGGTTCTCAACAAGGAAGGCCTGCGTTTTCCTGACGAATTTGTGAAACATAAAATACTTGATGCCATCGGAGATCTTTTTTTGCTGGGCATGCCGATAATCGGCCATTTCGTGGCGTACAAATCCGGACACCGCTTGAACAATCTTTTGCTTCGAGAACTGATGTTAAAAGAGGACTGCTGGGAAATTGTCAATTTTTTCGACAAGGAAGAGACCAGTAACAAGACCTCCTTGAAAATTCCGTCTTTTCGTATTCTTGATGCAGTTCGGGTATGATCCAAATTAGTCTTGATTTTTATTCTCAGGTTTCCTAGTATACTTCGGTAATTCAATCTTATCCCGATTTTACGCTCAAAACAGGTATATATGGATCTAGTCACTAAAGACTTCCGGAAACTATTTTATATATTTTTATTGATTTGTTTGAGTTTATTTAGTTTTCCGACGCCGGGACAGGCCATTGAGCCGACGATAAACGACATAATAATAACCAATAATAAAGAAAACATGCTTCTCTATGCCCGGTTGGTTAACAGTTTTAAGACCGAAATGGAATCCTCTATTCTAGCCGGCGTGCCGGCGGTATTTACTCTGCTGATGGAAGTTTATCAAGTCAGGTCTGTTCTTTGGGATAAGAAAATAACCAGCTATGAAATTAAGCGCACTATTAAATATGACAACATAAAAAAAACATTCAGCATTATAACCGATGGCAGCGAAACCCCGGTAATATTTCCTGATTTCGAAAGTGCACAGAAGGCAATGGCTGATTTAAGCGGCATTATCGTTGTGCCCCTGCAGAAACTGATTAAAGGAAACAATTACTATCTGCGGATGAAAGTAAAGATAGACAAAGTGCGATTGCCTTTGCACATGGAGTACATATTTATATTTGTTTCTTTCTGGGATTTTGAAACTGCCTGGTATAAACAAAAATTTTCCTATTAAAATTATGATGCTGTAATGGAAAAAAAACAAAAGACTGTTTATATAGATGATAAGGAATTAAGAAAAAGGCGCCGTGAACGGATTCTTATAGTCGTTGTGGGTATCATCGTCATCGCTTTTACTTTAATTGCCAGTCAATATTCCCACAAAGATAATTTGCCTGTTTCGACCAATATTCTTGTATACAGCCTGACCAGCATTAACGCTATCTTGATCATCCTTTTGCTCTTCCTGATTGTCCGTAATGTAGTTAAATTGTTTTATGAGCATCGCCGCGGCATTATCGGCTCTAAATTAAGAACAAAGCTCGTCGCCGCTTTTGTCAGTTTATCTCTTGTGCCGACAATACTGCTTTTCATCTTTGCCATTAATTTTCTTACGTACAGTATAGAATTCTGGTTCAACATCAAGATCGGCGACGCCTTGAGCAGGTCGTTGGAAGTTGCCCAGGTATATTATCAGCAAACGGCGGAACACGCCAAGTTCAATGCCCGTCAGATCAGCAACGATATTACGAAAAATCGTCTTTATGAACGGGAAAGAGTGGAATACCTGAGGAACTTGATCAACCAGCGCCAAAAAAATTATCAAGTGGGAATGGTGGAAACATACTTTGATTTTCAAAAAGATAACCTTGTCTTTAAGGATGCCAAACATCCTGATCTGCAGCCGGTAGCTTTGAGTCCTAAAATGCTGGAGGACATTTATTTAGGTAAGGAAGTATCGACTATTCAACCAACCGGCACTGGTGACGCCGTTGTCGGCGTTGTACCGGTTTTTTCTTATGCTGTTCCAACGGAGGTCATCGGCCGTGTTTCCATCAGCTATAATATTCCTAAAGGATTTGTGGACAAACTGAAAATTATCGGTGAAGCATCGGAACAATATGGACAAATCAAACTGATGAAAAATCCCATCAAATTCAATTATATTGTTACTTTGTCCATTGTGACGCTGCTGATCATTTTTCTGGCGACATGGTTTGGTCTATCCCTGGCAAAAGGGATCACGGTGCCGATTCAGGATCTGGCCGCCGCGACTGATAAAATTACACAGGGGGATCTGGACATCCACATCGATATTGAAGCGGATGATGAAATTGGCGTTCTTGTTAAATCCTTCAATTCCATGACCAGGGATTTAAAGAAAAGTAAAGACGGGCTGGAACAGGCGAATGTGAGCCTGGAACAGCGGCGTAAATATATGGAAACCGTTTTGCGCAACGTTTCGGCAGGAATTATTTCGGCCGACAGCAGCGGCGTGATCACTACCGTCAACCGGGCTGCAGAAAAAATGTTTGATATTGAAACAGATAAAGTTCTCCTGAAGAATTACCGTCAGTTGCTGATGCCGGAACACCTTTCCCTGGTGGACGAATTTTTACAGGAAATTAAAGAAGACAATGTCAGCACTCTGGAAAAGCAAATTGAGATTATGTTTAAAGATAAGGCCCTTACTATTCTCCTGACGATAACAACAATTCTGGACGATGAAGGTAACGATTCTGGTATTGTTGTTGTGTTCGAAGATTTGACCCAACTGCAAAAGGCCGAACGAGCAGCTGCCTGGCGTGAAGTTGCGCGTCGTATGGCCCATGAAATTAAGAATCCGCTCACCCCCGTTCAGCTCTCCGCGCAGAGGTTGCAGCGGAAATACGGTGATAAATTGGGAGAAGACGGTTCCGTTTTCAAGGAGTGCACAAAGACTATTATTGATCAGGTGGAAGTGCTGAAAAATCTGGTCAATGAATTTTCACGTTATGCGAGGATGCCGGTGACGACTCCGACGCTCAACGATCTCAATGCTGTCGTGGCCGACTCAGTTGTTCTTTTTCAGGATGCTCATAAAGACATTATCTTTGATTATAAACCGGCCGAAAATTTGCCGAAATTCAATCTGGACGCCGAACAGATTAACCGGGTGATGATTAATCTGCTGGATAATGCCGTTGCCGCCATCAATAAAAAAGAAGGCAGAATTGCCATAACGGTGAGTTACGACGAACAATACCGGAAAGTTGTGGTGGCGGTTGCCGATGACGGGGCGGGAGTGCCGGCGAGTTATAAAAGAAAAGTATTTGAGCCTTATTTTTCCACAAAGAAATCCGGGACAGGCCTGGGATTGGCGATTGTCAGCTCCATTATTTCCGATCATCGCGGGCAGGTGCAGATTTCCGACAATACACCTACGGGAACGATTATATCTTTTCAGTTGCCTGTGGCGGAAGTTTAATGTAAAAAATATAGTATTAGAGGTGAAGTGAAACAGCAATTATGAATGAAACAATTCTTGTGGTTGATGATGAAATCAGTATTTGCCAGTCTTTGAGCGCTATTTTGAAAGATGAAGGCTATCAGGTACTGGTTGCAGGCTCCGGCGAAGAGGCATTAAAAAGCGTGGACATCGAATTGCCTCAGCTGGTGCTGCTCGATATCTGGCTTCCCGGAATAGATGGTCTGGAAACTCTGAAGGCCATCAAAGCGGCGCATCCCAATATTCTGGTGATCATGATGTCCGGCCACGGCACTATTGAAACTGCCGTGAAAGCCACCAAACTCGGAGCTTTTGATTTTATTGAAAAGCCGCTGTCTCTCGATAAGGTAATTATCCTGGTCAATAATGCGCTCAATGTCATCCGTCTGGAAGAAGAAAACGTATTATTGAAACAGAAAGTCTCTCATCAATACGAGTTGACCGGCAGTAGTCAGATAATAAACGAGCTCAAGGAAATTATCAGTATTGTTGCGCCGACCAATGCCTGGATTTTAATCATGGGAGAGAATGGTACCGGCAAGGAGCTGGTGGCGCGATCTATTCATCATCTGAGTCACAGGTCGCATAAGCCCATCGTCGAAGTAAACTGTGCTGCGATACCGGAAGAGCTTATTGAAAGTGAATTGTTCGGCCATGAGAAGGGTGCGTTTACCGGAGCAACAGAAAAAAAGCGCGGCAAATTCGATCTGGCACATGAAGGGACGATTTTTCTTGATGAAGTGGCCGATATGAGCCTGAAGGCTCAGGCCAAAATTCTCCGCATTCTTCAGGAAAAGAAATTTGAACGGGTGGGCGGCAACAAATTAATTGATATGGATGTCCGGGTTTTGGCTGCTACCAATAAGGATTTGGAAAAAGAAATGGAGGCGGGACGCTTCCGGCAGGATCTTTATTACCGGTTGCACGTCATTCCCCTGCAGGTACCAACCTTGCGTGAAAGAAAAGAAGATATCAGGCCTTTAGCGGAAAGATTCCTGCTCGATTTCGCCCTCAAGGAGGGTCAGCCCAAAAAGGTTCTGACTGACAATGCAATTGATTTGCTTATGCAGCATGACTGGCCCGGTAATGTCCGTGAGCTGAAGAACATTGTGGAAAGGTTGATCATTCTAACTCCGGGCAACGAAATAACGGCGACTGACATCCCGACTCTTAATGCCAGGGCTGACAGCAGCGAAACAGCCGCAGTTCAGCCTGCACCTGCTCAGTCTGCCGATTCATTGCGGGATGCCAGGATGGATTTTGAAAGACAATTTATTATAAAAAAACTGGAAGAAAATGAGGGGAATATTTCAAAAACAGCCGAGGCGATTGGCTTGGAGCGCAGTAATCTGCATAAAAAGCTCAAGAGCCTGAAAGTAGCAACGAAAGAATTAGACTGAAGGCCGAAGCGACTGAAGGTGCAAATAAGATGGTTTATGCACAGCGTTGCTTTCAGCCTTCCGCTTGCGGTCTAATACCCTGATCATTTCCCATCTGTTTTTTCATGTCGGATATGGAAAATTTATTGAAGGGCAGAAAAATGACCCCCAACACAGCCACTATAACCATGGATAAAAAGTGATAAACAACGGCAAAGGAAAATGCTTCAGGTTTAGCCACGCCGAATAGTCCCAGGGCTAAAATACAGCTGAAATGCCAACTGCCGATAAAGCCAGGCGCTGTGGGAACGGCAATGCCGACAATAAGAATTATCATGACCACAAAGGAGGCCATTACCGGTAATGTAAAACCAAATGCCTTCAATAAAATGTAAATTGCTAAAACATCTAAAAGCCAGACTAAAGCAGAAAGAAAAAACAGATAAATCAGAAGCTTGATATTGACAATAATTTGAAAGCCGTCAATAAAGCGATGGATTATTTCGTCAATTTTATTGGCAAATTTCCCCGGCAACTTGGCCAAAACTCGATTGAGAATCTCTAAGGCTTTTTCTCGGCGCCAGATCAGACCGACAATGCAGCAAAACAAAGCCAGCGTCATCAGGAAGAGGAGTACACTTGATTTAATCATCCAGGAAGGCAGGTCAGTGAGGAGCAGGACGATAACGGCAATGGTCAAAACGGAAAAGCTGTCCAATACTCTTTCCACTAATATCGTTCCCAGCGCCGAAGACATCTTGATCGTGCTTTTCTTGGCAATAAGATATGGCCTGGCCAGTTCTCCAATACGGGCAGGGATGGCGGCTATGGCTAAAAATCCTACAGAGCTGACGGAAAAAAGCGAAAGCTGATCGATTTTTTCCAGCGGCTGCAAAATGACGCCCCAGCGGTAGGAACGCAGCCATTGCATGAAAATCGCAACAATTATGAAAAGTACAACATAGCTTAACTGGATTTTTTTGAAGTCCCGGACAATATCCGGGAAATTGATTCCTCTTACCGACAAATAGACCAAAACCGCACTGATGATGATACCTAAGATAACTTTTTTATTCATTCTAGCCGCCGCGGTATCATCATTGATTTGTTAATGGAATAATTACCCGGCCCAGGTCCTGTTTTTAACGAACATTAATTTTTGGCCAGGTGTTCGGCAATTTTATCGTGCAGTAGCTGAGAGGACAATTTATTGCCGATAAGCCCCACACGAATGGCAACCATAGTTAAATTTTTAGATTTATATGACACATCGAATTGCACTTTTTCATCATTGATGAGCGTTGTAATTTTCCCCTGGGCGATTTCTTTAGCGGGAACAACTTGAATGCCGCGCATATCGGCTACAGTCTTTTCGCAGGCATTCCAGACTTTGTCGAAAGATGAATAATAGTCCGTCTTTAATTCACCGTTGACATAAAAGAATGTTCCCGTGCTGGCGCCAACTGCTGCTCCGCCGATAACAAGCGCGGTACAACCGGAAAAAAGAAAAGCGGCGAGCAGCAATGTAACTATCAGCGTATTATTTCTTTTCATGTTTCTTCCTCCAGTTTTATTCGGTGATAAATTTTAATCATAAGTTCGCTGTTATTGCAACACCAATTGTCTAAAAAGATAATTAAACCTCAGGCATGCGAACTGATCTTTTCGAATTCCCTTAACAGGTCTTCCTGTTTCCGATTGAGGTTTACAGGCGTTTGCACG
Source organism: Deltaproteobacteria bacterium HGW-Deltaproteobacteria-12 (assembly GCA_002840565.1). Classification (GTDB taxonomy): domain Bacteria; phylum Desulfobacterota; class Syntrophia; order Syntrophales; family Smithellaceae; genus MVRV01. The sequence goes on along the minus strand of PHBK01000010.1, from coordinate 73,418 downwards.
AATATTTCAATGATCTGATCACCGCGGCCATAGCCGCGAAGGTGAGGTATGCCTTTGCCCTTCAACCGCAAAGTATTGCCGTTTTGCGTGCCTTTGGGAATTTTAATTTTTTCTTTTTCTTGCAGTGTGGGAACTTCTATAACTGTCCCCAATGCCGCCTGAGTAAAAGAAATGGGGATGCGGCAATGGATGTCATCGTCAGAGCGGACAAAAAAATCATGTTCTTCAACGCTTAAAAATACATACAGATCGCCGTCAGGACCGCCTTGTTCACCGGCTTCACCTTCGCCGCGCAGCCGCAGGCGTGAGCCTGTATCTACACCCGCCGGGATTTTCAATTGAACATTCTTCTTTATTCTTTCTTTTCCCTGACCGCGGCAGTTCTTGCATGGTTTGGAAATCATCCTGCCGTGACCACCGCAATGGGGGCAGGTAGAGCTGATCGTGAATAATCCGCTGGACTGCAGCACCTGACCACGGCCCTGGCAGGTGCGGCATGTTTCCGGTTTTGTGCCCGGAGCTGCGCCTGTCCCGTCACAATCACGGCAGGTGGCGAGTTTTTCCAGATCAATCGTCGTCGTCAGGCCAAAAGCAGCATCATGAAATGAAATCTTCAGATCATAGCGTAAATCAGCGCCGGCCCGGGCCCGGGAACGAGATCTGCCGCGAGTATTGCCAAACCCGAATGCTTCTTCGAAAATACCGCTGAAATGGGAAAAAACATCATCAAACCCGCTGAATCCCTGGAAGCCGGTGCTGCTTAAACCTTCATGGCCGTACTGATTATATATTTCTCTCTTTTGCCTGTCACTAAGCACTTCGTAAGCTTCTGCTGCTTCTTTGAAGCGCTCCTCCGCTTTTTTATCCCCTGGATTTCTGTCCGGATGACATTGCATGGCTATTTTACGGTAATTCTTTTTTAATTCTTCATCTGAGGCTGTTCGATCTACGCCCAGAATTTCATAGTAATCCTTCTTTGTCATGAGATTTTCTCGTGTTCCTCCGCTTCCATTTTTTTCGCCAGAGAACTGAGCATTTCTGCATTATTTGCTTTTTCCAGAGCATGCCGGGCAAAGATATATTTCTTTAAATCCATAGCGATTCGTCCGATATTTTCCCAGTCGGCGGTTTTCAATTCCATATTGAGGGCTTTGGCGGCCAGCCCAAAAAGCATTACATCTCCTTTTTCGACGGCGGTATTCTTTATTTTTTGCAACCCTTCGGGGAAATTTGCTTTTGCATAGAAATCAAGAGCGTCGGAGAAATTGCCTTCGGCAAAAAAAAGGTCCCCGTAATCCTTAAATGTTTCCGGATCATGATGATCGCTATATAAAATCTTTTGTTTTTGCCGGTAATCAGGTAACTTTCGCATAATCAATCTTGCCTCCCTGTAGAAGCTCGCCGGTTTGCCCGTCGAGCAATCAATTTATTTTCTGGGTCTCCGGCTTATTCCACCAAAAGTTTTAAGGCTTCAGCGTATTTGTTCTTGGTATTTTCGATAATATCCGGCGGCAGTTCCGGTGCCGGCGGTTTTTGATTCCATTTAATGGAAAGTAAATAATCTCTGAGAAATTGTTTATCATAACTTTTTTGCGGGCGGCCTTCTTCGTAGCCGGCACTGGGCCAGAAGCGCGATGAATCCGGTGTCAGCAGCTCGTCAATCAGTATTAATTCCTCGCCCAGCAGGCCGAATTCCATTTTGGTGTCAGCAATGATGATGCCGGCATTTTGTGCCATTTTTGCCGCCCGTTCATAAACGGCCAAGCTGATTTTAATAATATTATTGGTGAGTTCTTTCCCGATGATATCCTCCATTTCTCTTTTTGTTATGGCGGTATCATGCTCTCCTTCCGGTGCTTTGGTGGTGGGTGTAAAAATAGGCTCGGGGAGCTTCGAGGATTCCCGCAGCCCCTCAGGCAGCTTAATACCGGAGATCGTTTTGTTTTTTTGATAGTCTTTCCATCCGGAACCGCTTAAATAGCCCCGCACAATACATTCTACGGGCAGCGGGTTGGCTTTTTTTACCAGCATGCTCCGGCCCTCCAGACTTTCGCGGTAAGGTGCGCACTCATCAGGAAAATCTGCCGGATTAATTGAGATCAGGTGATTGTTGACGATGTCTGTCATTTTGGAAAACCAGAAAGAAGACATCCGGTTTAAAATTATCCCCTTGCCGGGGATCGGGTTGGGCATGATGACATCGAATGCCGAGATGCGGTCGGTCGCGATAATTAATAAATAATTTCCGACAGAGTAAATATCGCGAACCTTGCCGCGGCTGATAAAGTTTAATTTAGCAAAGTCAGTTTTTTGTAGACCTTTTTCCATAATTCGTTCTCTCCTGTCATCTGATTGATGGATTGTACTTTTTTTCATGGCCGATTGTTGAAGTCGGGGTCCTGCCGTAATTATGTCCCGGCATTACTTTGGTATCGTCCGGGAGAATGAACAGCTTTTGCTGAATGGAACTGTACATTATCTGCCAGGATCCGCCCGGCAAATCAGTTCTGCCGACAGCCTCAACAAAGAGCGTATCACCGGTAAAGACAAACCCCGGTGTATAAAGACTTATTCCGCCCGGGGAATGTCCTGGCGTATGAATGACTTTAAGGGACAGATTGCCTACTTCGATTATTTCACTGTCTTTAACCAAACGGTCCGGGGGGGGAGATTGTTTGGCGCCAAACATTTTCAGCATCATCGGCGGAGTGGATGTCAGCATCACAGCATCTTCTTCATGAACGACAATTTTCGCACCGGTGAGTTTTTTCATCTCGGCATTGCCGCCAATATGGTCAACATGTCCATGGGTGTTGACAATGGAGTTGATGCTGAGTTTATGGTTTTTGGCCTCATTGATAATTTGGCTGACATTGTCGGCAGGATCAATAACCAAAGCATCACCGGTTACGGTATCTCCGATCAAATAAGCAAAAACGGCCATCTGGCCTACCTGCATTTGTTTAATAAACATGGTAAATTTCCCCTTATATTAATTTTTCTGCTTAGCATTATTTAGTTTCTTTCGTCAATTTAAATCCGGCAGGGAAGGAAGGAGGCTGAAGGGCGCACATCTCCTAATTACCTTGAAAAACTAAATGAAATATTTTAAACTACTGTTATGCTTCAAATATCGCGTGCAGGTGCTGTGGAGAAGCAGCATAAAAGACAGCGGCACACATTGCAGTCTCAATACTTTTTTCTGGCGGCCACTACAGATATAATTCAATAAAAATAAATCCAATAGAGGAGAAACGATCATGTCATTTGATTATTTGCTCTCGGCAGAGCAGCTGGCATTAAAAGAAGAAATAAAGGATTTCGTTGGGTGGGTTCCCCGGCAGACGATTCTGGATATGGATGCCGATATTATCAAGTTTCCAAAGGAACTTCTCAAAGAAGCGGCGCGCCGCAATCTTCTCGGATGCCGGCATCCCCGGGAGTGGGGTGGCAGAGGCATGGATTGGGTGGCAAACTGCATGGCTGTCGAGGAGATCGGAACCCTGGGATACGAAATTGCCTGCGTGTTCGGTGTCGGCGCCGATCTTGTCTGTGATGCGATTATTCTGCATGGCACCACCGAGCAGAAGGAGAAGTATGTAAGGCCTCTTCTTCGGGGCGATATCTTTGCCGCGGAATGTTTGACGGAACCGAGAGGCGGTTCGGACTTCTTTGGCGCGACGACAACCGCCGTTGATCGGGGGGACCACTTTCTTTTAAACGGGCAGAAACGTTTCATCGTCGGCGGCGAAGGGGCCGATTATTTCCTTGTCTATGCGCGCACGGACACACGCCCGGAAGCGAAGCCGCAGAAGGCCATAACCTGTTTCATTGTGGACAGGGGGCCGGGGGTGGAAACCAAGTACCTGTATGGGCTTATGGGATGCCGGGGCGGCGGTACGGCCCGGCTCGTGTTTAAGGATGCCGTTATTCCCAAGGAAAATGTTCTCGGCCAGGTTAACGGCGCCCATGCCGTTTTTGAAACCATGATGATCCCTGAGAGGCTGGGAACGGCAGCCATGACCATTGGAACGGCGCGGGTGGCGCTGGACGTGGCAACGCATTATACGACACGACGCAGGGCGTTTGGACAGAAGATCAGTTCCTTCCAGGGAGTGAGCTTCCAGATTGCCGAAGCTGCGACACTGCTCGATGCTTCCCGGGCAATGGCATATGCCACTGCCCGCGCCGTCGATGCGGGCATCGGCATGGAGCGAGTCCGTCGGATGATTTCGGAGAGCAAAAAATTCATCACGGAATCCTGCCAGAAGATAGTCCACAATTCGATGCAGGTTGTCGGCGGCATCGGCTATACCAATGTTCTGCCGCTGGAGAGGATATATCGCGATGTCCGGCTTGCCTCCATCTGGACGGGAACAAGCGAGGTCATGTCGATGATTATTGCCCATGAGTGGTATCGCGAATATCAGCAAAGACGGGAACTCGGCGCACGCAATTTTACTGCGGACGCCCTGGAATCGGCAGCAGAAGATGAGATTATTTATGAATAAAATGCAGTGATTGAAAAAATTAATGCATTTTAATTATCGGCGGGTAAGACTGACGGCGAAGAAACCGTCCATATTATGCAAATGGGGGAAAGTCCGGAAATAACCATTGGTATCGATAAGTTGGGAAGGGATGGAGCGGGCTGGCGGAGCCACGGAAAAACGAGAATTGAGTTTGAGGAAATTATGAATAACATTTTCATTTTCCTGGGGCAGGGGCGAGCAGGTGCAATAAATCAAACGGCCGCCCTTTTTTACGGCCGCGGAAGCATTTTGGAGCACCGCATCCTGGATTTTTGTAAAGCCGGGTAGATCAGCGGCAGTTGTGTGCCATTTAATTTCCGGATTGCGGCGCAATGTTCCCAGACCGGAACAGGGGGCGTCCACAAGAACACAGTCGAATTTTTCTGTTAATTGCGCCGGCATCCTCTCCGTGAGGTCGGCCACATGCGTATCAATAATGGTTATACCCATCCTGGCGGTGTCTTTTTTTAACTCGGCAATTTTTTTTCCGTCGTAATCGGCGGCCAGAATGCTGCCCCTGTTTTTCATAATGGCCGCAAGATGTGTTGTTTTACCGCCGGTGCCGGCACAAATGTCCAGAACTGATTCCGAGCTCTGCGGGTTTACCAGATAAGAAATAAGTTGCGAAGCTTCATCCTGCAGGCGCAGATACCCGTCCTGAAAAAATCCGGTTTTCTGAATGGGAGAGGCCTGGCTGTTTAAGATTAAACCATCGGGAGAAAAAGGTGTTTCGCTTGAATTAAACCCGGCCGATGCAAGCTTTTCCTGAAGTTTATCCCGGGAAGTCTTCCGGGTATTGACTCTTAAAGTCAAAGGCGGCACTTCATTATTCGCGGCGCATAGAGACGAAGTCTCTGCAATCCCCAGCATTTTAATCCAGCTGTTGATCAGCCACAGCGGATGAGAATGAAACGCGGCCAGAAATTCAGCCGGCTGCTTTTCTATTGACGGGAATTCAACATTGCTGCCTTGGCGCAGATAATTTCTTAAAACAGCATTGACCAGGCCGCTTTTGGCGGGATCAATCTTCTTGGCAACTTTAACCGCTTCATCGACGACGGCAAAGACCGGCAAACGGTCGTTGAATTTAAGCTGAAACAGGCCGACGCGTAAAGTATTCTTGATGCTTTCATCTGTTTTATCCCAATTGCCGCGACACAGACTCGCCAATATCCAGTCCAAATGGCCCCGCTGACGCAGTACACCATAGACCAAATGGGTCAGCAAACGCCCGTCAGCTGAGGCTGACAGTTCATGGGTATCCAGACATTCATCAAGCAGGGGGGCGGCGAAGGCTTTGACTTTATGAACCTGATCCAGGATATCTACCGCCAGATGGCGAATCGTTTTTTTCATGTCTCCACAATGTCCGCAAAACTTATCCGGCCTGCGGGCAACATTTTATTTTTATCGGAAAGTAACAGGCCGGGGAATAATTTTCATGTCTGCTCCCCTTCAGATTAAAATAGTCCTGGGATTAAAACGATGGCCGCGCAGAAAATCATCAACGGGCATTCTTTTTTTGCCGGCTATTTGGATTTCCTGTAACAGGACATGTCCATCAGCAGCGGCAACTGCCAGTCCGCGATCTGTTTTTGCCCCGATTGTGCCCGGCGGATCTTTTACCGTGCCCTTTTCAGCAACAGCGGCAAAAATTTTCAATGTCTGGCCGGCAAGTGAAGTGAAGGCGGCAGGTTCGGGGCAAAGTCCGCGAATAAGATTAACAATTTCATGGGAAGCGGAGGCCCAGCAAATCCGGCCGGTTTCTTTCTTTAAACGGGGTGCGAAGATCACTGCGGAGGGGTCCTGCGGTTTACGCAAGCCCCTGCCGGCGGAAACCTGGTCGATAGCTGCAATCAGCAAAGCTGCTCCCTGAATTGCCAGACGGCCATGCAACTGGCCATAGCTTTCTGCGGCATCAATTAACGTTTCCTGCTGTAAAAGGATATCGCCCGAATCCATCCCTTCATCCATCAGCATGATGGTGATGCCTGTTTTTTTTTCTCCGCGAATAATCGCCCAGTTAATCGGGGCCGCGCCGCGGTATGCCGGCAAGAGGGATGGGTGAATATTCAGGCATCCCAGAGGCGGGAAATCAACGATGCCCTTTGGTAAAATCTGACCATAGGCGGCGACAACAACCATTTCCGGTTGGAGCTGATGAAAGATTTCCAGAAATGAAGGATCTTTAATTTTTTCCGGCTGCAGGACCGGCAGGCTCAATTTTTGGGCGAGCAGTTTCACCGGCGGGGAGATTTCTTTTTGTCCCCTTCCCGCGGGACGATCCGGTTGGGTGACAACAGCAATAATCGGGTAAGCATTTTTATGCAGCATTTCCAGGGCAGGCAGGGCGAAAGCCGGCGTTCCCATGAAGAGAATGCTTGGTTTGGTCATAGTTTTATTTCCTTGGCAGTTTTCGTACCCTATATGGAATTACAAAGCAGGTGTCAAGAAATACCCGTGTTCAGATTATTTCCTATTGTCAATTTAGGGCTCATGCTTTATGCTGTGAAAACATTGGGTCTTATCAAACGGAAAGGGGATTAAGTAATGAAGACGTACGCCATTAAGTATGTGGAATTAGCCGAAAAGCATGCAGAGAAGATGGCCAGACGATGGGCGTTGGATGTGCAGAACAATGTCAAAACAAAGAATTACAAGGAATTGGGTGAAGAGAAAATTATCTTTCAGGGCGCAAAATTTTATCGTAATTTCAGTAAAATGTTCGTTGATGAAAAAATCAGCGCTGACGCCCTGAAATATTTTCGCACTTATGCTCAGGAAGCTTTCGCCATGGGCATCCCCATGGATGAGGCTGTTTATGCCCTGTCTCTCTTAAGAAGGCATATCTGGCTATATGCAGAATTCCAGACGATCTTCAGCGCGGGTATCGATCAGAGGCAGGCCCTGGACACCTTGAGCCGGACGATTCTGCTCTTTGATTACGCGATGTACGAGGTGACCAAGGAGTACCAGGCGTTAATGAAAAACGGCAAAGGTAAAAAATAAATAAACCCTTTTGCATATTTGTTTAAACATTGAAGGGAGGAGACTGATATGTTGGGATCGATGAAACTGCTGGATGTAGTGGAGGCAAACATTGATGAAATAGCGGCGCAGTGGGCAGCCGATGTAAAGAAAAATAAAAGAACAGTTCATTATGCACAGATACCTGATGATACGTTAGTGCTGCAGGCCATCAAATTTTATAGTCAGTTGAGAAATTTACTGTTTGCTCCGAACCACCTGGAAAAGATACAGGAGTTCTTTATGCATTATGCCAGGACATGTTTCGAAAAAGGCATTCCGCTGCATGAATCTATATACGCCTTAAACATGATGCGGCGCCGCATGTGGCTGTATGCCGAATTTCAGGCTATTTTTATTAATGCTATCGAACACAATCAGGCTATTGACTCTGTTATGCGCATTATGCTCATGATTGATTATGCTGTGCATGAAATAACCCAATACTACCAGGACCGCATCCGGCTGGAAACAATGAAGCAATGCTAGAAAAGCAGATTGATGGTTTCGAAAAGGATAACGGCAGCGGGTTCTCGGCCGCCGTTTTGATTCTTGGTTGATTTGGCGGATGTCGGATCAGGCTATAATACATAGTGAACGGCGAGTAATATTATTATACGGCGAATTATAAATAAATTTGGCGGCTTACAGCGTGATTTGCAACTTTTTTTAGCCGCGATTTTTGTCTTTGGATTTTCCCAAAGTATTGTTGAGGCAACATTCAATAATTATTTAAACGAAACGTTCTCCATCAGTGACTTCCAGCGCGGGTTTCTGGAATTGCCCCGGGAACTGCCCGGTTTTTTGGTTGTCTTTGTCGCGGCGCTGCTCTTTTTTCTCTGTACCCGGCGGCTGGCAGCTCTGGCCAATCTTTTATGCGCCCTGGGGATATTGCTGATCGGCATTTATTCGCCCACTTTTTCCGTCATGCTGATCTGGCTTTTTATTTTCAGTATTGGTCAGCATTTGTTCATTCCCTTGAACCAGAGTATCGGGATGGAACTGGCCAGGGATGGAAGAACGGGCCGGAGACTGGGACAGCTCAGCGGGATTGCCAATCTCTCTTCCATTATCGGCAGTTTTGCCATCCTGATAGGTTTTAAATTTTTCAACCTGAATTTCAAAATCTCGTACATCGTCGCTTTTCTGGGTTTTCTGACGGTTGCTCTGCTGATCTTTCTGATGCAGAAAAACAAACCTTTACCCGCCAGGACAAAGTTTAAACTGAAAAAAGAGTACAGTCTTTTTTACTGGTTGAATATCCTCTATGGGACACGCAAACAAATTTTTCTCACTTTCGCGCCGTGGGTTCTGGTGACTGTCTTTAAACAGCAAACTTATGTCGTGGCAACTTTGCTCATGGCAGGCGGGATAATAGGAATATTCTTCAAACCCCTTCTGGGCAAAGCAATTGACCGCTTCGGGGAAAGATTTATTCTTACAGCCGAGGCGGTTATTCTGGTTTTTGTCTGCCTCGGTTATGGTTTCTCCAGCAACGTATTCCCGGAGACAACCGCCATGTATATTGCTTTTTTCTGTTATGTTGTTGATCAGCTCCTCATGTCTGTAAGCATGGCGCGGGCGACATATCTGCAGAAAATAGCTGTAACCCCGGAAGACGTCAACCAGACGCTGACAATGGGTGTTACCATTGATCATGCCTTCTCGATTGCAGTTGCTCTCCTGGGCGGCCTTATCTGGATTTCCTGGGGCTATCAGTATGTGTTTCTGCTGGGAGTTATTATTGCCGTCATTAATACTTTTTCGGCTTTGCGGATTAAAACAAAGTCAAAAATGGAATTCCCGGCGAAACTGCCATCAGCCTGATTTTGGTTTACCGGCTTTTGCTGAGTCAGCCTTAAGATCGTCGAGCACAGTCTTTAAATCCTCCGCCTTGGTGATGACTACGGTGGAGTCGCCCAGAGAACCAGCCTGTTGAACCGCACCTGCAGCCGCGATGGATTTCTTCGTCCTGGTGACTTGCCAGGAATCGCCGGTAGAGACCACTTTTAAGTTGTTAAGGTTAAATTGAATATCACGCACATGAGGCAGGGCCGAAATTTCTCTGGCGAGGGTATCGACATCCTGGGCGGAAAAATCACCGCCCGGTTTGACAAGATCTCCGGAGAGGTAGACCGTATTACCGGTGAAGGAGTAGTCTATCCTGCTCAGGTCCGCATCGTGGCGTGCGAATACCATCCTCACGCTTCTGTTGACTTCGTATCGGGAAACCTGTGCGTTCTGTGCCATTTTTTTGCCTTTTCCGTTTTAATACCACACAATAACCGTCTCTTGTCAAGACAGCTATCGGTCTTTACGAATTTTTTCTGGGATGGCGGCGCAGCCAATCCCACTGGTTGATTTTTTGAAGACGGGCGAAGGTGGCCAGCAGAATGCGCCTCAGAAATTTCACCTGGAGTTCTAAAGGAAGGCTGTTCAGCTGTTCGGCGTCGAAGGATAAAAGCAGGCAATCTGTTTGTGCCTCTACGTTAGCCATGCGGGGAGCGCCCATCAGGCCGACTTCACCAAATATGTCCCCCACACCGAGCGCTGCCAAAATCTTTTCCTGGAGAATAACCTCGGCATGTCCCTGCACCAGTACAAACATCCGCAGATCAATTTCTCCTTTGGTAATGATCGGCTTTCCGGGAGTGACCTTGATCCAGGTTCCCGTATCCAAAAGCAAACTGATTTCCATTTTTTCAAAAGAATCAAAAAAAGGTATTGCCGCTACAATCTCTATTAAAGCTTCTTTCGATTTATCCATGGATTAATTATACCTTAGATACGCGTTTTTCAACAGCCCCAATCACATGAAATTTTCCGGATCAACATCAATTGTAATCTTCACCGCGGTTTTCCCCGCAGCGTGTAAAAGTTCCCGGGCCGTTTGATGCAGTGCTTTGGCGTTCTCGCTTTTGAGTAACATTTGCCAGCGATAGCGTCCTTTGATTTTTGCCACCGGCGATTCCGCAGGGCCGATTATTTCTACTTCATTTCCTGATCGCGCACTGAGTCTTTTTGCCATCTTTCCTATTTGCTGTGCCTGATCGCAAAGAGTGTCCTTGTTCGCCGCCGATAAGCGCAGGTTGATCAGCCGGCCAAAAGGGGGATATTTAAATTCTTTCCGGAATTGGATCTCCTCGGCATAAAAAGATTTATAATCGTGGTTTTGGACATGCTTTAAAGCGTAATGCTGCGGATTAAAAGTCTGAATAATAACTCTGCCCGGCGTGCTTCCTCGTCCGCCGCGTCCGGCAACCTGCGTGAGCTGCTGAAAAGTTCTTTCGCCGGCGCAGAAATCGGGCATATTCAGTGATGTGTCCGCCGAGATCACGCCCACCAGGGTTATAAAAGGGAAATCATGTCCTTTGGTAATCATCTGCGTACCCACCAGAATATCAATGTCTCTTTGCCAGAGTTTCTGCAATATTTTTTCCTGTGCTCCCCTGGTCTTCATGGTATCAGAATCCATTCTCGCAACATGTGTTTCCGGGAAAAGCTTTTTTATTTCCGCCTCCAGTTTTTGGGTGCCGGCGCCGTAGCTCAAGATGCGGCTGCCGCGGCAAGAGGGGCAAACAGGCAGAGCTTTTTGTGCGTAATTGCAATAATGGCATTTGACAACCCCTTCGGCGGCATGGTTCTTCAGAGATACGGCACAATTGGGGCAGCGGAAATTATAGCCGCAATCCGCGCAGATCAGAAATGTGTCAAAGCCGCGCTTGTTGAGAAAAAGCAAGACCTGTTCTTTTTTCAGCAGTGTCATCTCGATGGCGGCAATTAAGTGAGCGGAAAGAATCGGAGCTTTGCCCTGAGCCTCCAACTGAGCTTTCATATCAACAATTTCAATTTCGGGCAGCGGCTTGTTTTGCACCCGCTGCGGTATTTCCAGATAGTGGTATTTTTTGTTTCGGGCATTGAAGTAGGAACGGATGCCCGGTGTCGCCGATCCCAACACCACAACAGCCTGATCAAGTTTTGCTTTGAGAATCGCCAAATCGCGCCCATGATAGCAAAGCCGGTCATCCTGCTTATAGGAAGCATCGTGTTCTTCATCAACTATAATCAGCTGGAGATTTGGCAGCGGGGCAAAGAGGGCGGACCGGGCGCCGATTACCAATTTGATCTGACCGCGTTTGATTTGCCTCCACTGGTCATAGCGGATAGCTTCGGCAATGCCGCTATGCATTATGGCAATCTGCTCCTGGTCAAAACGCCATTGGATGCGCGAGATTAACTGTGGAGTCAGGGCTATTTCCGGTACCAGATAAATGGCGCTGCCGTCATTTTCCAGCACCCGGGCAATGGCATTTAAATAAATTTCAGTTTTTCCGCTTCCTGTAACGCCATGCATTAATATGGGGGTGAAAATATTTTTTCCCAGATTAACAGAAATTTCGTCCAGCGCCTTTTGCTGCAGGGAATTTAAAGTAAATTTTGTTTCGCTTTCGCCATTGAAGGATTTCAGAACAGGAGTGCGAATTTTTTCGGCAGCGGAAAGATCGATGATCCCTTGATCTTGAAGTCTTTTAATAACAGCGCGGGAGGCGCCGGATTGGCTGACTAAATCAGAGAGAGACATTGCTCCTCTTTCCTGCATAAAGGCAATCAGCTCTTCTTGTTTTCTTGTCAGTTTCACTGGAAGAATTCGGCTGCTGCTGAGTGTCACAAATATTTCCCGGCGCAGGGCGAGCTGCTTTTTTTGCTTTTCCTCTATTTGCAGAAGCCCGGCCAGTTGCAGGATGCAAATCATTGCGGAAATGCTCTTCGAACCGCTGACCCGGGCAAGGGTGTTTGCTGCAATCCCCTGCGGATATTGCTGCAATAGATGCAAAAGGTTATTTTGTGCCGGAGTAAGGGCAATATTCTTCATCGAAGGCCGGGGCGTAACCCAGAGAAAGTCTTTCTTTTCAGCGCCGGCAGGGATAATCTCGCACAGCGCCTTGCCCATCGGGTAAATGAAATAATCGGCGACCCAGGAATAAAAGGCAAGATCCTTTTCGCTGAAAAGCGGTTCTTCATCCAGAACCTCGCTGATAAATTTTACTTTTTCCAGACCGCAGGAGTTATTTATGGCAACGATAAATCCGGTACGTTTTCGCCGGCCGAAAGATACAAAGACGCGTTTGCCGACCGCAACCTGATCCTGCAACTCCAGCGGTACTTCATAAGAGAAAAGCTTGTCGGCGGGAATGTTCAGGGCAATGTTTACAAACATAGGAGTTTAGGTTGAAGACTGAAGGCTGAAGGCTGAAGGCTTAAGTATATCAAGCATTGCGCAAGGCCCGAATCAAGCCATTCAATATCTTCTCCGTTTCTATAATTTTTGTTTCAACTGGACGTGGATTGTGATCACCTAAGAATCCTAAACGCTTGGACAAATCGAGTTGATAATGCAGCTCCCTTAACGATCCGAAGGCTATAATGAGAAATCGAAGGTAATCTGCTTGGCTATCGCGTGCACAACCCTCTACAATATTGGAAGGGACGGAAACCGCTGAACGCCTCATTTGAGAAGTAAGTCCGTACAACTCTTCTTTGGGAAACACTGAAGTTACTTGGTAGATTAGTACTGCTAACTCGTCAGCCATCTCAAATGCTTTAAGTTTTGTATGATCCCGCATGTTTTTCCCTAAAAGCCATCAGTCTTCAGCCTTCAGTCTAATTTATCCCTTTAACAAAAAACGCCCCATAACCGGAGCGTTTTTTAATTCATAGATTTATATTAAATCTATTCACCTTTTAGTTTTTCCATTTTTTCCTGCTTTGTTTTGCAATCGATGCAATCAGTCGTCACCGGTCTGGCCATCAATCTTTTTTCGGAAATCGGTCCGCCGCAAGATTCACAAATGCCGTAAACTCCGTCATCAATTCTCTTAATTGCTTCCTGCATTTTTATGATGAGCTTGCGTTCCCGGTCACGGATGCGCAATTCAAAGTTACGGTCAGATTCGAGAGACGCCCTGTCGTTGGGATCGGGGAAATTTTCTTTTCCGCTGGTCATTTCCGAAACTGTTTTCCCCGCTTCATTGAGAAGTTCATTTATCTTCTGAATGAGCATTGCTCGAAATACGTCCAGTTTTTCTGGCTTTAAAGTAATTTGTTTTTCCAAAAGCACCACTCCCTTATGTAGACAGCGTTATTTTGGCCTCTAATACATAATGCAATTTTTTTTGTAAAGGAAAATATTTAATGTCGGATAAATCAGCGCTTACCCTATTTATCGGAACAATAGACTCTTTTTATCTTTTCCACAACATTTGTTGTTGATTTTCCTTGTACCTCCGGAATCAGAATCACGCGGCCGCCCCATTTTTTAACTTCATTCCGGCCTACGACCTTGTCTTCCGGCCAGTCGCCACCTTTAATGAGGATATCCGGTTTTAGATAATTAATCAGTTCCAGCGGTGTGAGTTCCGGAAATACAGTAACAAAATCAACAAATTCCAGGGCAGCAAGAATTTCTGCCCGCTCTTCTTCGCCAACCAGCGGCCTTTTTTCTCCTTTGATTGACTGCACCGACAAGTCGCTGTTGAGCGCCAGGACTAAAACGTCGGCGGTCTTTCTTGCTTCTCGGAGGTAGCGCACGTGGCCCACGTGCAAAATATCGAAGCAGCCGTTAGTAAAAGCTATTTTCTTACCCTGCGTGCGCAGCGTATCGAGTTGATCTTTGAGTGTTTTTCTATCCAGGATTTTATTCATGCAACTCCATATATTTATAGTTTTTACTGTGTGACACGGGACAATGTCAAGACAGCGACTTTCTGTGCTCCGGCTTTCAGTAATACTCTGGAGCATTCATTGATTGTTGCGCCCGTCGTATAAACATCATCGATCAGAATAATATTTCTGCCAGCGACTTTTTTCCTGTCCTTAACGGCAAAAGCCCCTTTAATATTTTTTTCTCTTTCGATTTTATTCAGGCCAGTCTGAGTTAAAGTAAATTTAATCCTTTTTAGCAAGGAAAAATTTACAGGCAGTTCATGTTTTTTGCCGATTTCTCTGGCCAGAAGCAGAGACTGGTTAAATCCTCGCTCTCGGAGCCTCTTGATGTGCAGAGGAACGGGAATCAACAGTGAATATTCGGAAAAAACAAAATCAGGAAAAGAAAAATCGGCCATCAAACAACCCAGGGCATTACCTGCGGATAGGCTGCGGCTGTATTTGAATTTATGGATCGCCTCCATAATAACTGTTTCGAAACCGGCAACAGCCCGGGCCTGGGCGAAATAGGGCCTGTTTCCCAGGCAATCTCCGCAAATGTGGCTGCCGGCGGGGCTGCTAAAAAAAGGGATCCCGCAGATCGGGCAAAAATTGTCGGTAATGAAATTAATTCTGCCGGAACAGGAAGAACAGAAAAACTGTCTTGCCGGCTGGTCCAGTATTTCTGCACAGGCCGGACATTGGCGAGGGAAAATAATGTCGCCGACGTAATTTAAAATATCTTTAGCGTTCACTACATCCCTTTGCTGAGCCGTTTTATCTCCGTAGCATTTTCGTCAATATTCATGCGGGGCGCATCCCAAAGGTTTTCGATATCATAAAAAGATCGCAACGATTCCAGAAAAATAGAAATAACCACGTCGTCATAATCAAGAAGAATCCACTGTCCATTGGCTTCTCCCTCTATACCCAGGGGCAGGATATCTTTTTTCTTTAAATATTGTTGGATGGCTGCACAAACAGCTTGGGTCTGACGTTCGGTGGTGCCTGAACAAATGATCATGTAATCGGTAAAAGAAGAAATTTCTTTTACATTTAGAACTATGATGTCTTTAGCTTTTTTCTGTAGTGTGGCATTTATGCACCATAGCAGACGATCCGTTGACTCCTTTTTTTTTGCCGGCAATTATAACCTCACTTTAGGGGATTAGACTGGAGGCCGAATAATGAAGGTATAAATAGTCTTTAGCCTTCAGTCTTCGGCCTAAATACCTTCAGTCTTATTTTCCTTATGCCATAAATCATGGAAGTTGACAATGCGGCAATTAGGGTACGATTTGAGAGTTGTGAAAAAAAAAGGCCTATGATAAATCATTCCTCCCGACAACTCTTATTCTGGAACAATAAAGGTTTTTATTTATGCAAGATATTTTGAAAAAAGTTCATGTACATATTCCTTTTCATTACCTGCCGGAATTTCAGGGATTGGTTCTCCAAAAACAGATGAATGTGGAAATTTATTTTAATTCTGATGTACTCAATCAATTAAATAAAGCTGAGTGCCGGAAAACAGCGGAACTACTGAACAGTGCCTCCTGCAAAGTTAACTTACATGCCCCGTTTATGGATTTGCGCCCCGGAGCCCTGGATGACAAAATTCGCCGGGTAAGCATCGAAAGATTAAAGCAAGTATTTGAGCTTGTTCCTTATTTTAATCCATTGCGGATTGTCTGCCACCCTTCCTACGATAGTCGTTACTATGTGTCCTGTGATGAAGAATGGCTGGAAAATTCTGCAGCGACCTGGCTGGAATTAATTAATCTGATCAGGGGAACGGGAACGATCATAGCGCTGGAAAATGTTTATGAAAGAGAGCCGTCAGTTTTGCGCCGTCTTTTCGAGTTAATTAATTCGGATGATATCTGTTTTTGTTTTGATACCGGGCATTTCAACGTATTTGGCCGTGTCCCGCTTCGCGCCTGGCTTGCCGAAATGGGAAAATATCTGGGTCATCTGCATTTACACGATAACCATGGCCGGTTCGATGAACATCTTCCGGTAGGATCCGGCACCTTTCCTTTTGCTGAATTTTTTCAAACATTAAAGGACATAAAGGTCCGGCCGCTGATCACATTGGAGGCTCACACCCAGGCGGACCTTTGGCAGTCGCTGGAAAATATTGAAAAGATGGGGATTTTGAATAATTTAGGCTAAGGGCTGATAGTCTAAAGGTCACAAGAGGCTGAAAAATGCCGGAAAAATTCCGGTAAAATTATTCCATCAGGAAACAGGAAAATTGCTGCAATATATTCTCAAAAGAATAGTCTTCATGATTCCTCTGCTGCTGGGGATTACGGTCATTTGTTTTTTTGTTATGCGTCTGGCGCCCGGGTCGCCTGTTGATTTGGAAACTCAGATGAATCCCAAATCTTCAGTGGAAATGAAAGAACGGCTGAAGGCTTTATATGAACTGGATAAGCCGATTCACCAGCAATACTGGTCGTGGCTTAAAAAGCTCAGCCGCGGAGATTTAGGGATTTCATTTGCCAGTGATCGCCGGCCCGTAGCCGAAAAAATAATGGAACGTATCCCCATTACCATCCTGCTGGAATTTCTGTCCCTGCTGATTATCATTGCCATTGCCATCCCCATCGGTGTTTTATCCGCCGTGCATCAGGATTCACTTTTTGACAAAATCACCGGAGTCTTTGTTTTTATCGGCTTTGCCATCCCGACATTCTGGCTGGCTTTGCTTTTGATGATATTCTTTGGAATTCAGCTGGGCTGGCTGCCAATTTCCGGCTTGCGTTCGCTGAACTATGAATACTTGACTACCTGGGGTCAATTTGTTGATCTGGTGAGACATCTGGTCCTGCCGGTTTTTATCTCTGCTTTTGGCGGCCTGGCCGGCCTGTCCCGCTACATGCGTGCTAATATGCTGGAAGTTATCCGGCAGGATTACATTATGACTGCCCGGGCCAAGGGATTGAGTGAAAGGGATGTCATCTATAAACACGCACTGCGCAATGCGCTGTTGCCGGCCATAACGATTTTAGGGCTTTCCATTCCCGGACTGATCGGGGGCAGCGTAATTTTTGAAACGGTCTTTGCCATTCCCGGCATGGGACAGCTTTTTTATATGGCGGTGATGGCCCGCGATTATCCGACGGTAATGGGCATTTTGCTTATCGGTGCAATTTTGACGCTGGTTGGTAATTTGATTGCCGATGTTTCGTATGCGGCAGCTGATCCTCGTATCCGCATATCTTGACGGCTTGTTAAAAAGTCCATCTGTTTTGTTGCGCAGCGGCCTTCGTCGTTGCGGCGTATGCTAAAAATACGCCTCACTTCTCATGGCCTTGCGCGCCTCGCATCTGGAGCTTTTTCCCAAAGCCGTCTTGAACTTGTAAAAATATAATTGTTAAAGATGATCTAATTTCTTAAGGTTGTTGACGAGATGGGTTTTTGGGAAGCATTTTATAAAAACAAACTGGCGCTGACCGGCTGTGCAATTGTATTGCTGCTGTTTCTGGTTTCACTTTTTGCGCCATGGTTTGCTCCTTATGATCCCGGACATATTGATCTGGAGAATGTACTGATGGCGCCTTCGCTGAATCATTTATTGGGGACGGATCAGCTCGGTCGGGATGTCCTGTCCAGGATGATCTGGGGGGCGCGGATTTCCCTGAAAGTCGGTTTTGTGGCCACAGGTCTCGCCATTATTCTCGGTACTCTGTTGGGTGCAGTTGCGGGCTATTACGGCGGCTGGATAGATGCAGTGATTATGCGTTTTGTTGATATTATGCTCTGCTTTCCCACCTTCTTTTTAATTCTGGCAGTCATCGCTTTTCTAGAACCGTCAATCTGGAATATTATGATCATTATTGGACTGACCGGGTGGATGGGCGTAACCAGACTGGTGCGCGCCGATTTCATTTCCCTGAAGGAAAGGGATTTTGTTCAGGCAGCCAGGGTGATTGGCGCCGGCGACCTGCGGATTATCTTTGTGCATATTCTTCCTAATGCCATGGCCTCAATATTAGTTGCGGCTACGCTGGGAATTGCCGGTGCTATTCTCACCGAATCGGCTTTAAGTTTTTTGGGCATAGGCGTTCAGCCGCCGACGCCAAGCTGGGGTAACATATTGACCGCCGGTAAAGACAATATTGATATTGCCTGGTGGCTTTCGCTTTATCCCGGACTGGCAATTCTGATGACGGTTGTCGGTTATAATCTTTTAGGCGAAGGTATACGTGATGCACTGGATCCGCGCTTGAAAAAGTAAACTTTTCGGGAACCAAGCCGGAAGTAATTGATTGCGAAAAGGGGCAGGATTCACTCTGCGCTTGCTTAAGTTCATAAAATATATTAATACCTCGCGGCAGCCCGGAGCAAATCTGAAAAACATGTATCATACAACCATCAGGCAAAGTGAAATAATGTTACCATATTCATCCGGCCGATGCCTGACGGATTGATCAGGTCACATCCTATTTATTTGAGGGAGGAAACTTTATATATGGGGAAGAAAGTTAATGCAGAATTATTGAGCATCGATAAGAGGATTATTTCCCGCAAATTATTAGCCGGGGAAATATATGAAAAGGATTTACAGAATTTATCTAAAAAACTTCCCGATGTTTCCGATAATGCCGAAGAAGTTAATCCGGACGATAAAGAAAAATAGTGCTTTATGCTGATTGATTCGCACGCTCATTTGGAAATGAAAGAGTTCACTAATGATCGCCCGGAAGTGATTGAGCGTGCAAAATTGGCCGGTGTAAATATAATTGTCACCGTGGGAACAAATCTGCGCTTAAGCCGGGAAGCCGTTTCTCTGGCCGGCCAATATGAAAATATTTATGCGTCCATCGGGGTCCATCCTCATGATGTGGGGAAGATCGGCAACACAACTTACGATGAGCTGAAGGAACTCGCCGGCCGGAAAAAAGTTGTAGCTTTCGGGGAAATCGGCCTGGATTTCTTTCGTAATATAGCTCCGCAGTTACAGCAAATAAAAAAATTTGGCGAGCAGCTCCAATTGGCCAAGGAACTTCATCTGCCGGTTATTATCCATGACCGTGAAGCACATGACCAATCGATAAAAATGGTTAAGGCCTCGGGTGTTAGACGCGGGGTTTTTCATTGTTTTTCCGGTGACTATGAAATGGCGAAGCAATGCCTGGACTGGGGATTTTATCTTTCTGTGCCCGGTGTCGTGACTTATGCCAAGGCAACAACAATTCAAAACGTAGTGAAAAAGGTTCCTCTTTCTTCACTGCTGGTGGAAACCGATTGTCCCTATCTTGCGCCTGATCCTTACCGCGGTAAAAGGAACGAACCGGCTTATGTTGTCCAGACTGTGAAAAAAATAGCCGAAATCAAAGGAATTTCCCGGGAAGAAGTGGCCGCAGTCACCGCTCAGAATACTCTTGACCTCTTTACTATCGGGGCTTCTCTCCATAGTTAGTATATTTAATTATTGCCCGGGGCCCTTTTGGCGGTCAGCGGGGCAGTACAGGATTTAGGATAAAAAATGAAAAATAACAAAAAAGCTGTCGTTTTATTAAGCGGAGGAATCGATTCAACTACGGCATTGTATATTGCCGGAGAAATGGGTTTTGATCTCTATGCTTTGAGCTTTTATTATGGGCAGCGGCATAAGATTGAACTGCAGGCGGCCGGGAAGATAGCAAGCCGCTATGGAGTTCTCCAGCATATAACCATTGATATTGATCTGCGCCTTTTCGGAAATTCCGCTCTGACGGATAATATTGCCGTTCCCAAGGGCAGGAATATCGCCGAGATGGCCGGGGAAATTCCCGTGACTTATGTTCCTGCACGCAATACAATTTTTCTCTCCTTTGCTCTGGCCTGGGCGGAAGTGCTCGAATCCAATGATATCTTTATTGGCGTGAACGCCCTGGACTATAGCGGCTATCCTGATTGCCGTCCCGAATATATTACAGCTTATGAGAACTTGGCAAATCTGGCGACGAAAGCCGCGGTGGAAGGCAGGCAAAAGATCAAGATTCACACCCCGCTGATTGAACTTTCCAAGGCGCAGATTATTCAGCGTGGCCAGGAGCTGGGCGTCGATTTTCTGCTCACGCACAGTTGTTATGATCCGGCGGAAAATGGCGCAGCATGCGGGAAATGTGACTCCTGCCTGCTGCGAATGAAGGGCTTTAAGGAAGCGGGAATTCCCGACCCTACGGTCTATAAAGTTTCTTGATAAACAGGGTATGCCGTGCGTTATTCGGTTAAAGAAATATTTTATTCTCTACAGGGGGAAGGCTTTCATGCAGGCAGGCCTGCCGTCTTCTGTCGCTTTGCCGGATGCAATTTATGGTCGGGTCGGGAGGATGATCGCTCTGCTGCCGCCTGCAATTTTTGTGATACGGACATAATTGGCACTGATGGCCCGGGGGGCGGAATATTTGCGAACGCCGGAGAACTGGCCGGAGTGGTGGCCCGGTTCTGGCCAGCGGGAAAAAGCGGATCAATTCAACCTTTCGTTGTCTGCACCGGCGGTGAACCTCTTTTGCAGCTGGATTCAGAACTGGTGCATGCATTCCATCGGGAGAACTTGTTTATTGCCGTTGAGACTAATGGTACCATTTTACCGCCCGAAAATATTGATTGGCTGTGTGTCAGTCCCAAAGCTGGTGCTGAACTGGTTGTCCGTTCAGGGCAGGAATTAAAGTTGGTTTTTCCCCAGAAAGGCGCCGATCCTGAAAAATTTGCCCGTTTGGATTTTCAGAATTTTTTTTTACAGCCGTTAGACGGGTCCGATCTGGTGAGGAATACAAAGATAACAGTCGATTATGTGCTTGCTCATCCAAAGTGGCGACTCAGTCTGCAGGTGCATAAAATTTTAAAGATAAAATAGGTAAACATCAATGGAAATATTCAAAGTTTTTCATATCAATGCCGCTCATCACCTGCCCAATGTACCTGCGGAGCATAAATGCAGCAATCTGCACGGACATTCTTTCCTCATCGAGATTCATGTAAATGGTCCTGTGGATTCGAAGCTGGGCTGGGTAATCGATTTTGCCGATATTGCTAAAGCCTTTCAACCGCTGCACGATCAACTTGATCATAAATACTTGAATGATATTGTCGGTCTGAGCAACCCCACATCGGAAAATCTGGCCAAATGGCTTTGGCAGCGCCTGCAGCCGGCGCTGCCGTATTTAAGCAAAATAGTTGTTCAGGAAAGCCGGGATTCCGGCTGTATTTATGAAGGTATAGACTGATAATTAAGCTGTTTCTTGCCGGCTGTTTCTTTCGTCTTGACACTGTAAGACAATTTAAGTATATTTTTTTACAGTCCCGATTTTAGGGGAAACTTAGTCGATATGATTATTATTGGCTGCATTTTTCCAGAATAAAAAATTGTTCTGGAAAATAAAATATCCGGAAGTTTTCGACAGGTGTCTATTATGAAAAAAGCCATAATTTTTCTCGTTCTTGTTTTTTTTGCTGTTTTGACCACGCCGGTTTATGCCCAACACAAAGTTCAAGCGAAAGGTATGGCAACAATATCGAAAAATATGGTTGACATTGCCCGGAGCAAAGCACTCGATGAAGCACAGCGCAATGCTGTAGAAAAAGCTATAGGAGTCATGATTACCAGCGCAACGAGTGTAGAGAATTTTCAAGTGAAAATGGACCGCATCCTTTCCGAGTCTCAGGGTTATATCAGTTCTTACAAGATAATTTCCGAAAAAAGAACCGGTGACAACTATGAAGTGGCAATTGAAGCACAAATCAGCCAGGGGAAATTGCGCGACAAAATGACAGCCATCAACCTGATTATGATTCGTAAATCAAAACCCAGGGTAATGCTGGTTTTTACGGGGACGGCAAGCAAAGATGCTGTTGCGGAAGCGGCAATGTCCAAATATTTTATTGCCCAGGGTTTTAAATTGGTTGATGCCCGGACAATAAAGAAAAATAAAGATTATGAGCGGCTGCAGGATGCTGCCGAACAAAAAGTTATTTCCGGGATAGCACATCGCTACGGGGCGGAAATTATCATTGTAAACACTGTTGAGGCTGTAAGTAATCCCTTTAAGATTAATGATGTAGAAATGAATCATAATAAGGTTGTCATCTCCGGCAAAATTATCAATGGCGATACCGGCAGCATAATAACTACCGGCACCGAGCAGAAATCAGCTCCCGGCATGAAAGGCGATTTCAAAGCTTTAACTGAGGAAGTGGTCGCCAAACTCGCCCGTAATTTGGTTGATAGTGTTCTGGAGAATTGGTCTGCGGAATTAACAAATACAGCTACGGTAAAATTAGTGGTGAGCGGCCTGAATTCTTATGCCGATCTTCAGGAATTCAAATCATTGCTGGCAGAAGAGATTAAGGGATTTAAGGCATTGAATCAGCGTTATTATTCCCGGGGCAAAGTGGAATTAGATTTGGAAATTGAAGGGAATGCGGATGCTGTTGCTCATGATGTGGCGCAGATAACAGTTAAAAACAAAAAAATAAAAGTTGTCGAAATAAGTCCGAACAGAGTTGAGGCAGTTCTTCTGCCTTAGGTAATTATATTTTTTCGGCATATCTTAAATGTTGGAGGACATTATGAAATCTAAAAAATTGTCTAAGGTGTTTGCAATTGGAATTATTATCACATTTCTTGCCGCCTGCGGTGCGGTTAATGAAAGCTATAAACAGGGGCAGGAATTTGTCAAAGATAACCGTTGGGAGGAAGCGATTGCTTATTTTGAAAAAGCTGTCAATGAAGAACCGGGAAATCAGGAATACAAAGACGCGCTTACGCGCGCCAAACAGGATGCGGCAAAGGCTCGCTTAGCTAAAGTCAGACAGTCTCTTGGTGCGGGCGAGCAAAATCTTCCGGCACTGGAAAAGATTGCCAAGGATATTGATGTCATGGCAGCCATGGATCCGGAGAATTCCGATATCAAAGCGGTGCGCAACAATGTAAACGGGAAAATAAACGACCTGAAGTCTTCTTTGAAGAATCTATATCAGCAGGCCGAAATTGATATGCAAAAGGAAGAATGGACTGCAGCGATTGCCAAGTTAAACCAGATCAACAAAATTTTTCCTAATTATGAAGATACCGGCAGCAGGCTGGTAAAAAGCCGGCAGGAGGGCGTGAAGACCCTTTATCAGCAGGCTAACAATCTCGGCAGGCAGGAAGATTGGAAAATGGCCGCTGATGTTTTTAAAATGGCCATGGATATTAACCCGAATTATCTCGATGTTTCCAGGCGATATGAAGATGCCAGGCTCAAAGATAACTTGAACTATTACATGTCTGAAGGAGCAAAGGCGGAGGCGGCGAAAAATTGGGAACGGGCCGTAATCCTTTATGAAAAAGCGCATGACTACCCGTCTGTCGATCCCGCTCTGGGCGCCAAACTGGAAAAACTAAGAGCAAAATTAGGCCAGATTTATCTGGATGATTCCGTGAAACTGGTGAAGCAGGGGAAGCTTTATGCGGCCATGAAAAAAATGGAAATGGCGCGTAAATTTATGCCTTCCATGCAGAATGACCCGCTGTATAAAGAAAATCTGACTGTTGCATGTGACGCGCTGATGAAGCGGGCGGAAAAATTAATAGAGAAAGAATTATGGGGAAACGCGTTGATTTGGATGCAGAAAGTTGAAGCAGTAAATCCCAACTATCCGGAATTGTTCCAAAAAATGATTGAAGTTAAAGATGCCATAAATAAAAGAATTCGCAAATCAATTGCCGTCTTTGATTTCAGTTCTCCGAGTTCTGAAAAAGATGCCGGTAAAATTGCCGCCAACAAACTGATCGCTTATCTCCATAAAAATGCCAGTGCCGATTTGCGTATTATTGAGCGGGAAAATCTGCAATCAATCTTAAAGGAAATGCAGCTCAGCCAGACAGGCCTGGTCGATATTAAGACAGCTCAAAGTGTAGGTAAGATGCGTGGCATAGATACTTTTATTATGGGCGACGTCTTGCATTTTTCGACCAAATACACGGATGCCCCCAGCCTCAATCAGGTTAAAGTGCTGGTGGACGAAGAAGATGTGCGCAATCCGGAATTTTCCGACTGGCTGATGATTAATCCCAAGCCGTCAGCAGAGGATCTGAAAAACGCTCCGCCCCGGACAGTTAAAAAGAGAAATTACCAGCTGATATCCTATAAACAGGGAGCGGCGAGAATCAATGCTCTGTTGGAAATATCATTTAAGCTGGTGGATACACAGACAGGGGAAAATATCTTTGCCAGTACAGTGGCCGGCAAGTTAATCAAGGAAGATAAATATCAGGACGGTGTGCCGATTGCCGGAATTGCGCAGGATCCCCTCGAGTTGCCCACAGAAGCCGAAGTTCTCGACGAAATTACTAATTCCAAGGTATCGGAGATGGGCAGCGGAATTCTCAAACACTTCCAGAGCCTGGAGGTTGAATATTATAATCAGGCCCAATCCCAGCAAAAACGACGCAATCTGGATTTGGCCGTAGAAAAATATACCGATGCCGTTTTTGACGAGAAGCTGAAGGGGATTGCTACACCGATAACGCAGAGGTCACTGGAGACCATTGATAAGCTTGTTGCTGATAAGTAAATCACGCTGCCGGAAGTAGTACTGACTCAATGGACTGGAGACGGTAAATGCCCAAAAAAATCTTCATTGCGATGTTGTTGACCCTCGTATTCTTCATCGGCGCGGGAAAAGGAAATGCCAGTAAGATATCTGTTTTCAATTTTGGGACCGTCAATCTGGAAGCTTCCGGGTTGGGCACCACTGTAACCAACTTATTGACCAATGTATTAAAAAATGATGCATCTATATTTTTGCTCGATCGCAAAGACCTGGAAGCCTTTCTGAACTTCAACGATCTGCAGCAAAATGACCAGTTGGATAATGTTGTCAACATAGGCACGCGGCTGGGCCTTGACTTTATCATTGTAGGTTCTGTCGATAAAAGAGGCTCGGCTATTTATATAAACTGCAGTTTGATTTCTATTGATAAAAAAAGAGAAGTATACTCTGAACGGATAAGAACGTTCGGCGAATCCGCAATTCAGGCGGAAATCGGTAAATTAGGTTCTTTGATCTCGGCGGCCCTGAAAAGAAATAGTTCCGCGGAAATCAGAGCATCAGGGGCCGGTGAAAAGGGATCCGTTTATCCGGCCAATTTCCAGAAAATTCCCGGTAATAAAAAAATTATATTGCGCTGGCAGGATACGCCGGGCTTTGCCGGCGCCGTCTATGAAGTATATCGTGCGCTCAACTCTGCCGGTCCTTTCGCCATGGCCGGGCGGACCGATCAGAATGAATTCATTGATCAGAATGTTGATAATGTCACAGTTTATTATTATAAGGTAAGGGCAATCGACAAAATGGGCAAGGTCAGTGATTTTACACCGGTCCTTTCCGCCAGCACTGATTTTGCGCCCAATCCACCGATAATTTTAAAGATAGAAGGGCGCGCCAAGAGTGTTTTGATTGTTGGGTCTCCTAATCCACTCAAAAGCAAGGATTCATCCCGTTTGGCCGGTTACAAAATCTACCGGTCAAAAGCTGAAGAGGGTTCTTATCAAGAAATAGCTAAACTTTCGGCAAATGCCATCTCTGCGGACAACTCGGACGGGAAAATATATTATCGCGATAAAGCGCTGCCTGACGGCAGTGTCTATTTTTATCGTCTGGCTGCCTTCAATGAAAAAGATATTGAAAGTGAACTCAGCCATCCCCTGAAGGGCACAACCATGGCGGCAGTTTCGTCAGCCAATGCTCAGAGCGATTTGATCCGCGAAGTCAGAATAACCTGGGCTGGTGTGCAATCTCCTTTTCTTGCTGCTTATAATATTTATCGGAGTCTGAAAAATGACGGCAATTTTAACAGAATTACAAAGATAAAGGCAGCTGAACTCAAAGAAAATTTTCTTTATACGGATTTGGAAGGATTAGGCGACAAAATAAATTATTACTATTATGTGACTGCGGAAGACGATCTGGGAATAGAAACGAGCCCATCGCCTGTTGCCAAGGCGACCACAAGAGATATTCCACCGTCTACGGAGAATTTTTCCGCCCGAAGCGGTCTCGTGAAGAAGGTAGAGCTTACCTGGACACCGGCAAACCAAGAAGAGGTTGAGGGTTACAACATTTACTGGGCGCACGAAAAAGACGGCCGGTATGATTTGCTGAAAAAAATCAGCGGCCGAGGAAATGGCAAACATCTTGATGATTCGCGCGGTTTTGATAAATTAGCCGACAGCAAAACATACTATTATAAATTAACCGCTTTTAACAAAGTGGCAGCGGAAAGTTTGCCGGTGGCGGCTTCGGCGACAACAAAACCCAGACCACAAAAGCCTTCCGGTTTGCGGGGGGAGGCGCTTAAAGTCAAAGAAGTGCCGCTGCAGTGGCAGGCTAATCCGGAAAAAGATATCAACACTTATTATATATACCGGGCTGCCGCAGACAAAGATGATTTTTCCAAAATAGACAAGGTTAATAAATCTTCCTATGTCGATAAAAACTTAAAAGATGGAGTTGCGTACCGCTATAAAATCCAGGCTGAAGATAAAGATGAATTATTGAGTGATTTTTCCGAGGTTATTAATGTCAGCACTAAGCCCAGGCCGCAGCCGCCGTCTGGTTTGAAGGGGGCCTATGAAACGGGAAAGGCGTTAATTACCTGGGAACAGAATAAAGAGGCAGATATTTCCCAGTATATTATTTATGAAAAGCGTTTTTTCAGCCTCGAAAAATTAGCCGAAGTAAAATCAAACAGCTATGCGGACAGTTCCATAGCTAAAGGTAAAGACAGGGTATATGTAATCACGGCGGTTGATCGCGACGGCCTGGAAAGTCCACCCAGCGCAGAAATTACCGTATTCGCAAAATAAAGAGCTCTTTTTTTTAATTAAGCCGCCGTAAAAAATAAGTGTGCCGTTTAAAAAGAGAGACGGCATAAGGAGCCGTAACGAAATGATCCACCAGAAAGTAACAATTATTTTGTAACGGCTCCTAAGAAAGGGAGACCTCCTATGCAAAAGTATTTCAAATTGTTAACTCTTTTGCTACTACTGCCGATCTTTATTTCCTTGCAAAGCTGTCTTGTGGCCACGCAAACTACTGTAATAACTCCTGAAATTAGATCTTTATATGAAGGAGACTACAAAATTGATCCTTACATGAAAGATCATATTCCTCAATCAGTCGCCGTCATGCCGTTTGTTGATTTGTCTAAAAGCAAGGAAGGTTTTGATACAATGCGGCGGGGGTTTTACAATCACTTCAGCTCTCTTCCTTTTAAGGATCTGGAGCTCTACCGGATAGATAATTTATTGAGAAAAGCCGGACTGACCGATCCTGAAGCAATCAGCAAGATGCCCCCGCAGGAATTGGGCAAAATCCTGGGTGTTGATGCCGTCGTTTTTGGTGAGATTTCGAACTTTGATAAGTTGTTTGCCGTGATGTATTCCCAGGTTTCCGTCGGCGCGGAAATTAAGATGTACGATACCAAAACAGGCAATTTCCTTTGGAGCGGCAAACACATTGTACGGAAGCACGAAGGCGGCATATCGACGAACCCGATTGGCATAATTGCCACGGTCATTGCCACGGCGATGAACGTGCGCGATATTCAGCTGCTGCGCGCCAATGACGATCTGTTCCGCGATATGGTTAAAACGATTCCGGTGCCGCGGATTGCGGACGTGCTGCGGCCGCCAACAATCACTCTGCTTACTCAGGACTCCAAAGGCCTGCCGAAAAAAGCCGGCGCGGAAATCAAAGTAGTCATTCAGGGTACGCCTAAAATGCAGGCTTATTTTGACATCGGCGATCATAAGAAAAATATTGAGATGCAGGAAATTGAACCGGGCGGGTATTACGGTGTTTATAAAGTGGTGCCGGGAGATAACATCGAAAAGGCCATTATTACCGGTTACCTTCGGGATGATGCCGGCAATACGGCACAGTGGGTGGATGCCATCAGTTCCGTGACCCTGCTGACGACTCCTCCGCCCAAACCCAAGAATCTAAACGGTGTGGGACGCAGTGCCCTGGTTTTGTTAAATTGGGAAAAATCGGCTGCGCCTTATCTTGCCGGTTATAAGATTTATCGTTCCAATACGCCGCTCAGCGGGTATGCGGAGATCGCCAAGACGGAAGTTAACGATTATCGCGATGCCGGACCCGCACTGATCAATTCACAGAAATATTATTATCGGGTTTCCGCTTACGACATTGCCGGTAATGAAAGCGAAATGGCACAAATAACGGGAATGCCCGTAGCACCGGGACCTACTGCTGTCGCCGGAGTAATTGAAGCCGATACGATCTGGTATTCCGGTGCCAGCCCCTATATTCTGGAAAAGGATGTTATTGTTAAAGACAAAGCTCTGTTGACAATCGAACCGGGCACGGAAATTAAATCAAAGGGCGGGGCGCTGATTATCGAAGGGAGGATTAACGCCTCGGGAGATAACGATCATATCATCAATTTTGATGCACTGGGCGAAGGTCAATCCTGGCCGGGAATCCTTTTTGCCAATGTTAAAGATAAAGAGAACATAATTAAATTTGTGCGAATTAAGAATGCCCTGACCGCAATCAATCTCCAGGCTTCTTCGCCGAAGATTGAAATGTCCGAGTTTACGCAAAATAATGAAGTTTTGAAAATTCAGGGAGCATTCTCCAAGCCGGAAATTAATAAGAATTCCCTCTACAAGAACAGGGGGATTGCTGTTTCGGTCAGCGACGGGGCCGCACCGGTAATTATCGAAAACTCTATTCAGGATAATGATAATACCGGTTTGCTGGTTCAATCCGCCGCGCCGGAGTTCGTCCAGAATACTCTGGCCAGGAACAGCAACAATGGCATCATCGTGAAAGGAGCCGGCATAAATATCAGCCGGAACAATATCGTCGATAACAAGCCGTATAACATTGTCGGCAATATGTCCGGGGCAGCGGTTAAAGCCCTGGACAACTGGTGGGGGAGCGCGAAAATTCTGGAAGTACTGGCCGGCATTCAGGGGAGAGTGGATATCTCCTCTGTACTGGACTGCCCTTACCCGCAGGGGAAATCTCTGGCCATAAATGCGCTGGGCAAGAGTTTAAGCGGCAGAATACAGACCGATTCCTATTTGATCCTGTCCAACAGTCCTTATCGAGTGACTAAGGATGTGGTGATTGACGGCGGGGCGACACTTTACATCGAGCCGGGAGTTGTTGTCGAATTTGAACAAAAAACTTCGTTGATTGCCGAAGATGGCGGTATCATTGCCCGCGGCACAAAAGAAAACCCCATAATATTTACAGCGGCGGCTTCTTCGCCGTCACCTGGTTTTTATAACAATGCCGTGCGTTTATCCAAACAAACAAAAGTGAACAGCTCTTTTGCCTACTGCATTATTAAATATGCCACCACGGCCTTTGATATTTATGCCGGATCGCCGGAAATTTCTTATTGCCAGATACTTTATTCGGCGCAAAATGCAGTTTTCTGCCGCAAGGATGCCGCACCTGTTCTGTTCTATAATACATTGGCCGAAAACCATGGCGAAGGTGCCATTAAATGCGTCGGTATGGCCAATCCGAAGATTAATTTCAATAATTTCGTTGGCAACACAGTGGCGCTGCAAAGTTTTTCTACGATCTATATTGATGCCCGCAATAATTGGTGGGGAGCTAACCCGCCGGATCAGAACATGATTTGGGGAGATAATGTCAATATAAAACCCTGGCTTGTTAAAGAAGAGCCCCAGGCTTTCTCGGGTAAAAAATAATAGTGCAATTCTTATTGCAACATTAAGGGGATTTTGCTATTTTTTATTTATGAACTAGAGAACGAATGACTTGTTTTCCGGGATAATCGATCTCCGGTAAACAACCAAAGGAGGATATTTATGAAGCTAAGATTCATTTCCGTAGCAGCAATTACCGGTTTGTTGCTCCTTTTTGCCGGAGCAGGTATTTGTCAGGATAAGATCAGCGCATCCGAATGGACGGAAAAAATCGGTCAAGGTGCAGTTAACTGGTCTGCAGGTTATATTGAAGCACTGGGAATCGGTGCTCCGGCTGATAAATCAATCGGCAAGGCTAATGCCCGGCCGATGGCTCTGCGCGCCGCCAAAATTGATGCCTACCGGAATTTATTGGAAATTACCAAAGGCGTACGGGTTGATTCCACGACAACGATAAAAGACTTCACCGTGGAAAGCGATGTTATTAATACACAGGTAGACGGTCTGGTAAAAGGCGCAGTTATTGTGGATCAGCAATATATGTCCGATGGGACGGTTGAAGTTCGAATAAGAATGCCTCTTTACGGCAACCTTTCCCAGGTTATCATTCCGGCTTCCATTGAAAAACGCAAGGATTTGAGACCGCCCGAGCCGCCCGCTGCTCCGGCACCGGCCGGACCTCCCATGACCTATACCGGGCTGGTTATCGATGCCCGCGGTATTGCAGCTCGTCCGGCGATGTCGCCCCGGGTTTTTGATGAGGACGGCAAAGAGGTTTACGGCTCTGCCAACGTTGACCGTGAATACGCTGTTCAGCAGGGCATGAGCGGTTATGCCCGCGACCTGACGGCTGCCCAGAGCAACCAGAGAGTAACAAACAGCCCCGTTACAGTCAAAGCGTTGAAGACGAGCGGTGCCGGGAAAGCGGATCTCGTTATCAGCAATGCCGATGCCCAGCAGATTCGCGCTTCGGCTGACAATGCTTCCTTCATGAAGAAATGCCGCGTCATGATTGTACTGGATTGATTTAAGGCCGCAGGCAATGTAGACCAAAGGGCCGCAGTCACGAGATCTATCAGTGGCTGCGGCTTTTCTTTTTGGTGCAGGGCAATGGCCTAAAGATAAAGGCTGAAGCCTGAAGTGGATAATTAATATGGCCCGTTTGATGCATTCTGGCGACCACTCTCTTTCTTCTTTGAAAGAAACAAATCGTTAATTTTAATGAAGATGAAACACCTCAATCCTTTATCAATGAGACTTTGTATTTCTCCGTAAAGTTTGAAAACAAAGCGCGCTGACTATAACTACTTGCTGTGCTAGACGCGGTAACAAAAACAAGACACAAAAATATATGGTTTAATCGAAGGACGATTGAACCAGCTAAAAGTCTTCACCGGCATGCCCAGGCATTTGCCGGGGTTGCCTGCCGGTCTGCGAGTCTTCAGCCCTCAGTCGCTTCAGCCTTTCGCCTGCACAATATAAACAACTTGACTTTCGGTCCGATTTTGGTACCATTTTCAAACCGGAGGTTAATGTCATGAAGATCATAGACGATATAAAACCAGTCACTTATTTAAAATCAAGAGCTGCAGATTTACTCAATCAAATCAATGAAACACAGAGACCTGTAATTATTACCCAAAACGGTGAACCGAGAGCTGTACTGCAAGATCCGAAAAGTTATGAAAATATGCGCAACGCCATCGGCATATTGAAACTTGTTTCACAAGGGGAAGCTGATGTTCGATGTGGCAAGACGAAACCACAAGAAAATATGTTTAAAGAAATCGAGGCCTCATTAAGAGAAAGGCTTAAATGAATAAAAAGTACAAGGTTGAATGGGCGGCTGTTGCGGAAGCGGATTTAAAACAGATTATCGATTACGTGGCAGCGGATAGCCCAGGCAATGCTTTACAAATACTTAAGACAATTCGGCAAAAGGTATCAAGTCTTTATGTTTTTCCTGAACGCGGACGAATAGTTCCCGAATTACAAGGTCAAGGAATAAACATCTACCGGGAATTGATTGTAGCTCCGTGGAGGATTGTCTATCGTATATCAGATGACTCAGTTTTTGTTTTAACAGTTATTGATTCAAGGCAAAATGTTGAAGACATCCTGCTGAACAGATTGCTCTGAATTAGAAACCCCATTTAGCCTCATATCACCTAGAGGTGATCAGCCATCACCCTGCTGCAGGAGCTTAAAATTGTCCGGTCGTATTGTTGCAGTTTTATCCGAAGATACAGGGGATAAAATCGCTGCCGGCGAAGTTGTCGAACGGCCCGCATCTATTGCCAAAGAAATTGTGGTCAATTCAATTGATGCCTGGGAACCGGTCATTTCTTCAAAGCGCTAAAAGGCGGGACGGAAAACATTTACTGGAGGCAAATAACTTGCAGGGAAAAAATCGTATCCATAAAATCGGGATGGTTTTACTTACCGCAATGGTCTTCCTGGCGGCCATCCTTCTCTTCTGGATGGAACCGCTTGTGGGTAGGATGCTTACCCCTTATTTCGGAGGAGCCGCAAACGTCTGGCTGTTATGCCTGATGTTTTTTCAGGCGATGCTTTTCCTGGGTTATCTCTATGCTCTATCTCCTGGCGAGAAAAGTCGGACCTTATCATTTGCTTTTTCTTTTGCTGCCGTTCATCAATTTGCCCCTGAGCCTCCAGGCAGAATACAATATCCAAGCCCCTTTATGGAATGTACTTTTAACACTGTTGAAAAATGTTGCCTTGCCGTTCTTGTTGCTTTCCACGACGGCTGTCATTGCGCAATTTTGGCTTTCCAGCTCCCCGACAGGCAAGTATTATGAACCTTATCCTCTCTATGCGGTATCCAATGCCGGGGCTCTCCTGGCTTTGCTCGGCTACACTTTTATAGCCGAACCTTTGCTGGGCTTGAAAAGGTTATCGCTGGCCTGGACCGGCGTTTACATAGTTTATGCTCTTTTGGTAGTGGCAGCCTGGTTTATCCTGCGCCCCGGGAAGCAGGATCAGGAAGTGCCGGCAGAAACAGCAAGCGCCCAATGCACAGCAATAAAACCCAATACTTATCTGCGCTGGTTTGCTTTAAGCAGTCTTCCCTCGGCTTTTCTTCTGGCGGTTACCAATATGATCACTTTAGAAATCGGGTCTGTTCCCATGACCTGGGTATTCCCTCTGGCTCTCTATCTGGCCAGTTTTGTTGTTACCTTTCGGACGTCCGGCGGTGCACAGCGGCTGCTGAGCCGTTTTTGGCCCGAAATATTGCTGGCAGCTCTGCTGTGTTATTTTATCGATCCCAGGCATTTCGGATTTGCTGTTTTCGGGATTCTGGCGACTCTGTTTATGGTCTGTTGCCTGGCTCACGGCAACCTGTACCTGCTTCGTCCCCATAAAAACCAGTTAACGAAATTTTATCTCATTATCGCTCTGGCCGGATGGGTCGGTGGCGCTTTCGTAAGTATTCTGGCGCCGCTCGTATTTCTCGGCCTTTTTGAATACCCGATCCTGATTGCCTTACTGGCTATTCTCTTCTGGGATCGTTATCCGGAAGCAGTTATTTTTTTCCGTCCTAAAGCCTTTAATGTTTTTGGCTTTGCCCGGATATCAGCCGCCTGCATACTTATCTATTTTGTCTTCCTTGGTATCTGGAATTCCACGAGGGAGCATATCGTCTATCGTCACCGCAATTTTTACGGAATCTATCGCATCATCGATGCTCCTTTTTTTTATAACGGATCTCCAACGGTCATCCGGAAACTGGCTAACGGGATGACCCTGCATGGGTCGCAAATCCTCAATGCCTTATATGAACCGACAACATACTATCATAAAGGAGGGCCTATCGGGGATGTTTTTGAAACCGGAGAATCACCGGGTCGTACGGCGGTGATCGGTCTTGGTTCGGGGGTTATGTCCGCCTATATCAAAAAGGAAGATTCTATTACTTTTTATGAGTTGGACCAGTATAATTTAGAGATTGCGCAGTTGTGTTTTACCTTTTGGGAACAATGCCCGGGGAAAATTGACTTCGTTGCCGGAGACGGCCGGCTATCACTGCAAAATAAAGTTAAGACAGGATACTTGTACGATCTTATTATTGTAGATGCTTTCAGCGGAGACGGTATTCCCACGAACCTTTTAACCCGGGAGGCTGTCGAAGTTTACCTGAGTCGTCTATCTCCCAAAGGAATAATTGTTTTTCATGTTTCTAACCGCAACTATGAAGTTCGCCCGGTCATAAAATCAATAGCCCGTGATTTAAAACTGTCCGGGGCCAGGAATATCCCGATCCCTAAAGACAAACTGAAGCCTCATCAAAATGCGGCGAAATGTGTAGCCCTGGCCAGGGATCCGGTACGGCTCGATCCTCTTTTCCGGCGCGGCTGGGTGGCACTGGAAAAGACGGATGGTTTTGCAGCTATGGCCCCATGGACTGATGATTACGTCAATGTGCTCCACCCGCTAATGGAAAAATTCCGCAGCCGTCTGGCCGGAAACAAAGAGGAATAGTTATGCCGGCAAAGATTCATTTTATTTGTTTATGAATCAAAATCATGTATAAACTGACCGAACATTAATAGATTGCTCAGGGAAAGTATATATCAGCATAACTTCAGAGGTTCCTAACAGGAGATAGAAATTGTCAGGACGAATTGTAGTTTTAACCGAAGATATAGCCAATAAAATCGCCGCCGGCGAAGTTGTCGAGCGGCCCGCATCCATCGTCAAGGAACTGGTGGAAAATTCAATCGATGCCGGGGCGACAGATGTTCGGGTGGAACTGGAGAAAGGCGGCTGTGCGTCAATTGCGATCACCGACAATGGCTCGGGGATCGAGTACGAAGATGTTGCCCTGGTTTTTGAGAGGCATGCCACCAGCAAAATCCATCACTTTGAAGATATCTACCGGGTGGCTTCTTTTGGCTTCCGCGGTGAAGCTATGCCCAGTATTGCCTCGGTTGCCCGGGTAGAGATGTTAACACGCCGTCCGGAAGACCTGGCCGGGACAAGAGTTGTTGTTGAAGGGGGTGCAATTAAGGAAATTTTGCCTGCCGGTTGTTCCGCCGGGACGCAAATAAAGGTCACGAAGATATTTGAAAATGTTCCGGCGCGCCGGAAATTTTTAAAAACTGAACCGACGGAGCAGGGTTTGTGTCTGGATGCCATCACGCGCCTGGCCCTCGCTCATCCGGAAATTCGTTTTAATGTTTTCGCTAATGGACGGGAAATATTGGCCGCACCGCAAGCTTTGGATATATCCGCAAGAATCGCTATGGTCATGGGATCTGATTTTTCCGGTCATTGCCTGGCTGTCAATGGGGAGCAGCAGAATGTTAAGCTATTCGGCTTTATTTCCCGACCGGAATTTACCCGGTCCAATTCCCGCAATATATTTTTGTTTGTCAACAGGCGCTATGTGCGGGACAACAATGTAAGTCATGCAGTTTTGTCGGCTTATCGCCAGATTATTGAAGCAAGACGATACCCTGCCGCCGTTTTGTTTCTGGACTTGCCCGGTGATGATGTTGACGTTAATGTCCATCCGGCCAAGATGGAAGTAAGGTTTAAAGACTCCCGCAGTATCCACGATTTAGTCTCCCGCACAATCGCCCGGAGCCTGGCTGCCGATAATACGCCCAAAGACGGTTTTGTTTACCGGTTGTCGCCCCGCGAGAAAATGCCCGCACCGGACTTTTTCCGGCCCCGGCCAAGTTTTTTGGCTGATAATGCCGGAAAATATTCCCGGCAAAACATGCAGCAGGCGATATCTGCTGATTTATTATTACGCTCCGGATCGGAACAACCTCCAATAACCGGCGGGAATTATGCTAAAAAAGAACCAATAAATTTTACCGGCTTCCGGTATTTAGGACAATTTGCCAATACCTTTCTTATCTTTGCCGGCAGAGAAGGTTTTATCTTAATCGATCAACATGCCGCGCATGAAAGGATTGTTTTCGAGAAATTGAAGAAATCATCGGGAGAGGGGATCGTTTCACAGCCCTTGCTTTTGCCCGAAGTTGTCAGTTTGAGCCCCGGACAGATATTCCTTTTCTCCGGATACATCGATTTTTTGCAGGACGTCGGCCTGCAAATTGAAATCTTCGGCCGCGATGCGATTGTCGTCAAAGCCCTTCCGGCGATTTTGCCGCAAATTTCATCGCGCGAGATAATCGCCGATATTGCCGAACAACTGGTCGATCAAAATTCAAAGCCTGATCTTCAGGAAAGAAAAGAAAAAATACTGGCGGCACTGGCCTGCCGGGCCGCGATCAAGGCCAATAGTGCTCTGAGTGAGGAAGAAGTAGCGGCGCTATGCCGCGATCTGGAAACTGCACCTTTCAATGCCACCTGCCCGCATGGGCGTCCGGTCATCGTAAATTTTTCTCTGGGTGAAATAGAAAGGATGTTTAAGAGGAAGTAAATGACGGCGTCCAGTAGTTGCTATCTTTAGAATTTATTAATAGGAAGTAAATGGATAAACTGCCTCTGGTCATTATCTGTTCGCCCACAGCAACAGGCAAAACAAAATTGGCCATAGATTTGGCCTCAGCCTTTGGCGGCGAAATCATCAGCGCCGATTCCCTGCAAGTATATCGATATCTGGATATTGGTACGGCAAAACCAACTATTGAGGAAAGAAGTAAAATCAAACATCATTTGATTGATGTGGTCGATCCGGACGAGGAATTCAATGCCGCCATTTTCGTGGAACAGACCAAAATAATCATCGAAAATATGGCCCGTTCAGGAAAGCCCGTTTTCATTTCCGGCGGCACTGGTCTTTACATCCGGGCATTGCTTCAAGGTATTATCGAAACACCGAAAGTTGATGAAAACATCAGAAACTATTACCGCGGCCTGCGCAATTCGCTGGGCAGGGAGTATCTTCATAATTTGTTGCGGCAAAGGGATAAGGAGGCGGCCCGGCGCATAAATCCCAATGATTCAGTGAGGGTAATCCGGGCGCTGGAAGTACTGGAACAAACCGGTGAATCAATTGTGGCCATTCAAAAGCGGCATTCTTTTAGCGGGAAGCAATATAACGCTTATAAAATCGGCTTGAAACTGGACCGCGAGGAGCTTCAAAAGAGAATTGCCGCAAGAACGGACAAAATGATGGCAGCGGGGCTGCTTCAGGAAGTTCAGGGCCTGCTGGAGCGCGGTTACGGAGAGAATCTTAAGCCGATGCAATCATTAGGCTATCGGCAAGTTGTCGATTTTCTAAAGGGAAAATATGATTGGGAAAAGACTGTAAATCTTATCAAGCAGGAAACCTGGTTCTACGCCAAGCGGCAAAAGACCTGGTTTGCCGCGGATAAAGAAATTATCTGGTATCAGCCTGAATTATCAGATGAAATAATTAAAGACGTGCGATCATTTATAAATGAAGGGACAGGAAAAGCCGGCGGAAAATGCAATATTACTTGACTTCGGAAGTCTCTAAGGCTAATTATACGAGGAGTTTGAGTCATAATAATGCATGTTTATGAAGTGGAGATTACAGCCTTCGATGAAAGGAGAATTATATGATACATCAAATGAAAATAAATAAAACACTAACTTTCTTGATGCTTTTGACAGCAGTTTTATTATTGATTTCCTGCGGTCCTAAGGCCAGAATACCGACCAGTCAGCTGGACACTCCGGAACATCATACTTATACCGGTTTACGTCTCCTTGATCAGGCTAAATATGCTGACGCGCAGCGGGAATTTGAGCTGGCCACTTCGCTTGATCCTAAATATTCCAAGGCTTATACAGGTATTGCGCTGGTCAAAACTGCTACCGGAGAATTCGACGCCGCCTGGGACAACCTTAAGAAGGGTTGGAAATATGCCAAGGCCGATGATGAAAAGATCTTTGTTTATGTCAGCCGCATCCGCTACTATACTTCCGGCAAACTGGAAAAGAAATGGCTCGATCTGGCTAAAGATGAATTTGATAATGTCATCCTCATGGATGCAAAACATGCCCCGGCATACTATTTCATGGGACTGGCTTATAAGGCCGGTTTGGAATTCGAGTTGGCCGGGAAGATGTTTGCTAAAGTGCTCGATCTGAAAACTGATTACATCAGCGAAGCTGACGTTCAGTGGAACCTCATCCAGAAAATTCAACGCGCCATGCCCGGCACAATCAATGGTAAGATAATTGCCATTGTTGACCGCATTACCCGCGCCGATGCCTCGGCATTGCTGATGGAAGAATTGAAAATTGATGTTCTCTACAAGAAAAGGACGCTCAAGTCCTTTGACACGTCTTTCAAAGATCCGGAAAAGGCCGCAGTTAAACCGGCCGCGGTAACGGCTAAGGATATTGCCGCTCATCCCCTGAGGGCGGACATTGAAGGAATTCTGGAAATTGGAGTGCGCGGTCTGGAAAATTATCCCGATGGCAATTTTCATCCGGCGGAAATAGTCACCAGAGCCGCCTATGCCATGATGCTGGAAGATATCCTGATCAAGGTTACCGGTGATAATTCGCTCGCCACGAAATTCATCGGTTCCACCTCGCCTTTCCCCGATTTGCGGGCTGATTTGCCCTATTTCAATGCGATTATGGTTGTGACATCCCGCGGCATTATGGAGGCTAAAGAGATGACTTCCGGAGAATTTGCGCCTTTGAATCCGGTTCCCGGCGTGGATGCTCTTTTGATTATAAGAAAATTTAAGCAAGAGTTAAAATTTGATTAATTTCAAATAAACAAATTGATTAAATACAGGCGGGACATAACTTATGCTCCGCCTGTAATTTGATTTGCACTTTTAGTAAGTTAGAAATTGTTTTCTGCGTTTTCATGGCAGAAAATAATTTCGTAAACTTACTTATCCCGTTTATCGGGGTTCGAAATTGGCAAAATAAAAAGGGCGAAAAGCCCTTTTCGTTTAATTAGATTGGAGATTAACAGAACATGGCAACAAGAGAGCTGAGCAAAGCGTTTGAACCGCAGGAAACAGAAAAGAGATTATACGAGTATTGGATGCGCAATAAGCTATTTCATGCCCAAGACAAGAGCGAGGCTAAGCCTTATTCCATCGTTATTCCGCCTCCCAATGTGACCGGAATGCTGCACATGGGGCATGCCCTGAATAATACGCTGCAGGATGTTATTATCCGCTTTAAAAGAATGCAAGGCTACAACACTCTCTGGATGCCGGGCATGGATCATGCGGGGATTGCCACCCAGAATGTTGTCGAGCAGGAGTTGGCCAAAGAAGGAAAATCGCGGCATGACTTGGGGCGGGAAAAATTTATTGACCGGGTTTGGGAATGGAAGGAAAAGTACGGTGGAGTCATTATCAACCAACTCAAACGTCTGGGTTGCTCCTGTGATTGGGAGCGCGAGCGTTTCACCATGGATGAAGGTCTGTCCAAAGCCGTGCGCGAAGTGTTTGTGCGGCTTTATAATGAAGGCATGATTTATCAGGGTGATTATATTGTCAACTGGTGTCCGCGCTGTCATACCGCCATCTCGGATTTAGAAGTGGAATTCAAGCAGGAGCAAAGCTTCCTCTGGGATATCCGCTATCCCTTTGCCGATGGTGACGGGGAAATAATAGTTGCTACCACCCGTCCGGAAACGATGCTGGGTGATACCGCTGTAGCTGTGAACCCCAATGATGACAGATACAAGAATGTTGTCGGCAAGTATGTAATTCTGCCGTTGGTCAATAAAAAAATTCCGATAATTGCCGATGATTACGTTACGACTGATTTCGGTTCCGGAGCCGTCAAAATTACACCGGCCTCCGACCCCAACGATTTCGCTATTGCTCAGCGGCACAATCTGGAAATAATCACCGTTATCGACGGCCTCGGCAATATTAATGAATTCGGGGGAATTTATAAAGGCCTGGATCGTTATGCAGCACGCGATCAAGTTGTTGCCGATCTGGAGCAGGGCGGCTATCTCGTTAAAAAGGAGCCTTATGCTCATAGTATCGGCCAGTGCTACCGCTGTAAAACGGACATTGAGCCAATGGTTTCCAAACAATGGTTTGTAAAAATAAAACCACTGGCCAAACAGGCGATTGCCGCAGTCATCAAAGGAAAAACAAGAATAGTTCCCGGCACCTGGGAGGCTACTTATTTTGAGTGGATGAACAACATCCGCGACTGGTGTATCTCCCGGCAGCTCTGGTGGGGACACCGGATTCCCGTCTGGTATTGCGCCGGCTGCGGTAAAGTTATTGTATCCATGACTGATCCCGACAAATGCCCGGATTGCAGCGGTGCATCTTTAAAGCAGGACGAAGACGTACTCGATACCTGGTTCAGCTCTGCACTCTGGCCCTTTTCCACCTTAGGCTGGCCCGCAAAGACCAAAGCCCTGAAAACCTTTTACCCGACCTCGCTGCTTATTACCGGTTTCGATATTCTTTTTTTCTGGGTTGCCCGGATGATGATGATGGGAATATACGTGATGAAAGATGTCCCATTTAAGGATGTTTATCTTCATGCCCTGGTCCGTGACGAGAAAGGCGAGAAGATGAGCAAATCAAAGGGTAATAGTATTGATCCGCTCTTGATGATCGACCAGTACGGCACGGATGCTTTTCGTTTTACGCTGGCGGCCTACACTGCTCAGGGGCGTGATGTCCGTATGTCTCCCGAGAGAATTGAGGGCTACAAATTTTTTGTCAATAAGATATGGAATGCCTCCAAGCTGACATTCTCTAACCTGGAAGACTACGATGTTCAAAGCACGGTTACCGCGGCAGATTCTCTTGCCGATAAATGGATTAAAGCCAGACTCAACCGTGCCATTGCCGAAGTCACGCGTAGTCTGGATGAATATCAATTCAATGAAGCCGCCGCCGCCATCTATCGTTTTATATGGCATGAATTCTGCGACTGGTATCTGGAATTAAGCAAGCCCGCGTTCTATGGCAAGGTCAGCCCGGAACAAAGACTCGCCACACAACGCACCCTGCATGACGTATTTCAGAACATGTTGCTTCTGCTGCACCCGTTTATGCCCTTTGTCACCGAAGAACTCTGGCAGGTGTTCCATAAGAGTGATGAAAAATCGATCATGATCAGCTCTTTTCCCGCTCCCGATAACTCGCGGGAAGACTCCTCCGCCGAAAAAGAAATGGAACTGGTGATGGATATAATTACCAGTATCCGCAATATTCGCGGAGAAATGCAAATACCGCCTTCCCGCAAGCTGCAGGTTATTGTTTCCGTTCCTGACGAAAAATTGAAGAATATTGTAGAGGCGGCAAATAATTATGTCCTCAATCTGGCAAATCTGGAGGATGTGGTTGTGGAAATAAAACTGGCGGAACCTAAAGGAGTGGCCACGGGAGTGGTCGGCTCCGTGTTGATTTTTGTTCCGCTCTCCGGGATTGTGGACATTGCCGGTGAAAAAGCGCGTCTGGAAAAAGAGATTGCCAAGGCGCAAAAGGATTTGGATCAGAGTTCGCGAAAACTGGCCAACCGAGATTTTCGTGAAAAGGCCGCTCCCGCCGCCATAAAAAAGGAAGAAGATAAATTAAAGGAATCTCAGGATCGCCACGCAGCCTTGATGAAGGCGGTCAATAAGCTCAATGACATACAAAATTGATTATTGCACAAGAGTAGTGAGGCGAAAGTGGTCTCCGAAAAAATTCGCAAGATCATAGAAACGGCGATCATTGAAGACATCGGCACAGGCGACATTACGACAAAGGCCATAGTCAGCCGCGATCTGAAAGGCAAGGCGCAAGCTGTTGCCAAAGATGATTTTATCGTGGCCGGTCTTGATGTCTTTTGCAGTGTATTTGTCTTTCTCGATGAACAGACCCAATTTAAATTTCCGGTTGCCGATGGCCGAGCGGTGAAAAACGGTGATGTAATTGCGGAAGTTACCGGCAGCTTGTTTTATATTCTCCAGGCCGAGCGTGTAGCTCTCAATATCTTCCAGCGGATGTGCGGCATTGCCACTCTGACTCGAAAATACGTAGAAGCGGTAGGCAACACCGGGGCGAAAATTCTCGATACCCGCAAGACTCAACCCGGCCTGCGCCTGCTCGATAAAATGGCCGTAAGCCTGGGCGGCGGATTTAATCACCGCATGGGCCTCTATGACGGTGTCCTGATTAAGGATAATCACATAGCCGCCGCCGGCGGTATTACCGCGGCGGTCGCAGCGCAGAAAAGAAGCCTGCCGCAGGCATTGAAAATCGAAGTGGAAACAAAAAATCTGCCGGAAGTTCAGGAAGCTCTCCGGTGCGGCGTTGACATCATCATGCTCGATAACATGACTCCTGAGGAAATGAAAAAAGCGGTGAAGCTCATTGGCGGCCGGGCGCTTGTAGAAGCTTCCGGTAATGTCAGTCTGCGCAACGTTGCCGCCATTGCCGCCACCGGGGTGGATCTAATTTCCGTCGGGGAGCTGACCCATTCCGTGCGTGCCGCCGATATTTCCTTAAAGATAACATGATAAACTAAATCTCCTCATGGGGAAAATGGATACAGTCGATAGCGGAAAGTTTCCGGAGATACAGGAAATACTTCTAGAGAAAAAACTGGCCGGCAAATTAATCGGCCATAAGCTTTATTATTTGCCGGAAACCGGTTCTACCAATGACGACGCTTTCCGGCTGGGTATTGCCGGGGCGCCGGAAGGAACCGTGGTTCTGGCCGAAAGCCAGACGCAAGGCAGAGGGCGCATGCAGAGAGACTGGCATTCGCCGGCCGCCGCCAACATTTACACTTCGCTGATTTTGCGCCCTCATCTTCCACCGTCCGCTGCGCCGCAAATTTCACTTGCCGCCGGCGTTGCTGTGGCTGAACTCTTGGAGCAATACTGCCCCGGCAGGGTTGAACTGAAATGGCCCAATGATGTTCTGATTAACGGCAAAAAAATCTGCGGCATTCTGGCGCAAATGAAAACAGCGGCGGAAAATGTTGATTTTGTGGTGGTGGGCATTGGTATTAATGTGAATATCTCAAAACAGCAATTTCCGGCAGAAATCATTGAAAATGCTACGTCTTTAATCTCAGAGACAGGAAAGGAAATTTCCCGGCAGGATCTGATAATCGAACTGTATGAAAATTTTGCCAAATGGTATAATAAACTATTGCAAAATGACTTTGCTGTCATTAAAAAAAAGTGGCTTAGTCTGGCGCCGATGATCGGACAGGATGTTCAGATTCTTTTTCTGAATGAAAAGGTGGCCGGCAAAGCTATCGATCTTGATGAAGATGGTTCTTTAATAATTGTTAATGGGAAGAACGAAAAGTTGAAAATTACTGCGGGAGACGCAACAATAATGAAGAAGAGTTAGCAGCAGCCGCAAAGGAGCGGCCAAGCCACTTGTTCCATGCCGATAAAACGATTTTAATAAAGGAGTTAGAAATATGCTGTTAGTGGTTGATGTAGGAAACACCAATACGGTTCTGGGACTGTATGATGGTGATAAACTGATGTATGACTGGCGCATTCGTACCGAGATAGATCATACCGTTGATGAATACGGTGTTCTTATTTCCAATCTGTATCAGTCCAGCAGGATGAGAGCCAAGGAAATCAAATCCGTTTCGGCGATTATCATTTCCTGTGTTGTTCCGCCGATGCTGAATATTCTGGAACCTCTTTGCATGAAGTATTTCAATATTAAGCCTGTAATTGTGGGACCGGGAATTAAAACAGGGATGCCCATCTTCTATGATAATCCGAAAGAGGTCGGTGCCGATCGAATCGTCAACGCTGTTGCCGCTTTCGACAAGTATCGCAAGGAATCAATTATTATTGATTTCGGCACAGCGACCACTTTTGACTATGTCTCACCCAAAGGCGAATATATGGGCGGTTGCATTGCCCCGGGAATAGTAATCTCCAGCGAAGCTCTCTTTAAAAGGGCCTCCAAATTACCCCGGGTTGAGTTCAGCAAACCGAAAACCGTAATTACCAAAGACACCGTGAGCGCCATTCAGGCAGGCATCATGTATGGTTACGCTGGATTGGTCGACGGCATTGTGGAACGGATGAAAACGGAAATAAAATCCAATCCCATAGTGATTGCGACAGGAGGGTTGGCACGCATTGTGGCCAAGGAGGCAAAAAGCATTGATAAAATAGAAGAAATGCTGACACTGGAAGGTCTGCGTCTGATTCACGAGCTCAATACTAAACCATGCTGAACGTCG
The DNA here is from genome assembly GCA_002840565.1 of Deltaproteobacteria bacterium HGW-Deltaproteobacteria-12. GTDB lineage: Bacteria > Desulfobacterota > Syntrophia > Syntrophales > Smithellaceae > MVRV01. Next base: position 29,332 of record PHBK01000010.1, on the reverse strand, counting down.
GCTTAACTGGCGGCATCGCCTGCGGGAAATCTACTGTTGCGGAAATATTTGTCCGTTTGGGCTGTTATCTGATTGACTTCGATAAAATCGCGCATGAAGTTCAGGAACCGGGAAGTCCCGCCTGGCAGGAAATCGTCGATCATTTCGGGCGCGGTATTTTAGGGCCGGGGGAAAAAATAGACCGCAATAAAATAGCGGCCATTGTTTTTAACCATCCCGAAAAGCTCAAAGCCCTTAATGCTATAGTCCATCCACGCGTCTATCAGGAATGGCATGTCCGGCTGGAAAAGATAAAAGCAAGTGAGCCCCAGGCAATTGTTCTGTCTGATGTTCCTCTTTTATTTGAAGGGCGCATGCAGTCTTTATTTGAACTGACGATTCTGGTGAGAATTCCGGCTCTGGAACAAATTAACCGGCTCAAAGCGCGCAACAGCTTTACGCAAGAAGAAGCCGAGGCCAGGCTCAAGTGTCAGATGCCTATTAATGACAAGATCCCCCTGGCGGATATTGTCATCGATAACCAGGGAACGGTTGAAGAAACTGCAAAGAAGGTGGAAGAAGTCTGGCAGGAACTGCGCAGGCGCGAAAAACTGAAGTCCAACAGATGATATTTATCTGTCAATGTCAAGCCAATGGGAACAGTGGCTGTTAGGAAATAAATAATGCGGAGGCGGAAAAAATGATTGAAAAAAATGTTGTAACTGATTTCAGCGCACAGGCTTCTGTGCCCGTTGTCGATCCCACCAGCTATGTTCATCCCCTGGCGGCGGTTATCGGCAATGTCGTTCTGGGAAAAAATGTAATGGTGTCACCAGCTGCTTCAGTGCGCGGGGACGAAGGGCAGCCCCTGTTCATTGGCGATGATTCCAATGTGCAGGACGGTGTTGTGATTCACGCCCTGGAAACGGAAATGAACGGTAATCCGATAGAAAAGAACCTGATGGATGTTAACGGGAAGAAATATGCCGTCTACGTCGGCAGCCGGGTCTCCCTGGCCCATCAGGTGCAGATTCACGGGCCGGCCGTCGTGCTGGATAATACATTTGTCGGAATGCAATCACTGGTGTTCCGGTCTTTTATCGGAGCAAATTGCGTTGTGGAGCCGGCATCAGTCCTCATGGGTGTTAAAGTCGCCGATGGGCGTTATGTGCCCGCCGGATCGGTTATTAAAACCCAGGCCGATGCCGATAATCTTCCGGTTGTTACTGATAGTTACCCGATGAAAGATCTGAATAAGGGCGTCGTCCATGTTAATGTCAATCTGGCGCGCGGATATATAGCCGCAGGGGGAAAATAGCCAGTTGTTATAATCCACAGGAAGATGAATTGCAGTATATGAGAGAAGCAGCAACCATGAAGGAGATCATTCGAACCTGCGATAAGAAGCAAAATCGCTGTCTTTCCTGTGGGACTGCGGAAAACATGCATAAACGCAAGTACTGTTCGATTCATTGCCGGCAGAACCTGCGGCAGAAGCTCAACACCCGAAACGGTCTGCTGCAGGTCCTGAACGCTCGCTACGCGACATTTTACTTTTCCGATGCAGTTATCATTATGGATGTTCTTCCCCGCGGACACAAGGAGATATTCCGTTACACGCGAACGCGGTCTTCCGGGCTAACGCCCGCCGAGGAATTCAGCCAAATGACCAATATGCTCGGTAATGCCTGGTGGGAGGAAGAAAAAAGAACAAACAAGAAATATCTGGCCTCCAGACAGGTCCTGAGTCTGGCAACAAGACATACGGTATCGCTGCTGTCGGTCCGGCCATCTGTTATCAAAATTCCCACTGTGAAAACAGAATCGCTCGATTTTCTGCAAATTGACAAGAATGATTTGCGCTCTGCCGATTTGCGCAAAATTATTAAAAATGCCTACCGCAGCCAGGCGAAAATTCATCATCCGGACGGCGGCGGCCAGGCGGGTGGTTTTCGTAAACTGCATGATGCTTATAAAGAGCTGCTGCACTGGGCGGACAACCCCACATTTATCCGCCGACGCGGCTTTCCTGATAAATGGTTTTATGATGGAGAAAATAAAAGGTGGGTACAGCCGATGCCCGTCAGTAAGTAAATTCAGTTCCTCCAAAAGCGATTTAACCTGATACAGGATATCTTTAAGCACGCCGCCAACCAAGGACCGACGAATCCGGCCAGACCGAATGAAGTGAACGAGAGGCCGTAATTAAAGCCCTTTTACAGTTAAACTATTTCTCCCATAACAAGCAAATAATTCAATAATCTAGAGGAATAAAACTTATATTTTTATTGACACTCGTAAGAGAAACTTGTAACAATTACAATGTTTTTAATTTTTTTCGAGGGGGTATACTAAATGGGTAAGCAAGAAAAAGTGTTTGGTATGCCGGCGGAAAGCGGCCGGTGGGGGTTCGTGATTCTGGGGCTCATCATGTGTGTATGTCTGGGGGCTGTATATGCTTACAGCATTTTTCTGGGACCGGTCAGGGCAGCGTTTGCCGGTGTGTCTGCTTTTCAGGCCAATTTCCCTTTTATGGTCTTTTTAGCTTTTTTTGCCGTTACCATGTTTTTTGGCGGGCGCCTCATGGAAAAACTCGGCCCGCGTAATTTGAGCATTATCGGTGGTATCATTGTCGGATTGGGGTGGCTGCTCTCCAGTTTTGCTACGAACATCTGGATGCTGACGCTTACTTATGGTGTTATTGCCGGGTCGGGTGTCGGTTTGGTCTATGGCTGTCCGGTTGCCATGGGTGCGCGCTGGTTTCCCGACAGGAAGGGACTTGCGGTTGGTCTTATTCTGGCGGGCTTTGGAGGATCAGCGCTGATTACAGGTAAACTGGCCAGTGTGCTGATACCATCCGTCGGATTGCCGGCTACTTTTATGTATTTTGGTATCGCTTTCGGTATTATTCTTGTTGTTTTATCTTTACCTTTCCGCTTTCCTGTTGCCGGTTGGGTTCCTGCCGGTTGGAAACCGCCTGCGGGAACTCCTGTGGCCGTTGATTTTACACCGGGGGAAATGGTCAAAACCGGTACATATTGGGGCTTGTTTTTTTGCTTCCTGATCGGTTCGATTGCCGGATTAATGGCCATCGGCATCTCCAAACCGGTAGGCAATGAAATTATTAAAATCTCGGGTGAAACGGCCGCAACGCTGGTTGGTGTTTTTGCCTGTTTCAATGCTGTCGGCCGCCCGCTTTTCGGATTGCTGACAGACAAGATTAATCCCCGCAATGCATCAATGCTGAATCTGGCGCTTATTCTCCTGGTTTCGATTTTAATGATTACTGCAGGCGAAGGAAGTAATTATACTTATGTCTTCAGTTTTATCGGTTTCTGGCTTTGCCTTGGCGGCTGGCTGGCCATTATGCCGACCGCAACAGCAGTATTCTTCGGCATGAAGAATTATGCCCGTAACTATGGTGTTTTGTTTTTTGCGTATGGCATTGGTGCCATCATCAGCGGCATCATTTCCGGTCAGGCAAAAGACCTTTTTGGAACCTATACTTTCGCCTTCTATCCCACGGCTGTATTGGCAATTGTCGGATTGGTGATGGCTTTTGTTTTTGTGAGGCCGCCGAAGAAAGCCTGACAGTATTTGATGTGCTGATCAGAATTATTTAACACAAAAGGCCACCTTCGTGATTATGACGAGGGCGGCCTTTTATTTATGCACTGCTGAAATAGAAAGGCGGGGAAGGGGTGATGATTGTTTCGAAATGCCGGCAAACCTACATAGGGAAGAGTGACAATTAATCTTCAAGATATCATGAAGCTTCTTTCTTGCGCCTCCAGTGACGGCGAATTTGCAAAAATGTATTATTCATGATACTTTAATTACCCATCAGGAGGGGAAAATGGAACTTCAGCTGTTTCTTGCAGGCGTTGAAATGCTGGCAGATTTGCAAAAAGACGAACTGGCGCTCATTGCCGAAAATGCCCAGCTGCTGAATTTTCCAGATGGCAGCGCGATTATTAAAAGGGGAGAGCCGGGCCGTTTCCTGTGGGTTGTTTACGATGGAGAAGTTGAAGTGCTGCGTACGGAGGATGACGGCAGCCGGCGGATTGTAGCCTCTTTAGAGCGGGGGCAAATATTCGGCGAAATGGCCCTGTTGACCGGAGAACTGGCGGTTCTGGATGTCCTCGCGGGCAGATCCGCTAAAATTATTCGCATTCCCCGAAAAATATTTTCCCAGATTATCGCGGGAAATCCAAAAACCCTGGGCAAATTCACCCGCCTGGTGACTAAAAGAATGCTGCGCAATGAACAGGATGACGCCCGGAATCGTCTGGAAAAAGCGCATAAGGAAAATGAAGATCCTTACGACCTGAATTTCACTTCTCTCTCTGATCCAATGAAGATAATTACAGTGAATTGCGGCAGTTCATCACTGAAATATACCTTGTTCGATACGACCAAATCGGAGCCGGTCATTGAAGGGATGATAGAAAAGATCGGTTCCGGCGATTCCTCCCATATTATCAAAACACCGGACGATAAAAGAGAGCATCAGGTCAAAAACATCATGGCTATTGAAAGCGCTTTTGATCTGATGGTTTCAACTATTACCGACAAAGCTTATACGGGCATGAGTGATCTGAACGAAATTAAGGCTGTTGGACATCGTGTTGTCCACGGTGGCGCCAAGTTTCCCAGTGCGGCCATGATAACCGATGAAGTGTCCGCCGCAATTAAGGATCTGGCTTTCCTGGCGCCATTGCACAATCCTTATAATCTGGAAGGGATCAAGTTAATGCAGAAGCTTTTTCCTGCCGCCCCTCAGGTCGCCGTTTTTGATACCTCTTTTCACCTGGGGATGCCGGAAAATGCATATACCTACGCGCTGCCACACGATGTCTGCGAGGAAGAACAAATTCGCCGCTACGGCTTTCACGGAACCAACCATAAGTTTGTTGCTCTCAGTGCGGCATCGTTCCTGAAACGTCCGCTGGGTGAGTTGAGACTTATTTCCTGCCATTTGGGCAGCGGCGCCTCTATTTGCGCCATTGATCATGGCAAAAGTGTGGATACGAGTATGGGGATGACGCCGCTGGAAGGCTTAATTATGGGCACAAGGGCCGGAGACGTTGATCCCGGAGTTATTATGCATTTGCTGCTGAAGCGCAAAATGAGCGCCGATGACGTCGATCAGATGCTCAACAAGAAAAGCGGTCTTTTGGGGATCACCGGCTTGAGCAATGATATGAGAACGATTCTGACAGCTGCGGAAGCAGGAGACCTCAGATGTGAAAGGGCTATCAGTACTTTCTGCTATCGGGCCAGAAAATATATCGGAGCGTATATCGCGGCACTGGGCGGTCTGGATGCCCTCATCTTTACCGGTGGAATTGGAGAAAACTCCGCGGAAATTCGCGCCCGCATCTGTCAGCGCATGGGAGCCTTCGGGATGCTTATTTATGATGACCTGAACAAAAAGACGCGCTCCCAGCGCGGCCGGATTGCCGATATTTCCGAGCACGGTTCCAAAACCAGAATTCTCGTGATTCCGGCGGATGAAGAAAAAATGATCGCCCGGGAAACTATTCATGCCCTGGATAGGGTGAGAACCAAAGATGATATCATGAAACTTCATTCGCGGCCGATACCCTTGTCTACATCAGCTCGTCACGTTCATCTTAGCCAGGATCATTTTGAAATTCTTTTCGGCGCCGGACGAACAATGATGCAGCGTTCCGCTCTGAGTCAAGACGGACAATTTGCCGCTGCGGAAGCGGTTAATCTGATCGGCCCGAAGGGCAGGATCGATCGTGTCCGGATCATCGGACCGGCCCGGAAAGAGTCCCAGGTGGAAATATCCCGCACGGAGCAGTTCAAGCTGGGTATTGACCCCCCTGTGAGAGATTCCGGCGATCTGGAAGGAACTCCGGGCATCACTATTGAGGGGGAGGTCGGTACCGTTAAGTTGAGCAAGGGTGTGATCTGCGCCAAACGCCATATCCACATGTCACCGGAAGAAGCTCTGAGCCTGGGATTGCGGGATAAAGATGTGGTCATGGTTAAAATCAAAGGGGTCAGGGAACTGATTTTCGGTGATGTTTTAGTCCGTGTGCATCCCAGTTTCCGGATGGATATGCATCTGGATACGGATGAAGCCAATGCCGCCCAGATTTCTGAGGGGACGGTTGGGTATATTGAATCCATCCAGCATCGCAACTATATGTAATAAAGAGCTGCAACAATATTCCCACAATCATCTGCGATAAACTCTTTAATATCTTTTGGGGAGCATGACGTAATACTTATGATCTTACCCGATGTGTCCCTGCAGACAATAAAATATATTTTTGAAGAAGCTCTTCGGGCAGTTGACCCCTATGCGGCGGTGCATCGGCACAGAGATTATCTGTGCTCTGTGTATGAAGGGGATAAATCGCAAAAGATCTTTTTTGTCAGTTTTGGAAAAGCCGCGGCGCCGATGGCCGGAGCATTGGCGGACGACTTCGGCAATTTAATTGCGCATGGGATTGTGATCACAAAATACGGCCATGTCGGGCGACATTGTTTCGCCGCCAACATAGCGGTGCGTGAGGCCGGACATCCTGTTCCCGATGAAAGAGGAGTGCAGGCTGCGGGGGAAGCCGTAAAGCTGTTACGGCAGTCGGATCGGAATACGCTGGTCGTCTTTCTGATATCGGGTGGAGGATCGGCTTTGCTTTCCTGCCCTTATGGGGGAATTACCCTTGCGGAAAAACAGACGGTTACAGAGCTGCTGCTGAAGGCCGGCGCCAATATTCAGGAGCTTAATGCTTTAAGAAAACACATTTCGGCGATTAAGGGAGGGCGCCTGGCGCAAATTGCAGGGCACTCTAAGATGATTTCACTTATCCTCTCCGACGTAATCGGCGATCCGCTGGATGTTATTGCTTCCGGCCCCACAGCGCCGGATACATCAACTTTTGCCGATGCGCTGGAGGTGATTGCCAAATATGATCTGGCGGCCAGAATGCCGGGAAGTGTCATGGACATCCTTACCCAAGGCAGGCAGGGGAATGTTCCGGAAACCCCGAAGAAAGATGCGCTGTTTTTCAGCAGAGTCCACAATCGAATAATCGGCAGCAATGCCCTGGCGCTCGCGGCGGCAAAAAAAGCGGCGGAACACGCGGGTTACGTAACAACCATCATTGCCGCCGAACTTCAGGGCGAAGCAGCAAAGGCTGCAGAATATCTGGCCCGGGAAGCTCTGGAGCAAAGGAAAATGCTGCGTCCCGGTGAAAAAATATGCCTTATTGCCGGGGGCGAGACAACCGTTACGGTAAAAGGGGAGGGCAAAGGAGGGCGCAACACCGAGATGGCACTGGTGTTTGGCATGGCAATTCGGGATTGTCCCGGCATTACATTCCTGTCGGCGGGGACCGACGGAACGGACGGCCCGACCGATGCCGCCGGAGCAGTTGCTACCGGTCAAATGGCGGCAAAGGCATCTGCACGGGGCATGGAGCCGCATAATTATCTTTCCCGCAATGACTCTTATTCTTTTTTTAAAGGCATCGACGGGCTCGTTATAACCGGACCCACGGGAACAAACGTGATGGATATACAACTTATACTTTTGGAAAAATGACATCTTTCGTTTATCGAAGGACATTATATGCCTGAAAAAAGTAAATCAGCCGGAATTAAAAGCTGGCCGCAGGACGACCGGCCCCGGGAAAAACTGCTCCAGAAAGGCGCCGGGGCGCTGAGCAGTTCGGAGCTGCTGGCAATTTTACTGCGCACAGGTGTTGAAGGCAACAGCGCCATTGATCTGGCGCGGCAGATTATGGAAAAGTTTGGCACCTTCCGCAATATGAGCCACATCGATATGCGGGAATGGAAGAAATTCAAAGGCCTCGGACCAGCCAAAATTGCGCAGATTCAAGCTGCTCTGGAGATTGGCAAACGTTTCCGGGAAGACGAACTGAGACCAACGCAGCAAAAGATTACTTCCGCGCAAGATGTTGTGAATATGATTATGCCTCAAATGCGCGACCTCAAGACGGAAGTATTCAAGGTGGTCTATCTCAACAGCAATAATCGCATCATTGAAATTTCCGATGCCGCCGCCGGTACGGTAAATCAGGCCATGCCGATTGTGCGGGAGATCATCCATGCCGCCCTGCAAAAATTTGCCGCGGCGATTATTTGCGTCCACAATCATCCCAGCGCAAATATTGTCCCCAGCCCTGAAGATAAAAAGTTTACCGGTGAACTGTCAGCTGCGGGCAAACTTCTGGGCGTCAATGTCCTGGATCACATCATCATTGGCGACGGTAACTTTTTTAGTTTTGCGGATGAAGGGCTGATGGCCAGGTAGCAGATTGCCAGTGAGGAATGAGGAATGAGGAATGAGGAATGAGGAGTAAGGAGTAAGGAGTAAGGAGTATAGAAACTATTAGTCGAAAGTGCGATGTAATTTCAGAATAGTCACATTGAAAATACTGATGAAAAATCGTCTTGACATATTGAAATGCCATGAATTATTAACAACCATGATATTTGATTTTTCTCAATACCGGGATAAAGACAGAGGTTATGGAAGAGCCGCTTACCTGTCTGCAATGCGGCAAATGCTGTTTCGTCGATTTGACGGCCTATGCCGAGCCAAGTGATTTTGACCGCTGGCGCACCGAAAACAGGCAGGACATTCTAAAATTTATCGAGCAACGCCATCTCACCTGGTCGGGAGATAGAATGATTTCTACCGACACCGGGAACTACCCGCGGGAATGTCCTTTTCTCATCAACGCCGGGCAAAAATGGCTTTGCTCCATATACGAGACAAGACCTCGAGTTTGCCGGAGTTATAAGCCGGGGTCATCGGAGCTGTGTCCGCAATATTCAATTAACGGGCGGCAGAAAAGATCGGTTGCCTGAAAATTCAGCTCACGCGGACAGTCTCTGATCTGTCGGTTTTCCCAATATTGAGCTCGCCTTATGAAGTCTCAAATATATAAACAGTTTGATTAACAGCGGGAGGTTGTTCATGCGTATTGAGATCGAGCGCAAGTTTCTGGTGCAGGGCGATGCCTGGAGGACAGATCAGGGTGTGCGCATCAGGCAGGGCTATCTCAACCGGGATAAAGAGCGAACCGTGCGCGTGCGCATTGCCGGCAGCAAAGCATTCCTGACTGTTAAGGGTGTTAATACCGGAGCCAGTCGCACAGAGTTCGAATACGAGATTCCCGTGGTTGACGCAGAACAATTGCTGCTCATTTGCGAAGGTCCGTTAATTGAAAAAATTCGGCATACCGTTGCCGATGCCGGTATGCTATGGGAAATCGATGAATTTTCTGGAGCAAATGAAGGTCTGATTGTGGCGGAAATAGAACTGGAACGGGAAAATCAATACTGGAAAAGACCGGCTTGGCTGGGGGAAGAAGTTACCGATGATCCCAGATACTTCAACTCTAATCTCTGTAACCATCCTTACTGCACATGGTAAAGGCCGGTGGAAGATTGAGACGGAGAAATAAATCTTAAGATTATCAATTTATGGCCATAAAGATATTTCTTGCACAATGCTCCAGTAAAGTGCTTCTGTGTTGAAGATTAACGATGAATTTTACTAACAAAGCGGGAAGGGCGCACAAAAATGGCTACAATTCCTGTTGATGCCGCGACAGCAATACTTCTGAGGCCTTGTCCGGAAACCGGTATCAAGGATATAGAGGTTCTCCTGGTGCGGAGGAATCGTCGGAGCAGCTTTGTTCCCGGTTATTACGTATTCCCGGGCGGCGTGATTGACCCGGAAGATTACGACCCCGGCACGGAGCGTTTTATCAGGGGAATCGATGGCAGGCAGGCCGGGCGGATTATCACCGATATGTCCCATCCCGCAAAAACTCTGGGGGCATGGTTCGCCGCAATCCGCGAAACATTTGAGGAGGTGGGGGTGTTGATTGCCCGGAAAAAGGACGGCGCGTTTGTTACCATCCGGACACAGGAGGAACGCCGGCGCTTCCTGAATTACAGGCGTGCGCTCGGCAAAGGAGAAATTAAATTTTCACAAATACTGGAAGCGGAACAAATCTTTCTGGCCGGAGATTGCCTGCACTATTTTTCGCACTGGATTACTCCCGAACCTCTGCCCCTGCGCTATGACGTGCGATTCTTTTTAGCGGAGGCGCCTTCCGGTCAGGAAGTTGTTTGCGACGGCGTTGAGCTGACCGATCATATCTGGCTGCGGCCTTCCGCGGCGCTTGCGGACTATGAGGCGGGCAGGATCGGGATGGTTCTGCCCCAGATTATGACGCTGGCCGAACTTTCCCGGTTCCAAACGGTTGCCGAAACTATCGCTGCATCAGGACAGCGCAATATAGCCGCTAATTTGACCAGGATCAGGCATATTGACGGCCAGGATGTGGAGGTTATGCCCGATGGGACTTTTTGGGAAATCCGGCCGCCGGTCTATTCCTGCCCGGACCGCAAAAAGTAAGAACGGTTATGCACTGGAATGCTAAGATTATATCACACGGCGTAAGGAAGAAAGGAGCTGGCCATGGTAGATTTAAACTATATGAGCATTGCTGAAGATGCCATGAAGAAGATCAAAAAGGGTGCTTTCCTGACTGTAAAAACCGGAAATGAACTCAACACCATGACGATTGGTTGGGCCACTTTCGGGGTTGTCTGGCAAAAGCCGATCATGATGGTAGCGGTGCGATCGACGCGGCACACCTTTGGTATTATAGAGAGAGCCGCTGATTTTACCGTTACCGTTCCGGCAGGTGACATGGGTAAGGAAACTGCCTTCTGCGGTTCAAAATCCGGCCGGGATGTCGATAAGTTCAAAATTTGCAACCTGGAAATATTTAACAGCCAAAAGGTTGCGTCGCCGATTATTAAAATCCGGGGGCATCATTACGAGTGTAAAATAGTGTACAAGTCCGCCATGCACCCGGCTCATCTGGATAAAAATTATGATTCCTTCCTTTATCCGCAAAAGGATTACCATACCCTTTACTTTGGCGAGATACTGGCTTGCTACGAAACAGAATGATATTAAAAATATAATGTCTCTAAAGGGTCGTCTTATTGCTCTTCGGTCAGAAGATTGTATTTGAAAACATTTCTCAGTAACCCGGCGTAATCGCGCACGGCCTGAATTTCCAGCAGGCCTTTATTGGCTTCGATCGGCCGATCAAGACCCAATTGCGTTTTGGCAATAATTTCTTCCAGTCTCCGGTAATCCGGCAGAGACGTTTTGACATATGTCAGGTATTCATCAACTATGGCGAGATACTGCGGTGAATATGTCTCGCAGTAGCTCTTTTTAGCGGCCTTCAGGCGATTACTGGCCTGATCAATACGGGCCTCCTGTATTTTGCTTATAACCAGACCCATAAGTGAGGATGATTCGCGCTGCAGAGGATCTATGTCCCTGGCTTTTGCCGCTGCGGCATTCTGATCCAAGATCATGATTCTGCCGGTCAGATCGGCTTTCCGGGCATCAATTCTGGCAAGGATGTCTTTTTGCTCAATCTGCAGATTGTATATTGATGCGGCCTGCTTTTGGGCATTCTGATAGCGCTGCGGATCGGCCTGTGCTTTCGCGGCGGCATCCGCTCCATAACCCTGAGCCCATGCCGTTTTTTCTTCCTTGGTCATCTTTTTCAGTTTTTTTGTGTCTTCCGGGGAAACGCCGTATTGCTGCTGCATCATCTGCTCAGCCAGGGCTTTTCTTTCTTCCTTGCTCATTTTGCCTTTTTTCGGGACGACGATTGCCTCCTGTCCTGCCTGCGACATCATGTTGGCGGCTATCTTATCCCTGTTGGCATCAGCATAAGCCTGAGAATCTTTTTTCCTTTGCCGGATATCCTTATCCATTTTGTCCAGAAGTTCATGGATGTTTGTCTGGTACGACGATTTGTCGGCGGCTTTCGGATTACACGCGTTTTTAGGCGGTGCAGGAATGATCTTAAGATAAGATTCCGGTGTTGTCTGGGCGGCGGCCGGAGACGCAAAGCAAAGGATGATCAGCACAAAAAAAATCTTCTTCATTTTTCATCACCTGCAGAAATTGAATTTTATTGTCGTTTATTTTTTCTTTATAACTATACAAAGATAGATTCTAAGCGTCAAGATTTTTCCATTATTGCAACTTCTGCAAAACAAAAATGGTGCCGACAAATAAACCTTTAATTGACATTATTTATCTTCACAATTAACGAATAATTTACAAAAACACTTTAATATTGTAAGATTTTCCACAGAATGCTTACAAAAGATGTCATTATATTGTCAGGAAGGATGAATTATGCCAACTACAGAAAGTAAAAAACAGATGACGGATGATCTGAAAAGATGCATGGAATTTCACGGCCATATCTGTCCCGGTTTGGTGTATGGTTACCGGGTGGCAAAAGAGGCAATGCGGCTGATGGATCTGGGTCGGGCAGTTGATGAGGAGGTGGTTGCCATCTGCGAAAACGATTCCTGTGCCATTGACGCTCTTCAGGTTTTGCTGGGTACTGTGGCAGGCAAGGGCAATCTGATAATAAAGGATTTTGGGAAGAATGCCTACACGGTTCTGAACCGCTCCGGGCGCCAGGCCTACAGATTTTTCCGCACGACGAATTACGAATACCGCGGAGAGGCGAAAGCCGATTATGACCGGCTGGAGGCAGCCATGTCCGCCGGAACGGCATCCGCTGCTGATCGACAGAATTTAAAGCGTTTGAAGGTGGACGATCTGTTGGCGCGTCCCTTCGGGGATATATTTACCACTGCTGAGATTCCTTTTGTCGAGCCTCTCTACGCACAGCTTGATCGATCTGAACCTTGCGCCTGCTGCGGCGAGATGACGATGGCGGCCAAAATGGTCAGGTTAAGCGACGGGCGGCAGGCCTGCATCCCCTGCTCACAGAAAGGCTGAGCGGAGACGTTGCGGCCGGTTACAAGCATCCAGGTCGGCATTGGCAGTTCGGCGTCGCTATATTTAAATTGACAGGGAAATATCCTTCCCTTATAAACTTAAGAGCACAATATCGAAGCATAAAAGGAGACGTTACGATGAAAAAATCAGCAATTTTTATTGTTCTTTTTGCGATTATCTCTTTAGTTATTTGCGGCTGCGGCAAAGACGATTCTTCCCAGATTAAAGTCGGTGTCATTGCCGAGCTGACCGGTGATATTCCCGCTGTAGGAGCCTCCTGCAAGAATGCTGCGGAAATGGCCGCAGCCGAAATCAACGATGCCGGCGGCATTTTATTGGGCGACAAACAATATAAAATCAAATTGATTATCGAGGATAACGCGGGAAAAGCCGATCAGTCGGCATCGTCCGCGCAAAAGCTGATAACGCAGCAAAAAGTTACGGCGATTATCGGACCCAACGCCAGCCGCTATGCATTGCCGGCGGCGGAAATCGCCGAAACAAGCAAAGTTGTTCTCATCACCCCCTGGTCAACGGCCCCCAAAGCCACTCTGGATTCCAAGACGGGTGCTGCCAAAAAATACGTTTTCCGCGCCTGCTTCATCGATCCGTTCCAGGGACGCGTCCTGGCAAAATTCACGCTGGACAATCTAAAACTGAAGAAAGCGGCCGTTCTTTACGATGTCGCCTCCGAATACAACAAGGGCATCGCCGAAATATTCAAGGAAGTTTATGAGCAAAACGGCGGCAGGATAGTCGCCTTTGAAACCTACACCACTAATGATAAGGATTTTTCATCCCAGTTGACCAAAATCAAGAAAGCCGCACCGGAAGTTATTTTCCTGCCCAACTATTACAGCGAAGTGCCCCTGCAAATCCAGCAGGCCAAACGCCTGGGGATAACCGTGCCTTTTATCGGTTCCGATTCCTGGGGATCCGAAGAACTGATCAAGCTCTGCGGCAAAGACTGCAACGATTATTATTTCAGCACCCATTATGCAGCCGATGCGTCGACTGACGCGACAAAGAAATTCATTGCGGGTTATAAAGCAAAATATGGGACTACTCCGGATGATGTGGCTGCGCTGACTTACGATTCGTTCGGCCTTTTGTGGCAGGCGCTGAAAACCGCGGGAAAAAACGACCGCGAGGCTGTGCGTGACAATCTTGCCAAAATTCCGCTCTACGACGGTGTGACCGGCAATATGCAATTTAAGGAAGGCTCCGGCGATCCGGTAAAGAGCGCCGTGATTTTAAAAATAAAGGATGGAAAGTTCACCTGGTTTGCGAATGCCAAACCATAACCGGAGTCTATGGTCTATATATTCCAGCAAGCTCTCAACGCCTTGCAGCTGGGCAGTATTTATGCTCTGATTGCCCTGGGCTACACAATGGTCTATGGCATTTTGACGATGATCAACTTCGCGCACGGCGATTTGTTTATGATCGGCGCTTTTTTATGTTTTCTGATTGCCGTCTATCTGCAGCTATCCTTTGTTCCGACATTGCTTTTATCAATGCTGGGAGTGGCCTGTCTGGGGGTGGTGATCGAGCGGATGGCCTACAAGCCTCTGCGCAATGCCCCGCGCGTCTCCGCCATTATCACCGCATTGGGCGTCGGTCTTTTTCTGGAAAATTTTACCCTGGCGCTTTCTCCCTATCCCAAGCATATTCCGCCTCTGCTGGAAAATACGACCTGGACATTCGGCGCGCTTTCCATTTCTTCCCTGCAGATTATAGTCATTGTCCTTTCGCTGGTCCTGATGCTGATTCTTGATTTTATCGTCCAGCGGACCAAAGCCGGCATGGCCATGCGAGCCATTTCCTGGGATAAGACCATTGTTCCGCTGATGGGCGTCCAGGTAAATAAAATCATCTCCCTGACATTTGCGATTGGCACGGGTTTGGGCGGTGCCGCCGGAATGATGTATGCGCTGGCCTATCCTGTGATTGATCCTTACATGGGGATTATGGTCGGCTGGAAAGCGTTCATTTCCGCTGTGGTCGGGGGCATCGGCAATGTCCGCGGCGCGATGATCGGCGGTTTTATTCTGGGTGCGGTGGAAATTCTTGTGGCCGCGTTTTTTCCCTCTACCTACCGTGATTTTGTGGCCTTTACCCTGCTTCTTATTCTGTTAATTGTCCGGCCTTATGGTATCCTGGGCAAACCCCAGCCGCAAAAGGTATAAACATGGAAAAACTGGCCGGCATATATGCTGCAATAGGTAAACGCTGGCGAGCGCTTACGGAATACAAATATTTCTGGCCATTCTTCATGATTGCCGGACTGGTGTTTTGTGCCGCCGCCACGGCTTTTGAATTTCTGGATTTATACCTTCAGCTGATATTAATTTATGTCGGCATCAACATTATCCTGACTGTCAGCCTGAATTTAATCAATGGATACATGGGCGAGTTTTCCGTCGGTCATGCCGGGTTCATGGCTGTCGGTGCTTATGTTGCTTCACTCCTGACAGTACATATTATTCCGCCGGCCTTGGTAAAAATTATTTTTCCGCTGGCGATCCTGGCCGGAGGCATTGCTGCGGCCGGAATCGGTTTTCTCGTCGCGATACCGTCTTTTAAAACCCGGGGTGATTATCTGGCGATTGTCACGCTGGCCTTTTGCATGATCGTTAAGTCCGTTTTGGAAAATATCGACGCCGTCGGCGGGCCGCGGGGGCTTTTGGGAATGGAAAAGCTCACCACGCTGCCGTGGGTCTTTTTCTGGACGGCGCTTTCCGTCTGGGTGATCCGCAACCTGGTTTATTCCAAGTTCGGGCGCGGTGTGCTGTCCATCCGGGAGGATGAAATTGCCAGCGACCTGATGAGCGTGAACACACGGCAGGTGAAAATAATAGCCTTTGTGGTTTCGTCTTTTTTTGCGGGCATTGCCGGAGGGCTTTTTGCCCATGCGCTCCAGTTTATCAACCCCCGCATGTTCGACATCATCAAATCCACCGATATTCTGATCATGGTTTATCTGGGCGGCATCGCCTCCATTGCCGGATCGATTATCGGCGCGGTTATTTATACAATCCTGCTGGAGATCCTGCGGCCTTTGGGCATCTGGCGGATGGTGCTTATGCCGCTGATGCTGGTTTTGCTGATGATCTATCGTCCGCGCGGTATTATGGGGATGAAGGAATCACGTATGTTTATGCCGTTGCGTGACCTGCTGACGGAAAAAATATGGCGGCAGAAGAAAAAGGAGACCCCCGATGCCTCTGCTTGAAATATCCGGACTCACCCACCGCTTTGCCGGACTTTGCGCGGTTGCTGATTTCAACTTCTCGATCGAACCGCAGGAACTGGTCGGCCTTATCGGCCCGAACGGTGCGGGGAAAACGACCGTATTTAATTTAATTACCGGTGTCTATAAAGCCAGTGAAGGCAGTATCCGGTTGGGTGAAGCTGAACTGGTGGGCCTGACACCGCACGCAATTACTTCCCTGGGTATAGCCAGGACTTTTCAGAACATCAGGCTTTTCAAGGAACTGAGCGTACTGGATAACGTCCGCATCGCGCACTACGGCCGGATTGGTTATACGCCGGTTGAAGCTCTTTTGCACATCGGCCGTTTCCGCAGCGAAGAAAAACGCATCACGAACATAGCGCTTGATCTGCTTTCGGTTTTCAAACTCGTCGAAATGGCCGGTGAAAAAGCAAAAAACCTGCCCTATGGTTTGCAGCGCCGTTTGGAGATTACCCGGGCACTGGCCACTGGGCCGAAACTACTGCTCCTGGATGAACCGGCTGCCGGAATGAACCCCAATGAAATTATTCAGCTCATGGAATTTATCCGTTGGATTCGCCGGACTTTTTCCGTAACGATTATGCTGATCGAACATCAGATGCGCCTGGTGATGGGCATTTGCGAGCGTCTGGTGGTGCTGGATTTTGGCGCGACAATTGCGGCCGGCATCTGTTCAGAAATTCAAAATAACCCGAAGGTTATGGAAGCGTATCTCGGTGTGGAGGTCGCGCCATGACCAAAGCCGGCATTCTTCTTGACGTCTCGCGTTTGAGCGTTTCCTACGACAGCATTTTGGCTGTGAATAATATTTCTTTTACTGTTGCGCGCGGAGAAATTGTAACGCTGATCGGCGCCAACGGCGCGGGAAAATCATCAATCCTGCGCGCGATCACCGGCCTTATTCCGTCCGAGGGCGGCATAACATACGCGGGAAGGGACTTAAGAAATATGGCCGCAGATGCGATTGTCGCCGCCGGTATTGCCCATGTTCCCGAAGGCCGGGGCATCTTCGGCAATCTGACGGTACAGGAAAATCTCATCCTTGCCACCTGGCAGCGCAAGGACAAGGCCAAAATAGCCGCAGACCTGAAACACGTGTTGGAGTTATTTCCCCGTCTGCAGGAAAGAAGAAAGCAGTTGGGCGGCATGCTCTCCGGCGGCGAGCAGCAGATGCTGGCAGTGGGAAGGGCGCTCATGACCGATGCGCAAATGCTGCTTCTGGACGAGCCTTCCATGGGGCTTTCGCCTGTTCTGGTGCGGGAAATATTTCAGATTATCCGGAACATCAATTCCATGGGCAAAACCATCCTGCTGGTGGAACAAAACGCCAACATGTCTTTGCACATAGCTTCGCGCGGATATGTTCTGGAAACCGGCTCTATTGTGCTGTCGGGCACAGGCCGCGAACTGATGGGCAATCCGCGGGTCAAAGAGGCTTACCTGGGAGGATAGGCAAAGACTACCCGGGAAAAGGCAACCGAAGCTTTAGGCCGGTTGATGAAATGATCCGAGGAACTTCCAGGGTCTATCCTGAAGCAGAATAAAAATTATATGGGTTAGCAGGAAAGATTGTTATGCCGGGTACTGTCTCTTTATCTCCGGTTACACTTTTGAAACTGGTTGGTTTTGCCATGGGGCTGTTTGCGGTTCAATCCTTCTGGGGTTTTACCTGGGCAACGCTGCCCCTCTATCTTAAAGAATTGACCGGCTCGAATGCGGTAACAGGAATTATTCTATCGGCCACCGGAATCACCGGTCTGTTTCTGCCCGTTATATCCGGTGCGCTGTCCGACCGGATCAATACGCCGCTGGGCCGCCGGCGGCCGCTGATTGTTGCGGGATGGGTTCTGGCCTGCATCATGCTGCTGCTGCTGATGCGGATCGATGCCCTCAGTGTGGCGCTGCCCGTAATCGTTCTCGCCTACGCAGGATTCTTCTTTGCCATCGGTCCCTATTTCGCGCTTCTCCCCGACACCGTTCCCATAGAGCAGCGAAGTTTCGCCTCGGGCATCATGTTTCTGGTCGGGGGCACCGGAATGCTGAGCTATCTGCTGTTTGCCGCCCGCCTGTGGGATACATCCCGCGCCCGTCCGTTCGTCTGGGTTGTGATGGCGATTTTTATTTCCGTCGCGATCATGTGTTTATCAATAAAGGAGGCAAAGGCGCCCGGCGGAATTAAACACCAGAATCTTCTGCACGGTTTGGCCGGCGCAAAAAATCTGCAGAGATTCTTTTTCGGCATGACTCTGCAATGGATCGGCCTGTGGATGGTGAGTGCTTTTTTCGTGATCACCTGCATGGCGCTTCTCGGTCTGAGCGTGGAGCGCTCGGTTACAGCTTTTTTCACTCTTAATGCTTCTTTCGTTATCTGCGCACTTCCAGCGGGATTGATGGCAACAAAGTTGGGACTGAAAAGGACAACGATTTGCGGGGTGGCGATTCTGATAATCTGTTTTTGTTGTATCCCTTTCGTCAAGACATATGAGACGCTGCTCTTTTTTGTGATCATAGCCGGAGCGGGATACGGGACAGTGCTGGCCGTATCTTACCCGTTCTTCCTGAGCCTGGTGCCGGAGGGAAATACCGCCGGATTTGTCGGACTATATCTGGCCTGCCAGAACGGGACGCTTTAGCTCGGGCCGGTCATCGCCGGATTTATGATCGACCGTTTCGGGTACGTGGCACTTTACTATGGAGCGGCTATTGTAATGCTGGCAGGCATGATTATGTATATGACCGTGCACAGTGGAGAAGAGAAGGTAAAGGGCTGAAGACTGAAGGCTGAAGGCAAAGGCAAAAGGTAAAAGGTCGAAGTGGTAGACTGGTGATATAGAGCGAATAGTTATTAAGGAGGAAATACGTGATGAGAAGCTTTGATTGTAGTGAACTGAAAAGTATTCTTGACGACCGCCGGGTTTCCACCGGCGAGTCCGTCCGTGTGCTTCATTCCCATGATGAATCGTTTCATGCGCCGGTTCTTCCGGATGTTGTGGTATGGCCCCATACCACCGAAGAGGTCAGCCGTCTTGTCCTCTGGGCCTGCCGCAGCAAAATGCCTGTCACTGCCTGGGGCGCGGGAACCAGTCTGGAAGGAAATCCGATCCCTGTGCAAGGCGGGATGGTTATCGATTTCAATGAAATGAATAAAATTATTGCCGTCCGTCCGGAGGACTTCCAGGTTGATGTTCAGGCCGGCGTGATTTACAAGGAACTCAACAAAACGCTCGCTCATGATGGTCTCTTTTTTCCGCCCGATCCGGGAGCGGCAGCCACGATTGGCGGAATGATCGGCAACAACGCCAGCGGCAGCCGCTCGGTTCGCTACGGAGCAACAAAGGATTACATAATGCGGCTCACTGTCGTGCTGCCGGGGGGTGATATGATTGCGGTGGGCAATCGGGCGCGGAAAAGTTCATCCGGTTATAACCTGGCGGCGCTATTCACCGGATCGGAAGGAACCCTGGGCATCGTCACCGAGGCCACTTTGAAACTGGCTGGCCTGCCGGTCAACTTTATGGCCGTGAGGGGCACTTTTCCCGCCATCCGCAACGCCACCGATACGGTTTATGCAATCATGCGCGCGGGGCTTTTGCCTGCCGCCATGGAGTTCCTGGATGCCAACGTAGTCCAGGTGCTCAATGCCGATAAAGGGCTGGCCCTGGAAGAAAATCCGACGCTGTTGATGGAATTTTCCGGATACAGTGAACAGGGGCTGCGGGAAGAAATGTCCTTTGTGGAAGAGATCTGCCAAGCCAACGGAGCGCTTTCGCTCGATAAAGGCATCGGACCGGAGGAAAGGGCGCGTTTGTGGGAAATAAGGCATTATACCTATGAATCCATCAAGCGTTATCACATCGGCCTTTCTCCGCTGATCATGGATGTCGCGGTGCCGCTTTCGCGCTACACCGAGATGGTGGAATTCAGCAAAAAAGAAGTTCAGGATCTTAAGGCCTATCTCTTCGGTCATGCCGGTGACGGGAATATTCATGTCCATGTGATGGATGACCCGCAGGATAAAAAACGCTGGGCGCGCGTAGAAAAAGCCACCCACAGCATCGTTATGAAGGCGCTCGAGTTTGAAGGAACATCCACCGGAGAGCACGGCATCGGAATCGGCAAAAGCCGTTTCATGCGGCAGGAACACGGCGAGAGTCTTCTCCTCATGAAGCGGATCAAGGCATTACTCGATCCGGATAACCTGTTGAATCCCGGAAAATTCTTTCCGTGAGAAATAAATTTCCGGAATAAACACTGGAGAGATTTTTAATCATCATACTTTAGACAATTCGTTGCCGGAGAAATATCCTCTATAACGGAGAATAAAATATGCAAAATGATAACGTTCTTCTCGAACACAAGGGACATGTAGCCGTCGTCACATTTAACCGGCCGCAGCGCAGGAACGCCTTCAATGAACAAATGTGGGCCGGGCTGAAGCGGATCGTCGCGCAACTGCAAACGCAAACTCCGCGGGTCGTTGTGGTCACCGGGGCGGGGCAGGCTTTCTGCGCCGGTTTTGACGTCAATCCGGATAATCCGCAGGTCAGCGGCCTGATTGGCGCGGTGGAGAGACGGGAAAGGGAACCGGTCGAGGCTTTGATCCGACTCCTGCAGGAAACGGTGCACGCTTTGGTGAGCCTGCCTGTGCCGGTAATCGCCGCCGTAAACGGTGACGCCTATGGAGGCGGGGCTGAGCTGGCGTCGCGCTGCGATTTGCGCGTGATGGACCCTGCGGCCGTGTTCTGTTTCTCCGAGGCACGCTTGGGCCTCATGCCCGACTGGGGAGGTGGACCGGGACTTACGAAGCTTATCGGCGTTTCAAGAGCGGCGGACATGATTCTCACCGGCCGCAAGGTCGGTGCCGGAGAGGCTCTCAGCATCGGACTCATCAACCGCATAAGCGGTACAGGCATGGCACTTTCGGAGGCGATAAAACTGGCGGAGACAATCGCCCAAAACGGTCCTCGTGCTATTCGGCATGCGCTGGTGGTTATTCGGCAGGCTGCGGAATTGCCTATGAACGCTGCCCTGAAACTGGAGCGCGAGCAGGCGGTCTCGCTCATCGTTTCGGGAGAGTGCATTCATGGCATTACGGCCTTCCTATCCAAACAAAAACCCTTGTTCCCCGACATGGAATAAAGGGGACGGTTCTATTTCTTTTTCGATTATTCGAGATGATATCAATTAAATAGAACCGTCCCCTTTATTCATTTCGGGATATGGGCAAACAATTCTTCGACGCTTCCTATGCCTCTTGCCGCCTGTATTTGAGCAATATCGTCAGATTTGTGGGGACAATAATCCACGTTAGTGTTTTTCCTCTTTGATCAGAGCTTCATAATCGGCAGCATTGAGAAGTGATTTCACTTCGGCGGCATTTCCCGGTTTCAACCTGGCCAGCCAGCCCTCGCCGAAGGAGTCCTGATTGATGAGCTCCGGCGTTTCTTCCAAAGTTTTGTTGATGTCGATGACCTCGCCGCTCACCGGCGCGTAAACATCGGATACGGATTTAATGGATTCGACAACGGCCAGCAGCCCGTTCTGTCCAACAACCTTGCCGATCGGAGGGAGCTCCACAAACACGATATCCGTCAGCATTTCCTGAGCGTAATCGGTGATGCCGACCACGGCAGTACCGTCGCCTTGGTCTTTAATCCATTGGTGATCTTTAGAATATAATCTGTCGGTGGGATTTGCTTTGGACACTCCAACACTCCTTAGTCAATTATTTTTGTCTTTTTTAGGAAAACTTCTCTAGACCTTTTCGATATCTGTCAGTACCTGGAAGTTCCTGGCCGCAGAACGGTGCCGGAGCAGGTCGTTTGAGGTCAATTTCCCGATGGACCTCATACGTTCATCGGCAGCGCTCTCCGGTTCGAAGATCCTTAGCACATAGGGCTGCTTGTAGCTCCCGGTCGACTCCTGGATGAGCCTGGCTGTTTCTGTAACTTCTTCCGGTGTGAGGTAACTGATTTCCGGCGGTTCTTCTTTCGTTCGGACAACAGGGCCAACGGTTGTCCGGAACTGGTACTCCGGGAATCGGATTACAATCCCGATCGTTTTCTTCATTTCTGCAGTTTCAATCTCCCGGCCCGGTATCCTTCCATAAATACCCAAGGGCCCCTTGACCTCCATCAGCACGCGGTCTCCCAACTTCTCCGCCAGCAGCCTATCCAGCACCTGCGGATTCCTTCCGTCCGTATCCAGCTGCAGATTCATCCCCTGCCTCTTGATATAGCCCAGCACCGCCACCAGGTCATCAGTCAATGCGGGGTCGCCTTCGGAAACATGGATCCCGTCCATCCAGCCATGGGAGAGTTCGCTCCGGCCAATAAAGCCGTCCAGCCTCGTACCTGCATGGAGGAATGCGATGACTACGCCCACGCCCTGGCGGATGATCGTCTCATCGGTAAATACCGGGAACTCAATCCCTTCCTTGCCGCGATAGACGGCGCTCCGGTTGTTCCTGTAAAACTGCCCGAAGGATTCCTTCCCGTCAGCCTTGATGTCGAGGTCCCGGTAGGCAATGCCCCGTTCATCCATGAACTTCTTGGCGATTTTACAGCGACTGCAACCTGTGGCCGTATAGATGGTGTTGCTCATGACGTTATCTCCTTATTCCTGATTTGCTTCTACCCTGCACTCTGAAACGTGGGCCACTGTATCATAGATGAATCGCGTGACCCATGAGTGCATGCGCCGCCTCCATGAGGGCCTCACTCAGCGAGGGGTGTGGATGAACGGTGAGGCCCAATTGTTCGGCTGTTGCCCCTATCCTGATCAGGCATGCCGGCCCGGCAATCAATTCCGTCACATGCGCGCCTATAAGGTGCACCCCCAGGATCTTCTTGTCCCCGGCCTGGGCCACAATTTTAACAAATCCGAAATTCTCATCCATGGCTACTGCCTTGCCGTTGGCGGCAAAGGGGCACTTGGCCGTGATCACGTCATGACCCTGCTGTCTTGCCTGCTTTTCGGTAAGCCCCACTGAAGCTATCTCCGGATAGGCATAGGTGCAGCGCGGAATGTTAGCGTATGTCAAGGCTTCTGTTTTACACCCGGCAATCGCCTCTACGGCAATCATGGCCTGGGCAGAGGCCGTGTGGGCCAATCCCAGTTTTCCTGTAATATCGCCGATTGCGTAAATGGTGGGTATCGACGTAGACATCCGCTCATCGATCTCGATACGCCCGTGAGAGGTTTTGACTCCCGCCGTCTCGAGTCCAATATCTTCGGTCCCGGGGGTAAAGCCAATGGCAGTCAGTACCTTCTGCACCGAAAGCAGCTCCGTTTTCTCTCCTGTTGCCACCGTCACATCAACGGCTTCCCTCTGATAGACGATGCCTTCTACCCGGCTGCCCGTCATAATCCTGATCCCCATCCGTTTGAACTGCTTTTCGGCCTCGGCGGAGACCTCTTCATCCTCCAGGGGCAGGGCATGGGGCATCATCTCCACCACGGTCACCTTTGCACCGTAGCGACTCCAGAGCGTGGCGAACTCCATGCCGATCGGACCTGCGCCCACGATCAAAAGGTCCCGCGGCACTTCCGTTAGCTCCAGAGCTTGCCTGAAATTGACCACCCTCTGGCCGTCAAAAGGTATTCCCGGCAGAGGGCGAGGTTTCGCCCCGCCGGCAAGGATGATATTTCTGGCCTTCAGCGTCTCACCTGAAGGCTCAATCACTACCTCCCGGGCGTTCCTGAGCCTGCCCATGCCCTCATGGACGTCAATACCATAGTTCTTCAAGAGGATGCTGACTCTTCTGGCCTGACGACTCACCACACTGCGGCTGCGGCGCTGGGCCTCGGCATAATCCAAAGATAGATTATCGAACTTAAAACCAAAGGCTCTGCCCTTTGACAGCAGATAAATCACTTCTGCGTTCTGCAGCAGGGACTTGGTGGGAATGCAACCCCAGTTCAGGCAGACACCACCCAGGTGTTCTTTTTCGACCAGCGCCACTTTCAGTCCCAGTTGGCTGGCCCTGACGGCAGCGGCATACCCGCCTGGACCACCACCGATAATAACTACATCATAATCCTTCATGCTTCGTAGACCTTTTCATAAATATTGATGCGCCTTCGCTATGTGCCGTCGCCTGTTGTCTCCTTCTCCTTAGAACATCAAACTGGGCAGCCACGTGGCCAGTCCGGGGAAGATGACCAGAAGCACAACCAGGAGTATCATACACAGGAAAAAGGGAAAAATTCCCCGGAAGACCGTGTACATGGGAATCCCGGACGCGGTGGAAATGGCGAAGACGTTCACGCCGATGGGCGGTGTGATCTGGCCTGCCTCCATCATGAGAACGCAAACCACGCCGAACCAGATCGGGTCAAAACCCAGGGCTATGATCATGGGGAAGATCGTGGGTAGAACAAGCAGGATCATGGGAATGACGTTCAGCAGGCACCCTAGGATGAGGAAGAAAATGATGATAAAGATAAAGACGACGTAACGGTTTACCCCCAGCCCACTGATAAGATCGGCCAGAAAAAAGGGGAGCCGGGTGCCTGCCAGGAAGTATCCAAGGATACCCACGCCCATTAGAATCATGAGCAGCTTGCAGGTGATATTGAGCGAGCTCTTGAGGGCAGCTATCAGTATGGCGAAGCTCAGGCGGCGTTTCGCGAGTGCGAAGATGAAGGCCCCGACTGCTCCTACAGCGCCCCCTTCGATGGCAGTGAAGAGTCCGGTCATTATTCCGCCCAGGACCACGACAAAGAGCATCAGCATGCCCAGGACCCCTTTCAAACCGATGAGCTTCTCCCGGATTGTGTATGGTTCCCCCTCGGGTGCCAATTGGGGCCTGATCCGGGTGATGACGGCGATGTAGAGGACAAAGAGGCAGGCCAGCAGGATGCCTGGAATGACGCCGGCCACAAAGAGCTTGCCGATGGATTCCTCTGTTACAATGGCATAGAATATAAACCCTACGCTCGGAGGAATGAGGATGCCCAAAGTGCCCCCGGCTGCCAGGGAGCCGGTGGCCAGGGCCATATCGTATTTTTTCTTCTTCATCTCCGGGATGGAGATTGAACCCATGGTGACGGCCGTGGCCAGGCTGTCGCCGCAGATAGCTGCAAAACCGGCGCAACCCGCCACCGCGGACATGGCAATGCCGCCCCGCATACGGCCGAACCACTTGCTGGCCGCCTCAAAGAGATCGCTGCTGATCCCGGAGTGAAAGGCCAACTCGCCCATGAGGATGAACATGGGCACGACGGTGAGCATATAGCTAGCCCCTGTTTCATAAGGCCCGATCCCCAGCATGGCCAGGGAAGGGGGGAGGCACTTGTTGAGCACGATCATGCCCACGAAACCCGTAATGGCCATGCCGAACCCGATGGGCACCCCCAGAAAGAGGAGGGCAAAGAGAAAAAGCATGCCCAGGAACCCGCAGGTAGAGGAGCTCAATCCTGTGGGGATGAACCCCGCCATGGGCGCAAAGATCAGGGCACAGGCCACCAGGATTGCCAGAATGGACCATCCCCACTCGCCTTCCTGCGATGTGCGTCCGAGGGCATTCAGGAGTTTCACGAGCAGAACCAGGGCCAGCAGAAAGACGGCCAGGGCAGCCAGGAAAAAAAACACCCCTGTCGGCAGCTCCAGGGATCTGCTCACTTCACCGCCCTGGAACTTTGTGATGCCCTGGCTCACGAGCTGAGAGGAGATAAGGAGCATGATCAGAAAGGAAATACTGTAGATAAAGCTCTCGAGGGCATTCTTTGCCCGCCCTTTAAGCTTTCCAAGCAACAGGTCGATCTGGATATGCCCGCCTCCCTCCTGTGCTACAGCAGCGAACCCGAAGAACACGAGGATCAACATCAGGAATTCCTGGGCCTCGATTCCCCCCGGAAGGGAATAGGAAAATGCATACCTGAGGAAGATATCCAAAACCACCGGGATGGGCATAATGCAAAGGACTGCACAGGCAATGTAATTGAAGAATCTGGAGGCCGGCTTTACTCCCTTTTCCAGAACAGCCGCTGTCGAGTCGAAAAATCCTGAAGTCATTCTGTTTCTCACTTACTCCGCGTAACCGCCTTTGGTTTTTTGATTGTATTCCTTGCTCAGGCTGACCGTCGTTTTATAGATCTCTCTGACGTTCTTGTAACCCTTCTTTTCCATCTTCTTGAGCCATTCCTCGGTGACGGGCTGGAGCTTCGCACGCCATTTCTCCTGCTCGGCCGGGCTCAGGACGAAGAATTGATGCTTCTGTTGCTTCAGAAGCTGAGAATCCTGGATGGCGCCATCGTCCAGGGTCTTGCCGGCCAGTTGAGCCATCTTCTTCCCGGTACTATTGCTGATGAGCTTCTGTAGGTCGGGCGGAAGGCTGTCCCACTTGGCCTGGTTCATCCCGGCCCAGAAACCGCTGGCATTCAGGTTTACTATTGTGTGGTACTTTGCTGCATCCGAAATTTTGAAAGATCGCAAGGGTGCAAGAGGGCATAGAACGCCGTCCGCCATGCCCCGCTCTAGAGCCAGATAGGTGTCTGTGGGTTTCCCTTCGATCGCGTTTGCGCCAAGCGTTCGGATCAGGTTGCTGCCGGACGCGCTCCACGTGATGATCTTGAGGCCTTTGAGATCCTCCAGAGTACGGACCGGCTTCTTTACCGTGTGAAGCTGGTATAGTGCGCTCGCCCATTGCCAGAGCATCTTCACTTCCTTGTACTCATTTCTCCACTCAGGGAAGCGATTGTAGAGTTCCCACATTGTCATGCTGGCGGACTCTGCCCCGTTGAAGAGAAAAGGCAGTTCAGTGATTTCCGCGAGATTGAACTTGCCTACATTATAGAGTGTTCCGCCCGCGCCGATGTCCACGGCCCCGGCTACGGTGCTGGCATAGGCTTGATTATTCGGGCAGATGGAGTTGGGATTGTAGAACTGGATCTGGAGCCTTCCCTGGCTTAGTTCTCCCATTTGCTTGGTCCAGGGGATAAACGCATTTATGGATGTAGGATGTCTTTCCATATACTCGCATGCAAGTTTAAGCTCGAACTTTTCCGCAGACCATCCGGCAACTATGCCGGAAAAGATTATGGCCGCACTCAGGGTCAAGATAAAAAGGTACCTGTAAATATGTCTCATCGCTATATCCTCCTTACTGTTTTGTTATTGTTTCGGTTTTTATTTTACTTTCTTTCGGTTTCCACATCGACTTGTACGCACAAAGCCGCATCGCCCTGGTACGGTTCAACCCCTTCAACTTCGGTGACCTGCCTATGACCGGGCGCCGCGGCACCCGGCACGCGGAAGGTGGTCACATCGATCGGCCGGATGGGGGTTTGCTTGGGCCGCTCCAACTGGGGGACCCATTCATAAGGCACACGGTATGCCCGATAAATCATATTCATGTGCAACAGGGAACCCCAATAGGGTGTGATGTATTCCCACACCAGCTCATGTTCCGGCGTAACTTCGATGACCCGGCCGCCCGAGCCTTCCGTAATCAGGGTGTTGCCGTTCGGCAGCCGCTGGGCTGAGCTGATGAAAGGACTGTAATAGCGATTGCTGTCCGTGGGGTGGAGCAGCCCCGCCTCCTTGGGTGTGTGTTGCCAGACGATCTCCAGTGTGACCGGATCGAATTCCAGCACTCGCGAATAGTCCCTGAGCGCATTCTTGATGCCCATGAGAGCACCGGGGTTGGGCGCACCGTAGCCCGCCCATCCGCCGTTGTCATAAACCAGAATGTTCCCTTCCCCCGGAAGTCCCCTGGGGATCATGTGGGTGTGATGCTGTCCGATAATCCAGCCGAGCTTCTTCAAGGCCTTGCTGGCATTATAGTCCGGGCCCACCTTCCAGACGATCTCGCCGGTCTTCTTGCTGGTAATGGCAAGGATGTTGCTCTCGCGGGCGTCCCAGATGATGTTGTCGGGGTGGAAGCGCTGATCCCCTCCGTCGTACCACCTGTTCGGCCCCAGCAGTGACATGCAGTTTATGTGCATCCAGTCCCCCATTCCGCCGCCCGAGGACACCATGTTGGGGTTGCGGGCCAGTATGTTTCTGGCCTCCTCGCTGAAGTCCAGCTCCTCGAAATGATCGCTGCACGACCACTCCCAGACCACGTCGCCTTCCCAGTTCACCTCCAGGAAGACATCGTCGAGAAGCCGCTTGTCGGAAATCTCCTTTTTGATGACATTCTTGTGAGAGAGAATCCAGGTATTGCCGCAATCGACGCAGGGGTCCATACCCGGGACGTAATAACCGACCGGGTTTCCCTGACGCTGAAAATCGTGG
The DNA here is from genome assembly GCA_002840565.1 of Deltaproteobacteria bacterium HGW-Deltaproteobacteria-12. Classification (GTDB taxonomy): domain Bacteria; phylum Desulfobacterota; class Syntrophia; order Syntrophales; family Smithellaceae; genus MVRV01. The sequence continues at coordinate 982 of PHBK01000010.1, read as the reverse complement.
TGTTGGCGAGCCATCCATCGGGGCTTCTCGCCCGGGTCCTCAATGAATTCCCATTTATCGAACTTCCACACAATCTTTCCATTGAAATCCACCTGCACGAGGTCGGTCTGATCCTGCGAGGAAAAGGCAGTGGGCCTGAGCCCCGTGTGACCCATAACGTAGCCGCCCGGCAGGATCTGGTTGGGAAAACCGTGAAGCCCCTTCCACAACTTCACCTCGCTTCCGTTCATGTCGACGAGGAGAGCCCCCAGTTCCCTTGCCTGATAGATAGTATAGCCATTCCAACACTTGTCAGGATTGTAGATGGTCGCCCCCGTGGGGTAAATGCTAGGATATGTCATTTCCGTTTCCTCCTTGTTTTTCGGGGTAATTACCCCGATCAGAATCTTGTTCTTCGCGATCGGACCGCGAGGCTGCCGCTTTTGTCCAACTCATCGCTACAGGATCCGCTTTACCCAGTACCCTTTGTATAACCTCCATTCCCTCAGTCCTCAAAACCGTGCTGAATTTAACTTCAGGAGGCTCGCTGGAGAGGTCCATTGCAGCCAGTACTTTGCGGTAATGAGGCGAACGGAGATGCCGGCAGAGGCTGGCTTCATCCCGCCACACCTCTTCATAGGTAATGTGCTTATCGTTTCGAGGTTCCGTGTAGATGCGGCAGCTGATGCACGCCGGTTCGCTTTCGGTCGGCCCTTTCGCTGAAAACAAGATCGCCAGAATTTCGTCTCTTGTCTTGGGCCCCGCTGCGATCCTGACAGCTGAAATGATCATTCCGCACCCCCTCTTCCTGTAAATACCCGATTCTTGATCTGCGAAGTTCATGCCAGTGTCCTGGAACAAATCGTTGATTTTGTATCTATTTGTACTTCTACGGTTTATTTAGCCCACCTTCCGCAGTTAGCTGTTAATAAAAGGCGGCATTTAGATAATCGTAAACAGAAAGCTGAGAGATTTCAATAATTAATTTTGGGGGAATGAATGT
>PHBK01000009.1 GCA_002840565.1 Deltaproteobacteria bacterium HGW-Deltaproteobacteria-12 | reverse complement strand
CATGTTTCAGCTACTTACATTTTATGATTACACAAGCAATATGGTCGAAAACAATAACCAACTGAACTTATTCACGGATTATTCCGGACAGTAGTGATTATGGTTATAAGAATTCGCCTTTTGCTATGCCATATTGATGGTGTGGAGATTCAGCAGGAATTCCTTGAATTTTTCTTTGGTGGTTTCTTTTATTGATTCAAGCTTAACAACTACCGCCTTATTATAGAAAGTATATCCATTTTCAATTTCTTCCGGATCATTATCATCGTCGATGAAGCGCTCCATAAACTTCATGGTAAGCTTTTTCGCCTCTTTTTCGTCTTTTGCAGTTACTAAATAATGATGTTGTTCCAGATCTTCGTCCCTGGTCTCGCTAATTTTGACTCTGTAGTCCGGCATATCCTCTCCCATAAATAATGTGAAACGTGACTTATCTAGGAACTGTTAATACAAGATCACAAAGAATTAATCAATTAATTATTGAATAAATGTTGACCATTAAGGGGAAATAAAAAACAGGGGTGACGGATACTTCTTGAATCTTTACAAAATATTATCAACAAAAGAAATGCCTTGCAATCAGCCAGTCCGTCAAAATTATAGCATGCTTATTTTATACTGCCCCTCTTCTTAACGATTCTTAGGATGGAGTTTAAGAGTACACCGAAGATGATGAAGACTCCGGCAATCATTGACCGCACCATGAATAAACTGAAAAATGGCTTTACCGGAAAAACCTGAGTTTTTTCCAGAGCGGCCCATTTGTGAACGTCAATGTTTTTACCGGCAATATCAGCGGCCATTGCCATCATATCCTTTCTGCTGCGGTATCTTACGACAGAGCACTGGTCCCATTCATCAGCACCTCCCGGATGAATAAACCGGCCCATAACATCGCTCCCGAAGACCGGATGGCCGCCATGCTTCAGCAAGTAAGGAATCAGCATCATAGCATAACGGTGGTCTGCCTCTCGTGGGTCGTCGGAATATTGAAGCCCTTCCGGGTAGAGAGCCTTCTTACGGAATTTTATCAGATTGACCATATAGTATTCTTTACCGTCATCGCTTTTGGCTATCTCACGGAAGATCTTCAGGGCAGGAGGTTCCGGCTGACCTTCTTTACCGGCGCTCTTCTGGATTTTGGCAATCATCGCATCCAGCTCTTGCGGGGTCATCGGCTTTGAATTCCCCCCGTACCAGACGATGAAAATGACGTATAGCAATAAAAGTGTTCCGGCGATGACGACAGGTCTTTTATTCTTCATTGACTTCTCCCGAAGCTTAATTTTACTATCTGCGAAGTTATGGATTAAGGAAAATCATCATTCTTAATGAAAGAAAAACCTGGAGATTAACCAGCCGGCCAAGAACAGAAGGGCATATCCGGCGTACTTGAATATTGGATTCTGAAACCATTTTGTACTTTTTATTTTTTTGACAATATCCAGCATATTGATTTTCATTCCCTCGTTGATAAAATCTAGAAGATACTAACATATTTACACCATTATGCCTCTGTTTATCTTGAGAACATATTCCTGCTGACTGCAAATCCGGTGTGGGGAATAAAATAGGAAAGTTAAAGAAGGTTAAAGCGAGGTTAAAAAAAGTATTTCTTTCCGAAACGTTATTGTTTTACTTTTAGTTTCCATTGCAACACTTCGCCTTAAAATCTGCAAATGAAAGGCAGAACCATTGCTGATTCTGCCTTTCTGGAATTAAACCTATGAAGTGTTTTTCTATTGCTTAAACTTTCTTCCCAAACCCACTAATCCGGCAATACCAAGACCAAGAAGCAGCATGCTGGTAGGTTCAGGGACTTGCACAGGTGAAGCGAAAGCAATGCCGTTGAATACAAACAACACCAAAACCACAATTAATACAAAAATATTTTTCATCCATTACCTCCTTTTAAAAATATAGCTAATAATGAAGCTAGTTATTTCTTAAACAGTTTCCTTACACCTGCTATGCCCATCAGACCAAAACCAAGGAGCAACATGGTGGTTGGTTCGGGAGTGGGTGTCGGAGGTTCTTCACCGCCAAGCGTCCCCTCAATCCGCATGCCAACCGCACTACCGTACATTCCCCCAGAACTGTGCCAGATCCCGCCATAATAGAAGGCGTAGGACTGCATTGGATTAGGTGGCCATCCATAGATGCCGAAGTTTTCCATCCATTTCAGTGTTGGCATCTGGCCCGTAAAATCATCGCCGATTGGTTCAAAAGAGAACCAGTAATATCCCGATTCCAGGAGGAAGTTCAAATTGCCTGTCCCATACCAATTAGGTGTTGATCCATCTGCAAGGGAAAATGGAGCGCTACGGTAGATTGCAGTGCCGGGCATTCCGGTACTTTCGCTGTTGTTGTAAACCGCCACTGTCATTAACCCACCGGCTTGGTTTAAAGTCCCACCCGAGTAACTCCCGTCCGTTGCCATCCACCCTTCTATTTTTGTAATTGTGTAGGTATCGGACAATGCGAGGAAACCGGCTGCGTATTGAGCGTATTCGCCGCCAGAGAGAACATATCCAAACGGGTAAATACCTGTACCGTCTCTATCTCCTGATGCGGCCCCAGTATCCCAAAGTACATCGGCATGGCTGAGAGGGTTAAAACATAATAGGAATATAAAAATTGTAAAGAAAATAGAAGGTAAAGATCGTTTCATTTTTTGAGCTCCTTTTCTTGTTTTTTTAAAAAGTCGGTAGGTAAACAATGCAAGACAGGTGCCACTTCATAAGTATTTGAATATGCTTCTATTTTTAATTTGGCAATATTATGGATAAACAATTGTGTAAAGAATCCCGACAGTTTTATAGTTATCAAAAGATGTTTTTTAAATAAACTCTACGAATTTCAAACATCTCAGGTAATAATAACCGTCTGTCGGATATCTTTACAAGCCAAAAAATGTAAAATGCTATTTAATTTCCAATTATTAGGTTAAAATATTGCCATAAACCACAATATGCAACCAATGAACTGTCGGATATTTTTACAATTCATGATTTTGTTATTATATGTAATGCTGCTGTAATTAAATATGTGTCTATATTATTAAATAGATAAATATCATATCGTTTGAACCTTATGGATTGGTACATCTTTTGCTTTAGTATAAATCCTCAATTTACCTTAATGGGAGAAAAGATGAAAAAAAGATTAACGTTTGTTGTTTTGTCATTAATTGTTGCCCTTACCTTAACGTCAATACCTGCGTTTTCGTATACGATTACAAATATCGAGGCGAAAGGTATTTATACTTATGGAAATACAGGGTTTTATTTAGGAACTGTGATCGGAGTAAACGATAGCATCGCCGTTTTAGAAGAAGTATTGGCCCAGTTGGGTTATAATGTTGACGTCGTCACTTCTTCGAAGGTGGATGCGCCAAGTACTTCGTCACCGGCAGGATCAGATTTCCCTCTGTATATGACTTATACGGACGAGAACAAGTCCGGAACATGGGCTACATTTCAATCTCCCGAGACTTCATCAGGCGCCGCACTGGTGGATTACTATGTTGTGAAGGGTGCAAATGAATTTGCTTTATATCGAGTTAATATACCAGCAGCTTTTGGAACATGGAATGTAGAAAATTTGCGTACCCCAAACGGAAAAAACAATCCCGAAATTTCTCATTTCTCAGGCTATGATCCACCACAACCTGTCCCCGAACCAGCCACCATGCTGCTTTTTGGCCTTGGGTTGGTCGGATTGGCGGGAATTCGAAGAAAGTTTAAAAAATAACAAAACACATAAACGGTTAAATTCCAGAAAGGCAGAGTCAAATGATTCTGCCTTTTTATTTAGTTCCTTCATTAATCATTTATTCTGTGAGCGACGCACTGCCAAACAATAATAAGTATCACAATGATGTGTAAAGTGGGGGGACAAAAACGATGGCATGCGCTAAATGCTTGATATTAAAATGGCGGAAGTGCATATATTACTTAACCATTACGCCAAGTGCAAATTTCCAGGCAGATTCTTGCCCACCCGACCAAGATTGACTGTATTCATTCGTTATCTGCGCTGTTCCCTTCCTTAATGCTTTGAATGTCCAGACTTGCTGGCCGGGTGCTCCAGGCATAGCTTTAGAGGGGGCAATATTTTTATGATCTACTTGCTGTACGATTGAGTGATCACTGATATTTGCTGAATCCAACCATCTGAAGCCTGTAGAAGGATTGGAGCATAGTTCTACGGTAAATGTATCCCCCAGATTCACATCAATTTGCCTGCTTATATTTTTCTGCTGCCGAAGGTCATCGCAAGTAAGACTCATCGAATTAATTGACGCGCAACCAATTAAGCAGAGTGATATAGTGAAGAAGATGCCGAAAAAAACGGATAATATCTTCATGAGAACATTCTCCTTTCAAAGTTAAAGAAGGTTAAAGCGAGGTTAAGGAATGATATTCGATAAAAATCGAAATTAGCGAATTAAATGGCGGAAGTGCATGGGAATCGAACCCACCTGGGACGGTTTTAGCGCCCCACACCGGATTTGAAGTCCGGGAGGCCCACCAGTGACCTGGGCACTTCCTTGGAATGACAGCTGGTCATCATTAAATCTTAGATTGTCTTTCGTGTCAATATGCAAAACATTCCCGAGTTTTTATCAGTGAGATATCTGGTGGTTGGGTGGCAATTCATACTCCTGCTGATTCCCCGGTTTTAAATAGAGATGAAGTGGGCTTGAAGTAATCAGGCATTTAGGATAATAAAAACGGGAGAAAGCATGGAATAGTATTCGTGAGAAAGATCATCTCAGATAAAATCAATATTGATATTGAGCCTATCCGCAGGTTGCGGGAGCAGATCAGCCGGGGTGCAAGGAGTATGGAGGCCTGTGGCCTTGTCGGAGCTGCTCGCTCCTTCCTTGTTGCGCTTCTTTTTGAACGCTCGGAAAAATCAGTGTTGATTGTCTGCCCGGAAGAAAAAGATGCCATAGCCTGTAAAGCTGATTTATCCTTGTTTCTGGGTGAAGAGAATGTTTTTTATTATCCGCCGCTTGATTTTTTAGCCATTGATATGTTTGCCCTGCAGAAAGAAGAAGCGCAAGCCAGATTAGAAGTAATGACTCATCTGCAGGTTCGCACCAAAATGATTATTGTCACTTCTGCCGCTGCCGTAATGCAAAAGGTAATGCCCTTCGCGGAATTTCAGCAATATCTGCAGATTGTTTCAACCGGTGACTTTTTGAACCGGGACAGTTTTAGCGAGCTTCTGTTGGCGGGAGGCTACCGGAGAGTCAGTCTTGTCGAGGAAAAAGGAGAGTTCAGTGTTCGCGGAAATATTCTGGATGTGTTTCCTCCTGCCGAAGCAAACCCGCTGCGCCTGGAAATGATGGGCGACGAAATTGAGTCGATTCGGAAATTTGATCCCAATACTCAGCGATCCATCGATTCGGCGGATGCCTTTGTTGTGCCGCCGGCAAATGAAATCGTTTTGAATGCGCAAACGCGGGAGCTGGCAGTCCGCAATATCAAGAGAAGGGCGGCCAGTCTTTCTCTGCCTAAGGAAATACGCAATCGTCTGATTGATATTCTGCAAAACGATTTAGCCAACTCGATCAATCCCATTTTTCTCCCGCTGTTTTATGAAGCGTACGACGAAAACGAGGGGTTCCCCCAAAACCGGCTCTCCAGTTTCTTTGATTATTTGCCATCCGATACTCTGGTTGTTTTGAATGATCCGCTTTCCATTCGGCAGGCCGCTCAGAGCATGGAAAATAATATCGATAAACTGTTGTTTAAAGCTAAAAAAAGTGAAAAATTTTATCTGGACAAAGAAAGCATCTATATTGATCCGGCCAGCGCCGTCGCTGCGATACAGCAATTTCCGAGACTTGAGCTGGCTGGTCTTAAGCTCGATCATTGCAATTCGCATTCAAGCGGCACCTTTGTTGGCGTCGTCGGCTCTTCGGAGTACGAGAAGAGTACTCCTGCGTCGCCTCCCCCTGGCCGCCTCGGTGTCATCTCGAATGCAAAAGGCAATCAGAGTGACGATGAAGCGGCGGATGCTGTCTTCCTGGAAACATTTCAGGACAGCCATCAGGTGGAGCCGCATGAGGGCGAAATCAAAGAAGATGCTCTTTTGCGACAAACTGTGGAAAAGATAAAAAAGTGGTTGTCCGACGCTCAAAGGATCTTTTTCATATGTCCTTCGACGGAAGATCTGCACCGGATGCAGCATATGCTGGAGTCCTATGATCTGCCGGTGCAGCTTTTATCTCCTGCCGATTCAATCCTGGAGATTATAGCTCGGCCCGATGAAAAAGCCGCTTTGTTTCTGGTTGCGGGAAAGATTTCGGCAAGTTTTGTTTTTCCGGCCATGAGACTGGTCTTTTTGAGCGAAGAAGAGATCTTCGTGAAAAAGATTCCCCGCCGCCGCACCAGACTTCCGCGGGAAGGCTACTTCCTGAAATCGTTCGGCGATCTTAACGAAGGAGATTTTGTTGTCCACGTCGATTTTGGCATCGGGATATACAGAGGACTCCAAAAGATAACGGTAGGCAAGATCGAAAACGATTTTCTGGTGATCGAATATTCCGAAGGCGACAAGCTCTACCTTCCCGTTAATGCGCTGGAGAAAATTCAACGCTATCTTGGTCCTGACGGCTATGTTCCCAAAATTGACAAGATGGGCGGTTCTTCCTGGGATGTTGTCAAAGAGCGCGTGAAAAAATCGGTCAGGGAAGTTGCCGAGGAAATGGTGGCAGTTTATGCCGCCCGCGAGGTCATGGAAAGGGATGCTTTCTCTCCGCCGGACCGGATTTACGAGGAATTCTGTGCAACCTTTGAATTTGAGGAAACTCCGGATCAGGTTAAAGCTATTGAAGATATACATCTGGATATGGATGAAACCAAGCCGATGGATCGATTGATTTGCGGCGATGCCGGTTTTGGGAAAACTGAAGTGGCGCTGCGAGCGGCTCTCCGGGCGGTGATGGACGGCAAGCAGGTGGCGATACTGGTGCCGACAACAATTCTGGCGGAACAGCATTATGCAACCTTCTCCCGCCGGCTGAAAGATTTTCCGATTTGTGTGGAAGTTTTAAACCGCTTTAAAAGTCCCGGTGAACAGAAGAAAATAATAGGCGATATTCAAGCTCAAAAAGTCGATATTGTTGTGGGTACGCATCGCCTGCTGCAGAAAGACGTGGAATTTAAACAGCTGGGATTGGTAGTCATCGATGAAGAGCAGCGCTTTGGGGTGGCGCATAAGGAAAAATTGAAAAAAATGCGGACATTGGTTGATGTCTTAACGCTTTCAGCTACGCCGATTCCCCGTACGCTGCATCTTTCGCTGGTCGGCATCCGTGATTTGTCCATTATTAACACGCCGCCGGAAGAGCGTCAGCCTATAAAGACCTATGTGCTCGAATTTGACGAGGAAACTATCAAGGCGGCTATTGAAAAGGAGATTGCGCGCCGGGGGCAGGTATTTTTTGTTCATGACCGCGTACGCTCCATTTATTCAATTTTTAATCTGATTGCCCGGCTTGTCCCGCAAGCCAGAATAGAAGTGGTGCACGGTCAGCTGAAACCGGTGGAAATTGAAAAGGCGATGGGTAAATTTATCCGCCAGGAATGCGATGTCCTTGTCTGCACAACAATTATCGGGTCGGGACTGGATATTCCCACAGCCAACACGATTATAATTAATCGTGCGGACAGGTTCGGCCTCGCCCAACTATATCAGATACGCGGACGCGTCGGCAGATCTAATCAGGAGGCCTATTCCTATTTATTGTTGCCCCAGGGGGCAATGCTTTCCCGTGAAGCAATTAAAAGGCTGCGAGTAATTAAGGAATTTTCCGAGCCCGGTTCCGGCTTCCGTATCGCTTATAATGACATGGAAATCCGCGGTGGCGGAAATATGCTGGGGATTTCGCAATCCGGCCATGTTTCCGCAGTCGGTTATGAATTGTATACCGAACTCATGGAGAAAACGATCCGGGAAATAAAAGGTGAAAAAACAGTCGAAGAGGAAGCCTTGCCGGAAATTCAGCTGGGTCTTTCCGCATTTATCCCGGAGGAATATGTTCAGAGTGTCCACCAGCGGCTCGTTTTATACAAAAGAATATCCCTGGCCGGCAATAGCGAAGATATTGAACGGATTGCCGGTGAACTGAAGGATTGCTATGGTCCCTTACCGCAAAATGTGGATAATCTGTTGCAGGTAATCAATATCCGCAATCTCCTTAAGCCTCTTGCTGGTAAAAAAATGGGTTACGACGGCAAACATTTATATATATTCTTTCGGAAAACCAGTCCCCTGGATCCATCCAGGATCATGGCGCTTTATCGTAAAAAAACCAGAGAATTGCGTTTTACGCCTGATTATAAATTGTTTGTACCAGCACCGGGTTTGACCTCTCCGGATATCTTAAACCAAGCCTTATCGTTGCTAAAGATGCTTGCCGAATGAAAATAAGCAGGATATGCTATACCAATTCGCTTTCTTCGGCTAACTTTGTTGGCTACGTCGTCGGCATCCTCAACGTATTATTAATACGCTTGCGGTGCCTTCTCCTTGCCGCCTCGTTATCCTTTGAAATCGTAATGGTATATTAATATTGTGATTAACAGTAGTGAATAATGAAAATGATTAATCAATTGATCAGTAAGTCTTGGGTTCTTCTCTTAGGCGGCATTTTCCTGGTTGCTGCCTGCGACGAAATCAATATTTTTTCGCGGCCTTATGTGGCTGTAGTAAACGGCTCCAAAATTTATCTCGATGAGTATCAAGTGAGGCTGGCGCAGAAAAAAACGATGTTGTCCAAAGAACTTCTTTCGAATGAGGCGAATTATGCTCAACGACTGGAAGAAGAGATATTGGAAATTATGATCGTGGAAAAGATCATGAATTTACGGGCACAGGAATTAGGCGTTGCCGTCAGCGCAGAGGAACTGGAAAAAAAGATTATTGAAATTAAGAGAGAATATGGAACCGAGTTTTCCAGTTTGTTCATTCGGGAGAAGATGAGCTTCGAACGATGGAAAGATGAAATAAAAAAGGAAATGCTGATCGAGAAGCTTATTGCCGTTGATGTGAATTCACATGTAAATGTATCCGAAGATGAAGCTGAAGATTACTTCAAGGAACATAAGAATTTGTACAAGTCAGAGGCGAAAGTCCGGGTTGCACAAATAGTCGTGAGAGATGCGGTTGCTGCGCAACAGGTATTGGAGCGCTTAAACGCCGGTGCCGATTTCTTCAAATTAGCCCGCGAAAAATCGATTGGTCCTGAGGCGATCAATGGCGGCGATTTGGGATTTATTACACGCCAGATTATGCCGGAACCTCTGGATGACACCATTTTTAATTTGCGCTTAAATGAAATTAGTCCTATTGTACAAAGTCCTTACGGTTTTCACATCTTTAGGGTTTTAGAAATTAAACCGGCAAAGATTAAGAATTTTGCGGAAAGCAAAGAAGAAGTTATGGCGGACATTCGGGCGAAAAAGGAAGAGTTTGCTTTCGCAGAGTGGTTGGAGTCATTAAAGAATAAAGCCGTCATTAAAAAAGAATATGCCGTTTTGAGAAAGAAAATCAATTAGTCACGGCGCCAAAGGCAAGAGGAATTTTATGCACTTTTTAGGAGGTAGAACAGTGAATTTCTGCAGGGGTATTGTTTTGAGCATGCTGTTTGTCATGCTGACATCTGCGGCAGCTCTCGGCGAAGTGGCCGACAAAATTATTGCGGTGGTAAATGATGAGATAATAACGCAAAAAGAATTAGATACGGCATTTGTGCCCTATCTCAAAAGAATTGAAGAGACTTATAAGGGCAATGACAAGGCCGGAATAATAAAGCAGTCAAAAGCCGCTATTCTGCAAAGACTCATTGATAATCTGTTGATTGAATATGAGGCGAAGAAATCCGGCACCAGTGTCAAAGAAGAAGAGGTTACGGATGTGCTCAAAGACATGCTGTCCAAGCAGAACATCCGGATGGAAGATTTCGTAAGGAATCTGGAACAGGAAGGTAATTCGCTGGAGGGCATTAAAACTGAAATAAAAGGACAATTGATAAGAATGAGGTTAATGCGGCGGGAAATCAAGGCAAAAGTAGTGATCAGCGAACAGGAAATAGGAGAATATTACAATGAGCATAGGGAAGAATATGAAGGCAAAGAAGCTGTCCGAATTAAGCATATTTTGTTTTTGATACCAGCTAATGCCGACCAGGCAACAAAAATTAAAATAAAGGAAAATGCTGAGAAAATCCGGCAAATAGCTTTAAGCGGGGAATCTTTTGAGGCATTGGCTGCGAAGTATTCCGAGGGTCCGGGGGCGGCTCAAGGCGGAGATACAGGCTTCATTGAAAAAGGAGGAATGATTCCGGAATTGGAAGAAGCGGCTTTTAGTCTGCCGCAGGACAATGTCAGTGATGTAATAGTATCCGGCCTTGGGTTTCATATAATTAAGGTGGTAGATAAAAGGGGAGCCGGGCTGAAGCCGATCGATGCCGTGCGCGAGGAGATAAAAACAAAACTCGAAGATGGCAAGCTGGAGAAAAAATATGAAGAATGGATTTCTGAGGTGAGGAAAAAGTCACACATTGAGATAAGATAAAGGCTCAAGAACAAAGGATCAGGGTCCAAGGCGCAAGGATAAAGGTAAAGGGATCAAGGACAATCAAAGCAGAAAATGAACGCAATAAAAATCAAAAGTGCAGCGCAGCATAATTTAAAAAATATCAGTCTGGACATTCCCCGGGACAAACTGGTGATTATCACCGGGGTCAGCGGTTCCGGTAAATCTTCATTGGCGTTTGATACGATTTATGCGGAAGGTCAAAGGCGTTACGTCGAATCTCTCTCCACTTATGCCCGGCAGTTTATCGGGCAAATGGACAAACCTGATGTGGAATCAATCGAGGGGCTGTCTCCGGCTATTGCTATTGAACAGCGTGTGGCCAGTCATAATCCGCGTTCTACAGTGGGAACGGTTACGGAGATTTACGACTATTTCCGCCTTCTTTATGCCGGTATCGGTATTTGTCACTGCTGTCAGTGCGGCCGCGAAATTAAATCACAATCAATAGACAGCATCGTGGAAAGCATTCTTACTCTTCCGGAAAATACCCGCTTCAGCATTTTATCCCCCATAGTGCGCGGCAAAAAAGGTGAGTTCCAAAAAGAACTCAAAAAGCTTCAGAAAGAAGGTTTTGTCCGCATCCGGATCGATGGAGAAATCAAGGAGCTTGCGGAAGATATTCTGCTCACAAAAAATAAGCGTCACGATATTGATCTTGTTGTCGACCGGCTGGTGATGAAAGATGGCGTCCGCAAACGGCTGCGCGATTCCCTGGAAATAGCCGCTCAGCATGCCGAGGGAATGGTGCGCATAGTTTTAGCCAATGGCGCGGAAACGCTTTACAGTGAAAAATATGCTTGTCCGGATTGCGGTATCAGCATGCCGGCGCTTGCTCCACGTATGTTTTCCTTCAACAGTCCTTACGGGGCCTGCCCGGAATGCAACGGTTTGGGATCACTCATGCACTTCGCCGTAAATCTGGTTGTTCCCGATGCGGGATTATCGCTGCGGGAAGGGGCGATTGCCCCGTGGGCAAACCGGAATTCTCTTTATTATTTCAGTATCCTCGATGCTCTTGCTACTCATTATAACTTTGATATTAACAAGCCGTTCAACAAATTACCGGAAAAAATACAACAAATACTTCTTTATGGCTCGGGAAAAGAAAGCATCAAATTTTATCATGACCGCGGCGACCGGCGATATTTCGCCAATCGGCCGTTTGAAGGAGCTATTAAGCAACTGGAACGCCGCTGGAGGGATACCGCCTCCGCCACAATCCGTAATGATCTGGGGCGCTATATGGATTTGAGCGCCTGCCCGGTTTGCCATGGCGCCCGATTGAAAAAGGAAAGCCTCGCCGTTACTGTCGGCGGAAAGAATATCTATGAACTCTGCCGGATTTCCATCCGGGAATGTTTTGCTTTTTTTGATCAACTGAGCCTCTCGCCGCAGGAAAAAATTATCACCGAACGGATTCTGAAAGAAATCAAAAGCCGCCTTAACTTCCTTTTGAATGTCGGCATGGATTATCTGAGCCTGGAGAGATCAACGCTGTCTTTGTCCGGGGGTGAGTCCCAGCGCATTCGCCTGGCTACACAAATCGGATCGGGATTGATGGGAGTATTATATGTGCTCGATGAGCCGACGGTAGGGCTGCATCAGAGAGACAATCTGCGCCTGATTGATACATTGAAGAAATTGCGGGATATGGGCAATACCGTCCTTGTTGTGGAGCACGACGCCGATATGATGCTGGCTTCCGATCACATTGTGGATCTGGGGCCGGGTGCAGGGTCACAGGGCGGAGAAATCGTCTTTCAGGGAACGCCGCAGGAAATGCTGCGGGATAAAAATTCTTTGACCGGGCAGTATTTGTCCGGAGAGGCTATGATCTCATTGCCGGCGAAACGACGCTCCACTGCCGGCCGGTATATTATTCTGGAGGGGGCCAGTGCAAACAATCTAAAAAATATTGATATCAGAATACCGGTGGGAGTGCTGACGGCAGTAACCGGAGTATCCGGCTCCGGGAAAAGTTCCATGATTATCGAGACTCTTTATAAAGTGATGGCGCGCCGCCTTAATCAGCATAACGGGGCCATGGGGAGAGTCAAAAAGATCGTTGATTTGGGCGGCATCGAGCGGATCATTATGATTAACCAGCAGCCCATCGGCCGGACGCCGCGTTCTAATCCGGTAACATATACGGGGATTTTTTCTTTTATCCGTGATTTATTTGCCAATCTTCTGGATTCCCGCATGCGCGGATTTAAACCCGGGCGTTTCAGTTTTAATGTCAAGGGCGGCCGTTGCGAAGCTTGTGAAGGCAATGGCATGATTCGCATTGAAATGCATTTTCTGCCCGATGTGTATGTTACGTGCGATGTCTGTCACGGCAAACGGTTTAACCGGGATACGCTGGACATCAAATATAAAGATAAAAGTATTGCCGATATTCTGGATATGACCGTCCATCAGGCCCTCGATTTCTTCTCCAATATTCCATCGATTAAAGCACACTTGCAGTTGTTTAGTGATGTTGGTTTAGGATATATCCGCCTGGGCCAATCGGCAACAACACTTTCCGGCGGAGAGGCGCAGAGAATAAAATTGGCGCGGGAGCTGGGCAAGAGGGTTAACAGCAATACCCTTTATATTCTGGATGAACCGACAATCGGACTGCATTTTGCCGATATCCAGAAGCTGCTCGATGTCTTGCTGCGCCTGGTTGATATGGGCAATACCATGATTGTCATCGAACATAATCTGGATGTAATAAAATGTGCCGATTACATAATTGACCTGGGGCCGGAAGGCGGCCCCGGCGGGGGCGAAATTATCGCTTCCGGAACAGTGGAACAGGTCGCCCGTGAGGAAAAATCAGCCACCGGCAGCTTTTTGAAAAAAATGCTTGCTACGGCTGTTTGTTGTGAAAAGTAATTGTTTGACTTCAATCCAGTTCTCGTTTCCCCCTGTGCTTTTTCCTGTTCTGTCGTCATATTTTCCAGTGAAATCGACAACCAAATCGACAACCGGTTATCTCATGATCCCAGATTCCGCAATCAATTGCTTAGATTGCTTCGCGGAGCCTGCACTGAGCGCAGCGAATGTGCTCGCAATGACAATCTCTCTAAAGCTTTATACCCTATTGCGTAATCTGGGATGATATAATAGCTTGCTCTGGCTTGGCCTTCGCGTTTGACAATTTCCATTTCAACCATCTTGCCGATTTCCTTTAACGCCGCCTGCCTGCTTATCTTAAACATCCCTGACATGTCGCTAATACTAATTTTACCGTTTTTATTGATGGCTTCTACAATCCGCATCTGTCTTTTCGTCAGGGCAATCTGGCCTTTTTTCTTTGTCCTGACGCGCTCCACGCTCAAACGAGCGACGCGCTCGCGAACGGAGTCAATGCTTACCGCAACTCCCTCCACAAAATATTCCAGCCAATGGGTCATGTCACGATTATGGGGATTGACAGTTCTTAAAGCATTGTAATACTCGTTTCGATCCACATCGTAATAGTCATCCAGGCAAAAAAACTGTTTGGTATCAGAGCCGCGAATACGCAAGATCAAAGCGGCAATCACGCGCGCCGTTCTACCGTTGCCGTCAACGAAGGGATGGATACGAACAAATTCATAATGGGCGATGCCTGCCATGACAACTGGATCAAGTTTGCGCACCTTGTCTGAATTGAGCCATTGCACGTAATCCTGCATAAGCTCGGGAAGTTCTTTATTGGCGGGCGGCCGGAAGGATATTTCACCGGTCAACCGATTGCCCACGACCACATATTTGTTTCTTTCGCTGCGGTAAGCGCCACAATCCTGAGGATCTTCAATCGCATTAGCGGTCAACATTTTCTGGATATTTTTTATGGCCGTTTCGGTGATTTCACCTTTTTGCGGTAAAGTGTCCAACTTTTCCAAGACGCGAATATAATTGAGGACTTCTTCCTTGTCCTTTCTTTTGGCCATAATTTTGCGCCCTGCCGCAAGTTCGCTCACCTGTTACAGAGACAGATTGTTGCCCTCAATGCTGGTGGAGGAATGAGCGCTGCGGATAATGGCATCTCGGCGCAAGGATATTTCCCAGCGAGGAATAAGCGGCGCGCTGAGGATGACCTCCCTGGTCGCCGCTATCCGCGTCAGAAGACCAATCATATTGTCAGTATATTTATATTTCGGTTTAAACATAAAGGTCACCTTTCCTTACGATCATTAATGTTAAAAACCGGTTTCCATATAACCGTTTTTTTATTCATGGCAAACCCTTCTGAAGATAGGTGAATATTGAGAAAGTCAATAAATTAACAGCGTCCATCTAATTCCACCCTATGGTATTCGACTGTGGGCATTGGCATGTCTTCCTCGCTTGGCAGGGCAAGCAAAACAACCCTGAAGGAGCAAAACATAGTAGAGCAAGTGTTCTATTGTCAAGGGAAACGTTGCATTATTATTGCTGGTATAAGAAAGTGTGAGCAGATATTTTCTCCTATAATTATCTTGACATGCAGACACCATACTCATATTATTTAAATAATAGACCACATCCTTGCATAAAAAAATACCTGAAGAATATAGCCGCACGACAGCGTAGCGAACGTTGCAAAACATTACATCTGGATAAAGGCATACTGAATGCAACACATCGCCTTTTTTGATACGGAAGTTGACCCGACGAGCAGAAGAATTCTTGATATTGGCTGCGTCAAAGACGATGGCAGAAAATTTCACTCCAATTCAATAAGCGGTTTTATCGATTTTATCCGTGACACACCCTTTATCTGCGGGCATAATATTTGCAATCACGATTTGCATTACATTCGTGAAGCCATCGACGAGGCTGGTGTACCAGCTTCCGGTATGATTGATACACTTTACCTTTCTCCATTACTTTTCCCTGCCCGGCCCTATCATGCTTTATTGAAGGACGATAAACTCCAAAGTGATGATCTCAACAATCCGTTAAACGACTCCATAAAAGCCAGAGACCTATTTCATGATGAATGCTCCGTCTTTCATAAAATGGATGATACTCTAAAAAAAATATTTTACTTGCTGTTGCATGACAAAAAGGAGTTTCTACCTTTCTTTCGCTTTATCGGTTATGAACCTCAAGGCACGGATACGGCAAAACTCATACGAGATAGGTTTTCCGGCCAGATTTGCGAGCATGCAAACCTGCTGCAATATATCTCGGAGCGGCCTGTTGAAGCAGCATATTGTCTGGCGCTCATCCATTGTGGCAACCGCCATTCCATTACACCCCGTTGGGTCTTGAAAAACTATCCCGCAGTGGAACACATGATGGATGTCCTGCGGAATAAACCTTGTTTGACGGGATGCTTATACTGCAATGAGGCTTTGGACATTCACAAAGGGTTAAAGCGGTTTTTCGGTTTTGATTCTTACCGGACTTACGCGGGCGAGCCATTACAGGAAAGGGCAGTTCAGGCTGCTGTCGATAACAAATCCCTGCTGGCCGTATTTCCTACCGGAGGCGGTAAGTCTCTCACTTTTCAGATTCCTGCCCTGATGAGCGCAGAAAACACAAAAGGGCTGACGGTTGTCATTTCTCCTCTTCAATCATTGATGAAAGATCAGGTCGATAACCTGGAAAAAGCCGGTATTTCGGATGCCGTCACCATTAACGGTATGCTCGACCCCATTGAAAGAGCCAAATCTTTCGAACGCGTTGAAGATGGGTCCGCCTCCATCCTTTATATCTCTCCCGAGTCGTTGAGATCCATAACCATTGAGAGGTTGCTTTTAGGAAGAAAGATTGTCCGGGTTGTGATTGACGAAGCGCATTGTTTTTCCGCGTGGGGGCAGGATTTCAGAGTGGATTATCTTTACATCGGTGATTTTATTAAATCCATTCAGAAAAAGAAAAATCTTGAAGACGGTATACCTGTTTCGTGCTTCACGGCTACAGCCAAACCGAAGGTGATAGAAGATATTGTTGATTATTTTAGGGAGAAGCTTTTGCTCAATCTGGAAGTTCTTCGAGCAAAAGCATCGCGAACCAATCTTCATTACAAGGTTTTTGAAAAAGATGGCGATGAAGAAAAATACAATACGCTCAGAGCCCTCATAGAGGAAAAGAAATGTCCGACGATCGTTTATGTATCCAGAACGCGAAAAGCCTATCAGTTGGCCGAAAGATTAACTCAAGATGGTCTTATGGCCAAGCCTTATCACGGCAAAATGAACGTACAGGAAAAAGCCCATAATCAAGACGCTTTTATTGCAGGTGAAGTCGATGTCATGGTTGCTACTTCTGCGTTTGGGATGGGTGTTGACAAAAGAGACGTCGGCAGGGTTGTTCACTACGATATATCCGATTCCCTGGAAAACTATATTCAGGAAGCGGGGCGGGCAGGACGCGACGACAATATCTCGGCGGAATGCCTGGTATTATTTAATGATGAAGACTTGAGCAAACACTTCATTTTACTAAACCAGACCAAACTGAATATCAAGGAAATCCAGCAGGTATGGAAGGCCGTCAAAAGCATAACCCAACTCCGTTCCTCCGTTTCTAATTCGGCGTTGGAGATTGCGAGAAAAGCAGGATGGGACGACAATGTTGCTGAAATAGAAACTAGGGTGAAAACGGCCATCGCCGCCCTGGAAGAGTCGGGCTATCTAAAGCGAGGACAAAACATGCCTCGCATTTATGCCAACAGCATTCTGACGAAAACTGCCCAGGAAGCCATTGAAAAAATAAACGCATCAGACAGGCTTGGCGAAAATCAAAAAATAAAAGCCATCCGTATTATTAAGAAGTTGTTTTCAAGCAAAAGCCGAAGATACTCAAACGAGGAGGTTGCAGAATCGCGCATCGATTATATTTCCGATCATTTGGGCATTGTTAAAGAAGAAGTCATTGCAGCTATAAACCAGCTTCGCGAATTAAAAATCCTGGCAGACGCCAAAGACCTGACCGCTTTTATCCGGAAAGGAGAAAATAAAAATAATTCTCTGAAAATTGTTGAAACCTACGGCAGAATCGAACGCTTTCTTTTGCCGTTTCTTGAAGATGAAGAAAAGACTTATCACCTCAAGGAACTTAATGAATTGGCCCAGGAAAAAGGTTGTGATGCCGTAGCACCCAATAAGATTAAAACCATCTTGAATTTCTGGGCGATAAAGAATTGGATTAAAAGCCGTATGTCGGAATATTCCAGAAATCACATCGCTATTCAATTTATTCAACCGAAGAAAACCCTGAAAGATAAATTGGAGAAACGGCATGGTCTTGCGTGTTTCATAGTAGAGTATCTCTTTGAAAAAAGTAAACTCGAACCGGAAAATGAAGCAGCGGAAAAAGAAGAAGTATTGATCGAATTCTCAGTCCATGAATTGAAAGACGAATACGAGAAGCATTCGGCGCTGTTTAAAGTAAAGGTCTCCATAGAAGATATTGAAGATACGCTTTTTTATCTGTCGAGAATCGAAGCCGTTAAGATTGAAGGCGGATTTCTGGTTGTCTATAACCAATTGACCATTAACCGGTTGGAACAAGACAATAAGAGAAGATACAAGGTTGAGGATTATCGAAAACTTGATCAGTTTTATGAAAACAAGGTTCAGCAAATTCACATTGTCGGCGAATATGCCCGAAAAATGCTTGGGGATTACCAAAGTGCTTTACAGTTTGTGGAGGATTACTTCCGTTTGAACTACCATTCATTCCTGAATAAATACTTCAAGGGAAGTCATCTCAATGAGATCAGACGGAACATCACGCCTGCCAAATTCAGACAACTGTTCGGCGAACTGACTCCAACACAATTAAATATCATCAAGGACAATCAAGCAAAGTTCATTGCAGTTGCCGCCGGGCCGGGCAGCGGAAAAACGAAGGTGCTGGTTCACAAACTGGCTTCCCTGCTGTTGATGGAAGATGTCAAGCATGAGCAGCTTTTGATGCTGACTTTTTCAAGGGCAGCCGCCACCGAATTTAAAAAGAGACTTCTGGCGCTCATTGGCAATGCCGCCCTCTATATCGAAATAAAAACCTTTCACTCTTACTGCTTCGATTTGTTGGGCAAGGTTGGCAGCCTGGAAAAATCTGACGCCATTCTCAAAAAAACCGTTGAAAAAATCAAAAACAGAGAGGTCGAATCCAGCCGGATTACCAAAACGGTTCTGGTTATAGATGAAGCTCAGGACATGGATGCAAACGAGTTTGCCTTGATAAATGCACTGATGGAACAAAACGAAGAAATGAGAGTCATTGCCGTTGGCGACGACGACCAAAATATTTTCGAATTCCGGGGCGCCAGCGCCAAATATTTAGTTCGGTTTATTCAGGAAAAGCAGGCAGTCAAATACGAGTTGATAGAAAATTTCAGGAGCAAAAATAATCTGGTTGAATTTACCAATGCCTTTGCAAAAACAATTCGACATCGCTTGAAAACAACGTCTGTCGTTGCCAGGCAAAGAGATAACGGATTGGTAAAACTGGTCAAAGGAAAGGATGATCAACTGACAACACCCCTTGTGGAAGACCTTCTCACATCAGATCTTTCCGGTACGACCTGCGTCCTGACCAGGACTAATGAGGAAGCGCTACAGATTGTCGGGTGTCTAAATCATAAAGGCATGCCGGCAAAGCTGGTTCAAACCAATGACGGCTTCAGCTTATTCAATCTTCAGGAGGTGCGGTTTTTCTTAAACCGGTTAAATCTCGCCGATGATGTTTTCACCATTGGCAACGAATCTTGGGAAAAGGCGAAACAAGCATTAATCAACACCTTCTGCAAAAGCTCAAAACTCGATATATGCGCTAATCTCATAAAAGATTTTGAAGTGACCAATCCCAAACAGAAATACAAATCGGATCTGGATGTCTTCATCAAAGAATCAAAACTCGAAGATTTTGTCCATGGAAGTGGTCAAGTTATTCTTGTTTCAACCATGCATAAAGCCAAGGGGAAAGAATTCGACAATGTCTTCATGATGCTTACAAACCACAACGTCTCATCAGATGAAGATAAACGGTTGCTCTATGTGGCTATGACCAGGGCGAAGCAGCGCTTAAATATATATTTCAATGGTGATCATTTTAAAGGCATTCTCGCGGCAGGGCTGGAACGGCAAGCAATGCGGAGCGGCTATTTGCCACTGGCTAAAATGGTCATGCATCTGACCCATAAGGATGTCAATCTCGGATATTTTAAAAATGTCCAAAAATATATGGCAAGCCTGATGTGTGGTGACAGCCTTGTTAAAGCCGAAGATGGCTGGGCCAATCCAGACGGGCAATTGGTTTTGAAGTTTTCAAGGCGATTCCATGAAAAATTGATTGCAATTGAAAAAAGCGGATTTATCCTTCATGAGGTGAAGGTCGGCTTTATCCTTTACTGGAAAGAACAGGATGCAAAAGAAGAAGTAAAAATCATTTTGCCGGAATTGTATTTCAGCAAGCTACCCCGATAAAGAAAACGGATCGGATATTTAAACGAACCTGTAATTACCAAAATGTCCATCAGAATGTCCGGCTGAATTATTTAGTAACATTATATAAATACAGTATAACATAAATCGATCAAGAATAATTTGACCAAGAAAATGTCCGCCCAATTCCCCATATACCCCATCTTTGGCTGTGTCAAAAATCAAAGTTTCCATGACTACGCATCCTTAAGAATTCGTAGTCATGCTTTTGAAGTCTATAAACTTTTACACATTATCGCTTTAAAGGGATAAAATTTACAGTTACTTCTTATATATAGAATTCTTCATAATATAATTGCGGACATTGTCCGGGACGAGGTAACGGATGGATTGCCCGGCATTGACATTTTCGCGAATGCGGGAAGAGGAAATATCCAGAAAAGTAACACCGCGGAAATAGATAACATGCCCGGTCGGCCCTTGATATCCATCGACTTTTTGATCATAGGTAAAGCGGGAAGCGAAATCGGCCGGCAGTATATGCGCCAGCCCTTTTTGTTCGTAACCCGGACGGGTCATAACGGCAAAGTTGCACAGCAGAAGAAGCTTTTCCCAGTCTTTCCAGGAAGTAATTGCCTGAAAAGCATCCTGACCGATGATGAAATAAAGTTCCAGATTTTCCATATATTTGTTTAGAATATGTTCTACTGTTTCCACGGAATAGGATTTGCCGGCTTTTAGATTTTCTACATCGGAAAAGGAAAAGGAGACGTTGCCTTCAATGGCCATTCGCACCATCTGTTCGCGATGGTAGAAAGAAGTGATGGCGGCTTCCAGCTTATGAGGCGGCCGCGATGAAGGCATAAAAATAATCCGGTTTAAATCAAAAATCCTCAGCATTTCTTCCGCTGCCCGCAGATGTCCGAAATGAATCGGATCAAATGTTCCCCCCAGTAAACCCCATTTCATGTGCGCACCTGTCCATTGCCATAAATAATGAATTTTGCGGTTGTCAATTCTTCCAGTCCCATCGGACCGAAAGCATGAAGCTTCGTCGTGGAAATGCCGATTTCTGCTCCCAACCCCAACTCAAATCCATCGCTGAAGCGGGTAGACGCATTAACCAGCACGGTCGATGAATTCACTTCATTTAAAAAACGCTGCGAATTTGTATAATCGGAAGTTATAATGGCCTCTGTATGTAAAGAACCATATTTTTCAATATGGGCGATTGCTTCGTCAATATTGTCTACAATGCGTACCGCCAGAATCAGATCGAGATATTCCGCATACCAATCCGCTTCGGTCGCCGCAGCAATATCCTTTAATATCCTGCGCGTTTTGTTGCAGCCTTTCAGGGATACATTCGCTTTACTCAATTCTTCCGCCGCCCGCGGCAGAAATTTGCGGGCAATATCTTTGTGCACCAGCATTGTCTCCAGGGCATTGCAAACACCGGGACGCTGAGCCTTGGCATTACGGCAGATATTTACCGCCATTTCCATATCTGCGGAGGCATCAACGAAAATATGGCATACGCCTTTGTAATGCTTGATAACCGGTATCTTTGACTGCGCCACAACGGCACGGATTAATTCCTCACCGCCGCGCGGGATGATTAAATCGATATATTCTTCAAGTTGCAGCATCTCATAGACGACTTCCCGTTCAGTTGTCGGAATTACCTGAATAGCTGCAACCGGCAGTCGATTTTTACGCAGGACTCTCTGGAGAAGGGAGCAGATGGCCCGATTGGAATTAATTGCTTCCGACCCGCCTCTCAGTATTACCGCATTGCCGGATTTCAGGCAAAGGGCGGATGCGTCAGCCGTGACATTGGGACGGGATTCATAGATGATGCCGATGACGCCCAGGGGAATGCGCATCCGGCCCACCAGCAGGCCATTGGGCCTGCGCGACATTGCTGATACCTTGCCGGTGGGATCGGGCAGTGCGGCGACTTCCCTGAACCCCCGGGCCATGTCTTCAATGGTCAGTTTTGTCAGAGCCAGGCGATCGATCATTGCTTCGGATAGCGCAAGCTTTTTTGCCTCAGTGATATCAAGGGCGTTTGCAGCGAGCAGCTGATCGGTGTTTTTTATGAGCTCGTCGGCCATTTGCAGCAGGGCTTTGTTTTTTACAATCGTAGAAATCCTCGCCAGCTGTCGGGATGCCGCCTGTGCATTTTGCGCTATTTGTTTTACGGAATGTTTTATGTCCATCAGGTGTCCTATGCTAAAAAAATAAAATTACTTGCTTTTTTCTTAATTATTGATAAAAGCCGCCTCGAATACAATCAGTTTCGGAACTTTAAAAGCACAGCAATCTTGAGCTTTTGCCAGCAAATAATTTGTGGTTTATTTACAAGACAATAGTTATCATGTCAAGGTATTTGCCTTGTGGAATAGAATATGAGTTCACTGAGAATTAAAGCCGGCAAACGCGTTTATGAGATTATTAAAGCCGGCGGATTCAATTATGATTCCATTTCCGCCTATTTCGGGCCCGCGGCCGGACCACGCTGGCTGATATCCAGCGGTTTCGATTTAAGTCTGATGAACAGCGGTGTCTTGGGGCGCACGCGTCCTGTCCATCTGATCGGTTCTTCTGCCGGTGCCTGGCGATTTGCCGCCTGGCTTCAGCCGGACGCCACCGTCTGCTATAAAAAACTGCTCGATGCTTATATCAATATTAGAATTTCCAAGGCCGATACGCCGTCGACGATACTGGGAAAATTTAGAGATTTAATGAACCTGTATCTGGAAGATGATGCGCTGCCCTTTGCTCTGGCGCACAAGAAATACCGTTTGGCAGTGATTACCGCCCGTTCGCGCAATCTGGTTGCTGCAGAGCAAATATGGTTGCAGAAAACCGGCTTGGCAGCCGCCTATCTGCTGAATTTCTTCAGCCGCAATAATGTTTACCTCTTTGCCGACCGGGTGGTGTTTTACCAGGGATCGAAGCCGCCGGCCTTTTGTTTTCGCCCGCAATTTCGCGGTTCTTTTGTCAACATCAATGAGTTTAACTTCAAACATGCTGTTATGGCCAGCGGCGCCATTCCGCTGGTTGTTGCCGGGGTGCATGATATTTACGGCGCACCGCGCGGAGTTTATCGTGACGGCGGTCTGATTGATTATCATTTGACGCATCAGTACGCAGCCGGAGAAAATGAAATTGTGCTGTTTTTGCATCATCAGGAAAGAATTATTCCGGGCTGGCTGGATCAGGTCAAGGTTAACCGCAAGCCGGATGAGGAAGCGCTAAGCAATGTTCTGATGGTCTTTCCGGCGCAAAGCTTCGTGGAAAAGCTGCCGGGAGAAAAAATACCGGATCGCACAGATTTTCTTACTTACATTGATGATCACCAGACAAGAATTCAAAACTGGCGGAAAGCGGTGGAGATAGCTTCTCCATTGGGCGAGGAATTCTTAGAGCTTGTGGAAAGCGGGAAGATCAAGGATATGATCGAAAGACTCTAGCTGGCTGTTGAAAAAGGCTTATCTGCTGTTTATGACCTTTAGGTTACGTTATGCTTCGGCTCTCGCTGCTCACGTACCGCTAAAGTATGCTCCGCTGCTCGATCCTCGCGATGCCTTGCATCTAAACCTTCGCGTGCCCTCTAGGGTATTTGAACAGTCAGCATCCCTTTATATAAAATTTTCTCCCCATGCTTTCCTTGAGGATTTAAAATGGAATTCCAAGATACGATAGCTTCACTGAAAGAGATCTATCAGGATTGTGTACTTTGCCCGCACCAGTGCCATGTTGACCGTACCCATGGGCAGCTGGGCATCTGCCGTCTGCCGGCAAAGATTATCATGGATTGCGCACTGGCTCATCATGGCGAAGAGCCGCCCCTCTCCGGGACCCGCGGGGCCGGAACTATTTTTTTCTCGTCCTGTAATTTGGGATGCATATACTGCCAGAATTACCAGATTTCTCATAAGGCCGGAGGGCGGGAACTGAGTTCCCCGGCCCTGGCTCAGGTAATGCTTGGCTTACAGAAGCAAGGGTGCCATAATATTGAACCTGTAACCCCCACGCCCCAGACGCCATTGATTATGGAAGCACTCCTTCTGGCGCGGGAGCAGGGCTTAAAAATTCCCTTCGTTTACAACTGCGGCGGCTATGAAATCCCGCAGATCATCAAAATGCTGGATAAGATGGTGGATATTTATCTGCCTGATTTCAAGTACGGTGTGGCAGAAGACGGCGCTGCCTTCTCCTCCGTTGGCGACTATCCGCATTATGCCCTGGAGTCCTTAAAAGAGATGGTGCGGCAGGTTGGTGACGAATTGGAGATGGAAAACGACGTTGCTAAAAGAGGGGTTATTGTGCGCCACCTGGTATTGCCCGGCCGATTGGAAAATTCAAAAGAAGTTTTCCGGCTGATTAAAAGGGATGTGTCAACATCTTTAGCAGTAAGCCTCATGTCTCAATACACACCGACGGGCAAATTGCAAAACCACCCGCTACTGGGTCGCAGGATTACCGCTGCAGAGTACAATGAGATTTTGGATTTTGCCCTGGATCTCGGTTTTGACAACCTTTTTATTCAGGAAGTAAGCGACGATAATCTCCTGCCTGATTTTGACTGTGAAAATCCTTTTCAATAAAGGAAAAGCTTATGGCATATTGAAAATGGAAACACCCGCCGGCGGCTTGAATTGAAACATTTTTTCGGACAGGCCGGTGTTGGTGGCAATATTAGAAAATTTCAGTAGCGTGGCATTCCCCAGGGCGTCTTCAAAACTGATCTGTAAAATAAGGAAGGTGTTTTTATCAACTGTTACCTGAAAGGGATGCAGCGCCGGAGTCTTTTCCAGCGGAGTCAGAACCAGCAGATAGTTGCCCTGTTTGTCGGAGGCTTTGGTTTCGGCGTATTTAATCGAAAAATCATCTTTTAATTTCCCTAATCCGGATAAAAACTTAATTAAAGTCCTGGACTTGAACATATGATCGGATTCCTGTGTGTAGGCTACCTTTTCCTGGGGAAGATAAAGCCAGGCTTTGCGGGGATTTATGACCAGTTTCTTTTTTTTGGGTTGGGAATAGTCCCAGAGCATATTTTTCGGATTTTTAAAAAAGACGGTTCCTTCTTCGGTTTCTGTCTTCTTTATGGATTGAATGGTTGTTTGCTGGATAAAGCCGGCTTTGAAGTCCTGCGTTTTTTCGTATGTCTGCTGAAGTGCTCGCACAACTTCATCTATCGGCACGGGTGTATCGGCCAGGACCAGAGAAGGGTTGAATATCAGACATAACAAAAAACATAGCCATATCTGCGCTATAATGATTTTCAGCCGCTTATATCTATCTGAAAATAATTTCATTATTTTTCCTTTAAAAAAATGAAAAATATGAGCAAAACTGGCACATTTTTTTCAAGGGAGTTAATATCATCTTACCAGTATTGCTCTAAGTGGCCATGAATAAAGAACATATTTGTAAATACTTATTATTGTTGAATATAATTCTTGCTTAAATCTCATGCAATTTGGTGTAAAATCGTAGTAAATGCGCATTTGCGAAGATTGTCAACAAGGTTATCAACAGGCTTTTCCACACGATTGTGGAATACAAATCCAAGTACTTGTATCCAAGGGGAAAAATTGAATTTAGCCTTTCTTTGCTTTTTTCCCGTTCCTGATTTTAACACGCCAGCCAAAGGGATCTTTCTTCATGCCATATTGAATTTGCAGTATTTCATTATACAATTTTTCCGCCAGGGGGCCGGTTTTACCGCCGTTGATTAAGTATTCTTTATTATGGAAATACAACTGCCCGACCGGAGAAACAATTGCTGCCGTTCCTGAGGCAAAAGCTTCCTTCAACGCTCCGTTTTCGGAGGCGGAAATGACTTCTTGAATGGATATTGGTCTTTCGACAACTGTCGTTCCTAAATAACCGGCCAATTTAATTACTGAGTCGCGAGTGACTCCCGGCAGAATGGTTCCGGCAAGCGGCGGAGTGATCAGTTCGTCGCCGATAAAAAAGAAAATATTGCTGGTACCCACTTCCTCCACGTATTTATGCTCAATGGCATCAAGCCATAGAACCTGAGTGTAACCCTTATTGGTGGCAATACGGCTGGCAAACAGGCTGGACGCGTAATTAATCGCTGCCTTTACGTTGCCGGTTCCTCCCCGTGTTGCCCGCACATATTCTTCCGACACAAATATCTTTGTCGGGGAGAATCCCTGAGGATAGTAGGCTCCAACCGGCCCCACCACGATAAAAAACAGGTATTCACTGGCGGGATGCACGCCCAGAGCCGGCTCCGTGGCGATCATGGTGGGACGGATATAAAGTGATGTGCCGGCGCCGTGTGGTATCCAGTCCTTCTCCAGAATCACTAGTTTCTTCAGGGCCTCGAGGAATATTTCTGCATCCATGGGCGGCATGCACATTCTTTCGGCGGAGGCAGCCATTCTTTTTATATTTTCCTCCGGCCGGAAAAGAAAAATTGCCCCGCCTTCGCCGCGATATGCTTTCAGGCCTTCAAAAATTTCCTGGCCGTAATGCAGGCACATAGCTGTTGGATCCAATTCCAGGGGACGGTAGGGTTCGATTATCGGATCATACCAGCCTCGACCTTCCTTGTATTTAATGTTGAAAAAATGGTCGGTAAATATCTTGCCAAAACCCAGCTGTGATTCATCAGTTGGTTTGGCTTTCCTCTTTTTCAGCGACGCTTTCTTGATTTTGATTTCCATAAATTCCTCTTTCCCCAGGATGTTCTGTCCCGATTAGCTTGTGCTCCCGGGATGGTCAGCCTAGGCTGAATAATATTATTAACCATATCATTAAATTAAACTGCGATCAAGGCTTCGATACTGTATTGCTTCAGCGATGTGCGCCGCCGCCACAGTTTCTTTATTTTCCATATCGGCAATAGTGCGCGATACTTTCAAAATGCGGTTCATGGCGCGGGCGCTCAACCCCAATTTTTCAATCGCCATTTCCAAAAGCCTGTGTGATTCTTCATCTATCGAGCAATATTCTTTAATTTGTTTGTCGTTCATCCGGGCATTGCAGAAGACTCCATTTCCGCTGAAACGCTGAATTTGCCGGTCACGGGCTTTTTTTACGCGTTCCTTAATGGTTGCAGAAGATTCCCCCGCTTCTTTGTCGGCCAAAGCCCGATATTGAACTGAGGGCACTTCGACATGCAGATCAATACGGTCCAGGAGCGGCCCCGATATTTTAGCCTGATACTGCCGAATTTGCTGGGGACTGCAACGGCAGTTGCGAACCCTGTCTCCGAAATACCCGCAGGGGCAGGGGTTCATTGCCGCAATCAGCATAAACTTGGCCGGAAATGATGCCGTGACCAAAGATCGGGTGATTGTTATGGTGCCTTCCTCCAGGGGCTGCCTCAGAGCTTCCAGGGCATTTTTTTTAAATTCCGGAAGTTCATCGAGAAAAAGAACCCCTAAGTGGGAGAGACTGATTTCACCGGGATGCGGTGTTTGTCCTCCGCCCACTAATCCCGCATCGGATATTGTATGATGCGGCGCCCGGAATGGCCGCACGGCAACCAATGTTTCCTTTTTGCTCAATGATCCGGCAACGGAAAAAACTTTTGTTATTTCCACCGCTTCCTCAAAAGAAAGTTCCGGTAAAATTGTAGGCATTCTTCGGGCCAGCATGCTTTTTCCGGAACCGGGAGGGCCGATCATTAGAACATTATGTCCGCCGGCCGCCGCTATTTCAAGTGCGCGGAGAGCCTGTTTTTGTCCTTTGATTTCATTAAAATCGATGTCATATTGACGGTTTTCCTGGAAAATTTTGCTGATATCCAGAGCGAGCGGTTCAATAATTTTCCGGTCAGCCAGAAAATCGACAACATCCGGCAGGGTGCTTACTCCGAAGGCGGCAATTCCTTCCACCATTGCCGCTTCGGCGGCATTTTCTTCCGGGACAAAAATTTTTTTGATGCCCATTTTTTTTGCCTTAAAGGCGGCCGGGAGCACACCTTTTACGCTTTTTATGCTGCCGTCAAGAGAAAGTTCCCCGATAAAAAAACAATCCTGCAAAGAGTCGGTTTTGATTAATTCTTCAGCGGCCAGAATGCCCACGGCTATAGGCAGATCGAAGCCGGTCCCTTCTTTCTTTACATCAGCGGGGGCCAGGTTAACCGTTACATGGTTGCGGGGGAAGCGGTAACCGGAGTTTTTTATCGCCGCTTTTATCCGGTCCCGGCTTTCTTTGACTGACGCATCGGGCAGACCGACGGTGGAAAATTGTGGTAATCCGGCAGATATATCAACTTCCACGGAAACCGGATATGATTCCATGCCGATAATGCTCATGCCCAGAACCTTGACGAACACTTGACAATACTCCCATGAATATTTTTATGAAAAAACATTAACTAATCATGGTATTTATATCAAGAAATAAAATTTATATAAATTTCTCCGACTTTCTTGACGAGGATGATGGCCTATGCTAGAGTCCGGCAAAACATTAATCCTGCGTTTATACTCAGCCGCCTGAAGTGCGGCTCTTTGTTGGCAATGTCTGTGTCTTCATCAAGTAGGAAATTATTTAATTAATGAATGAAACTGTCTACAAAATAAGAAGAGCATTTCTATTCCCTTTGCTGGCCATTGCGGTGCTTTTGGTTTTACTTTTTTTGCTCAGTCTGTTCAATCGCCAGATCTGGGAGCTTATAGTTCTGGGGATTCTGCTTTTTGCCTCTCTATTGGCGGCTGTGGACATGGCCAGAAAAGAAATAATCATCAATGACAGGGGATTGAAAATAAAAAAAATTTTTCGCAGCAAAGAATTCGGCTGGCCGGAAATTACCCACCTGGGAGTTGTCGTTTTGAAGAAGAAGGTTTATTTCCTTTTGACTACAACTAACGGTTTTTATATTTTTTCCAATCTTTTTGAGAATCATGTTTCGCTTGCACAAACCGTTGCCGAAAAATTGGGTGAAGAAAAAGTGGAGCCGGAAGTAAAAGCATATCTGGAGCATCCGCTGGAGCGGTTGGCGCTGATTGTGATGAGCTGGGTTGCGGTTGCCATTATAATTGCCACGATAATTTTAAGAGTGCTGGAAATCAGGACATAAAATCATAAAGAACAATTTATTGAAGCATTGGAATTCGTGAAGAGAGGAACGGGAAAAATGCGGGCAAAGAAGAAGAATAACCAGACTTCAGCTGTGGAGATCAAAGAGACTCTGGGCATGACGGTGGAGGAAATATTGGAAAAAAAGCTGGAGGATATTGCCACCGTGCTGTCGGCTTCGGGCGGCCGCAAAAGTACACTTCATGAAGAAGTGATGAACATGGTGGAAAAAGGCCTGTTTCGGATTGCCCTAGCCCGTTCCAACAATGTGAAAAGCACGGCGGCAAATTTTCTCGGCATCAACCGCAATACTTTTACGGATAAAATGGCGAAGTTGGGCATAAACTGTGAGAAAAACAAGTAGGTCTTCCATAAAGGAAATATGATTTACATAAAAATATTTAGCTTCCTGAAAAAATTCCTTATTTTTCTTGCCAATTGCCGAATTTATGTCGGTCGCAGTCCGGCGGCTGTTTCCGCACCTGCGATCATCCTTTTTCCCCTTTTGCGCAGTCAGCTCAGTTGCGGTTTTGCAGGTTTAATGACATGCCGTCTGCAGGAGCAACGAGGAGCTTTAACTGCTGACCGGACCCTGGCCTCAGGATGGAAAAAAATTAAAGGTGCCGGTTTGCAGACGGTCCTGGCGGGAAAGAATGCCGCGGCCGATTATTTAAGCGGGCTGGAAGCCATTTCCGCCATGGACTCGGCCGTAGCGGAACTCAAACGGGAGGATGCGCAGGAATTTATTTTTTCCCGGCAGGACCGGGCAGCGCAATTATTCGCTATTGCCCGAGAAATAAAGCAGTTTTTGGCGGATGAAGAGAAACTGCTCGAAGATCGGGCAGCCGTCATCAACTCTGCCGATCTGGAAGTAATCAACAGCCGGATTCTTCTGCTCAAGGACATCTGCTGGATGCTGGAAAAGGATATTCTGGCCAATCTGCAAAAAGTTCTCGCTCTGACCGGCGCAGAATCATTTTCTGCGGTTGCGCCGGCGGCCTTCCGGAAATACCGGAAACTCAACCTGCTGTTAAATGCGCTGGATAGGCTGGAAGTTCGGGGACGCGACTCCGCGGGCATTCAATTAACCTTCGTCATGAAGGACGAAAAAGAAATTTCCGACGCAATCCGGCGAATCGACGAAAGCGGACTGAAGGCAGATTATGAGCGGCGGGCGCAAAAAGGCGATCTGCTCAACTCATCCATTTTTATCTCGACTGACCCCGATTCCTCATCCGGCGGTGGCACGGTCACGTTTACCTATAAAACATTTTCCATAGTCGGCGAGCTGGGGCGCAATGTGGCCGACTTGAGAAATTACATTTCCAACGACCTGATACTGAAATGCTTTGCCGCCTCCGATGCTATCTGTGAAAACGCGCTGACGCATACCCGCTGGGCATCCGTCGGTTCTATTACGGAAGAGAATTGCCATCCGTTGAATAACTATACCACGATTAATTCCTCCCCTTCCTATCCCCTTTATCCCGGGGCCGAGGCGCAAATCAATGTGGTTTTAAACGGAGATATTGATAACTACCCGGAGCTCAGGCAGGCGATGGATGACGGCGGCGAACTGATCGCGCCGCAAATAACGACCGACACCAAAATCATTCCGCTGCAAATCGAAAAGTATCTGCAGGCGGGACATAACCTGGCGGATGCATTCCGCCTGGCCGTTAAGGATTTTGAGGGATCGCACGCCATCGCCATGACCAGTGCTCTTGAGCCCGGCAAAATGTTTCTGGCGCTCAAAGGCAGCGGTCAGTCCATTTATGTGGGAATCAACGCTGACCAATACATGTTTTCTTCCGAACTTTACGGCCTGGTGGAAGTTATGCCGCGTTTTCTCAAAATGAACGGTGAAGCAGGCAACGGCGCCGGAGGCGGACAAATTTTTATTTTAGACCAGAACAGCGGCGGCGGCATCAAAGGCATTACCGCCTGTTTCTATGACGGAGCAAAAATCAGTTTATCCGACAACATTCTGCAAACAGCAGAAATCACGACACGAGATATCGACCGCAGCGACTATCCGCACTATTTCCTCAAGGAAATATCCGAATCCGGCCTGTCGGTAAAAAGAACATTGCGCGGTAAATACCGGATTGAAACCACGGATAATTTTGCTCCGGAGGTAATTTTTAACCTGGGAGATGATATAATTCCCGCGTTTGTCCGCAAGGGTTTCCAGCACGGTGCGATAAAAAAAATAATGATTATCGGCCATGGAACAGCTGCTGTTGCCGGAAGGGCCGTTGCCGACGCCTTCGAGCGTTATCTGAAGGGCAGGGGAATCAACGTTATAGCCAAGGTAGCCTCGGAATTAAGCGGCTTTTTGTTGAAAGATGATCTTTCCGATACACTCGTAATTCCCATTACCCAGTCGGGAACAACAACGGATACAAATCGTGCCGTCGCCATGGCCAAAGAACGCGGGGCGTTTATTATTTCTATAGTTAACCGCAGACAATCGGATATTACCGCCAAATCGCACGGAGTATTTTATACCAGTGACGGACGCGATATTGAAATGTCGGTAGCTTCCACGAAGGCTTTTTATTCTCAGATTATTGCCGGGCATATTCTTGCACTGTTTTTTGCCCAGCTTACCGGGGCCAGGACTGCTGATTACATTGCTGCAGAACTGCATAATCTGGAAGCGGCGCCGCAATTGATGGCAAAGCTGTTTTCATCAAGGGAGAAGATTGCCTCCTCGGTAAAAAAAGCCGCTGGTAAGAGATACTGGGCGGTTGTGGGAAGCGGCCCCAATAAAGCGGCGGCCGATGAAATACGCATTAAACTGAGCGAACTCTGCTACAAAACCATTTCATCAGACATCGTGGAAAATAAAAAGCACATCGATTTATCGGCCGAACCTTTGATTATCGTCTGCGCAGCCGGCAATCCGGAACCGGTTGTGGAAGATGTTGTCAAAGATGTGGCGATTTTCAAGGCGCACAAATCGTCCGTGATCGTTTTTTCCGACGAAGGCGATCAACGTTTTGATCAGATTGCCGACGCAGTCATTGCCATACCCGTTGCGCCTTCCCCGCTGCCTGTCATCTTAAACACAATGGCCGGTCATTTATGGGGTTATTACGCGGCGCGTGCCATCGACGAGGAAGCGCAGACATTCCGTGAATTCCGCGGTCGTCTGGCTGCGGAATTCACACAAAGGACAAAAAAGAAATTATCAATTTTTGACATGATCGCCGATGTTTCTTTTCGCCGGATTATTAATGAATTTTATTCGCTTTTCAATTCTCGCCGCCAGGGAGGCGCATACGGAGTGCTGGGAGGAAAAACCATCGCCGATCTGCCGCTCTTGTTAAAATACGCTGCAGGCAAATTGCCGCTGGAAGATTTCCGAACTGAGTTTAAGGGCGAGGAGGGATTGGACTCTCCGCTGGACGTTCTGGATATAACCTTGGGCGTGGCCATCGACGAGCTTACCCGTCCGATCGACGCCATTAGACATCAGGCCAAAACTGTTACGGTGGGCACAAGCCGGAAGGAGAGAGAACTCAGAGGAATTATTTTCGACCTGCTGGAAACCATCAATTTTACCGTGAAAAATTTGACTTATCGCAATATCATCACCATCAGCCGCATCCAGCCGGCCATTGCGGCGGTACGGGGGTATACCGTTTACGATATCAGCGGTCTTGATGATCAGGGAAATCCGGCGGAGAACTCGATGATTGCCATCCGCGCCAAAGGCGGCATAGCCGCTAATATGAAGTCACGTGCCGATCATCCCACGGCACTGATGGGCACAAAACGAATGATCGCCAGTTCAGGCCATGCCTATATCGGGCGGGGCAAGTCCGATCAGGTGCCCATAGTGATCATTCCCCTGCTGGGGGAAAATAATATCGTGACTAACCTGCTCTTGATTCACATTGATTACAATGAAGGGCTATCTCTGCGCGAGAAGGCGGATGTGTTGGGTTATCGTTATCACGATATCCGCAACCTCGTTAATGAATACAACCTCCCCTGGCATGACGAGTATCTGGAATCCATATCTCTCGAATTACTCTTCAGTGAGCAGGTCGAGGCGATCGCCGAAATGATAAAATCAAAGCTTGGCCAATGATGGACCGATTAAATTCTCATTGTGCTGGAGCTTTTACAAAGAAAATAAACTTAAATTTTTCAAATTCAAACATTAATGATTTAATAACCACAAATTTATGTTTGACAAAAAAGTGGCTGGAAAGTAGAAATACGGCAAATGATTGCCGATGGAAGACTCATGAAACAGCTTTTTAAGCCGGAATCCCATGAAAAAATAAGCCTGTTAATTGATAAAGGTGCGGATATCCCTAACCCCGGAACCATTGATATCGGTGCTGAAGTCAATGTTGATCAGATTTCCGGAAAAGGAGTCAAAATTTATCCGGGATGCCGGATCTATGGCCGTAAAACAGTCATCTCAGGGGGATGTAAACTGGGCTATGAGGGCCCGGTGACGCTTGAAGATTGCCGGCTCGGAGCCGGGGTGGAACTGAAGGGCGGTTTCTTCAGCCAATCAGTATTCCTCGAAAAGACGAATATGGGAATGGGCGCTCATGTCCGCGAAGGATGCATCCTGGAAGAACAGGTCAGCTGCGCTCACACAGTCGGATTGAAACATACCATCCTTTTCCCTTTTGTAACGCTCGGCAGCCTGATTAACTTCTGTGACTGCCTGATGGCCGGCGGCACCAGCCGCAGCAATCATTCGGAAGTGGGCAGCTCCTATATCCATTTTAACTTTACGCCGGATGCCGACAAAACAACTCCTTCCCTTCTGGGCGATGTTCCCCGGGGGGTTATGCTCAACCAACCCCCTATTTTTCTGGGTGGACAGGGGGGCATCATCGGCCCCGTGCGACTGGGATATGGCAATGTCGTAGCGGCGGGCTCGATTTTGCGACAGGATTATCCGAACGACAATCAACTTATATTCAGTGCGTCCCGTTCCGATAATGTCCGGGACTTTAGGACTAACGCCTATCCCAATATCAACCGCGTTGTGGAAAACAACATTCTTTATCTGGCAAATTTGAAGGCTCTGGAGTTCTGGTACACAGGGGTAAGAAGACCTTTTCTGGAAGCTCAGGAATTCGGTTCTCACCTTTATTCGGGCGCGATGGAGCAGCTTGCGCTGGCCCGGGAAGAACGTTTTTCCAGACTGGCCAAAATGGCCCGGAAGTCCGTGTCCGCAATTACATTGGAACCAAATCCCGAGTCCGTCAGGGCTAGACAAGAGTTTGACGGCCGCATATCAGACCTGGAAGGACTGCTCGGCGAAGTTTTAGGCGACGATAAAATGCGGTCAACGCAGGACCTGTTTTTCGAAGCTTTCATGAAATTCAGGGGGAATGACTCTCTGCCCTATATTGAAACGATCCAGAAACTTCCGGTGGACGTCTCGGCAAAAGGCGTCCAATGGCTTGCCGGCATTGTGGATGATTTTTGCCAAAGGGTGTCAAAGATCATGCCATCCATGAATCTATTTAGGAATATTTAATATGATGATGGACGTAACTCATGGGTAAATTATTCGGAACCGACGGGATCAGAGGCGAAGCCAATCGCTATCCGATGAACGCGGAAGTCGCTTTTAAGGTTGGACAAACCGTTGTTCATCTGTTTAAAAAGAACGGCCACCGTGCCAAAGTGATTATTGGGAAAGATACCCGGATTTCCGGGTACATGCTGGAAAGTTCCCTTGAGGCCGGCATTACTTCCATGGGCGGCGACCCCTACCTGGTCGGTGTACTGCCCACCCCCGGCATTGCCTTTATCACGCAGAGTATGCGGGCTGATGCCGGCATTGTCATTTCCGCATCGCACAATCCCTATCAGGACAATGGTCTCAAAATATTTGGTTCAGACGGCTTCAAGCTGACTGACGCCCAGGAAAACGCGATCGAAGATTTGATCCTCGGCGACAGACTCAATGACCTTCTTCCCCCTGCAAAAGCTATGGGAAAGGCTTTCCGTATCAGCGATGTTCACGGTAGATATATAGTTTTTCTGAAAAACACCTTTCCTCACGACCTTTCCATGGAGGGAATGAAAATTGTTCTGGATACATCCAATGGCGCAACGTACCAGATAGCGCCTGACGCTTTTAACGAGCTGGGTGCAAATGTTGAGACAATTCACAACATGCCTAACGGCTATAATATCAACGACCGTTGCGGCTCGCAGCACACCTCGGATTTAAGAAAAAAAGTGGTCGAGAGCGGCGCAGCCGTTGGGCTGGCTTTTGACGGAGATGGCGACCGTCTGATCGCGGTGGATGAAAAAGGAAATGAGCTGACGGGCGATCAATTGCTGATCATCTGTGCATATGTCTTAAAGAAAGAGGGACGGTTAAAGAATGATCTTCTGGTCAGCACGGTGATGAGTAACCTGGGTTTGAGAGTTGCATGTAAAAGATACGGCTGCAAATATCATGCATCCCAGGTAGGAGACCGTTACGTTCTGCAGGATATGCTGCGCCTGGGCGCCGTAATAGGCGGCGAGGATGCCGGGCACATGATATTTTTTGAACACCATAAGACGGGCGACGGCATCATAGCGGCCATGCAGCTCATTGCCGCCATGATCAAAGAAGGCAAACCGTTGTCCGAACTGGCGCGGATGATGGAAGTTTTTCCGCAAAAGCTGATCAATATCGACGTGAAAAGTAAACCGGATATTGCCTCCATACCCCGGATCATGGAGGTCATCGGACAGGTTGAACGTGACCTGGGTGACGAGGGACGAGTTCTGGTCAGATATTCCGGCACGCAGAATATGTGCCGCATTATGGTGGAGGGACCGTCCAGAGAGCTTACGGAAAAGTACTGCACGATGATCGCCGATGTAGTGAAAACTGAAATCGGTTGATTTCCAGTTTTATTTAGTTCCATAGAGAGGTTCAATGAGAAAATTGTGAAAACTAAATTCATTTTTGTTACGGGGGGTGTTCTCTCCTCACTGGGTAAAGGTTTGGCAGCGGCATCAATTTCCGCTCTGCTGGAGTGCCGGGGGCTGAAAGTTACCAATCAGAAGCTGGATCCATACATCAATGTCGATCCCGGGACAATGAGTCCATTTCAGCACGGGGAAGTTTTTGTCACCGATGATGGGGCGGAGACGGATCTCGATCTGGGCCATTATGAACGCTTTACGTCCACCCGCATGGGAAAGGGCAACAACCTGACTACGGGGCAGGTCTATTTTTCTGTTATTACCAAGGAGAGGCGGGGCGACTATCTGGGGAAGACTGTCCAGGTGATTCCCCATATAACCAATGAGATTAAAGATTATATTCGCAATACTGCCGCGGATTTCGATGTGGCAATTGTGGAAATCGGCGGCACCGTCGGAGATATTGAAAGCCTGCCATTTCTGGAAGCCATCCGCCAGTTCCGCAATGAAGCGGGAAGACAGAATGCTATTTTTATTCATTTAACCTGGGTGCCTTTTATCAAAACCGCCGGTGAGGTTAAATCAAAACCCACTCAGCACAGCGTCAAAGCATTGCGCGAGATTGGTATTCAGCCGGACATTCTTCTGTGCCGAACGGAAAATTTTCTTTCCGAGGAAATCAAGGCCAAAATCGCTCTTTTCTGCAATGTGGAAGTGGCGGCTGTGTTTACAGCGAAGGATGTAAACTGCATTTATGAAGTGCCTTTAATTTATCACCGCGAAGGTCTGGATGCCAAGATAGTTGACCTGCTCAATATCTGGACCGGGCAGCCCAGGCTTGATGCCTGGGAAGAGGTGGTTGATAAATTCAATAATCCGTCGGAGGAGGTATGCATAGGAATAGTCGGCAAATACGTAAATCTGGCTGATTCCTACAAAAGCCTCAACGAGGCTCTTGTGCACGGCGGCATCAGTAATAATTGCCGGGTGAAACTGAAGTTTATCGATTCGGAGAAAGTAGAGGCAGAGGGCTTGGGCAGCCAGCTGGCAGATGTCGATGGGGTGTTAGTGCCGGGAGGTTTCGGCATTCGGGGCATTGAGGGTATGATTACTGCCGTGCAATATGCCCGGGAGAATAAAATCCCCTATTTCGGAATTTGTCTGGGCATGCAGATGGCAGTGGTGGAATATGCCCGCAGTATTTGCGGTCTGACCGGCGCCAACAGTTCCGAATTTGATAGTCAGACTGCTTATCCGGTGATCGATTTGCTTCCCGAGCAGCGGGATGTCCAGGAGAAAGGCGCTTCGATGAGGCTGGGCGCCTGGCCCTGCACCGTCTCGCCGGATTCATTCGCTTTTGCCGCCTACGGGCGGGAAGAAATCTCCGAGCGCCATCGTCATCGCTACGAATTCAATAACGACTACAAGCAGGCATTGACGGAACAGGGACTGCAGATCACCGGTGTGTCACCGGACGGTCGGCTGGCCGAAATTGTGGAAATAAAAAATCATCCCTGGTTTTTAGGCTGCCAGTTTCATCCGGAATTTAAATCCCAGCCGACAAATCCCCATCCGCTTTTCAGTAAATTTATTGCCGCGGCTTTAAAGTATGCTCAATGCCGGAGCAAGGGCTGATTAGATCAGAAAAGGTAAAACATATTACTTTTTTGTATGACAATATGACCTACAGCAACCTGCAAAGCCGCAAATTGCCTTCAGGATGAATAAAATCAACGACACTCGCTGAAAACGAGCGAAGCGAAATTTGAGGCGTTAGCGGAATTGATCCCGAAGGCGGTGCCATTCGGGATCCAAAGAGGTATTTCATATCGGGGAGGCGCAGTGGCCGGCATACGAACTATGCTTAAGCGATTACGTTTGCTCTTCGCTTTTGAAAGCGAGCGTGCGGAATACCCTCCAACATTCACCAAAGAATTAAATTACCAGTGCGGTCGTGTCCTTTTTTTTGCTTCTCTTATTACCAGCGTTGCCTGGCTGCCTTATCTTTCCATAGATAGTGAACTGCATCCGGAGGAACCATTGCTGCCTCTGCTCCGGATAGGCCTGTCCTTAGTGAGTGTAACAATTTTTATTCTTTATATGACGAGGCGATTTCCCGAGAGCAACCTGCTGTTTCTGAATATCATCGGTGCTTATCTGGCGATTGCCTGCGGGTTGATAACGGCGCTGACCAAGGCCGATCCCGTTTACATTGGCGGGAATGTATTTGTGTTGACCCTGCTGGCCGTGGTTCCCGTCCACCGGCAATCAGCTCTGTTGATTCTGACGGCATCATTGGCCGTATTTTTTGGTGTGGGTTTCTTCAAGGGGATGTCGTTTGGCACGGCGAGCGCCCGCTATAGTCTCAACGATTTATTGACTACAGCTTTTGTGGCGATTCTATTTATTTATATTCTGGATAATTCCCGCTACGTGAGCTGGCTAAAATCGAAGAAAATCGAAAAACAGCGGGAAGAATTAAAATCAGACAAAGAAAAAATCGATAAGCTTCTGCTGAATATTTTACCCGAGCCCGTAGCCCGGGAGCTCAAAGATATGGGCTATGTCCAGCCGGTTTTTTATAATTCCGTGACCATAGTCTTCACCGATTTTGTCGGGTTTACGAAAATTGCGGAAACGCTCACGCCGGATCAACTCGTGGCGCAGTTGGACGAGGCTTTTTCCCGGTTTGATCGTGTCATGGATAAGTATGGTCTGGAAAAGCTCAAAACTATCGGTGACTCTTATATGTATGCGGGAGGAGTGCCGGTCGTCAACAATACCCACCCCATTGACGCGGTGCTGGGCGCGCTGGAAATTCAATCCGTCATCGAGAAGATCAATGCGGAAAAAAAGACGTCCCAAAGACCGGTCTTTGAAATTAGGATCGGCATCAATACCGGACCGCTCATGGCCGGAGTCGTCGGCGAAAAGAAGTTTGTCTATGATGTATGGGGTGATTCGGTCAATCTGGCCAGCCGGATGGAATCGTCCGGCGCAAGAGGCCGGGTTAACATTTCGGAATCAACATATGTCCGCATTAAGGATTTTTTTGCAACGGAACACCGCGGACAAATTGTTGCCAAAAACAAAGGCGCGGTGAATATGTATTTTGTGAAGAGAATATTGCCTGCACTCTCGCAGGACGCCGAAGGAATGATTCCCAATGAGCGCTTCTGGGAAATGTACAGGAAATATCATGAAAACAGCTAGAACCGGAGTGATCTCTTTCCGCGCTATTTTTTAAATAAATCCGCATGTGTTCCGGTTCGTATTAAGAATAAAGTTTCTGCATCATATTTGTAAATCAGCAGCCAATCCGATTCTATATGACAATCTCTGCAACCATAATAATTTCCTGTTAATTTATGGTCACGATATATCTGATCTAACTTTTCTCCATGCACAAGAGAACGTATTAAGGATTTAAGCTTTTCCATATCCTTGTTTCTTTTAATCAGCCTTTCAATGTCTTTTTCAAATGCTGTGCTGCTTTGAACTCGCTTCATCATCAAATACCAAGATGCTTGAATAATTCATCTGCACTATCGAATTTCTTGCCGCCGTCCTGTTCTATTTCTTTCATAGCAGCCACAGTTTCGGCATTAGGAATATTTATTTCAAAAGGCAAACCGCGGTGAAGTTCAACTTGCTTGAAGAAAAGCGTAATTGCCTGCGTGGTTGACAGACCGAGAATATCAAAATATTTTTCTGCTTTTGTCTTTAACTTGGGTTCGATACGGGCACGAACCATAGCGCTTTTTATTTTAGTTGCTGCTTTAGCCATAAATTTATTCCTCCATATTACATAACGTAGCACATACGGGGTACATATGTCAAATGTTCATCGGAATGGCGAGCATTATTCATGGACGCCACTTTCCCATATTGTAACCGGCATCAACGATTCTATCGACTTGAAGCGAAAAACAGGTATAATCGCTTCAAATAGTGAAGCGATTAATAGATGCAAATAACTCAATATCTTTGGCAACGTCAAGAATGGAGGCAGCGTGACCCTGCGAAAAATCCGGTTAAACTTCGCATGCAGCCTCTCGTGCTTTATAGTGTATTTCACTTGCGCAGGTCGTACTTAATCATCTTGAGCTGCAGTCCCTTACGGCTCAAACCCAGTTGCTGAGCAGCTTTGGTAACATTGCCGCCGAATTCCTCCAGGCAGTTGATAATCATTTGCTTCTCGACATTCTCCACGTGGCTGCGCATGAAATCTTTAAACGGCTTTTTTCCATCTTCAGAATGTGCAAGCAGCGATTTTTCCAGCGCAGCTTTAAATTCAACCGGCAGCTCATTTATCGTAACAAGATTATTCTGCGCCAGCAGGATCATTCTTTCCATCAGATTTTCCAGCTCACGGATATTGCCCGGCCAGTCGTAGCGCAAAAGCATTTCCTTTACCTCGCTGTCCACAACGGCGGCAAGCTCCAGCTTTTTATTGAATTTGTCGGTAAAATAGTCAACCAGCGGTAAAATATCGTCTTTTCTTTCCCGCAGCGGCGGGACAACAATGGGAAAAACGTTGAGACGGTAATACAGATCTTCCCGGAAATTTCCGGACTGGACGTCCTGCAGTAAATTCCTGTTCGTTGCAGCAATGATGCGCACGTCAACTTTGATTGTCTTGAGACCGCCGACCCGCTCAAATTCCTGCTCCTGAATGAAGCGCAGCAGTTTAACCTGCATGTCCCTGGGAATTTCCCCGACTTCGTCCAGAAACAGCGTCCCCTTGTGGGCAAGCTCTATTTTGCCGGGCTTGGCAATCGTTGCCCCGGTGAAAGCGCCCTTTTCATGGCCGAATAATTCGCTCTCCATCAGCGTCTCGGCGATAGCTGCGCAATTGATCTTGATGAGCGGATTGTTTTTGCGGGGCGAATTGTAATGGATGGCGTCGGCCACCAGCTCTTTCCCGGTGCCGGTCTCGCCGGTTATAAGGATGGTGGTTGTCGTCGGGGCTACCCGTTTGATGGAGTCAAAAATCTCCAGCGAGCGTTTGTCTGTGCCGATAATTCCCGTTCGCTCTATATCTTCCGGCGGCAAGAACAGCTCATTCTCCTTCAAAGTGCTGGTTTTGATCGCTTTAGAAATAACATTCTTCAAATCATCGAGTTCAAAAGGTTTGGTGATGTAATCCAGCGCGCCTCTCTTGAGAGCTTCGACTGCCGTGGCGACAGTGCCGTGGGCGGTAATGATAATCACCGGCACTTGCGGGTATTGTTCGGTGATGCGACAAAGCAGTTCCATTCCGTCGAGACGGGGCATTTTCAGATCGGTAACCACGACATCCATCTTATTGGATTTTAAAATCTGCAGCGCTTCCAGTCCGTCCGCTGCTGATGTAACGGAGTATCCTTCTTTTTTCAGCATGGCAGCCAGCACGAGCCGCATATTTAATTCATCGTCCACTATCAGTACTTTATTCATTGGCCCTTCGTATTATGGGTTGGCGTGAAAATCAAGAAGGATTCTCTGTCACAAGTCAGCTTGCCGCGGCAAGCCGGATAAAAAACACAGTTCCCTGACCGGGGATAGATTTTACTCTGATCAGACCTCCATGCTCTTTGATTATTTTCTGGCAGATAGCCAGCCCCAGACCGGCCCCTCTTTCTTTAGTTGTATGAAATGGCTTGAAAACATTTTTCAGGGACTCACGGGCAATTCCCTGTCCGGTGTCGCGGATCGTAATGCCGACGGCATTGCCGGCGCTGGTTTCAATTCGAAATGTGCGCAAAGTTAAGGTGCCTCCGTGAGGCATCGCTTCAATGGCATTGAGGGCGATATTTAAGATCACCTGCATCAGTTGCTGCTCGTCCACTTCCGCCTGCGGCAGGTTCTCCTGCAGTTCCTGGACAAGAGAGATATTCCCGGCCAGTTTATTGGCGGCAATAATGGAGACAGACCGGGAAATAAGCATATTGATGTTTTGCGGTTTAAGTTTGAGGGTATAAGGGCGCGCATAATCAAGAAACTGACTGACAACGGCATTTAGTCTGTTTACTTCCTCAATGATTACGTCAAAAAGCTTATGCTGCTCTTCCGTCACCGCTTCCGCCTTCAGATACTGGGCGGCGCCCTTGATCGAACCCAGCGGATTGCGGATTTCATGAGCAAGAACGGGCGCCATTTCCTCCAGCATCAGCGACTTTTCCTGCTCCAGTTTCCCATCAAATTCATAAAGCGATGTAAAGACATTCCTGCTTTCCGGATAAAAGAAACTGAAGATTCTTTTTAATATTATCCGGACGGGAGAAAGGGAAATTACAATTAAGAAAGCTGCCATGAGAATACTGGTAAAAGACGGCAATGGGCTTTGCATGAAGAATCCGGCGACAAAGTAGAAAATAATTGTGCCGCAGACGGTGCTGACAAGGATAACCAGTGCGCGCGCAAAGAAGTCGTGCAATTCATTGATTTGCGGGTAGGCGACAATCAGCAGAGTGAAGTAAAGCAGCGCTGATAGAATAATTCCTGCTATGGGCGGCAAACTGAAACCAAAATAACGAAGCAGATCAAGGCTGCTGATGAATAACGCGGTGGGGCATGCAAAAAGAAGATACCCGAGCCGTTTTTTTTCGACGCTGGGCGGTAGTTTATTAACATAAAGTGCAAGCGCTGTGTAGCACAATCCCAGAGTGGCAAAAACATACGACAGCATTACAGGGTTAAAACGCGGCCAGCGGGCAAGCGGGGTAAAAAGGGAAATGACCCCCAGCGAACTCAATAAAACAGAAAAGACGATAAACCCTCCCGTCAGAATTGATTTGTTATACGTAAGCCGTCGGAAAAAGAATAAAGCACAAGGAGCGATAGCGAGAACGCCCAGATACTCAATATTTTTCCAGAAGGTGAACATAAAAATGTCACGGAAAAAGGCGCCCGCCTGGGAGGCAAAAACGGCAAGACAAAGACCCACAAAAGACAAGTGCAGTTTTTCTTTCCTGCCGGTCATAAGTAAAGAGACGGCGATAATAAAGCTTGTTGCAGCCAGGGTAAAGGTATCCATAATTTATTAATATAGCGCAAAAGCTAAAAAAGCTAACGAAAAATTAGCTGCGCGATGAGTGCGGTATACGCGGCGGCCTGCAGGCAGTTGCGCAGGCTTAGCGCTGCGTGCGTGATCATTTCTTTATCCGGTGCGAAGTGCGCTACACACCTGCGAAGCGGACTACGCAAAATTCAGTGTTCCGGCGAATGGTGTTTCCGGGTGTGCTTAAGGATATTGTCAATTACTTCAAAGACTAACAGCTTTAGAGGAGGAAATGACCTTTTGGCACAGATGCTGCTATTCCCGGGGCAGTTGTCATGTCGTATAACTCAGTATTGTAAACGCTGCAGATTCAGCAGGGAGGTGTTTCGATGGATGTCAATAAATGTATCGCGGTTGTTTTCCCGGGGCAGGGTTCGCAGCGGCCGGGAATGGGCAGAGATTTTTATGAACAAATACCGGCTTGCCGCGAAACTTATCGGGAAGCATCAAGTACATTAGGTTGGGACGTTGCCGCTATGTGTTTTGGTGATGATGAAAGAATTAACCTCACCGAATATACTCAACCCTGCATTCTGACCACGGAAACAGCCATGTATCGCGGTTTGGTCGAGCGTTATGATTTTGCGCCCCAATATTTTGGCGGCCATTCCCTGGGCGAGTTCACTGCTCTTGTGGCCGCAGGCGTCATGCCCTTTGCCCAAATGCTGAAGATAGTACAAACCCGCGGCCGACTGATGCAGGAGG
Organism: Deltaproteobacteria bacterium HGW-Deltaproteobacteria-12; assembly: GCA_002840565.1. Lineage (GTDB taxonomy): Bacteria > Desulfobacterota > Syntrophia > Syntrophales > Smithellaceae > MVRV01. Next base: position 71,461 of record PHBK01000009.1, on the reverse strand, counting down.
CGGTGCCTGTGGGAATAGGAGGCATGGCGGCGGTTATCGTGGAAAATCTTGATGCTGATCATCTGAGTGCAATATTGAAAGATTTACCCATCGATGTCGCCAATATCAACTCGGCCAATCAGGTTGTGATCAGCGGCGAGGCAGCGGCTCTGCCGGAAGCCGAAAAAAGATTGTCGCAAGTTCTGGGAGGCGATAAGCCGTTTAGGTTTGTTCCCTTAAATGTCAGCGCTCCCTTTCACAGCCGTTTTATGAAGACGATCGAAGAATCTTTTTCCTATGCATTAAAGGATGCAGGCCGTGGATTAGTTTCGGAGTATGCTCCACGGGTTACATCAAATTTTACCGGTTCCTTCCATTCGGATTCGCTGCCGGAAATAATTAACAACCTGGTCAGTCAGCTGAGCAGCACGGTTCATTGGCGGGCAAATATGCAAAGCTTAACCGCCCGGTCCGCTCATGTCTATGAAATCGGACCCGGCCGTCCCCTGCGCGAATTTTTCAAGACAATTAATGTTGTTTGCCAGTCGATTACCGGACTTGCCTCCGCGGAAAAAATCTTTGCCGGTGCAAATTAATCAAAAAAATAGCCATCGTTTATAAAAGCACAAATAATTTTGTGAAAATAAAGGAGCGACTTTGGAAAAACTAAAAATGATTGCAGCTAATGCTTTGAAAATTCAGGATAATACTTTCCGGGACGGACACCAGTCAATCTATGCGACCCGCATGAAAACGGAAGACATGATTCCCATTGCCGAAGAAATGGACAGCTGCGGCTTCTGGGCCATTGAAGTATGGGGCGGGGCAACGTTTGATACAATGCATCGCTTCCTGGGCGAAGACCCCTGGATGAGGCCGAAAATATTAAAGAAATATATTACGAAAACTCCTTTTTCGATGCTGCTGCGCGGACAGAATTTAGTCGGCTACCGTCATTATGCCGATGACGTGGTTCGGGCCTTTGTCGATAAGGCCTGCGAAATCGGGATTGATGTTTTCCGTTGTTTTGATGCCTTGAATGATTTCCGCAATATCGAAACCTGTGTGGAGAGGATAAAAGCCAACGGCAGACATTTTCAGGGATCTGTTTGCTATTCGCTGACTGAGGGCGGTTTGGGCGGTAATGTATATAATTTAAATTATTATATGAGTAAAGCCCGGGAGCTCGAACAGATGGGAGCGGAGTCTGTCTGCATTAAGGATATGGCGGGGATGCTTTCTCCTTACGATGCTTATGATTTATTTGCCGCCCTGAAAAAAGAAATCAAGGTGCCGCTGCATCTGCATACACACTATACCAGCGGCATGGCCAGTATGACCTATTTGAAAGCCATCGAAGCCGGAGTTGACATTGTCGATACCTGCCTGGCTCCTTTCGCCCTGAGAACTTCTATGCCGGCTATCGAGCCGCTCTTAGCGGCCCTAAGGGGAACCGGACGCGCCACCGGAATGGATTTACATAAACTGCTGGCCTTAGGTGAACATCTGGAAAACATTGCACCCAAGTATAACCATCATTTGGCGAACCATAAACTCTCCATTATTGACAGCGGAGTGCTGGCGCATCAAATTCCGGGAGGCATGATTTCCAATCTGACCAGCCAGCTCAAGGAAATGAAAGCCCTGGACCGGCTGGAAGAGATATACAGAGAAGTGGAGCAGACACGCAAGGACATGGGTTGTCCTCCTCTGGTAACGCCGGTTTCTCAGATAGTCGGCGCACAGGCTGTCTTAAATGTCCTTTTCGGGCGTTATGTAAAGGTTACCAACCAGCTCAAGGATCTGGTTCTGGGATTATACGGGAAAACACCGCTGCCGATCGAACCGGAACTGGTCAGGATGATTTTAAAAAAATACAAACGCGGTGAGGAACCGGTTGCCGGAAGGCCGGGTGATTATCTGCCGCCGGAAATTGCCAATGCAAAAAAACAGATGGGGAATCTGGCGCGCACCGATGAAGACGTCCTTGCTTATATCTTATATCCGGCATCAATGCAGGAGTTCTTGCAGAAAAAGTATGGAGCCGGTCCCACGTCCATAGCGACAATCGAAAGCCCCCAGCAAAAGAAAGCAGCTGCATAAAGCGATGGCGGGGAAAATAATTGTTAACCAGAGATGCCGTCGTAATGCGTTTCTGTGAGTTTGTCATTAATTATCAAAGGAAAGGTTATCAAAAATGGATTTTAGCTTAAATGAAAATCAGTTGATGTATGTGGAGACGGTGCGAAAACTGGTGAAAAATGAGATCACACCCCACATTCTGGAGATGGAAAAAGCCCACAAATTTCCCTGGGCGGTAATTGGTAAAGCGTGGGAAATGGGTATTATCAATTTATCCATTCCGGAATCTATTAAGGGTTTTGAAATCGATGTTATTTCCTCGGCCCTGATTATCGAGGAGATTTCCTATGGCGACACGGGAATTTCCACCTCGGCCATGTGCAACGATCTGGCCAATGTAGTTATCGCCCGGCATGGAACAAAAGAACAACAGGAAAGATTCCTGCGACCCTTTGCCGAACGTCCGATTCTGGCTTCCTTTTGCCTGACGGAACCTGCTGCCGGTTCGGATAATTCCCTGATGACCTCATTTATCGCGAAGAGGGATGACGGGTCATACATTTTAAACGGTTCCAAGTGTTTCATTACCAATGCTTCCTATGCATCCCAATATACAGTTCTTTGTAAAGTTGGCAAACCAACAAGTAATTTTATGGCCTGTGTGGTTATTCCGGTAGAACCGGTCACAGCGGAGGAAATTCCGGATATCGGCAATCAAACAAGAGAGATAATCCTGCCTGCAGGCGGCAAAATTATAATCGGCAAGCCGGAAGATAAATTGGGGCAGCGTCTTTCCAATACCGCCAGTGTGACATTTGAGGACGTTATTATTTCGCCGGATCAGATTATCGGGGATCGAAGGTTTGGCTTCAAATATATAGTTGATGTTCTTGATTATGCCCGACCGATGGTAGCGGCCATCGGCCTGGGATTGGCCAGAAGGGCGCTGGCGCTCACCCTGGATTACACCCGGGAGCGCAAGCAATTCGGCCAGCGGATTTGTGATCTTCCTGTGGCCCGGGAAACCATTACGGCGATGTGGAAGAGAGTGGAACTGGCCCGGCTCGCACTTCTAAAAGCAGCCTGTAAAATCCAGGAGAGAGCCGAAGATGCCGGAATTTATGCGTCGCTGGCCAAAAATACCGCCGCCGAGGCGGCCATTTTCTGTTCCGCAGAAGGTCTGCATCTGCATGGCGGTTACGGTTTTACGACGGAGTATGAAATTTCCAAACTCGCCCGCGATGCCCATATCGTCGATATTTATGAGGGTGTCCGGGAAGTGCAGAATATGATTATCGGCAGGGAGATTGTTTAATATGCTTTATCTTCATGCCATGGGGCATTTTCATCCGGAGAATATAATTTCCAATCAATTTTTAGAAGACCTGGATATCGGGACTAGTGACGAATGGATTCTGGAGAGGGTCGGTATTCGCAATCGCCGGACAATCCTGCCTTTGGATTATATCAGGCAAACAAAGAATGTTAATCCGCTCGATGCTTTTGCCGTAAGACAATACAAAAATGCGCAAATGGGTGCACACGCCGCCCGCCGGGCATTGCAGCGCGCCGGGATAAGGGCGGAGGATGTCGGCCTGCTGATCGCCGGAACATCGTCGCCGGATAATATAACCCCGGCGGAGGCCGCCGCGATTGCTGCAGAATTGGGGATGGAAGTGCCCTGTTTTGATTTGAATGCCGCCTGTGCAACTTTTGGCATGAATATTAATTTTTTGCTGCGGATGCAGCCGGAAACCCTGCCGCCATATGTTTTGGTAGTTAATGTGGAAAGCATGACCAAATCACTCAATTATGCCGACCGTGGCAATGCGGTAATCTTCGGCGATGGTGCTGTTGCTGCTGTCGTTTCGGCAAAAATTCCGGCGCCGGCTGTTTTTGTCAGCGGGGGCTTTGACGGACGGCCTTCCGGTTGGACTAAAGTCGGCATTGATTGGGATTGGAAATTTCACCAGGATGGCAACGCCGTTCAGGGCTTTGCGATTCGTACAACTACCGATTGTCTGAAACTGCTTCAGGATGATTATGCTGCCAAATCTTCGCGGTTTATTTTTATCGGCCATCAGGCCAATTTGCTGATGCTGAAGAGTGTCTGTGAACGCGGAGGAATAGCACCGGAGAAGCACTGGCATAACGTCGAACAATTCGGGAATACGGCCTGCTGCGGCTCTCCCTCGGTTCTAAGCATGCAGTGGGATAACATTAAAACGGGCGACAATATTGCCATGGTTATGGTGGGGGCCGGGCTTTCCTGGTCATACATGATGCTGCAGGTAGGGGGTGAAAAATGACAGATAAACCGGTTGCTTTAGTAACGGGAGGCGCTACGGGAATCGGCGCTGCCTGCTGCCGTGCCCTTTCTGCCGAAGGTTTTTATGTCGGCATACATTATCGCCAGAGCGTCGAACAGGCGCAGAAAATTCTTGCTGAGATAAAAGACGGTTTTTTGATCCACGCTGATTTGGCCAAAATCGAGGATGTCGAAGCAATGGTGGCCAGGATAAAAGAAGATGCCGGTCGGGTTGATGTTCTGGTTAATAATGCCGGTCAATCGATTAATGCCGATATTTTCTCCATGAAGATCGAGCAATTCGATGAGCAGCGGGTGCTGACCCGCGGTATCTGGTATCTGACCAAAAGAATACTGCGGCAATTTCTGTTGCGCAGTCCGTCCGGCCGCATCATTAATATATCCAGTGTAGTCGGGCATACAGGAAATGCCGGCCAGATTCCCTATACAATGGAAAAAGCGGCGCTGGATGCATTTACCAGGTCCCTGGCGCAGGAACTGCGCGGGCGCAACATTCTGGTCAATTCTGTTGCCCCGGGGTTTATTGAAACAGAAATGACCAGGGCTTTGCCGGATGATGTAAAAAGTAAAGTTCTGGCGGGGATTACTTTAAACCGCACCGGACTTCCGGAAGAGATTGCCGAAGTGGTGGCCTTTCTGGCAACAAAAGGAACATATATAACAGGCAGTGTCATTCACGTTAACGGAGGTCTTTATGGAGGCTGACGCCGGCATAGTCCGGGAGGTATTAGCTCTTGTGCCGCAGCAGGAGCCGTTTCGCTTTATTGATGAAATTATCAGTCTTAATGAAGAAGGTATAGTCGGCGCTTACCGCTTTCGGAATGATGCTTTTTTCTATCGCGGCCACTTTCCCGGCCGACCGATTACGCCGGGAGTCATTCTTATGGAAACAATGGCGCAAATTGGCGTAGTCGCTTTCGGTATGTATCTCCTGGCCTGTCAAAAAAATGTGCGACCGGGCCGGATGCAAGGGCCCTTGAGTTTATTTTCGCTGGCTGATGATGTCGAGTTCAAGGGGATTGTGTTGCCCGGGGAACGGGTGATTGTGACAGGTAACAAAATATATTTTCGCAAGGGGGCTCTAAAAGTGGGTTTGACGATGCAGAGAGAAAACGGTGAAGTCGTCTGTCTGGGGAAATTAGCCGGGATGGGAGTAAGTAAATGAAGAAAAGAGTCGTGGTAACAGGGATGGGTGTGGCGGCCCCCAATGCCCATGGATTGGATAATTTTGAGCAGGCCCTGCGGGAGGGTCGTTCGGGAATTCGATTTATCCCCTTACTGGAGCAATTGAAGTTCGGCTGTCAGATTGCCGGAGTGCCGGAAAATTTCGATGAGATCCGTAAAGAATACTTTGATCATGAGAAGCTGTTGTCCATTAATGATAATATCGGTTACGCTTCGGTTTCAGCGGTCGATGCCTGGATCGATGCCGGTTTTAAAATACCGGATAGTGCTGATGATACGGTCGATTGGGATACCGGCGTCATCGCCGGATCAGGGATCGGGGGCATGGACACAATTGCCGGAACTGTCGTGCCGATGATTAATGAAGGCAAGGTGCGGCGCATGGGCAGCCGGATTGTTGAACAGGTCATGAACAGCGGAACCAGCGGCCGGATCGGTGGTTTAATTGCCGCGGGGAATCAGGTTACCTCCAATTCTTCAGCCTGCAGCACCGGCAACGAAGCAATTATTGAAGCTGCCGGGCGAATAAGAAGCGGCCTGGCCAAACGCATGGTGGCCGGCGGATCCGAGGGTGCTTCACCTTATATCTGGGGCGGCTTCGATGCAATGCGCGTGATCTGCCGTAAATATAATGACAATCCCTCAGCCGGTTCCCGGCCGATGAGTGCATCCGCCTGCGGTTTCGTTCCGGGCTCGGGTGGCGCAATGCTGGTGCTGGAAGATCTGGAAACGGCGCAGCTGCGGGGCGCGAGGATTTATGCGGAAGTACTCGGCGGTCATGTGAACAGCGGCGGGCAGCGCATGGGCGGCTCTATGACCGCTCCTAATCCCGATGGTGTGACGAAATGTATCCGCGCGGCGATTGCTGATGCGGGGATACATCCTGCGGAAATTGATGCAATCAACGGGCATTTAACGGCGACATTTGCCGATCCCTATGAAGTCAGGAACTGGGCTGCGGCACTCGGGCGCACTCCGGAAAACTTTCCGTTTATCAATTCCACAAAATCACTGATCGGACATTGCCTGGGCGCGGCCGGCGCCATTGAATGCGTGGCCACGATACTGCAGATTCATAAAGGTTTTTTGCATCCGTCGATCAACTGCGAAGATATCCATCCTGATCTCAGCGAATTCGCCGGGCGGATACCGCAAAAATGCGTGGATTATCCGCAACTGCAAATTATTGCCAAAGCCGGTTTTGGTTTCGGGGATGTCAACAGTTGTCTGATATTTAAAAAATGGGAAAAAAATAAATTATAACAAAAGGAGAGTAATATTATGGATGAGAAAAAAATATTTGCAGAGATGGTTAATATTCTTAAGGCCTATACCAAGGATGTGACGCTGTTGGAAAAAGCGACACCGGAGACGCATATTTTAAATGATTTGAAGGTCAATTCCGCCCGTCTTGTTGATGTGATTATCAAGTGTGAGGATGTTTACGGCATCAGCATCGAGGATGATGAGGCGGATAAGATCCGGACAATCGGCGATGCGGTGAAGGTTATTAAAGAAAAACTCGGGTAAGAAAATGGATAAAAGATCCCAATTGTTTCTGCAGGTGCAGAATTTTATCGGCCGGCTGGCCGTTATAATTATTGCCCCGTTATATTTTTTAGGCGCCCGGATATTATGCTATCGTGTGCGCGATGTCAGGACAATCCGCCGTCAGTGCGCCGCAGAAATGGCCGGGCACAAAGGCCCCTGGATAATCTGCGCCAATCATCTGACGATGATTGATTCTTTTATTTTAACATATGCGCTTTTCAGCCTGGGAAGGCATATAAAAGATTATGCCAGGCTGCCGTGGAATTTGCCGGAAAGAAAAAACTTTCAAAGTAATATTATTCTGACCATGCTGTGCTATTTGTCCAAATGCATTCCGATTGCCCGGGGAGGGCCCCGGGAGAAAACCAGAAAGACGCTGGATGAATGCATTTATCTGCTGCGCGATTCTCAGAACATCATGATCTTTCCGGAAGGCGGGCGCTCCCGCACCGGAAGAGTGGACAAAGAATGTTTCTCCTACGGAGTAGGACGTTTTATCCAGGAAGTCGAAGGTTGCAAGGTCATGTGTATTTACGTGCGGGGGGATAAACAGGCCGGCCATAGTTTGATCCCGGCCTGGGGGGAGATATTTTCTGCTGAAATGGAAGTATTTACACCAGCACCTGCCGCAGCCGGCGGACTGCGCGCCCAGCGCGAGCATGCGACGCAGATAATTCACCGGCTCGTGCAAATGGAGGAAAAATATTTTGTCAGGCATCGGCAACGACATCGTGGATTGGAGAAGTCCGGGAAATGCGGGGAAAAGCAGGGATTACCGGTATCTGAAGAAAATCCTCACCGATGTTGAAATCGAATTTGTCCGTAAGTCCCGAAATTCAGACCGGGCGCTCTGGCTGCTCTGGTCTTGTAAAGAAACAGCCTATAAGGTGATCGCTAAATCAGACGCGCGTGCGCCTTTTGTGCCGCGCTGCTGGTCGGTGCGGTTGAATAAGCCCGACTGCGTTTTTGCCAAGGGTGAAGTTCTTCTTCCGGACTGCAAGGTGGTTTTTGTTCAACTGTATTCTTCGCAAGAGTACGTGCATTGCACCGGTGCGGATAATTTAGCGGATCTGAATAAAGCAATCTGGGGCATCGAGCTCTTGCCCGAATCTGCTTGCGGAATAGATGTTGAGCCATCGTTATTTGTGCGCGAATGCCTGTTCCGGAGGCTGGCCGATATTTATTCGTTAAATAATCGGAAGATGGAAATTCGCAGAGCAAAAAAAGGTCATGAACTCCAACCGCCTGTACTCTGCTATGAAAATAAAAAGGCTCCCTTCGATATCAGTTTAAGCCATGATGAGAGATTTATAGCCTACGCCTTCCGCCGTCTTTAAATTCCCGATCCTTGTGTTTAATCATACCGACAGGTCATCGATTATGCAGCAAGGGCATCTCAAGCCTGGGAATTATTCAGGGAGAGTTGCCGGCCCGTCCGGATTCGTTGCGGATCAGGTAAGCCATGACCGCCGTCTGGGCGGCGGACAGCAGCACAAAGTAAGCCATCCAGGCGGGGAATCCCAGGATCGTCGGCTGTACATTACCCCATGCCCAGAAATCCATGGCCAGCAGGAATATTCCCGTCAACATCAGGAAATGGCGGTTGGTCAGCCACGCGGGGAGGCGGATCGCCAGATTCCCGTCCCTCACCCGCAGCAGAAGATGGGCAACCAGGTAAACGCCGAAAGCGGCCAGCATGACGGAGATCACCGGCAAAAAGGGACCCGGTGGAATCAATTGGAAGTGCAGCATAATCAGGATGGTCTCTCCCGCGACGATCGATAAAATGGCCGGAGCGGAATAGACGCGCTTCCAGTACAAACCGAACAGAACCGTTGGGAATAAGACCGCCAAGCCAGTGAAGGTTTCAGTGGCAATCTCGATCATGGTCGCCGGCGGCCGATAAGCCAGGGCCAGGCCGGCAAGACTCAGGCCGATCACGAAGAGGCGACCGGGAATACTGTTCCTCGTGGAGGTTTTCCGTAAGACGGGAAGCAGATCGCGAGTGAAGATTGAGCTCAGCGTCAGCAACTGGGAGTCCATGGTGGACATGAGGGCGGTAAGTGCCCCCGCCGTGACCATGGCCGCCATAAAATCTCCCGCGACTGCGTTCACCACCAGAGGCAGAATGCGGTCGGCCTGTTTTCCGGCCAGATCCGGGAAGGCCAGATGCCCCATCACGCCCACCGCAATCGGCGGAAGGAACACCACCGTACAGACCAGGGGGTAGAACAACATCATGCGGGAGATCGACTGCTCGCTTTTGGCGGCGAAAAAGCGCTGGAAGAGCTGCGGGAACATCGGATCGCACAGAAACCACAGGGCCATGTAACTGAACCAGATCCCCATCGTGTAATACCCGCTGCCGCCGGGCCGGGAAAACAACGCCGGTTTCAGGGACATCACCTGCCGGTTGGCTTCCGCGATCCCGCCATGATGGCCGGCGATTACGGCCAGGACGGCCACGAGCATGATCAGCATCAGGAGCCCCTGGAACAAGTCGGTCCAGGCCACGGCCCGCATGCCGCCATGCAGGGTGTAAAGGACAATGACGGCGGTTACGAGGACGCAACCGGTGAAATAGGGAAGGCCGACCAATTCCTGCAGGGCATAGCCTGCTGCCATAGGCTGGAGCGCGAGATAGGGTAAGGTAAAGGTGATCATCACCAGGGCAAAAAGGAAGCCCAGGGCCGGGCTGTTGTAAAGCGACTGCACAAGCTCCGGCGGAGTGATGATCCCCCGTTCGCGGCCGATCCTCCAGGCCTTGCGGCCGATGACCCAGAAGCTCAACGCCATGAAGCCGGTGCCAAACGCCATGATTGGAAAAAAGCCATACCCTTCACGGTAGCCGGCCCCCGAGGTCCCGAACACCGTGAAGGCGGAGAAATTAGTGGCAGTCATGGTAGCCAGCAGGATCACGGTGCCCAGCCTGCGGTCGGCCAAAAAGTAACTGGAGGGGGACGATTTCCAGTGGGTGCGCGTAAAATAGCCGATCAGCAGCACGACCAGGAAATAAGCCGTCAATACGGAAATTTTTGTAATCACAAATAATTCTCCTCATCCATAAAAAAAGCCACCCCGAGCGGTCGGGATGGCTTCCGCCTGACATAACCTGGTACAGACAGGATATCGTCCAGAAGAACGATCATCCTCTAAATTGATAAACACCTGCTTTTAGCGCGCCGAGTATAGGAAGAATATAATTGGCTGTCAAGAATATTTGGTTTGGTGTCCAGCCAATTTAGAAATGCCCTATTCTTACCAAAATAGAAATGTCTTATTTGAGTTATCATCGGTATGCCTCATTTTGAGGATGCGGATACCAATTTTTCCATTTCTTTTTCCCTTAAACTGTTAATAATATTACCTGACCTTTCATATCGGGAAGTCCAGCCCGCTTATGGATATGGTAGTGTGCCGGGCTTTCTTGAATATTTTTTCGGCCAGGCTGGGCGCTGCACTGTCCACGTAATCCGCAAGCCCTGTCGTTTTCGCATAACCAAGGAGTTCGCGAGGCTTGACTTTCCCGGTTATTGTATTATGATTGCCCTATAGAACAATCTTTTTAAATTCGGAATAGTAAATAGCCGGGGAGGATTTGAATAAAAATGAAAAGGATTTTGCTGTTTCTTTTGACCAATATTGCGGTAATGATTATTCTCAGCATCGTTTTACGCCTCTTGGGGGTCGATCGTATCCTCGATGAAAGCGGCACCAACTTGAATATGTACAATCTGCTGATTTTTGCCGCGGTTTTCGGCATGGGTGGCGCGCTGATTTCCCTAATGATATCCAAATGGACGGCCAAGCGCCTGACGGGAGCGCAGGTGATTAAAAATCCACGTAGCGCCGCGGAAATCTGGCTGGTGGATACGGTAAAAAAACAGGCGGCGATGGCGGGCATAGGTATGCCGGAAGTGGCGATTTTCGATTCCGCTGCGCCCAATGCATTTGCCACCGGTATGAACAGAAATAAAGCGCTGGTTGCGGTAAGTTCCGGACTTTTGCGCGCTATGAATAAAGAAGAAGTAGAAGCGGTTTTGGGTCATGAAATAAGCCACGTGGCCAATGGCGATATGATCACGCTCACGCTAATCCAGGGTGTGGTCAATACATTTGTGATTTTCTTCTCACGGGTGGCCGGGCATTTTGTGGACAGGGTCATTCTCAAGAATGAAAAAGGGCACGGCTTGGGCTTCTTCCTGACGACGATTATAGCGCAGATTATATTTGGCATACTGGCGAGCATCATTGTTCTATGGTTCAGCCGCAGAAGGGAATTCAGCGCCGATGCTGGTGGCGCGAAGCTTGCCGGCATGCCTGCCATGATCTCGGCATTGGAAAAATTAAAAGCAAGTGTCGCCCAGCCCCTGCCGGATCAGATGTCCGCATTCGGTATCACGGGCAAATCCAAGGGCGGCCTGGCCATTTTGTTCATGAGCCATCCGCCGTTGAATGACCGTATTGAGGCGCTGAAAAAATCTACTTACCGATAAAGGAAAGTTAATATTAAATAATTGGTCTAAGCCAGTTTCGCATTCAGCTCATGCGAAGCTGGCTTGTTTTTTTAGGACACGGGTATAAAAAAAGAATTGTTTTCAAAAGCAGTTGAATATGTGCATAAATTAAAATATAGAAACAAAACGCTATAACAGCGACAGGCAGTAAGGCAAAAACTCGTGACATAATTTTGATCGTATAATGCATTATCGATTGAGGATTTATGATTAAAGAATTATTTTCTTCCATTACGTCCTGGTATCTTGAACACATAAGTTACGGCACTATTGTTTTGTTGATGAGCATTGAAAGTTCGTTCATCCCATTTCCCTCGGAAATAGTTGTTCCGCCTGCCGCTTATAAGGCCGCGCAGGGCTCACTTAACGTTGTCGGCGTCTTTTGCGCCGCCACGGCCGGTGCGCTCATCGGCGCCGTTTTCAATTACTTTTTTGCGTATTTTTTGGGCAGAAAAGTTCTTTATCGTTTGGCGGATACCCGCATTGCTCATTTCCTGCTGATTACCAGACATACTATTGAAAAAACGGAAAATTATTTTATCAAATACGGTCGCAGCTCCACTTTTATCGGACGGCTGATTCCTGCGATTCGACAACTCATTTCACTGCCGGCGGGATTTGCCAAAATGAATTTTAAACAGTTTTTACTTTTTACCACACTTGGTTCGGGACTCTGGAATATCATCCTTATTGTGCTGGGTTATTTTCTTTATACGCAGAAGGAACTACTCGAAGAATATTATACGGATCTTTCAATATTCTTTCTTGTTTGTGGAGCCGTCTTTTTTTTGTATATGATTTATAAAGGGTTAAAAAAATAAAAACCTCATTAGGTTGCAGTGCGCTCACATAAAGCTCCATGCCGGAAGGCAATAAAAATGTAATATACAGTAATCACAGTAAAATTTAGCATATTCCGGTACCGGCAAAAATTTGAGTTGATTCCTGTTCATTTATCAATTAAAAGCCATTTTGAAGCTTATTAAAAATAGTGTGGCCGGGTCCCGTGCAACGGAGGCTTGTGAACCCCGTCAGGTCCGGAAGGAAGCAGCGGCAGCAATGTCCGCCGTGTGTTGCGGTAAACCTGGCCACCAATTTATTAAGTGCCGTTTCGATTTCACAGGATAACGAGGCGGCAATGAGACTCCAATTTCAAAAACGAAGTGTATTGAAATTGGTCAGTCGAATTATCCCGCTTAAGCGGCGGCAAGAAGGAGGCGACGAGGTCACGCCAAAGCGTGATTGAGGATGCCGACGACGAAGCCAACAAAGTTAGCCGAAGAAAGCGAATGGCATCAGGAGTTCAATTGGAATATCTCGTTTTAGCCCGCAAGTTCCGTCCCCAGTCTTTTGAAGATGTTGCCGGTCAGGAACACGTTGTTAAAACCCTGCGTAATTCCATCAGCCAGGGCCATGTCGCCCATGCTTTTCTTTTTAGCGGTCCCCGCGGCGTCGGCAAGACGACCATAGCCCGAATTCTGGCTAAATCTCTCAATTGTGAAAAAGGCCCGACACCAATTCCCTGCAACATCTGTTCTAACTGCCGGGAAATTACCGACGGTTCCTCGCTGGATGTACGCGAGATCGACGGTGCCTCCAACCGCGGCATTGATGAAATCCGGGAGCTGCGGGAAAATGTTAAATTTGCGCCCGCTGCGGCGCGCTATAAAATTTACATTATTGATGAAGTGCACATGCTCACGCGTGAGGCTTTCAACGCGCTCTTAAAAACACTGGAAGAGCCTCCTGCCCATGTCAAATTTATTTTTGCCACGACAGAAAACCATAAAGTTCCGGCAACCATTCTTTCCCGCTGCCAGTGCTACGATTTCCGCCGGATTTCACTTCAGGAAATCACCGGGAATTTAGAGAAGGTGGCGAAAAGCGAAAATATTCAGATCAGCCCGGCGGCGCTTTTCTGGATTGCCGAAGCCGGAGACGGCAGCATGCGCGATGCCCAGAGCATTTTTGATCAGGTTATTTCTTATGCCGGAAGCAATATTAATGATGACGCCGTGGAAGATATTCTCGGCCTTGTTGACCGTAAATACCTTTTCCGGATTTCGGAAGCAATCGGGCAAAGAGATGCCGGGGCCTGTCTGCTGATTCTGGAAGAGGCCTATCTGGCCGGGTTGGATATGAAGCAATTTTACCAGATGATGCTGAAACATTTTCGCAACATGCTTCTAGTCAAGATTACCGCTGAGGGCAGTTCTTCTTTTGATATTGCGCCCGAGCAAATGGAAGAGCTGAAAAAACAAGTAAAGAAAATGACACGGGAAACATTGCAGCTTTACGTGGAAATTCTCATCGCCGAAGAAGACAACTTCCGCCGCAGCCAGGAAACCCGTTTAAAACTGGAGACGATTCTGGTGCGGATGGCTTACCTGGAACCGGCAATTCCTATCGGCGAGATCGTGGCGGCCATCGAAGCAGTTGAACAAAAACTTCAGGGCGGACTGGTTTCCGGAGGGAACAGCATTCAACAGGAATCGGCCGACCGGTCAATGTTAACAGCACCAGTGTATTCAGCAAAACCGGAGGGGGGAAACAACACAAAAGCACCTTTTGACGGGCCGGATAAACTGGCTGCCGATAATCAGCAGACAGCAAATCCCGCTGAACTCGGCGATAATTTCAAAATGTTTCTCAAAAAGGAAAGCCCCCTTTTAGGGGCAAAAATTGTTTCGGCAGAAAGCATCAATTTTGCCGACGGCACTTTGACCTTAAGTTTTCCTAAAGGTTATATATTTCTGGAAAATATCAGTGAGAAGTTGCCAAAAGAACAACTGGAACAAATTGCAAAAAAGTTTTTTCAGCGGGATGTAACGATAAAAATAACAACAATAGAAGTTGATAAAAGCAATAATCACTCCGGCAATGGCCGTCCGAAAGCTAACAACGTGAACGATATTAAGCGGAACGCAATGAAAAGCCCTCTGTTGCAGAAAGTCATGGATGAATTTGCCGGCGCCGAGATAGTGGAAATTAAAGCAAAAACTGAGAAAAAACAGGAGGTTTAGACTAAAGTGAATAATTTCGGCAATATTATGAAACAGGCAAAAAAAATGCAGGAGCGGATCGGCCAAATGCAGCAGGAATTGGAGACGCGGACGATTGACGCTCAGGCCGGCGGCGGCATGGTCAAGGTGGTAGTCAATGGCAAATTTGAGATCGTCTCCTTGAAAATTGAAAAGGATGTTGTCAATCCGGAAGATATTGAAATGCTGCAAGATTTAATTGTTGCCGCGGTCAATGAAGGAATCCGCAAGGCCCAGGAAATGGCATCGGCGGAAATGGCAAAAATTACCGGCGGCATGAATATTCCCGGAATGTAGGGCAAAGATATTTATGAAAGCATATGCCCAACCAATCAAACGCCTGATCTCCGAGCTGGCTAAGCTTCCGGGCATCGGTGAAAAAACAGCTGCCAGATTAGCCAATTACATTTTACGGGCCACTGAAGATGATGTCCGCAAGCTGGCGGAAAGCATTGTCGAGGTTAAGCGCAAGATAAAACTTTGCCGGATCTGTTTGAATCCGACAGAAGATGATATCTGTTACATCTGTGCTGATGAAAACCGCGATCGGAATGTAATTTGCGTTGTGGAAGAGCCGGACGCGCTGGCTGCCATTGAAGAAAGTGGTGTTTTTCATGGGATTTATCATGTTTTGCATGGGGCATTGGCGCCGCTCGACGGTATCGGTCCGGAAAATCTGCGTCTGGGTGAACTCTTGTTGCGGATCGCGAACGGTCATATAAAAGAAATAATCCTCGCTACCAATCCCAATGTCCATGGCGAGGCCACCGCTTTGTTAATTACCGGCATGCTCAAAGAAAAAAACCTAAAGTTAACCCGCATCGCCATGGGTGTGCCCATGGGCGGTGATCTGAAATACATCGACAAGATGACTATATCTAAGTCGATGGAGTTCCGCCGGGGCATGTGATACCAATTTAATGGAGGATATATGAATACGGCAGTTGATGAGGCAAGAAAGCTAATTGAAGCCTTGCCTGAAACAGCTTCGTGGGATGACATCATGTATCAGTTTTATGTCAAACAGAAATTACGTTCAGCCCTCGACGCGGAAGAGGAAGGGCGTGTAGTGTCTCATGAAGAGGTTAAAAAGAGACTTCTGCTGTTGTGGTAGCTAATCCGTAAAGGAAATCATGACGTTCAGCAGGAATACATGATTTGCAAATCTATTAATAATAACAGATCCGGCAAGTCTTCGTTGCAGCATGCAGAAAAGCGCGGAAAATAGAAACTCTATGAATAAAGAAAAAAAAACCCGTTTACGCCGGATCAATTGCCAGCAGATTACCGTTGCCGTGAAAAAGCTTTTTATTGATGCCAATACCGATTTAGGTGACGATATCGTCGCCTCGCTGCAGACGTCCTTAAAAAAAGAAGAATCCACTACAGGCCGGCAGGTTCTCGAAAAGATAATTGAAAATTCCGAGATAGCCCGCCGCAATAAAATGCCGATTTGTCAGGATACCGGTCTGGCGGTGGTTTTTGTCGAAATAGGTCAGGATGTCCATGTCGTCGGGGGAGATTTCCGCCCGGCGATTGAAGAAGGCGTGAGGCAGGCCTATGCGGAAGGCTTTTTGCGGAAATCAGTCTGTGATCCGCTGTCACGCGAAAATACAAAGGATAATACTCCGGCAGTAATTCATGTTGACATTGTTGCCGGCAACCGGCTGAAAATTATTGCCATGCCTAAAGGAGGCGGCAGCGAAAACATGAGTGCCGCCCAGATGCTGACGCCGGTGTCCGGCGCCGAGGGGATCAAAAAAGTTGTTGTGGAAAAAGTTCTGCAGGCCGGCGCCAATCCCTGCCCGCCGATCATTGTCGGAGTGGGTGTCGGCGGGACACTGGAACAAGCCTGCATTCTGGCCAAGAAAGCCCTGCTGCGGCCGGTAGGCGAGGGAAACAGGAGCGACCGGCGTCTGGCGCAAATGGAAGAAGAATTATACCAGAGCATCAATGAGTCAGGTATTGGTCCGGCCGGTTTGGGCGGCCGGGTGACGGCGCTGGCGGTGAACATCGAAATGATGCCCTGCCATATTGCGTCACTGCCGGTGGCGGTGAATATACAGTGCCACGTGGCCAGGCATAAAGAAGTAATTATTTGACGGCTTTCTGATTATTATTGCACTTGCGATGCTGTGTCGCAACAGGGAAAATATTCCGTGTCCTCCGCTGGCGGAGGTGTCGCGCAGCGACGGAGGTGGAAGAAAGGCGACCAGTCTGCCGCTGAAATGAAAATTAAGGCTAAATTATCAACACTCCGCCCCCTTAATCCCCCGCCAGAGGGGAACACGTAAAGCTTTTAATGATGGAAATGTTAATTTCGACTTCACATGTGCTTAGAAATTAGAGAAATTATGTAATTATGACAACACCACGAAAAATCCAAACGCCTCTGAGTAATGAAGTAATTGCTTCTCTGCATGCCGGAGATATGGTTTTGCTCAGCGGGGAGGTTTACACCGCCCGAGATGTGGCCCATCGTCGTCTCTATGAGGCTTTAGAAAAAGGAGAAAAACTGCCCCTTGATTTATCGGCAGCAGTTTTATTTTATGCGGCGCCTTCACCGACTCCACCGGGGCGGGTTATCGGTTCCATAGGCCCCACAACCAGTTACCGGATGGATTTTTTTACACCAAAGTTAATCGCCAACGGCCTCCGTGGAATGATCGGCAAGGGCAACCGCTCTGCCGAAGTCTTAAATGCGATCAATAAATACGGTGCCGTTTATTTTGGCGCCATCGGCGGCATTGCCGCCCTGACTGCCCAGTGTATTAAAAAAGTTGAGCTTATTGCTTATGAGGATCTTGGTCCGGAGGCAATCCGCAAGATCACTCTGGAAAACATGCCGTTAGTTGTTGCCAATGATGCCGGGGGAAATGATTTGTATATTCTCGCCCGGCAGCAATGGCAGGTAAGTCATTAATTAATTGGAACATCTTAGGATATCGCGAATAAATATTGACAGAAAAAAGCAAATATAATAGGAATTCGCCTCAATTTATTTTGTAATCACTAATCCAGCAGGGGAGATTATAATCCATGATAGAAGTTAGATGGCACGGCAGAGGCGGCCAGGGAGCAGTTACATCCGTGGAGCTGCTTGCTCAGGCTGCCATTGGAGTGGGAAAGTATGCTCAAGGCTTCCCCAGTTTTGGCCCGGAAAGAAGGGGTGCACCGGTTGCTGCTTTCAGCCGCATCGATGATAAAAAGATCAAAGTCCGTTCGGGGATTTACAAGCCGGACGTGGTCATAGTGCTGGATTCCAGCTTAATCGGTTTGGTGAATGTAACAGACGGTCTTAAACCGGATGGTATATTGATCGTTAATACAGCCCGGACTCCTCAGGAATTAAAGAAGGAACTTAATTTTAGCGGAATAGTGGCAACCGTTGATGGCACCGGTATTGCCCGCAAGGAAATGGGCGTACCCATTGCTAATACGACGATGATCGGTGCTTTGATCAAAATGACCGGTTTTATGGGGCTGGATGACTTGAAAGAGTCCGTAGAACACAGATTCGGCCGGATTGCTCAGAAGAATTTAACGGCTATGAAAAGGGCGTTCGAAGAAATTAAAAGCAGCAATTAAAATTGAGGTGGTAAGATCATGACAAAGAAAAGCGGGCCGGCTGGCTGGCAGGAAATAACAACAGGTTGTGTTGTTTTACGCCCGGGCAGCGCCAGTGAATATCATACGGGAAGTTGGAGGGCACAAAGACCCGTATGGAACAATTCAAAATGCATTCAATGCGGTATTTGCTATGTATTTTGTCCGGAAGGATGTGTAGCGCAATCGGAAGATGGTTATTTCAAGGCCAACCTTGATTATTGCAAAGGTTGCGGTATTTGTGCTCACGAGTGCTGGTCGCGGGCTATAGCAATGGTGGAGGAGGGATAGCATGGCAAAACGTGTTGGAATGGAAGTAGCACTTGCCGTGGCCGAAGCAGTCGGACAGTGCAATATTGATATGGCGGCCGTTTATCCTATTACTCCTCAGTCGCACATTGGAGAACACCTCTCCGATCTGGTCGCTGACGGTAAAATCGATGCTGAATTTATTACAGTGGAGTCGGAGCATTCCGCGATCAGCGCGATTATCGGCGCATCCGGAACCGGAGCGCGTGTCTATACGGCAACAAGCTCACAGGGCCTGATGCTGATGCATGAAATACTACCCATTGCCTCGGCGATGCGCTTGCCGCTGGTTATGGGAATTGCCAACCGGGCTGTTTCCGGCCCCCTGAATATCTTAAATGATCATTCGGATATAATGCCGCAGCGCGATTCCGGCTGGATTTCCCTGTTTGTGGAAAACGGACAGGAGGCGATTGACCTATCGATTCAGGCTTTTAAAATTGCCGAGCACAAAGATGTCAATTTACCGGTCTGCGTCAATATTGACGGCTTTCAGCTGACCCATATGGTGGAACCGGTGGAATTCCCCGATCAGGAACTGGTGGACAAGTTCCTGCCGGCGCGAGTTCCTTTTGCCACGCTGCATCCGAGCAATCCGGTAACTATGGGTGCTTTTTCCATGGCCGATTATTTTACGGAAATAATGAAGGCGAAAGACGAAGCGCTGAAAAATTCCAAGAAGGCGATTCTGGACGTCTGGGATGAATGGGCTAAAATGTTCGGCCGCATTTACAAACCGGTGGAAACTTATAAGGCCGATGGCGCCGAAGTTCTTATATTAACTATGGGTTCCATGGGAGAAACAGCGGAACTGGCCATTGACGAATTACGAGCCCAAGGTGTGGCTGCAGGCCTGGTTAAGCTGAGATTGTGGCGTCCGTTTCCGTTTACAGAAATTAAAGAGGTGCTGACCAAGGCGAAGAAAGTACTGGTGACTGACCGCGCAGTATCCTTTGGCGGCCCCGGTGGGCCGGTTTTTTCCGAGATCAGGTCGGCTCTTTACAGTGAAGCGGTACGTCCGGCAATATACAATTATATTATCGGTCTGGGTGGCCGGGATGTGACTGTGACGGATTTCGTGGATATGATTAAAAAAGTAGCCAATGACGATATTAAGGCAGGCACCTATGAATTTTGGGGGGTGAGAGAATAATGAATATTGTAGAAAATTTTGATTTATTTGCCCCGCGGCTGATCAATAAAAAAGAATTAATATCCTCCGGTCATCGTGCCTGTCAGGGTTGCGGTGAAGTACTGGCTGTGCGTCTGATGTTGAAGGCTCTGGGAGAAAATACGGTTATTGCTTCCGCTACCGGCTGTATGGAAATCATTTCCAGTATGTATCCGACCACGGCCTGGGAAGTGCCCTGGATTCACGTTGCTTTTGAAAATGCTGCTGCTGTGGCCTCCGGTGTGGAAGCAGGCCTCAAGGCGCTGCGTCGCAAAGGTAAAATTGCCGATCGCGATGTTAAAGTCGTCGGTATGGCCGGTGACGGTGGAACAATGGATATAGGTATGCAGGCTCTTTCAGGAGCAATGGAACGCGGTCATAATATGCTTTTTGTCTGCTTCGACAATGAAGCCTATATGAACACCGGCATTCAGCGCTCCAGCGGTACACCCATGGGCGCCTCCACTACAACAGCTCCGGCCGGTAAGGTCAGCATGGGGCAAAAAACATGGAAAAAGAATATGCCCGAAATTATGGTTGCACATAATGTTTCTTATGTGGCCACGGCCTGTGCCAGTTATCCGCTGGATTTTATCCGTAAGGTCGAAAAGGCCAAAAAAGTAAAAGGTCCTGCTTATATACATTGTTTTTCTACATGTCCGACCGGATGGCGCAGTCCTTCCGATCAGGCTGTTTCTATTGGAAGGCTGGCTGTGGAAACCGGAATTTTCCCTCTCTTTGAAGTGGAAAACGGCAAATATAAGCTTTCCTCGGAAATGCCGAAAAAACTCAAACCGATTAGAAATTATTTCAAATCACAGGGGCGCTACCGCCATCTGGGTGAAGATGAAATTGCAATGATTCAGAGTCGGGTAGATGGCGAGTATAGGAAATTATTAAACAAGGTTGAATGCCTGAAGGCATGGGACTGATTTTGAGGGGTAATGAAGAATTCTGAGGTGATTTAAGCATGAAAAAAGCCACGACAATAGAGGCGAAAACAAAAGAGATAGTAAAAAAACACGGCCGGGACAAAAGCGGCTTGATAGCCATATTGCAGGATATTCAGGAAGAATATAATTATCTGCCGAAAGAAGCTTTGTCCGCTGTTGCCGAGCAGCTCGCAGTTCCCGCGAGTCGTATTTATGAAGTAGCGACCTTTTATAATACTTTCAGTTTGAATCCCCGCGGTCGTTATCTTGTTGAGGTTTGCGCCGGAACCGCCTGCCATGTGCAGGGAGCATTCAATTTGAAGGACAGGCTGCAAAGAGATTTGGAAATTGAATGCGGCCAGACGACAAAGGACAATATGTTTACTCTGGAAGAGGTAAGGTGTCTTGGCTGCTGCTCTCTGGCGCCGGTGGTGCGGATTGGCGGTAATATCCATCCATATCTCACACAGAACGAAATTCCCGGGATATTGAGAAATTATAGAAAACAGGGGTGAGAAAGTGAAGAAAATCGGCACACTTGATGATTTGAAGAAAACCGGAGATAAAGGATTAAAATCTCTTTTCCCCGACAGTGTAAAAATAGTTGTGGGTATGGCGACCAGCGGCATTGCTTCCGGCGCGGGTGAAGTTTATGAAGCGCTGAGTTCCGAAATTCAGAAAAGGAAGCTGCCCTATATTCTCACTCGGACAGGTTCCATGGGCATGGATTTTATTGAACCGCTGGTTGATGTGATCGAAAAAGACAAACCGCGTCTTGCCTACGGGAAGATGACGAAAGAGAAGGTGCCGCAGCTTATTGACCAGATAGTCAAAGGGACAATCGATAAAATCAAGCCTATTTACCGGGTTGATGAGGAAGACATCATCGCCAAAAGAGAGAAGAAGCAGTACCTGAAAGGGGCCCTGCCTGAGCATCTCCGGGATATTCCGGCTATGTACGACATCCCCTTTTATAAAAAGCAGGTCAAGATTGCGACGAGAAATTGCGGCATTATTGATCCGGAAAACATTGAAGAATATATTGCCCGGGGCGGCTATCTGGCAGCGCAAAAAGCTTTGACCTCCATGGAACCGGCGGCCATTGTCGATGATGTGATCAAATCAGGCCTGCGCGGACGCGGCGGCGGCGGATTCCTTACGGGTATAAAATGGCAGAGTTGCGTTGCCGCCAAGGGGGATATCAAGTACGTAATTTGTAACGGTGATGAGGGCGACCCCGGCGCTTATATGGATCGCTCCGTTATGGAAGGTGATCCCCACAGCGTAATTGAAGGAATGATCATTGGTGCATATGCCATCGGCGCAAAGGAAGGTTACATTTATGTGCGCAACGAATATCCCCTGGCTGTGGCCAATTTAACCAAGGCGATCACCGATGCGCGCAGCTGTGGTCTTTTGGGAAAGAATATTTTCGGCACAAACTTCAGCTTTGATCTAAAAATCGGCAAGGGAGCCGGAGCATTTGTTTGCGGTGAGTCCACAGCATTGATGGCCTCTCTGGAAGGGAAAGCCGGTGAGCCCCGGGCCAAATATGTTCATACAGTGGAACACGGACTCTGGGATCGTCCGACAAATTTAAATAACGTGGAAACATGGGCCAATGTGCCGGTGATAGTTTCCC
Source organism: Deltaproteobacteria bacterium HGW-Deltaproteobacteria-12 (assembly GCA_002840565.1). Lineage (GTDB taxonomy): Bacteria > Desulfobacterota > Syntrophia > Syntrophales > Smithellaceae > MVRV01. The sequence goes on along the minus strand of PHBK01000009.1, from coordinate 49,117 downwards.
GCAGCGGCAAATGGTTTTCCGAGATCGGCGTTCCCCACAGCACGGGGACAAAAGTGTTTTCCCTGGTCGGCAAAGTAAATAATATCGGTCTGGTCGAAGTGCCGATGGGTATCCCCCTGAAGGACATTATTTATGACATCGGCGGCGGTATTCCCGGCGGCAGGAAGTTCAAGGCTGTCCAGACCGGCGGCCCTTCCGGCGGCTGCATTCCGGCAAAAATGATGGATCTGTCCGTTGATTTTGATGCGCTCTGGGAAGCAGGCTCCATGATGGGTTCCGGCGGCATGATTGTCATGGACGAAAAAACCTGCATGGTCGATCTGGCCCGCTATTTTATTGAATTTCTGGCTGCTGAATCCTGCGGCAAATGTACGCCCTGTCGTGAAGGTGTCCGCCGCATGAACGATATTCTCCATGATATCTGTGCCGGCCGCGGTCAGGAAGGTGATGTGGAAATGCTGGAATCCATGGCCAAGGGAATTGTTGACGGCTCCCTGTGCGCCCTGGGCGGCAGCGCTCCCAACCCGGTTTTGAGCACGATTAAGTATTTCCGTGAAGAGTATGATGCTCATATCAGGCAAAAGCATTGTCCCGCGGGAGTTTGCCGTGCACTGATCCGTTATGAAATAACAGCGAAAAAGTGTACGGGCTGTGGTGTCTGCGCCAAGAAATGTCCTTCGGCATGTATCAGCGGAGAAAAGAAAAAAGCGCATAAGATTGATCAGAAGAAATGCATAAAATGCGGTATCTGTATGGAAAGCTGCAAATTTGACGCAATAACCGTTAAGTAAAGGTAGGATATAAGATGGTAAATTTTATTATTGACGGCAAAAAAATATCGGCGGAAAAAGGCACCATGGTTCTGGAAGCCGCCCGTGCCAACGGGATCGAGATACCCACGCTCTGCGCTCATGAAGCAGTCTCCCGTTCCGGCGCCTGCAGGCTTTGTGTAGTGGAAGTCAAGAAGGGTAAAAGAACAAAGATCGTCACATCCTGCCTTTATCCGGTTGAAGAAGGCATCAGCATTGAAACGAAAAATGAAAGGGTCGGAAATGTCCGCCGCCTTGTTGTGCAACTGCTGATGGCCCGCTGTCCGGAATCGGATGTCATTCGGGATCTGGCCAAGCAAATGGGAGTGGATGCGCAGCCGAGATTTGCCCCTGATGCGGATAAGAGTAAATGCATTCTTTGTCGTTCCTGCGTGCGCGTCTGCGAAGAAATAGTCGGTGTCAGCGCCATCGGCTTTTCCTGCCGAGGTGCGGATAAAGCCGTCAGCACCCCCTTCAACGAGGATTCAGCCGTTTGCATCGGCTGCGGTGCCTGCGCCTATATCTGTCCGACCGGCCATATCGAGATGGAAACAACCGAAGAGACCAGAAAAATCTGGGGACGCACCTTTAAAATGAAAACCTGTGATGTTTGCGGCCGCTATTTTGCCCCCGAGGACCAGTTGAAATATATCAGTAAAAAAACCGGAGTTCCATTAAAAGAGCTTGCCATTTGCACGAATTGCCGGTAAGAGAGCGTCTCCCGATAAACGAGACGTCAATTGTTGTTGGAAGTAAAAATTTGTTGTTTGAAAATATATGTTCCCCAGTAGCTCAGTCGGTAGAGCGGCTGGCTGTTAACCAGCATGTCCGTGGTTCGAGTCCGCGCTGGGGAGCCAGAATACAGTCCGGTATAGTCCGGGCAAGTACAAAACCCACTAGAAATAGTGGGTTTTTTATTGTCATTTATCCAATTACGTGCTATAAGGTTTATCAGAATCCACTTGTTTTAGGTACCCAAATTCAAATAGCAGGTACCCATAAAATTTGAGGGTACCCAAAAAGGGAGGCCTTATCATGCCGAAACGTATCATGCCTTTGACAGACATTAAGGTTCAAAAAGCGAAACCGCAGGATAAACCTGTGTCGTTATTTGACGGTTGCGGGTTATATCTTCTGGTAACACCTTCCGGTGGTAAGCTATGGCGTTTTAAATATCGCTTCGGCAAAAAGGAAAAGAAACTTACTTTCGGCGCCTATCCGGCTGTTTCACTTCTGGATGCACGAAAAAAGCGTGATGATGCGAGGGCGCTTGTTGCCAACGGTATTGACCCGGGAACTGAACGTAAGGCACAAAAGCAGTCCAGCATCGAGGAAACTGAAACATTTGAGATCGTCGCCAGAGAATGGCACAGTAAATTCAAGTCAAAATGGAAGGAAAGTCATGCTGAACGCGTTATGGGAAGGCTGGAGCGTGAGGTTTTTCCTTTTCTTGGCACAACACCTATTTCACGGATCAAAGCAAAGGATATACTGGCCGTCCTACGACGTGTTGAATCAAGAGGCACAAATGAGTTAGCACACCGCATAAAAGCCGTTTGTGGAAATGTCTTTTGCTATGCAGTAGCCACCGGGAAAGCTGAACGTGACCCGACCGGCGACTTAAAAGGAGCATTGACGCCAGTAACGACCATTAACCGGGCAGCGATCACAGAGCCGGGAAAAACAGGACAGCTACTTAGAGCCATTGACGCTTATAAAGGCAGTTTCGTTGTCCAGTGTGCATTGAAATTTGCACCGCTCACCTTTGTTCGTCCGGGAGAGTTACGCCATGCTGAATGGTCTGAAATTGACCTTGAAAAAGGCGAATGGAATATACCCGGCAGCAAGATGAAAATGAAGGAAGCGCACCTTGTACCTTTGTCAACACAGGTGATGGCAATATTGACAGCACTTAAACCGCTCACAGGAGCCGGGCGGTATGTATTCCCTGGCCGAACTGCTACACGTCCAATGTCCGAAAATGCTATTTTAGTAGCTCTTAGAACTATGGGTTATGAGAAAACTGAAATGTCCGGTCATGGTTTTAGAGCTATGGCCAGAACCATGCTGGATGAAGTTTTACAGATCAGACCAGACCTTATTGAGCATCAACTAGCTCATGCCGTTAGAGATCCGCTAGGGCGCGCCTACAATAGAACTAAGCACCTTCCTGAACGTAAACAAATGATGCAGACATGGGCGGACTATCTGGACGGACTTAAAGCTGGCGCAAAGGTAATCCCTTTTAAAGAAATAGGGAGGTGATTATAGAGATAATAGAGAATCTACACCAAAATATTATCTATGCCGGACAAACAAGCAAGTAATTCCGCAGCAAAAAAGCATTTTTTAAATTTAGAAGACAAAGCAAACTAACGTAAAATCTTCATCAATGGGAATCGGGTTTTTGCCTTGATTCTTTTTCCTTTAATCGTTCTTGCATCAATAGAATACTTGTGTCCTTTTGGATCTTTTGAACATTTAGCAACATATCCGCTGTCTTCTACTCGCTCGTCATACTCGTCGGAAATAAGCACATTCCCTTCACATCCCGTAACGGGGCATTTTGCCGAAAAAGAAACAAGAGCAATATGATCTATGGCGTCTTTCAGAAAATACTTTGACGACAAATGCACCAATTCACGAGACATGAATTTAAACAATATAATGACAATATATCCCATCCCAAGACTTAAAATAACACCACCGCAACCGATAAAAAAGATTAACCAAGAGGAATGAAATCTCTCCACATAAAGAATAACCAAACTAATCAAAAAAAGAAGAGGCGCTATTAATAAAAGTAAAACCCTAAGTTTGTTCATTGCAGAAGGCCTGTGCTTTATAATAAAATACTGATGCTCGTTATAGGATACAGATTCTTCCAGGCAGAGCAATTGTGCATTTGTTTTTCTAGGCCGTATTCCTAACTTATAATCTCCACTTTCGGCGATAAAATAAATTTCAAATTTTGAATCTTTTCCTTCAGGAGACGTATAAAATTTATCTATGCTCTTGCGTAAATCTTTAATTACAGTCCTGGCTCTGTGTTGCGCTACGACTTTGATTACTTTTTCCGGGTAGAAGGCTGTTGCCTTGATTTGATCTTCTTTTTCGTCGTTGTAGATTTGGTAATAAACTTCCAGAAATGATTTTTGGGCATTCTTATTGCCGAACAGGGGGGATTCCTTGATATTCCCAAGCTCTTGCAAACCTTCTTTTCTATACCTGTCCCATCCGTATTTTTCCATATATTTATCTTCTTATAAAATATTATTTTAAAGTCAAGTCTTTAATCATTAAGAACATTTCCACACTCGTGTCGATTCGCGGTGACTGACATATACGCGTCTTTGTTTTATTTTATACACAGGCAAACAAAGCAAACCAGAATCAATAGTAATAAGACTTTAAAAAACTATTGAAAGATATTTGCAAGAACAACAGCGAATCAACTTTGTGAAGGAGGAAACAAGATGAACAGATTACCGGAAACCGGATTTTTGAGGATTAATCAAATTGTAGGAGACAAAACAACACCGGCCATAATTCCCATTTCCAAATCAAGCTGGTGGGCCGGAGTTAAGGAAGGACGTTTTCCTAAACCGGTCAAACTGGGAAGAAGAACAACGGCATGGAGAGTTACTGATATTATGACACTCATCAATAATGGAGTGCACCATGACAGGGGATAAGCAAGATGACAACGGAAAGAAGCACAAAACACCATCGGAAACAATCCGGTCCTATTGTCGTTACTGCGTACAGAGCAGATCGGATTCGGCAGTGGAAAACTTTACCGGACACACTGTTTTAGCCACGGGAGCGCCTTGTCCGTATTATGAATTCAGAATGGGCAAGAAAAGATGTTCGGTAAAGATCATGAGGCGATTCTGTTTAGACTGCATGGGTAATAACAAAGCAGCCGTAAGGGAATGTCCCACAGATGATTGCCTGATCCATCCCTTCCGGCTGGGTAAAAATCCCTCATTAAAGGGAAAAGGAAAAAGCAAGGCGGAGATGGTTCAAATAAGAGCGTTGAGAAGGCCATTCAGCAAAGAAAATCCCGTCTATTTTAAACGATTTTAAAATAGATAGAATGTGGGTCTCTAAGAAGAAGATGTTGTTATTATGATAGAAGCGAAAGCAAAAAAACAAACAATTTACAAGATCCAAAAAAGGGAAACTGGTTTTACAATTATTCAAAATCACATAATTGATGATCCTACCTTGACATGGCGGGAAAAGGGCATTCTATGTGCTATGCTGAGACATCCGCATAATTTCTTGCTGCGCGAAAAGAAGCTAAGTGAGAAAGCAAAAGATGGAATTAAGTCTTTGCAGGCTGGTATTCGCGGACTTATTAAACGCGGTCATATTATCAGGCAAAAAATCCGTGGTGATAGAGGCAGATTTTTGGGATATGAAACTCTCGTTTTTGAAGATCCGGAAGATCCGATAGCCACCGAGATGCCTTTTACGGATATCGGTGAAACGGACGTCGGTAATGCGGACATCCGTAAAAATAACCATAATAATACTAATGTAAATAATACTAATTTTAATAATACTACTACTAAAAGCGAAGAAAAGTCGTCGTATTTTTATCCGCGAATACAGGGAGGACCGGAAGCGGATAAGATAGTCAACGATGTGCTCTGCAAACAATATCCCAACGACGAAAAAATAAAAAAAAGCAAAGCCGGCCTTAAAAGAAGATTATTAACTTTGCTTGCCGAAGGGAAACTTGAGAGGCCAGAAAATTCGCCCGTAAAAGAAACAGATATGGAAGAGCTGCAGATTGCGAAAAAGTTGAGAGAGAAAATGATTGCTGATGAAGAAGCGGTTATTGCAAATGCAAAAGAGATTAGGGGAAAAATGGAAAGGAATTATCAATGCCAGCGTCGGGGAAAATAAAATTAATGCTAAATTAAAAGTACACATCAACCGGATGAATTATAATTATCTGCGTTACATGCTTCACATAGCCAGACAGGGCATTTTAAAATCAAAGGCTTTAGCTTTCATCGTCTCCAAAAGTTAAGTTATAAGTCACGGCAGGAAAGCATTAACAATTTGCTCCAACACGGCAAGAAACCTTTCCCAAAAATGGCGTTCTGCTCTTTCAAAGAAGGCCGGTTAAAGATTTATCCCGGACGGAAAAAGAGAGATGCTCCATAGAACAAATGCCTCTGTCTAGTAATTCTTTCGAGAGAGAAAAGAAATTTAATGATTGCCAGTTTGTGGTTGAGGAGTGCAAAACTTAGTTAAGGGGTTAATGGGAGAGTACACGGGTTTGCTACGGGAGACCCTACGCAGAAAAATTCTGCACAGAGTTTAAAAACTGAAGAGAAAAGAGGTCATTAATATCTAATATCATTAAGCATTAAGCTTTAAATATTATTTAAAAAGGCAATCGAATAATGAAGCAATTATGTAATGAAAATAAAAGGATAAGGGGTTTAAACATGGGAGAAATTATCGGCGCCAAGATAGTTGGTGAACTAAGGGCGAGAATGGATAAGGAAGCGCCAGGGGAAAAATGCTCTCTTTCTGAATTAGTCCATCAAAAAATAATATTCGCCTACGACCAGAGGTGCGCCATGACCATGAAAGAAGCGATAACCCTGTTCAAATATTATCTTCAATCGAACCATAAAACGAGAACCATCGAGAGTTACACCCTCTTGCTTGATCGATTCAATGCGATTCATGCGGAGAAACTGTTGGAGGATATCAGCCCCGATGATATCTTCCATTTTTTGGAAGGCCAGACAAGGAATCTGGCCAAATCTACGCGGAGACTGCGATATGTTCAGTTGAAAGCCTTCTTCAATTTCATCATTGATCGCTGTTCCCTGAATATGAGAAATCCCTGCAACGCATCGTTGCTGAGCAAATCCTTCAAAGCGCCAAAACAAGTTCCACACAAGATCTTGGAACGGGAAACCGTGGATGAAATGATCTACAACACGACAAGGCAGCGGGATCGGTTGATATTGGAGCTGCAGGCACGGTGTGGCTTGAGGATCGGAGAATTGCTGAAGATCAGGGTGTCGGATGTCTCAGACAGGACCATTACTCTCAGAGAACCCAAATCAGGCAAAGAGATGGAAAGGGCCTACATGCCGGAGAACATATCAAAGAAACTGGTGGAATATATTAATGAGAAGGCTCTAAAAGGAGAGGATCGAATATTCCCCATCTGCTATTCAACGGCAAGGTCCCTTGTTAGAGGACTGGGGGCCAGATTGAATGTCCATGTATCACCCCCTGACCTCCGGAGATATTCAGCCACGTATGCCAGCGGAAACGGTGTCCCCTTGGAAGTAGTATCAAAAGTAATCTTGAGGCACCAGGACCTGAAAACCACCCAGGTCTATCTCGGTAAGATCAGCGATTCTGAGGCGATCCGGTGGATGGACAATCTTCACGGGAAATAGGGTCGTTCAACATAACCAATTGAAACGTTGAGGTCTTTGGGGTTTATAAATCATGGTCAGATCATCCACAAGATATTATCTTCACATCAGAAACTGCAAGTTTCAACCAGAAAACATTGAACCTGCTTTCAGCAAAAATCTGAAGAGTTCAAAGGGCATTCATCGATATAAAAAACTGTTGACTTGATATTCCATGGAGGTTATATTCCTTCCATGGCATGGAATGTTGAATATACCGACGAATTTGAAGCATGGTGGGTTGGTCTGGACGAGGAAGAACAGATCGATATTGCCGCGGTAGTCGGTTTATTGGAAGAAAAGGGGCCTCATCTTCCGTACCCTTACAGTTCTGACGTCAAAGGGGCCAAGTTCGGTGCAATAAGGGAGTTGAGAATTCAACATAAAGGGAAACCGTATAGAATCCTTTATGCCTTTGATCCCCGCAGAGCGGCCATCCTACTTATTGGCGGAAAAAAGACTGGTGGTACACGTTGGTACGAGCAATACGTCCCATTGGCTGAAAGAATTTATAAGGAACATTTGAAGTCTTTAAAAGATGAACAAGGGGGTGCATTATGAGCAAACCATATTCTATATTGAGAGCGAAAATGAAACCCGCGGCAAGAAAAAAAGCGGCGGAGAAGACAAAGATCTTACTTAATGCAATGCCTCTGCAGGAATTGCGTCATGCCAGGAATTTAAGCCAGGAGCAACTTGCACAAACATTGTCTGTCAAGCAGGCTGCGGTATCAAAGCTTGAAAAGCGGACAGACATGTATATCAGCACATTAAGAAATTTTATCAAGGCCATGGGAGGCGACCTGGAAATCATCGCCACCTTCCCTGATGGGTCTGTTCAGATCAGTCAATTTGAAAACATTGCGGCAAAGACAGAAAGAGGAAATTTCCCGAGTTCGGCTTGAAATATGCGAATGCTCCGCAGCCAATTATATAACCTTGATGCCTGCGGAAGCTTCCTGCCACAAATCTTCAACCTGTATGAATATGTAAGACTTCAAACGGCATTCATCGATAAAGTGATTTCTCTTGACAGACGTAATTATTTTCCTTAGCTTTTTCGGTAACGATCAAGGGGTTTCCATGTGAGGGAGATGTTATGAGAGCCGTAAAACGCAAAATAATGGATATGACTGTAGATGAGCTTAAGGGCGTCATCCATGAAGCGATCTCCGAAGATATGGAGATTTGGCGGGAGACCTTTGAGATCATGGCGGACAACAAGCTGATGGGACAGATTCGGCAGGCGGATCTGGATAGGGCAGCCGGCAAAAAAGGTGCCTTTGTCGCCTGGGATGATCTAAAAAATGCATAAGATCATTCTTCATCGGAACGCCATCAAATTCTAACGGAAGGCCGATAACGCCTTGAAGGAAAGAGTAGCAAACGCGATTGATGTCATTGCCCGGAATCCACACTTGGACGGACATATCAAGAAGTTGAAGGGCGACCTCAAGCACATGCATCGTTTCCGCATGGGTGATCTGCGAATCCTTTACGAGATTGACGATGCGCAAGAGATTGTATGGATCAAGGCCATCGAATGGCGGGGTTCAGCATATAAATAAATGACTCGCCCTATTGACACGACTTACTTGTTGAAACATGCGAAGGAGTGACAGCTCATTTTACCATCGTGCAACCTGTGGAAGCCTTCCTGAAACAAACAGATCTTAATCTTTTTTGAGTGTACTAGAGTTCAATCCGTTATAAACACTATTAACGTTTAACGTTGACAGTGATGAAAAATATCTTGTTAAATCAATTTCCCGAAAACTAGAGGTGTACCATGGTTGTTAGGTAAACTAATCGATGAGGATTATTCTCGCATCTAGGTCAATGGAAGAGACCTTGCCCTCAATGGTTACGGAATCTGCCGTAATGGAGTCCAAGGTAATTTTGTCACCATCAACCTTGACGGCACATACGTTTTCGCAGATTTTGTGTCCCGGAGATTTTCTTTTTCTGTAAGCTGTAGCTAAACACATGGCAGGCCCTCCTTATTTAAGCATTTCTAATGCAGAGGCTAATTTTTGATTTCCTTCTGTATAGTCATGTACAGCATTTTTGATAATTTTCGCCGCTTCAACATCACCTTTTTCTTCAAGAGCGTTTGCTAAAGCAAGAAGCTCTGCGGCATGATTTTTGTTATGGTTAAGCATGTAAGATAAGATTGCAAATGATTTATCAACTATGCTTGGGGTTTGGTGAGCATGTGCGTGTATATGCGCATCTGCCTGGTCGTGGCAATGAATGTGATCATGTGTTTGTTCAGGTATCTGGGCATCATCATGTGTATGTGCACCTTCGCCTTCTGCGCAGTTGTGTTCATGAGTATGTGAATGATTGTGCATAGGTAGCCATCCTTTCATCTTAACGTTTTATCATTTTCTTTATTTTCTCATCCGTAATCAGAATATTTAAACAGTTCGCAAAGCAGGGTTTTAACACCATTTCTAAAGAATCCGCGCCAGGATCTGATTGACAATTTGCAGAGAGGGGTTGTCCTGTTCTATAGTCATCAGGCTTTCTCCCTTAAGGTTCTTAACGGCGATTACGGGGTCAGCGGGGATGATACCCGCAACAGGAATATCCGCTTCTTCGCCCATCTGCCTAAAGAGAAATTCCTGGTCATGGCTGAACCGGCAACCGATCAGATATTGCCGCTCATACGGTAAAGACAGTTCGTCAATGAGAGATTTAATGCGCCGGGCCGTGTCAAAACTGAGACGGGAAGGATCGCACATGACAATGAGGGTATCAGTGGGATTGCCGGAGGTCCTGCTGAAATGTTCCAGGCCGGCGTCAAAATCCACAATGACCAGATCATACATCGCCGCGGTTTCTTCCATTACCGAATTAAGTGCGGAATTCACGGAGCAGTAACATCCCGCACCCGTGGTCCGGCCCATGACCAGAAAATCAAAACCTGCGCCGTTGCTTATGCAATCCCATATTGAAAATCGAAGTTTTGGGCTTATAGGTCCTTTGCCTTCCAGAGACAACTTCCGTTCATCAACAGCTTGTCCCAGCGTCTTTGTGATCTTCATGCCCAGCGTTTCGGCAAGATTGGCATCAGGATCGGCATCAATTACCAATATATCCTTAAACCGGCCCTGGCGAATGAGAGCAAGCAGAAAGAGGGAAGCTGTGGTGCTTTTTCCGGAACCACCCTTGCCGGAAAAGGAAATAAATCTGGTACGTTCTTTTTTAGACCGCATTAAATAGTTTCCTCAGTCATGATCCAGACATTATTATAGAGAATATACTCAGCTATCAAAGCAAAGCGCCGCAGATCATCAATTTCGTTCGCCTCGGCGGGAACGATATCATGGAATACGCCGTAATCACGGTAATACCGGATAATGCCGGCGCCCATCCCGACGATTTGTTCCGTTGTATCGCGATCAAGAGCGTAAGGGAAAATAAAGTTGCTCCGGTGATAACAGCCAGCCAGTTTTGCGAGTCGCGTCATTTTATCCCGTAGGTCATTCGTACCATCAAAAGCCAGTATGCATTCCCGGGCGGGAATGTGGTAATCGAGCAGCTGAAAATGCGGCACTCCGTCTTTGGCTTCCATTTCCACCCAGCCGTTCTCTACGGACTCTTTCATCAGAGAGGCCACATAACCTTCTTCATAGCCGGTTTGAGCAATAATTTTTTCGATGCCGATCCAGTCGACACCGATGAGGAATTGCAGAATACCCGTCGGCACAAAGCCCCGCTTCAGGCGCTTTTTCAAATCGCGCATACGTGGCAGCACTACCGCCACATCGATCATAATATCCGTCCCTGGCAGCACTACATCCATCCGGGCGGAATAACCCCGCCCGGATAAATATGCGGCATAAGCTGCTTTAATAGTATCACTGCTCATAAATCCCGCTCAGGGGGAATATTGACTGTGCCGTCAGCCTGAGTGCTGCATAGGACAACGGCGCCGTCCTGGCGAATAACCGCCCTTGGTATCTGTGGTTCAGGAATGACCAATGTCACTGCATTCTTGGGACAAACCTCCACGCATTTATTGCACCCATCGCAATTGAACATAAAGGTGGCAATAATTTTATGATCGATATCTTCCAGACGTTTCGGCAGATTATCCAGACTAGGCGAATCTTTGTTTACAAAACCCAAACAGTTGGCCCCATGCTCCAGACATGTTTGGACGCATTTATTGCACAAGACGGCATTGCCGCAGGCCTCATCATCAATACTGATTCTATAGCGTGGTGTTATATATTCTTCGGACATGATTGCTTCCTCCTTTTCCTTTCTACCATATGTCCACTAGGGCGGGATAAGTTGTGCGATCCGTCAACTTTATGGCACTGGTCGGGCAGACTGTCCGACACAACCCGCAGCCGAAGCAACGCGCCAAATTCACGCTGGCAACATTCTCCAATGGCGAGTAACGCAACGCTCCAAAGGGACAACGCGGCAGACATACCGGGTTTTTTTTGCACCCTTCGGCGCATTTCTTGCGGTCAATTTGCGTGACGTATTCACCCTTGCGCTGGGCATTGACTATGCCGAAGTGGGCCCGCAGGCGTGTAGGCATGCAATCAGTTTCCAAACAGTGACACATGACAATGGGTATTTTGCCGTCCACATCGACGCCTGAATCCCACAGAGAGTGCGGCAGACCCTTGCGATCCATCTCAATTTCAAATTCCTTGGCTTCTTTTTTTGTCAGTATCTTTGTATCCGTCTCCCATATACGCTGCTCCAGCGCCCGGTCTACAACGGAATCGAAAAAGAAAAGACAGGACAAAACATCTTTATGACCGAAATAACGACGACAGGCGCAATGGGCAAGTAAAAAACGGTCGGACGGAACCATATCAATGACTTTCAGCGCGTCTTCCAGAGGCACAATCTGTCCCTGGTGCTGAGTAAAATTCTCCAGCATGACATTTATGTCTGCGGTAAAATTATAATCGGGTAGGGTGTCTTCAACATCAACCCCACCGACTTCCATTGTATTTTTTTCGACACCGGACAGCATCGACCAGGCCTTGTTATGCCCCGGCGCCTGAAAAAGTTCCTCATTGTAATTATCCGGATTCAGGTACCACTTGGTCCCTTTTCCGTATTCCACACAATAACGACACATATGTTCCCCCTTAAAATGTATTTTCGCCTTACATTGGAAGGTGACTATCCCCCACCAATGTAAGGCTCAAACATTTTGAATGTAAAAAATTATTTCAGAATCTTATCCGCCATACCCAACTCGGTTAGTAGTTTATTGTAGTTTATGGCAGTTCGCTTGGCCTTGGGTGCCAGCTTCAACAGGCCGGTAGCTGAACCTTTCACGCGAACCTTCTTCCGTGTAATCGCTACAACGGCATTGAGTTTATCAGACCATGCCCGGTGCGCATCATCCGCCGAGCAGCTCATCACCAAATCAGGGGTGCCGGGAGGTTCTCCGATACCGGCTGCCAACTGGCCATTGCGAGTATCCAGCCAGACCTTTCCTCCGGGTCCGTCTTCCGTATAATCGAAAACGATCAGCTGATTGAGTTTCTTCGTCGACTCCGAAAGTTCCGGATCCTCGAAGTTCTTCAAAAATAATTTGTGAATGGTGGTTACGGCCTCATTAATGTCTTTCCAGTACTCCATTTTCATCCTCCTCATGTTTAGTGTTATAATTCGCATTAAGTTTTCGCCCATCCCGGGAAACGCCATTGGCGAAACCGACTTCGGGATGAACACTATTATTTACCAAATTACATCTTCGACACCGACTAGATGTTTTCCGGCTATTGCGGCCAGACTTTATTTGCTTCTTCCTCCATGCCCGCTGCTATCAAAGCTTCCCTGGTGGGAATGCCTTTTTCGGGATCCATGTTCATCAATGTGTAAAATTCGGCTTTCATAGTTGGTAAATCCACCTGTGTTCCCTTGGCCTCTCCGTCCCGGGCCGGTTCCAGCATGCGCGGGGTGAGATCATCATCTTTGGCGGTCAGACCATACCGATAGTTAATCAGGCGCTTCAGGAAGAAAACCCGCTTGCCGGCCTGCATCATGTCTTCCGCTGTCCAGTCGTATCCGGCTACAAAATTGAAGAGATTGAGCCAGTCGGGAATGGTGAGTTCACCGTCGGCAAAATTGCAGAAACAGGCGCTGTTTTCTATAGCACCCAGGGCCACGGCAGTTGTCGCGGCCAGGGCTTTGTCAGCGGTGCTCTTGGGATCGAGAATCAATTCGAAGCCGATTTCGGGATAGTACTTACCTCCCAGTTCCATGAACATCATAGGGTCGGCAACATGGCAGGCACCGCGAGGACTCATTGCATATGAAAGGGCCATGCCCTGGCCGCCGCCGCGAGGATCGTGCATAGGGGCCTCCAGGCCTTTGCTGTGCGCAGTGTATTCCAGGCCTTTGCCGATCTTTTTCGCCGCTGCGACACTTCCATCCGCCAGCAGGTCACCCAGTTTTCCTTCGCGCCTGGCTATTGCGGGGAGTATCTTGTGCACGACTGTATCCAGATCGCCCCATTTTACTTCGATTCCTCCTGTATCTTCCAGGGTCAGATCGCCGCGCTCAAATGCTTCCATGGCCCAGGCGATTGTACCGCCGCAGGAGATGGTATCCATGCCCAGGTCGTTGCAGACCCGGCCGGCTTTGCAGGTAGCTGCCAGATCCATGGAGTTCATCAGGGTGCCAAAGGCGACGATGGTTTCGTATTCCGGGCCGGGCCCTTCGGTAACGGCAAAGGGACCGTCCTTGACTTCCACAACGCGCTTGCAGGCGATGCTGCAATAGGCGCAAGCCCCTCGACGGGTAAGGTATTTTTCGGTCAGGGTTGAGCCGGTCAATGCTTCTCCCGCCTCTTCCCAGTAGTTTGATGTCCAGTTCTTAATCGGAACATCGCCGGCGAACATGGTGCCGGTAAGATTTGCCGCTGTACCGTTTTCATGCAGAACATTTGCCGCCAGTGATTCTTTGATGCGGGTGTTCATATCTTTGCGAACTTCTTCGAAGGCTGCGGGATTCTGCATTGCCATATCCTTCTTGCCGGATTTGACGACAATGGCCTTGAGATTCTTGGAGCCCATCAGGGTGCCGAAGCCCGCCCGTCCCGTTGCGTGATGGCCGTCATTCAATATCAGTGTATATTTTACGCCATTCTCGGCCGCCGGGCCGATCACCAGGGTGCGATAATCCTTTCCATATTTGTCTTTCAATGCCTCCGTCACTGTTTCGGTGCCCGATCCCCAGTATTCACTCGCATCTTCGATGGTAATTTTGTCATCAATAATGAGCAGATAGGAAGGTTTAGCGGCTTTTCCCTTGATCATTAGACCGTCGAATCCGGCATAGCGGAGTTCGGGCGCTAAATAGCCGCCACAGGAAGAATCAGCCCAGTGGCGGTTCAGCGGTGAACAACCGGCCACACTGTTGCGGCTGGCTCCGGAGAGCCGGATACCTGCCAGGGGGCCATTCATGATCAGCAGCATCGCTTCGGGCGCCAGGGGATCGAGTTTAAAATCAGCATTCTCCCAAAAGATCTTGGCCGCCACACCGCTGCCGCCAATATATTTTTTGTAATAATCTTCAGGAATCCGGTCGATTTTTACCCGTCCCCCTGTTAGATCTACATTGATTAATTTCCCGGTATTGCCTTTCATAGATACTCCTAAAATAAGTTACGTAAAATTATTAAGGACAGGGCTGTTTATGTTCATACCCCTTTTCGACTAATTGTTATAATAATCATCTGGCTGTTTGATTGGAGTAGTACTGAAAAATTAATCCACTTTCAGCCACTCCTGACCTTTGCAGATAAAAGCGATACAACCAGACGCCTTCAGTTTTTTGCCGCCTTCAAGAACTTTAAGTTTTCCTTTATAAACCTTACCTGAAGAAGGATCCAAAATGATTCCTCCGCTGAACTCATCGCCGTCTTTTTTCAGGTCTTTAATAAAAACCATGCCGACAATAGGTTTTCCTTTTTCTGCTCCTTCGCATTTATCACACACTTTGCTGCCGGTTGGGTCTAATTGTTCGAGGAATTTGCCGTAAATCATTCCATTTTGTTCATAAATGGTAACGATAGTTTCTGCTTTGTTTGTCTTTTCGTTAATAGTTTTCCACTTGCCCACAGGAGACTGCGCCCAGAGAACCGTTGCCGATAATAAAACCGCTGCCATGATTGCCGTTACTAATGCCATTTTCTTCATCACTCATTCCTCCCTTTCTTATTTAATAACTACGGTTTCAAAATAACCTTCACGGCTTTCCCCGAATGGGTATCTTCAACGGATTCGTTGATTTCCGATAAAGGCCGATAAGAGATCAGCTTGTCAAATGGGAAGCGACCCGCCTTAAACAGATCAATCAGCTGCGGAATGAAAATATCCGGCTGCGAATCGCCTTCATAAACGCCGCGAACAATGCGCCCGGCGGCAACATTGCTCCAATCAACCGTCAGTTCGTCACCCAGCATTGTTACGCCGACAAGTGCGCAGGTTCCCAGTATTCTCACTGCATCGACGGCCTGCCGCGCTACAATGGCATTAGACGTACATTCGATGGAATAATCGACCCCGACATTAGTGGTAATCTTGTTGATGACATCTACCGCATCCTCTTCTTTACTGTTAATTAAATGCGTCGCGCCTAATTTCTTGGCTAATTCCAGTCGCTCGGGTAAAATATCGACGGCGACAATCTTGGTGCAGCCGCAAACCACGGCGGCAAGAATGGCCGAGAGGCCTACCGTGCCGGCGCCAAAGATGGCAATGGATTCGCCGGGCCGCGCCTTCAGGGCATTGATAACAGTGCCGGCACCAGTTTGAATGCCGCAACCCAAAGGACCAAGCAATTCAATGGGAACATCCTTATCGACCTTAACAAGTGTTTTTTCATGGGCCAGGGCATGGCTGGCAAATGAAGACTGGGCGAAGAAATTGCCGAATACGTCTTCATCGGCTGTGCGCAGGGTAAAAGATCCGTCCTCTCGACCGCCGGAGGCATTGTGGATTGCAAATTCCATACAGAAAGCAGGATGGCTGGAAAGGCAATTATGGCATTTACCGCAATAACCGAAGCTCATGACAACATGATCACCCGGCTCAACCTTAGTCACGGCGCTGCCTACTTTTTCCACTACACCGGAACCTTCGTGGCCCAGCACCATCGGCAGCATTCCCAGAGATATTTTACTAAACAAATCGGTATGGCACATACCAACCCCGGCAATCCTGACGACTACTTCATGTTCCCTTGGTTCGTCCAGTTCAAGTTCTTCAATCAGAAAAGGATCTTCTTTTTCCATTCCTCTGATAACTGCTGCGGTAATCTTCATTTTCCCTCCTTTGCGGTCATCATATCTCCGCTCAATACTTTTTTTAATATGTCATACTGCAAGCTATAAAATCCCGTCTGCCTGCAGGAGCGGATGGGATTTGCTGTCAATTTACTTTTCGCTGATGATCCGCCGGATTTCCCGCTTGAGGATCTTTCCCAAGCCGGTCTTGGGAAGGCTGGGGAAAAAGAAAATCTTCTTCGGGGCCACGAAGTGATGAAGATGCTCTCCCAGATAGGCCAGAAGTTCTTCTTCCGTTGATTTCTGCCCCGGCTTCAATACAATTGCGGCGGCGACTTCTTCATGGTACTTGGGATCAGGAATGGCGATAACGGCACACTCCAAAATGGCGGGATGCTTGTACAGCCAGCCTTCGGCCACGCCGGGGTCGATGTTTTCGCCGCCCTTGATGATCAAATCTTTCAGCCGGCCCGTAATATAAAGTTCCCCGTCCTCATCGATGTGGCCCATATCACCCGTCTGCAGCCAGCCGTTAATGAGAGCTTCAGCAGTTTCCTTGGGTTTGTTCAGATACCCTTTCATGACAACGGGACCCTTGCATATGATCTGTCCTTCCTGTCCCCGCGGGACTTCATTGCCGTCCAGATCCACAATCTTCAGGGCCAGTCCGGGCAAGGGGAAACCACAGCTACCAGGTTTGCGGGGCCAATCCCGGCGCTGGCGCGAAATGGACCCAGCAACCTCCGTGCAGCCGTAACCCTGGGTGACTTCCATGACAAAAGCTTTTTGTGCCTGCTCCAGGGTTTCCATAGGCAAGGGGCCTCCGGAACAGATGAGGAGATCCAGGGAAGAGAGGTCATCCTTCTTCGGGTCAAATACCAGAAGCAGATAGAAAAGCATTGTCGGGACCATGGGGATGAAGGTGACTTTATAGTCCCGGATGGCATCCAGAACCTTCCGGGGATCGAAAGGCGGCATCATGAGATTAACGACTCCCCCACTGTAACCTTCGAGGCAACTGAGAACGCCGAAAATATGATTCATGGGGATAGTGGTCAGCAAGATATCATCCTTCTTGCCTCCCCAGACGGTCATGCCAACCTTGAACTGAGTCAGGAGGTTGTGATGAGTGAGCATGACACCCTTGGGAAATCCGGTCGTGCCCGAGGTGTACATGAGAACGGCAATTTCTTCCTTGGGATTTACATCAACCACATCGCCCCGGGCGTCATCTTCTTGCAGGAGGTCGGCATAAGACCTTATATCCGCGCCTTCCCCGGGACCCACGAGAACGATCTGTTTTAAGGAGGGCAAACCCTGAGCGGCTTCTCTAACTTTCGGGAGAAGTCCGGCTTCTGTGATGACAACCTTGCAAGCCGAATCTTCCAGAATATAGCGGATTTCCGCTGCCGTCAGCATGAAGATGATGGGCAGATAGGTGGCGCCCATCCGGTTGATACCGTTGATGATCTCCGGAATTTCCGGAATATTGCTCAACACGGAGCCGACGATGGAACATCTCTCTACGCCTATCTTTTGTAAACCCACTGAAAATCTGCGTGCCCGGCCAAGGATCTCCACATTTGTTATGGTTTTCTCGCCTTCAGGCCCCAGGTAAATAAGCTGCTTGTACTCTCCGTAGTCGTGCACATTTTGATCGAGCATGAAACCGATGTTGTTGCCCTGCATAAAAACCTCCTTATTCTATTTATTGAAAAATTTATTCCTGATAGCCTGATGCACGGTGCAACAACTAAAAGAGGAATTAAGAATTTATCTACCGTGCGCAAATTAATAGTGTCAAAGTGCCCGCTGTTGGCAACTGCCTGTGTGCAGCGATTTTACATAATTCTACGTTACTTGTATTCACCACGGCTTGAACTTTTTGCAGTTGTCGTTTTGTCCTTCGGCTGTTTCCATCCATAATGACTGATCTATTTGGAGAAAACAAAATCTCTTTTCATTATTGCATTTAGCATGCCATCTAAAATAGCTTAATAATTCAAGTATTTACGTATATCGACCCAAATATAAATATTCGGTTATTTGAACATCTATTGATAACATTACGATACAATGATTAATTTTATACAATGTAAGTAGTCATTAATATTGGGTAATATCTAAACAACACATATCTATTCAGCATGCGTCAATTTATTAACACCTGTTGACATATGGTCTTATTTCGTGTAAGTAACAACAATGGAGGGAAATAAAAAACTTGAAATGATAGAAGCCGATACATTTATTACGACACTGGACGAAGTCCAGAAATCCCTTTTCCTGGATATGATCTCTTTCACCAAGGGTTTTTCCTTAGATTGGTTTCCGGATATTCCTGCATCAAAAATAATGGGACTCGTTTTAAAACTCTATGATCAGGGCTGGATTATGCATGATAATCAAAATGATTTTTATCCCTGGTCTCCCCGGTTTCCGCGGCAGCATTTTTCAATCGAGATAAATCCGAAAGAAACCGCAGGACTGCATGGCAATACAACGGATTTACCGGCAAAGCGCCTACCGGACAAAGAACGCAAAACTTTGCGGCCGACCGGTCAATTTCTAACCATAGACGCGCTGGATTCAGACATTCAAACTCTTCTCGACGCTGCCACGACAGAAGAGAAGAACCATCAAATTTCCACCGCCATTGCCTGTTATGATAATGTGATCGAGCTGATCGGCAAACAGTACCATAACAAACCACAGGATTTATCAGATAATCTCCGCCGTGCCTTTATATACGCGGTCAAACATTGGGCTGGTCTCTCGCTGTTCTTTCCTGTTTTCCATGATCTTAATAAACCGCTTTTTACCGCCCTGGACATGGCTGTGGACCTTGGCGATAAAAACCTTCAGGCATCGATAGAACTCATGATCGGACAAAATTATTGGGTCTCTCTCCAGATTAAAGATGCTGTGCAGCATTTGCGTCGGGGCTGGAACATGGTCCAAAATCTCAATGACGAAGAAATGGAAAAACGGAGCCTGAAGCTCAAAATGCTGAATTATCTGAGCCAGGGTAATCTGTTTCAAGCAATTGACCAGCATGAACATTCAATTGGTAACATCGAGTCTTTCGATGATGATTTTTCCCTCTTTATTTTCCTGTCATTAGGCTTTATCTATACTGAAGTAGGCATGCCTCAGCGGGGGCTCGGTATTTGCGAAGCCATGCGCAATCACTGCACCAAGCACGCAAATAACCCCTTGCTGTCTTATTCTTATCTGATGTCGGGAACAATTCTCCTGGAGATCCGGCAATTGCAAAGCAGCAAAATCTGTTTAGAAAAAGCAGTCCAGATCGCCAAAACCGAAAACATCTTCTCCCTGGAAGTTACGGCTAAAATAGGTCTCGTCTGTATTGCCTGCCTGGAAGGACATATGGATGTTGCTGCGGCAATTTACAGCACTATCGAACTCCCTCATTTATCCTGGTATTATCTTCTCAATTATTTTGCCCTTTTTGATACATTTTACAGTTTGTATGGTAAAAATGTTTTACCGGACAAAGGCATATCCTATGATTTCCTGAATCAGATCCGGGAAGACGCGGTTTACCCGCAGATCTATAACATGATTCGGCGCCTGCTGATTGTACTGCCCGAAAGTAATTTGTCTGACAAAGAAAAAATTGCGCAGCTTGCCGAACTGGAATCCATTGTCGAGCAAAAAGGATCTACTTTCCAGCTGGCTAAAATTAGAACCGAGATCGCCAAACTCTATTTAAAAACAAATGACCTTCCCAATGCAAAAATATATGCCCAGGAAGCCTGGAATTTTTTAAAACCTATCGCAAGAGATGCTTTCCCCGCAAACTTACTCCATCTTCTGCCGCACAGCGACTTATCCAAGGAGGCTAGTCTGTCCGATCTGGTAATTGAAATGGGCAACGCCCTGGCCACTCAGGACAGCATTAAAGGGCTATTGACCAATATCATCGCCTCCTTGTCGCGAATGACGGGGGCAGAGCGCTCTGCTATCTTCATCAAAGACTCAGAATCGCCGAAGCTGAAAATGGTGGCATCACGCAACCTGTTCGATGAAAATATTCTGGATGAAGATTTTCAGCCGAGTTTCGAGATCATCCGGCAGGTATTCAATTCCGGCAAGGAAAATGTTTCCGAGCGGGAGATTGCTGATTCTGAAGTTATCGGTAAGAGAAAAGTCGTCATCACGCCGCTCATGCTCAATGAACAGGTGATCGGTGTTCTCTATCAGGACAGCCGCTTTTTCTCCCTCGATATAAGCCTGCAAGGAATCAACATCATCTCTGCTCTTGCTTCGCAAATTGCGCTCGCTATTGACCGCGCCCAGGCGCATGATGAAATCGCCAAACTCAACAAGAAGCTCATACAGGAAAATCTTTATTACCTCGATGAAAAGGAAGAGTTCCGTCCTTTCGGCGAAATAATCGGTTCCAGCAAGGCCATTACAGAAGTGCAGCGGTTAATCCGGAAGGTAGCTCCAACACAATCGGCCGTCCTGATTTATGGTGAAACTGGTGTCGGAAAGGAACTGGTGGCCCGGGCGATCCATCGCGAGAGCTCGCGGAAAAACACCGCTTTCATCCGCGTAAACTGTGCCGCTCTACCGGAAAGCCTGATCGACAGCGAACTGTTCGGCCATGAAAAAGGAGCTTTTACGGGCGCCATCAAAACTAAGGCCGGGCGGTTTGAACTGGCTCACCAGGGAACCATTTTCTTAGACGAGGTATCGGAACTTCCTCCATCAACGCAAAGCAGATTGCTGCGCATACTCCAGGAAAAGGAATTCCAGCGCGTGGGCGGAACGAAATTGTTGTATTCTGATTTCCGATTGATTACCGCTACGAATAAGGATTTAAAAAAGGAGGTCGAAGCAGGCCGGTTTCGGGAGGATCTCTTTTATCGCCTGAACGTCTACCCTATTCGTGTGCCCCCTCTTCGCGAACGTAGGGAAGACATTCCAGCGTTGGCTATTTATTTTCTTAAGCTTTTAAGTTCACAGTGCGGCAAACCATATTCCGGTATTACAACAGCAGAGATGGAAAAGCTACAATCGTATTCCTGGCCGGGAAATATTCGGGAGCTTTCCAATATCATCGAGCGGACAGTTATTTCCGGAGATGCGCAATTCCGTTTTGCCGAACTGACCGGCAACAGCACGCAGGGGGAAAACAGGCCCGAAATGTTTGACAAGACGCTGAATCTTATTGATTTTGAAAAAAAGCTGATTCTCAAGGCATTGGAAAGGAGCGGCGGTATAATCGGCGGTAAATGCGGGGCTTCCGAATTACTCGGGATAAAAAGGACCACCTTGATCCATCGTATGAAAAAGCTAAGCATCAAGGTAGAACATTATCGATCCCTGAATAGCAGCTAACTACCGCAGACCATCCTGGTAGCTTCATCCGACAAACAAATTGAGACTGTAAACTAATCTATGCAGGGTTCTGCCTTATTCCGTCAGTTCAGTTCTTTCAGTAATCATTACTTCTTACTCTCGCATTTCTCTAACACTTTGGTAGGTGCACACGATAACCGGCAGAGCTAAAAGTTGCCGTGATCTTGTGTGAACAGTATGGGTGGAAAGCTGCAATAAAAGTGCATCAACCACAAATTTCAATTTCAATAATAATCGACGACATTTTAGTAGAATCGGGAATGTGGATAAGCAATTATACTGAACTATCAAATAACCAGGGTGGGTATGAAATCATCCGCCTTTTTTATTTTTGGGGGCACGTTTGGGGTCTTGTGAAAAATAGCTCTATTAATAAATGTAATAATTAAAGTATTTTATCATTTTTGTTCGAGTCCGCGCTGGGAGCCAGAATACTAAAGCCCGTTTTTTCGAAAACGGGCTTTTTTATATGGAGACACCATGTCTTTCAGTATCTATATAATTCAGAGCGAGAAAACGGAAAGTTATTAATGCGGGCAAAGTTCGAATGTGGAACAGCGGCTGCGACAGCGTAATGCTCTTGAGTATCACCATTCCAAAACGACAAAACGATTTCCGGGCCCCCGGAAACTAATTTGGACGCAATCCGCTGCCAAGCGCGTGAAAGCAATGGCGTTGAAAAAAAAAGATAAAGCAGAGAGGCATCTGCCGTTATCTTGACAGTCCCGCAGTGAACGGAGTCGGTATGGTCCCGCGGTTCGCGGGATTCGAGTCCTGTTTTTGTTGAGGCTTTAGCCGAAATCACGCCAAGGGCGAGACTGGGGAGCCAACTTGGATCACATTCAGATCGTCTAATCCGATTGGATGATTAATTGCCTCTCCAGAATAGCAAGCGGGAAAAAAGCAAAGGCAGACTGAACGAAAATCTGCCTTTGCCTTTTGATACTGATATAAATATGTATAAGTTATCTTGAGTTAAATTTTTTTCTTAATCCGCTCAAACCGATCAAGCCGGATAGCAAAAGAATTATAGTCGCCGGTTCGGGCACTTGCGGTGGGGGCGGCTGCTGGATCTCTCTTGTTTCATATTCAATCTTAAAGCCATAGCTTCCATCGGAATAATTAATAGTACGAAACTGTTCAATACCGAAAGTGAGGGTCTCGTCTGTCTGCTTGAGCACTAAAGTCAAATTGCCATCTGTTTCATTGGCAAGAGTGGAAAGAATATCCCAGCTTTGCCATGTATTGTATGCATGTCCGCTGGAGCCAGAACTTGTTCCTGAAGGTGTCCAAGTTGCAATAGCACTGCCGCTATATACTGGAGCGTTGGTTCCATTAATGGTGAATTCGTTCCATGTGTCATCCACAACCCGATACCAGGAATGCTCCCTGTCTGTGCTGTCCCATGTGTCCCAGTAATAATAACCGTATAGTGTTGCACTGGCAAATTCATAGCCGGAATCAAGTGTGGGCAGAGAAAAACCCACGTAGATACGGTTAGTTGTACTACCAGAGTCTTTTCCCGTTAATGCCGTTGCATCGCCTCCATAATTATTTGTGCTCCCCAGCTTCACTGTTGCATCAGCAGAAGCATAAATTGTGGCGGCCTGACCAGCTTTTCCGTAAAAAAGAACGACAGCAATGATCGCTGTCAGATAAACACCCCATCTGAAAACTAATTTTCCTTTCGCCATATAACCTCCTTAGGATGAATTTATATCGGCTATTCCGTTGTCCGAAGGGCTGAATAATTATGGAAATTCTTCTAGCAAAGCATGTGCCACATTTATAACAGATTAAATTAATACAGTTTTTATTTATAAATCAAAAAATAGCTTTATATTTGTAAATTATTTTTACAGTCAATCCTTAAGAAATATTAATATTAAACACATAACATATTAATATTATATGATATATTATTAATTGCACCATTGTAAACTATTCCGACACTTCTTGTCTGGCAGTTCTTCTCATATGTTTTAACCGCCTTCGTTTGGTTCTGCATATCATTGCTGCATCGAATGACCGGCAATTGATATTTGTAAGTAGTTAACATTTTAAAAGTAAAATGCCATTTATGTTTGTTCTTGACTTGAAGATGCATGATGGGCTCGGCAAGGCTTCCCAGGAATTTTTATAGGGTGGATTGCTCATGTATGGCAATACTATACAACCCACTGCCCATCTTTCTTCTTACTGCCTAGCTGTTGAGTGCCACGACATCGTTAATGAAAAAATGTGCCAACACATCGTAAACAAAGTTCTTTGACAACTGAATAGTCACCATGTGTCATTCTGTGAACACCAAATGAAATTCGGAGGTGTTCATGGGAGACAAAATCAAACAGCAGCGGATTTTGGCCGTGCAGAGGTTCAAGAATGGTGAAAGCCCTGAATCAATCTGCACATCACTCGGCAAGTCGAAGGTATGGTTGTACAAGTGGATCAAACGGTATAGCGGAGCGGAAACCTCATGGAGTGAAGATCGTTCTCGCCGTCCTCTTTCAAATCCACTGCACACGCCGGTAGAGGTTGAGGAAATCGTCAAGATGTTTCGCCTTAATCTCTATAACCAAGGTCTATTCTGTGGTGCTCAGGCCATTTACTGGGAAATGGAAGAACTTGGCGTAAGACCGTTACCATCCATCAGAACTATCAACCGGATTCTGAACCGGAATGATCTAACCCATCGGCGAACAGGGAAATATGAAGCCAAAGGCACGGCGTATCCCAAGCTGCCGTCGCTTCTGCCGAACCAAACCCATCAGGCCGATCTGGTTGGCCCGTGCTACCTCAAAGGACCTGTAAGATTCTACAGCCTCAACGTGATCGATACGGCAACTGTCCGATGCGGACTTTATCCGTCCATTTCCAAGTCGGGACAATCCATCCTTGACGGTTTCTGGGCCATTTGGATGCGTATGGGGATACCAAGCAACATCCAGATTGACAACGCCATGTCCTTCTTTGGCAGCCCCACACATCCCCGTGGCATGGGGCCTCTCATTCGGCTGTGTTTGCATAACGATATTGAGCCCTGGTTCATCCCGATGTCTGAACCTTGGAGAAACGGAATGATAGAGAACTTTAATGACCGTTATCAGCAGATGTTTCTCGGCAAAGTCGTGATGTCCTCGCAAGAGGAGCTGAAAGCCGGATCGCTGATGTTTGAACAAAGTCATAACAGCAGATATCGCTACAGTAAACTTGGGGGGAAGACGCCCCTGAAAGCCCTTGCCGCAAACAATACAAAACTGCGTTTCCCTGTAGAAGAGAAAGCCCCAAATCACAGGATGAAGAAACCGGAGACCGGCAGATATCATTTGGTAAGACTCATTCGTAGCGATTTGAAACTCAATATCTTCGGCGAGATATTCCCCGTCGCGCCAGAACTCAAACTCGAATATGTGGTGGCTACAATCAATGTCAAAGAACAAAAACTCAAACTTTCCCTGGACAAAATCCAGGTGGATGAATTTAGTTACAAGCTACGCTGAACAACCGAGTGTTCACGATGTCCTGGCACAAAAATATGTTAACGATGTCGTGGCACTCAACACCTAGCCAATACAAAAGGGGTTAAGCGTAAAGCTTACCCCCTTGTTTTTGTGCGCCAGGCATGGCGCGTAGCGCCTTTTCTGGCGCTGTCGGAACCGCTGTGGTGGCGGGAAAGACGACTTGGAGGTGAAAGTCCACTACATACCCGGCAAGGGGAAATGTTAGCTGAACGGCAAGGGTGTCCGTCGTGAGGCGGAATCTGAAGGAAGCCGCAGGCAAAATGCTGGCCTGACGAACAGGAAGCGGATAGAGGCGGCGTGGCGGGGTGATACCTGGTGCGTTAAATCATCCGGGCTTCTTTTTCACAGCAGCGGATGACCTATCCGGATAAAGAAGGCAAGGTCATCTATACGGCCAAGGATAAAAAGACCAGCAAGAGTTTCGCGGCATTGGAATGGCTGGCCGCTATGTGTACCTATATCCCCAACCGGGGCGAACAGATGGTTCGGTACAATGGATATTACAGCAACGTCGCTCGGGGTAAACGTAAAGCTAAAGGCACGGAAGATATCATCTCCTGCATCCTCGAGCCGGAAGAAAATTCAAAAGCATTCCGGAAAAACCGGGTACGTCTGATACAGAAGATTTATGAAGTCGATCCTTTAATCTGTCCTAAATGTAAAGGCGCCATGCGCATCATCGGTTTCATCGAAGATCCGTCGGTTATCCGGAAATCCTTATGCATCTGGAAGTCTGGCTTGTCCGATCACGACCGCCGCCCAAAATCTGTGCCGCCATCACATTGTACGAATCCAAAACCTCCGATTCCTGCGCGCATCCTCCACATCAACAAGCCGACTGTTACGCCGACACTGAATATGAATGGGAAGATTACATTCAATCCTGACGTCACGACGCATTCAAAAACATGACGTGACGGATAGGTTTGTCAGAATCCCCCCCCCCCCCAAATGCCTGTTTATTGTCTTTGCAGGAAAATTCATCGAAAAAACTTGAAAATAAATTATTGACAATAAGTATATGTTGTGCTACCAAGGAATTGTACGATAATCGTATAATACATAAAACGAAAGGAACATCCAGTGATCGAATCAAACCCACTCCATCTGGCGCGGCCTGCGTTGCCACTCATACTGCTTGGCGTCTTAAAAGGATATGTAAATAATCCTTTATCAGTTCTAGCCCGTACATTTTTTAACATGCGTAGAATAAAAAAACGTATACCTGGCGGACTGCCTGCGGACTTGGTCGCTATGACTGCTTTGGTAGGCTCGTTATATGAAGTTCTGAAAATGCAAATGGATAAGGAGCGCGCTCTTGCAGTGGTCACTGCATCTATTCTACCTGCCGGATTGGCGACACAGCTTGGTAATTTTCGCTTTGTCGAGGAAACCCGCAGTTTCGTTAACCTCATCGCCAATCAGCAGCGAACCAACCGTGAAGGCCCGACTCGTCTGAATACCATGGAAGTTGTGAAGGCCGATGAGAGTAGTTATGAATTCAGGGTTCATCGCTGCATATTCATGGAAGTCTTTTCCGGATTGGGAGTCCCCGAACTGACCCGGGTTATTTGTAGCATCGATAATGCCATTTTCAACACTTACCTGCCTGAAGAAATTATATTTCACAGAAACGGGATTGGGCATCGTATTGCGGACCATGCTCCTTTCTGCGAGTTTCATTGCACGCATCTCGTATCTGAATCAAGATGAGAGGGAGAATAAGGAATTATGAAAACACAAGAAGAAATGATGCGCAAAATGAATCAATTGTTGCATGGGTTGGTCTTCAATCTGCATATGGATCATCTTGGTTTTTGGTCGGAAGATCTGAACGACGTACTGCCCGTGGATCTGCATCTCATGAAGATGATTTCCGAAACCCCTGATATCATCATCGGTGAGATCAGGAGCGCTTTAGGTGTGCCCGGAAGCACGATGAGCAGCATTATCAATCGCCTGGAAAAAAAGGGGCTGCTCAAACGCTTAATCAGTGCTCGCGATCGTCGCTCCTACGGCCTTAAACTAACACCGAAGGGCATTAAAATTCAGGCTGAGCATGAGAGAGTCGATCTCCTCATGGCGGAAAAGATCCTCGAAACGCTAAATGACCAGAAAGAGAGAGAGACGCTGATCATGCTTCTATCCGAGGTCGTCCAGAATTTAAAAACTGAAAAATCATAACTCACTAAAGGAGTAAAAGACTTATATTTTGCAGGCGCCATCACTACATCTTTAAAGGAGAAACATGTTGTGAAAAAATCAACGAGGTTTATCGTCGGAGCAGTTGTTCTTATTCTCGCGTTCAGTGTTATTGCCTTCAATTTCCAAAATCATTCATTGCCGCTCAATGCGGCAACATTGTATGAAAAGCTTGTTCAAACGACAAACGATTTCAAAATTCTTAGTGTGATCAATCATCTTCTTTTAATTCTCATCATCCTTGGCGGGTTTTTCCTGAAGAAGGCAAGAAATATCCTCTACGTGTTATTCGCGACTTATCTTTGCATCTGTGCAGCGATCTGTGCGTTAAGACACGGCATATATATTAATTGTCTCTATTTTCCCTTAATTGCCGGACTCATTGTGTCTGCGGCAAGAACAGGGAAGATTCGTTTTGACTTCAGCAGACTTCCTCTGCAAGACAAAATCATCGGCGGAACAGCTCTTCTCGGCAGCTTCTGGTACCTGGCTCTGGTTGAAAGCCCTGTCGGTGTAAATGCCCTGATCTATTCTCCGCTCGGCGTGGTCAATTGCCCGACAACTCTCGCGCTATGCGGGTTCCTTATCCTCAACAGTGAACACGGGTATCGATCTCGGACCCTGGAGTTATTTGTGATTTTCGGTGCTCTCTTCTTTGGTGGGCTGGGATTACTGACAATGAATGTTTATTATGACAGCATTCTTATTTCTGCCGCCCTGTATATGACAGGAAGGTTATGGAAAGAATCCTATGTAATTAAAGAGCGGCCTTCGCCACTGGAGGCGGCGCTATGACGAAGAGTAAATTTGGGGGAACTTAAACAGAAGGGCGGTGCCATTTAATATTCATCCGCATCTACTGCAGTCTTTTCTATCTTTACTTCTTATACTAAAAGAGTTAGCTAACAACTGAGCATTAACATCCGGCCCGAGTGGGGCAGATGTTGCCAAAGGATGTTTGTGAAAAAAGTAATTTAGACCGGACCGAAACATCCGCTAATAAATGTGACGTCCCGCAGTTGTTCTGCCCGCCATTTCCGGAAACCCGGATATCATAAAAAGGGATTGAACTGACTATTTTGAGGGACCATTAAACATAACTGGAGAAAAAGGCATGACAAGCAAATGGTTTGCCGGGATAGTTATTGTGTTGCTGCTGGCGGGATTATGGCCTGCCGGGAGTTCTTCGGAGAGCCGTCTTCCGCCGCCCGATTATCCTCTTCTGGAAGCAGTTAAGAAAAATGATGTTGATGCGGTCAGAGCCATCCTGGGAGCATCCGCAAGCCATTCGGAAATCAACCGGCGCGGGATGACCGGTGATCTGCCGCTGGTGAGGTCCGCCCGCAACGGGAATCTGGAAATCGTCCGATTGCTGATCGAGCGCGGCGCGACAGTGGATATCGGCAAGGAGAGCGGCGAGCGGACGCCTCTACTCGAAGCCGCCGGGCAGGGACATGTTGACGTTGTAAAATTCCTGCTTTCCAAGGGTGCTGATGTCAACGCCAGAGGAAAAGGGTTGACACCGCTGCTTCTGGCCTGTGCCTGGGGGCAACTGCCGGCCGGCCCTCCCGGCGATAAAACGACAACGATTCAGATCCTCCTGGAAAACGGCGCGGAAGTTAATGTCCAGGATGAATCCTGGTTGAAAACGGGCCGGACACCTCTGATGTATGCAGTGATGCAGGGAAATGCGGCATTAGTGCAGACACTCCTGGGCAAAGGCGCCAGGCTGGATTTGAAAAATAAGGATGGCGACACCGCTTTGTCGCTGGCGAAAAAAGACGGCCTGGAATATATTGCGCAATTGCTGGAAAAGCATGCCGGCAGCGCCAATGAATCGACCGGGCAAGCCGATCCGGATAAACATCCTTTATTCATAGCCATCAGGCAAGACCGTCCGGATAAAGTTAAGGCGCTCATCTCCAAGGGCGCGGATGTCAATCTCCGGACGCCGCCGGGCAGTACGCCTTTAATGTATGCAGCCGATGGCAACAAACTTGCGATTATCCGGACATTGCTCCGTTCCGGCGCCGACGTGAACGCCAAAAACGGCGCCAACAATACCGCGCTGATCTTTGCATCCGTTAAGGGCCATCTCGGAGTGGCGAAGGACCTTTTGAGAAGGAAAGCAGATGTGAATGTGAAGAACATCGGCGGTGCGGATGCCCTCATCTATGCCGTGATGAATAAAAAGGCGAAAGCAGTTGAGGCATTGCTCGCCCATGGAGCAAACGTAACCGATACTTATGACGAAGGAAAAACCGCGCTGCTCCGGGCTGTAAATGACGGCAGTAACGATATTGCCGGTTTGCTTATCGTCTGTAAGGCGGATGTGAACGCCGCAGATAATAATGAAATGACCGCGCTCATGATAGCCAGCGAAAAAGGCAATGCCGCTTTGGTGGAAATGCTTTTAAAGGCCGGCGCGGATATCAGCAAGAAATCAAAATACGGGGATACGGCTCTCAGTAAAGCGATCCAAGGTCATCATATTCCGATTGTTAAAAAATTAATCAAAAGCGGCTGGAAGTATGACAGGCGGAATGCTCTTTCTTCTGCGGTGATTGCCGGTGATCCGGCGATCGTCAAGCTTCTGCTGGCGAAAGATACGGATGTGAATGCGAGGAGCTTCGCGGGGGGTACTTTGCTGATGCTGGCTGCCGAAGGAGATTCATCCCTGGTAAAATTTCTGGTTGCAAGAGGTGCTGATGTCAACCTTAAGGATGACGCAGGGACGACGGCTTTAATGAAGGCGGTAGCATCTTATCATAAAACAAATACGGCTGCGATGAAGTATCTGATTGACCGTGGTGCGGATGTCAATGACTCAAACAACAAAGGTGAGACGGCGCTGATTCTGGCAGTCAAAAAAGGCAATCCGGAGATGGTCAGGATGTTGGTCGAAAAAGGAAGCGCTTTTGCGTTGAAGGATAAAGCGGGAAAATCGGCCTGGACCTATGCGGTCGAAGGCGCCCATCCTGAAATTGCCGGCCTTCTGGAAAAAGCGGGCGCATCCCGTGATTATTCCGGAATGGAATGGAAGGGAAATGTTTCCAGTCAGAAAGAGCCCTTTATCAAGGTTGTGGACACGCGGAAGGAATGGTCCGAACTCTGTCGGCGCGCTTTTGACAAGCCTGCGCCCGATATTGATTTTGAAAAGTATGTTGTGGCTTGTGTTTTTCTGGGCTATTCCGCCGACTGGCTGTATTCGATCTCAATGGGTAAACCAGTTTTGCGCGACAACCAATTGGTTGTTGAATATGCGCTCAGAGAAATGATTTTACGCCTCTCCGGGCCGTTTAAAGCAGGTGGCCAGTATCATATGCAGGTTTTGGAAAAGGTGAAAGACGTAAAGATGGTTTTAGAAGAGGCCGGTCCGGCTTCCCGGAGAAGGTAATCGTGATGCGGGAGATCGCTTATACAGCCCTGGGCAGGAATGCTCTTGCTGCCGGGTTGATTTGTCATGGAGCAGCCATTATTCTGGGGATGACGTCCGCATCCGGCGCCGATATTTTTTTCAAAGCCGTTTATCTGTTTTCCTGCCATGCCCTTGGTGCCGGCGCGTTTGTGGAATTACGCCATCGGGGTATTCGTCCCTGGAACACCTGGCGATTCTACCTGATCTTGTCGTTGACAGTTCTTCCCGTCCTGGGGCCGCTGGTTCTTCTTGGCCTGATCTACAGCTTACCCCGGGAAGGGCAGCAAGAGCAAAGGAATTGGACCGATCTGTTCCCCGCGATACTCAAACTCAGGGCCAATGTCATGATGGTTTTTGCCTTGATCATCCTTCTTTTCCTTCTGTTTGCCGTTCTTCACAGCAGACATGACCCTTATTTCAAGCGTCGGACTCCCGGCAATCGATCAGAGCAATCCGTTTCAAACACCGGTCAGCCTGAAATTAACGCGCGGATAGTTATTCTGAAAAAAGGTGAGGAATTATGCTAAAAAAATATCAGCCCGAACGCACGGATTTATTGATCAACACGGATTGGGGCATTCCTCACCATGACTTAGCAACACCAGAAGCTCAAAGCAGAAGGATGCTGCTTTTTCAGGGCCGGTGGGTGACCAAAGAAGAAAAGAAGCAACTGAAGGATGAGCAAAGCGCCTATATATCTATCCGGATCATCGGTTATCTCCTGCTCTTTATTTGTATCCCTGTTTTG
The DNA here is from genome assembly GCA_002840565.1 of Deltaproteobacteria bacterium HGW-Deltaproteobacteria-12. Taxonomy (GTDB): domain Bacteria; phylum Desulfobacterota; class Syntrophia; order Syntrophales; family Smithellaceae; genus MVRV01. The sequence goes on along the minus strand of PHBK01000009.1, from coordinate 17,290 downwards.
ATCAATATTCGCTCCATTGCTGAAGGCGGCATTACTCATGTTGCCTTGGCCGTTTTGTACGCGCTTGCTGCATCAGTAGCCGGCTCCGGATTGATCCGGTGTGCGCGATTTGCCCGCTACCCGGCCATTCTGATCTTTCTGTCTTTTTTTATTTTGCCGTTTTTGCCGCTTTTCGAAAGTGAAAAAGGCTCGCCGCTGATGTTTATCTTGGGTTTCACCGGCCTCTATTATCTTTTGCGCAGGACGGCCCGGAGAATTTTTTGGCCGGAGACCGGATTAAAACCGGTTCGATATAGAAAATTTCCGTCTGTCCGTTATGTCATTTATGGAATTGCGCTTTTGATCGGGTTAGTAGTCGGTTATGTTATCTACGATCTGAGCCGGGCAGGGCGTATGGCCGCCGGTGCCTGTCGTCTCGCGACACCGGGAATCCCGGTGGAAGAGCTTTTATTCAAATTCCCCGAAGCGGATTACAAAATCATTAGGGGAGCGGAGTATGCCCTGATTGTGCCCAAAAGAGGCATGGGACGCAATTCCTGCATGATTACGCATGACGGCCGGACCATCAGCAGTGCCAAAACAGGGTTTGCGGATTGATTAAAGAAGAGAATATTCGAAAAATAAAAAGCAGGAGTATCCAATATGTTTGCATCCACTAATTTATTACGTTCATTGGCGGTCGGGGTCGGCTTGATCGCCGTATTGTATATTTTACCTGTCACCGGATTTGCCGCCGACCATCTGGTTTCAGTGGACGGACGAGAAAAGCCGGAAACCTTCGTCCAGATTGGGCACACGTCATCCATCAACACTATCGATCTATCGCCGGACGGCAAGTGGCTTCTTTCCGGGAGCGATGATGATACGATCAAATTGTGGGACGCCGAAAGCGGAAGATTGGTCCGGACATTCAAAGACAGTGAAAATGTAGAATTCGCTGCTTTTCTGCCCGGCGGCCGAACATTTTTCTCCTTCAACTGGAAGGGCAATATCTGCATCTGGGATATCCGGACCGGTGGGAAAATTCGGGAGTTCGCCTTGTCGGCATTGAGCGGGGTTGCAAACGATGACGCCGTCTCTTACGACGGTAAGGTGATGCGGGCGATCGTCGGCCTCAGGCTGTATAACGCGGATATCTCCAAAGGCGCTGTTGTCAACTCCGTTGAGCGGCCCAAATCCGGTCCTATTGCGGGTCATCTGGGTTTCGGCTTCGGATCCCGCAACGCCGTTTCGACCGACGGACGGCTGATGCTTTCCTCCGTGCGGGAAAGCTCGTCGGAGTCGATTATGAAAAGCAAAGACAAAACGCTGATGTTCTGGGAAATCGACACAGGCCGGATTCTGGCTACGCTCCCCGGCCACAGCGAAAGGATTGAGGTCATCCGATTATCCTCCGATCATCGCTACGCGCTTTCGGGCAGCCGTGACAAGACCGTGAGGCTTTGGGACCTGAGAAGGGGGCGGGCCGCGGCCGTCTTTACCGGCCACCAGCATACCGTTGAAGCGATAGCCTTTTCGCCCGACGGCAAATATATTCTCTCCGGCAGCCGCGACAACACGATGAAGCTGTGGAGCGTTGCTGATGAAAAAGAAATTCGGAGTTTTGCTCACGATTGCGAGGTCACCTTTGTCCGGTTCTCCCCGGACGGCCGGTACGCCCTGTCCGGCGACGATAACGGGGCGATACGTTACTTTGACCTCCAAAACGGCCGGGAAGTCAAAGCGCTGAAAAGCCATGCCGCCGATGCCAATGCGTTCGCGTATTCTCCGGATGGAAATTATCTCCTGACCGGTTCTTCGAAAGGACAGCTCAGACTCTGGGATGCGGCCTCGGGAAGGATGCTGAGAAATATCGATGCTCACCGGGAGACGATCACGGCCGTGCAGTTTACGCCGGACGGCAAATACCTTCTTTCCGCCGGATACGACAAGACGATGAAATTGTGGGATAGAAACGACGGACAACTGAAAAGAACCTTCCGGGGGCATTCCGGACAGGTATACAAGGCCGTCATCTCGCCTGACGGCCGGTATATCCTGAGTTCGGCGCAGGGCAACGATATCCGGCTGTGGAACCTTGCAACCGGCGCGGAAATGACCGCCCTGAATTTATCAGGTGTATATCTCTGGTCTATTGGGTTTTCGGCTGACAGCACGCAAATGCTGATCGCCCACGATCAGAAGAAATCAGGCCACACGATCAGAGTGCTGGCTTTGGACGGACGCGAAGTGAAGCGCTATGTGGATGCCGCTTTCGGCGGCTACTCGGTTGACGGGAAATATTTTTTATCCCGGGAGTACCGGGATGAGACAGGCCGGGAGCAGAAACTTTTTACGCCCGATGTCCAACCGAAAAAGAAGATCAATCATCGGGACCAGCTCAACGAAAAAGAGCTGGTGGATATCAGCACCGGCAAGGTGCTGGGCCGTTTCGGGCAAAAGGGCGCGATCGTTTCCATCTCCGTATCCACCGAACCGAACGTGGTTCTGACCAGGAATCGTTATGAGCGGGACATCCGCCTGTGGGATGTCATGAGCGGCAAAGAGATCAGGCGGTTTCCCGCGAGCTTCGGTCTGCTCACTTATGACGGGAAAAAAATTATTGCCCCTGCGTCTAAAACCCTGCAGGTCTTCGACAGGGCGACCGGCCGCGCAGGCAAGCCATTTACCGGCAATGCCGCGGAGGAAATCAGCGCGCTGGCTCTTTCTGCAAAGGGGGGCTATGCCGTTACCGGTGACAAATCGGGGATGATGCAGTTTTGGGATGTCGGCGCCGGCGCGCTTTTGAAAACCATCAAAGCCGAAGAAAATAGCAGGATAATCGCTGTTGCCTTTTCTCCCGACAATCAATATGCGGCAACGCTCGCCCGGTTCGGCATGCTTAAAATCTGGAATTTGCAGGACGGCCGAAAAATTTCCGAATTTAAAACGGACTATGTGCCCGCGCACTACGATGAGCTGGAAGCCGGAGATTATGTGAATTATGGCAACGGCATTCTGGCATTTTCCCCCGACAGCCGTCATATTGCCTGCGGGCCCGTACTCCTCGACGCAGCCACAGGCCGGAAAGTACTCGATTTTCAAACCCCCAACGGCCCGGGCTACTGGGTGACTTTCTCCCCGGACGGCGCCTACCTGCTTTCCAAAAACATGCTCTGGGATACCGCCACGGGTCGCCGGGTCCGGAAGATGGAAAGCATCACAGATGGAACCTTTTCTCTTTTCTCCGCCGACGGGAAAACGATTTATGCCGCCGACGATGAAGGGGTTTTCAGCATGGTCGATCCGGTTACGGGCAAACTCATCCGCAGATATAAAGAGTATATCTCCGGCGCCGCGTTTGCCGTGTCCCGGGATCAAAAAATGATGGTTGCTGCGGATCGGGAAGCAAGTGAGTTGGCCCTGTGGAATCTGACAGCGGGCAAAAAAAGCGCGGTAATCGCGACCAATCGGAATATTTCGAGTGTGGAGCTTTCCTCCGATGCCCGCAGAGTGATGGTCAATCACCGGGTTTCTACAGCACAGTATGACTTCGGCGCCGGCAAGGAACTCGCGCAGTTTATCAGCTTTGCGGATGGGGAATGGATCGTGATCACGCCGGAAGGTTACTACAATGCATCGGCCGGGGGAGAGCGGTACCTGAATGTTCGTGTGGGTGAGCAGGTTTATAGTATTGAGAATTACCGGGAGACTTTCTTCCGTCCCGATCTGGTCCGGGTGGCTCTCTCCGGCGGGTCTCTCAAAGACTTCCGGAAACTGGCCGACGTAAAAGAGCCGCCGGCCGTGAAAATTGTCGAGACGCCAGCGGCCGTGAGCACGGATGAAGTCACCGTGCGGCTTCAGCTCACCGATCAGGGCGGCGGCATCGGCGACATTCGCCTTTATCTCAACGGCACCGCCGTGGTGATGGACAGCCGGGCCGTGCAGATCCGGGAAAAAACGGGCCAGGCTGTTTTGAAGAGTTATGATCTAAAACTGGTGAACGGGAAAAATACGATCAAAGCTGTAGCCATGAACGGCGAGGGCAGCATGCAGAGCAATGAAGCTACACTGGAGGTGACGGCAAACTATGCCAGGGCGGGAAAGCCGTCGCTTTCTGCGCTTGTGATCGGGATCAATCAATTTAAGAATCCGAAACTCAAACTTCAATATTCCACCGCGGATGCGGATCTGTTTGCCGCTACGCTGCAGAGCGTATCGGAAGGCCTTTTTGACCGGGTGACCATCAAAAAGCTGATCCGGCCGGAGCAGACCACAAGCGAGGCGATCCTCCGGGAGATCAGAGCTTTTCAGTCTTTGCGCCCGGATGACCTGTTTGTTTTTTACATCGCGAGCCACGGAACGGTGGATGAAGGAGAATATTTTCTTATTACATCCAATGTGGGATCGCTCCGGACGGAGAAACTCAAGACTGATGCCATCTCCCAGCACAAGCTGAAAGAGGCTATTGCCAATATTCCGGCGACGAAGAAATTGATTATCATCGATACCTGCAACGCAGGCGCTTTAGGAGAAGCCATCCAGGTGGCGATGATGACCCGCGGCATGAGTGAGGATACGGCACTCAAGATTTTAAGCCGCGCTGTGGGTTCGACGATTCTATCGGCATCCACCTCCATGCAGGAAGCGCTCGAAGGATACAAAGGACACGGTCTGTTTACTTATGTGTTGACCGAAGGGCTGAAAGGCAAGGCGGATAAAGGGAAAACCGGATATGTGAGGACAACGGAGCTTGCCGATTATGTGGATAATGAGGTGCCGATACTGGCGGAGAGGGTGTTCAAGCGCGCGCAGTATCCGACGATTTCCATCAGCGGGCAGGCGTTTCCCATCGGGCAGGTGCGTTGAGGTGCCTTATGTTGAAAAAATATCTTATCTTTAAGATCGTAACGATGGTTTGTGTCCTGACGTTATTTAGAGGTTCGGCGAACGCCTCGGATAAGCCGGAAATATTCGTCCAGCTGGGCCATTCCGGCGTGCAGTCGATGGCCTTTTCCGCGGATGGGAAATGGATCCTGTCCGGCGGTGATAAAACCGTCAAGCTCTGGGATGCGGCAGGCGGGCGCGAAATACGGACATATCCAGGTGAGCACACAGGCTATGTGGCATCGGTTGCTTTTTCAGCCGATGAGCGTTTGCTGTTGTCTTCGGGAACGGAAGGAAAAATCGTTCTCTGGGATGCGGCAGGCGGTCAGAAGGTGAGGGACTTTGCCGGCCACACCAAGGGCGCCTTTCGGGCAGTCTTTTCTTCCGACGGCCGTTCGATTGTATCGGGCGGCATGGATGCTGCCATCAAATTCTGGGATGTTGCCTCCGGTGAACTGATTCGCACATTGACCGGACATGCCGCTGCGGTTCGCACGCTGGCCTTGTCACCGGATGGAAAATATCTGCTGTCCGGAAGCTGGGATAAAACCATCAAGCTTTGGGAGGCGTCTACAGGCCGGGAGGTGCGTACATTTGCCGGTCACACCGCTGCAGTAAACGCCGTGGTTTTTTCGCCGGACGGAAAATATCTTCTCTCCGCCGGCGGCAAAGACGGCACCGTCCGCTACTGGGAGGTGGCCACAGGACGGGAGCTGGCCGTGCTGCGCGGTCACCGGGGCGAGGTGACCTCGGTGGCGTTTTTACCGGACGGTCGTAAGGCGGTGTCCGGGAGTTTTGACAGAACCGTCAGGGTATGGGATCTTGTCCGGGGAAGTGAATTACAGTCTCTGCCGGCAGGCGAAGTTTCGGTTTTTTCCGTGGCGATATCTCCCGACGGAAGACAACTGCTTGCGGGCAGCCGCAATATGTCGCTTTGGGATATTGCAGGTGGCAAAGAGATTCTCAAACTCGACGGGAAGGTTAACTGGGTGCGCGAGGTTGCCATGAACCCCCGGGGTGATTATGTGTTGTCCGGAAACTTTGACGGGACGATTCATTTGTGGGATAGCCTCACCGGCAGGCAGATCAAGACATTTGCCGGCACGAAGGGGATTGTTTCCTCGCTCGCTTTTTCTCCGGACGGCAAAAGGATGCTGGATTGCCGCGTGGATGGACCGCTTGCATTGCGGGATGTGGAATCCGGAAACGTTTTGTTCAGCCTTGCCGGACAGGGAGCGGCTGCCTTCTCCCGGGATGGAAAATGGATCCTGTCGGGCGCTTCCGGGAACCGTCTCCATCTCTGGGACGCAGCGACCGGGCGCGAAGTAAAAAATTTTTCCGGACATACCGATAAAATCCAGTCCGTTGCTTTTTCTCCCGATGGCCGACTGGCTGTATCGGGAAGCCGCGATAAGACGGCCAGGCTGTGGGATATTGAATCCGGGCGCGAGCTCAGGGTATTCGGTAATTTTCGTTATCATGTCAACTCGGTTGCGTTTTCTCCCGGAGGCCATCAGGTGCTGGCGGGGTCAAGCGACAACACCGTTAAACTCTTTGATATTGAAAGCGGCAGGGCGTTGCAGATATGGCCGGATATCGCCATTTCTTCGGTTGCGTTTTCTCCTGACGGTCGATTCGTCCTGACGGCTGGTTTTGATGGCATCCCGAAACTACTTGACGCTGCCAACGGTCGCAGGATTTTGAGTTTGAATGGCCACAAACTGCATGTCTATTGCGCCCGTTTCTCAGAAGACGGCAAACTGATCATCACCGGCAGCGGGGATGGCACGGTGCGCCTGTGGGATGCGGCAAGCGGCCGTGAAATCACCCAGTCCATCGGTTTCACCAATGGCGAATGGATTGTGATCACAAAGGAAGGATACTACAATTCCTCGGCCCGCGGGCACGAATACCTCAACATCCGCAGGGGCAGTAAGGTTTACGGCATCGATCAGTTTTATGATGTTTTTTACCGTCCCGATATCGTTTCGGCAAAGCTCAAAGGAGAAGACATCTCGGGCCTGGTGACCCTGACGGTGGAAGAGGCGCTCCAGAATCCTCCTCCGGCGGTGCAATTTTCTTTGGTTCCCGATCAGACCGGCGATTCCAAAGTTAAGGTCTGCTACCGGGTTTCGAGCACCGGCGGAGGCATCGGCGAGGTGCGCCTGTTCCAAAACGGCAAATTGATCAAATCCGACGGGTTTTATCGTGAAGCCGCTGCATCCGGTAAAATTGCAACCCTGAAGCTGGCTCAGGTGAGCAGCGGGGCTCTTTACCAGGACATGCGTTCTTTGACCATCAAAGAGAAGCACAGCCCCGGTGCGGTGCTGGCGCGACCCAAAGGCGAGTCGTTTGATGAATGCGTGGAGATGGAAACGATTGCCGGCGAAAACGAAATCGGGCTTACCGCCTTCAACGCTCCGAACACAGTGCAGAGTGCGATGGGCACTGCCCGTTTCTTATCGACCCGCGCGCCCGCTGAACCGCATCTGTATATTCTGGCCGTCGGCATTGACCGGTATCGCGATGCTTCCATCAACCTGAAGTATGCGGCCAGGGATGCCCGCGACTTTATTTCGCAACTGGCCGACAAGGCGAAAACGATCTACAAGCCGGCAAACATCCACCTGACCACCCTGGTCGATGAACAGGCAAGCAAGCCCGATATTCTGGCAGCCATTGAGAAACTGGCGGCCCTCGTGAAACACGGCGACAGCTTCGTCTTCTTTAACGCCTCTCACGGTCTGCTTTTGCAAAGCCAGTACTACATCGTCACCGGCAGCTTTGCAGGCACGCTGGACAAGAGCGCCACGCTGATCAGCTCCAATGAGATCGTGGAGATGTCGAAAAAAATAAAGTCACTGTCGCAGCTGTTCATTTTTGATACCTGTCATGCCGGCGGCGTGGATAATATTGTCAGCGGTCTGTATGACGCCCGGATGTCGGTGATGGCTAAAAAAATGGGGCTGCATATCTATGCCTCGGCGGGCTCCATTCAGACTGCGCTCGACGGCTATCAGGGAAACGGCCTGTATACGCATGCGCTTCTGGAGGGGTTGAAGAACGGCAGGACGGTGGACAAGGACAAAAGCGGAGCGGTGACGATTAAGAGTCTGGGGATTTTCTCACGGGAGACAACCATGGAGATTTCCTCCAAACTCGGCCATCCGCAGACGCCGGTGATCATCCATTTCGGTAAGGACAGCAGGTTGTTTGACGTGCGGTAATGTAAAATAGAGACCCCGCGGGCGAGCGAGGCATCAGACAGACAAACAAGACGGGAAAAAACAAAGGTTTGGCGAGGAGGATAAAAGGAAGCATGAAGAGAAAATATATTTACGCGGCTTGTTTGCTGCTGATATCCGTTTTGGCAACCGATGCTTTGAGCGCCGGTCAACCGCAATTTTTTGTGCAGCTGGGGCATTCGGCAACCGTTCATTCCACCGCCTTTTCCCCGGATGGGAAATACGCCGCGTCGGGCGGTATGGACAATAATGTGAAGCTCTGGAGCGTCGAAACAGGCCGGGAAATGAGAACCCTTCAGGGCCATACCAGCTATATCACCTTCGTTACCTTTTCTCCCGACGGACGTTACATCGTTTCGGCCAGCCATGACATGACCATCAGGCTTTGGGAGGTCCCGGGCGGAAGGGAAGTCAGACGGATCAGCGATGTGCTGGTCGTTCAGCATATAGCCTTCAGTCCCGAAGGCGAATTGATCTTTGGCAACACCCTGGGGACCATCACGCTCTGGAATATGCAAACCGGCGTTGCCAGAAAATTAGAGGCGGCTTACGGCAAAGGAGAAATTCAGGCGGTCACTTTCATTGAACGGGGAAAGTATATCCTCGTGGCCAGGAAGTCCGGCTTTACGGTGGTTGACCCGCAAGCGGATAAAATTGTCCGCACCTTCGGGATCAATGCGGCGGCATCGGCCGATATTTCGATCGCCTTTTCCAAAGACGGACGTTACGCCCTCGTGGGTAAATACAACCAGATGATTTTGTGGGACATCCCATCGGGAAAGGAGATTCGCACGTTTCCGGGGAGAGCGGGTAAGTTCAACAGCGTCGCTTTTTCGCAAGACGGCCGGTATGTGCTGTCGGGCGATGAGGGATATATGCTCAAATTGTGGGAGACGGAAACGGGCCGGGAAGTCCGGTCGATCTATCATTTCCGGCGTTATGTTTACGGCGCCCGCTTCGGCGTGACTGCGGTTGCCTTTTCTCCTGACGGAAAAAGCGCTCTGGCCGGTTACAAAAACGGGTCGATAAAATTATGGGATGTTTTGGGGGCGGACGCGGTGGTGGGAGGTGTGAGGCAAAACTCTGCGGCGCAAAAAGCGGCGCTTACCGAAGGCGACACCATCCTTTCTGCAGAAGGAAAGAAAATCCAGTCCTGGGAGGCGCTAGCCGAACGGATTGCGGAAAATCCCGGAAAAGACATACACCTGTCCGTGATGCGCGACCGGCAGGAGCTAACGGTGTTGCTGACACCGGCCGCCGTAAAGACGAAAAACTCACAGGGGCAGGAGATGCTTTGGGGGGATGCCGGTCTGATTCAGGGCGGCGTCTGTCTGCACAGTTTGCATGGCTTCAAGTACAAGGTCTCCTCTGCGGCTTTATCGCCGGACGGCCGGCATCTGGCCGCAGGATATGAAAACGGCGTCGTGTCGCTCTGGGATGTGCAGACGGGAGGCCAGCTGCGAGTGGCCCAGCCCCATCGGAACGATACTTCGGTGGCCTTTTCTTCCCGGGGAAATCTTTATCTTTCAGCCGGCGATTATCAGGTGGCGTTGTGGCATACGGACAAGGCAAAGCCTGCTCACGTATGGAGTCAGGACGATATTTCGCTGATGGCCAGAGCCCTGGCTTTTTCCCCGGACGGGCGATACGCAGCAGCCGCAGGCGATAAGAAGGTGAGTTTCTACGATTTGCAGACCCTGCGGGAAACCCGCTCTGTGCCGCTGCAAAGGGGCGCAAAAGCCGTTGCGATGTCATCGGACAATAACTATCTCGCCACCGGGGCGTCCATGGAAGTGAAGGTATCGAATGCACAAACAGGTGCAGAGATCAGAACCATGCGGCATGGTTCTTTCGTTTATGCCGTTGATTTTACACCCGGCGGCAGGCGTCTGGTATCCGGAGCGCAGCGCTATTCGGGCATCGGTTTGAATTACGAAAATACAATCAAGCTGTGGGATGTCTCCACGGGCCGGGAACTGCTTAACTTCAGCCGCTACACAAAGTCCGTCTATGACGCCAAATTTTCCGCAGACGGACGGATGCTATTGACGGGCGGCGATGAACTGATCTTGTGGGAAGTGAACACAGGGCGCATGATGAAAACATATTCCGGTCATCACGATAACATCTGGTCGGTCGGTTTTCTGCCGGATGGAAAATCAATCATGTCGGCAGGCGATGACGGGACTGTCCGGATCTGGTCTTTGGAAACCGGCCGGGAGATAGTTCAGCTTGTCAGTTTTGCTGACGGCGAATGGATTGGAATTACGCCGGAAGGCTATTTCAATGCCTCGCCGGGCGGAGCAAGGCATCTCAATGTGCGGGTTGGAAACGAAGTTTATGGCATCGATCAGTTCTATGCAAAGTTTTATCGTCCGGAGCTGGTGCAATTGGCGCTCTCCGGCAAGGAGTTGCCCAAAGGCGAGTTGATGACGGATATTGCCGCTCAAAAACCGGCGCCCAAGGTTCAGATTCTGTCACCTGCTGCCAACAGCTCCGTGGATCGGGACAGCGTTGCCATAACGCTCAAGATCACAGACAGCGGCGGCGGGATCGGCAGTGTGAATATTTATCTCAACGGGGCGCAAGTGGCCAATGATACGCGGGGCGTCATTGTTAAGAGCAAGGCCGCCGCTTCTGAAAGAAGTCTGACGTTTACGATTCCGCTCATCAAAGGGCTAAACGAAATTCGGATCATCGCTTTCAATGGTGATAACTCCATGGAGTCGAACCCTGCACGGATCAGCGTTTTCTCCCGGGCCATGATGCGCAAGCCCAATCTCTATGCTCTGGTGATCGGCATCAATACATACAGGAACCAATCCATTTCCCTGACCTATGCAGTTCCCGATGCCGTTGCTTTTGCCGGGACGCTCAAGAAAGTTGCCGCCCCGCTGTTTGAGAAGGTGGACATCCTGACACTGACCGCGCCGGAGGCGACCACGAAAGACGCCATTACGAAAGCCTTTGAGGGTGTGCGGCAGAAGGTCGGACCCAACGACCTGTTTATTTTCTACAATGCCTCCCACGGCATGGTTGACGTGGTCAACGGGGAAGAACAGTATTTTTTACTGACGAGTAATGTCCGGCTCCTTTCGTCCCTTCATATAGGCAAAGACGCCCTGAGTCACAAAGACCTGGTCGGTATGATCGGCAGCATTCCGGCGCAGAAGAAACTCGTGATCCTCGACACCTGCAATGCCGGCAAGGGAGGCAAGGAGATTCAGATCGCTCTCCTGCAGCAGACGAGAGGTCTCACCGACGCTACAGCGGTCAAACTCCTGCAGCGGGCGGTGGGTTCTTCGGTCTTTTCCGCTTCTTCCGATACTCAACAGGCTCTGGAAGGATATAAAGGACACGGTCTGTTTACCTACGTGCTCCTGGAAGGTTTGCAGGGTGCGGCGGATTTCAAAAAAGACGGATTCATCACCGTGAAGGGGCTTGCTCTCCATACAGAGGAGCGGGTGATGACGCTGTCCGAGGACATCTTCAAGCGTCAACAAAATCCGATGATTGAAACAGGTGTCAATGATTTTCCGATTGGAAGGGTGAAATGATGTTTCATGGACACGCATAAGTTTAGGCACTGAATGTCGTGACGGTCATGAATGCTCTGGTTTTATTGATGATCTCAGTCTGGGCTTTGGACAAGCCAGGCAATCTTTGTCCAGCTGGGCCATTTCGGAGTGCAGTCGACGGCCTTTTCCGCTGATGGAAAATGGATCCTGCCTGGCGGTTGAGTTATAAATATGTTCGACTGATTGAAAAAAAGATGATTTTAAGTTGCAAAGAAGAGAAATTTTAAATAACACTAACATCCTAACGGTTTGGCAACAGACCCATTGAGAATAAAGGCCGCTTGAGCCTAATAAATTCCGAAGCATTAAATTACAGGGAAAGGAGAAAGAAATGTTTCAGCACCTATTCACCCCCGGACGCATCGGTAACATAGAGATCCGGAACCGCATCGTCATGCTGCCCATGACCATGGGCTATTCAGAGGCCGACGGCACCGTCGGGGAGCGCTTCATCAACTATTTTGCCGAGCGGGCAAAGGGCGGAGCCGGTCTCATCATTATCCCTTTCAGCCCCTTGTATGCGGGGTCGCATATGGCGCCGGGCGTGTTTGACGACCGGTACCTGCCGGGGCTTCGCTCTCTTACGGGGGCGATCCAGAACCACGGGGCCAAGGCTGCCTGCCAGCTTATCACCGCTTATTCCATGGTATTTGGTGACAATCCACCCGAACTGGTGGGTCCTTCACCCTTCCCCAATAAATTAATGCGGGGAACCCCGCGTGCGCTTACGGTGGAAGAGATCCACGGGCTTGTTGAAGGTTACGGAAAGGCGGCGCGGCGGGCTCGCGAGGGAGGCTTCGACGCCCTGGAATTCATTGTTGGTGCAGGGTATATTCTGAATCGCTTTCTGTCGCCTCTCAGTAATCAGCGCGACGACGAGTACGGCGGCAGCCTGGAGAACAGGATGCGGATCATCCTGGAGATTGTGGCGAGCATTCGGAAGGAAGCGGGGGAGGACTTCCCCCTGGGCATCCGCCTGAACGTGGAAGAGCAGATGCCGGGCGGTTATACGGTCGATGAGGCGAAGATTGTTGCCCGGGCTCTGGAACATGCGGGTGTGAATTTCATTAATACCTACACGGGGTGGCATGAGTCCACGATTCCCACAGTGGCGCCTTTTGTGCCGAAGGGCGCTTTCGCGATGCTGTCCGAAAAAATCCGTGTTGCCGTGAACATTCCCGTCATCGCCGCGAACCGGATCAACGACCCGGAAACAGCCGAGCGCATTCTCGCCAACGGTCAGGCGGATTTCATCGGCATGGCCCGGGCTTTGATTGCCGACCCATACCTTCCGAATAAGGCGAAGGAGGGGCGCATCCAGGAGATCGTGCCCTGTCTGGCCTGCGGGAACTGCCTCTCCGATATTATGGTTGTCTATAAGGATCCGCAATGCGGCGCATCAGCCGCCTGCACCGTCAACCCCTTTGCCGGCAAAGAGATCAAATATGTTGTATCCCCGGCTGCGAAATCCAAAAAGGTCTTTATCGCCGGCGCCGGTCCGGCGGGCATGGAGGCGGCTCTAATCGCCGCGGAGCGGGGGCATAAGGTCACAATCTTCGAGAAGGAAAGCGAACCGGGAGGGTGGCTCCGGATCGGCTGCCTGCCGCCGCACAAGGAGGATATCGCAAACCTTTCCCGGAGTCTGGCTGCCCGCGCCCGGAAGGCAGGTGCAGAGTTCCGCCTGGGTAGCACACTGGATGTTCGGACTGTGGAACAGGAACAGCCTGAAGTTTTGATCCTGGCTGTGGGCGCCTCTCCTATCATTCCCGATATTCCGGGGATTCGCGGAGACAACGTTCTGTCCGCGGAGGATGTTTTGACTCAGAAAAAGAAAGTCCGTGGCCGTATTGTCGTCATTGGCGGCGGCCTTGTCGGCTGCGAAACAGCGGAGTTTTTAGTGACGAAGGGGCAGGGAATCACCAGTGTCACCGTCCTGGAAATGATGGACCGCCTGGCGCCGACAATATCATCCAGCTACCGGCCGTTTTTCCTGGGGATGTTGAAGATGCTGGGCATCCGTCTCGAAAAACGCACCATTGTGGAGGAAGTCAACGCCGCAGGCGTCAAGGTAAACCGCCAGGGAACCCCTGAGTTCATGGAAGCCGACGCGGTGGTTCTCGCTGCGGGTCTCCAGGTTGATCCGAAGACCGTGGAGGGATTTCAGGGGAAGGCCCCGGAAGTTTATACCGTTGGCGACTGCGTTCGGCCCCGAATGATCCGGGAGGCCGTTGAGGAAGGGCTGATTGTCGGATTAAAGATTTGATTATCTCCGCCCCGGCTTTTCTGATCGCATGAAGGTATGAAATACCAGATAGCGATTCATCTTGCAGGCAAAAAGAGAAAGGATATGAAAATAAGGCAATCGCATGGCCGAAACTGATTTATTTAAAACAGGTAAGCAGAGAGTAAAAGTATCCCTGACGGAGGCACAGTCAAAAGAAATATTGAAAAATTACGGAGTGCCCGTTGTTGAAGAGACTGTTGTTCTCAGCAGCAAGGAAGCGGTTACCCGGGCCGGTATGATGGGCTTTCCCGTTGTTCTCAAGGGTCTGGGCACCAAATTGACTCATAAGACCGAAAGGGGACTGGTGAAGTTGAATTTGCGGTCTCGCGCAGAGGTGCAGGCGGCGTGCCGGGAAATCAGGGAAGCAGCCGGTGATGATTTAGAGGGTTTTTTATTGCAGCCGTTGATTGCGGGGAAACGGGAATTTGTTGCCGGTCTGTTTCGGGATCAACAGTTCGGGCCTGTCGTGATGTTCGGCCTGGGTGGTGTTTTTACTGAGGCCTTGAAAGATGTGGTTTTCCGGATAGCCCCCTTGAGCGAAACCGATGCCCAGGGCATGATCGAGGAGATTTTGTCCCGGAAATTGCTGGGCGCTTTTCGCGGCGAAGCCGCCGCCGATCAAAAGCAATTGATCGCTGTGCTGACAGGTCTGGCCCGATTAGGGATCGAGCGATCCGAGATCAGGGAAGTTGATATTAATCCTTTATTGATTTCACCTGATGGCCGGGTGACAGCCGTGGATGCCCTGGTAATTGTCAACCCGGCTGATGCAGCCGATCAGAGCAATTTAGTCGAAGACAGGATGCCGGAAGAAGTCAGGGCCATCAATGCCGCACTGGATAAAATGACTCATGCCCGAAGCATCGCCTTTATCGGCGCCAATCGATCAGGGGGCAGGGGATTCCCCGGCTTATTCGCTAACATTCAGGCTTTTGGCTTCCCCGGAAAATTATATCCGATTAATCCCCGTGCCGCCGAAATCAATGGCATCAAAGCATACCCCAGCCTTGCTGCATTGCCCGAACCGGTTGATCTGGTGGTTATTGCCGTTCCGGCGCCTCTCGTGCCGGCAGCGCTGCAGGAATGCGTTGCGTTCGGCTGCAGGAATATCCATATCTTCTCTTCCGGCTTCCAGGAAACGGGTGAAGAAGAAGGCGAAAGGTTGCAAAGGGAAATTGAGAGAATCGCCCGGGAGGGAAAGCTCAATGTTATCGGCCCTAATTGCATGGGATTGTATGTTCCCGCCTCAAGGATATTGACCTGGTCCGAAGCGCCCGGCCAGAGCGGCCCGGTTTCCATGATCAGCCAAAGCGGAGGCAATGCCCAGGATTTTACCAATCATGCCGCCGCCCGTTTTGGCATTCATTTTAATAAAGTCATCAGTTACGGCAATGCCCTGACTCTGGACAGCACTGATTTTCTGGAATATTTGGGTAATGATGAAGACAGCAGAATTATTGCCATGTACCTGGAAGGAGTAAAAAACGGTCGTCGGCTGCTGAAGTTGCTCGCCGGAATAAATCGGGTAAAACCGGTCATTATTCTGAAAGGCGGCCTGACCGAATCTGGCGCCAGGGCTGTATCATCTCATACGGGTTCAATGGCCGGCGGGGAGAAGATTTGGGATGCTGTCTTCCGGCAGAGTGGTGCGGTCAAGGTTAACTCCTTGGAGGAGATGGCGGAAGTGACGCTGGCGTTCCTCAATCTGCGGGAATTCCAAGGTCGCCGGGTGGCTGTCATCGGATCCGGTGGAGGTATCGGTGTCGCCGCCGCGGATGTTTGTACTCAGGCAGGGTTGGACCTCTGCTCATTGCAGCCGGAGGTGACCCAAAAACTTCGGGAATTCATACCTCCCGCTGGCAACATGATCCGCAATCCCATAGATGCGCACATCCTGTTTATGAATCTGGACGTTTTGGGTAAGACGTTATCTCTGCTTTCGTCCGGTTATGTCGATATGTTTATCATCTCCCTTCATCTGGACTGGATGTATGATCAGGATGGAGGCGCCGGTATTGAGAAAGTTGCCGCGTATCTGGCTCAATCGGCAAGGCATTACACCAATGGAAAACCGCTGGTCGTTGTCTGGAGGCAATATCGGTCTGACTCTAAATATGCCGAGAAGCGCGCCCTGCTGGTAAGAATTTTGCTGCAGGCCGGCATTCCTGTTTATGAAGGGATTCCTCAGGCTGCATCCGCTCTGGCCAAACTGGCTTCGTACCATGAATTTCAAAGAAAGCACATTGATGCAGAAAAGTCTTAGCATATTGAGGTTTATCGGGCAGGCAGCACCCAAAAAACAAAACCGAGGAGGGCAACATGAAGGATTTATTTTCAGTGCAGGGGAAAACGGTTGTCATTACCGGAGGATCACGCGGCATCGGACTGATGATGGCCAGAGGTTTCGTGGAAAACGGGGCCAGGGTATATATTACCTCCCGCAAGGTGGAAGCCTGTCAGAAAGCGGCGGCTGAGCTGAATTCGACTGGGGGAACATGCATTGCGATCCCCTCCGACCTGTCCGGGGAAGAAGGGGTAAAGGGATTTGCTGCACAATTAAAGCGGCGGGAACAAAAGCTGGATGTCCTGATCAATAATGCGGGAAAAACCTGGGGGGCTCCGCTTGATCTTTTTCCGGCAAACGGGTGGGACAGTGTGTTTGCGGTTAACCTCCAGTCTGTTTTTAATCTGACCCGGGAATGTATCCCCCTGCTGGAAGCCGCCGGAAGCCAGGATGACCCGGCGCGCGTAATTAATATCGGCTCCATTGCCGCCTATATAACTGACAGCATGTCGGCGTATTCCTACGGCACCAGCAAGGCAGCTGTTCATCACCTGACAAAAACACTGGCCCGGGAACTGGCGCCTAAATATATTACGGTGAATGCCATCGCGCCCGGCCGCTTTCCGTCGGCGATGACGGTTTATGTCACTTCGGATAAGGCCCGGTATGAGGCGGAGCTGGCTTCTATCCCTCTGCATCGCTACGGTAAACCGGAGGATATAGCGGGGCTGGCCGTATTTCTGGCATCCCGGGCGGCATCCTTTATGACCGGCAATATTATTCCGCTGGATGGCGGAAGTCTGATCAGCGGCAGGTTTTAATATCAAAAATTGTCATTTCACGAATATCCTCCGCCGGCGCGAAGTCGGGCAGATGAGACTGTGCTGCAATCCTCGTTTGTCATTGCGAGTTCACGACAGTGAACGTGGCAATCTTAACCCATCTTCCGCAGTTCAGGCGTTTGGAAGATGTAATATCAGTAGGTTATGGTTTAAATCAGGCCATTTTCTCCACTACATTTTCGATTAATTTC
>PHBK01000038.1 GCA_002840565.1 Deltaproteobacteria bacterium HGW-Deltaproteobacteria-12 | reverse complement strand
GAAATTAATCGAAAATGTAGTGGAGAAAATGGCCTGATTTAAACCATAACCTACTGATATTACATCTTCCAAACGCCTGAACTGCGGAAGATGGGTTAACTGCGTTCCTCTCCGGACTCACCAGCGAACAAGAAATATTGATTGATCAGCTAAAGGAAGAGATTTTATCGAATATTTCTCAATATGCCCGAATGGCCGAATTCAAATTGCCAGTGGTGAAAGTGGAATCCTTATTTCTAAAGAAAACAGCTCATCTTTCCAAGGATGATCAAGCTAAATTGAAGCGGGCCATCTTGATAAAACTCGCCCTTCATTTGCCGAACTATTTGGCAAAGATGGATCTACCGAAAAGTATTCTGGCATTATACCCGGATGCCTTTAAGCGCTTGGTGGATTTCCTGAAAAGTGTCGGTGATCAACCATACGATTCAACCGGTGAATTCTTTTGCAAGGATCTTCGTTTCGTCCTGGGATTGTCAATTTACAATGGAGCATCCTCTTTCTTTGATGTGTTTTCTCGCGTTCCAGTGTCTAGCGCGATTATTTCATTTTGCAGATCCAGAAATGTGGATGCAATAATTCGCTATGTACGTGCGCGAGGAAGCAGACCATGGGTGCGAGGACACTTAGACTCAAGATTTATAAAAGAGTATAATCAGCAAGTTTCTGATACAACTTATTGCCGCTTGGCGGAATTTGTGGAGAGGAAGAAAGAAATTGCCGGTTATGTCGGCACCACTTGGTTTTTTGACCCCAAGGTGGCGGAAGTAAGCCCCCGCTTAGCCTGGTTGCAAGACCTCCCGCGGGAACGCGGAGCATTTTTCTTACAGCATGGTGCGGATACCACTGACATAAATTTTGCCATGAAGATGTCGGAATCACGACGACGCCTATACAAGGATGGCAAATACATTCCTAAAGTCTATTCTATGCTTTGGCCACGTGAAGAGTTAATTTCCTGGGCCAGAAAATATCGGGCATCTCTAAGTCATGATTGATATCTCTGTTATCATCGTCAACTGGAACACCAAAGCGTTGTTGCTTGATTGCGTTGCATCGCTATACCAGACAACCCGGAAGTCATCTTTGGAAATCATAGTTGTCGATAACGCCTCAACTGATGACTCGGTTGTTGCGTTGAATAGTATGTTCCCTCAAGTTCATACCGTTGTGAATGAGAAGAACTTAGGGTTTGCGAAAGCCAACAACATAGGAATCAAAAGGGCAAAGGGGCGCTATGTTTGTCTTATCAATTCAGATGTAAAGGTGCTGGATGGTGCTCTTGATAAGATGCGCGCTTATATGCAAACTCGTTCGAAGATAGGAGCGCTTGGTCCGAAAACTTTTTTCGGTGATATGCAAATTCAGAAGAATTGCCGGGAGTATCCCAATTTACGCAACACCTTCTGTGAGGGGTTTTTTCTCTCCAGCCTATTTCCCACGGTTCATGCTTTTCGAGGAAGTATGCTTAACAGAAATGATTATATGTCAACAATGCAGGTTGAGGGGCTCGCGGGGTGTTTTATAATGGTACGCCGGGAGGTTGTTGCACAGGTAGGTGTTTTTGATGAACGATTTTTCTTTTATTCGGAAGATTTAGATTTGTGCAAACGTATCCATGATGCCGGATGGCAATTAGTTTACTACCCTGGTGCAGAAGTTATCCATTATGGTGGCGGTAGTTCCGAAAACGCTCCGATACGGTTTCAGCTCGAAATGCTGAAAGCCAATTGGCAATATTGGAGAAAGCATAAAAGCATGCCCCAATGCGCTCTGTTCTGGCTGATTAAATTCACCGCCACACTCATAAGAGCGACAGGATGGCTTGTCATTTCTCTCTTCCCATCGAGCAATCAAACAAAAGCAAAAATATCCGCAAAGGGTTATGGAAAAATGTTGGCCTGGTTGATTAGTTCTAGGCTGGACAAAAGATAAAAATATAAAATGTGGACCAACATATCTTCCTTGCACGAAAAATATTATGATAAATGAAAGCCTCAGTAATATAAACCTAATCGGCTTTATTTTTACGATGACGATGGGTTTACTCATGCTATTCCTCCCCCGGCGTTTTGCTGTCTTGCCCATAATAATGACGGCCTGTTTTATAACCCTCGGGCAAGTCTTCAACATTGCATCGCTCAACTTTACGATGTTCAGAATCATCATCTTCTTTGGCTGTATAAGGATTATTATTCGCAAAGAAGCATTTTCAATAAGATGGCAGCCGGTTGACAAGATATTAGCAGCCTATGTTATTGTTTCTGCAACTGCCTATCTTTTTTTGCGCAATGGCAGCAGCGAAGCTTTTATAAACCAGCTTGGTTTTGTCTTAAATTCGTTATTTCTTTATATCATCTTCCGTGCCTTGATCAATGATATGGAAGATATCAATGCGATATTTAAAATGATCGCCCTGGTTGCTGTTCCACTTGCCGCGGCGATGATTCTTGAAAAAGTGACCGGTCGGAATCTGTTTTCAACATTCGGTGGTGTGTCAGAATTTACAATGGTTCGCGATGGAAAAATTCGAGCTCAAGGCGCTTTTGCCCATCCCATCCTTGCCGGAACGTTTGGGGCGACGTGTCTTCCTTTCATGCTTGCGCTTTGGTATCAAAGCAAAAAAACAAAATTAATCGCCGGAATCGGCATTATATCTACCACCATTATAACCACCACCACAGCATCAAGCGGACCTGTTGTAACATATATTTTTGTCCTGATCGGCATGGCCATGTGGCGCGTACGGGATTATCTACGTTTTGTGCTTTGGGGTATTTTGCTGAGTTTGATCGGTCTGCATATTGTCATGAAGGCTCCTGTCTGGGCGTTGATCGGAAAAATGAGCGAAGTCATCGGCGGCACAGGGTGGCACAGGGTGGCTTTGATTGATGCCGCGATAAGCCACTTTGGTGAATGGTGGATGCTGGGCACCGACTACACGCGCCATTGGATGCCTACCGGTGTCACCTGGTCCGAAAAACATACGGATATTACCAACCAGTTTATCTCGGTTGGGATCAATGGCGGGATAATTGCACTAATTCTTTTTGTTGCAATCATTATATATTGCTTTAAAAATATCGGAAGGAAACTCAAAGAAATAGGTTCAACTCAATTAACCGTTAAATTCGCCATATGGTGCATAGGTGTCTCATTAGTCGGTCATTTAGTATCTTTTACTTCAGTTCGCTATTTTGATCAGATAATTGTATTCTGGTACCTGATACTGGCAATGATAACAACCGTATCAATTATACCCGCGGAAACTTTATTGTCCAATGCCCCGGCCGATGCAGATATCTATAAGAAGGAGAAAAAGCTATGACGTATAAAATATTACATTTCATCGTGACGGCAAGGAATTTCACTCGAGCTATTTTGACAGGAGTGCTGATTCTAACAACGGCAAGCATGGCACTGGCGCAAAGCTTAAACCCAGCTATACGAATTGAGCCGAATACTCGCGTTGAAGTTGGCGAGGAAGTATTTTTCAGCGCCACCGGGACAACTTATCCGGATGCAGCGATTCTCAGCAAAGCCCGCTACGAATGGGATTTTGGCGATGGTTATGCTTTTAAATACGAGCATCCTTTACGTAATCCAATTAATAACATGGCATTCTCCGGTTTGGCGGTTACCCATTGTTTTATGAAACCAGGTGATTTTACCATAAAACTCACAGTGAATGTCTTTGATAAATTTGATGCGGCAGGTAACCCTATCGGCGGCCCTCTGGCTACTAAAACCACTACCAGTGTGGTGCATGTGACAGGCGAAGCGCCAATGGCAGGTTTTGAAATCCAGCGCGCTCCCTTCTACAACCGTCTGGCGCAGTATCTTTATGTTCAAATTCCCCCAGCATACCGTGGTAATCAAACCACGCTTCGCGTCACATTGGAAGGCGCAAAGGGCAGTAAAACCATACTTTTATCAAAAAGCAGTCTGGCAGGCGAAGAGCGAGTTTTCTTAGACCACAAACCTCTGTTTCAGGATGATTATGTGGTGATAGCCGAATTGTTAACGGCCAGCGGTCAACGAATCCCGGGAGGCCTCTGGCGAGATAAGTTTTCCAAGCGATACCCATCAATCCCCAAAGTGGGCATTGATGAAAACAATTCCTTCCGGGTGAACGGTGCCCTTTTCTTTCCCATCTGTCCATTTATGACAGATATTGGAAGAATTAAGGACTTTGCGGAGCGATCTCATATCAATTCATTGTCTACACAAGGCTATTATACAATTTACAATCCATCTTCCTGGCATGATTACCTGAACAAAGCCGCAGAGAACGGACTTTTAGCAATAGGGCCAGGACGAGGTAACTATGAGGTTCCAAAAGCTTACTGGAGTCCAGCACCTAAAAACCGCTGGCAATTTAACCACAACCCTGATCGCATGTCTGAGTATGTCCAGATGAACAAAAATCATTCGGCTATGTTTGCCTGGGGTTGGCAGGATGAACCGAATATGGGCGGTTGGGGACAGAAAGTTTATCCTCCAACTCTGGCAGCTTGGGCATATGTCAGTCATCGTGATGATCCCCACCATCCGGCATTAAATGGTTTTTACGGATCTGACTGGACGAAGTATTACGGCACTAAACTCAATATGTATGATTATCTTGCCAGTGCTCAATTTTTCGGCGGCAAGAAATGGATGCAAGATATAATTGCATTTGATATCTACCCAATAGCGTTTCGCTTGCACCCTTCGCTGAACGTTGTGGACATGGGGCCATATGCCATGTATCTGGATGCTTTGGAACGCATGCATTCAAATAATAAATACCTGGTGCCGATTATACCCGCAATAAACCCCGGCAATAGAAATCGCAATGAAACTGTATTGATCCACTCTGCGGAGCAGGTTTATTCGGAAGCCTGGATGAATGTGATTCATGGCGTCAAGGGTATTTGTTGGTTCCCCTACTTCGATCCGACCACTATCCGCTGGGACGCCATGAAAAAGTTCGCGGATCAGATGAAGGTGCTTGCGCCCGTCGTGTTGGGACCCGAACCGATACGGACTCTGAAGGATGACGCGAATACGGCCCTGAACCGGGTTGACACGCTGATCCGTGAGAAGGACGGCTCAGTCTATGTTTTCGCCGCCCGAGTCACGGAGCCGGACCCCATCGAGAAGGCCAAGTATCGCGGTGTCGAGCCTGAATCCATCAAAGTTAATTTTACAGTAAGCGGACTTACAGGCGATGCAGTAGCTGAGGTGGTGGACGAAGGCCGTAAGGTTTCTATAAGCAACGGGCAGTTCACGGATACGTTCTTTAAAAATGCAGTCCATATCTATAAGATTAACACGGTGCCAAACAAGCCCTGATGCTTCAAAATAGTTTAAAACTTCGGTTCCAAAATCTAATGGCTGCTCATATTTGGATGAACGGTGCCAAGCAGGTATCAGATTGCCACAAATAAATATTACGTTGGGATAAATAATTATCATGACCTACTACGAACCAGATTTGTTAGTTAAGCTAATTGTTTATCTTTACAGTTTTCCAAGCAGATATCTAAGGAAAATAATTCGTGTATTTTTGCTCCGGCGAAAAGGGGCTGAGTTTTATTCAGCAGCGTTAAGAAAGATATATTCAAAATACCATGGAGTCGAAATCGGACTTTATTCGTATGGTGCGTTTCATCAAATACTGCCTTCGGGTACGGTCATTGGCAGGTATTCTTCCATCCCGAGGGATTTATTAGTTATTATGGGAAGTCATCCAATTAATCATCGTTCATCTTTTCCGTTTTTCTATAATCCGAATTTAGGATATGTTAAAAAATTACTTATCAAGAGAAGGACGAAGTTAATAATAGGTAATGATGTTTATATTGGCATTGCTGTAACAATAATGCCATCTGTAACTAGTATCGGCGACGGTGCAGTAATTGCTGCAGGCAGTGTTGTAGTAAAAGATGTACCTCCTTTTGCTATAGTGGGCGGCAATCCGGCAAAACTTATCAAATACCGCTTTAATCCTGAGACCATTGAAAAAATTATTGCATCGCAATGGTGGAAAAAAACAATAGAAGAATTAAAGGCAGATGAACTGGAGTTTGCCAGTTTTCTGAAGCCGCTGGAATAATATTCTGTGTTAAGTATCAAGAAATGTTAACGGGACAGGCATTTTTTTATTGTGACGATAAAAGAAAAAGCAATTAAAGGGACGTTCTTGCTAGGTGCCGGCAGAATGACGGACCGGGCACTGCAATTTCTGCGTAACATCATCGTAGCGCGGCTGGTCAGTCCTGAAGACTTCGGAATTGCCGCTCTTTTTGTCATGACCGTCTCTTTTTTGGAGATGTTCAGCAATCTGGCCGTTGATACCTTTTTAGTCCAGAGTCCGCATGGGGATAAGCCGCGTTTTCAGCAAACCTCACAATTAATGATGGCTGTGCGGGGGTCATTGATTGCCCTGATACTGTTACTTTTCGCCGGGCCTGTGGCAAGGCTTTTTGACATTCCCGCGGCAACCTGGGCCTTCCGTCTATTGGCGGTAGTCCCTCTGATCCGGGGATTAGCTCATCAAGATATGAGCCGCGCTCAAAGGCAGTTGAATTTCAAACCGGTATTGATTACGGATGTTTCCTCCCAGTTCATCAGTGCTTTGCTGGCGTGGCCACTGGCTGCCTGGCTTGGCGATTATTCCGCCATTCTCTATTTGATTATTGTCCAGACTCTGTCCAGAACGGTCATTTCCCATTTTATGGCGGAACGATCCTATACCTGGGGTTGGGAGCCGATCCATGCACGGGCGATGATTTCGTTTGGCTGGCCTCTCTTGATTAACGGAATTCTGCTCTTTCTGATTATGCAGGGCGATCGGTTTGTTATCGGTGCAGCGGATAATTTATTTGCCCGTGAAACATATTCCAAGGCGCAGTTGGGTTTCTATTCCGCGGCTTTCGTGCTCGCAGCCGCGATTACAGAAGGAATATCCTCTGTCATATCTCCGGTGATACTACCACTGCTTGCTCGGGCTCAGGATGTGCAGGAGCAATTTCAGAAAAGATGTCGCTTCTGCATCCATACTGCAGCATTTATCTTAAGCCCGCTCGGAATTATTTTCATCCTGGTCGGTGGTTGGTTCCTGGTCTTGGTATACGGCAACAAATATCTTGCCGCAGCGCCTTTAATGGCCTGGTTGGGTGCTACTCAAAGCATACACCTCTTCCGGGTGGCTTCTACTACCATAGCGCTCTCCAAGGGTGATTCTCTGAATCCAACAGTCTGCAATATCTTTCGCGGTTTATCTTTTGTCCTGGCATTCATCTTTGCGGCACGCGGCGCAGACATTGTGTGGATAGCCGCTAGTGGTCTTCTTGGCGAGTTACTAGCTATTGGTGCCAGTATTGGTATGTTGAGATATCGCCTGGCCATACCGATACAATATTTCTTAAAACCTTTAATTCTTTCGCTATCCGGCCTTATTCTGGCAACCTTATTCTGGAATACCGGTTTGTCCCAGGCAAGCCCCGTGTTCGCCTTTTTAGCTGCTGTCGCTTTGAGTATTGTTGTGGCGTCATTATTCTTATTGTTTTCTACCGAGTTTCGAAAAGAGATCTTAATAATGATAAAACCGCTGCTGGCGAGGATTAAGCCGGAAATAAATTGAATTGATAAAATATGAAATCAACGCTGCCAATTAATAACGCACAGGAAGTTTACTTAAACAGGCTTTGCCTGGGATGCGGCGCATGTGTTTCCGTTTGCCCGGAACAAAAAATAAAGTTGGTCAATATAATGGACAGCGGAATCAGGCCGCTTATGGTTGAGGGCGCAGCAGCCGATAAAACGAATGCTTGCGTGAATTGCCGGCTTTGCCTGGATGTTTGCCCCGGTATTAATACATCCATCGATCATAAAAGCGCCGGGAGTCAGAACACTGCTGAACGATCCGGTAAGCGGTGGGGTGCTTTCCTGGAGTTTTGGGAAGGTTACGCCACAGACCCGGATATTCGTCTAAAAGGATCATCCGGCGGGCTTTGTACGGCTCTGTCACTATTCTGCTTAGAGAATGGTCTGGCCGGTGGTGTGCTGCACATAGGGATTGATGCGGAAAGACCATGGGAAAACAAGACGTATCGGAGTACCACGAAAGCAGAACTGATTTCCCGGGCCGGTTCGCGGTATGCGCCGGCTGCCCCTTGCGACAGTTTGAAGTTAATGGCAATCGCGCCGGATGCATCTGTTTTTATCGGTAAACCCTGTGATGCTGCCGGGCTAAAATTGGCACAAAAAGTCATGCCGGAATTAGATAATAAAACAGCGCTAATCCTTGGTTTTTTCTGCGCGGGCACTCCGTCAACCAAGGGGACTATAGATCTTCTTCAAACTCAGGGTATTGATTATCATTCTCTTGCCCACCTGCAATATCGGGGGGAAGGCTGGCCCGGCATGGCCACAGCGACTTTAAAAGAAGACAATCGTCAAGCAATGGAAATGACCTACAAGGCTTCCTGGGGATTTGTTCAAAAATACAGACCATTCCGCTGCTACCTGTGCCCGGATTTAACAGCCGGACAAGCCGATATTTCTGTTGGCGATCCCTGGTACAGGGATATTGAGGAAGATGAGCCCGGAAGGTCATTAATTTTAATACGAACAGAAAAAGGGCGTGACATTTTTCACCAGGCAATGGCCAAAGGATATGTGACTGCGGAAAAAACCGATCCGGATATTATTTATAGATCGCAGAAGAATTTGTTGGGTAAAAGGCAATCCATCTGGGGCAGGGTGCTGGCTATGAAATTGATGGGAGTTCCGACTCCCAAATTGGAAGGGTACCACCTTTTTGAAAACTGGCTGGATTTACCTTTAAAAGAAAAAGCACGATCAGTTATCGGGACATGGCGAAGAATTATTCAGAGGAAATACTACAAACCTTTGGAAGATAAATAGGTGCAAG
Organism: Deltaproteobacteria bacterium HGW-Deltaproteobacteria-12; assembly: GCA_002840565.1. Lineage (GTDB taxonomy): Bacteria > Desulfobacterota > Syntrophia > Syntrophales > Smithellaceae > MVRV01. Next base: position 5,971 of record PHBK01000038.1, on the reverse strand, counting down.
GATAAAGGGACAAGGAGCAAGGATAAAAAAATTAAAAAACATTGAATTCTCCCTTTGGAAACCACCTAATAACCTGAAGGTCACGCGAGGGGGTGAGAGGGGGATTCAGGGGGATTTGGATCTCCTTTAAAATCCACCCCAACCCTCCTTTACAAAGGAGGGAGCCTTCCGCTAAAGCGGGAATCCACCCCAACCCTCCTTTGATAAAGGAGGGAGCCTCACGCTAGTGCGGGAATCCATTCCAACCATCCTTTACAAAGGAGGGCATATCTCGCTTGTTATGCACTATCAAAATGGGCGAATGATTTCTCGTTTTTTTGGCCAGGTGAATCTGGATTCTAACGGAGCACGAAACGATTTTCGGATATTCCAATTTAGTCCCCGAATATGGGCCACAAAGACGGTCATCGCTATAGGCCTTTTATAGTGTTTAGGTAGGCTCATCGACTGGGGGTTCAAGATGCTTATGGATGACAGGCTTCGGATAATCCCGATATTGCGCAGGTAGGAATTCACGGCAGAGTTCAGGCAACTGTTAATGGCTCGTCCCCGCAATGCAGGAATAACAAACGATCCATATTTGACTGCTTCATGAGAGCGAACAGTCCAATATGTGTCATAAGCAAGCTCTAATCCTTGAGAAATGGCCATCCACATATAGCCGACCGGTTGTTCGCGTACGACGGCAATGGCGATTAAATCTTTTCTTGCGAAGCGACGCCCTATCTCGGCAGGTTCTAACTCGCCCATAGCGGAGATTTGTTTCTGAATGATCAGTGTATAGTCTTGCGGTGTGTAAACCTTTACCTCCACATCCTCCTTAGAGTAAGGTTTCAGTAGATCTTGAGAAATGTCGGTTTCAAAGATGTGCCATGCATACCAGTAGAAAATAGGGCGTAATATTTCTCTCACTGCGAGCAGGATTAGAATGAAAGGCTTCCGCCAGCGGATGGATGTAAAAAGAGTGTTCAGACGACGAAAAATCATGGCTTCACGTAACGGTAACTAATTGTGAATTTCTGTTAGCAGATATAACGATTAAAAGATTGCATGTCCAATAGAATTTCAGGGGACGGGAAAAAGGAACAAAGAACAAAAACAGTGAATAGTGGATAGTGGATAGTGAATAGTTAAAGGACAGAGGCACAAGGAGAAAAAAACAGTTACGAGTGACGAGTAAATAGTAACAAGCCTTGAAGTCCCCCTTTGGCAAAGGGGGATTCAGGGGGATTTAAAGAAATCCACCCCAGCCCTCCTTTGTTAAAGGAGGGAGCCTCTCGCTAGTGCGAGAATCCACCCCTGCCCCCGCCAGCGGGGGACAATTAAAGGTGCAAGGAATATAAAATAAAGTTAAAGGCAGGAAATAATTATCGCAACGGTTGACAAATTGAATATGATAGTGTGGGCTTTCAGCATTATTTCAGTGCTGATTATTCTTTTGATTGCTATTTCCTGGTATCGGAAGAAACGGCTTTCTCTTTTTAGCAAAGTGGCCATTCTGATTGTCCTTGCCGTGGCAGCGGTGTTTGCAGATGCCTACTGGATCGAGCCGAACTGGCTCCAGACCGAACAGGTCGTGATTTCCGACCCGGAGTTGGCGCAAGTGATGGAAGGCATCAGGGTAGTGCAGATTTCCGATATTCATCTGCAAGGCGGCATAGGCTATCGGGAGAAAGATCTGATCGCGCAAGTCAATGCCTTGAAGCCGGATCTCCTTTTCATCACCGGCGACTTTTTCAGCGACAAGCAGAAGTGGGAACTGGATGACGAGATCAAGGCACTCACTGAATTGATTCGGAGCTTTAAAACCACGACGGGCATTTATGGCGTTGCGGGTAATTATGATCGTCCTCTTTATAAGCCGGAAATTGTGCAGAAATTTAGAACGGCCGGCATTGATATCATAGCTAACCAGAGCAGGATGGTGGCTTTGCCTAATAATAAAATTCTTCATCTCGCCGGTTTTGATGACTCACAGAATAAACGTGCTAATCGATTTGCTTTTCGTGAGATTCCGCCGGGAGTGCCGGTCATCTTACTGGCGCATGATCCGGAAAATTTCCGTGAGGCGATAGCGGCGGGTGTTAATCTCCTTTTAGTCGGCCATACGCACGGCGGGCAGATTGCCATCCCCTATCTTATCAACAGGTCAAAGTCCGCCAACAAGTCATCTTTTATGAGCGGGCTTTTTGATACGGGAAAGACAAAGATGTATGTCAACCGGGGGATAGGAACCACGCGCGTGCCGGTGCGATTTTTAAATAGGCCGGAAATAACGGTGTTTGAGTTTAGGCCGTAAAACAGTGAATAGTAAAGGAAGAAAGGGGGCAGGGAGCAAGATTAAAGACTTTGTGATACCATCCTTCAACTGGCTTAGGATCAATTGAAGCATCAATAGGAAAAGCAAGAATGTTTGTGAACTACGAACTCAACACAAGATGTTCGAGAATTTTCGCCATCTTTATGTAACTATTTATCAGTTGCACTTCATCTCAGGTTTTGATAGGATGTAATTGATGAACACTAGGCAGAAGAAAACATTGGCTCTGATCTTTGAGAAGCCGACGCGCAATGGCCTTCGGTATGATGATTTAAAATCACTGCTTATCTCAGTTGGAGCTAATATACGCGAAGGGCGGGGCTCGCGGGTTAGGTTCGAATGGGATGCGTACAGTCTACATATCCATGCACCGCACCCGCAAAAGGTTCTGCCAAAATATTCAATCGAGTTGATTAGGGACTTTCTGGTACAAATTGGAGTAAAACTATGAAGAATATTATGAAATATAAGACTTATACGGGCAGCGTCTCCTTTGATGCAGAGGACAGGATTTTTCACGGGCGTGTTTTAGGTGTTTCTTCCGCCCTGATCGGTTTCGAAGGTGCTACCGTTGCCGATCTGGAGAAGGATTTTCAGAACGCTGTCGATGATTACCTCGAAATGTGTTCGAAACAGGGGAAAGAACCGGAGAAACCGTTCAAGGGATCATTCAATATAAGGCTTTCTCCGGATCTCCATCAAAGTCTCGTCCTTAATGCGGCGGATCAAAAAATGACTCTCAATAACTACATTAAAACGGTCCTCGAGCAGGTCGTAGCGGCCGATAGATGAAAGAAGATGCGCAATATGGAACAAAAAGAAGTATCAGCTACTCCCTTGGGGGATAGCGACACTCCCGGGGGTCGAAAGTAAATAGTGACGAGTAAATAGCGACTCATGCCCTGCGAGGCGGTTTATCAGGGAGTAACTTTTTTGAAGTTACTCAGAAGTGAATAGTGAAGGGCGAAAGACCTTTTATTCCCCCTTTGCAAAGGGGGATTCAGGGGGATTTAAAGAAATCCACCCCAACCCTCCTTTACAAAGGAGGGAGCATCTCGCTAGTGCGAGAATCCGCCCCCGGCGTTGCGCCACCTTTCGAGGCATTCCCAGGCATGCGCCGGGGTTACCTGTCGGACTAACGCCTCCCAAGGGGGACAGGTAAAAGGATCAAGGTTCAAGGCACAAGGACCAAGGATAAAAAAGCAGTGAATAGTGGATGGTGAATAGTAAAGGAAGACAGGAGCAAGGAGCAAGAAAAGAGTGGATAGTGGATAGTGTCGAGTTATGAGAAAAAGAGACAGGCACAAGGAGCAAGGAAATAGTGACGAGTGAAGGGCTAAAGAATCCATTCCGCTTTTGCAGGGTGCACGAAAGAGTGTCGGATATCTTTACACATTAAATTAAAAAACAATCTGAAAAAATATAATTATCTGTAAATACATGGGTATTCAAACATTGGCACAATGATTGCTGTTTAATGTTATGCCTTTGAAGGATGCAGAATAAGAAATCATTTCAACAACAAACATGAAGAACGTTAAGGGAGGTATATATTCTCACATAAAGCGTTTCTGATGGTTGTAATGTGTGGGTTTTCGATGCAGGCGAGTGTAACGCTCCTCAGAATCTTCAAATTTGAATAAGACGTCGGATTCTGTATTTCCTACAATACAATGGCATCTACCCAGAAAATTCCCCCTGCAATGCTATTAATTTTTTGAGTTTTCTTCAGTGTCGGCAGCCCCACCCAGTGTGTACTTAAGCATATTTTTGTCGCGCTTCGCAGTGTCTTAAATCCAAAAGTGTGAATTAAATAGTATGATTATGGAGACATTGGGGTTTAATTGTAAACATAAAACCTGTTGTGCGGGAACCAATTTGTATCTGTAAGCATATAGCGAAGGGTGCTCCTTTGAAGATTTGCTGTCAGATATAAATTAGCCATCATTGGAGGTGAATTATGTACAAGCAGTCAGTATTAAGACGTCTTGTGGGGCTTTTTACTTTAGCCATGTTACTAAGTATTTCAGGGTTTGCATGGGGTGCAAACGTATCTTTTAATCAACTGGACTGGCTGGACGAAACTAGCGGATACACAGCACAAAATTCTGAATGGGGTGTGGCTAATATACAGTTAACCAGCGGCGATGCCGGTATGTTTAACTTTGTACCAGGGGTTGGCTATCAGGGTTTTATTAACGTGTCAACGCAGCTTCAAATCCCGGGCAGCAGCCAAAACTGGGCAGTGCAGAACTTACCGATTGCGTTTGTCAATCCATCTGAGTTGAATGGCCGACTTGCTGAATCCACTACGTTCGATCTTGGCATAGTACGCGGATCAATCAACCTGGAGTCATTAAGTAACGCTATTATGAGTTTTGGCTTGGCGATCAGTGCCACCCCGGTAAATTCTATGCCGGCCATTTCGTATGCACCTATTGGAATACAGACTCTGCAAGTGCTATTTGGTGGTGTAGCCGATACAGAAGGCGGTTCTTCCGGGTCGAGTGGGCGAGTTATACCGCTTCCGGCACAAAATTTTGTGGGAGCGCTGCCTGGAGAAAAACAAAGTACCGTCGGTAAGATTTTCGGCGAGGAATCGGCCATTCCAGCAGTTGATGAGGAAATAAATGGTTGTGCGCCTGGTTCCGTGGCGCGCTCGCTCAAGTATATGGCAGCGCAAAATGGCCTTACAGTGCCCGGTACGGTGCAGGATGTTTACGATGTTCTGAAAGATTCTGACCATATGAAAACAAGCCTTGGGGAGGATGGCACAGGCACTCTGGTTTCTATGACAAAGGCAGGGAAGGATAAGTACGTAAAAGAGAAAGAACTGGGCATAAATACCAAGCAGACAAAAGATGTCGAAGAAGCCAAGAAGACCCTCAAAAATAAAGGAGATGTCGAAATATCCGTTAGATTCAAAGGAAAAGATGAAAATGGCAACGATATTTATTGGGGTCATATGGCTTTTGTTTCGGAGATAATTGATTTGACCGACGAGCAGGGCAATCCTACGGGATACACGGTTAAATACATAGACGATGCCAAACAAGGAGACGGACTAGCAAGTAATAAGACCCATACTGTAACATTCAATTCTGACGGTACCGGGCGCGCTTCCAATGTTGTTCGCCTTATTAATTTTCAAGTTGAAACCGTTCCGGAGCCAGGAACGTTGGCCTTGCTGGTTGTAGGTCTAATTGGCATAGCATCTTCTGCCCGAAAAAGGTTATCAAGGCGAAGACAATAAAAGTAGCAGGATCAAAGGGGACAAGGAACAAGGATAAAGGAGCAAGGATAAAGGTGAAAGGATAAAGACACAAGGTGAAAGGTAATAAGATACAAGGACCGAGGGACAAAGAACAAGGTAAAAAATAAAAATCATTCAATTCCCCCTTTGAAAAAGGGGGTGAGGGGGATTTAAAGAAATCCACCCCAGCCCTCCTTTGCAAAAGGAGGGAGCCTTTCGCTAGTGCGAGAATCCACCCCAACCCTCCTTTACAAAGGAGGGAGCGTCCCGCTTTAGCGAGAATCCACCCCCGGCGCCTCGCGCCACCCCCGCCAGCGGGGGACAAGAAAATAGTGACAAGTTAAAGGAACATGGGGCAAGGACAAAGGACCAAGGCTAAAGGCAAAAGCGCAAACGCA
>PHBK01000008.1 GCA_002840565.1 Deltaproteobacteria bacterium HGW-Deltaproteobacteria-12 | reverse complement strand
GTCGATATTGACGTCCTGCAAGGCATTCACTCCGCCAAACCGGATAGACATGCCCTCGGCTTTAAGTAATGTCTCTCCCATATCCTGATTTCCCTCTCTAATGTCTTTCTGTCCGGTAAAATTTCCTGACCCTCCGGAAGGTATCCTTCTTGTAGATCGGAAAATGTTCAAAATAGAATTTTATTTTACACCAGCGGCCGTAAATACCAAGCGGCTCAAAACGGATGAACAGCACCAGAATCAGTCCGTAAACCGCAGCCCGCAGCCCTGCCTGCTCTCCGATAATAGCAGGCAGATAACCTTTGCTTAAGGAAATGAGTTCGGGGAGTGTAGTTATGAAGATAGCGCCAAAGACAGAACCATGAACCGAGCCCAGCCCCCCCACGAGGATCATCACCAGGAAACTGATCGAGACAAGAAAATCAAAATTTTCCGGGCCGATAAAAAGCATATGGTGGGCAAAAAGCGACCCGGCAATGCCGGTGAAAAGCGCGCTGATGGCAAAGGCTGCTGTCTTGTATACCGCAAGATTCACTCCCATCGATTCCGCGGCCACCTCGCTGCTGCGAATTGCCACAAAAGCCCTTCCCGTGGGCGTGCGCAAAATATTTTTCAGCAGAATAATCAGCAGAAGAACTGTGGCAAAAATCAGGTAATAATAACTTTCATCAGTCGTAAAATTAAATGGACCCAGGGTAGGCCGAACCAGGTTCAGGCCGTTAACACCATTGGTCAGCCCCTCCCATTGCACAATGATTTCTTCCACAATAAACGCGAAACCCATTGTGGCTATGGCCAGATAAAGACCCTTTAGCCTCAGGGCCGGCAGGCCGATTATTATGCCCGTTACCGCAGCGAGCAAACCAGCCGCCGGCAGGGCAATCCAAAAGGCTATCCCCAGTTTCCCGGTTAAGATGGCCGATGTGTAAGCGCCGATGGCGAAAAAGGCGGCATGCCCCAGAGAAACCTGTCCCGTATAGCCGGTCAGCAGGTTTAATCCCAGGGCAACAATTACATATATGCCGATCAGATTCATCAGTGAGACCCAATAGGAGCTCAGTATCAGAGGGGCCAGGAGAAACATCGCAATAATAAGCATGTACCAGAAAATCGTGCTTTTAAATTTAAACAGCTGGATATCCTGTAGATAGCTTTCCCGCTTGATGATGCGCATCTTTTAAACCCTCTTTCTTTCCTGAATGCCGAATATGCCTTTAGGCCTGATCATCAAAACGACAAAGAGGATGATCCAGGCAAAGACGTCCTTAAAACCTCTGGGCAGGTATACCCCGGCCAGGGACTCTGAAACTCCGATAATAACGCCCCCTAAAATAGCGCCCGGGATGCTGCCGAAACCTCCCAGCACTGCCGCCGGAAAGGCCCTTAAACCGATAAACCCCATATTGTAATTCAAGAAATGAATAGGGGTTATCAAAACACCTCCCACTGCCGCAACCACAGCGCTGATAGCCCAAATGCGCGAGAATACCGTATTGACACCGATGCCCATGAGAAAAGCCGCCAGTTGATTTTGTGATGTCGCCTCCATGGAGATACCCATTTTGGTCCGACTAAAGAAGAAATAGAGGACTATGATCAGAGCCAGAGTGATGCCGATGATCCACAGGTGAACGGATGAAATCGACAGAGCGCCAAGTCGCACAGGGTAGTCGGTGATGCCACTCTTGAACTGGTAAGTATCGTAGCCCCAGATCATGCCGGCTATACTGCGCACAAGAATGCCCAGGCCGATGGTGGCCAGGACAATAGCAACGGCTTCCTCGCCCACCAGAGGGCGGATAACTATGCGCTCAACCACGACTCCGAAAAAAAACATGAAGATCAGGGTGATCGCAAGAGCGGGAAGAAAGGGGATCGAAAAGAAATTGATGCAGGTAAAAGCTATAAAAGCACCAACCATCATGAATTCGCCCTGGGCGAAATTGGTCACCTCCGTGGATTTGTAGATCAGAACAAAACCAACCGCCACCAAAGCATAAATGGAACCCATGGCCAATCCGCTTACAATCTGCTGCAAGAGCATAAACCATTACCCCTTTCTTTTGCCAACAGCTTCACATTATTTTGCTGATAATCTCCTTCATGATCTCTGTTGTTCCGCCGCCAATGCTGAGAATCCGCGAATCGCGATAAAGACGCTCAACGACATACTCCCTGGCATAACCATACCCGCCATGAATCTGGACCGCATCGAAAACCACCTTGTCGCAGATCTCGCAGGCAAAGTTCTTAGCCATGGAGACTTCCTTGGTGACATCCATCCCCGCCTCCATCCTGGCGGCGACCCGGTAGTTGAACTCTTTGGATGCCTCCACTTTAGTCGCCATATCCACCAGTTTGTGGCGGATTACCTGGAACCCCGACAGGGTTGTTCCGAAAGCCTCCCTGGTCTTGGCATATTTGATGGATTCTTCCAGGGCGAGTTGAGCTGTAGCATGGGCCTGAACGGCAAGGGAAAGCCGCTCATTCTGAAAATTAATCATGATCCCCCGGAAACCATCGCCCTCTGCCCCCAGCAGGTTTTCAACAGGAACAGAGCAATCCTCAAAGCTCAACTCAGCGGTATCCGAACTGTGCCAGCCCATTTTGCTGATTTTTTTCGCGACGGTAAAACCGGGTGTTGCCGAGTCAATGACCAGAAGGCTGACCCCTTTGTGCCCGGGGCCACCCGTGCGCACTGCCGTGGTTAGGAAATTGGCCCGCGTACCGCTGGTGATGAACGTCTTCGATCCATTCACTCGATAGCCATCCCCGTCGCGGACCGCTCTGGTCCTTATATTGGCGACATCCGATCCGGCATTGGGCTCCGTGATCCCCAGGGCCGCCACCTTCTCCCCCCGCAGTACGGGAACGAGAAACCGCTGCTTCTGCTCCGCCGTTCCCAGATTAAGCACCGGCGGCATGGCAATGGTATGACTGGAAAGCCCGCTGAGGAGTCCGGTAGAACCGCTGCTGCGGACAAACTCCTCGATATAGGCAATCATCATAAACTTGTCACACGGCGTCCCGCCGTATTCCTCCGGATATTCCAATCCCTGGAAGCCGGCATCGGCGGCCTTCTTGTATAGCTCGAGCGGAAACAGCTCTTGCTCCTCCCACTCTTCGATGTTCGGTTTGATCTCCTTTTCTACAAAACGCCCGACGCTATCCCTGAATATCCTGTGATCTTCATTGAAGTACTCCTGATACATTATCGCACCACCTGTTATTTTTTAATTCAAAGATATTGAAATACCGAATGTCATCAATATTTCTTGATATTGTTTTCCCTTCCTTTAATTCCAGTAGAGTCGAGACCTGTTTTTCCAACGGTTATGTAAGGAGTATCTTTTTGAAAACTTCGGGTGCAGGAATAGATAGAATTGTGTCGATTGTAAATCGCGTCGGTAACTCATCATGGATTTATCTCTCCAAAAACGTGTTGCCTGTTTTATAACCGCTCTTTATAATCTTTACTAAACTTACTCGGTGATATAATGCTGAAATTTATTTTGTGTTTACCGCCTGATTTACCGGCGGTTCCAAGCTGTTTTGGTTATATTACTGTGTGTTAAATTCTACCTGATTCAAATATTAAATCAAGCAAATTATGGGAAAACATCTGCTCCCAGCAGGAAGAACCCTGCTGAACCATAATAAAATGGCCTTTCCCCCGCCGACGGCAGAGCAATTCAGACAGGCAGGGGAAAGAATCGGAGAGATTCAATTTCCCCTGCCTGCTTCCGGCAAATTATCAGATTAAAAAAATAATTATCTTTTTATCGTACCGAATATTTTTCGGGCCTCATCGGGCGTTGCCGGTTCACAACCCAGAGCTTCCACGATCCGGACAGCGTGTTCGACAAGTTCGTAATTGCCTTTGGCCAGCTCGCCGTTCGGCATGCGAATATTGTCTTCCAGACCAACCCGGACATGGCCGCCGCAAAGAATCGACTGCGTGATCACCGGCCATTCTTCGTTTCCGACACCGCAAGCCGAAAAATTTGCATTCCGGGGGATGGCGTCAGCCATTGCTAAAAATCCGGACGGCCGGAATGCAGCACCGCCGCACACACCAAATACGAAATTAAAATTAACGGGATCGGTAAAGTTGCCGGACCCGGCCAGAAAATGATAATTATCAATTCCGCCGGTGGCATAACATTCCAACTCCGGCTTCGTGCCGATGTTCTTCATCGCTCTGGCAAAATCGGCAACCATGTTGAGTGGATTTTCAAAGGTGTAGTCCACCAAAACTTCGCCTGTCTTTCTATTAACGCCGGCAAAATTCATCGTTGCCATATTAAGGGAAGACATTTCCGGCTTCACGTACTCCAATTGCGCCAGGCGCTGCTCCGGAGTAGCACCCATGCCCAGAGCCGAGGTCATATTCACGATCAGTTCCGGAGTTCTGGCTTTGACGGCGTCATGACTTTCCTTTATTCTTTCCTTCCTTGTAGAATTTGTCCCGTCATCCTCGATGGAATGAACGTGGACCATCGCTGCTCCGGCCTTGTAGGCCAGATGCGCCGCTTCAGCTAATTCCTTCGGGCTATAGGGGGTATTAGGGTTCTGATTTTTTCTTGTCGCCGATCCGACAAGGGCACATGTAATAATTACTTTCCTTCCCATGTAACATCACCTCAATTAAATTTTCTCAAGCCCGCAAAGCTGCCACAGCTTTAACCTGAGCTTGTAGATTTGTTATGTAAGCATTTCTTTCCTGGTTAACGGCTTTCTTTTCATCATATTCTACTCTGACTATAGTTTCCGCCGCTGAGTCAATATCACCATGAGCGGAATCCAGGTAACTGTCGATCAGGTCCCTGTAATGCATGCTGTCTCTCAGAGCCATCTCCGCAAACCTCGGCACATCATCATTCGTATAATAGTAAAGATGGGACAGAGCGAGGATCTTTACCTCCGGCAATAACACCATCAGTTTCTCCATGGACTTCATATAGTCGGTATAAGATGACGCAAATTCGACTTTGACTTCGTTTTCTTTCTCGATGATGGGATTACCGAACGCTTCTCCCGAAAACAAAATACCTTCTTCGGGAATGAAAAAAGACAGATGATCCTTCGTATGCCCGGGCGTCTCGTAAACCACACAATGCATATCGCCGAGACTGATGGTATCGCCTTCCTGCAACTCCCGGGCAAATTCAACCGGCGCAATGCTGATATCGTCAGCAGCTGTCAGTTCTGCCACAATATCAGCAAAACAAAGCCCCGTCTGCTGGCTTAAGAAATTCATCGTCTGGAGAACCTTTTCTTTCTGCATAAGCTGCGCCAATGACTTATTGCCCAGCAGCTGAATGTCCGGCATTCTTTTCTTTAGATAGGTTACGGCGCCCAGATGGTCATAATGTCCATGGGTAACAAGCAGATAATTAAGCGGTGAACCCTCGCCCAGAATATTTTTGATACTCCGATAATATGTCGGTCCAAGAATGTTTAACCCTGCTTCAATCATTATTGTTTTGCGGCTTCCCCGGACGACATATCCCGGATAGATCGGGTGCCCGCAGGCCGCAATTTTTCTGTGAATTATTCCTTCCGCCGATTTTCTCATGCTCCGCCTTTAAAAATTATGATAATCTTCTCTATCCGCTCCGGTTCAGCCTTGACGAAATTGCCTTCGCTTTTTCTTTTATCGCTAATGTCAACCGCTATCTGAGTATCTGACCGGCAACAATGGTGCGCTGGATCTGATTGGTCCCTTCGTAGATCTGCGTGATTTTGGCATCCCGCATCATCCGTTCCACAGGGTATTCCCGAACATAGCCGTAACCGCCGAAAATCTGGACGGCATCTGTTGTCACCTTCATGGCCGCATCGGATGCATACCACTTCGCCATGGAAGCAATCCGCGGCAGGTCGGGCGATTCCGGTTCACTGTCAATCATCGCTGCCGCCCGGTAAACCAGCGACCGCGCAGCTTCCACCTGCAGGGCCATCTCCGCCAGCATCCACTGCATCCCTTGAAAAGAGGATAAGCTTTTCCCGAACTGCACCCTTTCCTTGGCGTACTTGATGGATGCATCCAGGGCGCCCTGCGCAATACCCAAGGCCTGGCCTCCCACGGCGGGGCGGGTATAGTTGAAGGTGGTCATGAGGGTCTTGAAACCCGTTCCTTCGGGACCAAGCAGGCGATTCTCTTTTACAAACACATTATCGAACACCAGTTCTCGCGTGTCCGAACCGTGAATGCCCAGCTTGTGTTCTTTCTTCCCCACGGTAAAGCCCACATCACTCTTCTCCAGGATGAACATGCTGATGCCCTTGTTTCTCTTCTCTTTGTCCGTATATGCCAGAACCGTGACAATCTCCGCTTCACCGCCGTTCGTAATGAAGATTTTGGCGCCGTCGATCACGTACCCGCCATCGACCTTCCGCGCGGTTGTTTTCATCCCCGTCACGTCGGAACCTGCCCCGGGTTCCGTGATGCCGCAGGCGCCCAGGCATGCTCCGGAAGCCAGACGGTAAAGGTAGTTCTTCTTCTGTGCTTCTGTGCCCGCCAGAAGCAGCGGGTCGCTGGCCAGGGCCTGCGTAGTCAATATAACCGATGTGGAGGCACATACTCTGGCTATCTCTTCGACGACCAAGACCATGGCCAGCATGCCGGCGCCGGCGCCGCCGTATTCTTCCGGTATCTGAACACCCAGAAGTCCGTTCTCCGCCAAAACTTTCACTGATTCCGCGGGAAATATCTCCTTCTCATCAATCTCTGCGGCTATCGGGGCAAACTTCTCCGCGGCAACTCTGCGCACCATGTCCCGCAACATGGTTTGATCTTCATTCAAAATAAAATCCATTATTACTCTCCATATCTACCCGGAAAATCGGGCGCTTATTTTATTGTTCTTCCGCTAGAGGGGTTTATTTATATTCGTAGAAACCTCTTCCCGTCTTCCGTCCCAGACGGTTTTCCTTGATCATCTGTTCGAATAACGGCGAGGGCTTATAGCGCTCTTCCCCCGTCATTTCATATAGAGCCTTGAGCGCATTGTTGCAGACATCAACGCCGGCCATATCCATGATCTCCACCGGACCCATCGGATGGTTTGATCCCAGTTTCAGACCGTTATCTATATCCTGGGCTGTCGCGTATCCCTTGTATATCTGGTCGGCTGCTTCATTGTAAAGAAGGCACAAAAAACGGTTGACGATAAAACCCGGAACATCCTTCGCCAGAATGGCGGTCTTGCCGATCTCCTTGCAGAATTCCAGCGCCGCCTCGACAACTGAGGGCGCGGTCTTGTCCCCCTTAATGACTTCCACCAGACGCATTACCGGCACGGGGCTGAAAAAATGGGTCCCGACTACCCGCTCCGGGTTCCTGGTCACGGAGGCAATCCGGGAAATGCTTAAGGTGGAGGTGTTGGATGCCAAAACGGTCTCCTTCGGACAAATGCCGTCCAGTTCCGCAAATATCTTCTGCTTCAGGGCCATATTCTCAAAAACGGCTTCAATTACCATTTCCGCTCCGGCGGCTGCCTCCAGGGCATCCGTGCTCCCTTTGAGCCGTCCGAGTATCGCATCGTGCTCTGCCTGGTTCAGTTTCCCTTTCTCCAGCTTCTTGCCGATAAATGTTCCGATTGTCTTCAGGCCGCGCTGGACAAACTGATCGTCCACGTCCCGCAATGTTGTCTCAATACCCTTCTCTATCGCCACCTGGGCAATACCCGCACCCATTGTTCCCGCTCCGATTACACATAGTTTTTTGATCATGCTTTCCCCTCCCTTTTCTCAAAGGCTGAAATTGCGACAGGGTTTGCAATTCCTGTCAGGCATTTATTGTTATGATACCCCGTAGTCTTTTCCCGTGATGCGTGATGCGCAGATTAGTCCTGCCGCCACAGCACAATCCATAGCAACGCCGTAACCTTTAGCTGTATCTCCGGCAAAATAAAGCCCCGCAACAGCAGGCGCCTCAATGGGTGCCTTGAGTGTTCCGGCCTGTGTTTTGGACTTGGCCACACCTTCCAGTTTCCACGCCGTCGGAAACATAGCCCAATCAATGCTCTTCCGGAAACCCGGATAGCGGCGCTCCAGATAATCAATAATCAGCTTGCAGGCCTTGACCATGAGGTCTTTGTCCCTGGCTTCCTTTTCCGTAACCGGGGCATAAGCCGTCATCAGGTGCTTTCCTCCGGGCGCGCAGGACGGATCAGTCTGCGACTGGATATTCCAGCACATATAAATATTGTATTCAAAACCTTCTTCCTTCGGTATAACCAGAGTATCTTTTACACCGATATTCCATTCCCGCTCCGGCATAACCAGTTTATTCAATCCGAAATAAGGCGCAATAGAGCCGTATCCATAAAGCCTTTCCGTCCGATCGGCCCATTCCTGCGGGAATTCCCCTTTATTCATGTATTTAAAGCTGTCCTGAACGGGAATGTTGCTGACAATCTTTGTGGCCTGAACCTGTCTTGGTGCTCCCGATTCTTCCTTCAGGACGACACCGGTGGCTTTGCCGTCCTCAATAATTATTTTTTCCACATGCGTATTGAGGAGCAGGTCGCCGCCCAGATCAATAAACCGGTTGGCCACGGCCTGGCTCCAGCGCATGATGCCCCCTACTGTAAAACCCGAACCGAATTTGGCCTTACCGGCCTTGAACCGGGGATTGATGACCGTTCCCATATAACGGAAAATATCCCCGATGGAAATGTCGTCGGGATCATTGATGGTGGTAATGAGGGTGGAAACGGCGTGAATCATTCCGAAAACTGTTTTGTTTTCATAAAGGCCGTTCTCTTTGCACCATTGAGAAACCGAAACCTTTTCCAGGGCGTCGTAATCCTCTTCCTTCATTTTTGCCGCGCCCAGATAAAACTTGTGCATCGGTATGCCTTGTTCCATAATCATCTTCTTGAGACGCTCATCAAACCTGGTGCCGTTTACGTCCATATAAAATTCATCGCCGATATAGGTGCCGTTCTCATTTCCCACCATGGGAACACCCGTACCCAGCACATCGTCAAGATCCCGGAAATAACCATCCCCATTCAAGGCAACACCGTGATAACCAACATCAAGGGTGTACCATTGCAGCATCTTCCGGGAAATAATCTCGTCCAGCCCGGGTTGGCTGTAAGGCAGCCAGCTGTATTGCTTCCCGATCAGTTTCTTATACCACCCGGCCCCGTTGGCAATAATCTCTTCGCCCCGAATACTGATAGCCCTTCCGCCAACGCGATCGCATTGCTCCACCAGCAGCGTTCGCAATCCGGCCTTGGCCGACAGACTGGCCACAGCCAGGCCGCCGACTCCCGCACCCACTACAACAACGTCATATGTACTTTTCATAATCTCTTCCAACCTGTCTTACCGGACAATTTCAAAATATTTGATATCCTGGATATTGCCGGCCATTTCGCTTTTTTCTTTAAAGACCGCCCGGACTCTCATCCCGACGCTGATTTTGCTTAAGTCCGTCTCCCCGATAAAATGCGAAAATATGTTGTCGGCGCCGTCAATGTGAATATAACCGTATGTATAGGGAATGGGCCTCTGGGCGCCGGTCGCCGGATCAATAAACGGATAGTTCACGATCGAAAATGCCGTGATGACTCCAGTAGGCGGAAGGCTCACGATCTCGGTAATCTCCTGAAAACAGGGGCCGCAGACGCGGCGCGGCGGTATATAAACCTTGCCGCAACTGCTGCACTTGGCGGCGGCAAACCGCCCCTTTTCTTTTATTTCCTGAAAGAACTTGCTGCCGTAAAGACCTATAGACCACTCATAAGGCATCGCGTGGGTAAAGGTTTCCTGGAGAAGTTCTCCTTGTTTGTTATCTGCTGACATAGTTCCTCCTATGGTCTTTCCGAACTTAATATTACAACATCCGACCAGAAGCAGCCGCCGAATCCCGTGGCCAAAGCGTTTTTGACGTCCGGCACCTGCCTTTGGTCGCCCTTGCCCATAACCTGGATGGCCGCCTCCGCAACCCGCAGCAGTGCCGTGGCGCCGATGCAGTTGGTGGAAATAACGCCGCCGGACGGGTTGATGGGAATCTTTCCGCCCATGTGCGTGTTTCTTTCGCCTACAAACTTCGGCGCTTCACCCTTACCGCAAAATCCGAGATCCTCGATCCACTTGAGGCCGGCAAAAGTGTATGGAAGATATAATTCAGCAACATCCAACTGTTCCACCGGCTTGGTGATTCCCGCCTGATTGTAAGCATCCTTGGACGCGCGCTGCATGGAAACAAGCCCTTCCGTATAGTTGGTGGAATCCCCAAACCAGGTGTAGGTATGTCTCACCGCCGCCGCTTTGAACCAGGCCGGTTTTTTCGCGATCTTCTGGGCAATGCCGTCGGCCGCTAAAACTACGGCACAGGCGCCGTCCGTCCGCGGACAGACGTCCCCCAGTTTGATGGGGTAGGCCAGCATGGGCGACGCCATGATTTCGGCAACGGTCAGTGGTTTTCTTAAATGAGCGTAAGGGTTGTTCATCGCATTGCCGCGGTCCCGCTCGGCGACCAGGGCTGCATCTTCCTGTGTCGCCCCGTACTGCTCCATGTAAGCAGACGCCTCGGTGGCGAGGCTGGGAATGGCGCCCGAATATGAATACCTGTCCCAGATGGGATCGGAGCAGGTTAGAATCGCACCCGTTGTATCCGACTCGGAGTTTTTCTCGAAACCGATGGCCAATACTTTGTCGAAGATGCCGGAGGCCACATGGTAATAGGCGGCAATGGCCACGGTTGCGCCGGTGGTGCCGCCGGTCGAAACTTTCATGATCGGTTTCATAAATGCGCCGGAGCCCTCGACGCTGTATGCATCTACATAGTTAATGGACTCGAAATGGTCCATGTTGCCTATCACAATGGCGTCAATATCCTTAATGGTCAGTTCGGCGTCGGCCAAAGCCCGCGTCACTGCTTCATAAATCATCTCCCGGGATGTTACATCCGGACGGTGACTTTTATGATAGGTCTGTCCTGTTCCTACTATTGCTACTCTTCTTCCCATTTGTCACCTCTCACTTGTTTCCGCTGACGATCCACACACAGTGGCTCTGGCCGCAGGGGCCGTTGAAACCGTGCGCGAGTGCGTTGTTGACTTTTTTCACCTGTCTTGATCCGGCCTCGCCGCGTACCTGGAGCGATGCCTCGATCAGACGGGCCAGACCGGCCACCAATATAGGATTTGCCGACAATGCTCCGCCGGACGGGTTTACCGGAAGTTTGCCGCCCATGACGGTGATCCCTTGATCAATCAGTTTGCCGCCCTCTCCGGGTTGGCAAATTCCCAATCCTTCCAGCCACAGTGGTTCCATATAGCTGAACGGTTCCAATATTTCGGCCACGCTGATTTCTTCCGCCGGATTGCCAATCCCGGCCATGGCATAAGCCCGCTTGGCGGCCGCCGCAAGGGCGACCGGGTTCGCCAGGTCGCGGTCTCCCAGGAAATAGTCCTCGCAGCAGTGCGAAACGCCCTTGATCCAGACCGGCTTCTTTTTGCATTTTCCGGCCATTTCCTCGTTGACGATGATAATAGCCGCAGCTCCGTCGCTGTTGGGACAGCAATCGAGAAGCTTTAACGGTTCGGCTATTTTCCTCGACTTCATGACATCAGCCACCGTAATCTCCAGGGGCAGCTGGGCATAAGGATTGTTTTTGGCATTGCCGTGGTTCTTCACGGATACCTTGGCTACGTCTTCTTCGCTGATGCCGTATCTGGTCATATAGGCATTGGCCTGCAGAGCAGCCGATGAAATGGCGTCCAAACCGAGATGACGATGGAAAATCGGGTCGAACATGCCGTTGGTGGTAATGTTAACGTTGCCTTCACTTCCCTTGTAGTGGGCGACAACAATGGCGGCCTTGTAGCCGGAAAGAACGCGCATGAGCCCGTAAAAAGCGCCGAAGGAGCCATCGCCGGAAACGGTGGAGACGTTTTTGTCCTCGGCGCCGCAGGCGTCACCGACGGCCATCCCGGAGATGGTCCGGCCGTCATAAAAGTCGTTGGAGACGGTAACAACATTATCGATATCTTTAATGGTTAGACCGGCATCATCGAGGGCCTCCCGGGTTACGTCAAAGACCATGTCGGCGAAGATCTGTTCTTTCTTCCTTTTTTCGTATTTAGTCTGCGCTACTCCTACTATTGCTGCTTTATCCATAGTTATTTGCCTCCTTTCGCGTCGCTGAGCTGGAAGGAGTCGATATCCAGGATATGCCCACTGCGCTCCGCTTTAAACTTCGCCTTCACTCTGAGGCCGTTCTTTAGCTTATCGAGATTATCTTTAATCAGGTGCAGAAAGCCCACATCGGCGCCGTCTAGTTTGATCAGGGCATAAGCAAACGGTGCTTTGACCGGCTGGACGGGGTTGGAATAATGCACTATCGTATAAGCCTCAATTACGCCTTCATCGGCAACGTCCACCCATTCGTTGATATCCACGAAGCACCGGCCGCAGTTCTTCCGCGGCGGAACATAAACAGTCCCGCATTTGCTGCATTTTACGCCGAGGATCTTCTGATCATCCCGTAAAGAGATCAAAAATCTGCTCCCTGTCTCGCCTACCCACCAGGTATATGGAACCGCGATCTGACCTTTCAGGGTCAACGGTTCTACCTCTTTCAACCAGTCCGACATAATTTATCTCCTTTTTATACTTTGATCATAATGGCTTCGCCCTGGGATAATCCGCCGCAGATCGCCGCCACTCCCGTACCGCCGCCTCTTCTCATCAGCTCATACATCATGGTCATGGTGATTCGCGCGCCACTTGCTCCCACGGGGTGGCCGATGGCAATAGCCCCGCCATTGACATTTGTCTTATCCTGAAGCGCCTGCCACTTCTTAGGATCATCTTTGGCCAGCATCTTGAGTGATACCAGCGTCACGGCCGCAAAGGCCTCGTTGATTTCGACCAGATCTATATTGTCGATGCTTAGCCCGGCCTTGGCCAGCATTTTATCAATAGCCTGGGCCGGAACGCAGGCCATGTATTTTGGCGTGCCGGCGGCGGCCTGACATGCTTCTATAGTCGCGAGAACTTTCAGTCCCATGCTCTCCGCCTTCCTCCGGCTCATAATAACAATGGCCGAAGCGCCGGAATTCATGCCGGGTGCATTGGCCGCGGTTACTGTGGGGCTGCCATAAACCGGCTTCAGCGACGCCATTTTTTCCGGCGATAAATTGGCCCGGGGCGATTCATCCTTGTCCATGACGATCGGATCTCCCTTTTTCTGGGAGATTTCGAGTTTCATCAGTTCTTCGCCGATTTTGAATTTGCCTTCCTTATAAGCCTGAAACCACTTTTCATGGCTTTTGAGCGCCCACTCGTCCTGCTTCTCCCGGGAAACGCCGTATTCCAAAGAAACATGACCGGCATCGGTGGCCACCGGCGCAAAGCCACGGCGTCCGTAACCCAGCTCAAACAGCACGTCTTCCATTGCCACCGGCCCCAAACGGCTGCCCCACCGCACTTTTTCGGCACTCGCAATCAGGGGAACATTGCCCATGTTTTCCGCGCCCGAGGCGATAACAACTTCGGCATCACCGGACTTGATGGCCCGGTAGCCCAGGCGTAGCGCGGTCATGGATGAACAGCAGGCCCGATCTATTGTCAGTGATATGTTCTCCTCCGGAAATCCCGCCCCAAGTGTAATCTGGCGTGCAGGCACATTGGTTAAAATGGCATATTCCGCGGGTATACACGTCCCGTAGTAAACCTCATCCACGTCTTTCGGATCCAGCTTGATTCTGCCTGCTACTTCCTTCAACACCGGAATGGCAATGTCGAAACTCCGCGTTGTTTTCAGGACGCCGTCGAATTTACCGAAGGGCGTCCTCACAGCACTTACAATAACTACATCATTGGCATTCATGTTATATTCCTTTCTTTATTCCCCGGGGAAATGGCCTTTAGCATCAGGTGCTTTCCCCCTTATTTAACGAAATCTTTTCCCGTTATCTCACTGGCACAAATCATCCCGGATACAATGGCGCAATCCATCGCTACGCCGTAACCTTTGGCAGTGTCTCCGGCAAAATACAGACCTTCCACATACTGTGATTTCACCGGAACCTTTTGTGAGCCTGCCTGAGAAATACTCTTGGCCACACCTTCGAGCTTCCAGCATACCAGATCCAGTTTCCAGTCGATGCTTTCCTTGAACCCGGGATAAAGCTCTTCCATAAATTCCGGCAGTCTTTGGACAACCTTATTCACCAGCACTTTGTTGCGTGCTTCATTTTCATTAAGCGGAATATAAGCCGTATAAAGGTGCTTGCCCGGGGGAGCCACAGATGGGTCAACCGCAGACTGAATATTCCAGCAGATATATACGTCATAGTCAAAACCCTCGGACTTCGGCACCAGACAGGTGTTCTTCAGGCCCATTTTAGCCTCCTCTTCGGGCATGACCAGTTTGTTTAGCCCCATGTAGGGAGCATAACTGCCGTATCCATACATATTTTCCGTTTTCCGGACCCAGTCGGCCGGAAAATATTTCGGGTCAATCAGTTGGAAGGTGAACTGTGCCGGAACGTTGCTGATCACTTTGGCCGCCGCGTAATGCTTTTCGCCTTCCGAAGTCTCCACGCGGACTCCTGCAACACGACTCCCTTCCACCAGAATATTTTTCACTTTGGCGTTGTAAAGAATCTCTCCGCCGTAGCCCTGCATTTTGCGAACGACGGACCGGGACCATTCCCCTGTGCCGTTTTCCACGAAACCGCCGACATACCCCAGAACTCCCCGCATAAGTTTCGGACCGAAAGCATGTTTGAAGTAGTGGAAAATATCGCCCATGGAAATGTCATTGGGATCGTTAATCGTCGAAAACAAAGTACTCACGCAGTGCAGATGATTAAAAAGGATGTCATTTTTCGAAATGCCCTTATCATCCGCCCATTTTTTGAAAGAAACTTTTTCCATTTTGGCAATATCTTCATCGGACAGGCCATAAGCATCAGAATAGTAGGAGAGAAAGCGAATTCCCGTCTCCTTGCCGATGCGCTTCAGTTCTGGATCAATCTTTGTTCCCGCCACATCATGATAGAGCTTTCCTTGAAAATAGTTGCCGTAGAACGCGCCGTGTTTTTTTACATCCGGCAGGCCATCGATCAGATCTTCGAAATCAAGCATGTAGCCGGCACCGTTGGCACTGATGGCGTGATAGCCTATGTCCAGGGTGTATCCGTCCAGCATCCGCCTGTTTATTACAGTCTCCATATCCGGCTGGGAATTGGCTATGTAAGTGTATTGAGAGGCAAGCATTTTCTTATACCACTCCAGCCCCTTGTCGCTGATCTCCGATCCGGACATGGAAATTGCCCGCCCTCCCGGCCTGTCCTGCTGTTCTATAACCAGAACTTTCCATCCTTCTTTGGCCAGCAAAGTTGCCACAGCCAGGCCGCCGACGCCGGCTCCGATGACTATCGCATCATATTTTTTATCTTCCGACATAAAAGCACCTTCCTAATTGTTATCTTCACAGCACCATATATTCGTGGAGCAGCTCACCCTTGACCTGGTCTTTTTTCCCGTCAATCTCCACATCCATCGTATAGTCGGCTAAAAAGCGGAAATAGAATTGATCCCATTCTACGGACTGGGGAAGTTTCATTGTTTCCACCAGCCGCGTCGTATTAATGGCCAGCTTCAGTTTCACACCAAGATTATCCGTGGTCAGCAGCAGACCCCTGGCGTATTCCTGCCCTGTGTTAGCGTCTTTGACGAAATCACTGAGTTCCGTATGCATAATGTTCGTCGAGAGAACAATTTCACGACCCCTGGCAATCAGCAGCGGCGCGAACATCGGCCCTGCGGGATCACGGGGAAACACCCAGCCGTAATCCAGGCAATAGTCTCCGTTATGGACCCGCCCCCAGTACCACTTGGAGCAGACTTCATGCATCGGGAAATTACCCCAGTTATGATCATGGTAAGCGGCGCCCTGCACGGCTATTTTTTCATCCTTGAGAAAAAGTTCGCCCTGCACTTCCGCATAAGGAACCGGTACAACCCAACCTGCCACCCTGCTCGTTTCTTCATCCTTGTAATTGAATCCCGTGCCCAATTTCCATCCGGGAACAACATTCTTCAGGGTGAGCCTGGCGCCGATCTTGTTGATCATGATGTACATTTCGTAGACGCCGTCGCCCATGTCCTTCAGCCAACTGTCCCCCATCCGCACATCGCACCAGTCGGCGCCGGCATAATTTTCTTCCGGTTTAATCAGGGCATAACGGGCAACCTGGGTTCCATCCGGTTTGTAAATCATCAGTTGAATGGATGGTATGATGGGTTTGAGAAACATGTTCATGTAATGAAAGGTAACAACCATGTGGTAGCCGTTTTCAAAGGAACAGTCCACATACCACCATTCATAGTAGTCGCTGTTTTTATAGATATGACTGCCGTCATCGCGGCGCTGATAATTGGCCGGATTCCTCTCGGCGCCCGGTATCCCGTTAAATGAGGCCAGATGACACCTCTTTGCTTTTTCTTCCATAATTGCAAGCTCCCTTCTCTATCTGTTAAAAGCACCCCCAGAGGGGTCACTTTACAGTTAAATAGGTTTAAAATATTTGATGTCCAGCATATTTCCCTGTCTGGCTTCGGCAAAAACCGGTTTTACCCTCATGCCGATATGGACCGCTCCAAAATCCGCCTCATCAATAAAATGCGTCATGCCCGTATCCGCTCCGTCCAGTTTGATCACAGCATAGACGAAGGGCGCTTTGCGGGGATGCATCGGCTCGGAATACATCACGGTTGTAAAAGTCTCCACCGTTCCGTAGGGACCGATCTCGACAATCTCGGTCAGTTCCGCAAAACATATTCCGCAGGTGGAACGCGGCGGCCAGAAAACTTTTTTGCATTTCGGGCAATAGGACCCGATCAGGGTCTTTTCGTCCCGGAGATTCACATAAAAAAGGCTGCCCATCTTGCCGGTATAATAACGGCTGTTCGCCTTTATCCGCTGTTTGACTTCTAACGGGGGATATATTTTTTCTTCCATTTCCTCCTCCTTATGTTTTCGTTCCGGGTTTCGTCTGTCCCGGAAGAGGCTCTAAATACATGATGTCGCTCAGATCGCCGGTTCTCTGACCATCGGGCTTCATGACGACCCGGCAGCGCATGCCGACCCAGAGCTTGTTCATATCCGGCTCAATATTAACCGGAAAATCCAACCCGATATTTGTGCCGTCAAAGCGCATATCCCCCAGAATGCAAGGCGGCTCTTTGACTTTTCCGGTCGTCGGATCGGTCATGGGCAGATAATTAATTGTAAAAGCCTTCAGGGCTCCTTCCATGGGCATTTCAACCCATTCCTCGTTTACGACATGGCATTCAGCGCAGACGATTCGCGGAGGCAACTGGATGCGTTGGCATTGCGGGCACTTCACCGCCAGCAACTTCCCTTCGTCCCGTAACTCCGTTAAGGCGTGGGTCAAATACCGACCTGCGGCGAACTCGTAGGGAACATCAACCACCATCGGCAGAGATATGTTTTCATCCGTTTTTTTTATCATTTTTTCCTCCTCAATCATCCAGGGTTTTGGACAGGCCCATCGTGACCGTCCAGTTGGTCCCGCCGTAGGCAGTTGTCATTGCCCGCCTCACGTCCTTGGGAACCTGGTGTTCTCCGGCATCGCCGCGAATCTGCAGCGCCGCTTCCCAAACTCGCAACATTGCGGATGCCCCGATGCAGTTTGTGGACAAAACACCGCCGGACGGATTAACCGGTATTGGTCCTTCGATATCCGTCATCCCCTTTTCAATCATTCTGAAACCTTCTCCCGGGGCACAGAGACCCAGATCCTCATACCAGAGAATCTCTGCCCAGGTCACCGGCTCATAAACTTCAAAAACGTCGAAATACTCGGCCGGCTTCGTGACACCCAGTTTCTTGTATAAGCGCGCCGCACTCACCCGGGAAAAAATTGGTCTCGTTTGCTGGACGTCCCTCCAGTCTAAAACGAATTGCTCATTATGGGCCGTATCCATCGCCCTGATCCAGACCGGTTTCTTGCTGCGTTTTTTGGCTGTCTTTTCTTCGGCCAGGATCATCGCGCAGGCGCCGTTGGAAGCCGGGCACATCTCCAGCATCCGGATCGGATCAGTCAGCACCCGCGACTCCAGAACGTCCTTAACGGTAATGTCCAGCTTCAGATGCGCATATTCGTTTTTCCGGGCATTCTGCCTGGCCTTGACGGCTACCATCGCCGAGTGCTCCGGTGTCGCCCCCTTCCATAAGGACATGTAGGCGGAAGCCATCATCGCAAAATAGCCGATCGCTCCTCCCGCCAGGTTGCGTCCCCATAACGGATGGGCAACTCCGCTGAGGATGGCATTGGTGTCACCCTCTTCCTGTTTTTCAAACCCGATACACAATACCCTGTCAAAAAGGCCGCTCGCCACATGGTGGGCTCCCACACAGGTGGTTGTGGCGCCGACTGTGCCGCCTGTAGTTACCTTCACTCCCGGTTTGCCGTAGGCGCCGGTGCTGTTGACCAGCCAGCAATCGGTCAAATGAACACCTTCAAAAAACTCCATATTCCCCAGAAACACCGCGTCAATCTCATCCATGGTCATGTTGGCGTCGGCAAGCGCCCGCCGGACCGCTTCGTTGACCATTTCTCCCTGATCGACATCATGCCTGCGGGCGGCGTGATAGGTCTGCCCTCCGCCAATAATTGCTACGTTTCTTTTCATTATCTGCCTCCCTTACTCAGTTCCGAGGACGATCACGCAATGGTGCTGTCCACAAAAACCTGTGTGGCCCTGCGCCAGGGCAATCTTTGGATTCTTCACCTGATATCCGGCCGCTTCCCCTCTCAATTGCAAAACCGCTTCCGCCACCCTGTTCATCCCCGCAACATTCGCGGGCACTCCGCCCAGAAGACCTCCGGACGGATTAACCGGCATTTTGCCTTTCCGGCCCGTTACTCCTGAATCGATCATGCGCCCGGCTTCACCACGGCCGCAAAGACCTAATCCTTCCAGCCACAGAAGTTCCTGGTAGGAAAAATCCTCTCCCAGCTCGACGAAGTCAATCTCCTTCCGGGGTTTCTTGATTCCGGCCATCTTATAGGCAGCAGCGGCCGCTCTCTGCAGCGACAGGCAGTCCGCCAGATCCCGGTCGCCCGGATAATGGGCATCATAGCAGGTCCCGAATCCCTTGATCCAGACAGGTTTATCCGTTATTTGCCGCGCCCGCTTCTCGGAGGCGAGAACCATCGCTACAGCCCCGTCCGTATCGGGGGCCACATCCAACGAGTGCAGAGGAGAAGCCAGCACAGGAGAAGAAAGCACGTCCGCCACCGTATAATCTCCGCCGTTATGGGCATTGGGATTGAGCTTGGCATTCGATAAGTTCTTTACGACAACCTTGGCCACCTGCTCTCTGGTAATCCCGTACTTATACATGTAACGTTCGGCCTGCATTGCACCGGCCGATGTGAAATCCAAACCGAGACCCCTGGTATAAATCGGCTCAAAAGCCACGTTGTTAACAATATTGCGGTTCGTCTGGGACATTTTCGTATGAGCCAGCAGAAGTGTACAGTCATATTCTCCGGAAAGAATGCCGATCGCTCCATAATAGACGGCCGTCGATCCGTCCATGGCCACTTTTTCTTCATTGCCCAGATGCCCCCCGATCACATCCGTGATCCCGATATTCGAAATAGTCTGCCCATCCCAGATATCGTGCGAGCAACTGACTTTGTTATCTATATCCTTGCCGAGATCCAGCTTAGCATCTCCAAGAACCTTGCTGATCACCTCGTAAGCTAATTCGGCATAATTAGCGTCGACACGTTTCGGCACAAACTTTGTCTGCGCTACGCCCACTATTGCCACCCTGTCTGCCATAACTCCTCCTTCCATGATGACCGGATAAAAAAACCAGCCGGATCTTTATACCCGTTCAAATATCGTAGCGATCCCCTGACCGCCGCCAATGCAAATAGTTACCAGACCATATCTACCGCCGGTTCTTCTCAACTGATGAAGCAGACCTAACGTTAATCTGCCGCCGCTCATCCCATTCGGATGACCAAAGGCAATGGCGCCGCCGTTGGGATTCCATTTATCCGGATCCACCTTATGTCCCTGGTTCGCCAGCTCTTTCATAACCGACAGGGTCTGAGAGGCAAAGGCCTCGTTGCATTCGATCGCATCCATATCGGCCAGTGTGAGTCCTGCACTCTTCAAAGCTTTGGGTGTAGCATAAGCCGGACCGATACCCATATACTTCGGTTCCACTCCCGCCAGCGCGCAGGACACAAAACGTCCCATTGGCTTCAGGTTGAGTTCCTTACATTTCTTTCCGGACATGAGCAGTATAGCTACGCCGCCGTCGTTCATTCCGGAAGAGTTTCCGGCGGTAACCGTTCCTCCCTTTTTAAAGGCCGGCTTCAGTGCCGCCATTTTTTCCAGGGTGGTCGCCCGGGGATGCTCATCCCGATCAAAAATAATCGGGTCGCCCTTCTTCTGAGGTATGGTTACCGGTACGATCTCCTCTTTGAAATAGCCGGCCTCAATCGCCCGGATCGCCAGAGTCTGACTGCGCAATCCGAAAGCGTCCTGTTCCTCCCGGGAGATGCCCCACTTCTCCGCCATGCCTTCCGCAATGATTCCCATCGTCACATCGGTTTCGGGGGTAGGACCGGTTGTCCGGACAACCCAGGCATTCGGCATCAGCGAAAAGGGATTTTTCTGCCGCTCCATCATATGGGGAGCATTGCTCCAGCTCTCACAACCACCGGCAATGCATACTTCATTGACGCCGGCAAGAATGGAAAGGGCGGCGCTGTTGACCGTCTGCAGGGCTGACCCGCACTGTCTCTCCACGGTCTGAGCCGGGACGCTTACCGGGAAACCGGCTTTCAGTGTGGCCCAGCGGGCAATGTTGACCGCTGCGTGATTAGTGCAGGCATGGCCGATGAAAATATCGTCAACTATTGCCGGATCTATCTTCGTCTTATCCAGCAGGCCCTTGAGAGCAAATGCGGCCAGTTCCTCGGGACGAAACGGAGATAAAGCCCCTCCCATCCGTCCAATTGCG
This sequence comes from Deltaproteobacteria bacterium HGW-Deltaproteobacteria-12, assembly GCA_002840565.1. Classification (GTDB taxonomy): domain Bacteria; phylum Desulfobacterota; class Syntrophia; order Syntrophales; family Smithellaceae; genus MVRV01. Next base: position 86,341 of record PHBK01000008.1, on the reverse strand, counting down.
GTACGCATACCGTCTACAATATATACTTCATTTTTTTCAGACATATGTTCACCTCTTAATTATTTTAGTAATGGTTGAAATACCATACCTCCGGCTCTAACGAGGATTGCTGCAGAATTAAAACAGCTTAAACGGTTTCTTAGTTCCGTCCGGCAGATAATCGTAAAAGCCCTTGCCGTTTTTCCGTCCCAGGCGTCCCGCTTCGATCATTTTCCGGTAAAGCAGGCAGAGTTGGCCCGATTTTCCCGATGTGTATTTGAACATTTCATCCGAACCGTTCGCAATGATATCGAATCCGCCGAAATCGGCCAGCTCGCATGGTCCCATGGGATGATTCGCTCCCAGTTTCATAGCCGTGTCGATATCTTCGGCTGTTGCCACTCCGTCCATAACCATCTGCGCGGCAATCTGATAAAAAGAACCGAGCAGAGCGTTGACGATGAAGCCGGGCGTGTCCTTGCATTTGACGGGAACCTTGCCGATCTTCTTGCAAAAGTCCATGGTGATCTGGACGGTTTCTTCCGCCACACCGATCGGTGTGATAACTTCGACCAGCTTCATCACGGCGGCGGGGTTGAAGAAATGTGTTCCGATGACCTTGCTCGGCCGCTGGGTGGCTGAGGCGATAGCGGTTACGGGAAGCACGGACGTATTGGAAGCTAAAATAGCTGCCGGCTTGCAAAGTTTGTCCAGATCGGCAAATACCTTCTTCTTTAAATCAAGATTTTCCGGAACGGCTTCAACTACAAAATCGGCATCCTTGACCGCTTCCGCCAGATCAATGGATTTTTTTATCCGGCCCATTATGCCGTCAACTTCTTCCTGAGTTCTTTTCCCTTTTTCCACGCTCTTGCCGAGAATTTTACTGATACCGGCAATACCGCCATCTACAAACTCCTGCTTTATATCGTATAGTACCACACTACAACCCGCCATGGCGGACGCCTGTGCAATGCCGCGTCCCATGGTGCCCGCTCCCAACACTGTTACATTTTTTACGTCCATGTCCTTATGCCTCCTTAATAAAAAATAGACTCGATTTATATTTTTTTACCCGCTTTTGCGTAATTCCGCGCCTGCACCCGGCACATTCTTATTTCTCTGCACAAATCTTTAATATCTGCCACCGTTTCTGTAAACCTGGTCCGGCATTTGCCGATCGACCTCAAATCATGAGCATCAGAGCAACCGATACCGGCAACTTTCATTTTCTTCATATATTCTAAAGCGTATATTCTTCCCTGCTCGTCATAATCCGGATGTTCAATTTCCAGCCCATCCAGTTTATAATCGGCAACTGTAAAACCGCTTCCGTAGAATCCGTCTCCGTTATCGGCCATTTTAAAAGGATGAGCGGCGACAACAATTCCATCTACAGCATGAACCATCTCCAAAACCGTTTCCACGGATTTATTGGAGCCCAGGCTTTCCGGATAGCCATAGACCAGAAACTCCCCCTGGAATCTGCCCAGCGGTGAATAGCAGGCGACTTCCTGGCCGGTTAAAACCAGTACGTTTTTTACCTTGCTCTGTTGCCTTAGTTCCTCAAGGTCGTCCTCTTTCCAGCAGATGCTGTGCTCCGTTAAAACTATGCCGGCCAGACCAACCTTGGCAGCCTTAGCTATTGCCGCCAGAGGATCGAGATTGCTGCAGCCCGAGTAGCGGTTTGTATGGATGTGCAAATCCATTTCCATTTATAATCCCAATTGCTTGCTGATGACTTCATTCATTATTTCATAGGTTCCGCCGCCGATCGAAAACAGGCGCGAATCCCGATAAAGACGCTCCACCATATATTCCTTGCAATATCCGTATCCGCCGTGAATCTGAACGGCATCATAGACCACCCGGTCACAAGCTTTAGTGGCAAAATTCTTCGCCATGCAGACATCCTTGTAGGCGTTTTGACCGGTGCCGATCATTGCCGCTACCCGGTAGGTGAACTGTTTGGCCGCTTCCACAAGAGTAGCCATCTCCGCCAGCTTATGGCGGGTAACCTGAAAAGCCACAATCGGCTTCCCGAAGGCAACACGCTCTTTGGCATATTTAACGGCCAATTCCAGGGCATACTCGGCGACGGCATAGCCCTGAACGGCAAGATACAAACGCTCCTTCTGAAAATTCAGCATGATCCCGTAAAAACCTCGATTCTCTTCACCGATGAGATTTTTTACCGGCACTTCACAATCGTCGAAGGAAAGCTCGGCCGTGTCGGAAGCCAGCCAGCCCATTTTGTCGATTTTTTTGGACACGGTAAATCCGGGCGTACCTTTTTCAATGATCAGCAGACTGATGCCGGCATGTCCCGGCCCTCCGGTCCGCACCGCGGTAGTCACATAGTCGGCACGCGTACCGCTGGTAATAAATGTCTTCGATCCGTTAACAATATATTTATCTCCCTTGCGGACAGCTTTGGTCAGCAGGCTGGCCACATCGGAACCGCCGCTGGGTTCGGTTATTCCCAGAACTGCAAGCTGATCACCGGCCAGAACCGGCGGAACATATTTCATCTTCTGTTCCTCCGTTCCCAGAGCAAGAATCGGGGGAACGGCAATAGCGCTGCATCCAAGACTGGAGGACAATCCGACCGAGCCGCAGCGCATTACTTCTTCGGTATAAGCGACAGTATGAAAGATATCACCGGGCGTCCCGCCATATTCCTCCGGAGAACCGATTCCGAGAAAACCGGCGTCACCAGCTTTTTTATAGAGTTCCCGGGGGAAAGTTCCTTCTTCCTCCCAGGTATCAACGAAAGGGGTAATTTCCCGGGCAATGAATTTTCTGAGACTCTCGCGCAGCATCTGATGAGATTCGCTAAAATATTCTTCGTACATGTTTTTTCCCTCTCCTAAAAATATTAAGATTATAAAATACTAATAAAATCGTTTTTTCCCTCAGGTTTCTGCAATATATACTGATCCTGATAGAGGCCTCCGCTTTTTTCTTTTTGAAAGTTTCTTTCCTCGTTTCCTGAAGTGCCGCCGATAATAAAGCGGCCGGAGCTATCGGATATGGCATAAGGATCTATGGAGATTATCGCCAAATCATCATAGCCGTGGGAACTGTTTTTGCTCACTCCTAGAAGTTCATCAGCAACCTCCTCAGGACTGTACCTGCTGAAAAGCTCCAGAATTAATTCTTCAGGAGAGCTCCACGGCTGAATCGGAATATCTCTAATTCCGTCCGTTGCCAGTAAAAGACAGGTGTCGCTATCGAGGGGCAGTTCCTCAACCTGGGAAAAATGCTGTGATCGCCCTACCATCCAAAAATCACTTTTTGTGCATTGACGTGCCGTTTTCAGGCGCCGATTGCAGGAAATCAAAATGCTGTCGCCCATATGCAAAACAACAGCGACAATTTTTTCGGTTGTTTTCAGGAGCAAAACACCCGTGAATGTGCAGCTGTCACGAAAGGAAAACTCGACGAGAAGTTTTTCGGCTTCCTCGATTATTTTTTCCCTGAGAGGAGCAATTTCTTGAACGGCATAGACTTTGCGGGCAGACAGAAATAATTTATTCGTCAGCATCCGCGCAAACATTCCCATGAATTCACGCGATGCTGAAGTATTGCGGTCAGAACCGTCGGCGACGGCAAAAAATCCGCCGTTAAAATCCAGGTAGAGACAATCTCCCACCCCCACCGGAGAAAATAGACCGGCAGAGCCATTGCGCAAACATGCGCCCACAGATCCATCACTGCGCAGCGATCTTCGGTATCTGTTCAGATACAAGGATTTTTCTCCTGCAGAAAAATCATTTATTCGGTTTTCTACCCGCCAGGGCTCTTTTTGCATAGAAAACAACATTTTCATCCCGCTGGTTCTTCAGTGTGTATTCCTCTAAATACTAGCTTTCAGCAATGCCCTTAGAGACTCTCTTCTTTTATAAGAACCGCGGATGTATCTTCCAGAGAGATGATCCGCACCCTGCCGAAAACCTGCGGGAGGAAATTTTTGACATAGTAACGAACCGTTTCCAGTTTGCCTTCATAGAACGATTTATCTCCCTCGTTCGCCGGGGAGGCAAGTTTGCGCTGGGCGATGACCGCCTGCTCCAGCAGCAGATGGGCAACCGCAACCTCCGCAACGCAATCCAGGAACCTGGTTGCCGTCAAGGGGACCAGGTCAATCCGTCCCTCCTTCTTGTAGGCATCATACTTGGCAACAACGCCCAAGACCGCCTGCAGGGCTTCGCTCAGCAAGGCCATTTCTTCCTTCAGCGTATCATTTGCCTGGCCGGTACTAGCGATGAATTCCGTTACTTCATCGACCCAGCCCTGGAAAGCCCTGCCGCCACTCATTTTCAGCTTGCGGCCGATCAGATCGACGGCCTGGACGTAATTTGTGCCGTCCCAGATGGACAGGATCTTGCAATCGCGGGCATACTGTTCAATCGGATATTCTTTGGTGAAGCCGTATCCGCCCAGAATCTGAATGCCGTCCCGGCCTATTTCATAAATCCGGTCCGAGCAGTAGGCCTTGACCAGAGGAGTAAACAATTCCAGCCTTTCGTGCGCCTTTTTTCTCTCCTCGGGATCGGAGTGGGCTTTGGAGAAGTCTTCCATCAAATAAGCCTTGTAAACCAGTGCGCGCATACCCTCAGCCAGCGCTTTAATGTTCATCAGCATTCTGCGAATATCGGTATGCTCGACGATGCGCACCCTTCTGCCGTCTTTAGTGCCATAAGGAGTTCCCTGGATGCGCTCCTTGGCATATGCCAGGCAGTTGGCATAAATATTCGATGCAAATGCGACCGATTCCAGACCGACGGCCATTCTAGCCAGATTGACCATCTGGAACATATATGCCAATCCCATCCCGGGTTCGCCAACCAGGTACCCCCGGCAGTTTCCATTCTCCCCGAAGTTCATCGCACAGGTTGCCGAACCGTTGAGACCCATCTTATGCTCAATGCCGATGCAAGCAACATCATTGGGTTCACCCAGCGAGCCGTCATCGTTCACCCGGATTTTGGGAACGACAAAAAGTGAAACCCCCTTCGCACCCGGGGGGGCGCCTTCAATGCGGGCAATAACCAGATGGATGATATTTTCCGTCAGATCGTGCTCACCGGAGGTAATAAATATTTTCGTCCCCGAAATCCTGTAATATTCTCCATCGGGAATCGCCTTTGCGGAGACCATATGAGCATCCGAACCGACCGCCGGTTCCGTCAGACACATTCCGCCGCCCCAGGTCCCATCATACATTTTCTGAACAAAGAGATCCTTGAGCTTCTGAGTGCCATAATTTTCGATCATGCCGCCGTTGCCCGGCCCCATTCCCGTAAAGCACATAAAGGGGAAATTGGCCGACTGAAAGAATTCCATCGCCACTTCGGTAATCAGGACGGGGGCGCCCTGCCCGCCATATTCAGGATTCAGCCCCAGCCCGAACCAGCTGCCTTCCTTGTACACCTTCCAGGCCTGATGAAAACTCTTCGGCACCGTCACTTTGCCTTTTTCAAAATGGCAGCCTTCCCTGTCGCCATCCTGAAAAGTAGGCGCCACATCGTTGGCGGCGATTTTCATCGCCTGACTAAGAATCATGTCGAAATCTTCAGTTGTAAAATCCTTGTAAGCATCGCACTCCAGCAGCTGAGCAACATTCAATTGTTCTTTCAGGACAAATTGTACATCCCTGTCATCACGTTTAAAGAAGTTCTGCCCCATTTTATTCTCCCTTCATTCTCAAAATGCTGCACTTTGCATATTTTTTATTTACCTGTTTTTTTTATTAAATAACCGGGAATGAAATAATTGATAATCTGATTTTTCGCCTCTTCCAAAGGAAAGTGCATGCTCTCAAAATCAGTGTTGTAAACATACTGGCGGATTGTATTATCCGCGGCGCCGTAAATTACAAAGGCCGCTATAATCGGCGATATGTCCTTGCTGAGGAGATCTTTTTTTTGACCTTCCGCAATTATTTCCGCTAATCCGCTGAAAAAGCGAAAATATAATTCCTGGTGTTCCTTACCGTAAAATTGATTCAGCTTGGGAACTTCCATAATCATGACTTTTATCAAATCGGGATTTTGCTCGTAATTCCTAAATATAAAATCGAAAATTTTAATAATCCTGATTGCCGGAGACTTTTCGGTTTGATTTAATAAATCCATTCGCTGCAGCAGAAAATTCCAGTTGTCCCGATAGATGGACGATAGAATATCGTCCTTGCTCTTAAAATACTGATAAAGAGAACCATACGCAACACCCGCCTCTTTAGAGATGTCCAGCGTTCGGCAGGAGTGGTAGCCTTTGGCGGCAAACACTTTAATGGACGCATTCATAATTATCTCTCTTTTGCTGAGTTCTGCGCTAATCATGGTCATCCTCCTCGTAATAGAATGTTTATACTTATTGCAGCGTGTGACTGATTAGTCAATCACATTGTCTGAACTATATTACTGTTTCAATATTGTCAAGATATTTTCATTTTTCGGGGGAATTTTTTTCTGATTTAATAACGGAAGAATTTCCTTCATATATCATTGATTAAAAGGGATATTTTGCCTTCCCTGATAATGATGACGCTATAAAAGTCGAAAAAAGGATCATCATGTTTTCCGGGGACTTCTTAAGCGTTGAAAAAAGAAGATTAAATCAACCACCCCGCGACAGGCCGCGAAGAATTAACACTCGTCCCGCAGCGGCGGGACTAAATAAAGACAAACGCCGCTATGAGAGCGGCGTCCGGACGATTATTCTTTTTTCCCTTTTACCCTGTCTTCCCCTGACCGGCAATAAAGCCCGGTTGAGCAAACGCGGGATTTGGATACAGGTAGAAACCCTTGTGTGTCTTCAGTCCCAGTTCCCCGCGATCGACAAACTGTTTCAGAAAGCCGGCATTTTTCTGCAATTGCGCGTCGCCGGTTTGTTTTGCCCAGTAAGCCGTGCCCTTCCACATTGTATCGATGCCGATGCTGTCCATAATGCCGAAGGGACCCATCGGCGTATGCATGACACCCATCCAGGACCTGTCTATATCTTCAATTGATGAGATGTTATTGGCGGCAAGAGTTTGCGCTGACTCGAGAAAAGCCCGCAGCATGGCGTTGAAGACATAGCCGCTGCTTTCATTTTTTATGAGAATGCCGATCAGGCCCATCCGCTGCACAAAACTCTGGATGATGGTAATGACCTCCTGATCGGTTCCGGCATGGGGCATGACATCCACAACAGTGTTCACGCGGAGATCGTGGAAGTGGAGGGCGAGAAATTTATCCGGTCTCCCGGTGGCTTCGGCGAAGGTGGAAGGCAGCAGAGTGGAAGTGTTCGTGGTAAAAATTGTTCGGGGCGGGCAGAGACTGTGAAAGAGGGCTAATACCTTCCCTTTCAGAACGGGGTCTTCGGGAACCGATTCACTGACCAGATCGATGCTGTGCGCCGCTTCTTCGGGAATGGTTGTCGTGGTAATTCTTTGCACTGCGGATAAAGCCTGCTCGGCAGAGATGCCCTGATGGGCAGCCATGCGCCGGGCTAATTTCCCGAAATTTTCTCTGGCATTCTCCAGCATCCCTTCCATAATGTCATAGATGACGACATCACAGCCATAAAGGGCAAACTGCATGGCAATCTGCCGGCCCATCGTGCCGCTGCCAATAATCAGGATCCGTCGAATATCTTCCGATTTCACAATCTGTCTCCTTATGAAAATTATTTCAGGCGCCGGTAAAGGCGGGTTTCCTCCGTTGGGTAAAGGCTTGAACTCTTTCCTGATGATCCTTTGTCTTCATAAGCGTCCCCTGTGCCTCTGTCATCAGCTTGAAGGCCTCTTCGGCTCCTATATTCAGGCTACCGTGGAGCACCTTCTTGGCATAACCGTAGGCAAGCGTTGGTCCCTGGGCCATGCGGCCGGCCAGCTTCGCCGTTTCTTCTTCCAGGGATGCCGCCGGAACAACTTTGTTGATCATACCGAGGCGCAGCGCTTCTGCGGCATTGATAATTTTACCTGTCCAGACGAGTTCGAGTGCTTTGCGCATTCCGACAGCCTTGGGCAGAAGGTAGGTATTCCCGATGAGTCCAAGGTTGATGTATAATTGGCCGAAAGATGCCTGATCGGAGGCAATGACATAATCGCAGGCCAGGGCCAGCTCTCCGCCCGCACCGAAGCAAATACCGTTGACACAGGCGATGACGGGCTTGGGTAAGGCCATGAGACGTTTAACAACTACGGGATATGCCTTATTATCGATTGTTTGGGTTACTTCCGTTGCCGAAAGAGTCTTTGCCAATTCCATCATCTTGATATCGTCTCCGGCCGAAAACATCTGACTTGCTCCGGTAATAACTACTGCCCGGATCTGTTCATCCTTTTCGCAGCAGTCAACAGCGGCGGCGATTTCCTCAACCATCTCGAAATTGATGCAGTTCATTTCTTTCGGTCGATTCAGTGTGATGGTGGCTATTCCCTTCTCCACCTGAAACAATATGTACTGGTACTCCATTGATGCCTCCTTTCAATTGGCTGTTCAGCTCTTGATACCGGCAAGAGTCTTGATCAGCTTTTTCCTCGACTTAATGTCATACTGGGACGTAATGGCGATCTGCTCCATGATGGGAGATCCGCCGCCATGGTAGTTTCCGTAGTTCATAACACCGGCAAGAGTGCCGATGGTATAGTCGCCCAGAGTCATCCAGAATTTAATCTGGTCTTCCACGGGAACCTTGGGATTACGGTTAAGGTATTTTTCCAGCACCGCCTTCAGTTCGGGATGGGACAGATCTCCTTCATAGGGGAATGTAGCCGGGAGTCCGCCGGCGATCCGGCACAGAAGCTCCTGCTCGTGGAAAACCGCTTCTCCCGTCAGGCAGCGTCCCACATTGCAGTAAATGGAGTTGGGAATATAGCTGCCCGGTCCGTAGGGGCAACTGCCCATACCGGGAATAATGACTTCCGGTTTGCCCATGCTGGAGGCTGTGAAACCCGCGGCATAGCCCAGTTCTGATACTTTGATGATCTCCGCCAGCATTTCCTTGACGTGGGGCGTTTTCTCGATGCCGTTGTATTCCGCTGCCAATGCCGCCAGGCCAAGAAGAACGTCCCCGATGGCGGGCTTGCATCCTGAATAGCTGTGGCGATGGAACAGCGCGAACAGCAGGGCGCACAGGCCGCCGTGATCGTTTTCGCCGCAAAGGAATACCCGTTCCCAGGGGACGAAGCAGTCCTCAAAAATGATATAGGAGTCGGCGTAGCCGATGTCGATGCCGCGCTGGATGTTTTTGCGCTTATGCTGACTGTGGATGGTAACGACCTGCTTGACTCCTTCGTAATCGGAGGGAACGGCAAAGGCCACTGCATAGTCCTTCTCATCGGAGCCCAGGGCGCGGGTGGGAACAACAAGGATCTCATCGGAAATTGATGCCTCGGAAATGTGCAATTTACAGCCCCGGACAACGATTCCATCGCTTTTTTTCTCCACGACCCGAACGTACATGTCGGGATCAGTCTGCTGGATGGGCCGCTTCAGGCGTTCACCTTTGATGTCGGTCTGGGCGCAGCTTCCGACGAGGTCTTCTCTCTGAAATCGTTCGAGCCATTTCAGGAAGTTTTTATGATAGGAGGTATTCCCGCTGTTCACCTTGTCCGCTTCGAAGGAAACGGAGTTGACGGCGTTAAGAGCATCGGTGCCCATGCAGCGCTGGATACACATCCCCGCCTTACGGCACAGTGCCCGGGTCATGTCCTGCTTCTTGTGAAGATCGTCCGTACTTTGATGCACATGACAGAAGCGGTTGATGGTTTCGCCGGTTAAATGCGAGGTGGCTGTGCACAAATCTTTCAACTCCGGATCATTGACGGCATCGAATGTTATACCCATCACGTTCAGGACAGGTTGCTGAAGTTCATCATCACGGTCGATCTTCTCTCCGTCGTGATAGAGATTTCGCCGCATCTTCCGCAGTCCTGCAATGTACTGTTCTTTTGTCCTCATGGCATTACTCCTTTTTTTTGCTCAAGTGTTTGTCCTGCTTTGCGCTCTTTCGGGAAGCCCCGTATTCTCTTTTATCCATTTCTTCTTTTGACTGCACCATTTGATTCAGAAGCCTCGCATCATCGATATTCAACCTCAGAACCAGACCTGATTCCTGGCTTTTCATTCTAATTCCATCCAATATAGCCTCCATCAAAGGATCCAGGAAATCCATAATCGGCTCTTTCTTTGATAACCCCTTGAGATGCCACTGGATGAACATATGCTCAATGGTCCCCAGGAACATGGAACGCAGAAGATATGGATCCACATTCTTTTTGAAGGTGCCGTCCTTAATACCATCCCGGATGCAATCCAGAAGAATATGGGCAGATCTGCGGATCGTTGCATGGGCAGGCGTCTGACGGAACCGCTTGTTGGGCATAAGTTGCAGCAGCACCAGAGCAGAATAGTCGGGATTTTCGCTATAGAGTCGGTAGTAGCTGCATAATACAGCCCTGATCCGTGCTTCTGTTCCTCTGATATAGGGAAGAACCCGTTCGAACTCGGCGATGGTTTCGACTGTTACCTTTTCGGGGATGGAAAAAAGAAGATCTTCCTTAGTGCCGAAATTCTCATATACGGTGGCCTCGGAAACACCGGCCTTTTTGCTTATCTCCGCAATGGTGGTATCCTGAAACCCTTTCTCTGCAAATATACGCAGGGCGGCTTCCATGATCCTGTCTTTTCTGCTTTTAACCTTGCTTTTTTCAGCCATGACTCTCTCCGGGTGTGTTCTTGACTAATCCGTATTTTTTAAAAATATATTCATTGTCTTCGCCAATTTCGGCGGAAAGCCATTTGACTCTTAAAGGGGTTTTCGACAACTTGCCGGTTACAGGTAGAGTGACGATTCCGTAAGTTGGATGTTCAACTTTAGCAAAAGAGCCTCGCACCTGCCAGTGTTTTTCCTGAAGAACTTCTTTGGGTGTTAACATTTTTGTTGTTACCGGAAGCCCTCCCCCGCGCCACTTGGAGCGGGCGGATTTTACGCTGAAGGAAGAAAATTTTTCATTAATCTCATCGTAAGTATACTTGCCGACAGCATCCTCAACTTCATTATTTAATTCCTTGACTTTATCAATGTCATCCGTAATTCGGTCAAGGAGCGTTTTCCATTCTCCCTCCAGCTTCCATTTCCCCAGGATTCTCATAGCCGCCCGGAAGTCCTGATCACGGAAGCAGGCAATCGCCACATAGCTGTCTTTGCATTTGAAAAACCCGTAGGGGCAAAGGCCATAATCGAGAGTCCCGTAGCGAAACCGCGGTTTCTTCCATACATAGCCTATTGTCGGAGGGAACCCGACACAGGAAGCGTAAGCATCGGCGGAAGCGATATCAACCATCTGTCCTTCACCGGTCCGGCGCTTGAAGAAAGAAGCCACAAGGCCTCCGCAGGCCGCTCCGACAGCGGATGTATATCCGGCGGCATAAAACCCGGCACGTGTCGGCCAGTTATAAGGTTCCGGAGTGTTCGGAAGATCGCCGATCAAAGCAGCCAGACCCGACTCGGCCTGAGAAGTCAGGTCAGTCCACGGCATGCCGGCCATCTCTTTGCCCTTGGCCGTGTAATGCCCGTAGGGAGTAATGGCAATATATATCAGGCCGGGATTGAGTTCCCGCAATTGCCGGTAGCCGATTCCCCAGTCATCCATTTCGCCGGGGGCAAAGGTTTCAATCAAAACGTCGGCCCGGGTCGCGAGAATTTTGAGGTTTTCTCTGTCTTCTGGTTTGCTCAGATCCAGGACCACGTGGCGCTTGTTCCGGCTCTCCATCAGATAGGGAATACCCACATCCTTTACATTGGCACCGTAAGGGCTGATGATTCGCGACGGATCTCCTTCCGGCGGTTCGATCTTAATCACCTCGGCTCCGGATTCGGCAAAAAAACTCGCTGTAATATTGCCGGAAAAATTGGCATAACTTAAGTCGAGGACCATCATGTCATCGAGGGCTTCCGGTTTTCCTTCGGAGGTCATCATTTTCGATAGAAGCTGGCTCCATTCGGACAATGGCCCGGATGAACTTGTCTTCTGCAAGTATCTGGAATAAACGCGCTCTTTAATGGTCCTCACCTCCTTCGTAATTAAAAATCTTGTCCTTGGCCAGGTTATGATAAATCGGGGGCCTCTGGCCGACCCGATAATCCCAGTTACCCACAACTCTTTCCTTTTCCAATTCTTTAATCTGGTCTTCAGTCAGCCCCATGATTTTTTTCAAGACATAGCGGTTATGGTAGCCCAGTGGCCGGGTAAGCCATTTCGTCCGGCCCGGTGTCTTGCTGAGCATGGCGATCGGTCCTTCAATGACCAGCTTTTTATACATATCGTCTTCAAAGGGAATAACACTTCCCCTTTCCTGCCGCCATTCATCATTGCAGATCTGCACATCATCCATTACTTCGGCCGCGGCAAAGCGGTGCTTACGGGCCAATTCGATTACTGCAGCGGCCTCTTTCGTTTTCACCCATTCCTCAACAACTTTATTTAAGGTCAGGGCATGTTCCGGCCGGAGCCTTCGGAAAGCTTTATTATATTTTTCGTCACGGGCGAGGTCTTCGCGACCCAGGGCTTTGCAGAAAGATTGAAATTGCTTGTCCGTGGCAATGGCCAGGGCAAGAAATTTCCCGTCGAGCGTCTTAAATATTCCCGAGGGGGACATAGAGGGGTCCGAATTGCCGGTGCGTCCGAGATCATTTCCGGTGGCATCAGAATACGTAAAATGGGACAATGCTCTCATCAGTATTTCCGCCTGACATCCATCGAGATACTGCCCCTCACCGGAACGCTCCCGGTAGTTAAGGGCGATAAGAATCAGCATGGCCGCGTAATACCCCGGAAAAAAATCACCGAAAAAATCAGGAACCTTGAAATATTTATCAGTATCCGGATGACCGGTTACCGACAGGACGCCGCTGGCGCCCTGGGCCAGCAAGTCCCAGCCGGGATTATACCGCTTCGGTCCATATTGTCCGTAAGTGCTCAGGCTGGCATAAATAACTTTAGGATTAATTTTACTGATCTGAGAGTAGCCGATGCCCCATGCTTCCACAGTCCCGGAGGTGAAATTTTCAATGACGATATCAGCTTTTTCCGCAAGTTTCAGAATCAGATCCTTACCCTTGGGTTTCTTGACATCAATAGCAACAAAATATTTGCTCTGATTGATGAAATGCCACAGGGGGTTGGAGTGCTTCCAATACTTGCCCCAGTAAGTACCACCCCGCCAGTAGTCGCCCTGATTGGGAACCTCCACTTTAATGACTTCAGCGCCGTACTGCGCCAGGAATTTCGCCGCCGTCGGGCCGAAAATCATGTGAGACAGATCCAGCACACGGAGGCCCTTGAGCGCTTCCGCCTTTTTATCGGTATCCTGCGGGGCAAAAAGCTTGTTGGTAAAACCAAAATAGTCTTCTGTCATCTTTACATTCCTATATAAGCTTTCTTCACCAGTTCGTTGTTTAAGAGAAAATCGTTCGTTCCTTCCAACACAATGTGACCGTCCTGCAATACATAGCCCCGGTCGGCTATTTCCAGGGCATAAAGCGCATTTTGCTCCGACAGGAGCACGGTAATTCCATCAGCAGGAAATGTTCTGATGACGTTATAGATCTGAGACATAATGAGCGGGCTGAGACCCAGTGACGGCTCATCGATCATGAGGAGCTTGGGCTGGGCCATTAATCCCCGGGCAATCACGAGCATTTGCTGTTCTCCCCCGCTCATCAGACTGGCCCTTTGGCTGGAGCGTTCCTTCAGGATGGGAAATAAAGCGCATACCTTATCCAGCGTTTTCTTCCGCTGTTTCCACGCTCGCGGCGTACAGGCTCCCATGAGCAGGTTTTCTTTCACGGTCAGATAAGTGAATATTTTTCTTCCTTCGGGAATCTGAGATATGCCGAGCTGGACAATCTTGTCGGAAGACAGGTTTTTTATTTCGGTACCCATAAAGGAAATACTTCCCGTTTTGATGGGCATTACCGCAGAGATATTGTTGAGCACCGTTGTTTTTCCGGCTCCGTTACCCCCCAGCAGGGCAACAATTTCTCCCTGGTGAACTTCTAGATTCACACCGTGAAGGACAGGAATCACGCCGTAGGCGGCACTCAGATCATTAATGTTGAGCATAGCGAGCTCCTAGATAGGCCTCAATTATTTTGGGATCCGAGGTCACTTCCTTGGGTGGACCCTCGGCGATCTTTTTGCCATATTGCAGCACAACAACCCTTTGGGTTGCATTCATAATAATCTTCATCACGTGTTCAATCCAAAGAATACTGATGGCGAACTGATCCTGGGCGCTCCAGATCATATCCAGCGCCAACGATGCCTCCGTCGGATTGAGACCGGCCATAACTTCATCGAGCAAAAGGAGTTTCGGCGTAGTCGCCAGAGCCCGAGCCAGTTCCAGCATCCGCAATTCGTAGAGATTCAGGTCACGCGCCAGTGTATCGCGCTTGGCAAACAACCCCACGAATTCGAGATAGTAGGAAGCTTCCAGGGCGGCATCGGGAAGGCTCATGTTGGGACGGTTTTTACCGTTGAGGACCCCGACCAGAACACCGGCTAAGGCGGTCATGGATTCGAAGGGCTGGGGTATCTGATAGGTCCTTGATATACCCAGTTTACATATTTTCGCACTGTCCATTTTAGTTATGTCCGTTCCGTCAAAACTGATCGAACCGGTGTCTGATTTGTAAATACCGCAGATCAGATTTAACATGGTTGTCTTTCCGGCACCATTGGGACCGATCAAACCAACCACTTCTCCTTCTTTAACGGAAAAACTGACGTCACTCACAGCGGCAAGACCGCCGAATTTTTTAGATACCGTTGTTATCTCCAGCACTGGACTAGTCTCTCCTTACATGCAATTTTGGGAAATAATCACGGGGGCGCCTTTTATGATAAAGTCCCCAAAGACCTTCTCCCCGTGGCAAAAAGACGATAAGGGCGATCAGAATCAAAGGAAACATAAAATAGTTCACGGGACCGAGCCCCCGCAGGGAATCTTCGACAATTGAAATCAGATAAGCACCGGGAATGGCCCCATAGAGAAAAGCCCTTCCTCCGACAATGACAATGATCAGAATTTTAGTCATAAATTCCAGGGGTAGATAAGTTACGCCGGCGAAGGTGCGAAAGGTGTGAACGATGAACCAGCCGACAATTCCGGTTAAAATAGAAGGCATTACGTAGTAAAACACTTTGTAACGATCTACATTCACCCCCATCATCCGGGCCACGTTTTCATTTTCGTTAATCGCGGCTACATTGATCCCGAAACGGGAACGGACGATCCGGTCAGAGAAAAGTAGATAGGACAGCATAAGAAACAGGGAAAGATAATAATAAGCAATATAATTCCATGAAACTTTCTCAAACGACAAAAGTGCGCTCATGCCCACAAGGCCGACTTCTCCCCGGAAGATATCCCCCCAGATAAATGTGACATCCATAAAGGTCAGCGGCAGAATCAGGGTGATCAGAGAAAAATATAGCCCTTTGGCAATCAAGGTTGTCGGACTCAAAAGCAAAGAAATCGCAGCACACACCGTGATGGTTGCCGCCAGCGTCATTGCAGGGCTCCAGCCGAAGTGGAGATTCAGGAGGGCCGCCGTGTAACCCCCAATCCCCAGGTACAATTGCGGACCAAAATTAACCCGTCCCGTCCCCAGCATCTGGAGCGACAGGGGAATAGCAATAGCCGCATAGAGATTGGCTGTTGTAAACATGGCCAGGATATGGTGATAAGACGAAAGAAAGAGGGGTAAAATCAGCAATACACTTATACCGATTATCGGATTTCTCCAATAACGCGGTTCTATTACCCATTCCGATTTTTTGTCTCGAAAACGTGCTACAATGCGATCCCGACGTAATTCCAAGTTTACCATAAGGTCTCTCCTGCAAAAATACCCCCGCGCCGGTAAATCATCACGACCAGAGTGATAATAAGGGCCGCAAGCCCCATGAAGCGGGAAACTAAAACGAAGCTGACCGTGGCATGAATGAATCCGATCAGGTAAGAAGCAACGATACTGCCCTTGAGATTACCTAAGCCCCCGAGAATGGATATAAGCATGGCTGTCATCAGAAGTGACGAACCCATGAAGGGATCAACCCCCCAGAAGGGCGCAATAACTATCATGCAGATTGTCGGGGGGATCACTGAGAGGATCATGGCCAGATAGTACATCCGGTTGACATTCACACCCATCAGCAGAGCCGCCGGCAGATTCTGACTGATCGCCCGGATAATCAGACCAACTCTGGTCTTCATAAACCAGACCACATAGATTGCCGTCACTACGATTCCCACAATTGCGGCCGCGATCATCTGATAGGCAATGGTCACACTACCTATTTTAAGCATATCGTCAATAATCGTTGAGGGAATGCTGACACCGTCGGTGACCGGATACAAATAGTTGGCCAGATGGGCAATGACGAGAAAAATGAGAATTGACAAAGTCAGGAGGACTTCCTCCTCTTCCAGGTAGCGCTGAAAGACTCCCTTGTAAAAGACAATGAGGGCAAAGGCGCACTGGATCAGAAGCATGAGCACGAGGCTGGGCAGAAGCCCCAGGCCCACATTCTCCATTAATGCCCAGGTGACGTAGGCGGCCAGAACAAAGGTCACCCCGTATCCGAGATGAAATATTCGGAGAACTCCGCAAACAAGGGAGAACCCCAGGGATATCAAAAGATAGATTGAACCCCAAATAACAGTATAGATGACAATTTGCAGCAGGATATCACTCATATGATCTCTTTGTTTACTCCCGTTTCCCTGAACCTAAGGTTAGTCAGGTTATTATTACCGCAAACAAACATTACTTATGTGAATATTCCCTATTCTGAAGGGGGATCTGCAACTGTCGGCCGCAGATCCCCGGTATAAACTACTTGCGTAAATCAGTGGGCGATATGTAATCAGCATTCTTATACTGGGCGGGATAGATGACTTTCATTTCACCTTTCTGCCACTGAACTACCGGTGTCAAATATTTGGGATGGGGCAGATTATAGTGGTATTTGGCATTCCAACCGATAGTGCCCAGCACGGCCACTTCTTCCACCTGCTCTAGTTGTTTGATGAGTTTGTCAACACTGCCCGTTCCGCCTGCTTTTTCAATGGCCTTCTTGAAACCGTAAATGGTATCGTAAGTAGTGTGAGAGCCGAAGATGGGACCGACCTTGTAGTTCTTTACCAGATTTTCCATGAAGGGCAGAGTTTTGGGAGTAATGGCTACCTTCACCATGGAGGAACCAACCATAACACCGTTTACTTTACCTTCGGTCATTTTCCAGGCCGGAGGCATACCGGCAAGCCCGCCCCAGATCAGCATGGGAATGTGCCGGGCACTCGATTGAGACCACTGCTTGATAAAGGCGGACTGGTCAATGTAGCCTACGACACAGTCGATGATCCCGGCGTTGGATTTGGCGATCTCTTCGAAGATGGGGTTGAACATCTTCTGATCAAGAGAAATGGTCGTCTCATAAACAACATTTACTCCCTTCTCTTTATAAACACCGGCCAGCGAAGGAGATACATTCGGCAAACCTTTCCGCAGCGGCTTAGTCCACTCCATATCTTCATAAACAATGGCCACATTATTGGTCTTGACCTGTTTTTTGAAAACATCTGTGTTTTCAGGAGCCCATATCTTCAGAAAATTAGTAGAGATGTAATAATAAGTCTGGAAACCGAAGCGGTATTTTTTATAATTGTCGCGGACACGATGCCAGATATCATCTCCGGAGCCGACGGTGCTGAAGAAAAGGTGCGGGTATTCGGAGAAAAGCTCCGCTCCAATTTCCATTCCGGCAACACCCATTTCGACCTTTTCCGCAATGATTATTGCCAAAACCCTGTCGTTCATGATCAGCTTTTTGTAACTTTCCACGCATTTGGGAATTTCGCCCTTGGTGTCCTCAATGACCAGCTTAACTTGTCTCCCCTGGATGCCGCCTGCCTTGTTAATCTCATCGACAGCCATTGTGGCAGCGCCTTTGGAGCTCAAAGAAGAGGGAGAAGACATGTTTCCCATAAAGCCGATTTTGATAGGCCCAGTTGTGTCAGGGCTTGCCGCCCAGACCCCCATGGCCATAAGCAGAAAAACAAAAATCATTCCGGTGTACAGACACATCTTTTTCATCATGCTTCCTCCTCTGTTCATATATTTTTTCTTACAGTATTTTTACTGCTGTGTTTTTTCATAAACTAATATAGTTTGACTGTCAAGTTATATTTATTTTCAGAGTCTAACTATTTTTTATTACATTTTATAACAGCCTTACTAATATTCGCCTGTTCTCTGCGGGTCAAGCTTTGCCGAGGTAAAGGAGCTAAAAATATTTCTGCTCTAAACCTTGCACCCACTCTTCACTACCGACCGCAGGGAACATTAAGCTGAAGCACAATCCGGAAGAGTGATTGAGCATATAAAATTATTACAACAAGTTTAAAGTCATCAGGGCATTATTGACTTAGACTGGAATAACCCGGCAAAAACATTTTTTTGACCGCAAATTATAACCACGTCAAAATGAATAGGAATAACCATGTCTGCAGCGGAATTTGATTTAAAGGGCAGAACAGCATTGATCAACGGCGCCAGCCGCGTAATCGGCGAGGCCATAGCGCGAAAGCCGGCAGATCATGGCGACCAGGCCATCCTGAACATCCGTAAGCTGGATAACGTCAAGCGAGCGTTTGAAGATATAATGAAAACAGGGGGAATGGCTAAGGCTCTAACCTGCCACACCGGAGAATCATCTCGGATTAATCAACTTTTCGATTCTATTCAAAAGCAATTTGGCATGCTGGACATAATGGTTACAGGCGGCGGCGCCATCGTGAATGTGTCCTTTATCAACGCGGTTCGGCGCCGTTCTTTATCTTTTTTCTGACGCCGCTTTTTTCTCCACCGGCGCCTGCATCAATATTGACGGCGGCATGCCGGCTTAGTGAATGTTTATTATAATCTTTTAAACCTGATTTCGCATTTATCATGTCCGTTGGCTATGGTTTCACCCAGTTCCAATTCACAGCCAAACGACCGGGCGATGCCCCTGTCTCCCTGCATGGCGATATCACAAAGTCCGGCAATCCGCTCATCGGAGGCGCCCTGTTCCTGCCATGCCGCCACCAGCGGACAATAGTGAAAATCTATATCTAAATGATCGTCGGTGCAGGCCAGAATCTTCATTTCAAAAACCATTCTGGCCGGCCAGGTAAAAAGCTTTTTCTTCAGACCTTTAAGACTGCGGGTGCCGGCAGCGGCGGTCAGCTGCTCACCCTGAAAGCATCCGCACCTCATAACAGCCGCTTTGGCAAATTCTTCCGTGCTTAGGCCGTGTTTTTCAGCCTCATCCAGTAAAAGATACAGCCAGGCGGCTCTGTGCTCAAGCAGGCCCCTTACTGCTTGAACAAGCTTATTCTGGATCTTCGGATGGTTCTTAATTCTCGACATTTCCCCATCTCCCTGGCTCTACAATTAGCATATTTTATAAAAATTCTGAATATCTTTGTAAAATATGGCTTCCGGCAATGCCGGCCAGTGAAAATCAAATTGCTATGCTTCGCCAATCCATGTATAAAATCATCCCTCGTTTGCCCCAGCCGGCAGGGCGTTTCTTCCGGAAGAAATATCAAAAACATAAAAGGAGGGTATGTGAAAATTATTCGTTTTCTTTCCGCCGACCAGCAGATTCTCTATGGGGCGTATAATCCCGCTGCGCCCGCAGAGGCCAGCGTAATTGAAGGAAATATCTTTGGACCTTATCAAATCACCTCCCGGAAAGCGGCAATAAAAAAGATTCTGGCGCCGCTTGTACCGGTAAACATTCTTGCTCTGGGAATCAATTATAAGAAGCATGGCGATGAGACGGCCATGTCCTATCCGGAACAACCGATTTTGTTTTTAAAAGCCTCTACGAGCATCACCGGACCTGATGCGCCGATTGTTCTGCCTGCCGCCGGAACTGACTGTGTGGACTACGAAGCGGAGCTGGCTGTCATTATCGGCAGAAAAGCGAAAAATATCCAACCGGCGGAAGTTATGGACTGCATTTTCGGCTATACCTGTGCCAATGACGTCAGTGCGCGCGACTGGCAATTCGATCGGCAAAAAGGACAGTGGGCCAGAGGAAAGAGCTTTGACACCTTTTGCCCCCTGGGGCCTTGGATTGTAACCAAAGAAGATATTGCCAATGCCAATGATCTCGGCATTCGATGCATCCTTAACGGGCAGACCGTTCAGGACTCGCGGACGGCTCAGATGATTTTTAACCTTCAGGAAATCGTCGGCAATTTAAGCCGCTCGATGACGCTGCTGCCGGGTACGGTTATCCTGACCGGTACTCCCGATGGTGTGGGCTTTACCCGCAATCCGCCGCTGTTTCTCCGGGATGGAGATGTGATCAGCGTGGAAATCGAAAAAATCGGTACCCTGAGCAACAAGGTTATTAAAGAAGGCAGCAGTATTGACAAGGATGATCCTTTTGATTTTTTGTAGCAGCTCTGCCGGTTATTGCTTAAATTGTGCCGGTCTTTTTTTACTTAAAACAAGACGGAAGTATCCCTAAATTAGTTCAGTCCACGGCGATAAAATATGATGCAGTAAGGCCTTCCAGAAGTTGAAAAGAACGAATCCGGATAGCAATTAATTCGACATCGGGATCTTGAGCGAATGTCTTGAGATGGGGATGTCGCACCAAAAGACGTTTCAGCGCTTTTTCGCGCCGGCTTTCCTCCGATATTTTTTGAAATATGCCGTTGATGGTCAGCGCCATTGTTTCTTGCGGCTGGCGTGAGTTACCCGAGCGGGTATCTATCAGGAGGCTGACTTCAGGATTGGCGAGCAAATTCCTGTATTTTTTGGTCTGCCGCTGGGTCAGCATATAAATTTCCAGTGTCGCCTCATCCGCCGCATAAGACATAAGAGAGCAATGGGGCACAACATTAGCGGCGGTTGCCAGGACACAACTATCCTTTTCCTGGACCAGGGCTTTGATTTTTTCCAACATAAAACAGAACCTCGCTTTCCAGATAAACCTCCCTTGTTAAGGCCGGATAAATCTGATCTCCGTCAAGAATACTTATGAGATTTTTTGTAGCACTATCATGAAACTGTTTTTTTACTAAGACACTGTTTGTTCATTAGTGGACTATAAGTTTTTCGTACTTGCAGGTCAAGGGAATATGGGCCGTAAGTGTAAAGAAAAAAGCAGGTAGAGCTGGGCATTAATCACAGCCCCCGCATATGGTCGGAACGGATCAAGCGCGGGTCACGGCTTTGCAGGACGTGATCCACGGCGGTGATCATTTTTGCCCGGTCTTTCTGAAGGGTGCCGCTGATGGGCAGATAGTTCGAGGCGTGGGCGCCGACAAACTTCAGATTGTCCATGGTGATGTTCTCGAAGATCATCTTCATCTCCTCGAGGGTTTCGAAGGGATCCAGCAGTTCGAAGGCTCCGGATTGCACCTGCCGGTGCAGGGGGGTTCCCGGCACGGGGGTATAGGTGAGGGCCGCCAGATACTGGGGTTTCATCTCATTGCAGATCTTTGCTGTTGCCAGGGCATGCCTGCCGGATGCCTCGCCTTTTCCAGCCAGGCCCAATAAAACCATGACCGACAGGTTGATACCCGCTTCCACCAGGTTTTGTCCCGCCCGGAGCATATCCGCAGAACCGACACCCTTCTTGACCTTTTTCAGCAGCTCGTCGTCTCCCGTCTCCACGCCGATGTATGCCTTGCGCAGTCCAGCGGCGCGCAGGGCGTTCAGCTCGTCGCGGGATTTGCCAAGTGTACTCTGGGGTCCGACATAGCTTCCCACGTGCCTCAGCTGCGGAAAGGTCTCCCGGAGCGTCCGGAGAATTTCCAGGAGCATCTCCGTATCTATTGCAATGGCGTCGCCGTCGCACAGGAAGACCTTTTCACAATTGCCATAATGGGCCCTGGCCATGGCAATATCCTCCTTGATTTCCGCAAGTGTACGAATACGGTAATGCTTGTCTTTGTACATCCCGCAAAAGGTGCATTGGTTATGCGAGCAGCCCACGGTGCATTGAAGTAGATAGCTGTTTGCCTCACTGAAAGGGCGGAAGATATTGCCTTCGTATCTCATATGTTCATCCTAAAAAAGGGTTCAAGGTTCAAGGTTCAAGGCTAAAGTCCGAAGACTGAAGACTATTATTGCACTTTAAACAGCGGACTGTCCTTACCGAAATTAATAATAAACGGCGTCTGGGGATGGCCCAGTTTACCGGAAATCTCCGTCGTCCTGTCTTTGGAATACCGCCCCAGCTTTGTCACTGTTACCGTGCCATCTTTCTCCGTATCCACTTCGCTGCCCCTTGCTATCCCCTGCAACAGCGTATGTGTATACAAGCCGTTGCCCTGAAAACCATCCAGCGCTGTCTGCACGCTGCCGGCCGACGCAAAAATGTGCAGCCCCATTTTCTTTGCCAGCACTGACATCCGGGCATCGTAAAGGCCGCTGACAATATTATCGACACCTCCGGCATGACAGGTATCAAAGATGAACAACTGCGACAAAGATTTTATCTTCTTGGAGATTTCGACAATTTCATTGGAGCTGATCAAACTGGCCATACTGAACAGTTTCCCGTCAAAGCTGCTGGTGACTATGTAGTACTGCCCCTGCAGCAGCAGTCCATGGGAGGCGTCAAAAAATATGAACCGGTCTGCGTGTTTTATTTTTTTGGAAAGGCTGTCTATCGTGGAGAGAATATTCTGTTTACCGGCCTGCTCATTTACCAGGCTGACCAGATGGATGTTTTCAGGTTTATAGAGGCTGCGGGCCGCGGCCGACATCCGGCCTGCAAAATCCGCCGCATCTTTGGCCGCATATTTGAGATTGATGGAAGCGTCACGATATCTGTCAATGCCAACGGACAGAATGTAAAGATGAGGCTCGGACTGCTTTACCGTGGACACAAACTTCGCAGTTTCGAGAAAACTCTGCACGGTATTGGGGGCATTAAAGGCGGTCAGGCTGATTTCGTTCTCACCCGCAATAGCTTCCACATCGACGCACTCCTCAACCAGGTTTCCTTTCGGCGCGGCAAGTGGAGCAAGGGACGTGGCCTTTTCCTTCACCGTCAGGGAGCGCATATCCTGATAGACGGCCCTGCTATTCAATGAAGCCAGTTGCATCTTAGCTGTATTTTCATTTCTGAAGGCTTCGCGATAGAAACCATCAGATTTGATAAGCTTGCCGTTTTGGAAAATCCTTATTTCGCCGATGCCGCCGCCGGCGCTTTTTACACGATAGCATACTTTAGCCGCCGGCGTTCTTGTTTCCCCGGGCATTGAGGTAAAACTGACACGGGGTGGCGGGGTCTTGATCGCTTCACTGAGAGTCAGAGTAACCAGGTCTGCAATATTCTCGCCACGCAGTTTTGCCGTCACAATATCGGGACGGTAAAAAAGATCATAAAACTGGTCAATCCCATACACTTTGGTATTGACAAGTATGTTCAGCTCTTTGTGACCCTTTGGCGACGAATTGTAATAGCCATCAAAGGTGACAATTATCCACTCACCATCATTCAAACCGACAAACTTAATAAACTCTTCGCCGGTATTGGAGTTCCAGAACCTCATTGTGCCATCCGCGCCGCCGGATATGACAATATGCGGCTTGCCGGAAAAAGCGATGGCCCTTACTTCCCCTGTATGTCCGGTCATTGTCTGCAGCGCTTGCCCGGTGGCGACATCCCATATTTTCACCAGATTGTCGCGGCCTGCCGATAGTATGCGTCGGCCGTCGGGTGAAAATCTCAGGGCGTTAATTCTCCCCGTGTGTCCGGTAAAATTTTTTATTTTTTGCCCGCTGGAAGCATCCCACAAACTGATGACTCCGCCCCAGTTTCCGGAAAGCAGATATTTGCCGTCAGGAGAAAAGACAACCGTGCTGAGGCGATTCTTCCAGGCCTCGATATTCCAGGCCATTTTATCACCCACTCTTACAATGACGGCAGGAGGAACATCAATCTTGGCAGGCTCAGCAACAACAGGAGCGGCACCTCCTCTTCCTCTCCCGCCGGCGGAGCGCAAATTATCTCTGGCGGCTTTATATTCAGCAGCCGGTTTATTTTCTTTAAAAGGTCCGGTTTCAGCGGCGGTAGCAACATCCCAAAGCTTGATGTGGCCGTCCCAGCCTCCGGAAACAATCAACTTGCCGTCCGGCGAAAAACCGACGGAGTTGACCCACGCTTTATGTCCGGCAAACGTACGTATTTCCTGTCCGGAGGCCGTATCCCACAGCCGGATGGTTTTATCACTTCCCCCGGTAAGCACGGAGCGGCCGTCGGGAGAGAAAGCTACTGACTCGATCAGGTCATCCTTAGTCTGTCCGATAAATGACCGAATTGGTTTTCCTGTTTCAACATCCCAGAGGACGGCTTTATGGTTGGCGCAGCCCGTGAGCACAAATCTGACGTCCGGTGAAAACGCAACTGAATAAATAACATCTGCAACGCCGGTAAATGTTCTGATTTCCCTGCCTGTTAACGCATCCCACAGCTTAAGCGATGTCCCCCCCCCGGAAACAATCAACTCACCGTCGCGGGAATAATCCAGAGATTCAATTTCATGATGTCCCGGCGGGGCAAATATTTTAGCAGTTACATCCCCTGTCGCAGGGCCTGGACTTTCCTGGATACCTCCCGCTGATTGATCTACTCCGCCGGCTTCCGGCGATTGCCCCATCCGTCCGACAATAGTCAGGATGGTTGGAGACATGCGAAACACGGATAAGACTATTCTATCACCGGGGCTTGCTCCCGCGACGGCACGTTCGAATTCATCGATATTTTTAATTTTCCGGTAATTAAAACCCAGAACGACGTCATTGGGTTTTATTCCCATTTGTTCGGCGGGTCCCCCCTTGGTAACTGCGGCAACCAGAATACCTTCCTCTGTACCCGTCAACCGGGAAAGAAAGCGTCTCATTGCACCGGCCAAGGGCTGCACCTGCGCACCAACCCACCCCTTTTCCCCGGCAAAGGCATTAGCGGGAGCAGACGCGGATCCAAACAAAAAACAGATCAGCAGCACGCAAATGTAAATATCCAGGAATGATATATCAGGCAAAAATGAATTTACCGAGCCGCTCTTATATTCAATTCTTTTGTTGTTCAAAGTCATTACTTCTGAACCTCCCTGTTATCTGAGCCAATTTGCGTCTTTCCGCCAATTGTCCGGCAAGCCCGCATTTATCTTTTTTGTCTATTGCATGTTAGTCAAGATTGAGCAACCGAATTGAGCATCATAGGGATGGTGCGACTGCCGATATCTCTTTCTCTATCTTCACAAATCTTGCTTAATCTTCCCGCTTCAGTTCCGCTACCCCCGGCGATGCTGTTCATAGAGGTCGTAATGTGCTTTCAGCATGTCCGGTATCGGCAAATCATAAGGGCATTTCTCCAGGCAGGCGCCGCACCGGTCGCATTGCAAAACGCTTTCCATGAACAGGCTGGAAAATTTAACGGCGACAGACGGCGACATGCGCGCGGCAATGACCCGGTAGCCCATGGCCGGCGTGATCAGGACACCGTTCGGGCAGGGCTGGCAGTATTCACAACGGCGGCAAAACTGCTTGCCTAATTCGGCCCGGTAGCGCTCCATAACATTAATATCACCGGGGGTTGTCACTATATCCCTTTCATAAAAAGAGGCAACCTGATCCACGGCGGCGACAGAGTCAAAACCAGGAATTGGGATGACATCAGGGTGCTGACGCAGAAATTTGAAAACAATTTCGGCATTGTCGATCATCCCGCCGGCAAAGGGCTTCATCGCCAGGATACCATGATTCCTGTCTTTTGCGACCGGATGCAGTTCGTCTTTTGCTGCTATTTCGATAAAATTAAAGGGAAACTGAACCGAACTGAATAAATCTGTCTTAACTAATTTTAAGGCCATGGTCAGGCTGTGCGACGTAACGCCGATATAACGAATTTTCCCCTTGTCTTTGGCCGTTAGTAATGCCTCCATCGCCCCGCCCGGCGCCATAATTGTATTCCAATCCTTTTCCGTGGACACCTGATGCAGCTGATATAAATCAATATAATCAGTTTTCAACCGGCGCAGACTTGTCTCAATGTGCTTGGCCATGCCGGCGGCATCCCGCCTGATGGACTTCGAGGCAATTACGACCTTTTCGCGCATACCGCTGAAAGCCGCACCGATCTTCTCCTCGCTGTCCAGATACATGTTGGCCGTATCGTAAAGCGTAACACCCTTCTCATAAGCCCGCCGTAATACCTCCCTGGCTAAATCACTGTTCAGTCTAATCAGGGGAATCCCGCCGAATCCCAACTCGGAGACCGTCAACCCGGTTTTTCCAAAAATTACGTAACGCATGCGCAATACACTCCAGCCATCAATTATTCTGTCCTGCCGACCGCCTGGAAAAACAAGCGGTTATTTTAAATTACATCTTCCGTTTTCAATCCACGGCGAAAGCTAATCAGTCATCCTGAACAAACCCTGGTCCCATTCCCATTTTGTAATCCATCTTCTCCGCCGGATATGGTTTTAAAACTGCGAGCAAAGCATTGGTATCCGCATCTCCACGAAGCCATTTTTGCTCCTGCTCCTCAGGAACAATTACCGGCATGCGGGGATGAAATGGTTTAATCAGCCCATTGGCATCCGTTGTGACAATTGTACAGGTGCTAATCAGCTTCTTGCCGGACATCCATGTTTCATAGAGCCCGGCCAGGCCAAAAAAATCTCCTGACTTAAGATAGAAATACAAGGGGACTTTCTTTTTGCCTTCCTGCTTCCATTCATAAAAACCGTCAGCAACAATCAGGCACCTTCTTTGAGCAAAAGCAGCCCGGAAGCTCGGCTTTTCGCTGATGGTTTCAGATCGGGCATTGATCAATTTGTGTCCGATCGCAGGATCTTTCGCCCACGAAGGAATCAATCCCCAGAGAAAATTCTCGATAATATTTTGACCACCTCGGTAAATAACCGCCGGGACAATTTGTCCCGGACGGACATTCCAGCTGGGCTGAAAATCAGACGAGGCCTTCTGAATGCCATATTTCCCGGCGATTTTTGTTAAATCAGTAACTAAAACAAACCGTCCACACATCTTAACGCTCTCCAAGTTATGGAAAGTATTATAACAGATGCGTTAACAGATAAATATTTAAAAAAATCCTTGACAATAGAACGTATGTTCTATTATAGTGGCTGCCATGGAAATGAAACGCACCGTAAAATCAGTAGCGCAGAGGATAGCAGACTTCAATCGCGAACGCCATCGTATGCCCACCTATGAAGAGATGCTTACTTTGCTTGCTGTCCGCTCCAAGAGCGTCGTCCATTTCTGGATGAACAAGCTCTTACAGGAAGGGATTCTGGAAAAGGACAGCTCCGGGCATCTGACGTTTATCAATTCTCTTACCGGTATCCCTCTTGCCGGGGGAGTATCGGCCGGCTTTCCCTCACCTGCCGAAGAAGAATTACGCGATCTGATATCCTTTGACGACTACCTCATCACCAAACAGGCGGAGTCCTTTCTGCTGAAGGTTGATGGAGATTCCATGATCGGCGCCGGGATCATGCCGGATGATCTGGTGCTTGTCGAGCGCGGCAGAGAGCCGAAAACAGGGGATATTGTCATTGCCGAGGTGGACGGCGCCTGGACAATGAAGTATTTTCATAAGAGGGGCAAGGATGTTTACCTGGAAGCAGCCAACCCGAAATACCCCCGGATCACGCCTGTAGCCGAAATGCGCCTGGGCGGCGTGGTTACAGCGGTAGTCAGGAAATATCACACCTAGCACGGCAGCCAAAGATAGAACCTGCCAACATCAGAGGAGCACTGAAATGCAAGCCGAGATTACTTTTTCCGAAAATACATTAGGAACAAAAGCGGCAGACCATCCGAAAATATTCCCGATCGTAAAACAGGTTCAGCGATTAAACAAGTGCATCGCTAAGAGCGATTGGGATAAAAAACTTGCGGTATGCGAAAAATTCATCAACCGGTTTTCCTGGGGCATTATCATCGCAGCGGTTATTTATTTAACCCCCGTTTGCATTAACATCATCCTCCGTTAAACAGCTCTATTCAAACACCTCACAGCAAGCCGTCCAGATATAAAATGAACGTCATTATATCGCGAGCTCGCTGCGGAGAATTAACACTCCTCCCGGAGCAGCGGGATTCAACTATGCTTTCATCCATCAGGGCGGGTTTTCTTGTTTTTCTTCTGCTCATACATCAAATAATCAGCACTCGCCATGAGTTTATCGATAGAGGATGGTTTCTCCGGATCATAGGTGGAACAGCCGACGCTGATGGACAGCTTATATTTCCGGTTCGCCTGATTGTTATGGGCATCAACCCGCGCTTGTAATCTGTTGATGATTATTTCCGGATTGATTTCATCCGGATCAAGGGCAAGAACGGTAAATTCATCACCTCCCATGCGGGCGATAATGTCGGATGATCGAAAAGTTTCCTGGAGAACAGATGCCATATCTATGAGCGCCCTGTCCCCCTCTTCATGCCCCAGTGTATCGTTAATCCACTTTAGTCCGTCCAAATCAGCAAAAAAGAGCAGCATCACCCGCTTTGTCCGACGCAACAACTTCAACTGCTGCTCGGCAAGGGCCAGGAAACCCCTTCTGTTGTGCAGACCGGTAAGAGAATCGGTTATGGAGAGGGTAACAATTTCCGCTGCCATTCGCCGGTAGGTATTGATAAAATACTGGGTAAAAACGCCGTAACCGATAAAAAGGAAAAACGTAATCCATCGTGTGGACGATTCGGTAAGCTGCAGCGACTCGATGCGCCAGTAGATCAAAGCAATGCCGGTAGAAATAATAATTAATCCGAAACTCTCTATTTTCTTAACAAGTGCGTTCTTGTTCAATGTCCGGGTCCCTCGGCATCAAGGAAAGATCAGCGCAAAACCATATCTGCGATATTGTTATCACATCTTAAATTTAAACTCCATGTTTTGTTTGAGAATTTAATTAACCACTGCTGATGGCAGGACGGACAAAAGCATCCATGCTTGCATGGAAAAGCAGCAACTGTCTTTCATTTCTATTCAGCGGCTTTTATCAAAACCAGGTTCTATTGCTGTATGCGGTATATGTTTCCCCATAGAGCGCTTTCATCTCTGCTTCCTCCAGGCTTCGCCAGTAAAGGATATTGGCTATTCCAACACTTCCGGGAATCAGGCTGAAGATCGCTCCGTTATATACGGCCCAGCCCAGGATCCAGAGTATAAAACCCAAATACATAGGGTGGCGGATTCTGGAAAATATTCCTGTGGTAGCCAGAAACTCGATATTTTCTACACTCTTCAGCTTGAGCAAGGCCCCGAATACCAGGATCAGTCCCAAGATGAAAGCGGCCATCCCTGACCATCGAATAACGCCCGGCAGGTCAAACCTCCAGGGATCAAGAGGACTCATTACAAACCAGCTTGCCCAGATGAGCATCATGGCGGTGAAGATCAGTGAAAAAATCAGCGTATTCCTTGTGTCGATCCTGCGCGCCAGCTTGAGCCTTTCATAAATAAAACGAAGCAGGAATCCCAGCAGGAAAACTTGGACCAAAACAAAATAAATTAGAATTCTATTCATATTCCTCTAAGTTGATTGTGACCTTTTTTAAATTATGACTTCCTTCTTCTTATCGTCTCTTTTCCGATCATCCAAATTCCTATTATAACTAGGACAAGAGGCCAGTATATCGTAATTAGTTCAGTTGGAAACAAATTTGCTTTTTTCCCGAACCGGAAAAGGCCAACCACAATAAAGAGTATGCCCCAAAAGGTATTATTTCCCCAGCACATGGAATGCCAGTGAGGCTTTTCACTGATTGATTTATTTTCATTATTTCTTTCCGTCATATTTCTATTCCTTCCTTGTTATGATTTGCCGCACCCGACAGGATGGTTCCGCACCACGGATATCTGCGGGAACCATCCCGTCATGTATCAAATGCTTGTCATTGCTTTGTTGCCGCGGCGCGCAGCTGCGCCTGGTAAATCTTCCACCCGGGCCACCACCTGGCGTGCCATCGATGGAGTCTAGCCAGGAGCGAGCCCGGCTTCGCTTGCGCTCTGCACCGGATGGAGCAGTCGGCGCATGTATGCAGCTTCATGATCGATTCAATCATTTAACACCTCCTGTCAGCAAATCGTCTTTGAAGTTCTCCCGCCGGCCCCCGTCAATCAAGTATTTTTTTGCAGCCACTGAGCAGAGAATAAGCAGACCGATACCCATCAGACCAATTCCCCAGCCCACATCGGCCAGCAAAGCTATGCCTATCCAAATGAAAAACAAACCCCAGCCGATCGCATCTAACTTCCGGTATAGTTTTTTTCTCTGAACTTTTTTTAGTTCCTGATTACTATTTACCTTCAACACTGCCTGCCTCCTTTTTCGTTTCTTTGGTTTTCTGTTTAATACCGCCGCACCCTTTCATCATTGATTGCATCATTTCAGCACATCGGATGCTGCAACCCTCTCCCTGCTTTTCAGTAACCTTCTTCATCATCTCTGCGCAGAGCGAACCAATTCCTTTTTGGCCCATCTTTTTTTGCATCATCTCTGCAAAGTGTGTGTTCTCACAGCAGGTACTAAATTCTTTTTGATTCTCTTTTATACTGGTCATTTTTAACCTCCTTTTTATATGATCTTTGCAACTCTATAAGAGCAGTAAGTGTGCCAGGCAGAAGGAAAGATGTAATAATGCGGAAAACCACATTCTAAATGGCTGAAAACATGAAATAATAAATAATGACAACTACTATGAAGAGAAAAAAGGGAAACATGGATATGTTACTTATGGTAATAAAACTGACCGACAGACATTACCATCGGTAACAGATGAGGCGTTTTTTTCGAGATCAGCTCAACCGGCTTTTTCCGGACGCGGGATGTTCCAGCGCTTTCGTTTCTCCCACAGGCTCTTGCGGCTGATTCCCAGGACGTCAGCTACTTGTTCTTCGGAATGATCTTTCTGCAGAACCAGAATGGACTGTTTTGTATATTCTTCAATGGAAACAAAATCACCGGGACTCCAGGCGGCATCTGTTTTAGCCAGCAGCTTTGGCGGAAGTTGCTCGGGCCGTATGGGGTTCCCTTCGTCGGTAAGGTGTAATGCGTATTCAATCACATTTTCCATTTCTCTTACGTTCCCGGGCCATGGGTAGGTCATAAATATTTTAAGTGTATGCGCTGAGATCCCCGTCACGTTGCGGGAATGATCGTCACAGAGACGCTGAAGAATGTGAGTAGCCAGCGGAGGTATATCCTCCTTTCTTTCGCGCAGCGGAGGCAGGAATATAGGGATCACGTTCAGACGGAAGAAAAGGTCTTCCCGGAATACGCCGTCACGGATTGCTTCGTCCAGGTTGCGGTTGGTTGCCGCGATTATCCGGACATCATATTTCCGAACCCTGGTGTCTCCAATCCGACGCGTTTCCCCTTCCTGGAGAAAGCGCAAAATCTTGACCTGAATCGGTAAAGGTATTTCTCCGACTTCGTCCAGGAAAAGGGTGCCTCCATCGGCTGTTTCTATCAGGCCCCGATGATCTTTTATGGCTCCCGTAAATGACCCCCGCACATGACCAAAAAGTTCCGACTCCAGCAAGTTTTCCGGGATGGCTCCGCAATTAACCGTCACGAACGGCTTCTCTTTCCTGTCGGAATTAAAAACGATGGCCCGGGCAATGAGCTCCTTTCCGGTGCCGGATTCCCCGGTAATCAGTACCGAACTCATGGTGGAAGCTATTCTTTCGATAAGACGAAAAATAGCTTTCATTCTTTTGGACTGCGTAATTATATTGTTAAATTGGGCTTGGCGTTCCATCTCCCGCCGGAGTGTGACGCACTCTTCGGAAAGCCGGATTTGTTCTGTAACATTGCGCACAACCTCCACGGCTCCGATAATCAGCCCGTTTTCATCCTTGAACGGCCCTGAAAATACTTCCATCCAGAGAATATTGCCGTTCGGCAGTTGAATGTCCCGAAGTGCTCTCTTCGGCTTTCCATCCGCGATGACATCAAGGATAATACAATTTTCGCAAGGCTCCCGACGACCGCGATAAGCCTCATAACATTTCCCGCTGGTGGAGCCGTATATCTGCTGTACAGCCTCGTTTTGGAATATGACATTTAAATCCTTGTCGATCACGGTAATTGCATCGCTGACAGTATTCATTACCGCTGCAAAAAGATCCTCTCCATGTAATTTCAAGGAATCTGCTTTCATGTCACTTATCCTCTTTGATGAATGGCCTTAATAACCAATTTTTATAAGAATAACTGATTAGAAGTAAAGTAGCAACTAAAGTAATTCTCCGGATGGCCGTCGAACATTCGTCTACATCGCGGCGTATCCCCCATCCACAGGCAGCACGATGCCGGTAACATAGTCCGAAGCACTGCTGGCCAGGAAAACGGCCGTACCGGCCAGATCGGCGGGCTGACCCCAACGCTCTTGAGGTATGCGCGCGGTAATGGCTGCTTGATAGTCCGGCATCTGCTTGATCATGGCGGTCAAGTCGGTTTCAATCCACCCGGGCAGAATGGCGTTGACCTGGATGTTCTCCCTGGCCCAGGCGATGGCCAGGCTTTTGGTCAGCTGCACCACAGCGCCTTTGCTGGCGGCATAGGAGGCAATCACCGGATGACCGAAGAGGGATGTCATCGAGCCGATATTGATGATTTTACCGCCGCCCCCGGCCTTCATGTGGGGATAGATCTCCCGCGAGCAGAGGAACGAACCATTCAGGTTGATATTCATCACCTGCTGCCACTCGTCCAGTGAATAGTTCTGGGGCATGCTGACCACCGAGATACCCGCATTGTTGACCAGAATATCTATATGCCCGAAAGCCTGCAAGGCTTTCCCGACCATGTCGCGCACCGATGTTTCGTCCTGCACCTCCACTGTCAGCGCCAAGGCCCGCAGGCCCGCTTTTTCCAGCGAACGCACCGCCAGTTCACTCTTCTCTGCATTGCGAGCGGCGATGACTATCGCAGCGCCGGCCCGGGCCAGACCCGTTGCAATACCCAGGCCTATGCCTCCGTTGCCGCCTGTTACCACAGCGACTTTCCCGCTCAGATCGAACAGGGTCGTACTCATGTCGTTATTCTCCTTTCTGATAAGAGCATCTTTCCAATGAGTCCAGTAGATACGCGGCGCAAGTGTTTTTACACCGGCTGTTAAGTAAGAACTGTTTTATGGCATTTCAGCCAGAGAGCTTCTTCGCCATCCAGGCGATTTTTTGCCCCAGAGCCTGAGCGTTATGGACACCTTCCTCATCTCGATCCACCTCTCCCTTTTCCCGGGCAACGCTGATTGCCCGACCGGCAATGATCAGTTCATTGGCAAAAAAGAAATGGTTCATAGTTTCTATTGTATGCATCCCTCCGGAGCGACGAAAACATGATAGCGTAGCCCCGATTTTGTTCTTGAACATCCTCCCGTTGGCCAATCCGACGAAACCAGCGCGGTCTATCAGAGCCTTCATCTCCGCCGTTACATCCTGAAAATAGGAAGGTGATCCCAAAACTATACCCTGAGCCGTTGTCATCTTTTCAATATATTCATTTGCTGCATCGTTTTTCACGGCGCATCGCCGGTCTTTATTCTCGAAACATTTGTAGCAGGCAATGCAACCGTGGATCGCTTTTGCCGAGAGTTGGACAAGTTCCGTTTCAATGCCGTCTTTTTCGATCTCCCGCAAGAGATAGCCAAACAACGTCGTGGTGTTGCCGTCATTCCTCGGACTGCCGTTGAAGCCGATAATCTTCATATCCATATTCCTTTCCATCGATGAGGTATTGTCGGAAGTTTCCCAAGAAGGCAGTAATCTGCCTTGGATATTTGTACCACATGTAAAGATAAAGTTCAGCAGTTTTGATTATTTGCGATTGCAGGACAGCAATTTTATCGAGGTTGATGATTTGCTTGTTTCAACAAGAGAGTCCGCGGCGGCAGGAATTGAACCCGCGTTCCACGTTGTTACTACTTGATTTGATTAGGGTTGATTTGATACTGATACCGCTTTGATACAAACCCATACGACTCTAATTAGTAACTTGAACCTCCTCTCTCATTCATGTCGCAGAATTTGAACCTGCAAACAAACACCGTAAAAGATTAATTTTTTTAGCTTCTTTTTAAATTAGAGGATGTTTAGAGGATATTCAACTCAGTAGCCCAACGAAAAAATCAACCGGAGCGTAGCGATCGTATGGATTGCCGCTAGTTATATTATTTAATCCAATAATTTCAAATTACCTTTAAAAATTTCTTTATGTGATTCAAGAATGGCATTAAGTCAGTTTCCGCAATATCAGAAATGGACATTTTTTTAATTATCTGTGAGTTTTTGGATTTGATGGTCTTGTTTTTTGCCTTAAAGCCAATCTGTGAGTCGACAGATTCCATGTGGTTAATCTCTTTAACTCTCAACGGTATTTGATCAGGAAACGTTTCACGTAGCGCATTGATTGTAAAGTAGTTTTCAATTGAGTATCGTTTTAATTTTGTGCAAAAGATTTGATTAGTATCGCAATTCTTTTTAAAGCGAGTCCTTTGAGCAGAACTGCCAGGGTCTGAATCTACGAGAGAAACCACATTATTTCTCTCTGCAAATACTGATAGATCTAAAGAAGCCATTATATCGCCACCGAGTGACCAGTATTTAATATTATGGTGTGGAAGGACACCAACCCATTTAAGCATTTCTTTTATCACGGGTATATCTGACGGGCCCTCTAACAAAATAATTAGATCTGCAACTAAATTTTCACTAACCGAATACCCTAGCGAAGTTATTATTTCTGATTTTGATGTTTGGTCAGATACTTTGATTTCTCCATTATTATTACAATAAAATATCTTATCTATTATATCGGTGTTGATAAAAGTTGCGGAATGAGTAGTTAAAAGGAATTGTTTGTTTTTAATTGATGTTAAATAGGACAGTAGTCTTTTTTGAAAATCTGCGTGCAAATGATTTTCAGGTTCTTCAATAAAAAAAATATTATTATCAAATACATTTAGCACTGTTAGAATAATCAATATATCTGTAAGTCCAACACCACAAGCATCAGCAGGTATCCAGTCTCGATCAGTTTGATAAAATAATTCTATATTGTTTTCTTTGTTTGGAACCACATTAAATTTAGAATTTGTTATAGTCTGGAATGTATCATAAATTTTTTTATATACGTTGTAGCTAGTTGATTCAAGATCCTGATTTTTCAGGAAGAACAATTTGTTTATTATTCCGTCACCACTAGGTGTGATTTCTTGATTCATATTTATATCGGATTTGAATTTAAGACGCCTTTTAGGAGGTATCAGGACAGGATTATAATAATTTAGTGATTTACTAAAAAAACTGTCTAATAACGGTTTAAAATCAAACACGGTTTCCGCGTGCTGACGTAGAACATTGTGTTCTTTTTTTGATTTCTTTATATCGGCGATTATAGCCTCGCTTTGGTCAGAAAACCAAATCACATTATTATGGGACACGTTTTGTATATATTGATTAAACCAGTCATTTGAAATTCTTGGGACAGGATTTGAATATCTTCCAGTTTGACTTTTGAATAAGTCTAATAACCATTCTTCATTAGATTTTATTGTTTTTCCAATACCAAATTTGTTTTTTTCACATAAAGCTTCTAACAATGATGTTTTTCCACTGTTGTTTTTTCCACATATAATATTTATTCTTCCAAGTTCATTAAGTTGAGCATGCTTGAGAGCCTTATGATTCTTAGCAGAAAGATATTCAATCATATTAGTCCTTTAATATAACGTCTAAACTCAGCCGCGCCATTTTTTGGCGTCGGCTGGAGTGTCTTGTTATGTGGGGTTACTTGGTGGTGTTAATTTTTTCTTAATAGCAGCTGGGAATTCGTAAATTACTTTTAGAAGCATTTCGATAAAGGATATAAGCTCCTCTGCATCGTCCTTACCCATAATAGAAATTTCATGGTTTGCTTCATTACTTTTCTTCCTTATGTGATCTACCCAGTCTTTAGCATCAGGAGGAATGTAATTTTTGTTGGCTAGGTATTCAACGTAACTGACAAATGATTCTCCGACCTTTGCACCTTTGGATACCGCCACATGCATTAATAATTTTCTACAGCATAAAACTGATGCCGTATATGATCCTGCACCAGTGCATTTCCGTGCTTCAGAATACAAGTCTCCGACAGTTTTTTCAGGGATATCTGAAACAGTATTACCGAATACTACACCAGGGGTTTGCTTACCATTTTCGGTCTCGTCTATTAATGTTGGCCGCCCGCATTTATGACATATGTAAATGGTGGCAAAAATATTATTGTAGCCTTGCCTGTGCCCATACCACCCTTTTTCTGATGCTATTGAAGAACCACAATAACCACACGTATACTCTTGTGAATTGAGATTACCGACTGAATCCCAGACAAGTTTTTGCATTTATTGTCTCCCTTCATGTTTAGTCACATAACAATTAATATACCAAGTTGGTTTTTTCCGATATTTGTTGCCAGTTTACTCCTTTAGAATCCGAATGAAAAGGGAAATATCATTATAAAATCAGACAGAATTAAATTTTGCCACTTGGTATTTCACGATAATATGGACTAAAAACCAAGTTGGTTTTTTATGGAAAATTTGTCCACTGTAAAGAAATCAGACGGTCTTCTGGAGCTTATGACATAATGAATACTATTCGAATTTTATACGGAAAGGCATATTCATGCGGTTCCGGCGAGAATGGGCTCAACCAAAGCTCGTCGGAGACGAAACCGCTCCCCGTTGTGTCGAAAACAAACCTTTCGGGATTAAGTATTTTTACAAATGGTGGGTGAAGGCTTGCGCTAATTTGGGCGTTGAAGATGTAGACCTTTTCGGCGGCACTCGTCATTCAACGGTCAGAGCACTAAGAAGGCATTATTCCCCTGAGCAAATAAAAGAAGCGGCTATGAGCAAAACTAATAAAGCATTTGAACGCTATTTAGGACTGGCTCAAGACGATGACATTTTATCAATTTACAGGCGTGGTGCAGAGGTAATACCGATATCAAAGATTGATACTGCTTTGATACCGGATTTTGAGGGTGCAAAGGGTGTTAAATAACTGTTATTATTGTACTTTATTGGTGGAGGCGGCGGGAATTGAACCCGCGTCCGAAAACCTTCCGCTGTAGCATCTACGTACGTAGCCTTCGTTTTAGAACCTTCACGCTGAATTGCTCCCTAAGGCCGGATCGCCCCGCGCTATCCTGTAAATTGTCGCCGCCCTCCCCCAGGCAAGAAGTTTGGGTATCCTGTCTAAATGACGTTCTGGTCCAGCCGACAGGCAAACCGGGCAAAACGTTAGCCGTCTAAGCGGCTAATGCGTAATCGTAGTTTTCTGCGATTATATGTTTCCTACCTGTTTTACGAGGCCTGTAGGAACCTCGGTACGCTTCTACAACTTCAAATGTCCCCGTCGAAACCGGTACGCCCCCCTTAGATTGTCATTTGTCTTTAGTATAGTCGGTTGCCGATCCTTTGTCAAAGACAAAGACAGCGCGGGTGATGGAAGCACTCTCCTGAAAGCAATCATTAAGCAATAACTGCTTGTATTACGTCGTTTTTTTTTCCGCAAGACGCATCTGCCGTCTTTTTGCCGCTTCTTGATTGCGATGCCTATCTTCATCGGTTTCCAAAATGAGTGGCGGCAACTGAATCGGCTTTTTTTGGGCATCCAGCGCGACAAAAGTAAGAAAGGCGGAACCGGTGTGGCGCACCTGCCCGGTAATCACGTTTTCCGCCTCGACGCGCACGCCGACTTCCATGGATGTCCGGCCCACATAATTGACTGATGCTTTGAGTGTAATCACATCGCCGATATAGACGGGATGATGAAAATCAATCCTATCGATGGATGCGGTCACCACGTGCGCGCGGGCATGTCGCGCGGCGGCAATACCTCCGGCCGTATCGATAAGCTTCATGATGTCGCCACCATGGACATTTCCAGACGGATTGGCATTTTCCGGATTCATGGCTTGTGCAATAATCATGCGACTCTCACTGACTTTTTTGCCTTCCATGTTTTCAACCTTTAGAATTTAATCTGTTTCGATTTAAAATCCCGCGAAACCGTGCGGCGTTCTTCGCGCTGCTTGATATCCTGCCGGCGGTCATACAATTTTTTCCCCTTGCCGATGCCGATCTCCACTTTAACCCTGCCGTTTTTGAAATAGAGTTTCAATGGCACCAGCGCCAGTCCCTTTTCGCGGGACTTGCCGTAAAGTTTCTTGATTTCCCGTTTATGCAGAAGCAGCTTACGCGCCCTCAACGGTTCATGATTGCAGCGATTGCCGTGATCGTAATGACTGATGTGCATTTCGCGCAGGAAGACTTCATTATTTTGCACAACGGCGTAACTGTCTTTTAAATTCGCTTTGCCATCCCGCAGAGCTTTGACTTCCGTGCCGGTCAGGACAAGGCCGGCTTCGTAAGTATCGTCGATATCATAGTTAAGCCGCGCGGTTTTATTAGACGCAATAAGTTTTTGTGCTGTGTTTTCTTTTGCCATGATTGAATTTTACATTAATTTGCGCTGAAAGCCATTTATTTTTTGGGCACCGACAGCAGGTAATCCGGTTTGACATGGCTCATCGCTTGGAAAATATTATGACGGATGTCTTTGTTTTCCCTTTCCAATTCATTCAACAGTTTTTTAATATAAATCCGCCGCGAATTTTCACTGGTCGGGCAATCGTTTTTTAACGCCGGAAATTGGCGCTCTCGGCTGTACTTTTTCACCAGTTCCTCCGGCAGATAAGCCAGGGGCCGGATGATATGCAGCTTACCGCCGAATATCCGCTGATTGGGCATCATCGTGCTGATTTCACGTCCGTAAAACATGTTGATCAGCAGTGTTTCGATAATATCGTCTTTGTGATGGGCAAAAGCGATCTTGTTACAACCTTTTTCCGCCGCTATTTCGAAAATCCTTTTGCGGCGCATCCGCGAGCACAGAAAACAGGGATTTTTCCTGTTGACGGCGCTGTGCGCAACCAATCCGATATCCGTTTTCTCCATGACATAAGCATAATTATTATCCTGCAGATATTTCTCCAGTTGATTATAGGCGGCGTATTCGGAATCGAATCCCATGTCGATATTGACGGCAATGAAAGAAAAACCGGGTATGAAAACCATCGGTGAATCCAGTAAATCAAGCAGGGCCAGGCTGTCCGCGCCGCCGGATACACCGATGAGCACCCGATCGCCTTCTTCGATCATGTTAAAATCCAGCACGGCCTTTTCCAGCCACTTTTTCAGATGCAGAAACAGTTTTGTGTTTTTCGCTTTATTTATCATCGAGGCAATCCGGGTTATGTATTTTAATCAGCTCATTTGAAGCTTTTTCTTATTATCCGACTTTGCAGGGGGAATCAAGTCGATTAGATTATCGCCTTGAAATACCGGATTGTCTCTGTTATACAGGCAAAAAAAATTAAGGAGGGGCGCTTATGCCGGAGATCATTAATATTCATGCAAGGGAAATTCTGGATTCCCGGGGAAATCCGACAGTCGAAGCTGAAGTAACCACCATATCGGGATTTACAGGAAGAGCTGCCGTACCCTCCGGCGCTTCCACCGGCGAATATGAAATGCTGGAGCTCCGCGACGGCAATAAAAAAAGATACAACGGCAAGGGTGTGCAAACTGCCGTGAATAATATTCTCCATAAGATAGGGCCGGAAATAATCGGCATGGATTGCCGCCGGCAGCGCGATATTGACTATGCCATGCTGGAGCTCGACGGCACACCGAACAAGGGAAGCCTCGGAGCCAATTCTATTCTGGCCGTATCACTGGCGTGCGCCAAAGTGGCGGCG
This sequence comes from Deltaproteobacteria bacterium HGW-Deltaproteobacteria-12, assembly GCA_002840565.1. Classification (GTDB taxonomy): domain Bacteria; phylum Desulfobacterota; class Syntrophia; order Syntrophales; family Smithellaceae; genus MVRV01. Next base: position 46,427 of record PHBK01000008.1, on the reverse strand, counting down.
GAAGTTTCCGGTTTGCCGCTCTACAGATATCTGGGCGGTGTCAATGCGAAGGACCTGCCTGTCCCCATGGCCAATATCTTAAACGGCGGCCAGCACGCCGACAACAATGTTGATATTCAGGAATTTATGGTCATGCCGGTCGGCGCCGGTAATTTCGGTGAAGGTATCCGCATGTGCGCGGAAGTTTTCCACTCTCTGAAATCAGTTCTTAAGGGCAAAGGCTACAATACGGCAGTCGGTGACGAAGGTGGTTTTGCCCCTAATCTTAAATCCAACGAAGAAGCGCTCAGTGTAATTATGACTGCCATTGAAAAGGCAAATTACCGGCCGGGGCAGGATATTATGATTGCGCTGGATGCGGCGGCCAGCTCTTTCTATGCCAAAGGAAAATACGTTCTTGCCGCCGAAGCAAAACCGCAAAAATCGGCGGAAGAAATGGTTAAATTCTACGCTGATCTCGTGGCTAAATATCCCATTATCTCCATTGAAGACGGACTGGCGGAAGATGACTGGGCCGGCTGGAAACTGCTCACCGATGAATTGGGCAGAAGGGTGCAGATTGTCGGTGATGATCTGTTTGTGACCAATGTGCAGCGTCTGGAAAAAGGAATTAACCTGGGTGTGGCCAATTCCGTCTTAATCAAACTCAACCAGATCGGAACGCTCACCGAAACGCTGGCGACTATCGAATGTGCCAAGGAAGCTAATTATACCTGTGTTGTCTCGCACCGCTCCGGCGAAACGGAAGATACCTTCATGGCCGATGTCACCGTGGCCACAAACTGCGGCCAGATTAAAACCGGTTCTCTCTCCCGCTCGGAGAGACTGGCCAAATACAATCAGCTCTTACGAATTGAAGAAGATCTGGGCGAGGCCGCCAACTATCGGGGCATAAACGCTTTCTACAGCATTAAAGAAAAAACAACGAAAGCCGCAAAGAGAAAATAGGGAATTTTTTAGAAAAAGGGGGCTTGTCACCCCATGGGTGGCTGCAGCCCCTTGTTCTATCTATATCTTTAAATCTCGGGGGTGCGGGAAAACATTATAACAAGCATTGCTCACTGTGACAAAATCAGCCAATCACGATTAAGATGCAGCATTTCAACTTAGTCTTCCCCCGATTTGGTGGACACACTGAAGAGTTTCAGTTAATAAAAAATGCCCTGCGTCCGATCTTTGGACGCTTGTTATCAATCCAACCCATTAAAACGAATTAAAAGGGGCTTATTATGGCGACGACATCAATGAAATTGATTACCTCAGCAATGCTGAATGAACTGGTCACGCAGGCCGGCGCCAGTCAAAGATTACGCTGTAATTACAATGTTCATGAAGAGCCGTCCGACCCGATTCAGCGACTTTTTATTGCCGCCTGCCTGAAATCATATTTTCGCCCGCACCGGCATCCCGGTAAAAAAGAAATGGCGATTGTTTTGCGTGGACTGTTTGATGTAATCACCTTTGATAATATGGGACGAGTCAGTCAGAGAGTTCCTGTCGGGCCTGCTGCAGCTGTTAACGGCCTGGAGATTCCGGCAGATGTCTGGCATACATGGGTGCCCCTTGATGATCAGTCCGTGTTTTTCGAAGTAAAGCCCGGCCCTTATGATCCGTCAACGGTTGTTGAATTTGCTGGCTGGTCGCCTGCGGAAGGGACCGCGGGAGTTCCCGCTTTTTACGAAAAACTCTTAGCTGTGAATGTGGGTGAAACGATTTCTTGAAATCGTTGTTTTCTCCGGTCAACTGTGTGCTACAGGAATTTGAAAAGGCGGCGGCGCAGCACTTCCATTTCCGCTCTGTTCTCGGCAAGCTTATAAGCAAACTCTTTCTTTTCGCCTTTTTCTTCCTTCATTGCAGAGGCAATAAGTTCCGAGTCCGCCAGAAAACGGATAACATTTGTATAATTGGACTGTGAAAGTGATTCCGCCCGCAGAACCTCTCCCTTGCTATACATTCTGTCACCCAGAGTGCGGACTTTCTTCAACCATTCCTTCTCCGTATGGGAAGTTTTCTTCAAATACAGACAGCTTCTCAGAACGATCCAGCATGACTCCAGATAATTATGGATCAATCCGGCAAATGGCTTGAGCTTCGTTTTACCTTTTCCTTTTACTTCAATCCAGACCTGGCCTTCCCGTTCAAAAGAAGCGATCATTTTCCGGTTGTGCAAATAGGCCAGCACATCGTTGACATCATCGACATCGTCTTTGCGCTCATCAAAAATAAATTCATTCCATAAAAGACGCTTCAGGAATTTATAATCACCCATAATGCGGGTCAGCGACATGACATCTTCATTGCAGTTCACCATCGATGTGGCGACGAAACACACCGGGACGAAGTAATGCAAAATGTTGTTTTTGTAGTATTCCAAATTGAGGCGTTTGTCATCTTCCAGTGAATAAACAACTTCCTGCATTTCCTCAATTTCATCCTCTTCCGCTTCAACTTTCGAGATTATCTTGGATTGCGCAAACATATTGAGGGCCTCGGCAATGGCTTTTTCCTGATGGGCAAAAGTTTCCGCAAATTTTACTTTCGTTGTCAACAGATACTCATAAAATTCATTTAATACATCCGTCAAATCTTCATGCGATATGCCCCGGCGGTCATGGCTGAGGAGTCCGCACGCCACTATGGAAAAAGGAGTAACAACCGATACCTTATTAATTTCCAGAACTATTTCATAACCGATTTTCCGATACAGGCTTTGTCTTTCTTCCAAGGTCATCTGATCTACTTGTTTTTCCTCGTTTGCCAGATAATCTTGCATAATAATCGGTTCACCGATATTTACATAAACCCGGCCATAGCGTTTGCGCAGGACGCTGCCGCTCTTAATGATGTCTGCCGTGTTTTCCTTAACTTTGGGGGTTCCGGTCAGCTCCTTGAGATATGATTTTTCCTCAACTACCCGGTCATAACCGATATAAACGGGAATCGCGGCAAAATTATCGCAGTATTTTTCCTGATATGCCTGTAAAACCATGGATAGAAGGCCGTATTTGGGCAATACCATTTTACCGGTGCGGCTGCGGCCGCCTTCAATAAAGAATTCCAGCGGCAAACCTTCCTTTAAGAGAATGGCTATATACTTGGCAAATACTTCGGAATACACGGCGTTTCCCCGGAAGCTGCGCCTCAGGAAGAAAGCGCCGGACTTGCGGAAAATATACCCCAGCGGGAAAAAAGACAGATTCGCCCCGGCAGCTATAAAGGGCATCTGAACGTTATGTTTATAAAAAAGATAGGACAGCAGAAGATAATCGATATGGCTGCGATGACAGGGAACAATTACGAAAGGCATTTTCTTGGAAACGTTTCTGATTTTGGCAAAACCCTCCATGTCCAGCAATACGCCGTCATAGACGGTGTTCCACAGCCAGGTCAGCACCTTATCCCAGAGTTCTACAAACGTCTCATTATAATCAGCCGCAATTTCATACAGATAACGGCGGGCATCTTTTTCCACCGCAGCCCGGGCTTTTTTCTCCTTTGCCGCGTACTCGGTAATAAAAAGATTTACGGCAGCATCACTCAAGACCATGCCGATCAGCTCTTCCCGTGATTTTAAGGCTGGTCCAACTATACTTGTCTTTTCTTCCTCGATGCGGCCGATCAATTCCCCCCGCAGATCGTGAATCATCGTCTCCGCGGGAATATCCTTATTTTCATTCAAATAATCGGCAAGTTTAATTGGTTCCGCCGGAACGACAAAAGCTTTATTGGAGTAGCGCATAAAAGTAATCAGGCGCCGCAGCGGACCCGTGTGTTCCGATTGGCCGAAAAGTATGTTAATCAGGCTCTCGTTTTCCTTTTCCCGGCGACGACCATAAGCGACAAGCACCGGCACGATAAATATCGGAAAATCAACTTTTTCCTGCGCTCTGCATAAGGTTACGATAGCTTCAGAGGTAAATCTGCTTTTAATAAATTCTGATTCGCCCAGATGAATGATGATGCTTTTATGCCCGGCAACTTCCCTTTCGAGAAAAGATAATTTGCCGAACAGCGCTTTCCGGCTTTTCCCGAGTCGCCGCAGGAAAGAGGACCAGAGGAATTTCAGCATCATGGGCAGCGGCTGCCAGAAAGACATGTTCATTCCATGGCAGTATAATGGCTTGGGTATTTCTTTACGTCCGGCAATTTCATGAATAATGAGGCTGTTGAGCTTGCTTCTCTGTTTTAGCGCATAAACGACAAGACCTTCCGAGGCCAGTTTTTTTATCTTTTCCACGTATTCATCGGCAATTGAAACGCGGGAAAGAAATGTTTTTGCCAATCGGAATCTAAGAAAATTCTGCCTGTCATAAAGGCAGCCGGAATAATATTCCTCATCTCTTGCTTGGAAATCTGATTTGTTTTCTTTCAGCATTGTTCATCTTTCAGTTTCAGTATAATTATATGGCCTACCGGGATCAGGCTCATTTGTTGTTTATTCTCCCGGAGGTAAAAATCAGTCTTCTTCTTTTTGAAATTCATTGGGAAAATGCTGTGTCATATAGTCTTGCACATAAGCGCGCACTTCTGAAGCAACATTGAAAGACATGGCATTCTGCAGGAGCACTTTTGCGTCCTGGAGGCTTGATGCTCTTATTATCCGCTTAATTCGTGGAATGGCCAGGTGACTCATACTTAATTCATCCAGTTCCATACCCAGCAGAATCAAGCAGCATGTCGGGTCGCCCGCCATTTCTCCGCACATGGCTACCCGAATATTCGCCTTGTGGGCCACATCAACGACGTTTTTTAACAGCCGTAAAACAGCCGGATGCAACGGTTCATATAGATAAGCTAAATGTTCATTCGCCCGGTCTATGGCCAGAGCGTATTGAATCAGATCATTTGTTCCAATGCTGAAAAAATCGACCTCCCCCGCGAGTTTATCGGCAATCACAACTGCTGAGGGCACTTCGATCATCGCACCTATTTCCATTGCCGAGGCAACACTCACTCCTTCCGCCACAAGTTCATCCTTCGCTTCCTGCAGCAATTGTTTGGCTTCCCTGATTTCCTCAATACCCGAAATCATCGGAAAAAGTATTTTGACTTTTCCAATGGCGCTGGCACGCCAGATAGCCCGCAACTGCGTCTTGAACAGATCAATTTCCCGCAGGCAAAAACGAATTGCCCGCATACCCATCTGCGGATTCATTTCTTTTGCCGTCCTGGAATTCGAAGGGAATTTATCCCCGCCGAGATCAAATGTCCTGATGGTTGACCAGAGCAGTTCTTTAGCTTCTACAACCTGGCGATAATTATTGAAATGGTCTTCTTCGGTGGGCAAGCTCTCGCTGTTTATGTAAATAAATTCTGTCCGGTACAGACCGATATATTCGGCGCCATGAGCGATTGCCGTTGGTATTTCTTCCACAAATTCGATATTTCCGCCAATCTGCACATGATAGTTATCAAGCGTAGTGGCGGGAAGTTTTGCATGGCTGAGGTACTCATTTTTTGCGGCCGCATAATGGATTTTTTTCTCTTCATACCTTTTCAGCATGTCCGGATAGGGATTGACGATAACCAATCCTGATGTGCCGTCGATAATGATAATATCCGCCGTCTGCACCAGGCTGGTGATATTATCCAACCCTGCCACTGCCGGTATTTCCATGGAACGGGCAACTATCGCCGTATGCGATGTTCGACCGCCGATGTCTGTGGCAAATCCCCTGACTTTTTCCATTTTCATCTGCGCGGTGTCGGCGGGAGAAATATCGTGGGCAACTACAATAACGTTATCATCAAATCCCCAGGTGGTTTGTCCTTTTTTCCCGGAAAGGTTCCGTAATATTCTCTGCGTTACATACTGCACATCGCTGATGCGACTGCTTATATAAGTATCCTCGACACCGGCAAAAATCTTCTTGTACCGGTCCAGCATCATCCTGACTGCCCATTCCGCATTAATTCCCAGGCGGCGGATGTAGTTCATCGTCCGGCTGATAAATTTCTTATCTCGAAGAATTAAAATGTGTACATCAATGACATAGAGAGGCTCGTTGAACTTAGCCTTCTTGAGATTGGCTTGAATTTCCAGAAGCTGCCGTTCGGATTCCTTGAGGGCATTTTTAAATCGCTGAATTTCCTGGGGGATGAGTGCCGCATCATCAAGTTTATAAAAAGAAAGCTGAACATCCAGCGGATCAAAAAGATAGGCTTTGCCGATTACAATTCCCGGGGAAACGCCTATCCCTTTCAGAACCAATGTTTTTTTCTCCTGATTAGCGCTCATTTCTTGTTTAATCTTCTCCAAATTTGTTTTCAATTAAATTTCCCAGTGCCTTCATTGCCGCAAGGACATCTTGCCCCTCGGCTCTTATCGTCAGGGTTCCGTTATAAGGGCAGGCCAGAGTGAGTAAACCGAGAATGCTTTTACCATTGACGGTTTGTCCGTTGCGTTCTATGTAAATATCCGATTTGAATTGCTGCGCGATTTTTACAAAGTTTGCCGCCGGCCGGGCATGCATTCCCAGTTTATTTTTTAACGTGAATGTTCTAATTTCTACCAATTATAAAGAATCCTTCATTGATATTAAAAGAAAAATAATAGCGGCACCGTATAAGATATATAATTGCGAGATACCCTTTTTGATCAATAGAATGCAAAGCAAAATAAAGGCAATCGCCGCCATCTTCATCCCGATGCCGGGCATGTTCATAAATGATATATTTTCGTTACTGCTCAGCATAAATGCCGACCAGCCTGCCAAAACAATCAAAGACAACCACCGGAGACTTTCAGCAAGACGGGGCAAATCCAGGCTGCGGATGAATTCCATGCCGTTCTTTCCCCGCTCATAGCTTGCAAGAAAGCCTTTCAGCCTGACCCAGAGATGAGCCGGCGTATATAACAGCAAGAAGACAAGAGGAGCAAGAACATAACCCATGTAGGCTAAAACACAAGAAAATATTGCCGCAAAAGGGCGTAAGGAAAGCCAGAAGAAATTATCGCCGATTGCCGCATAAGGACCCGCCAAAATCTGTTTGATGGAAACAGCATCCGTAAATGGAACCGTCCCCTTTTCTTTAATGTGTTCTTCTTCCAGACGAATAACCGAACCTAAAACGGATGCGGAAAGATAAGGGTGAGTATTAAACAACTGCAAATGTCTCGTTAAGAATGATGCGGTTTCCTTCTGTGTCAGGTTCCATTCCCGGACCAAGGGAATTATCGCCATGGCAAAACCAATATTTTGCATTCTGCGAAAATTAAGTGTCGCATGGATAAAGAAAGATCTCCCGAACATCTTAAACAAGACTAATTTATTCACTTTTTGTAAGGCCTCAAAAGCAATAAACAGTTTATTTTAATCCTTTTTTCAGTAGCATAAAACGCCATCGAAGTCAATTTAATCACAAGGAGGGCACGACATTCAATTTTTCTTGACAAGTGCTTCTTTTGTTGCTAAGGACACGCCGGTTTTGAGAATAATATTCCGAGCGGGGATTTTTTCCTTCCGCAATTTTAATACCGATTAAATAAAAAATGGATAAATTATCAGGGGGTAGTTAAATGCTTTGTCAAACTGTTAAGACAGGATCAGAATGCGGTTTCATGAGTAAAAAAGGCTGCGGTTTTTTTGGCGGCAGCTGCCATGTAATAATTGATAAATGCGCCGATTGCGGTAAGATATTTGAATACGAATCAGCAAAATATTGCAAAGTTTATACAGATCCCACCAGCAAGTGGATTAATGGCAAATGCCCGACAGCAACTCATATCAAACTGGAAGTTAAAGAAGCAGCACAAAAGATTAATCCGCTTAAGGCTTCCAAAAGAGCAAACAAGAAATAATCGGAAATTCCTGCCTGAGGACAAGGTATGGTTTGGGAACAAGGTCTGTAAATCCAATCAAAAAAGCCGACTAATAATTAGTCGGCTTTTTTTCAGCTGATCATGTTTTTTATCTGTTGCAATTCCCGTTTAATTAAGAGCAGTTTATCCTTATCGACGTCTTTTGATTCCGGCGACTCTCCACGCATTTTGGCCAGCTGCTTTCTGGCCCCGTCAATCGTAAAACGCTGGGAATAAAGCAAATTCCTGATCGTCAATAATTCCTCAACATCTTTCTTACGATACAGACGCTGGGCGGATTTAGTGCGCACAGGTTTGACCGATTTGAACTCTGTTTCCCAGTAGCGAATTACATAAGACTCAACTTCAAGGATTTTGCTTACTTCTCCAATACGGAAGTACGCCTTTTCGGGAATTATTGTTTCCATAAAATTCCTGAATCTCTACGGCAAAATTTCCCGTGCACCTTATAAACTGCAAGATGGATTTGGCTATTACTAGTTCAGAGCTTTACGCAATACCTGAGAGGATTTGAAAGTCAGAACCCTCCGCGCGGTAATGGATATTTCCTGACCAGTTTGAGGATTACGGCCGCGGCGTTCCCTTTTTTCTTTTACAACGAAGTTTCCGAATCCGGAAATCTTGACCTTATCACCCTGGGCAAGACTATCCTTGATAATGTCAAATACTGATTCAACAATATCTGCCGACTCTTTTTTGGAAAAACCAAGCTTCTCATAAACATTTTGAATAATATCAATCTTCGTCATTTCTTTCCCTCCGTTTTAGCTTCTTAGTAAGTATAAAATTATTTTCTGAGGTTTCCCGGCAGAAAAACAATCCCGCAAACTTACTGATCCCGTTTATCGGGGTTATGACTATTCGCCTCTAACTTTTGAACCAGTTACCCGAACGACGTTGCGCACAATCTTTTCGTGGACCTGATTTACTTCCACATCGGTCAATGTCTTATCCGGTGAGCGATAAGAAAACCGCAACCCCAGACTTTTTGTTCCCTCAGGAAGACCTTTACCTGCGTATATATCAAAAATAACAACATTTTCAAGTAAATATTCTTGTTGGTGCAACACAATATCCAGCATATAATCTGTTTCCACACCGGCTTCGATGATAAAAGCCACATCTCTGGTCACTGCCGGATATTTGGAGATGTCTTTATAAGCAATACCGCCGGGATTATGGTCTGCAATCATATCAAGATTGATTTCAAAGACATAGGTGCTTACTTTTAAATCCATTTTATCTTGCACATCCGGATGCAACTCGCCTGCATAACCTATTTTACTTTCGCCTAAATATATATTACAGGATTTTCCCGGGTGTAAAAAAGCCTCTGTATCTTCGGAGCGGTAGCGGCAAGTGTTCATTTTCAAATCGAAAAAAATATTCGCCAGGCAGCCTTTGATATCATAAAAATCGCCATTACGGCGGGAGTTCCATAAATCTTCGCTGACGGTCCCGGCTAAAAGTCCGGCCAGAATATTCCTTTCTTCCGGCAGTTTCCCTTCCCCGCAGCTGAAAAAAGTTCTGCCCATTTCAAAAAGCTTTAAATTTACGGAGCCATTATTGGCGTTTTTCTTCAGTGTATCGAGCAGACCATAAATCATGGTTGTCCGCATAACCGATTGATCTTCAACCAACGGGTTCTTAATATGAACCAAGCTGCGTCTTTCGTCATTTTCAGCAAGGGAAAGGCTATCAACGGAAGTTGGGGAAATAAAGCTATAGTTGACAACTTCTGTATACCCGGAACCCGTCAACAGGCAGCGAATTCTTTCTTCCAGATCAAGGCGGGGTATACTGGTAATTTCGGCAACCGATACTTTCGGCAGCGTCACCGGCACTCGGTCATAGCCATAAAGGCGGGCGACTTCTTCAATCAAGTCTACTTCTCTTGTGATATCAACCCTATAGGTAGGCGGGGTGACCAGATAATGTCCTGTTGAGGTTTCCCGAATATCCATCCCGATACTCTCCAAAATCTTAACCACATCTTGGCTGCTGACTGCTGCGCCGATTATGGTGTTGATGCGGCTGAGCCTCAAGGGAATATCCTTGGCTGCGGGAACTTTTGCCGGATATTCGTCGATATAATTTCTGCACACTTTGCCGCCGGAGAGCTCCGCAATCAGTTGGGCCGCACGATGGAGAGCCTGCAGCACACCTTCCGGATCAATTCCCCTTTCAAAGCGGAAAGCAGCATCGGTGGACATGGCCAGTTTCCGGGCGGAACGGCGGATCGAGGACGGATTAAAATAGGCGCTCTCCAGGAAGACAATCTGCGTGTCATCTTTTACTTCAGAATTCAGCCCACCCATAATGCCGCCGATGGCAACCGGCTTTAAGCCATCACATATAAGCAAGGTATCGGCATCCAGTTTCCGGACCTTGCCGTCAAGAGAGATAAATTCTTCATCCTGTTTCGACTTGCGAACAACAATACGGCCTTCTTCCAGAAAACGAAAATCAAAAGAGTGCAGAGGCTGCCCCATCTCCAGCATGACAAAATTAGTCACATCCACTACATTATTGATGGAGCGCAAGCCCACGGCCTCAAGCCTTGTTTTCATCCAGACAGGCGTCGGACCTATTTGAACATCTTTTATTAATCTTGCCGTATAACGGGGACAAAGATCGCTATCAACTATTTTAACGGAAGTCAGCGAATCAATGTCTTCCGCCGCTTCGTTGATGACAGCGGCCTTTACATGCAGTTTTTTACCGGTTATTGCCGCCACTTCCCGCGCAATGCCGATCATACTGAGACAATCAGCTCGATTCGGTGTGATACCGACATCCAGGACCGTATCGCCCAGATCGAGAATTTCTTCCAGAGGTTTGCCTAAAGCTGTAGAAAGAGGCAATTGCATAATTCCCGTGGCATCATCGCCAACTTCCAGCTCGGCCTCCGAACAAAGCATGCCATCCGATTTCTCACCGCGTAAAACGGATGATTTAATGGTTAACCCTCCGGGTATTGTTGCCCCGACTTTTGCCAGGGGCACGATATTCCCGGCTTCAATATTTTTCGCGCCGCAGACTATGGGATAGGTTTGCGAACCGTCGGTTACCGCACAAAGAGATAATTTATCGGCGGACGGATGAGGTCTGACGGAAATGATTTGGGCTGTGACGACTCCGGAAAACGCTGGTTTAATTTGTTTTATTTCATCAACTTCCAGACCGGCCATGGTCAGTGCATCGGCCAATTCGGCGGGAGTCTTATCAATATCTACATAATCTTTGAGCCATTTGAGACTGACAAGCATAAAGCAAGGCTCTCCTAAAATTGTTTGAGGAATCGCATATCATTTTCAAAAAATAACCGAATATCGGAAATGCCGTATTTCAGCATGGCAATTCTTTCCAGACCAAGGCCAAAGGCGAAGCCGCTATAAGTTTCCGGATCGTAACCGACATTTTCAAATACGGCCGGGTCAACCATGCCGGACCCGAGTATTTCCAGCCAGCCGCTCTGACCGCATACCCTGCAGCCTCGGCCGCCGCATATTACACAACAGATATCCACTTCGGCGGACGGCTCGGTGAAAGGGAAAAAGCTGGGACGGAAACGCAGCGTTGTTTTATCCCCAAATACTTTTTTGAGAAATGCTGTCAAAATACCTTTCAAGTCGGCTAGGCTGACGCCTTTGTCGACCAGCAGACCTTCCATCTGGTGGAACATGGGAGTGTGTGAGATATCGGAATCGGGACGGTAAACTCTGCCCGGCGACAAAATGCGGACGGGCGGCTTTACCTTTTCCATTATCCGAACCTGAACAGGTGAGGTATGGGTGCGCAAAACTATGTTTTCTTCGATGTAAAAGGTATCCTGCATGTCCCGCGCCGGATGATCCTTGGGAATGTTCAGAGCTTCAAAGTTGTAATAATCAAGTTCTACTTCGGGACCTTCGACAACGGAAAAACCGAAAGATGCAAAGATGGCGCATATTTCACGGCGCACTTGAATTACCGGATGTATTCGGCCGTAGGCAACAAAACGTCCAGGTAAGGTTACATCAATTTTTTCTTTTTGCAGAACCTCGTCTTTTTTCCGGCTGGACTGCAATTCCAGGGCCTTCTCAATCCTGGCATTAAGAATGTCCTTCACTTCATTGCAGCGCTTGCCGAACAAAGGCTTCTCTGTGTCCGGAACTTGAGCAATGTTTCTCAAAAGCCCCGTCAGCAGGCCCTTGCGGCCCAGATATTTTGTCCGCACAGCCAGAATTTGTTCTTCCAGCGTTGCCGCAGCTAATTCGGCAAGAGCCTCTTTTTCCAGCTGTTGCAGCTCGCTGATCATGCCGCCTGCCCGCAACTTGCCGCAGCAACGACCTGGGCAAAACCTTGAGGATCATTAACAGCAAGTTCCGCCAGCATCTTACGATCCAATTCTATCCCGGATTTCTTCATTCCATCAATCAGCCGGCTGTAGGAAATGCTATTCAGACGGGCGGCCGCATTAATTCGTGCTATCCACAGCTGACGGAATTCCCGCTTTCTGGCGCGGCGGTCACGGTAGGAATATTTCATTGCCTTGTTTACGGCTTCGGTAGCTGTTCTGATCAGGCGGCTGCGGGCTCCGAAAAACCCCTTTGCCAGTTTTAATATCTTTCTTCTTTTTTTACGGGCGTTAACGCCCCTCTTTACCCTTGACATTTCCTTCTTTCTCCTAATCTAAAACGAATCTAAAGGTCATTACTTATTACAGATAAGGTATAAGCCTCTTGATTTCCTTGTAATTAGCGGACTCAACAAGCGTGCTTCTCCTTAATGTTCTCTTCCTCTTGGTAGTTTTCTTGGTGAGGATATGACTGGCAAAAGCTTTACTGCGTTTAACCTTTCCATTAGCGGTCAGCGAAAAGCGCTTGGCAGCCCCCCGATGAGTTTTCAGTTTTGGCATCAAATCACCCCTTATCTTGATTTCTTTATTTTTTTGGCGAAACGATCATAATCATGTTGCGTCCTTCCAGCCTGGGCTCCTGGTCAATAACGCATTCACTTATTAATTCACTCTTTATCTTATCCATAATGCGGCGGCCGATTTCGGTGAACGCAATCTCCCTGCCCCGGAACATTATGGATATTTTCACTTTATCATTTTTTTCTATAAATTTTTTTATGTTCTTAATTTTAACCTGTATATCATGCTCTTCTGTCTTCGGCCTTAATCTTATCTCTTTGACATGAATAACCGCCTGACTTTTTTTAGCGTCGTGCTGCTTTTTATTTATCCGGTAACGATATTTACCATAATCCATTATTTTACAGACAGGCGGTTCGGCCGTGGGAGATACTTCGACTAAATCCAAACCAGCTCTCTCGGCATTAGCGATTGCTTCATCGAATGTAATAACACCGAGTTGTTTGCCTTCAGCGTCAATTACTCGAACGTTGGCCGACTTAATCTCCCTGTTGATTCTTAAATCTTTAACTATATGTCACCTCCTGAAATAAATAAACTCTAGCGCTTTTTGTCGCACATTTCCCGCACGAGTGCAATGAATTCATCAACTGATATTGACCCGAGATTTTGGCCATCCCGAGCCCGGGGAGCTACTGTTCCAGCGGCCATTTCCTTATCGCCAATTACCAGCATGTAAGGAATTTTTTGCATCTGCGCCTGACGAATTTTATATCCCAGCTTTTCATTTTCAAAAAATCTTTCGGCGCGGATACCGGCGGCAACCAGTTTATCGTAAACCGACTGGGCGTAAGGGATCTGATTATCGGTGACGGTCAACAAAGTGCATTGCACCGGAGAGAGCCAGACAGGAAAAGCTCCGGCATAATGCTCAATGAGCACTCCCATAAAACGTTCAACTGCGCCTAAAATAACTCTATGCAGCATAACCGGCCGGTGTTTTTCACCGTCAGCGCCGATATAACTCAAATCAAACCGCTCCGGCAGCGTAAAATCGCACTGGATCGTTGCACACTGCCATTTCCTTTTCAGAGCGTCCTTCAATTTAAAATCAATCTTGGGACCATAAAATGCGCCGTCGCCCGCGTTAATCTCGTAGGTTATTTTGTTATCCTGCAGCGCATTCTCCAACGCCGACGTAGCCAGCTGCCAGTCGGCATCAGATCCGATGGAATTCTCCGGCCGGGTGCTCAATTCGACATCATATTCGAACCCGAATATTCCCATGGCATAATTTACAAAATCAGCAATTGCCCGGATTTCGGAATTCAGTTGTTCCGGCATGCAAATTATGTGTGCATCATCCTGGGTGAATTGTCTGGCGCGCATCAAACCGTGTAAAACCCCGGTTTTCTCGTGGCGGTGGACTGTTCCCAGTTCGAAATAACGTAAAGGTAAATCACGGTAGCTGCGAATCTTGGATTTATAGATCAGCATGTGCGAGAGGCAATTCATCGGCTTAATGCCGTAGGCCTGCTCATCGACTTCCGTAAAGTACATATTTTCCCGATAATGATCAAAGTGGCCGGACTTCTTCCAAAGATCAACCTTGAGGATCTGGGGGCCCATGACCATATCATACCCGCGTTTTAAGTGCTCTTTTCGCTCCCACTCCTCAATAATGTAACGCAAGAGCATCCCCTTGGGATGAAATATAATCAGACCGGGACCTGCTTCTTCATTAACCTGAAACAAATCCAGTTCGCGACCGAGACGGCGATGATCCCGCTTTTTTGCTTCCTCCAGCAGTTTCAAATAATCATCGAGTTCGGCAACAGCTGCGAAACCGGTGCCGTAGATTCGCTGCAGCATCTTGTTTCTTTCGTCACCGCGCCAGTAAGCGCCGGCCACACTCAACAGCTTAAAAGCCTTAATCATACCCGTCAATGGTATGTGCGGCCCACGGCATAAATCGATGTAATCACCCTGTTTATAGAGACTGACCATTTTCACATCAGCCGGCAAATCCGAAATCAGTTCAACTTTATAATTCTCGCCTCTTGCGGCAAACAGTTGAATTGCATCATTCCGGGAGATTTCCTGGCGGATAAAAGGATGATTCGCCGCAACAATTTCCTTCATCCGCTTTTCAATTCTGGCAAAATCTTCGGTGGTAAAAGTATCTTTATATTCGAAGTCATAGTAAAAACCATCTTCAATGGACGGACCGATGCTGACCTTCGCACCGGGAAAAACATCCTGAACCGCCTGTGCCATTACATGGGAGATGCTATGACGTAAAACAGACAAACCGTCCCGGGCGGCAATGTCAATCAAAGAAAGAGTCGCATTTTCGCCGAGAGGATGGCTCAAATCCACGGCCACGCCATCGATCTTCGCAGCGACAGCAGAGCCCAGGGCCTCCTTTTTCCAGGCGGCAATAGCATCTTTTACAGTAATGCCCGCAGGCAAAGACATTTCTGAGTTATCAGGAAAAATAACTTTAATATTCATAGTTTATACCAAACGCCAACAAACTGACCTTCAAACAGCGAACTCATTTTAAAAGGGCATCACCGTTTTGCTGATGCCCTTTATTAAAATTGGT
Organism: Deltaproteobacteria bacterium HGW-Deltaproteobacteria-12; assembly: GCA_002840565.1. GTDB lineage: Bacteria > Desulfobacterota > Syntrophia > Syntrophales > Smithellaceae > MVRV01. The sequence goes on along the minus strand of PHBK01000008.1, from coordinate 31,136 downwards.
AATTGCACAATTTTAAGTATTGAAAAATGGTAGGCAAGCAGGGATTTGAACCCTGGACATCCACCGCGTCAGGATGGCGCTCTCCCCCTGAGCTACTTGCCTGTAAATCAATCTTTTCAGAATTTGCTCTCCTAGCAATAAAACGCCGCAGTGTCAAGCAAATATCTTACTTTTTAGTGTCTTGGGCGGCGTCAGTGTTATAAATTTTAATCCCTCTGGTTATGTAGGTCAGCCCGGATGCAACCGTCAACAAAGCCGTCAACCAGAAAAGAATTCTCATCCAGATGTAACTTAAGTTGTGAGGAAAGGCTTGAAATGACAAAGCCAGAAGAATTGTAAGAATTTGCAACGCTGTGGTTAGTTTTCCAACAACAGCCGGCTTGATCTCATAAGAAACCCCTATCAGGGAGAGGATGGCAATTCCCAAAAGTATAATGAAATCACGGCTGATAACTATAACCGTAAGCCAACTGGGAATGATACCTAAAATGGACAAAGTCACAAAACTTGCCGTCAACAGCAATTTATCGGCAATCGGATCCAAATAAGAACCAAGAACAGTTTGGCTGTTCATCAATCTTGCCAAAGAACCATCTAATGCATCGGTTATGCCCGCGATAGCGAAAGTAATCAGAGCCTTACCAAACGAACCCTGAATAAGAAATATAACGATAACCGGAACAAGAAGAATACGCAATAAAGATAAGAAGTTCGGTATGTTCATTGAGCAATTTGAAAGTGCCAGTTTTTTTATTGTTTGCCGTCCCGGGATTTATTCCAATCTACCCAGGCATCGCGGTCTTCCGCTTCCGTGAACTCTTTCGGCTCTTCCGCCTGGCCGTCTGCCTTGATCCGAATTTGCTGCATTGACTTCACAATATAAACCCACTCTTCCATAGAAACCGGTTTAGGCCCCGCCACAGCCGTTGGCCCCGCTACCGGTTTGGGCGGTCCGGCAACCGGTGCCTGTTGATCTTTTTTACCGGAGGCTGCAGCAACACTGACCTCACCGTCGTAAACCTTTACCAGAGCAGATTTGTCATCTTCAACATCCATCCGGTATACCGTACCGCGGACTCCGGCAACAGCGTTTACACTGGAAACTTCAAAACCACCTTTACCGCCGAGAGACTTACGCACATTTGACCAGATTTTTCCGATGCTCATAAATATTTTCACGTCACGCTTTCCGGAATCCCGGGCATCAACCTGCATGATTTTAAAACTCGTATTATCAGCAAAACGGACGATACTGTTATCGGGCAGTAAAAGTTCCATCCGGCTTTTATCTCCGGTCGAAACCTCGCAGCCGGCTTTCAGCAAATTATTAATAATCAGTTTTTTCGTCCCTTTTTGACCGGGACAAACAGCCTGAGCTGAGCCTTGCAGAGCCGTAACTTTCGCTTCTCCTTTAGCCATTTTCACTATGATCGGCGGTTTGGCATAGACAGAAGTGGAAAATATACAGATAGCAACGAAACTAAACATAATTAGAATATTTTTTTTCATAAGTGTCTCCATTGTTTACTAAAGTATGTTTACTTCTTCTTTCCCAACGCCGATGAATTAATTCTGATTTTTATCCTTTCAAGTTCGGTCCATCCGGCAGAGTTTCCAACACCTTGTTGACAACTTCATCAAGAACGGTCTCAAAAGCTTCATAGGACTTCATCTCCAGTCTTTTGCCGGGTAAATCAAAATTCCTGCTGGTTGATTTGTACTGGGCATTCCAGACAACTTCCCCTGTTTGAGTGCTGCGCAATTCACATCGGGCCGCCACAGTCACCGGAACATAAATCAAACTCATGGTGCGCTTTCCTTCCGTAAGAGTGCAGTACAGGGCGGAATCAGCTCCGACCAGTTCTTTCACGACTGAAGGAGATACGACGCCGACGGCATTTTTCTTTTCACCGTTGTATAGAAGCTCCAATTTCTTATCAATTAGTTCCAGTGGAAGCTTAGAGTACCCTTTAAAATAAAGTTCATCAAGTATTTTTAACCTCAATAATTGCGGCGCCTTAATATCGGCAGTTCTATTATCCACAGGCAGCACCGCTATTACTTTAGCCACGGATTTTTCAGAATCTTTTTTTATGGCCTGAGGCGCCTGGGAAGCACATCCCAAGCAGAATGTTATAACGAAACCAACCTGTAAAATCATCCGGTATCGGTATCTCTTCATTGTTCTCCTTCCCTGGGTAAGGGGCTAATCGCTATTTGATTTCTCTCAATCAGTTCACTATTAACTAAATAACGACCTGATTTGGCTAATTCCGCAGCTAAGGCTTGTGCAGTTCCGGAAATTTCCAGTTCCAAGCGAGCCTGCTGCCATTCATAAGATTGCGAATTAATATGTTTTACGATCTTGGCCCGCTTTTTCAAAAACTCTTTCAAGTATAAAAAATCAGAATATTTTTTTAATCCTTTAACCTCCAGAGCAAGAATTACATTAGTTTTTTCCGTGCCGGATATATGTCGAAAACCTATTTTAGCCAGATCGTTTTTTAAATCCTGCAGAGAAACAGTAACATTTACGGTGACGAGATAACTCTCCCCCTGCCTGCTTTCCGCTGTAATTTTATAATTGTTTATGTATCTGTCCTGCTGCCCGATGATCTCGTTTTTCACCGGCAGAAATTTCTTGTCTCTGACAGGTATCGCCAGCAAATCCGAAGCCACATTCTGAATTGCTCTGCGCAGAGCTTCCCGGATCGCTTCTTCCCTCGCCAAGCCGACATCATTGGAATGAATAGTCGCATTGCCTTCAACAGCCACATTTACAACGCCCGCCTCTCCCTGTGCAAAAGCGGGCACACACCAGAAAACAAGAAAAACAAGAACTAATGAAGTCTGGTATCGCGTCATATTTTATTTAACTGCACTTGATCCGTTGCCACTTAACTTTTTCAGCTTATCAATTTCTTCTCTAATAACTCTCTCTGCCACTTCCGGTAGGATCTCACGGGCAAGCCTTTCGGTTATCTCCGTCACCCGCTTAAGTATTTCTTCATTGATTTTGTTTGCTGCCGGCTGCTCTCCAGCAAAATCAACTAATTCATTGATATATTTATTGTCTTTAGATACTCTTTCATAACCACGACCATCAACGATGATAACTTCCGAATTATTTCTCCCGTTTCGTTCCTCATATATTTCCGTCAAATCATATATTTTTTTATCGTCCGGTAGAACTGAATCTTGAGCCATGAATTAATCTCCCGTAAGGCAGGTAGCTTTCAAAAAACACTCTTATTTATGGTTGAGTTACCATAGTGTCTACAACAGTTCAAGCAATATATGTAATGGACGTTTGCTCAGCAATCTCAACTGTTTTATGACCGTAGTTTGACGGCCAGATCATAGACTTTTTTCCTGGATAAGCCGGTTTGTTTGACTATTGCAGCAACTGCATCGCGGACCGATATTTTTTTATCTTTTAAAATTTGCAATAGCTTCTCTTCGACCATCTCTGCGTCAAAGACAATCGGTTTGAATTCGTTCCCCTTCAAAACGATTGTGAATTCCCCTTTGGGTTTACCCGCCGCCATGCTCTGCAGAAAAGTGGAAATTTTATCATACCGGATTTCTTCAAATATTTTTGTCAATTCCCGGGCAACCAGTATGTCCCGATCGCCCAGAACATTATACATATCCTGCAGAGACGTCGGATATCTCGCCGGCGATTCATAGAAAACAACCGTCTTTGTTTCTTCCCGGAGCGATTCCAGTAATCTTATCCTTTGATTCTGTTTAGCCGGGAGGAATCCGCAAAACAGGAAGTTGTCGGCGGGCAGGCCGGAAGCACTCAAAGCGGTGACAACAGCGGACACTCCCGGAACAGGAATAACACGAATGTTTTCTGTATGAGCCATTTTGACCAGTTGATAACCGGGATCAGAAATACAGGGGGTACCGGCATCGGTTACATAGGCCACACTGCGGCCTGATTTCATTTTTGCAATGATGACCGAGCTTTTCTCTTTTTCATTGTGTTCATGGAGGCTGATCAATGGGGTTGATATTTCATAAGCATTGAGCAGTTTTCTTGTATGGCGGGTATCTTCGGCAGCAATAAGACTTACTTCCCGGAGTGTCCGCAGAGCACGCAAAGTAATATCTTCCAGATTGCCGATAGGCGTGGCAACAATGTAAAGTATTCCGGAATTTCCATCGTTCGTCGTCATAGAACCTTATAAAAACTTTTTTATAGTTGACTTCTATAGTCGGTTTCAGGTTTAATACCAGAGTCGCAAAGAAATTACCACACAGAACCAGTCCGGGACCGATAAATTTCTATGAAAAAGCGAATACTTATTACCGGCGGAGCCGGCTTTTTGGGTTCTCACCTTTGTGAGAGACTGCTAAATGAAGACAATGAGATTTTCTGTCTGGATAACTTCTATACCGGCAGCAATGATAACATCCGTCATCTTTCCGGTAATCCGCGTTTTGTATTGATCAACCACGACATTATCAATCCCATCTATCTGGATGTTGATCAAATCTACAATCTCGCCTGTCCCGCATCACCGGTGCATTACCAGTACAACCCGATTAAAACCATTAAAACCAATGTCATGGGAGCAATCAACGTTTTAGGAATTGCCAAAAGAACAAAAGCGACGGTACTTCAGGCCTCCACATCCGAAGTATACGGCGATCCGGAAGTGCATCCGCAAAGCGAATCATACTGGGGAAGAGTAAATCCCATCGGCATCCGCAGCTGCTATGACGAAGGAAAAAGGGCTGCTGAATGCCTGATGATGGACTACCGGCGGCAAAACGGAGTAAACAGCAAAATCGTCAGGATTTTCAATACCTACGGGCCGCGCATGGCCATCAATGATGGCAGGGTTGTCAGTAATTTTATCATCCAGGCCCTCCGGGGCAGCGATATCACGGTATATGGCGACGGATCCCACACCCGTTCTTTCTGCTATGTCGATGATCTGGTGGACGGCCTTATCCGAATGATGAATGCTCCGGATAATTTTTACGGACCGGTCAACATCGGCAATCCCGGCGAGTTTACCATTTCCGAGTTGGCGCAATTGATCATTAAATTAACGAACAGCAGTTCGAAGATTATTTTCCAGCCGCTGCCGGCTGATGACCCGGCACAGCGCAAGCCGGATATAACTCTGGCCGGGGCGCAACTGAACTGGATTCCGCAAGTGGGGCTCGAACAAGGATTAACGGCCACAATCCAGTATTTTCGCCATATTTTACAAATCCCACAAGGAGAGGAACATCGAATAAAATGAAATTCCAAAAAAAAATTCTCTGTATCGGCGCCGGTTATGTCGGTGTTCCTTCGATGGCGATGATCGCCGCCAAGTGCCCCGACTGCCGCGTGACGGTCGTGGATATTAACTCTCAACGCATTGATGCCTGGAATTCTGCCGAACTCCCTCTCTATGAACCGGGGTTGGAGGAAATTGTTTATAAAACGCGCGGCAGGAATTTATTCTTCGCCAAAGACATCGAAAACCAGATCAGGGAAAATGACATTATCTTTGTGAGCGTCAACACACCGACAAAAATGTTCGGCACCGGCGCCGGCATGGCCGCCGATTTGCAATACTGGGAAAAAACAGCACGAGAAATCCTCCAGTATTCCCGGTCACCAAAAATAGTCATCGAAAAAAGTACCCTGCCGGTTAAAACCGCCCTGGCTATGGAAAGAATATTGAGTTCGGCCAAAGGAAAAATCACTTTTGAAGTTCTCTCCAATCCGGAGTTCATGGCCGAGGGCACGGCAATTCAAGATTTGGAAAATCCGGACAGGGTGCTCATCGGCTCCCGCGAAACGAAAAGCGGGCTTAAGGCGCGCGCTGAACTGGCCGGCATTTACGCCCGCTGGATTCCTGAAGAAAAAATAATAACATCCAATATCTGGAGCAGCGAACTATCCAAATTGGTCGCTAATGCCTTTCTGGCCCAGCGGGTATCATCCATTAACTCCATCTCGGCTCTCTGCGAAAAGACTGACGCCAACATAGCGGAAGTGGCCCGCGCCGTGGGCATGGACAGCCGCGTCGGCAGCAAATTTCTCAATGCCGGTATTGGCTTTGGCGGATCCTGTTTTAAAAAAGATATTCTAAACCTTGTCTACCTTTGCAACTATTATGGTTTGCCGGAAGTGGCCAATTATTGGGAAAGCGTCGTAAAAATCAATGAATATCAGCAGGAGCGTTTTATTACCAACATTCTCGGTTCCATGTTCAATACACTGGCCGGGAAGAAAATATGCATCTTGGGCTTTGCTTTCAAAGCCGACACCGGTGACACTCGAGAAAGTCCGGCAATCAATATCACGCGCCGCTTACTTACCGAACATGCCGAGGTGATTATTTCCGATCCCAAGGCGCTGACCAATGCCGCCCTTGATCTTGCGGATGAAAAAGGAGCAATTGCCTATATGGAAGATCCTTACCGCGCCGCCGCCGGCTGCCATGCTCTCGTCATTCTGACCGATTGGGATCTGTACAAGAAACTGGATTATAAAAAAATATATAAATCGATGGTTAAACCTGCTTTTCTCTTTGACGGCCGCAATATTCTCGATCACAATAAATGTTTTGAGATCGGCTTTAATGTTTATCCGATTGGAAAACCGGCGCTGAGCCATTTTGTCAAACAGGATTGCTAAAGCTCAACAAAGTCAGCTGCAGCCATCCCGTCACCTTCTTCTGTAAAAACAATTTGATTGCCCGGCTAGCAGTGGTTTATAATATTGACACTATAGGACAGCTTTGATTTCAGACAACCATTTATTGAAGGAGGTTACCATGAAATTGAAAACAAAAGACGGCGGATGGAATCCCTATCTTGTCGGCGTACTGATCGGAATTCTGGCGATTGTTTCCGCGTACGCGACAACGCAGATAATGGGAAAGACGAATTACTTCGGCGCTTCCACTACATTTGTCCGGGCTGCGGCCTTTCTGGAACAAACAGTCGCCGCAGATTATGTAAAAGCTAATGAATATTTCACGAAAACTAAAATCCGGGTGGACTGGCAATTCATGCTCGTAATCGGCATTTTCCTGGGGGCGATGATTTCTTCCCTGACCGGCAAAACTTTCCAGTTGGAAAAGGTGCCGCCACTATGGAAAAAACGATTCGGACCTTCAGTCGGCAAAAGGGCGGTTGTCGCTTTTCTGGGCGGCATAGTGGCCATGATTGGCGCCCGCATGGCTGACGGGTGTCCGAACGGCCATGGATTGAGCGGAATCATGCAGTTGTCCATGAGTTCTTTTGTGGCAATGGTGATGTTTTTTGGCATTGCCGTAATTGTCGCCAGGCTTGTCTACATCAGGAGGATATCATGAACTCAGAACAGATTTTGGGGTTGGCAACAGGCATTGTTTTCGGATTCCTGCTCCAGAAGTCTCAGGCAATCCGTTTTGAAAAACAAATCGGCGCGATGCTTTTCCAGGATATGACGATATTTAAAGTTATGCTGACCGCTGCGCTCGTTGGTATGGTCGGCATCTATATCATGTCGGATGCAGGTCTGGTTAAACTAAGTCATAAACCGATGAATGTTGGCGCCGTTGTCATAGGAGGAGCGCTATTCGGTGTGGGATGGGCAACCATGGGATTTTGTCCCAGCACCTCTGTTGCGGCGTTGGGCGAAGGACGTCTGCATGTGCTGTTTGCCATCGCGGGCATGCTTATTGGAGCAGCCTTGTATGCACATATTTACCCATTTATTCAAACCACTATCGAATCGTGGAAAGACTTCGGCAAAATCAGCCTTTCCGACGCAGTCGGCGTTTCACACTGGATCATTATTCCGTTAGTGTGGGCGGTTATTATCTCCATGTTTTACTGGTTCGAGAAAAAGGAAATATGACCTGGAGGGACATCCTATGCGATCTTAAAGCTCAACAAAGTCAAAGGCATTTTGAATCAGTTTAATTTCGTTTCCATCAGGCAGCATTGTAACGGCAATAACATCAAAACGGGCATTGTGATCGGCCATTTTGTTTTTTTGCAGATACCATAGAGCCAGCTGCGACATTTTTTTCTGTTTTCTGGCACCCACAGCCTGTTCGGGATAACCTAAGTCGATTGACTTCCTGGTTTTTACTTCCAGAAAAACGATATCCCCTGTTTTATCCCGGGCGATGATATCAATTTCCCCCGCCGGACAGCGAAAATTTGTCTCGCAAATACGATAACCGTTTTTCCGGAGATAAGCCAAGGCTATCTGTTCGCCTTCCTTACCTGTACTGATCTTGGACATATCTTTCATTTTTCAGACAAATCCAGCGAGGTCTGGTTCCGATCAATAATTTTAAGATGAAATGACCGGCGATGTATCTTGCACATGCCAAATTCCAAAATTGCAGCGCGATGTTCCTTTGTTCCATAACCTTTGTTGCGTAAAAAATTATATTGGGGGAACTGACGATGATACATCTCCATGATTCGGTCCCGGGAAACTTTAGCAATAATCGACGCCGCAGCGATGGAAACACTCAAGGCATCTCCTTTTACCAGCGGACTTTGCGGTGTTTTGAGGGGTATCTTATGCAATCCGTCGATTAAGAGAAAGTCAGGAGGCAAGGATAACTCTAAAACCGCCTCGCGCATGGACTGCAGGGAAGCACGCAGGATATTGATGCGGTCAATTGTCTCGGCATCAACGGTACCGATGCCGACAGCAAGGGAGTCCCGATTGATGATTTCGTATAATTCTTCTCTCTTGCGGGCGGAGATCTGTTTGGAATCGTTTATCTGACTGTTCGAATAAAAAGGGGGAAAAATTACGGCGGCAGCCACAACAGGGCCGGCCAGCGGTCCTCTGCCGGCCTCATCAACGCCTGCGATGAACTTGTAACCTTTTTGGTAGGCAAGTTTCTCAAATGTGTCCATTGAAGACTTCGTGAAGCGATATGTACTTCACTTTTCGCCCCCTTCCGGCCATATATAATAACAATTTGCTCTCGAAGGATATCACTGCTGACGGCTGTCTGCCTGCCGTCTCGCATCTTCAGAACATTGAATTAGCATCAATGACAAATTGCCTTCATTGAAAAAGCCATCGCTGACTTTCAAGCGATGGCTTTTTGACACACTAAAAACTTCTTCAACGTTCTTCTTCCTGTCCACGAGGCTGTCCCGATGAACACGTATTGTTATTAATTATTCGTCTGTTCCTTTATCCTTGCTTTCTTACCTCTCAAGTTTCTTAAATAGTAAAGACGTGAACGGCGTACTTTCCCTCTGGTAACAACTTCAATCCGGTCGATGACCGGTGAATGCAGAGGAAATGTTCTTTCCACACCAATACCATAAGAAACTTTTCTGACAGTAAAATTGGCACGACTATTACCGCGCCGCTTGCGAATGACAACTCCTTCAAAAGCCTGAATTCTCTGTTTCTGACCTTCGATGATACGCACATATACTTTAACAGTGTCGCCGGCTTTAAAACCGGGAATATCGCCCCTCATGTGCTCTTTTTCAATCATTTCCAAGACGTTCATTTTATATTTCCTCCCGTCATAATCAATCGCATTACTTAATTATATTTTCTATTCCCTCATTATCCTGTCGATAATAATTGCCGCCGCTGATCTCACGGACAGATGATTATAATCTTTAAGTCCCTTTATCGGTTCCAGACGATAATCAGCTTTGTGAACTAATTCTTGCGCTATTCCCGAACCTGTACCAAAAATTAAAAGATAAGGCAAACTATCATTGATAATCTTTTTCCCCAGTTCGGCACAGGTTATAGAATTATCATTGATATTAGCTCCTGTAACAATTGTTTGGGGCGGGCAACCTCTCTGTCCGGCAATATCGGCCTTAACTTCTTCCAGGCTTGCTTTCAGCACCACCAGATTAAAAGCCTCGCGACGCGACGGATTAGCAACAGCCCCATATCCTTCACGCCAGTGATTAATGATTTCGTAAGCCAGGTTCCTTTGGGCAGTCAGAGGATTAACCACAAAAAAATTCTGGACACCATACGTCCTGGACAACCTGGCCAGATCATGAATGTCCATGTTGACAATTGCCGTAGTCACAATTTTACCGTCTTTATTATAAACCGGATAATGTAAAAGAGCTATATAGAGCATAAATGCTTTATCCGCCGATTCTCTAAACATCCTGATTTCTTAAAAGGTAAACAAAGACCTCAGGGGAAAGCATTCCTTTATGGAAAAAGTTGCTTCTCTTATCCTAATCGCTTCTTAAAATCAAGCATTTATGTTTCTTCTAATTTAATTTGTTCCAGCTTTCTTTTATCATCGGCTGACAGATCCAATTTTTTCAGTAAATCAGGCCGCCGCTGATAAGTTCTGCGAAGCGATTCCAGCTTGCGCCAATTTTCAATTTCTGCATGATTTCCCGAAATTAAAACTTCCGGAACACACCAGCTTTTATATTCCGCCGGCCGGGTGTACTGCGGATATTCCAGAAGTCCGTTGGAAAATGATTCGCTGCATGACGACTGCGCATTGCCTAAGACGCCGGGAATCAGACGGGAGACTGCATCGATCAAAACCAGGGCCGACAATTCACCACCGGTTAATATATAATCACCGATGGATATTTCCCGATCTGCGATATGCTTTCTTATCCTCTCGTCAACACCTTCGTACCGGCCGCAAATAATAATAATTTGCTTTTTTTCGGCCAGATCTGCGGCAATTTTTTGATTGAATGTTTCCCCCTGCGGGGTCATTAAAATTACTTGAGTTTCCTGAACATTGCCTTTAATCTCGGCAACTGCCCTTTCCAAAGGCTCTACTTTCATCACCATGCCGCAACCGCCGCCATAAGGGGCATCGTCCGTCATTCTATGCTTGTCGGAAGTCCAGTTGCGGATATCATGCAAACAAATATTGATCAGGCCTTTTTCCTGGGCTTTTTTCAGCAGGCTGAAATTGAGGGGAGACAAAAACATCTCCGGAAAAATGGAAAGGACATCAAACTTGATCACTTTACAGCCCTTCCAGTAATCTTACCGTCATCATCTTTTTATCGATATCTATCTGCTTGATTACATCGGCAATGGCCGGCAGAAGGATTTCCCTTTCGCCCTGGCAGACATAAACATCATTGCTGCCGGTCGGGAAAATTGATTCGATCCGGCCCAAATGCTTTCCGTCTTCGCTATATACATCGAGCCCGACTATATCCCGCCAGTAATATTCTCCCTCGGGCAGATCCTTCAGCATTTCCCCCGGAACCAATATCTTATAGCCGACCAGCGCTTTGGCCGAATCTACGTCGGTAATATCTTTCAGTTCCAGAAAGAGGAATTTGCCTGATGCTGTAAAGCCCCGGAGATAATGTACTTTTCTATGTCCCAGAACATCTTCCAGATAAACAAAAGACGGATCGTCAATGATATTTTGCGTCTCTAACAGAGTCAAAACTTTCAGACAACCACGGAGACCACGAGTTTTTACGATCTCGCCGACAACAAAGAGATCCATTTTTTTATTCAATTATTTCTAAAACCGCTCTTTTATGGATTTTAGTTGAGGCGGCGCTGAGAATTGTGCGAATAGCCTTGGCAGTTCGCCCCTGTTTTCCAATGACTTTTCCCAAATCTTCTTTCGCTACCCGCAATTCAATCACAGATGTTTGCTCACCCAGTACTTCGGTAACTTCAACTTTATCCGGATTATCCACTAAAGCCTGAGCTATGAACTTGATCAATTCTTTCATCGCGAAAACCTCCACAGATTATGAATCCTTCTTTTGGGAAAATCAAAATCCTGTCTTAGATTAGCTTAGATACCTTTTGATTTTAACAAATTAGAAACAGTCAACGTTGGTTTGGCCCCTTTGGCCAACCAATCACGGACACGGTCTTCTTTCAAATTAACTTCGGCCGGATTCTTTTTGGGATCATAGTTGCCCAAAATCTCTAAAAATTTACCATCCCGGGGAAAATTGATGTCCGCTGCCACAATCCTATAATAGGGTTTGCCTTTCGCGCCCATACGAGTAAGTCTGATTTTAACCGCCATTGATATTAAATGAAACCTCCTTCAGAGTAGATTAACCGGCAATTTTTTTATCACAGTTTTTATTAATTTAAAAGGGAAAATTCCTCTTGAAGGATTTTATCCCGTCTTTTTGACTAAATTTTTTCATCATTTTACGAATATCGGCATAGTTTTTCAGCAACCTGTTCACATCCTGAACAGATGTTCCACTGCCTAAGGCGATTCTTTTACGACGCCGGCCATCAATGATTAAATAGTTCGAGCGCTCTTTCGGTGTCATTGAATCGATAATTGCTGTAATCCGGATTAACTCGTTTTCATCCGGTTCCACGTCTTTGAGCGCTTTAACCTTACCCAAACCGGGAATCATCCCTAAAACATCCTTGAGTGATCCCATTTTTTTTATCTGGGCCATTTGATTGCGAAAATCCTGCAGGGTAAAATCGTTTTTGCGAATTTTCTTTTCTAGCTGACGGGCCGTTTTTTCATCAATTGTGGCCTGGGCTTTTTCGACCAGACTCAGGATGTCGCCCATCCCCAGTATTCTTGAAGCCATCCTTTCCGGATGAAAGACTTCCAGTGCATCAATCTTTTCGCCCATACCCACAAATTTTATGGGTTTTCCGACAACCGCCTGAAGAGAGAGAGCAGCACCGCCGCGCGCATCGCCATCCATCTTGGTGATGATGACACCGTCGATGCCGATAAGCTCATTGAACTTAGAGCCGACATTCACGGCATCCTGGCCGGTCATGGCATCAGCAACATAAATTATTTCCGCAGGATTGACCCTGGCTTTAATTTTCTTGAGCTCATCCATGAGCAAATCATCAATATGCAGACGGCCGGCAGTATCGATTATGATCACTTCATAGCCTTCTCTTCTGGCCTGTTCAACTGCTCCGGCACATATTTCCACCGGATCCTTTAAGCTGCCGGCATCAAAAACGCCGGCATTTATTTGCTTGCCCAGAACAGCAAGCTGCTGCATTGCCGCCGGGCGGTAAACGTCTGCCGAGACCAGGTAAACCCTTTTTTCGGCCGACAGCAAACGTGCCAGTTTTGCTGCCGTCGTTGTTTTACCGCAACCCTGCAAACCAACAAGCATCAGCGGAGCCGGAATTCGGGCGCCAAACTTGATATTGGCATTGGCTCCGCCCATGATTGCGGCAAGTTGGTCATGGACGATCTTCACTACCTGCTGCCCCGGAGTAATACTGTCCAGGACTTCTTTGCCAATTGCTTTGATGCGGACATCTTCAATAAAATTCCGAACAACCTTGAAGTTAACGTCAGCCTCCAGAAGCGCAATGCGGATTTCCTTCAGAGCGGCATTGACGCTCTCTTCATTTAAGACTCCGCGCCCTTTTAACTTCTTAAAAATATTTTCTAATTTCTCTGATAAATTTTCAAACATATTGAATTATGCACCCGGTGTTATTTTTCTAATTGCCGCCCACGGCAGTATTTATACGCTTTATAGTGCAATTTACGCCTGTTTTGCTCGAAATTTTATCGGCAGCCGCCTGGGCAGCCGCTTTGTTGGAAAAACCATCAACTACAACCCGATACCATTTTCCCTTACCCGCAATATTATTTTCCACAATTCGCGGCTTATAGCCCAGAGCGGACAATTTTTTGTGCAGTTGATTGGCTTTCGTTTTCTCCTTTAGTGAAGCCACCTGAACAGCAAACTTCTCCCCTTTCGCGGTTCCTGCAGCCTCCGATTCCTTTATTTTGGCCTCAATTTCATCTGCTGCTCGACCGGCAGCCTCATGCTGCTGTTTTAATTCCGGACGGGGTGCAACCGAAGCGGCAGAGGGTTCATTGGAGGGCGGGCTTACCAGCGGCGCTGCCGCCGGCGTTTCCATTCCCGTTTTTTTGTCAGGAATTTGCTGCTCCTGGACGATTCCTTTTTTGCTGGTTAATGTATTGAAAAAAGTGAGGTCCGGTTGTTCCGGAGCTTTCGGTTGATTTTGCCCGGTTTTATTTTCAGCTTCCATCTGGGCAGCTCTTATTTTAGCCGGTCGCCAAACCAGAGCCAATAATTTCTGGGGCAGAGAAGCTATCTTTTCCGGATATTCGTCCATGTTTTTTCCGACTGCAACACCAAAAAGAAACATACCGCATAATAGGGCGACCATCCCGACTATCACGATAATCAGCCCTGTTTTCCCCAGTTTTAATTCAAAATTTTTAATATTCCCGGAAGCCATTAATTTCTTACCCTGGGCTTATTTTCGGTATTTTCTACATCTTTTCCGGCGCACTGACTCCCAATATTTTCAGCGCATTTTCCAGGACGGTACGAATAGTGCCGACCATAAATAAGCGTGCAGTTGTCAATTCCTTATTTTCAGAGATAACTTTGTTCTTATTATAATAACTGTGAAAAAGCGAGGCCAGATCATTTAAGTAAAAAGTAAGGCGATGCGGTTCGAGAGTTCTGGTCGCGCCGGAAATTGTTTCCGGATAACGCGCCATTGTTTTCATTAAATTAATTTCTTCCGGTTCCTGCAAAAGAGCGGGATTAATATCATTATATCCGGGAAGGTCAATATCGCGCTCCCGGGCCATTCTCAGGATGCTGCAGATGCGCGCATAAGCGTACTGCACGTAATAGACAGGGTTTTCATTCGACTGTTTTTTGGCAATTTCCAGATCGAAGTCCAGATGGCTGTCCGACCGCCGCATGAGGAAATTATAGCGGGCGGCATCTCTGCCGACTTCATCAAGAACTTCCCTCAATGTCACAAACTCACCCGACCGGGTGGACATGGCCACCGGCAATCCGCCCCGCAGCAGATTTACCAGTTGCACCAGAATTAACCTCAACGATTCCTTATCCTGACCCAAGGCCTGAACACCGGCCCAGAGGCGCGGCATATAACCGTGATGATCAGCGCCCCAGACATCGATAATCATTTTATAGCCCCGGGCATATTTGTTCTGATGATAGGCAATATCGGCGGCAAAATATGTCGGCTCGCCGTTTTTCCTGACAACAACGCGGTCTTTTTCATCACCATACGCCGTTGTCTTAAACCAGAGAGTTTCGCCATCGGAATAAATGAAGTCCTGCTTTTGCAGGTTATCCAGGAGTCGGGCGACGCCATCATTTTCATACAGCTCTTTTTCGCTGAAATAAGTATCGAAGGTAACGCCGAAATCTCCCAGATCTTTCTTAATGCCCTCCAGAATTGTTTCCCCGGCAGTTGCGGTGAAATTCCTGATCGTTTCATCGTCATTTTGCACAAGATATTTTTTACCTTCTTTCCTGATAATTTCCTGCGCAATATCGATGATATAATCACCCTGATAACAATTTTCGGGAAACTCAATCTCTTGGCCCAGCAGTTCGCGGTAACGATAAAGCACCGACCGGCCTAAATTATTCATCTGATTCCCGGCATCGTTAATATAATATTCCTTATCAACCGAGTAGCCGGCTGATTTCAGCAGATTGGCTATAACATCTCCGACGACAGCGCCGCGGGCATGGCCGATATGCAAGGGACCTGTGGGATTGGCGCTGACGAATTCCACCTGCACTTTCTGTGCGCCGCCTATATCCATGCGTCCATATTGTTCCTTTTGCTCCTCGATGATTTGCAGAGAATTCTGCCAGACACTCTCTTTAAGATAAAAATTGATGAACCCGGGCCCGGCGATTTGTGTCCTGGCTAAAAT
This sequence comes from Deltaproteobacteria bacterium HGW-Deltaproteobacteria-12, assembly GCA_002840565.1. Lineage (GTDB taxonomy): Bacteria > Desulfobacterota > Syntrophia > Syntrophales > Smithellaceae > MVRV01. The sequence continues at coordinate 15,462 of PHBK01000008.1, read as the reverse complement.
ATTATCCGGGTCAGCTAAATTGGCCTGAATAATTCCGGCAATTTTACGCGGATTCTGTCTGACCTGAGAAGCTAGGATCATGGCAACATTGGATGCATAATCGCCATGCTCCGGATTATTGGGAACTTCCGCTTCCGTGTACGGCAAATCAACTGCGGGGATTAATCCCTCCTGAATGCATTTTCTTACTGTCGTTTCAACTAAATGGGCAATTCTGGCTTTCATGTGACGTTAATAACCTCTTCTCGGCGGCACTTATCAGCTGCTCTGTCTTCCGCCGGCAAACAAAAATCAGCGGATAAGAGTTTTTATACCTTTCTCGGCAACGCTAAAATTGTTTAGCAGCAATTCATCTGTATTCCTAGTCCAGAAATCAAAAAAAAGTGACAAACCGCAATTTTTGCTGTTTGTCACAGTGTTTTTGGGGAATAATTATTTTGCTCTACGAGGCTTGGTCTTTCCTTACCGCCTCATCAATATCCTTATCCTTGATTAACAAATCGCGCGAATAATCGGGACAGTGAACATTTCCGGAAGCATCGGTGGCAACACTATAACGTTTCTGGCATCCGGCCCGCCAGGCGCATATCACACAATATTTTTTTTCTGCACTCATAATAAGTTTTCCCGCCAGCGAAATTAATAAATTTGGCGCAACATTACAAAGATAACCGCTCTCTGTCAAGAAATTTTTAATTGATGCCTGCCGCAAACATTTATCCTTCCCTGCCGCTTTTCCTGAATCCCGGCATTGATTCTGAATCCCCCTTACTGGACGCGCATATCTTTCCAATAGAGCATATTTGTGCGGTTTGCCGCGCCGGCAGGAATGATATTAACCCTCTGTGTGCTTGCCGCCGTGCCCCCTCCGCCGCTCGTCGTCACATATAGGTCCGGAGACCCGCTCCCCGGCGGCAGTGAGATGATCGGCGCCGTGGGTATGCCTGTACCGATGGTCATACTGCGGACATTGCCCGACAGGACGCCGCCTCCGGTATCATATCTAATCGCGTTCAGACTGGCCGTTCCTCCCTGTTCGCAGGGATTGTTGCCGGAAGGCGGCGTATAGCTTGTATAATAGACTACTCCGCCGAAGACCGTCGGATCGGCCAGAATCTTCTGTCCGCCGCCGGTCAGCAGGATACGGTAGCCGACCCTGCCGGAAGTGCTGTCATATGTGCCGGCTTCGGTGGTAATGTTATCAATATCACTGACTCTGTACGTCGATGTCCGGTCATTATCCTTGACACCGTAAAAATGCTCCTGGGCGTTGGCCGCCGTGGGGTCTGTCTTGTCACCGGTGCCCCAGTAAACCCAGAGATTGGCGCTGGAATCCTTCGTTACGGCGGCCATGGTATAGATCGGGCGGATATTGCCTGAGGAGGAGTCAAAAAACATGCCGCCGCTCCAATTGGTTGTCGCTCCCGATATCCCGCAACTGGTGTCTGTGGAACGGCAGAATTTAAAGCGCCACATGTTGCCGCCCAGATCGCCGATGTAGGCAACATCGATGAAGCCGTCATTATCCGTATCCACAATAGCGGGTGAGGCGGCCATGCTGTACTTCATGTCGCTGTTGTCGGCCATTGTGTAGCTCCAGAGCACCTGCCCGTTGCTCATATCAATCACAAAGAACCCCTTGCCGCGCGTATCGCAGGAACCCCCTCCGGAACAGTCGGCGGCATTATAGCCGGCGCCGATGAATCCGACCCACTTTTCCTTCTCCACGCCGCTCACTTTGATCCGGACCCGTCCGATCATCATCTTGCTCCAGGGATCGCCCAGATAGGGCGCCTTGGCCGCCGCTGCAGCGTCATCGGCGAAATTGAGATGCCACAGGTAGGAAGGATTAAGTGAATCGTTCAGATTTAAGGCATGATAACCGCAATAATACTTGTAGGTCGTCGAATAGATGCTGTTGATGCCGGAATCACAGGAAGAGGATGAACTCCAGGCGTAATTGACCGCCCCCCGACCCTCGGCAAACACCAGTACCGTCTTCCAGTCGGCCGTCTTGCTCGTGCCGTCGCCGTCGCCGACCCAAACGTCCGCTACGGTCACCGGTCCGTCGACAAAATAGTTATGGGTCAGGAAGGTCACCGGATCGGTGGTATTATGCGCGGAATGGGATATGTTCTTCAGTTTGGTCAGCAGATTGGGAGGAACAAAACTCCAGGCTTCCGTGAGATCATTGGTTTTGAAAGCATGAAACTGACCGTCGTTTGCTCCGGCGACAATGAGTCGGTTGCCGACGGCGGATGTGCGTATGTGGCTCGACCGGTGCGTGGCAAATTGATTATTGGCATCGCGTCCATCATCGAAAAAGAAGGAGGGCGTCCCGACTGTTATGGGCGTGGAGCGGAAAACGTCACCGAGCTTCCAGTCGTCCGGGTTGTAGGCGGTTTCACCGCGGAAATAACCGACAACACTTGTGCATGATGTGCCGCAGGTTGTGGTGGAAGTGCCCACACCGAGATCGTAATCTTTGATATTGGCAGTAGTAAATGATGTCAGGGTTCCGCTTTTGTAGGTCTTGATCGTCCGGGAAGAGGCTGCCGTCGCCTGCAGAACAGTTCCCGCATCCAGCAGCATCGAACCGACGGTGCCGTCGGCATTAATCTGGTATTTTTTCAGGTGACCTTTCCAGAAGGGGTCACCCTCGATCGGCTCAAATGATCCCTCGTAAACGAAATTTTCATCCGCCGTCCGGGCGGACTGGATGGAAGACTGGGAGAAAGAATAATTGGCCTGGCGGATAATGTTAATGGCCGTCTGCAAGGCCGTGACTACTTGATCGGCATCGGCCGCCAGAAAAGCATAGCCGGACAGGGAGGCATAGCCCGGATCATTAGAGTTCGCTTTGAAATTTGCGGTGGAATTAGCCCCGCTGGAATCATAACAGGTCGCCGTTGCCGAGTCGGCGGCAGCCGCACATGTGCCGGCTGCCTCCGGCACAAAGCCGGTCACGCTCCCGGCATTAGCCTGGTTGGGGTTGTCCGTCCCGCCGTAATAGGCCATCCAGTTGAGTGTGTTTTCCAGATAGTCGGGCATGGCCGAGCCAAAACCGATCACAAAGACCTTGTAACCGGCATCAGCCAGGGCCTTGGCGCGGGCAACGACATCCCGCCGTCTTTTATACTGGTGCCCCTGGCACTCCTGACCGTCGCCGCTGCACGAATAGGTGTCGGAACCGTCGGTGATCAGGATAACGAATTTTTTCCGGCAGTCCCTGGCCGCATCGGCCGCCTTATGGGCATCGAGATACATCTTGGCTTCGCGTAAAGCTGATGCGATGGGAGTGCCCCCATTGGCGCTGGCTCCGCCGACGGAATAGGAACCGGTGCTGGAAACAGTGCAGCTGGAGTTGCTGTTGCAGTATATCTGGCTGTACTTGGACCCGATGTATCTTCTGCTCGAACTGGAGCTGCCGGGGATCTGATTGCAGCCGCCGGTGTAGCTGTATGTCCCCGTCTGTTCCGCACTGCTGTCAGCGCAGTCGTAAAAGCGCATGTAACCCATGCGGATGCCGAGACTGCCCTCGTCCTGGCTGTCAATAGTGCCGTTGCCCGTATCGTCGAGGATGCTGAAGATAGCCCGCTTGGCGATGGCCAGGCGGCTGCAGTTTGTCGTATGTCCCGTCCCCGAGGAGCTGTAGAAGGTTCCGGAACAGGAAGAATTTCCATAGATGTTCGTGCCCCCCGCCGGATTCCAATCCATGCTTCCCGACAGATCCAGCAACAGCAGGGCATCGGGCGACATGGAATTGGTAAACAGGGCTGTTTCATCCGTAACAGGAGCATCGGCCGCGGCATTTTTCGTCAATAGGTTTGCAGCCAAAAGAACAAACAGGATCAGAAAGGCTGTTTTGATCGTTTTTTTCATGGCATCCTCCCTATTTATACATGGTGGATATCTCCACCGGTCCGTAGCCGACACCGGTCGAAATGGTCATTCTGGTGTCATAAGCTGTATTGCGCCCATCCACGTTGACCACAAAGCGCCTTTGCCCCCAGGTCTGGCCGCCGCCGATAGAGTATCCGATCATGGGCAGAAAAACCGGCCCGTCGGTCGGTGTAACGGGTGTGTGGATGGTATAGACGGAAGCGGGATCGTTGGAGGCATCCACCTGAACACTGGTTGCGGCCGATGCCGCCAGATTCTGGGGATCGAAATTCTGGATCATGCGGTGGATTCCCGTTTCAGCGGCGCTCATGGCCTTCTTTTCGCCCACGTTTTGCGAACTGACCCGCAAGTCGCTTGTTGATAAATTTATGACCAGGATGGCCAGTGCGAAGAGGATCAGACAAGCCATAATCGCTGTAACCAGCATAAAACCATTCTCTGATGATAGTATTCTTTTACTGTATCGCATGGTTCCTCGGAATGACGCTCGTGGAATAGATAAGCCTCCGGCGTTGACCGGTATTGTCATCGATAGACTCGGTTTCTACCGCCAGCACAATCTCTATCCGGCGGATATTGGGAATCTCCGCCGGAAGACCGGCGCTGGCAATCTCCACCCCATTGCCGTCATAATAACGAAAGACTGGAATACCCAGGGTGTTATTGATTACACGCACTGTGCGCGGCCGGCCGCTGGCGACAGTATCCCCCAGAAATGGTTGCCCTCCGCCGCAATTCGTTTCCCGTGTAATGTACTGATTGACCGTGTCGTAATTGTAACGGATAACTTCGTTCGGATCTCCCAGCATGCCGTCGCCATCGCCTCCGGCGGAACCGCTGATATCCATTTCGACAACAAGAGAATTGGCTGTCGCCTCCTGAATACCCCGATAGTTCTGATTTGCTGCTGCGGCCATACAGGTGCCGGCGGGATTAACCCAGAGATCAGTGGCGAATGTGGGATTATACGAGACCATGCCGATCTCCATAGCCATGAGGTCCAGGGCGGGCTTCAAATCCTGCTGGGCCGTCACTTTCCGCTCGATGGATGAGGAATGGCGCTGCATGGAATTAACCGCCATATAGATGGCCGTCAGCAGACCCATCGCTACACCAACAGCAATCATCAATTCGACCAGAGTAAATCCTTTTGCATCTTTCATTGGCAGGTACTCGCTCCTACGGCACAACCTGCAGGATAAACAAAACCCTGCTGCCTTGTGACGACAAGGCTCTCCGAAATCCCCGTATGCCCGGCCCAGGCCACTCGAACCGTGACTCTCCAGACATTCGTTGCCAGATTTGTGATCGTGGTGGCGACATTAAACTGCGCATCACCCGACTGCGCAGTATCCTGGCCGCTGGAATAAACCACTGTTGCCGGCAGGGTGCCTGTTGTAACGGGGCAGCAGGGATTCATGATCCTCGCTTCCTGTCTCATCAACTGCTCATACAATATTCCCGACGCCCGGCCCAGATAATCCGAGCGGGCCGCCGTTCTCCAGGCCGGAGACACAAGCGAAAAGATGGCGAGCACCGCCACGACGGTCAGAAACATGGCGATGACCACTTCGAGCAGGCCCAAGCCTTTCTTATTGCATATTAAATGAAACATAGGTTTTTCCCGTCGTATTGAAGACTATTCGTGCCCATGATCCCCGATTGTTTCTCAGTTCTATCGTGCCGCTGGGAGGACTCAGAGTGCCTCTGGCCAGGAAGGTTAGCGTATATGTCGCTCCTCCTCCGGGAAGGCTGTAAATTGAGGTGTTGCCCTGGCCCTGGCCCGCAGGCGCAAGTGATTTGGTCTGCACGGTTGTGCCGTTCATCGTATATGTATTAGCCGCCTTGTCAAAGTCAATGGTATGGGTTGCATCCAGTTTGGAAACGGCGCTTTGCTTCATGGTATTGAAATCAGAGGCCAGATCCCTTGCAGCGGTCCGCAGATTGGCGTTAGCTACGTATCTCTGCCAGGCAAAAGATGATATCGTCGCCAGAATGCCAATAATGGCGATGACAATCATCATCTCGATTAAAGTAAAGCCTTTGCTTGTATTCATTCTATGTGCCAACCCCGGGCTGTTAGAAAATTTCTTCATTTTGCTTCGCAAGTCACATGCCATCATCAATATTATGTTTGCCCGGCAAAAATATATTATGCCCTATCTTTAAATATTGTTTTTAATAACAATATATTACGCTGAAAAACGATTTCTGTCAATTTTCTCTGCGGCAAATTGCAATTATCAAATGTGGCGATTTAAACATATTCGCCGGTGATTTTCACACGATTCTCAACCGCCCCGGATAAGCAAAAACTCCATAAACGCATCGCCCCAAAACAGATAAGCCACTGCTGCCGCCGACAAAAAGGGACCGAAGGGAACAGCATATTTCATATCCTGCTTTTTTATCACCATTGCGGTAATGCCAACAACTGCCCCCAGCAAAGAGCTGAACAAGAGAATAAATATTAACGACTTCCAGCCTAAAAATCCGCCGATCATCGCCAAGAGCTTAATATCACCGCCGCCCATTCCTTCACGTTTGGTTATAAATTCATAGGCGAGAGCAATTGCTAGCAGTACTCCGCCGCCGATCAGCAGGCCGATTGCCGCCTCCATCCAGGGAATCTGCACGACGAAAACAGCCAGCAGGAAAAAGACGGGAATCCCCGGCAGGGTCAACACATCCGGAATTATCTGATGATCAAGATCAATAAACGTAATGACAATCAAAACCGCAGTAAAAATAAAATATATCAGGAAATTCAGGGTGAGATGAAACTTGGCAAATAACAGCACGGCAAGCAGAGCGGTGATAAATTCCACCAGTGGATAGCGCCAGGATATTTTTCCTTGGCAGTCCCGGCATTTGCCCTGCAAAATTAAATAACTGACCAGCGGAATGTTATCGTAGAAGCGAATTGGAGAATGGCATTGCGGACATTGGGAAAGAGGTCGGACAATAGAGGCATTTGCCGGCAGACGGAAAATGCAAACATTTAAAAAGCTGCCGATAGCTGCACCGAAAACGAAAACGAAAGCATAAGCAGAAAAAATCAACAACATGGCTTTATTCCCATCTAAGTTATTCGTTAAATATAATTAAAGGGATTGCTGAACAGAATTGCTGGACTTCTTCAGGAATTGCCCGGCAGTTCTGCTGCCATATCCCGGTACAAAAACGGACTTAGGCCAGTAACTTTGCGTCCCGCCTTTTCAAACGGTTTGCCTTTTTCAAGCTTGTCGTCATTATAATTGTTGCGCGGTCAAAGTCAAGAATAATATCTCACTTATCATATCATTGATCATATCAACAATAATTTTCTTTACTTCGCGGTATTTTATGGGGTATTTATTCATTATATGAATAATGATGAATACTACATGCAATTAGCCATAAAACTGGCCCGTAAAGGAACGGGCTATGTCAGCCCCAATCCGCTGGTTGGTGCGGTCATTGTTAAAAACGGCCAAATCATCGGCAAGGGCTATCACAAACAATTCGGCGGTCATCACGCCGAAATCAACGCGATTCAAAATGCCCGCCAAAGCGTTGCCGGGGCAACTCTCTATGTCAACCTGGAACCCTGCTGCCACGAAGGGAAAACACCACCCTGCGCGGAGAGCATAATTAAAAACAAGCTGGCAAAAGTTGTCATCGGCTCCATTGATTCCAATCCATTGGTCTCCTGCCGGGGAATAAATTATTTGCAGAGTCAGGGAATCGAAGTAAAAACCGGTGTCTTAGAAAATGAATGCCGCAGGCTCAATGAAATTTTCTTTCACTATATGGAGACCGGTCTGCCCTTCGTTACGGTAAAATACGCCCAGTCTTTCGACGGCCGCATTGCTACGGAAAGCGGCCAATCCCAGTGGATCAGCTCGGAGGCGGCAAGGAAATTCGGGCATCAATTAAGAGCAGGGCATGATGCCGTCTTAGTCGGGATGGGAACTGTCATCAAAGATGATCCCGAACTGACGGTACGCCATGTCCGGGGACGCAATCCCCTGCGCGTCGTCGTTGACACCGGCTTGACTATTCCGGAAAAAGCGAAGCTTCTGCAAAACCTCTCCGGCGCCGGAACTTTAATTGCCACCGTCAAAAAGGCCGATGACCGGAAATTCCAGCGAATCGCTGCTTCCGGTGCAGCCATAATCACGACGGATGCCGACAACCAGGGTAAAGTAGATTTGAAGAAATTATTAAAAATACTTGCCGCCCGGGGAATATCTTCCGTTCTGGTGGAAGGCGGCGCACAGATCATCACTTCAATATTGAAAAACGACTTAGCCTCCCGCCTGGTGGCGATAATTGCGCCGAAAATTATCGGCAGAGGCATTGAGGCTGTAGGAGATTTGCAGATCAGCGATCTTCAACATGCCAAAAAGCTGTCCTTCCAAAAAATTCAGAGATTGGGTCCGGACATAGTAATTGACAGCCGCTTACGTTAATTGGCAATCATCGTAAACTGGGAATAAATTAACGGAGTAGGAATCATGAATATTCTGTTTGCCGCAGATGAAAACGCCTGGGGCGGGTTTTTCGGGTTGATAAAAGCCGAACTACCGCAGCATCATTTTGAAGCCAGCGGACATTTCGGCTTCGAGAGCTTGAGGGGATTCGATGTCCTGATACCGACCATGAGCAGGGTGGGCAGAGATCAACTCGCAACAGCGGACCGCCTGCGGCTCATCCAGCAATGTGGCGCAGGACTGGAAGGAGTCGACCATCAGCATGCCCGGGAACTGAATATCGCCGTGGCTAATGTTCCGACCGAAATATCCGGCAATGCCGACTCCGTGGCTGAACTAGGCATCTACCTGATGATCGGCCTGTCGAGAGATTTCCGTAAAATGTCCTTAAGCCTTGCGCGCCGGAAGGCGGGAACGCCAAAAGGACGGTCCTTGTCCGGCAAGACAGTAGGTCTGATCGGCCTGGGCGGTATCGGCCGGGCAATGGCCAGAAAGCTGAAGGCCTTTGACGTTCGCCTCATCGGCATTAAATGTCATGATCCGCAAAAGGCGAAAGAGGAACTTGGCCTGGAATGGGCCGGAACACCGGCTGAGATGGACATTCTTTTGCGCCAGTCTGACTATGTGGTGCTCTGTCTGCCGCTGACTGCAGAAAACCAGAATATAATCGGGCGGCAAGCTTTCGGGGCAATGAAGCAAAATGCTTTTTTAATCAATTTATCCAGAGGCGGGCTGGTTAATCGGGACGCGCTCGAGGAGGCGCTGGCCTCGGAGAAGATTGCCGGTGCAGGCTTGGATGTATTCTGGGAGGAACCGGTCAATCCGGACGATACCGTTTTCCAGTATAACGTTCTTGCTACGCCTCACATTGCCGGCTCCACGGACGTTTCCATAAGCGGTATCGTGAAAGTAGTGTCGGAAAATATCAGGAGACTGGATCGCGGACAAGAACCTTTATATCAGAAAAAATGAGCGACCAATCAGGTCAGTTTAAGTTAGATTGGCAATTAACTTTTCCGCCGCCCTGATTCCATCCAGGGCCGAGCTGATAATTCCTCCCGCATAACCGGAACCTTCGCCGCAAGGATAAAGGCCGCGAACGTTTTGGCTCTGGCCGTCACTCTTCCGGCAGATGCGCACCGGTGAAGATGTCCTTGTTTCCACGCCGATCAGGTGGGCCTCCGCAGTAACAAATCCCGGCATTTTTCTGTTAAATTCGTAAATCCCGGCTCTCAGGGCATCGGCAATAAAGGCAGGCAGCACACTGTCCAGCATTGCCGGTCTTGTTCCGGGGCGGAAACTTGTTAATCCTGTTGAATCCGCTGCTTTTTTCCCCAGAAAATCAGTCAGTCTCTGCGCCGGTGCATAATAATTGCTGCCGCCCGCTAAAAAAGCCTGCTTTTCCCAGTGGGCGCGAAATTTCAGACCGTCCAGCGGATCTCGCAGTCCAAAATCGTCAACCCGGACATTCACAACCAGGGCACTGTTGGCCAGCTTCCCGTTGCGTGAGCTGTTACTCATACCGTTTGTTATAACATATCCGGGAAAAGCGCTGCAGCCGATGACTTCTCCGCCGGGACACATGCAAAAAGAATAGACGGAACGATTTAATTCGGGAATGGCCGCAGTTAAAAAATATTCCGCCGGCGGCAGATGGGGATGCCCGGCCCATTTACCGTACTGAATGGAATTAATTAACTCCTGGGGATGCTCTACGCGCAGTCCGATGGCAAAAGGTTTCTGTTCCAGCGCGACACCACGGGTAAAAAGCATACTGTAGGTGTCATCGGCGCTCTGACCGATAGCCAGCACCAATTGACCGGTTTTTATTTCTTCCTGGTCATTGACTACGATGGCGGCAAGAGAGCCCTGCCGGACTACAAAATCAGTCACCTGCGCTGCAAATCTTATTGTACAACCCATAGAGGCGAGTTTGTTGCGTAAATTGATAATCACCTCTGCTAATCGATCTGTGCCTATGTGGGGTTTGGCATCGGTCAGGATGGAACCAGGCGCTCCCATCTCGACCAAAATTTTTTTTACCCAGGAAGAAGAAGGATTTTTACTCCGGCTGGTCAATTTACCATCGGAGAATGTTCCAGCACCTCCTTCCCCAAAAAGAACATTGCTGGAAGGATTAAGAATCCCTTTTCCCCAAAAGGCTTTTACATCTTTTGTTCGCTTTTCTATCGAGTCTCCTCTTTCCAGCAGCAGTACCGCAAGACCTGCTTTGGCCAGATAATAAGAGGCGAAGAGACCGGCCGGCCCGCTGCCTGCTACTACAATCGGATGCGCCGCTGGGACAACCGGAGGAAAGAGCGGCCCGGAAACTTTATCTTCCAGTTCCAGCATTTGAATTCCCGGTATCGGCTCAAGCGGTAATGGAAAATCATCATCCACACTCACCTGGACAGCATAAACAAAATGAGGCGGCTTATTGCGCCGTGCATCAATTGCTCTTTTAACTATTTTGCAACCAACAATATTCCCCGGTGCAGTCGCCAGGACCGCCGCCGCTTTCCCGGTCAACTGCTTTTCGTTTTCATCCAGAGCAAGTCTAATCCCGCTGATGAGCAAAACCTTCATCAAATCTCCATTGCAAAATATGTTCAGTTATTATAGGACGGCATACACTTAAATAAATTAATGGACGTTTTCATGCCCTGGTATGCCGTAAGTACAAGAAGCCGCCATGAATATAAAGCAAATACGGGTCTTTTGCAAAAAAGCATCACGACTTTTCTACCGGAGATAGAAGTTTGGAGCAAGAGAAAAGACCGGAAAAAGAAAATATCTGTACCGCTTTTCCCCGGCTATCTTTTTGTAGAAACTCCCTTTTTGGATAACGAAAAAAAAGTGTCCATTCTGCAGACATTCGGTGTAGTGCGAATTCTCGGCAAAAAGGAAAATGCCGAGCCGTTGGCCGTGCCGGACAGCAAGATTGAGGCCATTCAGCGTCTCTTAAATAAGAAAGTGGAAGTTTTTTCCCTTCAATATCCGCAAGTCGGTGAACCGGCAAAAATTGTTGACGGACCCTTTGCCGGAATAGAAGGCACCGTAATAGCGAGCAATGCCGCCAAAGAGCTTTTTGTTATTTCCATTGAACTTCTGCAGCGTTCAGTGGCAATAAAACTGGAAGGATTTCAGATCACAAAGATATAGAATAAGTGCTGATACCCTAAAGGGCACGAGAGACTGAGGACTGAAGGTTTAAACGGAAAGTATTAATCCCTTCAGCCTTCAGCCTGCTAATTATTCCTTGACTTTCTTGTCACAATAAGCAAGATACGAAACTTCGAAATAGCTATTATCATACCGAATTAAACTGTTTTGGAGATTGATTTTGAAAGGTTACATCAAGATAAATAAGGAATTTTGCAAGGAATGCCATCTTTGTATTTATGCATGCCCGCGGGGCTGCATTATCCCCACAAAAGAGTATAACTCCCGTGGCTACCACCCTGTCGCCTCTGATGAGGAAAAGGAATGCACCGGTTGCACTTTATGTGCGGTGATGTGCCCGGAAGTTGCAATCGAGGTATACCGTGAATAAAGTATTAATGTCCGGAAACAACATTATTGGAGAAGCGGCAATCCGTGCCGGGTGTCGTTTTTATGCAGGATATCCGATCACTCCCCAAAATGAGCTCACCGAATACATGGCGGAGCATATGCGCAATGCAGAAGGAGGCGTCTTTGTCCAGTCGGAAAGTGAAATTGCGGCCATTCATATGATCATCGGCGCCAGTGCGGCGGGCGCACGAGTGATGACGTCGTCTTCCAGCCCCGGCATTTCGTTAAAACAGGAAGGCATTTCTTCCATGGCTGCCTGTGAGCTTCCCGGCATAATCGTCAACATTATGCGCGGCGGCCCCGGACTGGGCAACATTCGCCCGGCGCAGGGAGATTATTTTCAGGCGACGCGCGGCGGAGGGCACGGTGATTACCGGACAATTGTTTACGGACCGGCCACCTGCCAGGAGCTGGCCGATTTAACCATGAATGCCTTCGATGTTGCGGACAGATACCGTACACCGGTGATGATTCTGGCCGACGGCATGATGGGACAGATGATGGAACCGGTAATTTTTAAAAAACCTCAGCCACGGCAGTACAGTGAAAAATTCATGCTCCGAGGAGCAGGCCGGGGTAAAAGCAAATTCATCCGCGGTCTCATCCTTGATGCCATAGACATGGAAGAACACAATTGGAAACTGGATCGTAAATATCAGGTGATTATTGAAAAAGAGCCTCTCCATGAAGAGTATAAAACGGAAGATGCCCGATTGGTCATTGTTGCCTACGGCACCGCTGCCCGCATTGCGAAGGGAGCCATCAAACGCCTGCGGGAAAACGGTATGAAGGTTGGGCTTTTCCGGCCGATTACCCTTTGGCCCTTCCCGGAACTAAAACTGAGGGCATTATCAAAAAGAGTTAAAAATTATCAGGTTTTTGAATTGAGTACCGGTCAAATGCTCGACGATGTGCGGCTCGCTCTCCAGGGCTATGCCGACATTGAATTTCACGGGCGCCCCGGCGGTGTTGTGCCCACCCCGGCGGAACTGGCCAATGTTATTGCCAGGCACTATGAGAAGATAGATTAAATTAAAGGTTACGCTTAGGAACAGAAAATATGGCAAAAAAAGTATTTGGTCGGCCGGAAAGTTTAAAAAATGCGGTTTTTCATTATTGTCCCGGATGCGGTCACAGCATTGCGCACCGGCTTGTCGCCGAAGTAATTGATGAACTGGGAATCCGCGGAATCACTATTGGCGTTCCCCCCGCCGGGTGTGCCGTACTGGCTTATAATTACTTTGATGTTGATATGATGGAAGCTCAGCACGGGCGAGGCCCGGCAACGGCTACGGGAATCAAGCGCGCACTGCCGGATCGCATAGTGTTTTCTTATCAAGGAGATGGAGACCTGGCGGCGATCGGCATTGCCGAGAGTTTTCATGCTGCCAACCGCGGGGAAAACATTACCGTAATTTTTATGAATAACGCAGTTTACGGAATGACAGGCGGTCAAATGGCGCCGACGACCATGCTGGACCAAAAAACAACAACCTCTCCCGCCGGACGCAATAAAACTTTAGACGGCTATCCGGTTAAGGTATGCGAAATATTTTCACAGCTCAAAGGCACAACTTACGTTGAAAGGGTAACCGTAAATTCGCCGGCCAATGTTAATAAAGCTAAAAAAGCGCTGAAAAAAGCTTTCCAGTGTCAGATGGACGGATTAGGATTTTCACTGGTCGAAATTCTCTCTCCCTGTCCAACCAACTGGAAAATGACTTCCGTCGCCTCCTGCAAGTGGATAGATGAAGTAATGAGCAAGGAATTTCCGCTGGGTGTTTTTAAAGATAACATTACTGCTCTTAAAAAACCTGCGGAGGCCGCATCATGATGATTAAAACTATTTTTTCCGGTTTTGGCGGCCAGGGCGTTTTGATGATGGGTTACAGTCTGGCCCATGGGGCCATGAGCGACGGTTATCACGTTACCTATCTTCCTGCCTACGGCGCGGAAGTTCGCGGCGGAACAGCCAACTGTACCGTCGCCGTAGCCGATGAGGAAATTACCTCCCCCGTATCTTCAGAGCCCGACAATCTGGTGGTGATGAATTCACCGTCTCTGACAACATTTCAAAATAAAGTTACACGCGGCGGAACTATCTTCTTAAATTCTTCCATTATTGATGCCCGTCCCAGCCGCCAGGATGTTAAAGTATATGCTGTTCCCTGCGGCGACATGGCTCAGGACCTGGGCAATATAAGGGTAGCCAATATCATCATGATGGGCGCTTTCATAAAAAAAACAGGTGTGGTGCCGGCAGATATTTACTTGAAAAGTCTCGAAACTGTTATCGGCGGCAAGAAAAAATCGGCAGCCGAAGTTAATCGTAAAGCTTTTGCCGCCGGATACGACTTTGTAAAAGATTAATGGATTCGTAAAAAGTCGCGAAATTCACAATTTTCAGACGACGTCGTAAAAAGGCCGCAGGCAAGGCGCGCGAATCATGAGGAATGAGGCGTACTTAGCGTACGACGCAGTGACGAGGGATGAAGTGCAACGCAGCATCCGGCCTTTTTACGATGTTGTCAAAGATTAATAAGGATATTTTAACATGGCTGTAAAACAAATTTCCGTATTGTTGGGCAATGTCCCCGGCTCTTTTGCCAAACTCTCTCATATTCTCGATTTGGAAGACATCAGCACTAAAGCAATGTCAGCCGCCAGCACCACCGAGAACAGCATGGTTCGACTGGTTGTTAATGATCCCGACCGCGCCGCCGCTCTTCTGTCCAGTTATAATTTTAATTTTGAAATGACGCCGGTTCTGGCAGCGGAAGTGCCCCTGCATCCCGGCGGAATTAACGCTATATTAAAGCCCCTCTCCAACGCAGATATTAATATCCACTACCTTTACACAACTATCAATCGCATCGGTCGCGAAACTATTTTAATTCTCGGCGTTGATAAACTGGAAGAAGCCCGGGAAGTTCTGGAGCAAAACTGGATCCGTTTGATCGACGGAGAAATTTATTCCATTCCTTGAGTTGTCAAATTAAACATGCCTGTCTCTTCCGGAAAAGAAGCTGCTATCGCCCAAAGAATGCTGGAGCTGGGGGTTTCAGAAAGCGACATTGAGGAGACTTTTGTCCGTTCATCGGGACCGGGCGGCCAAAAAGTAAACAAGACTTCTTCCTGTGTTTATCTGCTGCATATCCCCACCGGCCTTTCCGTAAAATGCCAGCGGGAGCGATCTCAAGCTTTAAACCGCTATTTAGCCAGACGTTTATTGCTGGATAAAATTGAACGCGCCCGAAAAGGCTTTGTGGAAGAAGAAAGAGAAAAGATTGAAAAAATCCGCCGCCAAAAAAGAAAACGGTCTAAAAGAGCCAAAGAAAAAATCCTGACGGATAAACATCATCAGACAGAAAAAAAGGTTTTGCGCGGCAAAATTACAATCGAGGAATAAATAGTTTCGGGGATGTTTTAAAGGTACTAACCCTGCGTCGCTGCGCTTTGCAGGATAAGATCATCTAGAATTTCCGTTCACTTCGTTTCGGGGATGTTTTAA
>PHBK01000037.1 GCA_002840565.1 Deltaproteobacteria bacterium HGW-Deltaproteobacteria-12 | reverse complement strand
TCCATGTTTCAGCTACTTACATTTTATGATTACACAAGCAATATGGTCGAAAACAATAACCAACTGAACTTATTCACGGATTATTCCGGACAGTAGTGAATTTATTTCTTAAATTTCTTCCTGGAAGCTACGCCCAGTCCAAGTAGACCCAAACCAAGAAGCAGAAGTGTGGCTGGTTCGGGGACAGGCGGAATAGGATCCAACCCTTCAATAACGTCGTTGCCGCACCTCATTGTCCAATGCAGACCAAATTTGTTGCCGAGGTATAAACCCGCCGTATCAAACGTATAGCTGACTCCTGTGTCGTTGATGCTATAATCCACTTCGGAAAGCATATCGCCTGTTGCACCGCCCCGCCAGGCCTGGTTAGCCCGATAATACCAACCGGAGGGCGCTTCAGTGAACTGTATCTGGCTATAATCAAGGTGGTAAACGCCTTGAGATGTAACGACAAGACTCCATCCTTCATTGCTGTTGAACGTATCATTCCCATAGTTTGGTCCAGTTCCTGTGGTTATCCAACCTGTCGGATTAATGTACAGGTCACCGGGAGTGAAATAATTATTATTATACGTAATTCCAGCAGAAAAATAATTTCCTGTTATAGAAACAGTCATCAGTGAACCGTTTACAGTTATATCCATCTTGTCTAAAGCAAAAGAATGGCTGGGATTAGAATCCTGAATAACATCATGATATCCTCGTGGGTCAGATCCTCCCCAGTAGGCACTGCTTCCCGTGTCATCTATGGTAAAACTGAACGCTGCCTGCGGAATTGTGATTATAATTGAGATCATTAAGAAAAAGGCAATGATCATTCTTTTTTTAAACATACCGGACGTCTCCTTTATACCTTATCGTTGCACATTAATATACAATTTTCATACCAGATCAGATGATCTTCCATAATCCTCTTATTAAGCGATACAACTGTTTATATTTATTCATTTTTATAAATCAATGTAAAAACTGACCGTACTGACATTTTGTTTTCTCAAGTAAATAATGTAAAGAAATCCGACAGTAAAAAAGAGGACAAAGGATCAAGGATCAAGGATCAAGGGGCAAGGAGGAAAAAAGTAAATAGTGAAGAGTGAAGAGATGTTCACTCTTTTTGCAAGAGAGGGATATGTTGTGTTCTTGCACATGCGGATGTCTCCCTCCTTTGTCAAAGGAGGGTTGGGGTGGATTTCTAAAAATCTTTAAATCCCCCGCATCCCCTTCTCCAACGGGGGGACTTCAAGGCTTGTAACTATTTACTATTTACACGTCACCAGTCACTGCCATTGCCCAAACATAAATATTCCTTGACAAAGATAATCAGCCTCCCTATTCTTCCAACTATTGGAAACAATGCCATTTCTAAAGTATTCAGAAGAAACAACACTATTCGGTGATTTTTTATTCACCCTGCCGGAGGCGGGTTAATTTATTAATCTTTTCAGGAGGACGGTGATGCAGGAGAAATCATTTAGAGAATCGAAGTGGGTGCTCTTTCCGATCTGTTTTGGTGTAATCTTCCTGGACATGGTGGGCTACGGGATCATTTCACCCAGCATTCCCCTTTTTGCCAAAGCCCTGTCCGCCAGCGATGCCCAGATGGGCTATGCCTTTGCCGGCTACCCTATTGCTTTTACCATTTCCGTTCTTCCCCTCGGAATGCTAATTGACCGGATTGGCAAAAATTATATCATCATCTCCGTATCAATGTTTATCCTCTGCCTGGCCAGTTTATTGATGGCCTTTTCTACAAGTATCGGTATGCTTATTGCGGCCCGGGCTTTGCAAGGGCTTGCCTCGGCATCCGCCTGGGTTGCCACACAGCCTCTGGTGGCCGGAGTATCCGAGGGCGGCGAAGTGAACAGCCGTGAGATGAGCGTAGTGACCATCGCCGCCGGTGTTGGAGTTATCGTGGGCCCGCTCCTTGGCAGCGTCGGCTCGCTGGAAACGCCATTTTTTATCAATGCCGCCCTCGCCTTTATCGTTGGTCTTGCTACATCCATCTTCCTGACACGCAAAGGAACCGGCTCGGCCGAAAAGAAACAGGGCTTTCTGCTTCTTTTGAAACAGAAAGGAATTCTGGTTGCCTGCCTGGCTATCTTCTTTTCTTGCTCCTGCTTTGGCATTATGGAACTTCTTCTTCCTCTCTACCTCGATCGCCTGGGCTACGTAAAAATTTACATCGGCATTCTTTTCGGAGTCTTTTCAGTGCTCTATGTGGCATCTCAGCCGTTCATCACGCGTTTGATCGACAGCAAGGGGGGGTATGTCCCGCTTTATATCGGAAGTCTGGGTCTGGCCATAGGGATGGCTTTGATCGTTCAGTTTACCGGACTCGTGAGTTTCGGCGTGATTATGTCTTTCCTCGGAATATTCAGCGGTATGCTCTTTCTTTCCTCGATGTTTGTCGTCGGTCAGGAAAGCAAGGAGGGGCAACGGGGAAGCGCCTATGCACTCTGGAATCTCGCCTTTTCCGTGGGATATCTGGTTGGACCGGTGGCGGGCGGAAATCTCTCCACTCTTTTCGGTCTGAAGACGGCTTTTTATATCTTCGCGGTTTTCCTAATTATCGGAACCGCCTGGATATACGTGACTGTCAAAAGGAAAACTTCTTAATTCGATGACATCCGCGATCAGATCGAGGGAAATCTCCGTTTTCCTCTTGAGATTTCTTATCATGTATGTCCGCCCAAAGATTACCACATTTCTGCCTTATCCCGCGCTAGCGGGAATCGGGAATAGTAAAGAGTAAAGAGTAACTAGTAAATAGTGACGATCCTTGAAGTCCCCCTTTGGTAAAGGGGGTGCGGGGGATTTAAAGAAATCCACCCCAACCCTCCTTTGCGAAAGGAGGGAGCGTCTCGCCTTAGCGAGAATCCACACCCGGCGCATTACGCCACCCTCCAAGCATTCCCAGGCACGTGATCTTAATTTCGGGACACATCATTCATATCAATTGACTCACTAATTTTTGATAGTTTTTTAATATGACTCGAATTGCCAGAATTGTAGCCAGCGGCTATCCTCATCATGTCACCCAGCGCGGTGTGCGTTCTATCAATATCTTTCATAGCGATGATGACCGACGCAATTATCTGCAGGCAGTAAAGGAAGAGACAGAGCGCTTTGACGTAGAAATCCTTTCCTGGTGCTTGATGAATAATCACGTCCATTTCATAGCCGTTCCCCAACAGGAGACATCGCTCGCCAATGGTTTTGGAACGGCTCACAAACGATATACCAGAATGAAAAATTTTGCAGACGGTGCACGTGGATATCTTTTCCAAGGTCGGTTTGGTTCTTGTGTTCTGGATGAAAGACATTTATTGGCAGCTGTTCGTTATGTTGAAGCCAATCCTGTGCGGGCGGGTATTGCCAGATTTGCCTGGTATTACCCTTGGTCAAGTGCGGCTTTTCATGTTGGAGATGTCGACACTGATTTCCTGGTTAAAGACAGATCATTACTCGGACTGGTTGATGACTGGCGGGTGTATCTTTGCAATGATCAAGATCTGCCCACAGAAAAAATCAGAAAAGCGACGAGGACCAGCCGACCGGCGGGAGACGATTGCTTTATTGAAAAGATGGAGCAATTGACTGGACGCTCTCTTGGCAAACAAAAACCTGGAAGACATCCTAAAATCTAATCAAGCACCCGTTAATGACAGAAATAAGTGATGTGTCCCCCGAAAAGGGCCCATGTGTCCCCCGAAAAGGGAAATAACAAAAGAGGGCATTTTATCTGCCCTCTTTTGTTGATTTTATTTGGTTAACTAATTATCTCTTGCGGCGTTTGATGAAACCAAGTCCCAGTAATCCAAGGCCCAGCAGGAGGAGACTGGCAGGTTCAGGAACTTGCGCGATTTTCAGCATAACGTTTACCTGGCTTATTTCGCCTTCCTGGGTCCAGACTCTAACCTCATTAGCCGAAGGAAAATCAATTGATGCAAAGGATACAGGGGCTAAATCGAAAAGCACCTCATACTGTCCCGCTCCAGATGTAAAATACAAGGGAGCAAAAGTAGAAAGAACATCAATAAAGTAATCGGGGCATGGGGTACCGGGAGGACTACCGGCCGGGCAGCTACCCTCCTGATTAAGTGTTTCTAAAAACATTATGCTGCTTACTTTATCATCAGGAAAACCATAATCAGCGGGAGTTATGGTGAGCTCTCCGTTAATAGAAGTATTTGTTAAAGTATAATATGCAGCAGCAATGGAGCTATTCTTATGGAAAAGCTTTGTCAGAATTACCCAACCTTCCGGATCTGATAAAAATGAAGTGCTGGTGTTAAAAGTTGAATCAACATTGCCTGTCTGACCAAAAACTCGCATAGCACTGTAAACATTATAAATAGAAGGAAATGCAGGATCAATCCAGGGATCAGATGCCAGCAAACCGGCCGCATCGTTTGATGTTCCCCACGCAATAGTGTTAAATTCACCAGCTTTTGGGGCTACCTGATAATCCCCTGCCGTTGTATTTTGATACCACTTGATATCATCAAACGGGGTGCCAGCATCACTTGAACTTAAGGTGCCAGAATCTACCAGGAAGCCGGCACGCTCAGTAAATGTGAATGATGCTGCGCCAGCCTGGATGGAATATCCGAGAATCATGGTCATGATTCCAACTACCGCCAAAAATTTTGTAAACAACTTTGTTTTCATGATTTCCTCCTTTTCACTCTATAAATATATTTTTTATTCCTTTAGCTAAATTGCGTATGAATGAACGGCAATCCCTTTTACGCTTTTCCTTATTTGCAATGTATTAAGCAATCACCATGCCATCAGCTATAACACCTTGTATTATTTAATTATATTGTTTCTTAAGATACCTCCTTATCTCCTAATCCGACTATTGTGTAAAGTTTTCCGACAGCTTTATTCAGAAATTATGCCTCTGCTTTTAATGTCGAACTGGATTTTTTCGATCGCGACCGATGCTGAACAAGTGAATTTGTTGTTTTATTGTATTATTTCAACGTGATAACAAGTGATAACAAGTGTAAGACATCTTTACAGTTATATTCCGGTTGCTCGTCCAAGGTGGCTGGATAATCGCGGTTTTTAATAAAAATCAGCCGACAATATTCATAAATACCCATATTAATTTGTGTTTTATCCTTAGCGGCAATGTGTAAAGTATTCCGACAGTGGAAGATAGTGAATAGTGAATAGTAAGGAGTGAGGAGTGAGGAGTGAGGAGTAAAAAAGTAAATGGTTACGAGTAAATAGTAACGAGTGAAAAAAGGAACAAGGAGAAAGGTACGAGGAGCAAGGTAAAAGGCTGAAGGCTGAAGGTTTAAGAAACAATTAATGGTGAATAGTCGATAGTGGATCGCTGCTCAAGTCTAGTCCCCCTTTGGCAAAGGGGGTGCGGGGGATTTAAAGACGTTAGCCCCTTATTTAAAAAAGAGATGTTTTAGAAAATCCACCCCAACCCTCCTTTGCTAAAGGAGGGAGCATATATTTACTGTCTTTTTTCATTTAACAATTTCTGTTCCGATTCCCATATCTGTGAATATTTCCAGGAGCATGGCGTGGACTATCCCGGCGTCGAGGATGTGGGCCTTCTTGACTCCACCTTTAATAGCCCGAACGCACGCTTCTGTTTTCGGAATCATGCCGGAATCTATTATTTTATCTTTGATGAAGCGCTCAACTTCGCTGGATTTCAATGTATTGAACAGCGTTTTGGGATCGTTCTTGTCCTTCATGATGCCCATCACGTTTGTCAGCAGGACAAATTTCTCGGCTTTAAGTTTTGCCGCAATCGCGCTGGCCACGTCGTCCGCATTCACATTATACAGTTCACCGTTCCGGTCCTGACCCAGAGGATAGATAACCGGTACCATATTGTCATGCAAAAGCCTTTTGACCACAGTTATATCGACGGCTGTGACTTCTCCCACAAAACCAAGGTCATAGCCGGGTGTCAGTTTTTTCACTGTGATCAGTTTGTTTTCACTGCCGCTCAGGCCGAAAGCTCTCGCACCCATCCCCTTCAGTTCACCCACAATCTTTTTGTTGATCGTGTGGAGGGCCTTATCTATAATCTTGATGGATTTTTCGTCGGTAAATCGCCGGCCGTTGATGAATTTCGGCTCCATTCCCGCTTTTTTCATCATTTTGGAGATGAACGGCCCGCCGCCATGGACTACTACCGGGTGCATTCCGGCGTAGTTCATAAACATGATGTCCTGCAGGATGCCCTGATCAATACCTTTTTCATCCACTGCCGCGCCGCCGTATTTGATGACAACGGTTTTGCCGAAGAACTTCTTAATATACGGCAGCGCCTCGATCAAGACACCGCTTTTCCTGATAGCTTCTTCCATCATATCGAATACCTCTAGTTGGTTTTCATTCCAAGTTCCTTGAATATTAAGGCCACTTCAAAAACATCCACCCCCGGCGCTTTGCGCCACCCCCGCCAGCAGGGGACAGTAGGGGTGACAGTTTCCACTTCAGGTGCAGCCGACCTTAATCCTCGGCCAGCGGGGGACTGCGTCGTAATAACCTTTTCGTCATTGCGAGCCACCGTAAGGGGCGCGGCAATCTCTTTGCTTTCGGTAAGATATGAGATTGCTTCAGTCACTTCGTTCCTTCGCAATGACATTACGACATGGTTACCCTTAGGGGTAATGCGTCTGAAACATTATCTTTAGTCTGTCACGCCGGGATGGCCTATTCCAGCACTTAGAGCTGATAAGCTGCTCGTTATCAAAGAATTATATGGACGTTATGCCTTTCAAGCTGACGGATTATTGTTCTTCTGCTGCTGCGCGCGAGCGGCTTTCGGCCAGTATTTTTCTTCCAGACCATCGAGCAAAAAAGACCAAAGATCAGGGGAGCTGTCACTAACTTCTTTTTCCAGTTGTTCAATAATGCCCAGAAAAGGAATAACGGGGCCGTAATAATCCACCTGCGGTCCGATTTCCTGAAAGGTGAAATGGAAAGTCTTGAGACCATACCAGAGCTTCCGTTCCATGGCCGCATACCAATGAGAAAATCCGAGTTTCAGTGTTTCCTGGTACATGGCTTTGTAAAGTCCGAGGATAACTACAGGCTGCTGACGTTTGCGATCCTGCTCGCTCTTTTCCTCCGGATTTTCCGGCAATATACCGCCTTCTGATTTCTTCAGGTAAGACTCAACCGCGTAAATGCCGTCCTCTTTGCGGCGGCGGAAAGACTTCCGCAAGGCCAGCCGGGAAACTTCGACCAGACCGTTTTTAGGAAGCTCGGCTTCGTTGATGGCAAGCACCTTGCAATGCTCATTCAGGGGATAACCATACTCTGAGTACAAGACCAACCGCGCGGTACCGATGACGTTGCCATCGGCAAAGGCGGCAAAATGCAGTGAGCTCTTATCAAACTTGTCGATCTCCAAACCATCGGGATAGTCCTCCGGGGGAAGAAATCCGCATTCTTCGCAGTAAACTTCGAAGCGCACCCGATAGGTCTCCTTCAAAAGTTCATCCGAATCAACCCTTTTAAATTTAAATTCCATATTAAATACCTCCTGAGAGATTCGTTATTTTCATCTAGCTTGACGATTATAATTTTTCATTGGCGGAGTGCATGAACGCCGGCCAGTGTTCCTTCTCCAGGCCATCCAGCAGATACGACCAGAGTTCAGGGGAATTGCTGCTCACCTCTTTTTCCAGATCTGCAATGATCCCCAGATAAGGGGTCACGGGACCGTAGTAATCGACCTGCGGACCGATTTCCTGAAAAGTGAAATGAAAAGCCTTGAGATTGAACCAGAGCTTTTTTTCCATAGCCGCGTACCAGTGGGTAAAGCCGCCCCGCCTGGTTTCATGATACATAGCCCTGTAAAGTCCAAGAATGACAACCGGTCGATTACGTCGGCGATCCTGAGACGTTTTATCCTCGGGATTTTCCGGCAATATTCCGCCTTCCGACTTCTTCAGGTAAGACTCGACACCGTAAATGCCGTCCTCCTGACGTTTGCGGAATGATTTCCTTAAAGCGAGACGGGAAACTTCGATCAGACCTTCCCTGGGAATTTCAGCCTCGTTGATGGAAATCACTTTGCAATGCTCGTGGATGGGATAACCAGCCTCCGAGTTCTTTATCATCCGGCATGTGCCGACGACGTTGCCGTCGGCAAAGGCGGCAAAGTGGATGGAGTGTTGATCGAATTGGTCGATTTCCAGACCGTCCGGATAATTCTCCGCCGGAAGAAAACCGCATTCCTGACAGAATACCTCATAACGCACCCTGTACGTTTCCTGCAGAAGCTCTTCCGTATCCACTCTTTTAAATGTAAATTCCATAATTTATTATTCTCAGCCGTAAATTCATTTCTGATCAGCGCCCCCGCAGGGTGGAAAGCTTCGATTTAATTTCCCCGGCATGCTTTTGTGCACAGGTGATTCCCGCGGCAACTGCTTTATCGAACTTTTGCCAGTCCAGCGTGCCGATGCCCTCGGTCTCGGGCCGCAGGGTGACATTGGCGAGGTGGAGATGCGCCTCGGTGATCTTCGTCGAGGAGGTCGAGTACCAGCGCGAAACGATCTGAAACAAGCTGGGCTCCATAGAAATCCCGCGCATGCTGCGGTTCTGAAGGCGGCTCTTCATCATCCCCAGGAAACTCTGCGCATGCGGCGTCTGGGGATCAAAGAACGACGGGTCGTCCTCCGGAGAGACGTTTACAGCGATGTTGAAGTCTGTACCCATGGCGGCAAGTACGTCGACAGGCACCTTGTTCGTTACACCGCCGTCGATCAGGTAGTGGCTCTTCCATGTTACGGGGCGCATAATTATGGGCATCGAGCCCGAGGCCCGGACAGCGTTTTTGACCAGCCCCTCATCCATGACGATTTCCTGACCGGTGACCAGATCGAAAGCAAGGGAGGCGTAAGGGATCACGCAGTCGAGGATCGACGCATTTCCGTAAGCTTCGTGGTTCATGCGGTCAACCTTGCGGCCCTTGATGATGTTTGTCCAGGGAGGAATCTGCCAGTCGAAGAAGGCGCCCTTCGGCGTCCAGATGCGCCGCATCATCCGCTCGGTTTCGTCGCTGTTATTGCCCATGGCTAAAGCGGCGCCGATGATCGCGCCCATCGAGCAGCCGACGATGACATCGATGGGAATCCGGTGTTCTTCGAGTACTCGCCAGACTCCGATGTGAGCGAAGCCCTTCGCACCGCCGGCGCCCAAAGCAAGGCCGACGCGGCATCCGGCGATCTCGCGCGCCAGACTTTCGAGGCGCCTGCCTGTCGGGCTTTTCTCGTCAATCACCGACAGCAACTCCGGTGACATCCGGACATCCTTTATTTCGCTTTCGGCGAGCAGGAAGACATTTTTAATTCCGGTTGCCTCGACCAGCGGCTCGAGAACCGAGCTGCGCCGATTGAAGTCGAAGCTGCCGACCAGGCCGATGCGGAGTCGCTTGACCGCCTGCGATGGGCTGAGGTCAAGCTCTTTCACCAAACGGGTGACAGCCGTATGCCCCTGCCCGTTGCCCGCCAGCAGAAAGATCTTGTCGGCCAGGGTCATTATCTTCGCGGCCCGCAGATCAAATATGTGGCCTGTGTCCACGATCACCACATCGTAAAGGCGGCAGATCAATGTAATCAGATCGCGGAGGTGCGACCACTCCACACCGGGCAGCCGGCTCAAGGGCTTGGGAAAGGTGAGGACATGAAAACGCTCACCCAGAATTACACAATGTTTCAGGAAATCACTCACCGCGGCAAAGGTGCGGCGGGGATCAAAGACATCTAAGGCATCCTGCTCGCCGGAGGGGGCAAAGCTGCGCAGGGGCCCTTCCAGAATTGATTCGCAGTCCACCAGAATGACTCTTCTGTTGGTCTGCTGCACAACGGAAGATGCAATATAGAGAGAGGCAAAGCTTTTTTGGATGCCCTCACCGCTGCGGTGAATTACATTGAGCTTCGCCAGTCGGGGATTGCACACCATCACATTCGTGCTGGAAAGGTATCGCGAGAGGATACG
This sequence comes from Deltaproteobacteria bacterium HGW-Deltaproteobacteria-12, assembly GCA_002840565.1. Lineage (GTDB taxonomy): Bacteria > Desulfobacterota > Syntrophia > Syntrophales > Smithellaceae > MVRV01. The sequence goes on along the minus strand of PHBK01000037.1, from coordinate 26,045 downwards.
ATTGAGGCGCAACAGGACGGATGGATTCTTGGTAAAAGTCGCCTCAAATACCTGCTTCGTGAGGCGCAACAGGTGGGTCTCCTCCGTCGCAATGACATCCGCCGAGACCGGATCACCGGTCAGCAGACTCATCTCCCCGAAGAAACCACCCGGGGGATGTGTTTTGAGGAGTATCCGCGGCCTGTCTCCGGATTCGGCAATAATGGCCGGATTCACACGGCGTTCCCTGCCCTCGGCGGAACGGGCCGGGTGCCCGCGGCGTTCGGAAGCTGCAGCGGAACGCGACCGATGATCAGTAATGACGACGCTGACGCTCCCTTCCAGAACGATGAAAAAATGCGTTCCTACATCACCGCTATGATATATATAACCGTTGCCGGGATAAACGATTTCTTCGCCGCTCGCAGCAATTTCCTCAAGCGAGGCATCATCGAGATCTTCCAGCAGTTCCACCCTGCGCAGAACTTCCAGATACTCCCTCATGCGCTCCTCCAACTCTTATTGAGATTAGCCCCGCAGTCAGCGGAAATCAGATAATACCACCAGTGAATAGACGATCGCTGCCCTCTCCGTCTTTGCTTACCTATGATGTTGATGCAATTCAGCATAGATGTATGTTCCTGTTGAATCGAAGTAATATCCGTGTGATTAATGTTAATCATTTGTTTAAACTAGATTTTTAAGACTAATTACCTGAATTGTCAAGAATAAAATGGCCAACTTTTATCTTGACAACACCGACTGCTTTACTTTATGTTGCCAAAGAAATCCGCAAGGCAATATATTCAATTCCATCAACGAAAACTGACCGTCTAAGGGAGGTGCCCGACATGTTCGATGATCTGATATTCAAAATTCAGCGCCGTTTTCTGCATAACTACCTGAAAAAATCACCCGAATATTATAAAAATGATCAGGAAAAATACCTGCTCAAGGTTTTCCACAAGTATGCGTCGTCCGTCCCCGCTTACGCAGAATTACTTAAAGAAAAAGGCGTTGACCCGGCAAGCATCACATCCGTTGATGCCTTCAAACGGTTACCGGTAATCGATAAATATGACACCTTCATCAAATACGAAGGCCGGATATCAAACCTGTGCGTGGACGGAAATTTGCAGGATGTCGTTTCGGTCCTTTCCAGTTCAGGGTATTCCGGCCGGTTTGCCTATGGTCTGATCTCCAAAGCTGAAGATGAAGATGGCAGTACGATGCTCGATCTCTATCTGGACTATCGATGGCATATTTTCGAGCGCCGGACTCTTCTGATCAACTGCCTTCCCATGGGTGTGAAGGTGGCCAGCAAACGCACAGTGGTGGGGGACGTGAGTGTCCGGCCTGATATAGCAATATCCCTGGTGCGTGGATTCGGCAAAGATTTTGACCAGATCATCATGATCGGCGAAAATACCTTCATGAAATACACCCTGGAGTACGGAATGGAAAAGGGCATCAACTGGTCGGATTACAACGTCCGGCTCATTGTGGGTGAAGAGAGCTTCCCGGAGACCTACAGAACCTATATGGCTTCACTGCTGCGCAAGGACATCGACAAGGCTGATGAGATTATTGTCGGATCTTCGATGGGTATATCCGAGATCGGCCTGAGCGTTTTCCAGGAATCGCTCGACACGATTCGAATTCGCAGAAAGATCGATGCTGATCCGGCAATGCGGAAAAAATATTTCGGCAATGTCCGTTTTACGCCGATGATCTTTAATTACGTGCCCATGTCCGTCTATGTTGAGCAGCAGCAAAAGGAGGGCGACGAGTTTCCCGAATTCATTTTTACACCGCTCAGCTTGAAGAGGAAGTTGCCGCTCATCAGGTACAATAGCCATGACAAAGGAACCCACATTCAACCTGGCGAAGACATCAAACAGTTCATCACGACCAACCTGCCGCTGGTCGCCATTTATGGCCGGGGAGACTTTATCGAAGTTACCGGGCAGAGGATATACACGGAAGGGGTGAAAGAAATCCTTTATAGCAATATTGACTTTGCCGCGAAGGTTACCGCCAATTTCCTGCTCCCGCCGGGCGTGCATGCACAAAAACCCGCAACATTGCGCCTCCAACTTAAAAAAGGAATTGCTCCTACAGCCCAGCTCCAGAAGGAAGCACAAGATTTGATTTCCCAATATTATGGAGACCTGCTCCAAATTGAACTTGTGGAATTCGACGGAATGGCACTCGATTTCGAAAGAAAACTGCCTTACCTGGGATCATTATAACGTGGAGCCTGAGGTCAAGAGTTAGATTAATAAACAGACAAAGATAATTGATTTGTTTGTAATTATTGACAAAGAATAATGTGCCATTTTATATCCTCCGCCGGCGGAGGTGTCACGCAGTGACGGAGGTGGATATATTTTAACTTTTTTCTATTCACTTGTCACTCGTTACTATTCGCAGCCTGTAATTAATAAATCCACCCCAACCCTCCTTTGTTAAAGGAGGGAGTAAAAACAGAATAATTCCCATGACTCATGTTCTGCGGGGACGCCAACTTATATCCTCCGCCGGAGACTGTGTCTCAATTACTTTTTTTGTCATTCCGTGCAAGCGAAGCGCGACGAAGATTGCGAAGGAATGAAGTGACTGAAGCAATCTCATAAGTATCTGAATACATGAGATTACCACACCGCCTGAGAGGCGGCTCGTAATGACAGAAGTGGATTACGACACAGTCTCCTTCGCCGGTATGACGTTTTTGAGACTACTTTTTCAATTGCGACACAATCTCCCGCAGGGGACTGCAATCATCTTTGCTTGAGAAATTGTTTTATATACCAACGCGACCTGCCAGACACAAAAAAAAGAGGCAGAGCCATTTCTGGCCCTGCCTCTTTTGCAAATTCATTTTGTTAGAAAACTATTTTTTCATCCTTCTGTAACCGGCAAGACCCATCAGACCAAGACCAAGCAGCAGCATGGTGGCAGGTTCGGGCACGCCAGGTGGAGGCGGTGGAGGCGGCTCTACTATTCCGTTGCGAACATTAAAAATGTACCGTCCATTCACGCCGCTGTTCAGACTATTGCTGATGAGGGCATTCGCTCCCCCGTTTACCAAAGCGCCGCTTGTGAGAGAGCCCGGAAACGCATAGTATGTGCCACTGCCGTTAGTCCATCCCGCCGTCGCTGGAGTTCCGCCAAAACCTCCGGTACCACTGCTGGCATCGCCGGTTTCCCACTGGATTTTGTCGTAATTGAATTCAAAATCGAAATCCCCTGCTGCAATGTCGGAACGCTCGGTAATGATCAACTGGAAAGAATTGAGCAGATTGGTATGGTAGGCAAAGTAGCCGACGTCAATCCAGTTGACGCCGAAAACATTATGCCCGCCCAAAGTATTGGATCCATAGTAAACTAAATTGCCAGCCCGTGTATCGACATCGGCGAAGAAAGGCGCCAGCATCGCCATCGTTCCGCCGTCGATTCCCCAAGGCGTATATGTTCCCAAGGGGCTGGTGAAGGTTACGTTCCCGTTGTTGTTAACATATAGCTGATTCCAGTTGTTTCCGAAAAAATTGAGATTGAATCCGATACCTACGGGACCGACCGATCCATCGTCATTTCCGGGAAATGCAGTTGTAAACAGGCCCGCATCACGAACAGCCGCTGCTTGCACCGGGGAAATAGGTGCAACTACGAATACTGAAACTGCAAGTGCAGTCAAAGCAGCATTCCTCAGCACTTTTAAAATAGAAATTACCTTCATAACTTGTCTCCTTTTCTTAATAATTTGTTTTTTTCTGGTCTATCCGGTTCTCACTTACATTATTTAACTTATCATCTATTCATTTCCTCAGAATTAAGCAATTGGTATGCCATCCATGGATAGCATTTAATTACTACTAGATATTACAATGTTTTTTTTTAGAAATAAATAAAATGCCTGAGGCGATTTAATCCACGGTAACTTAAAGTGTAAAGTTTTCCGACAATAAATTGGAATAAATTAAGCGATGCCACCCCCTGCTGAACTTATGCAAAATGTAATACATTGTAAATACAGCTAAAAACCGAAAATTGTGGACATAATAAATGTGTAAAGAAAACCGACAGTCTGAAAGCTTTGTATAACTACATAAAATTAACCTTTTTGTCATTCCGTGCAAGCGAAGCGCGATGAAGAGCCTGCCCCGTACTTGATACGGGGGAATCCAGGAATATTAACATCTTCTGGATACCGGCCTCCGAGACTGTGTCACAATGTCATTGCGAAGGAATGAAGTGACTGAAGGTGACTGAAGCAATCTCATAAGTATCTGAATACATGAGATTACCACACCGCCTGAGAGGCGGCTCGTAATGACAGAAGTGGATTGTGACACAGTCTCTTTCGCCGGTAAGACGATTTGAGTAGTTGTGAAAAGCTCTCAGTATTTCTATAGAGAACAATTAGAGAAAGAATTATCACCCAAACATGTTTCAGACCGGGGAATAAAAACATGACATACCTGAATAACTTTGCTATATGTCATACACTCCGCAGCAAGCTGAAGAGGTTAAAATGACTGATTACACGAAATTCTACGGTTTTTCTGAGAATCCCTTTGACATTTCTCCTGATCCCAAGTTTTTCTTCCCGGCGGAAAGCCACCGTGAAGCATTGGTATCGCTGCGCTATGGGATCACCGAAAAGAAAGGTTTTATCCTGATCCTGGGAGAAGCCGGCATCGGCAAGACCGCGCTGCTCCATCACCTGATGAAAACATTGGATTCCAATGTAAAACCAATTTATTTCCCGCAAAGCCAAAGTCATTTTGAACAGATGCTCAGCGAAATGCTTCTTCAACTGCAGCTGTCGCCGGGATCGAAAACAAAGGGCTCCATGATCCACGAACTTAATAATGGGCTGATCAACTGCCTGAAGAAGAATGAAACGGTTGCCATCATAATTGATGAAGCGCAGAACATCGGTCTGGATTTGATTGAAGAAGTGCGCCTGCTGGCAAATCTGGAAACCAGCACTTCCAAGCTGTTGCAGATTGTGCTGGTTGGTCAGCCGGAACTCCAGGAAAAGCTCCGTTCGGAAGTCATCAGGCAGATCAAACAGCGCATTGTCATCGTCGCCCAGATCAAACCGCTAAGCGAAAAAGAAGCGCTGCTCTATATCGATCACCGGCTGCAGATCGTGGGAAGCGGCGCTATGAAAGTGTTTAGCGATGAAGCCCTCTCGCTCATCTGCAAGTCCGCCAAAGGGATTCCGCTGGAGCTAAATATCCTGTGCAGCAATGCCTTGTCCGTGGGATGCGCTCTTGCCGAGAAAAGAATATCTAAAAAAACGGTGAAGAAAGTGCAGCGGGAAAAGGTCATTCTGACCCCGGAAAAAGCAAGCATTCTCGCCTCCCGGATGAAAAGACGCCTGGCGCGTAAAATTATTTACAGCACTGCGGCGATTGTGATCCTGTCCCTGGCCTTGTTTTTCGGCAGGAGCTATATGGAACCTCTCTTCAATTATCACAATACTGAACGTTTAGCCTCCCTGCCCGCTGCCGGCGAGAAAGCTCCCGCCCCGAAAATTAAACATCAAGCTGCCGCCAAACATACCGCTGACATCCCGGCTCCCAAAGCTCCTGCTGTCGCCGTGGAAGTGCCCCCAATCACCACTGCCAAGAATGCGGCTGAGGGCATTCGCAATCGTGAAATTCGCCTGAAAGAGATTGCCCAGGTACAAAACGGTGTCAACCTGTATGGACTGGCTTACCGCTATTATAAATTAGCGGATGAAACCATGATTGACCATATCCTGAAACTCAATCCGGAAATAAAAAATCCCCATCTGATCCTGTCGAATTCGCAGATCAGAATTCCGGAAATTACCGAAGCACTGCTGATTGTTCAATATGAGGGCGCATATAAAATCCATATGAGAACATTCGCCAATCCCCAAAACGCCGCTCAGTTCCGGCGGTACTCTGAATTATGGGGTAAAGAAAGCGAGGTTGTTACGTGGAAAATATCAGCGGAAGAAAAATGGTATCGGGTAATGGCGGGACCTTTTGCCAGCAGGGAGGAAGCAGCAAAAGCTCTGGAAGAAATGAAACAGAAAGGGTTTTCCCTTATCCCGACCGGGACGGGAAAATAGGGGATAGTCAATAGTAGATGGTGACTAGTGACTAGTGAATAGTGACGAGTATAAGGGACAAGGAGCAAGGTACAAAAACAAAAGCTAAAAAAAATCCACCCCCGGCGCGTCGCGCCACCCCCGCCAGCGGAGGACAGAATAAGGTTAAGGTAAATAAGTAAATGGTGACGAGTTAAGGGCGAAATACCTTGTAGTCCCCCTTTGAAAATCACCTAATAACCTGAAGGTCACGCGAGGTGATGCGAGGGGGTGCGGGGGATTTAAAGAAATCCACCCCAACCCTCCTTTGATAAAGGAGGGAGACTCCCCATAGCGCGTGATTCACCCCAGACGCAGAGAAAAACCCGTCGTATGCCGGGCGCCACTCTCCAAGCATTCCCAGGCATTCGCCGGGGTTCCCTGCCGGACTAACGCCTCCGAAGGGGGATAGATTGGACAATATTTCCTGGATTCCAACGCCGCATAGATGGAAACAGGAATTGTGCAAAGCTTTTCTCCTCTATATTCTGCTTGACTTTACACATTTCCAGTATGCTTTATTGGGGTATAATTAAGGAGGTGTATTATGCATACAGAAACAGTACGAATAAATGTAATCTTGCCTAAAGACCTGATAAAATCCGTGAATAAAATCGCCGGCCCCCGCTCTCGCAGTTATCTCATCGCGGAATCTTTACGGGAATATATTCGGAAAATAGAACAGAATGAATTGGATAAAAGGCTTGAATACGGGTATCGCGCCAGTGCAGAAGAGAGCATTCTTCTTGCGGATGAATTTAAAGACATTAATCTGGAGGGATGTGATGAATATTAAAAGAGGTGAAATTTATCGGGCAGACCTTGACCCGGCAATGGGAAGGGAAATAGCCAAAACAAGGCCTGTCTCGATTGTCTCCAATGATAAAAATAATGAGTTTTCAGGAACTGTGACGATTTTGCCCCTCACCTCGAAAAACCCTCAGACTGTTTATCCCTTTGAGGTTTTTCTCTCCAAAGGCAATGCCAATTTACCGAAAGACTCGAAGATCAAAACAGACCAGATTCGCACCCTGGACAAGGTCAGAATTATTAAAAATATAGGCGTTTTGAGTAAAAGTGATATTGACGCTGTCGACAAAGCTATGAAAATCCACCTGGCGATAATGTAATACGAATAAACGAAATTTGGTTTTATACAAGTCTATAAGAACACAAGGGCAGGATCAATTGACCCTGCCCTTGTGCAATTAAATCTTCTCCATGTTTTGTTACTTCTTAATCTTCCTTCTGACCGCTGCCAGCCCAGCCAGACCAAATCCAAGAAGCAGCATGGTTGCTGGTTCGGGGACTGCTGCCGGGTTGGCGAACCCGGTGACTGAAACATTATCAATTCCTGCCGCAGTGTTGGTTAAATTATTGCCGCTGCCTGAGGCCTCATTTAAGGTAAACGAAATGGTATAAACACCTGGAGAGAGTCCTAAGATGGAAGCATTGAATGGATTGTTGACGAGTTGATTGTTCGCTGATGTAGTGCTGGGAGCGGTATTCGGAAACAATGTGGAACTCTGTGAGAAAAGGGAAATACCACCAAGCGTTGCTGAGAAAAAATCATGAACAGTGCTGGTATCTACTGAATCACGTCCGTCAAAAGCAGTATAAAAGCCTATGTTAAGGTCATAGCTATCGATAAGCTGGCCGTCAAAGCTGCTCGGGAGCGTAAAACTCTGACTGATCGTGACGATCCCCGCGTTTGGAGTATTGCCTATCTGTCCAGAAGAGTCCCCCAAAACAGCAAAGGCGCTTCCGAAGAAGTTGTTGAAACCTGCATTTCCTACAGAAGTATTGATCGTATTAGTTTTGAGTCGTCCATTCACTGTTCCTGATGTTGTCCAAGAGTCAAGTGATATAGCCCCTCCACTGGTCTGGAATCCGCCATTAACTATCTGTTCACCAATCGAGATCGGTACAGCAAAGACCGGCATACTAGTAAAAATAAACGCTGAAGTCAGTACGATCAGAATATATTTACTATAATAACTAAATCTGTGCATTGGTTATATCTCCCCTGATGAATAATGGGTCACTCCATTTTTTGTACCTGTTGATTTGATACTACCACAAAATTAACCCAAGTACAATACAGCATGCAATATTTGCGCCTATGCGTAACTGCTTAATTATATTTAGTTTATATATTCCTTGATCTTTTCATAACAAGAATATTGTAAATAATTCCGACATTAATCAGTTATCGAAATAACACTGATTTTAATTTTTATGATTTATATCATGTGTTTAAATAATATTTGAAGTTGTAAGGATCAAACAGTTAATGATGATCAAAAATGGTGTCTGTTCATTAACTTTAGGTTAACAAATTGTAATTAAACAGTATTTTTCGTTTTTTGGTTTGTAAAGAAATCCGACACATAGTACACATTCTTTTTTAGCGAATGGTTCCCTCCTTTGTTAAATGAGGGTTGGGGTGGATTTACAAAATATTTTTAAATACCTCACACACCCTTTTTCAAAGGGGGACTACAAGGTCTTTGACCCGCCACTCATTACAATATACCATTTACTGTTTTTGTCCCTTGCTCCTTGATCCTTGATCCTTGTTCCTCGAACCTTGGTCCTTTTACTCGTCACTATTTACTATTAACTATTCACTTCTACTTTCACTCTTTCGGGATTCCATACTTTTCCATCATATCATAAAGTGTCGGGCGGCTGACGCCGAGCTCGCTGGCTACCTTGGTCAGGTTTTCCTTATTGCGGGCAAAAGCCTTAAAGAGCATTTCTTTTTCCAGGGCTTCACGGGCTTCCTTCAATCCCATGCTTTCGTATTTCTGCCTGGGGATCGGCGCAACTTCCTCCATATCCAAATCCGCCGGGATAATCTTCAGACCTTCGGCCATAATCACAGCCCGTTTGACACGGTTTTCCAGTTCCCGGACATTGCCGGGCCAGTCATACGAGACGATGGAATCCAAGGCCTGATCAGTAAAACCTTTTATTTTTTTTCTGTTTTCATCAGCATAGCGCTCCAGAAAGGCTTTGGCCAGGAGAACAATGTCCCCTTCCCTTTCTCTCAAGGGAGGCAGAGACATCAGAATGACGCCCAGGCGAAAGTACAGATCCTCACGAAATTTCCCTTCCTTCATCGCTTCTTTCAGGTCGCGGTTTGTCGCTGCAACAACCCGGGCATCAACATCGATCTGCTCCCGTCCCCCTACCCTTTCAATAGTGCGCTCCTGGAGAAAGCGAAGCAGTTTTACTTGCAATGAGAGGGGAAGTTCGCCGATCTCATCGAGGAAGAGTGTGCCTCCCTCAACCATTTCAAAGCGACCTTTGCGCTGTATATGCGCACCCGTAAAAGCACCCTTCTCGTGGCCGAAGAGTTCGCTCTCCAGAAGGTTCTCGGGAATCGCTCCGCAATTAATAACAATGAACGGTTTCGCCTGGCGGACACTAAGCCGGTGCATAGCCCGCGCCACAAGCTCCTTGCCGGTGCCGCTTTCTCCCATGACCAGGACAGGTGCATCCGTGGTCGATACCTTCCGGATGACCGCATAGGTATCCTGCATCTTCTGGCAGGTTCCAAGCATTCCTTCAAAGGTGTCGCCGCTCAAGCGTTTGCGCAATGCCCGCTGCTCCTGCTCGAGTTGGGAAACGTAAAAGGCCCGGCCAAGGACGATCTTCAACTCATCCAACTGGATGGGTTTGTAGAAGAAATCGTATGCTCCTTTGTCAATCGCACGCAGGGCATTTTCCTTTTCTCCGCGTCCCGTAATAATGATTACCTTGGTCTGGCTGTTTTCGGCGATAATCTCATCCAGCGTGGCAAAGCCTTCCTCAACACCTGCCGGTTCAGGGGGCAGACCAAGATCGAGGGTAATCACCGCAGGTTGTGCCTTTCTCATGGCACCCATGGCGCTGATACGATCTTCGGCCAGTACAATGTCGTACTCCCCGGTCAGGGCCCACTTCATCTGGGTGCGCAGATCTTCATCATCATCGACAATCAATAGTTTTGGTTTTTTCAAATTCTTCCCTCTCGAAAGAAATTAATAGTACATAGTTACAATTAAAACATTTACCCCCTTTGCAAAAGGGGGCTAGGGGGATTTTCTCGCTACAGCGAAACGTTCCCTCCTTTGTCAAAGGAGGGTTGGGGTGGATTTTAGCAAGCCTTCCCCAAACGATCAGATACCACATTGAAAATCTTTTCACCAACACCATTAAGCTGCTGCAGTACTTGAATATTATCAAACCTCAATACGAGTAACACTTTGTTTATTAAAAAAGCATCCCTTTCCTGATCTTGCTTTTGAATGTCTTCCTCTAAGTGACCTGAGCCATCAACTTCAATCACCAAGTTGACTGCTGGTGCATAGAAATCAACAACATAATTCCCTATTGGTTTCTGTCTGTAGAACTGCACCCCCAGTATCTGCTTCCCGCGCAAACGTGACCACAAAAGCTGTTCTGCTTCGGTCATGTTCCTGCGCAATGTCCTGGATGTTATTTTCAGATCGCTTCTGTATGTAAGCATAGTTCTGACTGATAAAAACTAAATCCCCCGCACCCCCTTTTACAAAGGGGGACTAACATTATCACGCTAGCGAAAAGCTCCCTCCTTTTGCAAAGGAGGGCTGCGGTGGATTTCCTAGTGTTTTTAAATCCCCCTGTTTCCCCCTTTTTCAAAGGGGGACTACAAGGTCTTTCACCCGTCACTCATTACAATTTACCATTTACTGTTTTTGTCCCTTGCTCCTTGATCCTTGCTCCTCGAACCTTGGTCCTTTTACTATTCACTATTCACTCGTTAATGTTCTTTCTCCACCGGCAGCAGCACCCGGAAAGTGGTGCCCTTTCCTTCCTCACTTTCCACTTCGATCCGGCCTCCATGCGCTTCGACTATGGTCTTGCAGTGATAAAGGCCGATGCCCATCCCGTGTTTCTTGGTTGTCTGAAAAGGCCGAAAAAGGTTCTTCTCGACGAATTCCCTGGACATGCCGCAACCATTATCGCTAATCGCAATTTCCGCCCAGTTATCCTTATAGACTGTTGAAACAATGATCTGGCCATCATGTCCCAGGGCGTCATTAGCATTTATTAACAGATTATCGATTACTTTATGAACCTGATCGCGGTCGACGGACACCGGCGGCAGTTTTTCCAGATTCCGGATGATGGGAACACGAAATGAGCCCTTAATCTCAGAGATTGTCATCTCGACCAGATCATTCAGATCGGCTTGCGCAAAGGCCAGCTCCAGCTTGCGGCTGAGCAGCGACAGGCGGCTGCTCATGGCGTTGATCTTGGTGACACTCTGGCCGATCGTCCGGAAGGCATCCTCGCGGAATTCCGGATTATCCATATGCACCGGCAGATTCTGAGTAACCAGAGAAAGCTTGGAAGCCAGGTTTTTCAAATCATGCATGAAAAAAGCAGACATGGTCTGGAATGCTTCCAGTTCCTTCGTCTGCCGCAACTGTTCCGAAAGCCTGAGGTTAAGCAGCCCAGCCGCTGCCTGATCGGCCATGGTTTTCAGGAGCTCGGATTCTTCAAAGGTGAGAGACTCGTAGAACACCTTTTCGCTCAAGGTCATAATCCCGATGAGATGGCCTGCCGCTTTAAGCGGGACACAATAACGCAACCGTGATTCCTTTGTATCTTCAAAACCGTAGGTGCGCTTCAGGTCCTCCACCCAGTCATCACTGCGTCCCTCCAGATCGACGGGCATAGTCTGATCGATCATAGCGTGAATCAAATCCGTCCCGCCATGACCGCTGAATTTCAGCTTTTCGATATCGGCCTCCGTAAAGACTGTCGAGCCGCCGAAGGACAGGCTTTCCTGCTTTTCATCCACGAGCCAGATACTGACGGACAGGGTCGCCAGAGTTTCCGAAACCATCCGGACAATCACATTACAAAGATCATGCGTCTGCGTTACCGAAGCGGTCCGCTCGGTAAATCCCTCCCATATTTTCTGATAGTCATACTGCGGTCGCTGGAAGTGCCGGCTGATGAATCGCTTACGCATCATCCGCAGGCGATCGGACAGGAGAAAGGCCGCAGCCGCCATTATCGCCACCAGCATCAGGAAGATGGCAACATGAATATTCCGAATCCAATCAAAATACAGTGAAAACCATGCCACAACTCCGACGGAGATAAAAAATATCCCCACAATGAGGACAGTGAAAGAGCCGTACAAAAACTGGTGGGAAAGATGAACGGACACATTCAGGGGCTTTCCGCGGAACAGGGAACGGAGCATGAAGATATCCGCAATCAGCAGGGCGCCCAGATCGACAATATCCAGACCCATATTCACGCCTTTGAAAAGAACCGCCTGACTGTCCGTGAACAAATGGGCGCCGAAGATGCCGCCGATGCCCAGGAACATGAATTTTGTCTGCCACCGCATGTGACCGGTAGCATGACGAAAAGTCCGCTCCAGGTTCATGAGAATCATTACCGACAGGATCACCCAAAGCAGGTGCCAGGCATAACCGGACCATCCGATGCCGATAAAGATCGTGGATGAATCCGCCTGCATTGGCGGCCCGGAGAACAGAGCGCTGCGGAACAGCGTAACCAGTGCGACCGGCAAAACCAGCGTCAAAAGCAAAATCCATTTCCATCTGGCTATCTGTTCGAAATAGTTGGCGCGGGCGAAACTTACACTGAAAAGGAGCCACACCGCGGGCAGAAATGAGGCTACAAGAAGCTGCAGCCATTGCCGGAACAGAAATTGTTCAGTCGTTGCAGACTGGTAAAGGAAAACGGTTAAGCCGGCATCGCAGGCGAAAAGCAGCATCCCCGCGGCAAATACACGATGAACAAAGGAGCGCGGATCACGCCACAGAGCAATAATGGCTATTATCATTGTCAAACCGGCTGTAATCCATGCTAACAAAATGCTAAGGTTCATTGGTTCTCACTTACTTTTTTTCTCACTTCTTCTCAGGAAATAAAGTATCGGGGCCATTAATAATAAAGCCACAATAAAAAAAGGAATCCCACCTTCCTGGTGCAGTGAACTTTTCAGGATCCTCGGGTCCACATATGTACCCAGAAGAGTCAGAGAAACAATGCGGATTCCATTCTTAAACATGGCAATCGGGAAAATGCATAAAACCAGTATAACCTTTTTCCACCAGGTATTCAGAAATAGATGCCCGGCCAGGAGGGCGGTAATGAAGAGCGCCAGGGCTGATCTTATGCCGCTGCACTGTTTGGCAACCTCAACACTCATACCGGAAAGATGAAAGACAAAACCCTCTCTGAGAAAAGGAACACCAGATGCCATAAACATCAAGTTGCTGAATTCCGTGGAACCAATTTGGAGAAGATAAATAAACTCCTCCATAATATTGCTGGGAATGGGACACAGGAATAACAGAAATATCAATGGAAAAAGAGCATCCTTAAAGGCCTGCAGACCAAAGCACAAAATAAAAGCGCCATTGATGAAAACCACAGCCGATAAAGCAATGATCGCCGTAAAATCATTCTGATTAAACTGGTCGCCGGAAAATCGTCCGACAAAATAAATCAAAACGCCAATCAGCATGGCGGCTATTCCCGCAATAAAGGAATAATTTATTTGAGAAAATATGATCTTCCTGTTCAGAAAAACAAGGTAAATGCTCACCAGGGGAATCAGTACAATATGTGAGTAGTACTCTCTGTTGGCGGAAGAAGTATAAATGGCTTTGATCGGCGCGTAAGCCATGAGAAACGCCACAACGAAAAACAAAAAGAATAAGATATTTCTTCGATTCAGATATTCCTTAATTTGCATGCTTACCAACCTCCATTATTAACAGCAATAACGACTAATAATTTAAATCCCCCTGATTCCCCCTTGCTTCACCTCGCGTGACCTTTAGGTCATTAGGTGGTTGCCAAAGGGGGACTAAATTCTTGCGGAAGCGAGGGCTCCCTCCTTTCTTAAAGGAGGGCTGGGGTGGATTTTTCAACGAACTTTAAATCCCCCGCACCCCCTTTTTCAAAGGGGGACAGTACCTGAGTTTTTTCTATTTACTATTTACTCATTACTATTTACTCGTCACTATTTACTATTTACTCGCTCCTTGTTCCTTGTCCCTTTAACTAGACACAATTCACTATTTAGTCTTCAAGCCGGGCAACCATATATAGCGGAAGATAATGCCGATTATTGGAATGGTTTATGTTTTTAGCACTCAGAATGAACATCTTAGGTGGGCAAAAGCGCTCGGCGTAAACCTTCAGGCTTTTGGATTGCGTTACCCTTCCCGATTTAACCTCTACTGGTATGATTTCTCCTCCCTTTTCCAGAAGAAATTCCACTTCTGCTGTTCGACCCTGCCAGCAATAGATGATTTTATCACCCGCAGCGCGAAGTTCCTGAGCTACATAATTTTCTGCTATATATCCCTGATAACTGCCAAAATCATATTTCAGGAAAGTGGCCGGAGCGATACCGCTCATAGCTCCCAGAAGTCCAATGTCAAAGATATAGAGTTTGAAGCGATTTTCCTTGGCATACCCGGAAAGAGGGATACCTATGTTTTCTATAATAGGAACACGAATAAGCAGGTTAGCACCTTCCAGCCAGTCTAATGGCGCAGCCAGCCTTTCATAACCACGGATTCCGGGGATACCTTCGCGAAGCTTAAATTTACCAGCTGATCCATTCTGCGCTTGCGCCAATTGAGCCGGAACATTTCGCCAGAGCCTCTCGATATGTAAGGCATTTGTCTTCCCGCAGTGTTTAGCTATATCGGCCAGATATGCATCCAGGAGATCCCGCTGGGTCTTTCGGACTATCTGAACAGCCTCATACAAATTATCCTGTCTTTCCCTATAATGGTTGACCGCTTCGGGTAGACCACCGACAACCAGATAGCGCTTCCACAATTCCCATAATTGTTCATGGGCCATCTCCGGAATGGGCTTCGCCAGATCATGTTGCCGGACCAGTTCGGCCAGCCGCTCCCTTCCTACTCCATCGAGAAACTCATCAAAAGAAAGGGGGTGCATATCCAGAAACTGAACTTTCCCGACGGGAAAAGATTCCATATGCAGCGTCACGCCCAGGAGCGATCCGGCTGCACACAAAGCCAATTCCGGCATCTCCTCAGAGAAATATTTCAGGCTCGTCAGAGCTTTCGGGCAGCGCTGGATTTCGTCGAAAATGACCATATCCTGTTGGCGATCGATGACCTGATCGAGATAAAATTGAAGTTCATCGATAATCCGCTGTGGTTTCAGATCCTGCTCAAAAATCCGCCCGAGTCTTTCATCCTCTTCAAAATTGAGATAGTGACAACGGCTGAAGGCAGCACCGCCGAATTCCTTGAGGATATGGGTCTTCCCAACTTGCCTGGCACCCTTAAGAATCAGTGGTTTACGGTTTGCCGATGATTTCCAAGCATTTAAAGACTTAGTCAGATTGCGTTTCATATAAGGATAAATACACATAGATTGTAGTTTCTGCAAGTACTATTTAACAGATGATGATACTTATTACTACATCAATTCCTGTCCTTGCCACCTTCAGGGGTTAGGAATGATCGCATGGAGTCTCGCTCTAGCGAGAGGCTCCCTCCTTTCTTAAAGGAGGGCTAGGGTGGATTTCTTTAAATCCCCCTGAATCCCCCTTTGCCAAAGGGGGACTAAATTCTCGCGGAAGCGAGACCTCCCTCCTTTCTTAAAGGAGGGCTGGGGTGGATTTTAATACGAGCTCCAAATCCCCCGCACCCCCTTTTCAAAGGGGGACTAGAAGGTCTTTCGCCCTTCACTATTCACTATTTACTATTTACCATTCACTGTTTTTAACCTTGATCCTTGATCCTCGAACCTTGGTCCTTTTACTCGTCACTATCCACTATCCACTATTTCCCTAAACCTCACCCCCTGGCTGTCTTTGGCCGAGAGAATTGGTTCTGTTTGTAATGGCCAGGCAATGGCAAGATCGGGGTCATTCCAAATGATCGTCTGTTCGTATTGCGGCGCCCAGTAGTCTGTCGTTTTGTAGAGAAATTCCGCAAATTCGGACAAAACGAGAAACCCATGAGCAAAACCTTCGGGAATCCAGATCATCCGCTTGTTTTCGGCGGAAAGCTCTGCACCCACCCACCGGCCAAAAGTCGGCGAACTGCTCCTAATATCTACGGCCACATCAAATACCGCCCCCTGAACGACCCTTACAAGCTTACCCTGGGGCTGCTGAATCTGGTAGTGCAGGCCGCGTAAAACATTACACCCGGAACGGGAATGGTTGTCCTGGACGAAGGTCGTTTGTAGACCGGTCATCTCCTGCCAGACTTTCTGATTGAAGCTCTCATAGAAAAATCCCCGCGCATCGCCGAACACCCGCGGCTCCAGGATCAACACATCCGGTATCTCGGTTCTAACGATATTCATGGTATGATTTTTCTTTTACAATCCTTTCCAGATATTCCCGATAGGATGATTTGGGCGTTTCTTCAATCACCTGCTTCATCTTTTTTTTATCCACAAAACCCATCCGATATGCGACCTCTTCCAGGCACGCAATCTTCAATCCCTGACGCGCCTCCAGAGTGCCGATGAAATGACTGGCCTCCAGCAGGCTGGTGTGTGTACCGGTATCCAGCCAGGCGATACCCCGTCCCAGGGGGACAACGTGCAGACCGCCGCGGCGCAGATATTCCATGTTGACATCTGTTATTTCCAACTCACCACGAGCCGAAGGTTTCATAGCCTTGGCTATTTCCGTAATGTGCCGGTCATAAAGATATAATCCGGGCACTGCATAATTGGATTTTGGTCTGGCCGGCTTCTCCTCGATGCTGATTGCCTTTCCAGCAGCGTCAAATTCCACAACACCGTAACGCTCCGGATCATTGACATAGTAGCCGAAAATAACCGCGCCATTTTGAAACTCATTGACGATTTTATTTAGTTCCATTTTGCCGTAAAAAATGTTGTCCCCTAAAATCAGGCATACAGCTTCACCGGCAATAAAGTCTTCCCCGACCAGAAACGCCTGGGCAATACCTTTGGGTTCCGGCTGCACCTTATAGGAAATCTTTATCCCCCAACGGCCGCCCTCACCCAACAGGGCTTCAAAGCGGGGTGTATCCTGCGGTGTGGAAATAATAAGAATGTCTTTAATCCCCGCCATCATCAGTGTGGCAAGGGGATAATAAATCATTGGTTTATCATAAACAGGCTGCAACTGTTTACTGGCCACCAGCGTCAGCGGATAAAGCCTGCTGCCAGCCCCGCCGGCTAAAATAATTCCTTTATTAATTCCTTTCATATATTACCTTTCGAAATTTAGTTTATTGTAATGGTAAATAGTAACGGGTAAACAGTAACGAGACAAATACTTAAATCCCCCCACCCCCTTTTCAAAGGAAGAATAGAAGGTCTTTCGCCCTTCACTATTTACTATTTACTCATCACTATTTACTTTTTTTACCTTGCTCCTTGTTCCTTGCGCCTTTCACCTTGTTCCTTGAGCCTTGTTGCTTGATCCTTGTCCCTTTGTCCTTTGTTCACGCCACATTATGGTTTAGACCAGTCTTCCAGATGCAGGTTAACAACTCTTTTAAATTCTTTGGTGTTGTTCGTCACCAATGTCATGTCTTGTGATCGGGCAAGACCTGCTATTAAAAGATCATAAGGGCCGATCGATATTCCTTTCTTTTCAAGTTGTGCCCGAATAACTGCAGCTTCAAGAGCAGCAGAACGATCCACATCAATAATGTTCAGTGGCAGAAGGAACTTGTTAAGGGCTTCATCGGAACGCTGTTTGTAGTGGCTTTTTTCAACACCGTATTGCAGCTCAAAGAGAGTGATTGTGGAAATCGCGATATCCTGCGGTGAATGTTCTCGTAATCGCTTAAGAATCTCTGGTGAGTGTTTTTTTATGAGGTAAATGCAAATATTAGTATCCAGCAGATAGCGCATTACAAAGAATCCCTTTTCTGCATGCCGGGTTCATTACGACCATCTTTCATAAAATCTTCCGGAAATTCACTGAGCGATTCAAACAACTTGTCCCATGTTGTTTCTATCGGTTCCAGTATAACATGGTTGCCTTTTTTGAATATTTTTACCTCATTTCCAGAAATTCTGAATTCCTTGGGCAGCCGAACTGCTTGAGAACTCCCATTCCGAAATAACTTTGCAGTTTCCATTTTATCACCTCCATATGCCATATATATTATTAGTATATACAGCAATTAACCTAAAATCAACTTCTTTTCGGTGTATGTTTAAAATATTAGGTAATTTTCTTTACTATCCCCCTGCCGAGGCGCTAGTCCGGCAGGGAACCCCTGCGAATGCCTGGGAATGCTTGGAGGGTGGCGCAACGCGCCGGAGGTGGATTCTCGTTCAAGAGAGACGCTCCCTCCTTTAACAAAGGAGGGTTGGGGTGGATTTCTAAAAATCTTTAAATCCCCCTCACCCCCTTTTCAAAGGGGGAATAGAAGGTCTTTCGCCCTTCACTATTTACTTTTATTGAACCTTATCCCTTAAAACTTATCGTTGACATTAGTTATGATCGAGTTTACGATAAAACCATTAAAGACAGGAGGTTAATACTATGCCGACAAGTGCGGGCATTACGATAATGAAAATGATTGAATCTCTGCCGGAACCTGCGCAGGAGAGAGCTCTCGAACATATGCAGCAATATATTGAAGACATCCGAGACGAACTCAAATGGAGTGACGCTTTTGGGAAATCCCAAGGCAAACTCACTGCAGCAGCCCGACAGGCGCAGGAAGAAATCTTTCAGGGTAAAGCAACTCCGTTGAACCTCGAAGACCTATGAAATCAAATACACTGCCTTCCTTCTGGGAGACATATAGAAAGCTCGACCCGGATACACGGAAGCGTGCGAGAAAGGCCTACCGACTCTGGGCTGAAGACTCATTTCATCCCTCTCTTCGTTTCAAATGCATCAACCACGAGGAAAACATCTGGTCAGTCCGTATAACTTTAGGCGTGCGATCTTTGGGCGTACTCGACGGAGATACAGTTACGTGGTTTTGGGTAGGCGATCACGATGAGTACAGACGATTTTTCGGGTAAGGAACAACCCGCCCAACCTTTGTCCTTGGGCCTTTATCCTTTTCCTCGTCCCTATTCACCATTCACCATTCACTATTCACTGCTTTTTATCTATTCCCGTACATTTTTTCGTAATATTCTCGATAGCTGCCATCTGTCACCGAAGCTATCCAGGCCTTATTATCCAGATACCACTCAACAGTCCTGTGCATGCCATCTGCAAAATTTACCCGGGGATGCCATCCCAGATTCGTACGGATCTTTGTGGCATCGATGGCGTAGCGGCGATCATGTCCGGCGCGGTCTTTAACATAAGTGATCAGCGATCTTCTAGCTCTGTCTCCTGGCAGCAGGCCGACTTTTTCATCCAGAATATCACAGATGGTATGGACGACTTCGATGTTCTGCTTCTCGCTGTTTCCGCCGATGTTGTAAGTTTCGCCAATTTTCCCGTGTTGCAGAACTGTGAGGATTGCTTCGCAATGATCGACAACATAAAGCCAGTCGCGAACATTTTTGCCGTCTCCATAAACCGGCAGCGGACGCCCCTGAAGCGCATTGTTAATAATCAAAGGAATAAGCTTTTCCGGAAACTGGTAGGGGCCGTAATTGTTAGAACAATTAGTTATCAGCGTCGGCAGTCCATAAGTGTGGTAATAAGAGCTGACAAGGTGATCGGATGAAGCCTTGCTCGCGGAATATGGCGATCGCGGATCATAAGGGGTGGTCTCCTGGAAAGCACCGGTTTCACCCAGCGAGCCGTAAACCTCGTCTGTACTGACATGCAGAAAGCGGCAATCCGTACCTGACGGTTTACCTGACGGTTCTTTCAGCCACGCTTCACGTGCCGCCTCCAGAATGTTGAATGTTCCGAAAATATTAGTCTGTACAAATTCAGCCGGCCCGGTGATGCTGCGATCAACATGAGATTCGGCGGCAAAATGGACGACCGTGTCTATTTGCTCTTGGGCAAAGATCTGGCTGACCAATGTGGCATCGCCAATATCACCCTTCACAAAACGATACCGGGGATGATTTTCAATATCAGTTAAATTACCCGGATTGCCGGCATATGTAAGTTTATCCAGATTAATAAGGCGATAATTGGGATAAAAACCCCCCCCCGCCTGTAATAAGTATTTGTTTCAAAATAAATCTCCTCTTTTTTTATTTTACTGTCCCCCTTTGGAGGGGGTGGTGCGACGCACCGGGGGAGGACAGTCTTTTAGCTTTGACTCGTCACTCGTCACTATTTACTTTTTCCTTATCCCTTTTACCTTGATCCTTTGTCCTTTTTCCTTGCTCCTGTCTTTTCTCTCACCCAAGATGCTGATAAAGGAATTTTCCCATCAATTGGAACACAGGATCGGGAACATTCTTGCTGATCTGCTTGATAATTTTATAAGATGTGGCTGCTTCAGGGGAATTTAAATTTAAACACACCTCTTTTGGATAATAATATTGTGGCAGGTCCATTATCGTTGTTCCCCAGCGGCCTTTGAAATTCATCAATCCCTCATTACCGATTCCGGTCCTGCCGAAATCAAATAATTTGTAACCTTCAGAACAAGCCAGTTTGATTGCTTCCCAGACACCGAAATAACTTACATTTAAATGATTAGCCATTTCATCCAAAGCCAAATAATCCCATGAGCAGCGATCTTTGAACTTAAACATCAACAAACCTGCAACCAATCGACCTTCATGCCTGACAAAAAGCAGAGTTATATGTTTGGACGGTGAAAAAATTTCCCAAAGTAATTTAAAAAACAAATATGGCTGTGGAGGAAGGCCTAACCGTTTTCTTGTCTTAAAGTAAAGAACATAAAATTCAGAAACATCCTTTTCATTCCCGGCAACCTGAAACTCCAACCCGTTTTTTGCTGATTGTTTTATAGTCCACCTGGCTTTTCTGGTGAATTTTTTGATTATTTCTTCAGGACCGCCTTCCAAAGACAACTGATGGGTCTTATTGAAAACGACACTGCCTATTCTGCCGTCCTGAATTAGCTGTCCGGATGCCAGTGCCCTGATTTCAATCCTGGAGCATCCAAGCTTTTCTGATAACTCTATTGCCGCATTAAGAAGCTGCTTCATATCTTCGTTTGCAGAGATGAGAGGATCACAATTAGTTGCAAAGGGAATACTCACCAATCGCTTACCGGTGATGATACTTTTTACTTCGTATACGGGCAATGCTGCGCGAATGGAATCATTATTGTGGTTCGTAAGAACCAGATAATGGCCTTTCATGTGCGAAAAGCTTGCTTCCAGGACACGCTTCCAGCCGGAAAGATGACAAATCAATCCAAAGGGATGGTTCTCTACAAATTGATCCCAGCGAGAATCTGCCAGTGGATCAATTATTTTTACATCTGGTGCAGAGGATAATTCGTATTTTGTTGATATATGATGTCCCGTCATTAGGTAGCGGTTAATAGATCAATGTCTTCTTTCAATAGAGGTAACAATCCGTTTCACGAACGGGAGGTCCTGAATTTTTTCAGAGTACAACATGGCCCGCAGCAGGGGATTAAATACTATACTTGCGGGCAGCGGTATCAGCATAGGTTTCCCACCAAAGCCCAGCTTAAAGAGAGCAACGCTTTTATCGGGCGAATCGGGCATCACATGACCAGAGATAAGTTCTTCGGCACATTTTCTGTCAATCCCGACAAAATCAAATTTGCTATAGCCTGCCTGCTTAGCCCATTTAATAACCTCCCACTCGAGGACTTCGTTGGGATGTTTCCTGGAGTAATCACCTGACCAACCAACCTTCCAACTGCGCACCCAATTCCCGGCAGTGAAGGCAACCAGGCTACTTACGGCCTCTTCGCCCAAAAAGGCAAAGAAAAAATGCACTTGTCCGGATTCTGCAAATGCCTCTTGAATCCGGGTGAAAAAATCGCTTTCCGGTGGAGTCGGCGCGCATCCCCTCCTCCGGCAGAGTTTCCACATCAAGTCCGTAAAAAGTTCCGGCGCATTTTGAATATTTCTTTTAACCACAATGCCTGCGCGTACGCCGTACTTGATATTACTCCGTGTACTGGCCTTCATCTGACTCAAGAGTTCTTGCTCTGAGAGATCGAGATTGAGGACGACAGAAGCTTTCATTCGGCCCCATGGCGGCAGAAAATCGGGATGCCTCCGGAAACCAAGAGTATGAAAGTACTCTGCTGTCTTAAATCCATCGTACGGAAAATCAACGTAGACATACTGAATACCGAGTTCGCGAATAAATCTGACAAACTGCCTATTCAACCAAAAGGCAAGTTTATCGTCCATCGGTGCCCAGCATGGCCCAAAGCAAATGTAACCAACGTGGAAGGTTCTTCTAATCTTCTTGTGTAATATCTGGCAACCCCCAACAAGTTGCTCGTCCAAGTAGGCAAGAAAGCGTACCGGCTGGTATCCTCCGCAAGACATCTTAACACGTCCCCACATACTCGTTTGCTCATGATGAGCACTTTCCAAACCATACAGAAAATCGTCCCATTCATCGTCTTTCTCTGAATAGGAAAATAACAGCCTTATGTTTTCCGATCCTGCAAAATCAGCATTAGAGTCCGGTATAAATGGTAATCGATGTTTAGAAAGATAACTCCCTGAAGAATCACGCATAGTTATTAAGTCTATTGACTCCCCGTAAGGAACGAGCCGGACAGATCCCGAAAGAAGGCTAACCGGGCAAATACTTTTTCATAAAAAAGTCTCAATAAAGGATTGGCAATCCAGATACGCGCCGGCGGAAGAAGTTTTGGTATACCACCAAATTGAAGATTGAATATATGAAGAGATTTTTGCTGGATATCGGAAAGTGGCTGACCTATTTGCATGGCATCGGCGATGCTTCGGTCAAAAGCGATGCAATCGCAGTTGTTAAATTTGTTTGAGCAGGCCCAATGCAATGTTTCATAGAATAACAAGTCATTGGGACGGCAATCAGGATATTTAAAATTCCAGCCTTTTTTCCACATGTTGACCTTGGCTCCAAAGACAATGTTTATAACTCCCGCGATCACTTCTTGATTATATTCAGCAAAAGTCACCCGCAAACAATTGTGCCTGGAGAAGGTAAGCCATAATTTGCGGAGTGATTTTTCGGTTGGTGGGTTAGGTTTTACCCCTTGACGTTGGCAGGTTGCGCACATTAAATCGAAAAATAAACCAATGTCGTGTTCCGTACCCTCGCGAATAGTAACACCGTATTTTTCCGCTAACCGTACATTTTTTCTTCTTTTCCTGCTCATTCTTTTATCAAGAAACTCCTCACCATGACTCACATCCACAAGCAGTGTAGTTTCAATAACACCCAACGGATTGCTTCGGATAAAATGATGGCAATCGAGAATGTCCGATGTCATCCGGCTGTCATCAGGCGGTTGCACAAGCAGTGCGAGGATTTTATTTCGGAGCGCCTGCTCACGCATTAAGATCACAAGCATCTCGATCAAGTTCTGTTTTTCCGGTACGGCAACCGGGCCTTTGCTGACGTAACCTATGCGACCAAAGCGTGTTTTGCGCCACAGAATCTGGAATCCACCAACGATATTATGTTCAATGGTCGCCACTACGCGCAGGCTTTCCCAGCCATCCACTTCCTTCACTTGCGCCCACATGCCGGATTGCTGGAACTGGCCCATCGCCGACTTCATCAGGAATTCATCCCATGCAGCATCACTGTTGCCAGGAGAACGCCAAAAAGAAACCAATCCTTCATCAGTCTTATTTGATTGGATCAAACTATATTTATTCGACCATTCAACGGCCACTGATATTAAACCTTCTGAGACCTTTGCAGAACATATTTACTTTTCTTTGCGAGGAGCAAAGCGACAGCCTGCCCGGCGAATGAGACTGTGTCGCAATTGAAAAAGCAGCCTCAAAATGTCATACCGGAGAAGGAGACTGTGTCGCAATGTCATTGCGAAGGAATGAAGTGACTGAAGCAATCTCATAAGTATCTGAATACATGAGATTACCACACGAAGGCCGGTATCCAGAAGATGTTAATATTCCTGGATTCCCCCGTATCAAGTACGGGGCAGGCTCTTCGTCGCGCTTCGCTTGCACGGAATGACAAAATAGTTATTGCAACACAGTCTGGAATGCCTGGGAGGCAATCTCATGATTAACAATGACTTTAGGAGATTGCTTCATCCCACTGCAGCGAGATTCGCAATGACCACAGAGGTGTTGGCAAAAGTTTCGCAATCTTGAAAATTTAATTTTACGATAATTGCCCGATTAAATCACGGATAGGTCTATTGGGCAGTAGCAAGATTTCGTAATCGAATATGCAGGTGAAATCTTCTAAAAAGACCAACATATAAAAATAGCGCTGTCGGTCTGGCGTCTAACTTCTGCTTGAATTTCATCGATGCAGTATTAGACCAGAGGGTAATGCTTAAAAATCTATCAGTACCTCGTTTCTTTAAAAATCTGCCAAGTTCATTTCTGACGTACGGTGCTAGATTTTTTCCACGAAATGCCTTGAAAGTTCGTGCATTAAACAGAAACGCCTCATTCCTTTTGAGCGCGATTGTTCTACCTTTAAATTCTAAAAATTTCAGATCACACCATGAATAAGAAACGATCTCGCTTTTGTACCTAAAAGCCAAGCATATTCGTCCTTTTTCAAGCCACTGTATCAACTCTTCCGGCGTCACATTACTTTCTTCATGATTTCCCAAAAATTCCATATCATCACGCGTCAGAATACTGATCCCGGAATTTTCTTTTTCCAAAAGTACGTTCACTTTCTTTTGATCGATATAAAATTCTTCTATGATATAATATGGTATTACTTGTATCAATGAAGATATTGCATGATATATTCTCATCAGGGCTTTGTTTTCTTGTATTATTAGGACAAAATTTATCATTTTTGTGCCAGTTCCAATTTTTTGCGCAACTCGGATACTTTGTAAGGCTCACAATCCAGCATTTTAGCTACATCAGTTATCCTGTTGAGCAATTCTTTGTTTGTGGCAAGTCTTTTCCGGTTTCTGTCATAATAGATATTATCTTCCAGGCCAACCCTGACGCCGCCCCCGGCAATCAAGGCCATAACATTGGTCTGAAATTGATAGTCTCCCACGCCGCCCGCCGACCAATAGGTTCTGCCGGGAAGCTCCTTAATCAACAGGCCTAAATGCAGCATATCGGATTGAGCGCACGCAATGTTTCCCAGAATAAAATTTACATAGTAAGGCGGTTGGATTAGTTTTGTCCGTATCAGGTATTTGGCATAATTGATCATTCCCAGATCGAAAACTTCGAGCTCAGGTCTTATTCCCATATCCGCCATTTTTCCGGCCAAATCCTGAATCATTTGGGGTGTGCTTATACTGGCCTGTTTATTGAAATTCAGCGAGCTTAAGGTCAGGCTGCCAAAATCCGGCTTCAGCTCTCCAACTAAATCAAGACACTCCGCCCTTTTTGCAAATTCATGGTATGTCCGTCCACTGGTGGAGACACCTAAAATAATCTGCTTATCGTGTTTCCTGATTCCTTCAATGATTTTTTGATATATTACTTTCTTGTAAGAGGGATCTCCTGTTTGCGGATCGCGCGCATGAAGGTGAATCATATTGGCCCCGAGGGAAACGGCCTCAAGAACCTGCTCAACTATTTCTTCCGGTCTGACAGGAACGTGGGGCGTCATCGCTTTTGTCGGTATCATCCCGGTCGGTGAAAAATTCAAAATAAATTTTCTGCTTTTCATTGACTTTTACCTTGTGTGCGGACAATGAACTTTTCTATGAACTCCCTCCTTTTGCAAAGGAGGGCTGGGGTGGATTTGCGTTTTTGCGTTTGCGCTTTTGCCTTTAGCCTTGGTCCTTTGTCCTTGCCCCATGTTCCTTTAACTTGTCACTATTTTCTTGTCCCCCGCTGGCGGGGG
>PHBK01000044.1 GCA_002840565.1 Deltaproteobacteria bacterium HGW-Deltaproteobacteria-12 | reverse complement strand
GTGCAATATCTGATGTGTTTTGAAGTTTCTTGTAGTTTCATTATTTTAAAATTTTAAGGAGGATATGTTATGAAAATTTTAAGAATTCTGTTTATTGGGTTTGGCGTATTATCTACTGTTTTGTTTTTCCTATATGGGCATAATACATTTGCGGGCAAGACGTATGGTAAATGGTTATGTGAAAATACTGGTACGAATAAGATTCTTTGTGTAGGTATTGGAAGGGGTGCGTTAAAGGATGTTGAACAGTTTAAAAAAACAAAAGTGGCTTGCCATTGGGTGTGCGAAAGAGTTTGTGAGAGGGATGAAGAGACCGGGAAGCAGACTTGTATTGAGGTATGCAGAGGGGACGGTCCAGCATGTGATAGAGAACTACAGCATGGGAAAATACCGCATGCTCCATTTGTTATGCCTTGACAGATGTTGACCTCATTTTAATCCCTTAAGCGCCCTGAAAAATCAGAGCGCTGCCCGCTCTTGGACACTTTTGGTGTCAAGGGCGGACAGCGCTGGTTGAGTGTCATTATAAGCTTATGGGTGCCAGAAGCTTATGCCAGTAGGAATAATCTCTGTTGTTGTTTCATAAACAGGAGGATCCGGATCAACAGGAGGATCCGCGTCAGGATCACCCTTAAAGGCAGTGTTGTATGTGATAGAGCCAAAGTCGATCTTCTTGAGCACGGTGTTCGTCGTCAAGTCAATTACCTGAATGAAAAATGATCCACCCGATACTGTCGGATTGGAAACATAGAGATATTTACTCGAGTTGTCCACAGCCAGCGTATCCACACCAAACAGCTGGCTTCTGCCATAGATTTCAACTTCTATGGGTGTACCGGCATTGCTGGCCATGCCCGCACCAGTAACATTCAGTACGATGATCACGTTTTTGGGACCAAGGTAATCAGGATCGACCGGCACAGGATCGGGCATTTGCTGGGTAACCATCAGATAAGCCTTGGTGCCATCGTGATTGAAGACGACGGTCTGGGAACCATCATAAGTCGAGCCCACATTCACCATGTTGGTAAGTGCAACCTGACCGGGTCCCGAAATGCTCAGCACCGGGAAGATCAGATCGGCCTTTATTGTTTCAGCATCGTCTTTCCAGCCACCGGCAATGGACGCTACAATGGCAGTCTTTCCATCAGGCGAAATGTCAACGTTTATAGGGCGGAGTGTTGGGATGTCAACGTCGGCGACTGGATCATGGACTGTATTAGAGACGTCAATGAAATTCACATAGGTCAAATGCCCCGTATCGCTAATAGTAAGGACATGTGCTTTTAGATTCCAATAATCCGCCGCGAGGACAGTTATTCCATCCGCCGCTATTGCTACGGACTGAAATTGAGGTGTCCAGGGATTGAGTGGGTCTGTGGTGTTTTCCACAGCTTCAAAATCCTCAACCAGAGTGCGGCTTGCAACGTTGACGACAGCGATTTTGGAGGTAAATCCGCCGTCGGTAACCAGAAGATATTTTCCATCGGGTGTCATGGCCATGTCTTCTGCAAAGAAGTTGAGTTTGAGGTATCCTTTTACCACGGGCACGGTGGGATCGCTTGTGTCGATGAAGTACACCTTGCTGTCACCGAAGTTGGATATCACAGTGGTTTTACCGTCAGGTGAGATAACGACATCAAATAAGCCTCCGCCTGCGCTTCCCAATGCATCAGTGAGCTTAACTGATGTCAGTGATTGGGTTTTTCCATCCAGAATGCCGATAGAGTTAACATTGTTCAAGGCGACTACGCCGAAGGTTTGTCCCGGAGCTACAGTGAGGGTAAAATTCTGCGTCGCTGAGGAAAATCCATTACTTGCAGTGACGGTTAGCGGATAAGTACCGCTACTTCCGAGTTCCGGTGTGCCGCTCAGGACGCCGGTCGCAGCATTGAAGGTCACACCTGATGGTAACGTTCCGGTAAGAGTCCATGTGACACTCGGCCAGCCGCCGGTTGCCGTGAAGGTAAAGCTTCCGGCTGTTCCTTCGGTAAATGTCGTATTGTTTGCGCTTGTGATGGATGGTGCTGGCAGCCAGAGGGGTGGATTATCGTTTAGGCTACACCCCATAACAGCCATTAAAAAAATCATTGCCAGTAACACATTTGTTTTTCTCATAATTTAACTCCTTTCCGATTGATTGTCATTTTGAATAATTGAGCCTCAGGCACGGTAAAAATGTGTTAACCTAATCTTTTTCATTATACTAAAAGTTAAGTGTTTGGCAAAGTTTTTTTATGATTGAAATATTGTACGTATGGAGCTATTGGGTACGTACTTCAACAGGTCAATTGATATGTTTTAAATAGAATGTTTAGAGATATACATGCCAAGGCAATACCTAATCGATACAACCGGAGCCTTGCATCATGTGATATGCATGGGTATTGACCGCCAGAAAATCTCTATAGATAAAGATGATTATTCGATATTTCTGAAACGTCTTGCGGCCCGAAGGCTTGTTCAACTCCATTGCGGAGCCCGCATCAAAAAAATCTACGGCAACTACTCAATACCCCCTGCCCTCTTTGTTCCATGAGGGCCG
>PHBK01000043.1 GCA_002840565.1 Deltaproteobacteria bacterium HGW-Deltaproteobacteria-12 | reverse complement strand
AAAAAAAATGTGGAAATCCGTTTCCGCGTTGACGGTGACTGTGCCATTTATCAGACAGTTCCCTTCAGTTACCGCGCAGCCATGATCTCGCGCATCAAGATCATGTCCAATCTGGATATCACCGTTAAACGATTGCCCCAGGACGGTAAAATCAAATTCCGCCGCTCTTCAGGCGAAGAACTGGAACTGCGTGTAGCCACCATTCCCACACAGGGAGGCGTGGAAGACGTCGTCATGCGTCTTCTGGCCAAGGGCGAAACCATGCCCCTTGAAGAGATGGGATTGACAAAACACAATTACAGTGAGCTTATCAAAATCATCAACATGCCCTATGGAATGATTTTAGTTGTCGGGCCAACCGGCTCCGGTAAAACAACCACCCTGCACGCGGCACTCCACCACATCAACAAGCCCGACAGAAAAATATGGACAGCCGAAGACCCTGTGGAAATAACTCAGTACGGCCTGCGCCAGGTCCAGGTGCAGCCGAAGATCGGTTTTGATTTCGCGGCGGCCATGCGGTCATTTTTACGTGCGGACCCAGACATCATCATGGTCGGAGAAATGCGCGATTACGAAACGGCAAAAACCGGTGTTGAAGCGTCCCTGACCGGTCATCTGGTGTTCAGTACCCTTCATACCAACAGCGCTCCGGAAACGATCGTTCGTCTGCTCGATATGGGCATTGATCCCCTCAACTTCGCGGACGCCCTCCTGGGCATTCTTGCCCAGCGACTTGTCCGCACGCTATGCAAAAAATGCAAAGAGCAGTACCATCCCGACAAAGAGGAATATGACGAGATCGTTCAAAGTTACGGCGCTGAAGAATTCGCCAAACTGAACATCCCTTACAACAACAGTTTTAAACTCTATCGTTCAAAAGGATGTGATGCCTGCGATAAAACCGGATACAAAGGCAGGATGGGAATTCACGAGCTTGTGGTGGCCACGAACGAAATCAAGAGACACGTGCAAAAACATGAAACGGTGGAAGTTATGCGCAACACAGCGATGTCTGAAGGAATGACCACTCTGCTTCAGGACGGCATTCTGAAATCGCTCCAGGGGCTAACCGATTTTAAACAAGTTCGCCGTGTCTGTATTAAATAAACATTGATTATATTCCATAAACAAAGAAGGCATTAAAAACAGGAGGGTGAGGCCATGAATATCGGTGAACTTCTGGGCGCAATGGTGCAAACGGGAATGTCTCCATCTTCAGGCGAGAGGATGAAGAATTCACTGGGCGGCGGCAATGTCATGGACAGCCTGTCGGGCATGCTTGGAAAATCGACCGGACAGGGCAGCGCAGGAGGTATAGGCGATCTTCTTTCGAGCGCCCTGGGTGGAGGCAAAAGCAGCAGTGGCGGAGGTATTGGTGACATGCTTTCGAGTATGATGGGAGGAGCCGGACAGGCAGTCGGCGGTAATAGGAACCTTGCCGTGGGCGGTCTGGGCGCATTGATCGGAGCACTGCTGGGCGGTGGCGGAAAATCCTTGAAAGGAGCAGTGGGCGGGGGACTGATGGCCCTGCTCGGAGCCATGGCGTTAAAAGCCCTGAAAGGAAACGGTGAGCAGAACCAGCAGGTACCCGTCGGGCTTCTGGAACCTCAGACGGATACCGAAAAAAAAGAACTTGAGCAGAGTTCAGAATTGATCCTGATGGCCATGATGAACGCCATCAAGTCAGATGGTCAGGTTGATCAGAATGAGCTCAACCGAATTACATCGAAATTTCAGGAATTAGGCGTTGATGACGAAACTCAAAACCATTTAATAAACCAGCTGCAGCAACCAATGGAAACAGAAAAACTGATTGCGGCAGCCCAGGGGCAGCCTCAGCTTGCGGCGCAGATTTACGCAGCATCGCTTTTGGCCATAGAAGTGGACACCCAGGCGGAGAAAGACTATCTTGACCAACTGGCTGCCAATATGGGTTTATCCCCGCAGGTCACAGGCCGGATTCATGAAATGGTCGGTCTGCAGCCTGCATAAAACCGGCGGGGCAAAAAGACGAACGGAACATTCACGTTTTTTTGTCCCCGCCTTTCCTTTTTTCACAGTCTGTTACAGCACGCAGCGGTCACTAACGAAAAAATCAAAGCGGAATCTGTCTTTCCCCCCGTTTGAAAATTCGTGCTCTAGGCGCGACATCGAACGGACTGAAAAACAACTATTTTTAACAGTTCTGAACCCGGATAGATTTCTTCGTCGGCAGTGAAGTCGGGCTCACCAGATATCCATTTTTCAGCAACAGATCATCAACTTTGCAATTACCTTGAGTTATTGAAGAGATCTCTCAAGCGTCAGTCATTTAGCAGTTATTACTTTTTAAATTTCTTGAGAAAAGAAATCAATACTGGTATGAAAACAGGCTGATTAAGAAAATCTATTTTAAGGATGGATATTTATGTTGAACCCCAATTTCAGTTCCGGCCCCTGCAGCAAGAGGCCAGCGTGGAGCATCGAAGCGCTGAAGAGCGCGCCGGTCGGCCGCTCACACCGTTCCGCACTGGGAAAAGAAAGAATCGTCAAAGCAATGAACGATACAAGAAAAATCTTAAACATT
>PHBK01000007.1 GCA_002840565.1 Deltaproteobacteria bacterium HGW-Deltaproteobacteria-12 | reverse complement strand
GAAATTAATCGAAAATGTAGTGGAGAAAATGGCCTGATTTAAACCATAACCTACTGATATTACATCTTCCAAACGCCTGAACTGCGGAAGATGGGCTAAACCATTTCACGATAAAAAATTAGAAGCATTATCCGGGTATGCACGCTTATAACGGTGCATATCCGGAGATAATCCCGGCATCCGCCAATCCCGGTTTAAAATGTCCACGAAAATTAGCATTCCTGTTTTTGTGACCTCTATAATTCTTAATTCACAGTGTATGCAGTCTTGATAAATGGTCTCATATGTGCAATAAGAGCGACGAAATGCTCACTAATAAAAAAATTAAGGAGGATTTATAAAGATGGAATATACCCGTATTACCATAGAAACAAGAGATCATGTGCTCCTTATGGGGCTGAACCGCCCCGAGAAACAAAACGCCTTTGATTTGGAAATGTACGATGAAGTAGCCGCCGCCTACAAAGAACTGGATAATAACCCCGACCTGCGCTGCGGCCTGATTTTCGCTCACGGAAAGCATTTCACTTCAGGCCTCGAGCTGGATAAATTTGCCGCCAGGTTCTCCGGGGAAAAAATGATAATACCGGATGACTACATTGACTTCATGGGTTACGACGAGGAAAAACGATGCCGCAAACCGGTGGTTATGGCCATCCAGGGTCGTTGTTATACGATTGGTTTTGAAATGATGCTCGCGCAGGACATTCGCGTAGTCGCCACCGATGCCCGCATCGCCGCACTGGAGGTGAAGCGGGGAATTTACCCGGTGGGCGGCGGCACCGTCCGCCTCTTTCAGGAAATCGGCTGGGGTAACGCCATGCGCTACATCCTCACCGGTGATGAAATAAGCGGCGCAGAAGCTTACCGGATGGGTCTTGCGCAGGCATTAACCGAACCTGGAAAAGAATTCGAATGCGCCCTGGAGATCGCGACGAATATCGCCAAGCGCGCCCCCCTGGGCGTCATGGCCGCCCTCAAGTCCGCTCGCTTCACCAAGAAGAAGGGGGATCAGGCAGCTCTGGACATGCTCATTCCGGACCTCATACCTATAATGGCGAGCGAAGATGCCCGGGAAGGGATGCTGTCTTTCATGGAACGCCGCGAAGCGATTTTCAAGGGCAAATGAGACGAGGGCACTCATCCACTGATTTTACCGGAATTTCATCTCCCGGCTCAACTCACTGCGCCGGGAGATGAAAGGACTTACACAATTTCTTCAATACCAAGCGGATATTTGGACAGCACCTCGCAACCGCCTTTTACAATCACAATATCATTTTCATAGCGGAAACCGATGTTTTCTTCAGGTGCGGCATACTGCATGGCACAGACGACCAGTTCATTTTCCTGATAGGCGTGGTCCTGATCAGTCCAGTAGGGCAGATCGGGATTGACGATTGACCCTATCCGCCATTCATCGCCAAAAAGGCCGATTCCATGTTCGCACGCCGGCTGAATAAAATCACCACAGCCGCGCGATTCGGCAAAGTCCATCATGATCGCCGCCAGTGTTCCGGGAGTGGTGCCTGCACGGTAATTATCAATCACCTTCTGGATAATCGCGACAAAATTATCCGCGTGCCAGCGTTGACGTTTTGTTGCCGGACCGATCAGATAATTGTGTGAGTGGTCGCCCAGAGCCAGTTTAAACATCGCGTGAAAATCCAGCATCAACGGTTCACCGGCTTTGATTTCCTTGGTTGTGGGAGGTGTGCAGGCGCCGAGCCCCGTGCGGTAGCCGCTGGATATTTCATTTAATCCGGCAAAATTCCACTCCGACACACTGCCTGCTTTGCGCATGGCCAGCGCGGCGATTCCGGCAATCACGGTTTCCGTCATCCCTTTATAGCCGCCGTTTTCCAGTGCAGCTCGCGCCGCCTTGTGTCCTTCGTCGACAATAAGCGATGCGGTCCGGAAGCGTTCAATAGTGCCTTGATCTTTGATGAGAGAAAGGGCATCGATAATATCGTGTGCATTGACCCATTCAAAACCGGGAAGCGCATCTTTAAAGTGGGTGTATTCCCAATGGGAAAGATTTCCTTCAGCCGTGTAGGCGGATATGCCGTCCTCATAGCCGAGCCGTCCCTTTTTGATGCCGATTTCGTCTTTGATAAAATCAGTTATGGCGGATACCTGGTCCATTCCACCCATTGGCCCGTAAGCGCGCACGTGGTCGCCGTCCAGCCAGGTCTCATCGCCCACACGCATCGCGTCAACAACAAAAGTAAAATAAGTGGGCTGTCCTTCGGGCGGAATGATAACATAACTTCGCCACGGACAGAATGTGTCCATGACGAAACTCATGGTCCGTATGCGCGAACCGAGATACACATCTATACCGCGTTGATGCATTTGAGCCTGAATTGCCTGAACACGTCCGGGATTGTCGATATAATATTTGTCGTTTTTGTCTAATATTCTGGGCATATTTTATCTCCCTTCAATATTGAGTTGGTATTTGAGCCAATACTTTATTCAGGCGGTCGGAAACTGCTGCCAGTTTAAGCGCTTTGGCCAGATTACCTTTGAGTTTAAGCTTCCCGGTCATCAGTGCCTTCTGGGCGCCAAGTTCGGCGCGGGAAATCCGGGAAAAAGTTTCATAATTACCGATTATTAGAAATTCAGCCTTGGGAGGCTCACCGGTTCCCGTTTCCACCCGGGTTACTTTTCCTTCCTGGCATTCAACAAACAGAAACATTTCTTCGCCGCCGGGACAGTTTTTATAGATGTTGGACATCGATGTCGTGACCTTATTCATTTTTTCCGGTGTTAGTTCTGTCTGGAGTCTTTGAAGCGCCTCATCGCGCCAGGACGGACTCAAGTATGCATGTAAATCTGGCATGGTAATTCCTCCTTACTGGATTTGTTTTTTTTGGGCAGTGTGGGAATATATTAAGGCTTTATAACACCTATTAACCGACAATTTGAGGACGTACTTTTTCTGTTCCAGGAAAACTATAAGAGCAAAAGAAAAGCCTGTCAACAAAATTAAAGGATACTTCTTGCGATAATACTTGACTGTTGCAGCTTGTCAGAGTAAAAAGCCACGGTTTATTTTACAGGGAAAGACATAAGGAGGAGCTGGAGATGGCAAAATATCTCTACAACCAGGAAGCGGTCGAGAATCTCAAACTTCCTGATACGTCCATTCTGGACCGGCTGGTTGATTTTGAATCGGCGCGTGCGGCTCATTTGCAAAAGGAGCGTGCCAAAAAAGACAAACGTATGCCGCTCGCCGAGGCGATATCGAAATTTGTGAAGGATGACGACATAATTACCGACGCCGGTTTTGCATACGTGCGGACACCCCACCAGGCCTACCACGAAATCATCCGGCAGGGCAAAAAAGGGCTCCAGATGATCGGAGCGCCAAACACTAATCAGAGTTTCCAGATTTTTTACGGCTGCGTAGGCTATTCCCACAATTCTTACGTCGGGGCGGAGATGCGCGGAATTGATAAAAGCTATGACCGCCTGCTTAAGGCTGAGCGGGTTAAAATACTTTCCGAGTGGAGCCATGGCGGAGTCGCCTTGGGCCTCAAAGCATCCCAGCTCGGCACTCCTGGTGTCTTCAGTAAACAGATGCTGGCCAGTGATATCGTACGCTACAATCCCTACCTCCGGGTTATGCAAAACCCTCTGAGAAAAGATAACGATCCGGTGGTCTTTATTCCGGCCCTCTATCCTGATGTAGCCATCATTCACTGCCATGCAGCAGACAAATACGGTAATGCCTATATTTACGGCCCGGCCGTCAATGATCTTGCCTTAGCAGCCGCTGCTCGTAAACTCATCATCACGGCCGAAGAGATAGTCCCTGAGAATGATATCCGCTACAACAAGCAGGGATCTATTATTCCTTTTTTCTATGTTGACGCCGTGGTCGAGATGCCCTTTGGGGCGGTTCCCGGCAATATGCCCGGATACTACTACTGGTCGCGGCAGTGGTGGGAGAAACTCCTCCGTTTCGGCGCCATATCCGATGAAAACATGAAATCTTTCCTCGATGAATGGATTCTGGGCACCAGGAATCAGTTTGAATTCGTCGACAAACTGGGAGGAGCAAAGTGGATTGCCGAAGCCCGTCGTCAGACCAGGGCCGCCGAAGGCGACAATGAGGATATCGATTTTTCTTATGAAGAATTTACCCTGAAGCATGATTCAGGGCTTTATTACTAGTTCCCCTCTACATTCAGCGACAAAGGCCCGGGCAAGTGTGACCTGTGTAGAAGACATCGGCCGTTATTGCCAGAACAAGGGCAACGTTATGATGGAAATGGGAATAAAAAAAGGAGAAC
This sequence comes from Deltaproteobacteria bacterium HGW-Deltaproteobacteria-12, assembly GCA_002840565.1. GTDB lineage: Bacteria > Desulfobacterota > Syntrophia > Syntrophales > Smithellaceae > MVRV01. The sequence continues at coordinate 117,046 of PHBK01000007.1, read as the reverse complement.
ATCATGAAAGACTTAAATGCACCAGCCAATCCATTGGAAACATTGGCCTATATAATCGCCCAGCAGATCGAAGATAATTCGATTGTCTATATCGGCACCGGTATCCCCATGGTAGCCGGTATTTTAGCCAAAAAAACCCATGCCCCCAACATTACCATCGTTTACGAATCCGGCGGACAGGATCCGCTTCAGGGCGACATGCCCTGGTCAGTCGGCTGCCCCTTTACCTGGCGTAAATCCCCTACTATCATGGAAATGTCCTATTCTTTCGCCCAGTGTTACAATGGGTACGTTGATGTAGGCTTCCTGGGCTTTGCCCAGGTGGATATGTATGGCAATTTGAACACTCACCTCATCGGTAAAGATTTTCACAAACCCGATGTCCGCATGACCGGCAGCGGCGGCAATAACGATCTCTCGTCCCTGACTGAAAACATGATCCTGGTTGGGCTCCAGACCCCGGATAAATTTCCGGAAAAGGTGGATTTCATCACTTCCGTAGGGCACCTGACTGGCGGTAATTCCCGTAAAGAGGCCGGCCTTCTCGGCAACGGGCCTGCCGCCGTGATCAGCCCGTGGGGAATCTATGACTTCGAACCGGTCAGCAAACGCATGCGGGTCAAATCTCTGACCCCCGGCGTCACCTTTGATATCGCTCAGCAGCTCACCGGGTTCGAGCTCCTCAAGCCCGCAGCGGAAATACCACAGACCAAGCTGATTACACCGGATGTCCTGAAGATCATGCGCACGGAGGTGGACCCGCGCGGTGTTTTCACCAGCATGCCAACCGCATAAAGTATCAATCAATTATTGCTTGCCGCAATTAAGCTTAATTGCTTTCTTCCAGCACGTACCGCACGTTTGTTTTCATATCCGGACGCAGGGAGTTGTAGACAGAGCAATATTTATCGTGCGACAGGGAAACGGCCCGATCAACTTTTTTGGGATCAAGATTTTTCCCGGCGAGATACAGGACAATTTCAACCGCTTTAAAATACTGAGGCGGAGTTTGATTTCTCTCTCCCACCAGGTCCATCCGGAAGCTTTTCACCGCAATCCGCATTTTTTGCAGAATCATCACCACATCGATCCCCATGCACCCGGCCAGGCTCAGAAGCAGCGCTTCCGTCGGCTTACACCCCTCCTGGGCATGGGCATCGAATTCAATTTCATATCCCTGCTGGGTCATGCCCACGAATGACAGATCTTTGCGCCATGCCAGCGTCGCTTTCGTTATCGGAATGCTTTGCTGTTTATAACTCTGCAGAGACTCTTCCAGGGAATTGTTATCCGTCGTGGTCATCTTGTTTATCTCCTTAATAAATTTTGCGTGCTATTTTTAGGGGTTTTTTCCCCTCCTCATCGCCGGACCGTCGCTTGTGGGGCATTACCCGAAGTCGATTTTTTAAGCGTCGTGACTTGAATGCCTCTTCCTTCCTTATTCTAAAGGCAAAACGGCAATAAGCCTTACTTCACCATCTAAAGCCCCCTTTTCGGCTTTAGTCATCTGTTTAACTTTTTTCTCAAACAATCTGGCTTGATAGATCTTCATTTAGTCTATCCAAACTTGTATTCTGTTTTTTCACCCTGATCCAATTCATCAAGTCCAATCAAGATCTCTTTAATAAGAGAATACGGCAAGTCTGGATTCTCTTCAGCACACTTGCCCAAACGCGCCCAATGTTCGATTTGACCTGCAAGTGACCGATGATCGATTCGACTAAACCTCTTCGCCTCATCAAACAGTTCTTCTGAAATTCTAACAGCTGTAGGCATCTTTATTCCTCCATCCGCCAAGTTGCTTTATAATGCATAATATTGCATAATACAATATAATGCAGTACATTATGTCATATGTAACAAAAAGCTCACCCTGAATTTAGGCGATCCTCTGTATTGCTCTTGACACTCAAGAAATACTTTTCTTTCATAGAATTATAGAACTTCTTAAAGTATATTTGCCACGCCCAACTGGGTGATGTAAATTAAATAGAATCGTTGTCCCCTTTTGTTTCTCAAAGCCCCTGTTTCTTATATTCCTGGGCTAGATTGACATTGAATGCAGCGCCTATGGTTATATTGTCTTTTTGTTTCTGAGATACCGTGCCTTTCACTTGGGCGGGTACACCCATGGCTAATGTTTCTGTCGGCAATTTCGTCCCCGGAGCAACTACAGAGCCGGCGGCAATAATGCAATGGTCTCCGATTTCAGCGTTATCCAGTACAGTAGCGTTGTTGCCTATCAGAACGTTATTGCCAATTTTCCTGCAGTGGAGGACAGCTCCGTGTCCCACGATCGTATTGTCTCCGATGATAATATCGGTGGCACTGTGTACTACGCAATTATCTTCAATGCTGGTGTTTTTACCTATGGTTATCTTGGCAATATCTCCCCGGATGACTGCTCCGGGCCAAATATTGGCATTTTCGCCAATTTCAACATCACCGGTTATATAGGCAGTCTCACTCACGAACGCGGAAGGTGCTATTTTGGGGCTCTTGCCACTGAACATTCTGATCATGATTTAGCTCCGTGATAAGGTATTACTTTTTTATGGAGGAAGTATAGAGAAAGACTGTTTTACCTGTCAATTAAATATTGCCACAAAATGTGAAGTATACCGACGATGTTTGTGTCAGACATGAATGGTATTTATTGCTGCTTGAAAACAAGCATGCCCCCAAAATGCTGGCTCTTTTGTTCCAGAAAGGTACCCCTCCGCGAGAGGGTTAAAAGGAAGATTTTATTTTCTAGCTGTCCTTCAATCTTCTGGCGATGATCTGATTTCCGATCACCGTCATAACCTCCTCATTTCTCTGATTAATTGCTGAATAGCGGAAACGAACAATTCCCCGGTCTGGCTTCGACGCGGAAGGTATGATCTCCAGAACCTCACCGACTGCCCGGAGAGTATCGCCGGGCCTTACGGGTAATAGCCATCTTAGTTCATCGAAACCTGGAGAGCCAAGGTTGGAATCAGTGATAACTCCTGTCATCAGTATGAGACGGAAGGTTACGGCGAAGGTGTGGATGCCGCTCGCAATGAGACCGCCGAAGATCGATCTTTTCGCGGCCTCCACATTCATATGGAAAGGCTGTGAATCATACTGCAGGGCAAACTCGATGATCTGACTTTCAGTAATGGTGACCCCAGGGGACTCAAATTTGTACCCTACCTTAAAATCATCAAGATAAAGCGTCTTCATATTTCATTCCCTGTGAAAATAAGAATTATAGTAAACGTATGTATACTAAATTTTCAATTTCGACTGCAACCAACAACTTCCCGTCTTTAAAAACCGGGTTTGAGTAATCTTATTATGTCACCGCCATAAAAAAGGGTTCCACAGAATATATACTTTGCAACGGCGATATGAATTTTTCTATTTTCATTGGTCAGATAGTCTATGACATTTTATCAGAGGTAGTGCATCCTTTCCTGTGAGAATGACACCCGGATGATTTAACGTCCACTGGTCCACTGGCGCAAATGCCTCGCTCCCGAACTATGCAGCATGTCTAACCGGGTGATGCAACCAGGGCAACTGCCCTAGTTCCTCTGTAAGGACTACACAAGGGAAAGTTCCCCCCATGATCGGCAAGGTGGGCCCGATCCGTTGGTAAGGAAAACCCATGCGGCAAAGAAGCTTGAAAAATCGCTCATCCGTGATTGTGTAGCAGTTGCTCAAGCGATGAGTCAGCAGAAGACGATAGGTCATTTGGCAGAGCATCTGGAATACTTTCCTGCGCTCGCTGCTTCTCGCTTCCGATGAGACTATAAAACGAGAGATCTCCGCGGCGCTTTCGGGGGAAGCGGCCCTATCCGTGATCGCAAAGTGCTCCATACAGGGAAGTCCCAGCGGGTTGGGGGGGATCAGCCGGACGCATCCGAGCAGCCTTCCCGGATCCAGGACATCCCATACGGAGAGTTGGAAAGAATAGGCATCCAGTGCATCAGACTCGGCTTGTTCGGGATAATTCGCTGCCGGTAAATACTGCTTTTCTAGGCAATAGCTGCGATAACGGAATCGGAACAGCTGTTTCATTTCCTCGGGAGAATGGGTCGTTTTTCCAATCAATATTTGCTTCCTCCAATAGATCAATATCAAACGCTATAATGCTCTGGCAGCAAAACAATTAGGATAAGCGGGGAGGGATGTGTTGTCTTGCATATAAAGGTATTGCTTTTGACGGGTCGAACTATAGGTGTACTGTCTTTGCTTGTCAAGGTATATTGGGGATCGTAAAGCAGGGGCTGGCGATGCATTTGGGGCGGGGGAGGTAATCATTCCCATTCGAAAGCATCAATTTTCCTGACGGTGCCATTTGTTTAGTTCAGCTATTTCTTAGCGATGTTCTTTACAAATATTGTCAAAGAGATTCCTTCCTGCGGCAAATTAGTCGCTGATACATCGGCTAATCTTCCCCGTTCACAACGTAATTTTCTCGTTGACAGACATCAGCCGCACTTCGGTGCCGGGGCAATTTTGGCGGACTTTCTGCACGAAAGGACTGATATCAACCGCCTCAGAAACAGGCGGATAGAAATTATCATGATGGATTGGGATGACCAGGCGCGGCTGAAGCACGCGGACATATTCCCAAGCGATGTCACAGATATGGGTGTGACCCTGGAGCGGCACAAGCAGCAGGTCCAGCGGATAAGCCGCGAGACGGGATAATTCTTCCGGCGTTGACCCACCACTGCCGAAATGATGCATCGTATATCCGTTAATTGTGAATCGCCAGCTCAGCACCTGGCCTTGAGGATAGGCTTTGACGATTTTTACCAGGCCGCGGTATTTTGTACCAACCCTCAGCAAAGCCCTGGCAATCAGCGGGATGTCGAATTTAATATGCCGGCTGAAAAAAGCCTGCGCCCGGTAGCCGCCGCAATCGACGCTGTAGGCGTCTGCCGCGACTGCATTTATGCGGCGGCGGTTTACGCCTTCTCTCAACAGAGTAGAGGCGGCGATCTCCGAGCAATAGACTGATGCCGTACCCTGTGACATTATTTCCGGAATATCATAAAGGTGATCGAAGTGGCCGTGAGTAATAAATATCTGACCGGCTTGGGCTATGTCTTCCGGGTGCAGTTTTTGGCCGGACAGCGCTTGTGAATGGGACGAAAGATAAGGATCGATGAGGAATAATTGATCGTTAGCTTCTACGGCGACACCTGCCGTTCCCAACCACTGGAGTTTCATACCTGCCCGCTTTCTTTCCGTAACAAGCTGGATTTAATATCTGCACTGCACGTGGCAATCACTGATTAGATATTTACTTATGGGCCATTTTTAAGCCGACGATGCCGGCGATTATCAAGAATACAGACAATATTCTCAAGAGATTGGCCTGGTCTTTAAACAGGATGATTCCGGCAACAAAGGTTCCCACAGCACCAATACCTGTCCATACAGCATAAGCAGTTCCCATGGGGATGCTTTTTTGGGCAATCCATAAAAAAAGCCCGCTCAGGGCCATGGACAGGACAGCAAAGGCGATACCTAAGACTTTATATAATGTCAGTGTTGATATCTGAGATATTTTTAACCCCAGCGGCCAACCGATCTCACAAATTCCGGCCAAAATCAAAATAACCCATTCCATAATTATGAATCACCTTTTTGCGGGAAGTGATACCGTTGCCCAGCCCGGGGCTGCAATCTTCCCATCTTGATTTTCTACCCAGAGCTCGCATTCCACATAATTTTTCCCATCTTGGGAATACTTGTTTTTAACCTTGCCTTTGCAGATAAGTGTTTCTCCCGGAAAGTTGCTGGCTTTATGCGTACAAAACAGTTTGTGCAGCCTTCCCTGTTCACCAATCCATTCCAAGAGCAAACGGCTCAACAGAGCGCATTTATTGGGACCATGGGCGATAATATCAGGCATGCCCATAATCCGGGCAAAATCCTTGTCGTAATGTATTTCATAAAAGTCTTTGACTGCGGCAGCCCATTTTACCACGCTGCGGGTAGTCAGCTTTTCCTTGATCGAATGCGGGATTTCCTGTCCTATGGATACATCTTCAAAGTATAACGGTGCGTTCATATTTATGATTATCTCCTTTTCTCTACTGGGCAATAAAAATCTCTGTCGGCCGGTATACAGCCACTAACTCACCGTGTTGGTTCGTATATTTTATTTCGGACGTAATAAGCAGCATCCTGCCCCTTGTGCCGACTTTTTCAACCAGATTCAGGAGTTTCCCCCGGGGTGTTATTTTATCTCCGGCGTGGACATCGGCAATAAATTCCCAGTCATCGCTTCCATGCAGACCGGCGGCTATCTCAAAGTCGAATTTCAGTACTTCCAGAAATGCGCTCAACCGCAGATCGTATGTCGGGAACATGGGCGGCGCCAGAACACTGCTGTGTCCCTTGCTCTTGGCGTAGGCCTCGTCCAGGTATAGGGGATTGAGATAATTCATGGCTTCAGCCATGTTCCTGATGGCGCCCTTTTCCACCTCAAACGGTTCTCCGGAATTCAGCGGTTTGCCGATCATAGCCCGCATCTCCTCGGTGATTAATGATTTTTCCGTCATTGCAGATTAATACCCTCCTGTTTATTAGTTAGTTAAGGCATGGCCTCATCAAAAGATGATCTCCGGCCACCCTGAATTAAATCGGGACATGTCTTATATGATGGTGGAGATATAGGATTAATGCAGTTGTCTGTCAATTAAATATTGATTCGATCGTGGAATGGTAAATTTAGTTCTTACCCCATTTAATGCAGGAGGCTCCCCAGCAATAGCCGATTCCTGCAGCGGCAAAAACAACCAGGTCGCCCGGTTTTATTTTATTGTGTTTGATGCCGAACTCCAGTGACATAAGGCAGTCATTCTGGCCCATATGTCCGAGTTTGACAAATTCATCCCAGTATGTCGTTTTTGTTCTTACATCAACACCAAGTTCTTTAGCTACATATTCAAAGGCGCTGGGCTTCATATGCAAAAGGCCCAGATAACCGATGTCTTTCCTGGAATAACCGGAATCATTGATGGCTTTATCAATGACTTTAATGAAATTAGACATGGACAATTCATCCAGCCTGTTTTTCATAGCCTCAGGGTCGGGAACATCAAGATAATTTAATTTTTTTTCAATAACCTCATAGGCGGTGGGCGGAATATCGCCGCCGGCGGTCGTCATGGGTATGCCGGAGCCTCCGCCCGGAACGTAAACATCTTCGCAGAATTGACCATCCGTAATGACGGCTGAAGCTAAAAGAGCGTTTTCCGGATGATCCCTTTTTAACAAAATAGCTACTCCGCTGGCTGCAAGGCTGATCATAAACCTTGTTCGAATATTGCTATAGTTTATCAGATCACAGTTGCGATAACCGGAAGCTATTAATACCCGCTTGATGCGGGGATCCATAAACATCATGCCTTTAACCAAATTAAACGCGAGCATGAATGTCGCACACCGCTGATTGATGTCAAAAGCCATTGCATTTACGGCGCCGATATCATTCTGGAGTTTAATCCCGTATGTCTGCATCAGATGCTTGTCAGTGATTTCTCCGGCCCAGATGACCATATCAATTTCCTGAGCGTTGATCCCTGCTCTTTGTATGGCCACATTAGAAGCTTTGACCGCCATGGCCACATTATGATCTTCCGGCCCGGCGATGCTTTTGGCATTTAATCCGAATTTTGTTTCCAAAACATTTTGCGGGATACCTGATTTCTCTGATATGTAACTGGCACTATGCTTGACTGCGGGAATGTATGTGCCCCAGCCTTCCACACCGACCTGTATCAGTTTTTTGATATCATCCATAATTTACCTCAAGCGGTTCAACATAATCAGACAACTGACCAATGAATATTTATAAACGTCCCCTACGGCATAAATACGCCCTGAAACTTTGAGCTTTTTCTGACTTTTATCTTGCAGTAAATAATTTTAGTGGGCGGAAATCAGATGCCCAGGTATGATTTTCTAATATGATCATTTCCCGCCAGATTCTGGGCTGTATCGGCCATTGCTATTTTGCCGTCTTCCAGAATATATCCCCTGTCGATTGCTTTCAGCGCCTGACGCACGTTCTGTTCTGTTACGAGGATAGAGACATCTTTTTTAATTTCCTTCAAACGGTGAAACACTTCCGTTACGATCGACGGCTGCAATCCTCCTGACGGCTCGTCCAGAATCAGTACTTTGGGATCAGCCATCAATGCTCTGGCGATAGCGACCATTCTTTGCTGGCCGCCGCTCATGCTTCCGGCGGGCTGGTCCAATCTCTCTTTTAATATCGGGAATAACGTGAAGATATATTCCAGTCTTTCCTTATACTTCTTTTTTGCCCGGGGAATATAAGCGCTGCCGGTGCGTAAATTCTCCAGAACAGACATCAGGGGGAATAATTCTCTATCCTGCGGTACGACAGCTATGCCGAGCTTTATTATCTTGTCTGTCTCCATTTTGGCCAGCGATTCGCCATCCAGCGTTATTTCGCCGCTTACCGGTTTGACAAGACCCAGTATCGTGTTAATCAGTGTCGTTTTGCCTGCTCCGTTGGGTCCGAACAACCCCACTGATTCATTGCCAATTTGGACGGATAAATCCCAGAGGATTTGCAATTTTCCGTAAAACACATTTAAATTTTTAACTTCTAACATTCTGCTTCCTCACCAAGATATGCCGTAATTACCTGCGGATTACTCGATACTATTTCATAGGGGCCCTCACATAGCACCCTGCCCCATTCCAACACCACAACGCGAGAAGTCAATTCACGAATAACTCTCATGACATGTTCAATGATGACGATCGTCATTTCCTGAGCATGAATCTTGCGGACAGTATCAATCATTTCCATAGTTTCATCTTTATTGAGCCCCGCCATAACTTCATCGAGGAAAAGCAATTTGGGTTCTGTGGCCAGGGCGCGTGCTATTTCCATTTTTTTTATTTCCAGGGCGGTCATTGCGGAAATCGGCCGCTCCACATTTTCCAGATTGAGAAATTGGCAGAGATCCTCTGATCTTTTTCGCGCATCTCTTAACGAATGCATTTTACCGAACATGGCCCCGATCATGACGTTCTGAATCAAGCTCAGCCCCATTAAAGGACGCATAAGCTGAAATGTTCTGCTGATGCCGCTGTGACATTTTTCGTGAGCTGCTTTTGTCGTTATATCCTGACCGCAAAATTCAATCTTCCCCGCTGTCGGTAGATATACCCCGGCAACAACATTGGTAAAGGTTGATTTGCCGGCGCCGTTCGGCCCGATGATACCCACAATTTCCCGCTCGTGCACTTCGACATTGACGTCGCTCAATGCCACTAATCCGCCGAATTGCCTGGTCAGTCCCGTTGTCTTTAAAATTGCCATTGCCTAATCCTTGCTTCTTCATCAATTATTGAATTTAGCCGTAAATTTTTTAATGATGCCCATAATCCCGTTGGGGAACCACAGAATTGCTATAACCATAATTAATCCATAGACCAGTAAATGACCGTGGGGGAACTGCAATTTCAACAGCTCGGCAGTTACACTTAATATTGTGGCGCCGATTACCGGTCCCCAGGTCGTCCCGATGCCGCCAAAGAGCGCCATCGTAATAGGTATAAGAGCAAAGCCCAGATTAAATGCACCTTCGGGGGTTGCGGACGCATAAATCTGCCAGTAGGCAGCTCCGGCCATACCCTGGATGGCTGAAGTAACGGCAAAAATTATCACCAGATATTTAAAAATATTTACTCCGCTCGATGCGGCAACAATTTCATCGTTGGCAATTGATGTTAATGCGTAATGCATTCTTGTCTTCTGGAATAGTATTGACAAAATGATCGTTATTGCGGCCACCGTGAACATCATCCAGTATGTTTTAGTAGGGTCACCCATAAAGATGGCATTGGGCAGCAATAGTCCTTCGGCTTCTCCGGTTACTTCCAGATTTCTTACCACTATGCGGAATATTTCGCCGATGGCCAGGGTGACTATGGAAAAATATAATCCTCTTAATTTCAGCACCTGAGATCCGACCAGCATGGCTACAATAGCCGCGGCCCCGGCTCCGGCCACAATGCACAATAAAGGCTCCAGTTTAAAATAATAGCACAAGACAATTGATGTATATCCGCCGATTCCGGCAAATCCGGCAATGCCGAAAGATAACTGGCCTGATCTCAGCAGCATATCCCAACTGAGGGCAAAAGCGATGTACACAAAGACGAAATTCATGATTTGCAGCTGATACAAACCCAGATACCTGGGAAGAATAATCGCTATAACCAGGAGTACTAATACGCCTAAATATTTCCAGTACTTCATTTTACCTGCCTTTGATGTGATCTGTACATGATGACGCCAATAATTAGAGCAAAATAAATAATCTCCGCCCATTTGCCGTATTGCAGTGAGGAAAGAACCAGAGCTTCACCCATGCCTAAAATCAACGCTGCATAAACAACTCCTGTTATCGAACCCATACCGCCCACGGCCACCAGGGAAAAGGATTTTAAAGTGAAGGCGCCCCCCATTTGCGGAAATAAAGTGTAGCGAGTCATAAACAGGGGACCGATGGCGCCGATTATCGTGATGGAAATACAGAAGATCAGCAAATAAATGTTGTTGACGTTGATGCCGACAATTCTTGCTCCGCGTGGATTCTGGCCGACGGCCACAGCCGCCTGTCCGGTTGCAGTCTTTTTCAGAAACAATTGCAGACCGATGAACACGATCAGGGCGGCGGCAACATAAACGAATTCAAAAGTCCCGAAAGTGAAGTTGCCGATGGTAGCCGAGGAGGAAACGTAATCCAGGCTGAGCTTACGGGGTGCATTGGTTGCTATTGCCGTGATTCCCTCGGAAAAGATTAAGCTTATTCCGAATCCCAGCAGCAGTTGATTGATCGGCAGCGTCCCGATGATGTGTTTGAAGCTGATGAAATAGATTATCAAACCAAAGATAAAGAAAAAAACAATCGCCGGGATGACTGCAACCATGGGATCTATGCCGAACTGCCAGCTCAGGAAATAAGCTAAATATGCTCCCAGCATCATAAACTCGCCATGGGCCAGATTGATAATATCAACAATGCCCAGCAACAGAGCCATCGGCAGGGCAATCAGGGCATAAAGAGCCGAGCGCTGCAAGCCCTCAACCAGAACCGCCGGCTTATAAAAACCAATCATTATGAGCACGGCCAGGGCAATGATCAGGCCGATTACAAAATTTCTTTCTTTAAACTTATTTAATATCGATTTTGTCATGGCGATTAAATCCCAACCTGGTGGATTGATTCCCTGCGGATTGTATAAATCCGCAGGGAATCAAAAGTGTAAGCTTAATTACTTTTTACCTTTTTTGGCCGGCGCAGCAGCCTTATCACGCTTATCCCATGCGGGGAAAGGATAAATCAGTTTTGCCGTTGCAGCATCCCATGGCCAGATAACTTCAGCCTTGCCATTTTGCCACTGCATAATTTTGGGTGATGCAAAAGCCTGATGATCAATAACTTTACTCTTTTTAAAGGTAAAAATGTCGCCCATCGGAGAATCATAATTTGTTGCTTCCAGAGCTTTGATTAATGCCGCCTTTTCCAATGTTTTTGCCCTTGTAATTGCTTCGGCAACAATCATGATGTTGGTGTAGGCAAGAGGCCCGAAATAAGTTACAGGGTCATCTTTATACTCTTTGCGAAAGGCATCGGAATACATCTTGCTGTTCTTGTTTTTAACTCCCTGTGCTTCCGACCAGTAGCTGTAAAACATAACTGCCTGATTAAGAGGAGTCTTTTTGAAATCTACCGGCCAGCCCGGAGGGGACCCGACGAAAAGACCGGGAGCAAAGCCAATCTCTTTGGCCTGTTCCATAATGGGCAAGGCATCTTTATCATAGCCGGCCCATACAAAGGCATCAGCGCCGAAGTCTTTAGCATGTCGTAAAACGGAGCGATAATCTCCACCGCCCAATGCGGCACTTTTAAAAGCTTGACCCTGCAGTTCGTTACCGGCGGCTTCAAAAAGCGGCTTTGCTGCCTTGAAAGAGCCGGAACCGAAAGCACCTTCCTCATAAGCCATGAAGGTTTTCTTTCTCTTGATGCCGTATTTCTGTTCCATTTCCATATATCCAGTTTCCCAGAGGGCGCCCTGCTGATAATCCCATGCATGGAGATGGAAGAACCAGTCCTGACCTGCCATGGCTTCTTCGATTTTTCCGGAAGCGCCGCCGATCCAGACTACGACCTTACCATACTTTTTCATGCCGGGAATCGCACCCATCGTTGCGCCGCTGCCCACGCCGCCGACAATGATGTCAACATTGTCCACGGTAACGAGCTTATCAAGTGCCGCAGCCGCCTTGTCGCCTTTCATTTCATCATCCATGACAATGAGCTTTACCTGACGCCCCAGCAAGCCGTCTTTCGCATTGATTTGCTTTACGGCAAGTTCCATAGATCTGGAACCGTCTTTGCCGGTGGAGTCAGCCAGAGGTAAGATAGCGCCTATTTTAATTGGCTCCGCCGCCTTGACGGGCGCAGCCACAAAAAACAGGCCGGTAACAAATGCCGCCAACACTAATCCGATGAATAGCTTCGTTCTCATCATAATCCCTCCTCGTTTTTTTAGTATGCCTTGGATATTCATTAAGAAATACAGCTTTAATGCCGGTCAACAGCTGCCGTCATAAAAAGCTACCTGCGTCAGTAAAAAACTCGGATTCTTCTAACAGCCCCCTCCTTAATATTGAATTAATGAAACATAACAGCATCTTTAGTGAAACCTTCACCCCCATTATATCATTGGTGCATTTTGCTTTATTTAAATTTTTCCCGCAAGATATTTTTTAAAACTTTACCCTTTGCTCTATATAGTAATATGGGAAATTAATGATCGTCCCGCGCAAGCGGGATTAAAGCTACACTGGCCGGGATCGATAGTTTTCCGCTCCGGCCGCGTCTTTTATGTATATTTGCTGATGAAACCCAGAGTCATGGAGTTAACGACATCCGGCTTCTCATAAATTGTCGTATGGCCGCATTCCGGCACAATAACGAATTCAGCATGAGGAATCTGCTTGTGAATCAATTTCGAAAATTTCAGTGGTGTGAGCTGGTCATATTCGCCCACCACAAGCAATACGGGGCATTTAATATTACTCAATTCCGCAGTGATTCTGGCATTAGTTAAGGTATTGTTGATCAGCCGTTCTAATGATTCGACAAAATCGCCGGGTGCCTTGCTCATCATCGCTTCTCTCTCGCGCAGTGACTCTCTATTGTTCTCCAAAAAGAAATTACTGTAAATGGTGGGAACGGCTGCGCGGAACAGTTTAGCCATGTCTCCCTCTTTTAACGTTTCCAACCAGGCGTCGGCAATCCATTGAAATGTTGAATCAAGCTCCGAGAAAGCGTCAATCATGGCCAAGCTCTGAACATAGCTGGGAAAGTCCAGTACAAAGCGCATACCCACTAATGCGCCGTAGGAAGTGCTGACGATGTGAATCCTTTCGATACCCAGTTGTATCAAAAGCTCTTTCAAATCAAGGGCGTGTTGTGTGAAAGTGTATGGTTCGACCGGTTTGGCGGATAATAACTGCCCGCGGAAATCGTGCAGTAATATTTTGTAACCGGCTTTTTCAAAAGGCGGCACCTGCTGTCCCCAGCCGCTCACGGAACTCATTAAACCGTTTAAAAAAACAACAGCTTCTTTTCCCTCTTGCTTGCCTTTGAGTTCATAATAAATATTGACGCCATTAATATTGATACTGGACAAGGCCATCCTCCTTAACAATAAATAACCATGAAGCTGATTTCAATTAAGCCGCCTGCGCCAAATTCCCCCAAAAGATCTTTCCTATTTATATTTTTCCCGTAAGGTATTTTTCAGAACCTTACCCATCGCATTGCGGGGCAGGGCATCCACAAAGACAACGCCGGCAGGCACCTTGAATTTCGCCAGGCATCCTTTCAAATGGGAGATAATCTGTTCTTCGGTCAAATTTTTCCCGGGTTTGACCGTAACTATCGCTTTTCCGACTTCACCCCATTTCTGATCGGGGATTCCTATGACCGCTGCTTCTCCTATTTCGGGAATGTCATAAATGGCGTTTTCCACTTCCGCCGGATAGACATTTTCTCCGCCGGAAATATACATATCTTTCGACCGGTCGACTATATACAGGCTGCCGTCCGCTTCGCGTCGCGCCAGATCGCCGGAATGAAACCAGCCGCCGCGGAAAGCTTCCGCAGTTGCCTCCGGTCGATTCCAGTAGCCGATCATCACATTCGGTCCGCGCATTATCAATTCGCCTATTTTGTCGGGGCCGACATCATTCATGTCTTCATCGACAACTCTGGTTTCCAGATGCATCAGGCGGCGGCCGATAGAACCGGCCTTTTTCAGGTACATCGAGGGCTCCAAAACGGCAATGCTGGGAGCTGCTTCACTCATCCCAAACCCCTGAACAAGCTTCAGGCCTTTCTCTTCATACAATTTAATCAGACTTACCGGCAGGGGCGCTCCGCCGCTCATGATAATACGGACATCTTTCATGCATTGAAAATCCGGCTGACTGGCCAGGAAAAGAAATATCGCGGGAACGCCCATAAAAATGGAAACTCTTTCCTTCCTGATCAAATCCAGAGCTTTGGAGGGATCAAAAGTCCGGGTAAGAATGACGGTACCGCCCATATAAAAAACCGGCAAAGTAAATAGTCCGATGCCGCCGATATGAAACATGGGAAGAACATTTAAATTGCGGTCAGCGTTGGTTATATTCATGGAAACGACCAGATTAACCGCGTTCCAGAAGCTTGCCCCCTGCGTTAAAACCGCCCCTTTAGGTTTGCCTGTCGTGCCGGCCGTATACATGATTATATGGGGGGTATCAAAACCGACCGATGCATCGGGCGTGGGCTCCGTTACAGGCATATCGGCAATAATTTCATCATAATTTTTCGCTGCGGCCAGTTTGGACATGCCGCTGAGGGAAATTAATGTCCGGACTGCTGCTTTATTGCGCAATTCTTCAGCCGTTGCTTCAAAAGAAGCATCAAAAAACAACACTTCGGCCCCGCTGTCGGATACTATAAAGGTGAGTTCAACGGGCGTCAGGCGCCAGTTCAAAGGAACAAGAATTGCCCCGAGCTTAGCCAGGGCAAGAATAATCTCGGCAAATTCATTGCCATTGTAGGCGAGAACGGCGACGCGATCGCCGTGGTGGATGCCCAGAGATTGCAGCGCCAAGGAAAGCTGATTTATACGCTGGTTTAACTGCTTGTAATTAAATCTTTTCCCGTCAACAATTAATGCTTCTTTATCCGGTGTTTCAATTTCCCGGTATCTGAACCATGACCCGATACCTTCCGGCTGCATTTGCATAGCTGTTCTCCTTCTGGAAACACAATTCTAAACAAAAAGTTTTTTCATCACACCCGACATGTTTTTCCCGAAAGCTTTGATTGTCTGGATACCTATCTCGTCTTTTTCAGGATCTCTTGCTCCGCGTGTGCCGGCAACACAAACATTCCAGTAAATGGAACCGGGGACCGTCATACCGTTAAAAAAATACCACATCAGCATCTGGGAGAGAGCCATATTCTGACCGGCGCGCTGTGCGACTGCAATAGGAGCTCCGACTTTGCCCATCAACATTTTCCCGCCCCAGTGCGCGACAAAAGCCGCACGCTGCAGGACGGACATCAGCGGCGTTGTAATCGAACTTACATATACGGGAGTGCTGAGAACAATGCCCTCCGCCGCCAGCATCTTGTCGAATATTTCACCAAAGTCGTCCTGAATGGTGCACTGACGTACTTCACGGCAATCATAACAGGCCGAGCAGGGCTCGATCCTCCTCTCGCGCAGGGCAATCACTTCCGTGGCGACACCGTCTTTTTCTATTTCTTCCAGGGCGCAATTAAGATAATAAAGAGAATTACTTTTTTCCCGCGGACTACCGGCAATTCCAACAACCTTCATAGCCATCCCTTTCTATTTATAAACCCATCCCGGCAATTTTGCCGTCGTCTTCAAAATTCCTTCTTTAATTTGTTTACACATCAATTTAACAAAATAATCCTGCTTCAGGCATTTTTTAAATTCGGTATTTTCCGCCTTCAGCCCCTCGGCCAGCGATCCTTTATCCGAAGCATAGACGGCCTTTTTGGCCAGGCTCAATGCATATTGCGGATTGGGGAACACCCATTCCCTTAAATATTTTTCCGCATCGGCAAGTAAATCCTCCGGCAAGGCCACCTGATGAACCAGCCCCTGCCGCAGAGCCTCTTCGCCTTTATACAGACGCCCCGTCAGGATCATTTCCATTGCCTTGCCGATGCCCACCAGTCTGGGCAGTCTTTGGGTGCCGCCGCCGCCGGGAATTAAACCTACCTTGACCTCCGGCAGGCCTATTTTGGCTTTCGTACTGGCGATGCGCAAATCGCAGGCCAGGGCGAATTCATAGCCGCCGCCAAAGCAAAGCCCGTTAATTGCGGCGACTGTAATCAAAGGACTGGCCTCCATTTTATTTAAGAGATTTTGTAATTTTGCGGAAAATGCACCCACTTCCTTTGGGGTACATTGCATCATCAAAATGCCATCGGCGCCGCCGATAAAATATTCGTTTCCGCTGCCCGTAAAGATAACTGCCCGTGTTGCGGAGTTTTTTAAAGCACTGATTAAAGCTGCTACCTCATCTATGGTCCGGGAATTCAGCGAATTGCGGTCACCGGGACGGTTGAAGGCAGCTATACAGATTTCTCCCTTATCTTCGATAAGCAAATTGGCATATTTACTCTTCATTGATAACCCTTTCTCTAAATAACGAGTCCGCCGTTCACACTGATGACTTGTCCGGTTATAAAATCAGCATCTTCGGAGGCCAGATAGGCAACCAAAGAAGCCACTTCCGCCGGTTCACCGAAACGCTTTAAAGGTGTTTTCTTGATAATGTTTTCCTGGAAACCTGCCGGAAGATATTGCAGCATCGGTGTGCTGATATAGCCGGGAGCTATAACGTTCACCCGAATGTTGTGTTTGCCTGCTTCAAGCGCCAGTGTTTTGCCGAACATATTGACGGCGCCTTTGACCGCGCTGTAATGGATCGCCCCCGGTGTGGGTATAAGGGAAGCTACCGAGCTGAAAAGCAAAATCCGTCCGG
The DNA here is from genome assembly GCA_002840565.1 of Deltaproteobacteria bacterium HGW-Deltaproteobacteria-12. Taxonomy (GTDB): domain Bacteria; phylum Desulfobacterota; class Syntrophia; order Syntrophales; family Smithellaceae; genus MVRV01. Next base: position 99,921 of record PHBK01000007.1, on the reverse strand, counting down.
TTTTATTTTCCTTCATCCAGCGCACTGCTTCGCGTGCACAGAAAAAAACACCGCTGAGATTGATGTCCAGCATTCTTTGCCATTCTTCGTCGTTCATATCTTCCAGGAAAACTATTCCTCCGGAAATGGCGGCTGTATGCACCAGCATGTCGAGTTTCCGGGTTTTTTGCCGCAGACTGGAAAAAAGGTCAGCCACCGCTTTACCGGAAGCAATATCGACTTTCATGGCATCAGCCAGACCGCCACTTGCCCTGACCAGCCTGGCGGTTTCCTCTGCCGCCTCCGTATTGACATCGGCAACAAAAACATGGATGCCCAACTTCGCCAGAGCCTCGGCGGCAGCCCGTCCCATACCCGAACCGCCACCGGTTATTAACGCTGTCTGTGTTTTCGCTGTTTTCATATATTCCTGAACTGTCTTCTCTGCCGAAGGTTAAAAATGCTTTCAGATATCACGCTGCTTTTCATAAAGCTTCGCCCCCTGCTGCGTTGGGAAAACAATCAGGCGACCGGAATCCAACTGCGCAATGATCCCTTTGGCAATGTTGTCGGGGCTTTCCATATACTTTTTCGTTTTTTCAACTACCGGCGCCATGAGATCGGCCCCGGGCGATGCCGCAAAAAACTCGGTATCGGTGAGATGCGGACAAACCGCCAGCACCTTAATATCCGTGTCGGCCAAATCTTTGGCCAGTCCCCGCGAAAACCCGACCAGAGCATGTTTGCTCGCTACATAAGGCGTCACTTTATCGGCATGGGCAAAAAGGCCGCCGATGGAGGCAATATTAACGATAATACCGCTGCCCTGTTTTTTCATTACAGGAACGACCAGTTTGGCCAGCAACACGGGAGCAAAAACATTTATTTCAAACAGATTTCTCCATTCCCGCTCTGGTATATCGAGAAAATCGCCATAGATACCCAGCCCGGCATTGTTCACCAGGATATCTATGCGCCCCCATCTCCGGAGTGTTTCGTCGATAATTTTTATACGGTCATTTTCTTGAATTACATCGGCATGAATGACGAGGGTTTCACAGGAACAGTTGCAAGACACTTCCATTAGTTTATCTTTGCGCCTTGCCACCAGGGCTACTTTGGAACCGGCGGCAGAGAAGGCTTTCGTTAAAGACGCGCCAATCCCGGAGCTGGCGCCGGTTATAAGAACTACCTTATCTTGCAGATCGATCATAAACGTCTCCAAATAACGTAATATGAATCACCTGTCAGAAATATTAGCAAAAGCGTCTGCCGGTTGTCAAGAATTTTTTATATAATCTAGGCTTTTAAGCCCCAGAGAATAAAATTAATATTATTTTCGATAGCTTGGCGAGAAAGCTGGGGATTGGGATTGGCCGCCCAGATAATCCATTTGAGGGCAATGAAGTGAGTAATCCCCATCAGGGAATGGGCTAAAAAGAACGGCGGGAACTGGCCAATTTCTCCTTTTTTCATAGCTCTTTCGAGGCCTTGAACATATCCCTGGGCTGTTTTTTTATAATACCACAGGGAGACTTCCTTATCAATCATTTCAAATTCAGGAATGATGCGATAAACTTCCCGGTGGCGCAAAACAAAGTTGAAACAAACTATAACGCCGATCCTTTCGGCATCGCGCCGATCCGGCATGTTGGCGGCAACCCGCTGGATTTCCAGGCGCATGTTCCGGTTGATATATTTAACATAACCTTCAACCAATTCCGCTTTGCTGGCAAAATGAACATAAAAAGTACCCAAAGCAACACCGGCTTCACGGGTAATTTCCGCAATGCTGGCTCGGTTGATTCCATGCTGGCCAAAAACTTTTTCTGCCGCGAGCAATATCGACTGGCGAGTTTTTTCGCCTTTAGTCAGCGGCTCTCCGGCCTCTTCGTTTAAAGGTGAGGCCGCCGGCAATGACAGCATATCCCAGCTGGCCGGCCGCTTCCATTCTGCGGGACCGTTAATGCCCTGCATTATCAATTTTACCATTAAATCAATCGTCTGCTCTTCGCTTAATTCTTCCTGCGCATCACCCCATTTAAAGGAATTAAAATAACAGATGCCGATCAAGCCATAGGCAACAATGTTCGGATCTAAAGGGCGGATATTTCCGGCGGCAGTTTCCCGGCGTAAAAAATTGCGCAGAAAGCGCGCTATTGCTTCATAATAGGCCAGGGTAACGCGATCAACAAGCTCCGATTCCCCCAGAATGCGATGAAACGCCAGATTGTTTTTCGTATGATCGAAGAGCAAAGCAATAATCTTTTTTATCCGGCCGGCAAAATCAAATCCCTCCAGAGATAGAGATTCCGCCTTCTTCATGAAACGTTCAATAATGAAGTCGTTGAGCTCCTGAAAAACCTGTTCCTTGTTTTTAAAATATTGATAAAAAGTGGCCAGAGAAACGCCGGCGCGCCGCGATATTTCGGAAACGGAAGATGCATAGTAACCGGTATCGCGAAATACTTCGTGCGCCGCATTCAAGACAGCTGCCCTGGTCGCGGTCCCCTTTTTGGTTAAAACTCGGCCTGAATGTTCTTTTTTCTTCCGGGTCATCATTTATCTCATTTATGAATCATCTGTCACTTTTTATCATTATGACGAGAAATGATCAATTATTTTTTTGTCCGATTAAATCAATGACGGTGATCTCCGGCGGGGCAAGGATGCGTACCGGCGGCCCCCAAGTGCCGACTCCCCGGCTTACGTAAATCGCCTTGTTTTGCGCCAGTGCAAAATGGCCGTAATTGTGTTGAAAAAAAAGACCGGTGATTATCCGGAAGGGAAATATCTGGCCGCCGTGCGTGTGGCCGGAAAGCTGCAGGTTAAAATTGTCGGACCTGTTGACAAACGGCTGATGTTTCAGCAGCAGAACAAATTTATTGTTGTTGATCGCCGGCATTGTTTTTGTCGAACGGGGATTCTCGTTGACTATGGCTGCTCTTCTGCCGGTGATATCATCGATGCCGACAATATTTATCCCCGCCACCTCTCTTGCTTCGTCGAGGAGAACTTCGAAGCCGGCCTGCCTGGTAAACTCCAGGGACTGTGCGATACCGGCATAATATTCGTGGTTGCCGGTAACAGCATATTTGCCGAAAGGCGGTTTAAGCGGCGCGAACAGTTCCGCCAGCGGCAGGACATTGTTTAATTCACCATCGAGCAAATCTCCCGTAGAAACCAGGATATCAGGTTTCATTGCGGCTATTGTTTCAACAAGGGTCCGCAGTCGCTTCTCCTGAATGATCAAACCGACATGGACGTCGGATATCTGGACAATACGGATTTTCCCGCCGTTAGGCAGACTCTGCCCGGTGGCTACTTCCAGTTTCTTAATTCTGATTTTCTGAGCATCAATGAATCCATAAACAACAAAAGCCAAAGAGAGAAAAATCGCTAAAACGAAAGTGATATTAGTTAAAGAAGTCGCAGAAACTGCCGTTGGGAAAAATTTGAAGATGAATCTGGCGGCATCGAAAAATATACTCAGGCAGAAAAAAAGGAAAATGAAGGCCATCCAGAGATATCCGATATAGGCCAACACCCGTGCCAATAATTCCAAATTCCGGCTCTCGGCAATGCGCACCAGCAAAGGAGCAAATATCAAGACAATCAGCAGGCAAATAATCAGTATTTTCGGGCCTGCGGAAAAATGAATTATGCCTTCCATTCTGGCAAAGGCATAAAAATGAATGCCGCCGTAAAGAATTAAAAATAATAAAAGAAATAATATCATAGGTTTATTAGCTTTTTTGCAAAATTATGGCTTGAGGCTAAAGGAAATTGCATTCCCTGCTGCCGCTGCATATCATCTTTGATTAAGAAATGAAATTATTCGTTTTTCAAGAAACTAGCTGTGCTTGTCGAGCCATGAAATTAAATCCTGAATGACAATATCTCGATTAATTTCATTGAGCATTTCGTGGCGGCCGTCTTCGTAAAACTTAAAGCTGATGTCGGCAATGCCCATATTTTCATATATTTTGATTAATTTTGCCACTCCGGCGGCATTAGCTCCAACCGGATCTTTTTTGCCGGAAAAAAAATACAGCGGCAAATTTTTCGGAATTTTTTCCAACTGATCCTGTTTTTTGATTTGCCGCAGATATTTTGTAAGATCAAAGAAAAAGGCCGCCGGGAAAATACCGCCGCAAAAAGGATCGGCAATATATTTGTCAACCTCTTTGGGATCGCGGCTCAACCAGTCAAAATCCGTGCGTGCGGGCTGAAATTGTTTATTAAAACTGCCGAAGCTAAGAGTGTTCAAAAGATTGCTTCTGCCTGTTGCGCCAACCCGTAATTTTTCGAGATAGGCCACTCCCTGACCGATAACAGTCATAAAATCAGCCGGCCCCGCCGTTCCTGACAATATCGCGCCTTTCAATTCACGCCCCCAGCGAGCAAGATATCCCTGAGTGATAAAAGATCCCATGCTGTGGCCGAGCAAAAAGACCGGGGCTGACGGATTTTCTGACTTGATAATTCCCGACAACCGGTGCAAATCGCCCAGCATCCGGCCGAATGTATCTTCTCCTGTTTCGCCGGCATGAGCCGGATCTTTGATCGTTTTACCATGACCGCGCTGATCCGGCGCATAAACAGCATAGCCGCATTTGGTCAATGCTTCCGCCAGGCGTTCATAACGGGCGGCGGTTTCCGCCATGCCATGGCTGATCATCAGTATTGCCTTGACCTGCTGTTCCGGCAGCCATTTGTAAACATATATTTCTGTTTTGTCCGCAGCGGGAAAGGTGAAATTTTTCTGGATCATGATTTTCCTCCATTAAAAGATGAGCGATTAATGTACTTATGGAAGATTTCGTCAACGGGCTGCAGGCAGAGGCATTTTAGGTAGGATTTAATAAAACCCTTGAGAAACACCGCTGCCGGTAATGCCTGCACATCATCCCTTTCAATTCCCTGCAAATAATCAAGGCGTATCTTTGTTTCCTGCGCTATGTGCTCCAATGACAAGGCCAGTTCCTTCCTGATCTTCTGGAGATCGGAGCCGCTTATTTCCTTTTGGGAAAGTATTTCGCCGATAATTTGATTTTCCGAAGTTTGTTTGCGCAAAGCGACAGCGGCGTTTTGCAGCGCACCGCTCTTAACCTGCGCCCGATTAATATTAAAAATTTTCACCGGCGTTTTGGCAGTTGGTTTCAGTGCTGTCTCAGAAATGAGCCCCAACCGGACAAGTTCCCGGTCATAGTCCTGTCTTTTCGTTTCATTGATCAGCGTCAGGTAAGACTTTTCCAGCAAATCAAGAATTGCTTTTCTTTCCTCAGGAGAAAAAAAAGAATAACTGACCAGAGAATTTGTTTGATAAGTTTGCAGTGCAGCATTGTAAGCTTGACGAATTTCAAACAGGGTGGCATCCGGTTTTAAATCCAGCATTTCATAATAATTAAGCTTGCCAAATTTTTTTTCCATTTCCGCCCCCGGTGTTCCCCGCACACCTTTTATGCAAAGCCGATAAACGGGATAATCCCCAACTGCAATGCCTTAAAAATATATCTTCTGCCCGCAAGCAATTCCAACTTTACTTAAGAATAATTGATCATCATCTGATCGCCCGTAGAATAAATGATTTGCTTGCCCAGTTCGCGTAAATCCCCCGCCGTCCTTGTATAAGGATATCGATCTATAAATGACACCCGCTGACAGATGGCATCATGGACATGCTCATCATAGGCAATATTACCGGAAAAAACGATCTTAATACCAAGATGTTTGTCGACAAGCCGGCAAATCTGCGGGCCGAGTCCGGCATCATCCTGCTTATGAAGTTGATTAATGATGAGCTTAAATTTATAAGCGGCAAAATCATTTTCCAGCTTCAGGCCTGTTTCCGGGTAATTTTTTTTAACCGTCTGCATTATATATTCCGGTTTGGCATAAGCGCCATCACCGAAATACCGGACTGTTGCGTCCTCCAGTACTTTAAAATCCGCGACGGTAAAATATTGACGGATCCGGCGGAAATAAATAGCCCGGATAAGCCGGTAAACATTTTCCACGGACGTAGGTTCCGGTGTGGCAATAAAAATACCATTCTGCGAGATCAGGAAAAAATCAAGAGTATTGAAAGAAGTGCCGGCGCCGAGATCGAGCAAAATACAGTCAAAATTCAACTTCGCGATGGCTCTCATAGTTTTTATTTTCTGTTCATAAGGAAGATTGGCAACATCCAGGGTATCATTAGCTCCGCTGATCAGAAAAAGATCAGGCACCGGCGTTTCCAGAACAATGCTTTCGAGAGGAGTATTTTTTTTCCGAATAAAATCGGAAAGACTTTTGGTGGGATAAGGAACATTCAGGAAAGTGTGAAGATTGGCAGCCCCCAGGTCAAGATCGATGATCAGAGTCCTCTTGCCTAAACCTGCCAAGAGGAGGCCTAAGGTACAAGTTAGAAAACTTTTACCGGAACCGCCTTTCCCCCCGCCAATCGGCCAGATATAAGCCATAAAACATCCGCTTTGCATTTTTGCGATCTAATACATGATAAATTAATAATATTCAAGCATTCTGTTCAATTAAGGCTTTGTTTTCGGTGATAAATTAATGGCGCGCAAGAATTTGACAACCGGCTGTTTCAGGATACTTTCGTCCAAATCGGAAAAAGACCGGCAGACGAGGCAACGCGCAGATGGGCGCGGCTTCCGGATAACTTTCTTGACTTCTGCCTGTTTTATCCATACAAATAATGACCGTCAAATTTATGCCTGATGCGGATATTCCATGATTGATCATGAACCGGAAATTAAAGTAGCTCTGCTGCAAAATTATCGCCAGTCCACAATAACTTTAAAAGGCATTTTTTATCTTTCCGGCCGTCCGATCCCGGAGGTAATAAACATTCGGAGTCTGCCGGGGGAGGTTGCCTTAAGCGATGCGGCGGGAAAGGCACTGGCCTCGGGAAAAACAATCCGCCTGGCGGCAGACAGGCATTCAACATTCTCTGTAGATGTAAAAATAGGCATTGGTTTTCACTGGCAGCGGATCGTGCAGCAGACCTTTGGGGGCAACATACTTTTGCGGGCCAATCCCGATTCGTCTTTTCATTTAATTAATGAAATTTCCCTGGAAGATTATCTCGCCTGCGTCATTTCCTCGGAAATGTCGGCCCAGGCCCCGCCGGAGTTTTTAAAGGCGCAGGCCATTACCGCCCGCAGCTGGCTTGTCGCCATGCTGGACCGGAAAAAAAGAAAAACCGCCGCACCCCAAATTAATCAAACAGACGGCAAGGAAATAATCCGCTGGTACGATACGAATGATCATTCTTTTTTCGACGTCTGCGCCGACGACCATTGCCAGCGCTATCAGGGCCTATCCTTGATCACTTCTCCCGAGGTCAACAAGGCCATACGGGATACCAGGGGATTATACCTGGTGCATAATAATGAAATTTGTGATGCCCGCTATTATAAAGCCTGCGGCGGGCGTACGGAAATCTTTGCCGCGGCCTGGGAAGACAAATCATTCTCATATCTCCGGAGTGTATCGGATCACTCTGCCAATTATGCCGCCATTTCCTCTGAGGATGATGCCGCTCAATGGTTACGTGGCAAACCGGCTGCCTACTGCAATACTGCGGACAGGGCATTGCTCGGTGAAATATTACCTTCCTTTGATCAGGAAACAATGAATTTTTTCCGCTGGCAGGTCAGTTACAGCCGAGAGGAGCTGGAAGACATTCTTCATAAAAAATCAGGCATTGATTTCGGCACACTGCAAAATCTGACGGTTATCCAGCGCGGTCCTTCCGGGAGAGTCAGTAAATTGAAAATTGAGGGCGCCAAACGGACCGTCACCGTGGGCAAAGAATTGGAGATTCGCAGCTGGCTTTCGCCAACCCACCTTTTGAGCAGCGCGTTCGTCATTTCGACAAAACAGTCGCAAAATGGCGCTATGGAAAGTTTTACTCTGGATGGCGGCGGTTGGGGGCATGGAGTTGGTTTGTGCCAGATCGGAGCCGCCGTGATGGCTAAAAAAGGATTTCTTGCTGAAGATATTCTGGCCCATTATTTTTCCGGCGCAGCGCTGCAGAAATTGTATGAATAAATAAGATCCGGCTTATCAAGAAAGAAATATTGAGGCATCATGCCCGAATTGCATTCCCAAGCAGCAGATAACGCCAACTCGCGTCGGAGCCCCTGGCTTTGGGTTCCCACCATTTATATAGCCGAAGGCGTTCCCTATATGATCGCCATGACCGTCAGCGTGGTGCTTTATAAAAACCTGGGGCTTTCCAACACGCAAATCGCCCTTTACACCAGCTGGCTTTACCTGCCCTGGGTGATTAAGCCGCTGTGGAGCCCCTTTGTCGATCTGTTCCGCACCAAGCGTTTCTGGATTCTGCTGATGCAACTCGCCATCGGTGGTTCATTTGCCTGTGTAGCCCTGACTCTGCCGGCAAATGACTTCGTGCGTTACAGTCTGGCGATGTTCTGGATCATGGCTTTTTCTTCCGCGACGCATGATATTGCCGCCGACGGTTTCTATATGCTGGGTCTCAGCACGCCGCAGCAGGCCGCCTTTGTCGGCGTGCGCACTGTTTTTTACCGCGTGGCCACCATTGCCTCCAAGGGTGGTCTGGTTATCCTCGCCGGGACGCTGCAAAAATACGGCTATCCGGTTGCGTCCGCCTGGTCCATCACCTTTCTTTTTGCCGCCGGATTTTTTCTGGCGCTGTGCCTTTACCATTTCTTTGTCCTGCCCTATCCCGAAGCAGACCGCAGCGCGCCCCTGAACAAGGGTAAAAGTTTTCTGGCGGAGTATTTCCGGATCATTACTTTGTTTTTCCGGCGCAAAGATATCGTCGTTGTAATCTGCTTCTTCCTGTTTTACCGCTTTGCCGAAGCGCAGCTCGTGAAAATGGTCGCGCCCTTCCTGCTGGATTCGTCCGCTAAAGGGGGACTGGGGCTGACAACCGCCGAAGTCGGCTGGATCTACGGTACGGTCGGAGTGGTGGCCCTGATGCTGGGCGGACTGCTGGGCGGCTACGTCATCTATCGCAACGGCCTGAAATTCTGGCTGTGGCCGATGGTTATTATCATGCACGTGCCGGATTTGATTTTTGTTTATCTTTCCCATGCGCTGCCGACAAGTTTATGGCTCATCGGCTCCGCCGTGGCGATTGAGCAATTCGGCTACGGGTTTGGCTTTACCGCCTACACAATGTACATGATCATGGTCTCCCAGGGAGAATACAAAACAGTTTTTTATGCCATCGGCACCGGCATCATGGCGCTGGGCATGATGCTGCCCGCCATGGCGAGCGGCTGGATACAGGAGCAGCTGGGGTATATTAATTTCTACTACTGGATTCTGTTCACCACCATTCCCGGATTCATTGTCGCGGCACTGGTGAAGATTGATCCGGAGTACGGGAAGAAGTAGCCGGCTTCGTAGAAAATCCATCTGCGACGTTGCGCTGCGCTCTTCGTCTTTGCGGCGTATAAAAAATACGCCTCATTTCTCAGGGCTTGCACGCCTTGCATCTGGCACTTTTTACAAAGCCGCTGGGGAATTCGGTATAAAGTATTAGTAAGTGAATATTTGGGAATATCCAGGTCGAGAATAAAGGCAAAAAATATTGTTGACGATTGACATCGATTGATAGATATTGATAGCAAAATAGACAAGGAGGTTTTTTATGCTAAAAATATCTATCAAAATAGACAATCAATCGACCTACAGAATAGACCTTGAAGAAGAATACAGTCCCGTTGAATTTATTGATATATTCGAGAATCATATTGCGAAAGTAAAAAAACTGTCAGACATCCCTAATTCATCATTAATAAGTAAAGACATCATACGCTTTGAAACAAACAATCTATTTGATGCTCTTGACGCGAAAATTCAAAAAATGCCTGGATTGATACATAAAGATCATAAGACCATGAGATCGTATCAATTCGAAAAAAATGTGAAAGGTGGACAGGGCTTCATATGGTTGGCGCCACGAAATAAGTCTTTATGGGTTTATTTTAAAAAAGAAAACTTTAACACTTTTGATAAAGAGAAAAAAACAATCAATGATGGCAGCACCTGGGGTGAATATCCAATGATGAAAGTTCATGATCAGAAAGATGTAAAATATGCGTACGAATTGGCAGAGTCCACTTACAAATATCATCAATTATATTCATCAAAATAGGAAAAAGGGATTAAGATGAAAAAATATTTTCCTGTAATTGCATGTGTTGTTTTACTAATGAGTTGTAGTTCATGGCGGAGTGACAAGTATGTATTGCAATCGAATCCAATTTTTGATGCACAAATAGAAACAAAAGACTTCTATTCTTTTCAGCTTACTATTAAAAACAAATCCAATGATAATATTGAAATACTTTGGGACAAGACCCTTTATATAGAATTAAATTCCACCAATGGCGGTTTTTCATTAGGAACAGAAAAGCTTTATGAAGAAAAGGACAATGTCATTCCTAAAATGATTATTTTTCCGGGCGATACAGCGTCGAGATATATTTATCCTATTGCGCTGCGATACTGGCATCGCGGTTGGTGCAGAAATATTATGGACATAGGTAAGCATGGCATGTATCTAAATATAAAAGCCGGGGATAAGGAATATCGGGAAAAAATGATAATAAACATTGCTAAAGAATGAATAAAACACAAGTAAAATATGTCTATCCTACAAATTAATACGGCATTCCTTCTGGGAGCTGGGTTGGGCACGAGACTCAGGCCACTGACGGAAAACAAGCCCAAGCCCCTGCTCCCCATCGGCGGCAGGCCGATTATTATGAACATATTGTCCGGAAAGAGGAGTCGCTGAATAACATTGCCGAAGATATTGCCAATAATCCGGTCAGAAAAAATATGGTAAGCTAGTGGCAGAATTATCCGTTTTCGAAAATATATTATGATGCATTTTAAATGTAAGAATTGATCTAACCTGTAGGTCACAATCCCCGATCAATCCGGCGAAGTGCTGGTAAAAAATGTGCGTGTGTTTTAGTTTATTTGTAAACTAAAAATTTACATAATGTTAATTGTAAATTACTGCTTGTCAATAATAATATTATAGTTTATAGTACCTTACAAGATGATGTGTTAAATGTTTGTTTTGAGTTATGTTAAATATTACTTGGCGGGATGTTAAATAATGGCAGCTATATTTAAGCATTTTGACCTTAAACTTATAGAGCCTTCTTTCGATTCTATGCTTATTGATTTAGTAATTGAGTTGGATCATCTGCGCAAAAAAGAGTTTAAAGGAACAACCCCTGCACCGGTATTCTTCCAATTAAAAGAACTCTTTCATACGCTGGAAAGTCTTTGTTCTGCACGGATTGAGGGGAACCGTACCACTCTGGCCGAGGTCATCGAAAACCGTCTGGATGGTGCATCTTCCACCGATGAAAAAATCCGCGAGATCATCAATATGGAAGAGGTGATGAATTTCATTGATCATAATGTGCAGACCTTTCCCTTGAATCAGGCATTTATCTGCGAGTTGCACCGCCTGACGGTAAAAGATTTGACACCGCCGCCGAAGGGTGAAGGCGACAATACTCCGGGAATTTATCGTAAAAAAAATGTCGATATTGCCGGTTCAAATCACAAACCGCCGGAGTATTTACAGGTCAACGATTATATGGATGAACTGATTGAATTTATTAACCGTAAGGATTTGCCAAAGTATGATTTAATCAAAACTGCCGTTGCACATCACCGTTTCGTCTGGATTCATCCTTTTGTCAACGGCAATGGGCGAACTGTTCGTCTGTTTACATATGCGCTGCTGGTTAAACAAGGATTCCATGTCAATACCGGCCGTATATTGAATCCGACAGCGGTGTTTTGTTCTGACCGGAAAAAATATTACGACTACCTGGCTGAAGCTGATTCCGGCGAGAATAAGGACATAGAATTATGGTGTGAATATGTTTTGTCCGGTTTGAAACAGGAAATAGAAAAAATTGACCGATTGACGGAATATAGTTTTTTGAAAAAAGAAATCATTATTCCCGCAATCGGCCATGCGCGGGAAAGGCAAATCATCACCGATACCGAAGCAAAAATTTTAAGAAAAACGGCTGAGTTAGGTGTAATGCAGGCGTCGGACATCGGAGAATTTTTCCCGAAAAAAGCGGCGGCGGAAGTTTCCCGGCAGATTGCCCGTTTGAAAAAAAGGAAAATGCTGCAACCGGAAAAAGAAGGTTCCCGGAAATATGTGATACGTTTTGATAATAACTACCTGCTGCGTGGAATAATTAAATGTTTGGGCGAGAAGGGGTTCCTGCCGGTGAAAGATTAGCCCCGTTAAACTCAGGAATGTTCAGTTACATTTTTTAAAACCGCTGCCGGATCGTGCGGAGTTGGACAACATAGTTTTTGACTTGTTGGATCTGACACAAGAGGAGCGCAAGGAGGTTTATCGAGCCGTCTGCCGCGTGGTCGCAAACCGCATCAGCAAAGCCCGCAGCGTGTAGAGCGCGTTTGCCAAAAGTGCCGCAAACAATAAGAAGAACATCAAATACACGATTTGATAACCTGTACAAAATGAATATTACAACAAATTATAAAGAGGGGAGACTATAATGACTTTACAAAATATTCCTCTGGAGGCCTGGATGTCGCTATACGATGCGGCAATCAGATTTGAACAGACGGCCTGCTGGGATTGGATGTACGACGACAATATCTTTGGCATTCAAAATCCTGTAACAAAAGAAATCGGTTATGCATGTGTTCTGGGAAACGCAGGCGAAATATACGCTCTGAACGTATTTTTGGGCGCCGATGGTTTTTCCGTATATATGAAAATGCTCAGGGAAAATGTTGATGAATATTCTTACCATAACATTATGTATGAGCAACACTGCCTGCAGGCGGCTTTCCTCAGCCGGCAGGAACTTAGTGATGAAGATCTTAAAATTATCAAGAAGCTTGGCTTGCGTTTTAGAGGCGCTAACGCCTGGCCGCAATTCCGGAATTATTCTCCATGTTATTATCCATGGTATCTTGAACAGAGGGAAATAGAGTATCTTACCGTCGCACTGGAGCAAACAATCGAAGTATCTCTGCGCTGCAGAAGCAATCCGGATATTCTTATTTCTCCCGGCGGGAGTGGCTATCTTACAAGAATGGCAAATACTGAAGGTGATAAAATAGTCTGGAAAGATGAATATCGGAAACCTCCTTTGGAGGAAATTAAAGTTGTGCCCGGAATGGAAACGGAGGATATCCGCATCCACCGCATCAGGAAAAATAATTTTAAGCGACAGGGAATTTGGGAGGCCGAGATGTTCTTTTATCCCAATCCGGTAAGAGAAAAAAAAGATCGTCCATATTTTCCTCGTTTGTTTTTTATAATGGATGAGGCGACGCAGATGGTATTGACGACAAATCTTTTTACCCCGGATAATAATATGATTGGCATACGTAACACATTTCTGGATTTTATTGAAAATTGCGGCGTTATCCCGACGGAGGTCAGAGCAAAGAACCAAATAATTATTGATCTGTTAAAGCCTTTGGGCGAGTTATTGCAATTTAATCTCGTTGCAAAAAAACAATTGCCCGGGGCGGAATTATTTCAAAAATCAATGTATGAAGATATGCGCGATTAAATTGGAATGGTGACAAGCAATAGAATAAACGGGGTTAAAGACTTAATTGTTTCCTGGATTCCCCGGTTGACCCGGGGAATGACCAATCAGGGAAGGAGCAGCTATAATGGCTATTGATTTTTTATGCTGGAATAAGTGAAACACCTGCCGGAAAGCGAAAGAGTTTCTTTTGCAAAAAAAGGTGGAAATCAACGACCGGGATTTTTTCAAGACGCCCTTCACGCGCGCGGAAATCACGGCGCTGCTGCAGGGTAGGCAGGCTTCAGAAATGTTCAGTTTCAAATCCCCCAGCTTCAAGGCGCTGGGGTTGGATCAGGCCAAGCTCAAAGATAGTGATCTGATTAATCTGATGCTCCAAGAGCCGCGCCTCATCCGCCGTCCTATAGCGAAGATCGGCAAGAACGTTTACTTTGGTGCGGACAGTAAGGTTTTGGCGGAAGTTATACAATCCTGATGCGGGAAGGCTGCCGGGGTTAAATCTTTGCGTCCACAATTAGCCGTTAATTGCATAAATTGATTTCAACCGGGGTGGAATATGAGCTACGATATAGGTTTGGCGCAGCGAATCCGGGAAATTATCGAGGAAGAGCCCGGGTTTGCGGAAAGAAAAATGTTCGGGGGAATCTGCTTTTTGCTTTGCGGCAATATGGTCTGCGGTATTATTAACGATGATCTGATTGTGCGGGTGGGCGCAAATAAATACCAGGAAATGCTAAAGCGGAAGGACACAAAAGAATTCGACATCACGGGCAAGCCGATGAAAGGCTGGGTAATGATTTTATCCGAAGCCCTGGATACGGATAAAGCGCTCAACACCTGGGTGCGGCGGGGTGTATCTTTTGTCCGGACGCTGCCACCGAAGTCAGGGGTAAAGACAGGTTAAAGGTCAAAGGCGAAAGGTTCAAGGCTGAGGACTGAAGACCGAAGGTTTAAGGATCAGGGCTCAAGGTAAATGCTCCGGCGAAACATAATGTCGTTAAGCCTGGATTGTTAGAAGATATTATGCAAAAAAGACAAATTAGGACGGCATTTCTTCTGGGAGCCGGTCTGGGCACGAGGCTCCGGCCGCTTACCGACAATATGCCCAAACCGCTTTTGCCTATTGGCGGCCGGCCGATGATCACCTATTCCATGGAACATTTACGCGCAGCCGGCGTGCGCCGGTTTATTGTCAATACCCATCACTGCGCGGAAAAATATGCGGCGGCCTTTCCCGCAAACACCTGGCAGGGCATCCCGATAACTTTCCGGCACGAGCCCGTGCTGCTGGATACTGGCGGAGGCATTAAAAATATTGAGGATTTGCTTGCCTATGATGAACGTCTTATTGTTTACAACGCTGATATCATTACCAACCTGCCGCTGACACCCTTGTTGGACCGGCATTTTTCCGGCAGGTCTGAAGTTACATTGGCTTTGCGCTCGAACGGGCCCCTGCTCAATGTCAGCATTGATGGGGATGGTTTTGTTTGTGATATGCGGCATGTCTTAAACAATCCGGGGGTGCAATCCTGCCTTTTTGCCGGAATTTACATCGTGGAGAAATCATTTTTAAGTCGGTTACAGGCGGGCAGGATTGAATCCATCGTACCGCCCCTTATCGAAATGATTAAACAGAATTCCCGTTCTGTCGGCGGGGTAGTCATTGATGATGGTCATTGGCATGATTTGGGCACGCTGGAAGAATACAATACATTAAAACAGGGAATTAATTATTAATGGTCCATGTTGAACATTTTTTGA
Organism: Deltaproteobacteria bacterium HGW-Deltaproteobacteria-12; assembly: GCA_002840565.1. Lineage (GTDB taxonomy): Bacteria > Desulfobacterota > Syntrophia > Syntrophales > Smithellaceae > MVRV01. The sequence goes on along the minus strand of PHBK01000007.1, from coordinate 84,589 downwards.
AATCCCCCTCCATCCCCCTTTGCCAAAGCGGGATACACTGCAAACGGTAAACAGATATTAACATGACACGACATGGAGTTATGAATAAAGAAATAAAGAAATTTTTAACTGAACATCTGGGGACGGCGGGTTGGGAATTAAATCCCATCAATAAAGGCGGCTCCGACCGCAGTTTTTTCCGCGTCTTGCTGCCGGATCGTCCCGGTTTGATCTTTATGCACTACGGCATTGATGCCGCCGAAAACCTTTGCTGGGCGGACATCAACAATTTTCTGGCCGGGATCAATGTTGCCGTGCCCCGCATCATGGCGCAGGACGCTGACTCCCATTTCATTCTGATGGAAGATTTAGGCGATATTGATTTGTGGTCACAAAGAGCTTTGCCCTGGGAGCAGCGCCGCGAGCATTATTTTCAGGTGTTGCGGCAGATCCGCAAAATGCATGCCTTTGATCTCGCCCGGCTGCCTTCGGGGTTAAAACTGGCAGAGAGCTACGGCGAAGAACTGTACCGCTGGGAGCATAATTATTTTCTGGAAAACTTTGTCGGTGCGGTTTGCCAATTGGAACTGTCTCCGTCTTATATAAAGAACTTACAAAAGGAATTAGGCAGCTTAATTGCCCGCCTGCTAAAAATAGAACCGTCCCTAATTCATCGTGATTTGCAGTCGCAGAATATAATGTTGCCAAACGGCCGGCCTTATCTGATTGATTTTCAGGGGATGCGGCGGGGTTGCCTTTTTTATGATCTGGGCTCCCTGATCTGCGACCCCTATGTTACCCTTGCCGCCGCCGAGCAAAATGAACTTGTAACATTTTATTATGATTTGATGCAACCTTCCTATAGCCTTTATGTATTCAGCAATAATTTCCGGGAGGCCGCCGCGCAGCGCCTCATGCAAGCGCTGGGAGCGTATGGTTTTTTGGGATTAAAGAAAAATAAACCCGCGTTTCTGCAACATATTGACCATGGCCTCCGGAATTTACTGGCGGTTGCCGGTTCTGCGGAAACATTGCCGGTTCTGCGGAATCTGGCCGGTCTTTGTATGCAAAAGCTGGCCCCGGATTAAGTTTTGATGGGGAGAACCACCCGCAGTGTTGGCGCCATGAAAGATGTCTGTGACAAAGGCATTGCAAGCAGACAGGCGATATGCTAGACAAATCAACTATATTTTATGTTTAACGGAGCAGGCTATGAACGTCAGATACGAACCTCAGCAAATTGAAGAGAAATGGCAAGGCAAGTGGGAACAGGAAAAGACTTTTAAAGTTACCGAAGACCCGCAAAAGAGTAAATACTATCTGCTGGAAATGTTTCCCTATCCTTCCGGTAAAATTCATATCGGCCACGTCCGCAATTATACAATCGGCGATGTTGTTGCCCGCTATAAGCGCATGAAGGGATTTAATGTCCTGCATCCCATGGGGTGGGACTCTTTTGGCATGCCCGCGGAAAACGCCGCCATCGAGCATAAAATTCATCCTTCCCAGTGGACTAATGAAAACATCGCCCATATGAGAAAGCAGCTCAAAAGAATGGGATTCAGTTATGACTGGGACCGGGAATTATCCACCTGTGAACCTGATTATTACCGCTGGGAGCAACTTTTTTTCCTGTGGATGTATGAAAAAGGGTTGGCCTATAAAAAACGCTCCACTGTTAATTACTGCGCCAAGTGCGAAACCGTTCTGGCCAATGAGCAGGTGGAAGCAGGCCTGTGCTGGCGCTGCGGCGATGAAGTCAGCGAAAAAGTGTTGGAGCAATGGTTTTTTAAGATCACCTCTTATATCGAAGAATTGCTTGATTATTGCGATAAACTGCCCGGTTGGCCGGAAAGAGTGTTAACGATGCAGCGGAACTGGATCGGTAAAAGCTTCGGCTGCGATGTGATTTTTCCGCTGCTCGGATCAGATAAGGACATTCATGTTTTCACCACCCGGCAGGATACCCTTTTCGGCGCAACTTTCATGCTGATTGCCGCCGAACATCCTCTCGTTACGGAATTATCGGCCGGCAAACCCATTGAAAATGATGTGCGGCAGTTTGTTGAAAAGGTCAAAAAACAGGACCGGCTCATGCGGACATCCGATTATTATGAAAAAGAGGGAATCTTTTTAGAGGCTTACTGCCAGAATCCCTTAACCGGACATCGTATGCCCGTTTATGCCACAAATTTCGTTCTGGCCGATTACGGCACCGGCTGTGTCATGGCTGTCCCGACGCATGATCAGCGGGACTTTGAATTTGCCAAAAAATTCAATCTGCCGATGATCGTCGTCATCCAGCCTCATGATAAACCGCTAAACGTTCATAATATGACCGAAGCCTATGTCGGGGAAGGCGTTTTAATTCACTCCGGCCAATTCGACGGCCTAGAGAATAGAAAAGCTCTCGAATCGATAGCGAATTATTTGGAGTCCATCGGCCGGGGCAAGCGTACCATTCAATACCGTCTGCGCGATTGGGGAATTTCCCGGCAGCGTTACTGGGGTGCACCCATTCCCATGGTTAACTGTGAAAAATGCGGCCTCGTGCCCGTGGCCGAATCCGATTTGCCGATCATCCTGCCCCGTGACGTTGTCTTCACCGGGGAAGGAGGATCACCGCTCGCCGCACTGAAGGAATTCACCGAAACCTCCTGCCCTCAATGCAGCGCGCCGGCCAAAAGAGAAACAGACACTATGGATACGTTTGTGGAGTCCTCCTGGTACTTTGATCGCTTCTGCAGCGCCGATTGCCGGGAAAAGCCGGGGCTGGACCGTAGGAAGCTCGATTACTGGATGCCGGTTGACCAGTATATCGGCGGCATCGAACACGCCATTCTGCATTTGCTTTATTCCCGTTTCTATACCAAAGTGCTGCGCGATTTCGGTGTTCTCGGCGTTGATGAACCTTTCTTGAACCTGCTTACGCAGGGTATGGTTTGCAAAGAAACCATGAAATGTTCCGAACACGGCTATCTGTTTCCGGAGCAGGTAGAAGACGGGAAATGCGTCACCTGCCAAAAAGAAGTAACCATCGGAAAAACGGAAAAAATGTCCAAATCCCTGAAAAATGTTATCGACCCGGATTATCTGATCACAACTTACGGCGCCGATACGGCAAGAATGTTCTGCCTTTTTGCCGCGCCTCCGGAAAAGGATCTCGAATGGAGCGATCAGGGCGTGGAAGGATCATTCCGCTTCCTCAGCCGTCTGTGGCGCATTTTTATGGAATACTTCGATGACATTAAGGATGTAAAACCGATGAGCGGCAGCGATACACTGGAAGGCGAGCTGAAAAACCTGCGCCGCAAAACTCATCAAACCATTCGGAAAGTCACAATTGATATTGAAGACCGTTTCCATTTCAATACGGCGATCAGCGCGGTAATGGAACTGGTGAACACACTCTACTCGCTTAATCGTCCCGGCAGCGATGACAAAACAGCTCTGGCGGCCGTGCGCGAGGCTCTGGAAAGCGCCATTGTTTTGCTGGCGCCCATTGTCCCGCATATAACCGAAGAGCTCTGGCAGATGCTGGGCTACGGCACGCCCGTGGCCGCCGTCTCCTGGCCGCAATACGACAAAACCATTGCCAGCGAAGAAAAGATAACCATTGTCCTGCAGATCAACGGCAAACTGCGCAGCCGGATAACGGTGGCGGTGGATGAAGAAGAGGAAAGCATCAAGGCGGCAGCTCTGGCGGATGAAAAAATTGCCTCCCTGCTCAAAGGAGCCAATATTCGTAAAGTCATTTATGTCCCGAAAAAGCTGGTCAACATTGTTGCTGCCCCGTAATGCTGCTCCAGTAGACACGCGATAAGGCATAAGTGCACAAATGACATTATTGAAGGTTTTAGAGTGAAAAAGAAAACCGGCCAATCTTTCCTGAGATCATTATTGATCTGCTGTCTTTGCGCGATTATCATGTCCTGCGGTTATGCCTTTGCCCCGCAGGGCGACTACATCGACAAACGGATCCAAAAGATTTATGTGGGTCAGTTCGGCAATAAAACCGCTCAGGCCGAACTGGAGAATTATGTCCGGTCGGCTTTCATCGGCCAATTCATCCAGACACAACGTTTTAAGATTGTCGAAAGCGCCCAAATGGCGGATGCAATAATTTCGGGGAACATAATCAATCTCACCACAACTCCCCTTTCTTACCGCAGCAGTTCAGTAGCGGCGGAGGAACGGGCAACAATGACCATGGAATTGACTTTTCGGGAAAAAGAAAGCGGCAAGGACATCTGGAAGTCGCCAAATATAGCCGGAACGGTTGATTACACCGTTGACAGCAATATTAATCTGCTGCCGGCAACAAGAAAAGCTGCGTTCATTAAACTGGCCAATGACACTGCGGAAAAAACTTTTAATCAAATGATGTCCGGTTTTTGAACCATAATCATTAAGTATAACTCGATAACCATGACCCCGGAATTCTACAAATTCGGCGATTTCTTGTTTTCTGCCTGGAATGATGCGGCGCAGGGAGATACTCTGCATTTGAGCGCCGGCATTACGGCAAAGGACGTTAAAAATTTATCTTCCTTCCTGCCGGAACTTAAGGCGCCATATGTGCTGGCTGTCACCGCAGGAAAAGAAATCCGGATTGATGCCGGCGCAATCCTCCGTCTGATGGCGGTTGCCGGCGATACCCAGGCAGGACTTGTTTACTCCGATTATCTTGTCAAAAAGGGAACCGGGTATCTTCCCCGTCCGCTTCTTGATTATCAGCCGGGGAGTATTCGCGACAGCTTCAACTTCGGAGATGTTTTGCTTTTTTCGACTTCCGCCATCAAGGAAGTTTTGAAAAAATACGGGAAGTTGCCACATGACCCCGGTTTAGCTTTTTATGATCTGCGGTTGAAAATCTCTCTCCAATATTCACTTATCCATATCCCGGAATTTCTTTATGCTGTTGTCGTCCGCAGGGACATTCCGGCAAAGCGCGGAAATAAAACCCCGGAAGATCATTTCGCGTATGTTGCCCGCCGCAATGCTCAAAGGCAAAAGCAAATGGAAAAAATTGCCACGGGTTATTTAAAATTAGCGGGCGCTTATCTGCCGCCGCGCATTAAGAAAGCGGGAAAGACAAATGTTTCCTTTCCCCTGCAGGCCAGCATTGTCATTCCAGTGCTTAACCGCAAAAGGACCATCAGGGATGCCCTGCTAAGCGCGCTTAGCCAGGAAACAACCTTCGATTTCAATATTATTGTAGTGGATAATCATTCCACCGACGGCACAACCCGAATAGTACAGCGCCTGGCCCGGCAATATCCGAAGATACGGCATCATATCCCCGCCCGCCGTGATCTCAATATCGGCGGTTGCTGGAATGAGGCGATTTATTCCGCCTGCTGCGGGCGTTATGCCGTGCAGCTTGATTCCGACGATCTTTATTCTTCACCCCATGTCCTCCAAAAGATCATCGATGTTTTTGAGGAAAAAAACTGCGCTATGGTTGTCGGTTCTTATACGATTGTCAACGAGCGTTTGCAGACCATCCCTCCCGGACTGATTGATCATCGCGAATGGACTGCCGCCAATGGACACAATAACGCCCTGCGGATCAATGGCTTGGGCGCTCCCCGCGCCTTCAACACGGCGATCCTGCGGAAAGTCGGCTTTCCCAATGTCGGCTATGGAGAAGATTATGCGGCGGCGCTGAGGATAACGCGGGAATATGAGATCGGGCGTATTTATTCCAGTCTTTACCTGTGCCGCCGCTGGACGGATAACACCGATGCCGCGCTTTCCGTCGAAAAACAAAACAGCTATGACGCTTATAAAGACAAATTGCGCACTCTGGAAATAAAAGCGCGGCAAATAATGAATAAAAAAGAGGCCTGATTGGAAAGTAAAATATTTTCGGCGTTCCCCCGGAGCGATCGGAAGCAACTGTCGGCGCTCTGTTTAGCCCTGCTGGAAGCGCAAAAAAAGAGCTGGCCGCAACTGGCCTCGGCTCAGCAAGGACTGGCCGACATTCAGAGCAGATTGATCAGGGGCGCCGGCTATGAGACAGGCGTACAATTTAATCCGGCACGGAAGGTAAGTGCAGGCGCAGCCGTAGATGCGGAATCAATTAAAAACAGGCCTTGTTTTTTATGCTCAGGGAATCTGCCGCCCGAGCAAAAAGGAATCCTCTATTCAAAAGATTATCTGATTCTCTGCAATCCCGCGCCTGTTTTTGCAAAACATTTTACCGTGGCGCATATGCAGCATCAGCCCCAGGCCGTTGCTATGTCCATGGAACGATTATTGGACTTAACAGCGGATCTGTCGCCTGAGTTTGCTGTAATTTACAACGGTCCTGCCTGTGGCGCGTCCGCCCCTGATCATTTGCACTTTCAGGCAATACCGGCCAATTCTTTGCCGCTGTTGGAATCCTTTCCCGGGCATTTTCGGATCATCAATGATGCCGCCGTTAAAATATACTGCGGAGAGGGAATAAATCGTGCAGCAATGGTCTTCGTTGGAGGCGATAAAGACTTGTTGCTTTTTCAGTTTGCCCGCCTTCTTCAAGCTGCGCAAAAAGTTCTTTCCTTAAGCGATGAACCCATGATCAATGTGCTGTGCTCCTCTGATCATGGCCAATGGCGGATAATTATTTTCTTCCGCTCCCGGCATCGTCCGGATTCCTTTTATGCGGCCGGTGAGCAAAGAATTTTTATTTCTCCGGGTGCAATCGACATGGCCGGATTGATCATCACGCCGCTGAAGCTGGATTTTGACCGTCTCGATGGGGACATGATTCGTGACATTTATCGGGAAGTATCTCTGCCGGAAGAAACGCTGAAATATATAATCGAAGAGCTATAAAGGTCTTGTGATAAACAGGAAATTCCATAGAATCATTCTTCCGGCTTCCGATGCCGTGTCATAATGGCTGAGCTTTTAATGCCCTCCTTTCCTAAAGGAGGGGGAGGGAGGATTTTTTGAACAAAGGAGATTTTTCATGTCCAATATGGAAGAGATAATTGTGGACAGCGCAATGAGCTTTGCCGAAGCCATTGAAGGAACAACAGCCCCGGAGGAAATAATCGATAATTTATCGTTTCTCGACGTCTTTTATTATTCCTTTGACGGCAAAAGGCATCAGGGACAAATAGTTGTCAACAGTGACCTGGAAGACGATGTCTGGAAAATATTTGAACTGATTGAAGAACTGAAATTTCCGGTAGGGAAAGTCATACCCATTGCCGGATATCAATGGGACGATTATAAATCAATGGCCGCCAACAATTCCTCCGGCTTTAATTTCCGTGTCATTGCCGGCACTACCAAATTGTCGATGCATTCGCTGGGGCGCGCCGTGGACATCAATCCGGCGCAAAATCCGATCATCTATCCCGACGGGGAAATCGCTCCGGCAGGCGCATTATACCAACCGGGAACGACAGGAACCATCGCGGCAGATCACCCTGTTGTCCAGGCATTCTTAGAGCGCGGCTGGCACTGGGGGGGTAATTTCGAGCAGCCCAAAGATTATCATCACTTTGAAAAGCCCTGACACCACTTTCAAATCGAAGCGCTATGTTTGTTAGAACGAATATGAGGATGTGATTCCCGTATTCTGATTACGGATATTTAATCCGGGAAATGTCCCTCAATTTGCCGGTATATGTGCTTTTTATATCTGCGAAATCGTTTTTAAATCCTGAACTGGAAATTATAGAGACAGCCAAAGATGTGTGACTGTAATCGGGCCGGCTTTACCTCGACTGTCCAGCCACTCAAACTCTCTTTTGTGATTTGAATGATAGATCGCGTATTTGTTGTTTTCAGAGTGGCTGATTATGTTGAGTAAGGTACTCGTTTTATCATCGTTAAGAACAGTTGCGAGACTTATAAACGAGGAATGGCTCTTTATATACCCGACCATCAAAGCATCCTGCATAGCCCAAGCATAGTCACCGTTGACGAATCGTATTATCCCCTTTTCGCAGTAGCATGATGAAATTGGATGTTTACTGTCAATTGGTTTACATTCCACGAAAAGTCCATCCTGTTCGCTAAAAATAGGATATTGATCTCGCTTTAGATCGAAGAAAATATCCGGCATTTTATCAGGATGTTTCTTGTTGAAGTTTGTAATCTTCGGTTCACGTATTACCTTGCCGAATCGTACACGGTCAAATCCATCAACTTCTCCGTTCTTTCGTAAACGATTTTCAATAACCTCAACTAGCATTTGTGTAATGGTATCTTCATCAGCTGATTTTAACGAAAATTTATCAGGCGGATATTCTTCAAGCAGTTGCCATGCGCGCTTGATCACTTCGCAGAGGAGCAAAATCGTACGTTGGGGGATTTGTGGATGAGGTAATGTGAACTCAATACCTTGGGTAAAGAATCCTATCGCCATCAGCTTCTCCCTATGAGGAATACATTAAGGTGACGGCGTAAAATATCGAGGGCGCAAAGCCGCGCACGACTTAATGTCCAATAACGATATTGCCCGATAATTCCAATAAGCAGATGGTTCACTCCGTTAACAATAACTCTACTGCAGCCTGTTTTGTTCGCTTCTTTAGTGATTTGAGAAATCAATTTTTTCTGTTCCGCTTGTGTCTGATTTACGGAAGTAGAGGGCGAAAAAACCGTAAAAAAATACCATGGCACGTTAATATCCTGAGCTGTAATCTTAATCTCCTCAACGGAAATTGTTTCATTTGTTATGCTAAAAGATGGAGCGAACAATCTTTGAAGCTCAGCATAGAAGATATTGCGATCATTTTTTTCTGGCATACTATTGGCGCGATCACGTGCCTCTTTGTATGGCGGGGCTACTTCCAGCGTATCTTTCACAACCTGACAATCGTATTCATCCAATCTGTATAGATCAAAAATGAAATCGTTGATTTCCTTCAAGGGCTTGTTGGATAAAGTCTCAAGTTGAGTTGATAGATATACTGCTTGTTGGCGTTGTTTCGATGAAAAAAGATCAATAACTGGGAATGGAAAGTCCTCAATGGTCTCCTTTAAAAAAGTCCTTCTTTCCGCAGCCATCCGTGAGCTACTCATCAACACGTGATATCTGAATAGGTCAGAATGAGTAATAAGATGAAGGAGTGATATGACCAAATCCGCCTCCTTGCTACCATGGGCAGAAAAACCGTAATAACTTTTACTGAAGACAACCGATTTTCGCACTATCCATGATTTGGGTGAAAATAAAGAATTGCCCGGTGATTCCGGCACAATAAGCAGTGGAGGAGCATATAGTTTGGAATCTCGTGGCCTGAGAGCAGTTGTGTATGGGAATTTATATAGCAAAGCAGTATCAACCAAAAACTCATCATTGGAAGGTGGGGAAAAATCTGGCAATTTGCGCATGAATCCTGCGTTATACTGACGCTGTTTGGGAGATAAGTCATATCCTCTTCCAGAATATAGCCCATGGCTTTTCCAGTACGACTTGACAGTAGGCCATCCCAACGCATTAAGTTTGCGAACCACTTCCACATCAAGAGAAGTGCCCACCGCCAGCGTTTTCAAAAGCCAAGAATCCTCTGTGACCTTGTCGGAATCTACTGGTTGGGCAGACTGATAATCAATGCGGAGGCGACCTTTGTCATTCAGGTGCTTTTCAAAATGGGGCGTAACAAAGTGAAAATGATGATTGGCGGCAGGTACGCGATTACGAGCAAAGAAGAGTATGAAAGGCTGATTCATGCCATGCCAGACCTCGGTGTCCGAGAGGTTTGAACCATTCAATATTCCCGTAATTTCGAAACCCCGCATTACAGCATTAAAAGCACGGGTGCCTGCAAGTGTCTGCTTGAGAAATATCCTTCCAGGTAACGCCATGGCGATAATGCCATCCGGTTTTGCCCATTGAGTAGATCTCCATAAAAACGGCAGGTCTGGGTTGTTGTCAGGATTACGATATTTCTTGGCGCTATCTGCAAGTCCTCGTTCTGTCATTATCTGACGTGTCAATTTAGTGAATTCGTCATTAATGACTTCATTTTCTATCTTCTCCTCTTCCGTTTCACCTCGCAGACGACTCCAAGGTGGATTACCTATGACCATATCAAAACGGCCATTGAATTCCTTAGAGAGATCAGGACGCAAGCTGCCTAATACAAATCCCTTGGTCTCTTGTTCTTCAGGTCGTCGGTGGTTATGAAGCACTACGCCCTGAAGAGGTTTAGGAAACTTTAGGCTTTTAGGTGGCCGCGGCGAGCCATTTAGTTCTATGGCCGTAACATACAATGACAATGCTGCCAAGCGCAGGGCGGACTCACTCACATCGAAACCACATAGTTGATCATAGAGGATGGACTGGATTGTCTTAGTGTTCGGTCTTTTTTCGTCGTGTTCCCAGCGTGCTGCAACAAGCTTCCTGAACGTCAGTATAAGAAAAATCCCGGCTCCGCAACTTGGGTCAAGAATCTGTGCATCTTTCTTGGTTGTGATGCCTTCAAAGGCATCGTCAACGAGATAGCGTGCTATGTTCTTAGGCGTGTAGAACGCACTTGTCTGTTTCTGTTGCGCATCCCAAATCTTACTGAAATTTTCATAAACCTGACTTAGTACACCGATAGGTATATGGGCAAAGTCGAGATCACCCCAATCGATCTGAACTTGAAACACATGATTGCCCGCATTCTTCCATCCTTTTAGAATAGCTTGTAGATGGTTAAATATTTTACCGTCCGTCTGTTTATTTGCATGTCTAAATACTTCATTATACTTACCGGAGAGTGGAAGTAAATCGCCGTTGAAAGTTTCATCAAGCCAGTGGCATGTTGCTACGGAATTAGCAACATTGCAGAAGCAGTCACTATGTGAGGTTGCTTGTGGAGAGATCGAGCTTAGATCACTCTGCTGGACTATTTTACGGTCCCAGAGGAAACGAAAGAACAAAGCGCGACCGAGAAATGAAAGTACATCCAATGGTTTGATGCCTGCTTTAATAAGTTTTTCTGATGAGCGGCTCATCAAGTCAAGGATTGTCGTGAATACATAATCCGAATCTTCAGGTTGTCCAGCTATTGTAAAAGTACCATCTGCGACACGCTGAAAAAATAGAGGTGCTTCGGGAGACTCTTGTTTGATTGACTCTTTGTATCCCTTGGCCAAAACGGAACGGTCCAAGTTTATTGGATAAACATTCAATTCGCCGGGACTGACGATTCCGAGATATGCATTTTCCCCTCTGTTAGCCAGAAGGCGCTGTAGATTCACAATTTTGTAATTATCAAAACTTTGTAACTGATTTTCCGATACAATGTAAAGGAGAGGTCTGGCTTGGAATTCGGCGACGGCATCAACCTTTAGACCTCCATTGTTAGAAGCCTTCAACAGATCAAGGTAGTCTAAATGCCTGGGTGTTGGTTCACCATCGAGTTGCACAACATCGTAACATCCAAAAGCTTTGATTGTATTAACAACATTCATGAGTCACACCGATTATTCAAAGTTCTGACAATTCCCCGGTAGAGTCCAAGAATATAAACATGGTCAATCTTTCCCTTATCATACTTAATGTCCTTAAAATCATGATTTTCTGACTTAAGCACTATGGACTTAGATGATAGATAAACGCGTTTCAATGTTGCTTCTTGCTCAACAAGAACAGCGGCTATTTCCCCATTATCAACACAATCCCGCCGCTGGATAATAGCAATATCACCGTTTTTGATACCGGCACCTGTCATGCTGTCCCCACGGACATGGAGCGCAAAAAGCTGACCACCACCAAATAGAGCAGGCGGTAGTGGTAAATGTTCTTCAAAATTTTGTTCAGCCCAGATTGGGACGCCTGCTGCTATGCTTCCAAGTAAAGGGATAGAGCTTTTTTGTTGCCGGGTAAGCAGTGACGATGATAATTTTATATTCATTCCACGCGCTTTCCCATTGTCCAACTTTATATAGCCTTTTTTTTCGATCAGTACAAGATGACTTCGCACAGCATTAAGGCTGCCATACCCGAAATGATCACAAATTTCAGCCTGCGTTGGCGGGTAACCATTTTTTTTCTGGCATGCACTTATAAAATCAATAATTTTGGATTGCTTGTCTGTCAGACTCTTCATGATAGCCTTTCAAGAAGCTTGAATAAGAACTGTTATAATAAACACTGTTATTATGTGCAGTATTTTAAACAAAAAATAAATTTTGTCAATTCATTATTTCTTAATTGTTTCTTAATAATTTTTGGAATGTTTATTATTTGAAAGTCGGTTCTTTAGGAACTGGCAATAACGATATTCGTTTTGTCAAAGAAAGCAAATGAATGGACGCAATTCACTTATCAACTAAATATCAATCATAGATGTTTTTCAGCTCCAAGGCAGCAAACCGCCCCCCGGCAGAATATTTTTTACTATGCTTACAGCGATCACCCTGTTGTCCGGGTATTCTTAGAGCGCGGCTGGCACTGGGGGTGTAATTTCGAGCAGCCCAAAGATTATCATCACTTTGAAAAGCCCTGATATTCCTTTTCCTGATCAATCATGGCTGCATGAGCTTGCGCAGCTCTGTGGCATCGAACACCAAACGAATCTCGGCAATCCTGCCCTCGCGAACAGTAAAAAACTCGGCCGTGCGGATCACACCCGCCGGACTTGATTTTCCAATCCGGGAAATGTCTTTTTATTACTAATTTCTGCTATCCCCACAGATCTTTTGCCGCCTGGTTGAGACCCAGCTCAATGAGTTTTTCCTTTGCCGGCTTGCCCGTTTCCCAGTCCCAGTTGCTGACTTCATAAAATTCCTTCAACATCAAATCCATATTTGGCTCTATTCCCGCCGTCGCTCCTTCCTTCAGGGCCTGACGCACAATCCTCGGCAGCCGGTCATCTTTTCTGGTGATGCCCAGCTTATTATTGACGGCTCTCTTCAGATTAAGGGAGCGTTCACCGAACGTGAGCAAATCCATGGTGCTGCATTGATTGCCGGTGATAGCGGCAAGGGTCTGAGCAATCAGCGGGGCCGGCATGGGTGAAAATTGGCACAGGGTGAAACTGTTGTAGATCTCGCAAAACTGCAGCATCTTCGCGGTCAAAGCGCCTTTTTGCGCGGGATTGTTTTTGTCCGAAAAAGTTATCCCCAGCTCCAGGCCGGTTTCATTTCCCGGGGCGTCCAGGTTGTAGAAACTGCCTTTCAAATGACAGGCGCCCCGGGGACCGACAGCATAGGAAAGCGCCGCGCCCTGGTAGGCCCGCGAATCATGCATCGGAAATTCCAGCCCTTTTACATGAGCGGCATCTTCCGGGTCCGCCCCGAACTCTTTGGCCATCTCTTTGACGCCTTTTGATAAAATAACTCCAATGCCTTCCTGTTGAATTATCATGTCGAGCAGCTTCAGGATGACACCGGCATCTCCCCAGTGGATTTCCATCCCGGCTTTCTCTTTGGTAAGAATTCCCTTCTCATACAAATACATCGCAAAAGCGATGCATACACCGGCGGACATTGTATCGATCCCGTGGACATTACAGAAATGATTGGCCTTGACCACATTATCAATGTCAAAGTTCATGCATAGCGGCCCGAAAGCCGCCACGGTTTCATATTCCGGCCCATCGACCTTTTTGATATCCGTGCTGAAATCTTTGATAACCCGGCCGCAGCCGATCGGACAGCCCATACATGCATAGTTCGTCATACTGTAGCGTGTTCTGAAGGCCGGACCGTGCAGCTTTTCTACAGGGAAAATGCTTTTGGTAAAATATTTGGTCGGCACATCTCCCAGGCGCATGCCCAGGTCAATATACATGTTCGTCCCGTAGAGTTTGTAGGCGTTGGTATTCGGGTAACTGCTGATACAATTGCGGGTTTCATCGACCAGGGCCTTCAGTTTTTCAGCGTCGGCAAATCCGGCCTTCGCATTTCCGGATACGACGACGGCTTTGAGATTCTTCGAACCCATGAGCGCTCCCAGACCGCATCTACCCGCAGCCCTGCCTTCATCGTTCACGATGCCGGCGTAGTTGATCAATCTTTCTCCACCCCTGCCGATGCAGGCAATGGAAGCTTTTTCACCGACTTCCTTGTCGATAAGTTCCTGCGTTTCATAGGTATCCTTGCCCCAGAGATGAGCAGCGTCTTTAATCTCCGCATTTTCCGCTTTAATCAATAAATAGACCGGTTTATCCGCTCTGCCCGTGATCAGTATTCCGTCAGACCCGATGCCCTTGAGGCGGGAGGGAAAGCTTCCCCCTGTTGTCGCCTCACCCCAGAGGCCGCTGCCCGGAGCTATGCCGCAGACCGCAGCCCGGCTGACCATAGGGATGTTGGATCCCGTAAAAGGTCCGGCGGCAAAGACCAGCGGGTTTTCCGGGGCCAGCGGGTCCATCCCCGGTTTTACATAATCATATATAATTTTAGCGGCCAATGTCGATCCGCCGACATACAGTGCCAGATCATCGTCACTTATGGGGAAATTTTCAATTTTCCTGCTGGTCAGATCCACCTTCAGGAATTTACCAAAATACCCTTTCATCAGGATCACCTCCATATTTCTGATTTCATATCCAGCAATTTGCCTTCATAGGCACACAAAAACACATCCATCAACTGCTCTCTGTTCAGATCAAACCAGCCAAAATAAAAGGCTGGATCTGTCGGCGTCTGATCCAGGATAAAATCAATTTTTTTATCAAAATCATGCCGGGAAACGCCGGCATCTTTCAGACCAAGGGGGAGATTCAGCTCCGACATAAGGCCGCGGATTTTGGCAATGAGATTGGCAAGGCTCTGCACAGAGGAGCTTTGCTCCCGGACGCCCAGCGCATCGCATATTTCCAGATATCGGTCTGTTGCTTTGGAATAAACCTGAAGTTCATAGGGAAGAAACAGCAGTACCATGGCGCCGTGATGAATGTGGAATAAACCACCGATAGTATGCCCGAGAGCATGCGAAATTCCTGAACCGGCGTTGGAAAGGGGCATCCCCGCCATCATCGCCGCCTGCTGCATCTTGATTCGGGGCATGAGGTCATGGCCGTTCTGATAAGCCCTGGGCAGCCATTCAAAGACCATCTTAATAGCTTTCAGAGCTATGGCCTGATTCAATTCATCTGCTCTGGGGGCCATAAAACCGTCAACGGCATGAGCTAAAGCATCGCCGCCTGTTCCTGCTGTTAGTTGCGGGGGCATCCCGACAGTCAGCGTCGGATCAAGCAGGGCAAAATCGGGAACGAATTCCGGCAATGCACCGCCCACACCGAGCTTTACACCGTCAGGAAAAGAGATGACGGCAACACCGGAAACCTCGGAACCGGTTCCGCTTGTTGTCGGAATGGCCACCAGCCTGGCTTTATTCCGCAGATTCAGGGGCATCAGCGGACTTAGAATTTCAATATTTGCCTCCGGATGTTCATATAAAAGCCATGCTCCCTTAGCGGTATCCATTGAAGAACCACCGCCAATAGCAAAAATAAGGTCAGGACCGAACTCCCGCATCTTGCGGGCGCATTCCATAACGGTATCAATTGGAGCGTCAGGTCTGGCTTTGTCCCAGATTTCAAATTTAATGCCATGCCTTTTTTCATAGGGACTCATTACTTTCGGGGCAAAACGCACCGCGTAATCGTCGGTTACAATAAAAGCTTTTTTTGTTTTACATTCTTTAGCCACTAAATCGACCGCGTCGGGCAGCAGGCCGGCCTTATCAAGAAACAGATTGAGACCGGAAAAGATTCGCGGGACAAAAAAAGGTCTCTGGGCTTCTTTTAAAAACTCGGCCTGTACCATGGGGCCACCCCAGTTTCTCAGTAAATATTCGTGTGACCAGTAGCTCATATTCTCTCCTTAACCGTTGATAGTGGCGGTAGAGCTCAGCAGCGTTTGCCACATTTTGTCAGCAGCTTCTAAAACATGCACCGATAATTCGATATTGCTACGTCGTAACAAATTTGATGGCGGCGCCAAACCAGGTAAAAGAATGTACCTCGCCGTCAATCCCGACCAGATGATTCTGGAGTGCGTGCTTGATGCCTTCTTCTCCAGTCCTCAAACCTTTAAACCCGGCCCGGGCATCGCTCCAGACCATCGCCGCATCATATTCATTCAGTACAGTGTCCGAGGAAAATTTACCGTCTTTAAAGATGAATCTTTTCCCGCGTTTGCCATCTTTTGTTTTGATGACGACTCTGCATTCATGGCCCATTAAAAATTTTTTGAAGCTCTTGTTTGTCTTGGACGCCTTTTTGAATTTTAAGGCCAGCAGAGCAACCAGCAGCGAAAAACCCATAATTCCCCCCCTTTTTCTCCATTTATCGGAGATGTTTTCTGTAGAACTCGATCTGATCATTGATGCCGGTTTCCCGGTTTTTTCCGTAATAGACATCGAAGTGTCCGATGGGGTACCGTTTGATTTCCGCGAGCTGTCCCAGAATCTTCCCTGTTTCCTCAATGCTCTCGACGGAGACCAACTCGTCCTTCTGGCATAATTGCAGAAGTACCGGACAACGGACATCGCGGGCATACTTGACTGGCCGATATTTGTCTCCCCGTACAATGATCCGGGCACAGGCCTCATTAACGAAGCCATCCGGCGCTAGTTCCACAAATGCGTCATATGCGTTTGCGGCCGTCATCAACGCGATGCTCCCTGGCTTTCCCACGATGGGTATCTTATGAGGGGAAAGACCGAGCCATGATCTGACGAGATCACGCTGTCCGTGCATGAGCATGCGGAGGTTGTATCCAATGGGCTGGGTTTCAAATGCCTTTTCGGCGGATGAGCGGCCGTCGACGCCGGGACACTGAGCCGTTAGACAAACAATCCTATTGTCTCTCGCGGCTATTGTTAAGGCGTGCCCGCCGCTCAGGGAAGTGCCCCATAAGGCGATCCGCGCCGGATCGATGGATTCGAGGCTCCGGGCGTACTCAATTGCCGCAATCCAGTCTTCCAACTGATCAGGTATCCATATCAACTGGCGCGGTTCACCCTTGCTTGCGCCGAAATACCGGTAGTCGAAAACGAGTACCGCGAAGCCGGCTTCCTGAAAACGAAGCGCATACTCATGCAGTCCCATGTTTTTGGTGCCCCCCAGACCCGAAGCCATCACGATGCAGGGCCGGGGTTCAGAGAAACCACGGGGCAGGTACAACCAGGCGGCAAGCTCAGTTCCCTGGACGCGGAAGGACACATCCTTTCTGCCGACAGGCGGACTCTGAGGTGAGTTAATTGACGGAACTGTTTTTTCCAAAGGCTGCTCAGGAACGTCCAGACCGGGGAGTAAAGCGACAGCCAAAAGGTAAATGCCTGCACTGAGAACCAGGATGGCAATACCTAAAAGAATCCGCTTCAAGATCTTCATGTGCCTCCTCAAGAGGTGGAAGTAAAAATCCTAAAGTTATTCCAGCAGAGGGATCTTTCCCGTATTATACGCTTCTCATATTGCTTTAATCTCTCCGCACCCCGTAATCTTTGCCTACGGCAGGCGCCCTTCCTGGCGCAGCTTGGAGAGAATGGAATTGATTGCCGGCAGGGCCGCGTTGGCGGCTTTTTCGCCCTCCATTATGGCTTCATGTCTTTTGGAGAAATCACTGGAGCCGATGTAGCCGATCTTCGGTTTGATAACGACATCGGCATTTTTAATCTGAATGGCGGCCATTTTGCCATACATAATATCAATGGCCTGCATGATCGTTTCAATGGTGCCGGAAGGCGCGGAAGATGCCAGACTCGATGAAACATCAACGGCAATGACAACATCAGCGCCATACCGGCGGGCAACATCTATCGCCAGGGGGCTCACAACTCCTCCATCAACATACATTTTATCGTTGATTACAGGTGGTTGGAATATTCCCGGGATCGAGCAACTCGCCCGCACGGCTTTGCCGGTATTACCACGGCCGAAAACCATTTCTTCGCCGGTTTGAATATTAGTCGTCACTGCGTAAAAAGGAATCTTGAATTTATCGATCGTTGTGTATTTTACCTTATTATTGATGAAATTTTCGAGTTTTTCTCCTTTTATAAATCCGTTATCCGGGATGGTATAGTCGGCAACGTCATCTTTCTGCAGGGCAAAAGCTATTGTTTGCAGTTCATAAGGATTGTATCCAAAGGCATACAAACTGCCGACAAAAGAGCCGACACTGGTTCCGACAACCATATGGATGGGTATTTTATTCAATTCCAGTATTTTTAAAACTCCCACATGCGCAAACCCTTTGGATGCCCCCGCGCCTAAAACAACGGCGATTTTCGCCGGTTTCGGCGGCGCCGGAAGTTCCTTAGGCGCAGTTGCACAGGAAAAAATCATCGTCAGTAAAGCAAAGGCGCCGATAATTTTCAGCAAACGATAAACATTAGCCGACATTGATTCTTAGTATTTCCTTTCTTTTTTATGACCCGGGCCCGGCCGCGGCCGTTTCCTTGGCGGTTTAGGCTTTTGCTCGGGTTGCTGCTCGGCGACAGGCGCCAGTTGCACCGGCGGCGCATGCAGTGTCTGCTGGTAATAATCGTCCAGCAGCATGGTGATCAGTGCCAGTTCCTCTTCGGCCTGGGCCAGGTTCCTCGCCAGGGGCACAAAGCGCTGCATGCGTTCGACTTCCAGGTTATCCCGGGAGCGCAGGCGCGCTTCCAGCAGCGCCGTAATTCTTTCCGCCACGACTCTTTCTATTTCTTCATCATCGGGGAGCGGGCGCTCTTCCATGGTTATGTTATAAAAGCGGGCGATGTTATGCAATTTGAATTTTTCCATTTCCGCAACCAGGGAAATAGCCACCCCGCTGGAACCCATCCGCCCGGTCCGGCCGGCGCGATGAATATATGCTTCCGGATCTTCCGGTGGTTCATACTGAATAACATGAGACAAATCGGGAATATCGATGCCGCGGGCGGCGACATCGGTGGCGACCAGAAAGCGCAGAGCGCCGCGTTTTACCCGCGCCATAACTTTTTCCCTGGCACTCTGCGCCAGATCCGAACTCAGCTCATCGGCATCATACCCGAAACGCTTCAGGACAACGGACAGATAATGCACGGTGTCTTTCGTATTGCAAAAAATTATGGCCGATGAAGGATTTTCGATTTCCAGAATGCGGACCAGCGATCTTTCTTTGCGCATACCGGGAACGACGTAATAGGCATGTTCAATTTCAGCAATGTGCACCTGATTGCCGCTCAGACTGAGTAATTCCGGTTTCCGGAGAAACTGCGACGACAGGCGGATTACCTGGGGAGGAAAAGTTGCGGAAAACATGCTGCTGATGATGCCTTGCGACGGCACATATTTGCGGATTTTTACCATATCGGGGTAAAAACCCATCGACAACATGCGGTCGGCCTCATCAAAGATCAATATCTTCAGATGGTCCAGCGATAAAGCGTCTTTTAAAAGATGGTCCAGTATGCGGCCGGGCGTACCAACAACCAGTTGAGCTCCGGCACGGAAGGCTTCCAGCTGGGCGGCGTAACCGACTCCTCCATAAACAACGGCAACGCGCAATTCCGATCCGGCCACCAGCATCTGGGCCTCCCGGGAAACCTGCAGCGCCAGTTCCCGCGTAGGGACCAGCACCAGGGCCTGGGCGACATTTTGGTGCAGATCAATTTTCTGCATGATCGGCAGAATGTAGGCGCCTGTCTTGCCGCTGCCGGTGCGCGATTGAACCATCATGTCACGGCCGGCCAAAAGGTAAGGAATGGATTTGGCCTGCACCGGCACCAGACTTTCCCATCCGGCGTTTTCGCAGGCGGTGCGCAGTGCCGGCGGCAGATCCGCCAGAGAAATTTCCGCCAGGGCGTCGGCGGGTTCAATATTATTTTCTTCACTCTTTTTATTTTCTTCCATATGAATTACAGTACCTTTCCTCCAGGGAAACAAATTAATTATTTAAAATCATTTAGTTTATTCTGTCTCAGGAATCAAGAAGAAAGTTGGCCGCAACAGCAATATACGCATTAAAATAGATATTTATGGTAATTTGCATAAAATATATTGACAGATATCCCGGGATGTAATAAGCTGCTAGGCAATTCATGAAGAGGCCTTTTTTGGCTCTGCCCTTTGGAGCGTTTCAAGTATTCTAACAAACAAGCCGATATTATAATCCAGCGACTGCTAAAAATCGTGACTTCGTGTATCCAAGTGCATCTTTTGAATAATAATGCAGCAAAACAATGACTGTCTATCATACTCAGAATAACATCCCCAGTTATCTGATTTTAATCTAAGCAAGGAAATATTTATGCATATCGAAGACATTAAAAGGTTGCCGATCAGCGAGCTCAACAATTTGGCCAAGGATTTAACTGTACCCGGTGCCAGCAGCATGCGTCGCCAGGATTTAATCTTTGCGATTCTGCAGGCCCAGGCGGAAAAAAACGGCGTCATTTCCGGTTCGGGCGTACTGGAAATCCTGCCGGACGGATTCGGCTTTTTACGCGCTGTGGACTATAATTATCTGCCCAGCCCGGACGATATCTACATTTCGCCCTCCCAGATTCGACGGTTCAATTTAAAAACCGGCGATACCATCTCCGGCGAGGTACGGCCCCCCAAAGAAGGGGAAAAATATTTTGCCCTCCTGAAAGTTGATACCGTAAATTTCGAAAGTCCCGAAGCTGCCCGTGATAAAATTCTTTTTGACAACTTAACCCCTCTTTATCCGCAGGAAAAATTGAATCTGGAATTTGATCCCGAAAATTTCTCCACACGGGTTATGGATTTATTTACGCCGATCGGCAAGGGACAGCGCGGATTGATCGTTTCCCCGCCCCGCGCCGGTAAAACAGTGCTCCTGCAGGACATTGCTCACAGCATAACGGCCAACCACAAGGAAGTGGTGCTGATGGTGCTTTTGATTGATGAACGTCCGGAAGAAGTTACCGATATGCAGCGCAGTGTTGCCGGTGAAGTTATTTCGTCCACGTTTGATGAACCGGCCTCCCGTCACGTCCAGGTGGCTGAAATGGTTATTGAAAAGGCCAAGCGCCTGGTCGAACACAAAAAAGACGTGGTTATTTTGCTCGACAGCATCACCCGTTTGGCGCGAGCTTACAATACGGTCGTTCCGCCCAGCGGTAAAGTTCTTTCCGGCGGCGTGGATTCCAATGCGCTGCATAAGCCCAAACGTTTCTTCGGCGCCGCCCGCAACATCGAAAACGGCGGCAGCCTGACCATTATTTCCACGGCGCTGATCGATACCGGCAGCAGGATGGACGAAGTAATCTTTGAAGAATTCAAAGGAACCGGCAATATGGAACTGCATCTGGACCGCCGCATTGCCGATCGCCGCGTTTTCCCGGCCTTTGATTTGATTCGTTCCGGCACCAGAAAAGAAGAATTGCTGATTGCCAAGAATAATCTCAACCGTATCTGGATATTACGCCGGCTTCTCCAGGAAATGAATCCCGTAGATGCCATGGAGTTCATTATCAGCAAGATCAAAAAAACGGAAACGAACCAGGACTTTTTGGATTCGATGAATTCATAGAGGCGTTTAAATCTCTTGAATTTTTATTGCTTATATTATAAGGCAGCCCAACTGCTTTAAAATTAAATGGATACTTGACATTGTTATTAAGGTTAAGGAGGAGAAGTAAAGAGATATGAAAGAAGGCATTCATCCGGAATATAAGGAAACAACTATAACCTGCGTTTGTGGCAATGTAATTGAAACCCGTTCAACCAAGAAGGATATCCGGGTTGAAATTTGTTCTAATTGTCATCCCTTTATGACCGGCAAGCAGAAAATCATGGATACTGCCGGACGAGTGGAAAGATTCAAGAAGAAATACGAAGTCAAAGAAGCAAAACCTCAGACGGCAAAAAAAACAGCCAAAAAAACAACTTTGTAATTTCTTTCTTTACGGGAGCTTAAATACCGGATTCTCTCCTTATGCTGATGAACATTTCTCATCACTCACATTTTTTGTAGGTACGCCTCCAACAGGGCGGCGTGCCTGCAAATGCGTCTTTATTAAACAACATCAACCCCCTCAATTAGCTTAAAGAACCGGTATGGATATTATATTAGATAAACTTCGTGATATTGAACTTCGTTATCGGGAACTGGAAGGCCTGCTCAGCGATCAGCAAATTGTTTCCAAACCCAACCTTTACCAGAAATATGCCAAAGAGCATTCCGATTTAACCGTATTGGTGGATGCCATCCGTCAATATGAACAGGTTCGAACGCGTCTGGAAGAATACCAGGGATTTCTGCAGGAAAACGATGCGGAATTAAGAGACCTGGTCAAAGAGGAAATGCCTCAATTGCAGCAGGAAAAAGCTGACTGGGAAGAGAAACTGAAAATCATGCTGCTGCCGAAAGATCCCAACGACGATAAAAACGTTTTTCTGGAAGTTCGGGCGGGCACCGGCGGTGATGAAGCCGGTCTTTTCGTCGGCGATTTATTTCGGATGTATGCTCGTTATGCGGAAAATCAGGGTTGGCGGGTGGAAATAGTCAGCAGCTCTCCGGCCGGCGGCATGGGCGGTTTCAAGGAAATTATTGCCCAGATCGAAGGCAATGGTGCCTACAGCCGGTTGAAGTATGAAAGCGGAACTCATCGGGTGCAGCGGGTACCCGTTACGGAAGCGCAGGGAAGGATTCATACCTCCGCGGTAACAGTGGCTATTATGCCGGAAGCGGAAGAAGTAGAGCTCAATATTGATCCCAACGAATTGCGGATTGATGTTTATCGATCTACCGGTCACGGCGGCCAGAGTGTGAACACTACCGATTCCGCCGTCCGCATTACCCATTTGCCGACAGGGCTGGTTGTCACCTGCCAGGATGAAAAGTCCCAGTTGAAGAATAAAGCCAAGGCTATGAAAGTTCTGCGCGCGCGCCTGTTGGATGCCATGGTACAAAAACAAAACGCCGAAATTTCCGCAGCCCGTAAAAATCAGGTCGGCTCCGGCGACCGTTCGGAGCGCATCCGTACTTATAATTTCCCGCAGGGGCGCATTACCGACCATCGTATCGGTATGACCCGTTATGACCTGGACAGTTTTCTCAACGGCAATATTGGCGCCATGATCGACGGTCTGGCGACACATTATCAGGCGCAATTGCTGAACAAAAATAAATAAAATCAATAACAATGGCTGAAGCTGAAATGGATTCAGAGCATGCTGATTCGCGATATTCTTAATGAAACTGCCCGGAATTTTACGTTAGCGGGGATACCTTCGTCGCGGCTGGACGCGGAAATATTGCTTTCTCATTGCCTGGGCTGCGAGCGGCTGGATTTTTTTAAAAACCCTTCCTTGCCGGTCGATGAAGAGATGCTGGCTTCGTTTCAAAAGCTGGTCGACCGCCGGCTCGCAGGGGAACCGGTAGCCTATATCACCGGTCATAAAGAATTCTGGTCTTTTACTCTGGAAGTTTCTCCGGATGTGCTTATTCCGCGTCCGGAAACGGAATTGCTGGTGGAAGAGGCGCTCTCTCTCTGCCGGGAAACAGCGGCGGAAATTTCCATTTTAGACATCGGCACCGGCAGCGGGGCAATAGCCCTGGCCCTGGCTTACGAAATGCCCTTCGCCCGTTTGACGGCGACGGATATTTCCAGCAAAGCTCTCGCCATAGCGGCCAAAAACGCGCAAAATCTGCACCTGGATTTTCGAATAGAATTCCTGCAGGGCAATTTATTGGAGCCTGTTGACGATTTTTTTGATATAATCGTTGCCAATCCCCCTTATATAGCGGAGGCGGAGTACGGCAAATTACCGGTTGGTGTAAAAGATTATGAGCCGCTGGAAGCGCTGTTGGCCGGAGACGATGGTTTGGATTTCTATCGGCAAATCATTGCTCAGGCTCCCGGACATTTGAAAAGCGGCGGTTGGCTGCTGGTGGAAATAGGAGCGACTCAGGGAGCAAAAATATTCAATATTTTTCAAACTTCCGGGAAATATCGGAATATAAGCATCAGCAATGATTATGCCGGATTGCCGCGTGTAGTCAAAGCAAGGAGAGAAATTAGTGGATAAATTTATTATTGCGGGTGGCAAGCCCCTGCAGGGCGATGTTCATATCAGCGGGGCGAAAAATGCCGCATTGCCCGTTTTAGCGTCCGCCTTGCTCGCCCCCGGAACAAGCACCTTCCATAACATACCGGACCTTGTGGATATCAAAACCATTAAGAAGCTGTTGAGAAATCTGGGTGTGGAAATTGAAGGCGCGGAAACTGTCCGGATTAATGCCGCAAGAATTACCAACTCCGAAGCTCCCTATGACCTGGTAAGGACCATGCGGGCTTCCGTGCTGGTTTTGGGGCCGCTGGTTGCCCGCCTGGGGGTGGCCCGGGTATCGCTGCCGGGCGGCTGCGCCATCGGGGCAAGGCCGGTGAATCTGCATATTAAAGCTCTGCAGGAACTAGGGGCTCAGGTGGCATTAAATAACGGTTATATCGAAGCACGGGCCAAAAAATTAAAAGGCGCTCATATTTATTTTGACATTCCTACGGTCACCGGAACGGAAAATATTATGATGGCCGCCGTTCTGGCGGAAGGAACAACTCAACTGAGCAATGCCGCCTGTGAACCGGAGGTTGTTAATCTGGCCGACGTGTTAAAAGGGATGGGGGCGAAAATAAGCGGCGCCGGAACTGATGTCATTACCATCGACGGTGTGACCTCGCTTAAGCCTGTGGAAGCTTCAATTATTCCCGATCGCATTGAAGCCGGTACTTTCATGATTGCCGCCGGTATGACCCGCGGCGAGATCAACATCCTGGGCTGCAATCCCCTTCATTTGGAAGCGCTCATAAATAAACTGCGCGACAGCGGAATGAAAATTACACCCATCGCCGGCGGATTGAAAGCATCCGGGGGTCCCAAGATAAACAGCATTGATCTGAAGACACTACCCTATCCCGGTTTTGCAACCGACCTGCAGGCTCAGATGATGGCCTATATGTCTATCGGCAGCGGCCTGAGTGTGATTAACGAAACCGTTTTTGAAAACCGCTTCATGCATGTCAGCGAACTGATGCGCATGGGCGCGGACATTGTTATTCAAGGCAGCAGCGCTATTGTCCGGGGTGTGCCCGAATTGCACGGCGCTCAGACGATGGCCACCGATTTGCGGGCATCCGCCTCGCTGCTGCTGGCGGCATTGGTGGCAAAGGGAACAACGGAAATTTCCCGGGTATATCACATTGATCGCGGCTATCAGGGAATAGAGCAGAAATTTTCCGCGCTGGGGGCGGATATCAAGAGGGTGAAATGACATGAGGATTATTAAATCCGATGCTGCTGAATTTGGGGATTTTTTCCGCAAACTGCGCCGGCGGGGAGGCGCCTTTACTCCCGAATTACTGGCTGCCGTGGCGGAAATAGTGCAGGATGTGGCCGTGAGGGGCGATGCAGCCTTATTCGATTATACGGCAAAGTTCGACCGGTATGAATTGAACTCTTCCAACGCAGAAGCATCCGCCGAGGAAAGGAAGGCCGCACTGGCGCGCGTGCGTCCGGACGATATGGCCGTGATCAAGCTTGCCGCCGAGCGCATTGCCAAGTATCATCAAAACCAGCTCGTCCCCAGCTGGTCTGTGGATGATGAAGAAGGTGTGCAAATAGGCCAGCGGATTTTACCGCTGCAGCGCGCAGGCATTTATGCCCCCGGAGGCAAGGCGGTTTATCCTTCAACGCTGCTGATGGCCGCCATTCCGGCAAAAATCGCCGGTGTCAGCGAAATTATTCTGGTCACCCCGGCCAAAGAAGGCAACCTTCATCCGTTGATTGCCGCCGCCGCGGAAATCAGCGGTGTAACCCGCATTTTCAAGATAGGCGGCGCGCAGGCGATCGCGGCTATGGCTTACGGCACACAGACAATTCCCCGCGTGGATAAAATCGTGGGGCCCGGCAACGCCTATGTTGCCGCGGCCAAGAAACTGGTCTTCGGCCAGGTGGCCATCGATATGATTGCCGGACCCAGTGAAATTGTCGTTATTGCCGATAAAAAGGCCAATGCTTCCTTTGCCGCCGCTGATCTGCTGGCGCAGCTGGAACATGATGAAATGGCCGCCGCCGTTCTTTTTACCCCGGATGAAAATCTGGCGGGGAAAGTTTCGCGGGAGATTGAAAGGCAAAGGAAAGCTCTGTCGCGCACCGCGATCCTGGAAAAATCATCAGCCCGCTATGGCGCGATTGTCATTACCGCCGATATTGACGAAGCGGTAGAACTGTCCAACCTTTTTGCCCCGGAACATTTGGAACTCATGGTGGAAAATCCGGCCGGCGTTTTGGAAAAGGTGCGCAATGCCGGCGCTGTTTTTCTGGGTTCCTATACCCCGGAAACTCTGGGGGATTACATGGCCGGGACAAATCATATTCTGCCGACGGAAGGTACGGCGCGTTTCTCATCGTCGCTGGGAGTTTACGATTTTGTCAAGCGGATGAGCGTGCTGCATTTTTCACCGGAGGCTCTGGGCAAACTGGGCGGCAAAACGGCGCATTTCGCGCAGATGGAAGGCTTTGATGCTCACGCTAACGCGGTTAAAATCCGCCTTAAGTGATTCCAAGTCCCCATCCGGCAGCGGTCTAGAATTCTTTGCTGCGAATGAAGTCGACGGCGTTGCGGAAGATAGAGACGCCCTGTCCCTCTTCGGGTATGTTTTCGCGTGTCCAGCGGGGATGATTGGTGCGGTGCAGATATGCTTCGGGATGGGGCATCAAACCGAAGAGCCTTCCTGTTTCATTACAAATTCCGGCAATGGCCTGAACGGAACCATTGGGATTGGCCGGATATTCCATCGTGGTCTCGCCGGCGACATCGCTGTATTGTAAAGCAAAGAGATTTTTCTTTTCGATCTCGTCTAAAATTTTTGTGCTTTGCGGCACAAATTTACCTTCTCCATGCCGCACCGGCAGATATATCACGTCGATATTTCGAGTGAACACACAGGGGCTTTGCGTATTGGCTTTTAAATAAACCCAGCGGTCTTCAAAGCGTCCGGAGTCATTAAAAGTAAGGGTCGTGCTCTGTGCAGTATACCTGCCCTCGAGCGCCGGTAACAATCCCAGCTTGACCATCAGCTGAAAACCGTTGCAGACACCCAGAATTAATTTCCCGGCATTGATGAAATCTATTAAATCGGCAAACAGTATGTCCTTATGGCCGGCAATCTTCGCGTGCAGAAAACGGTTGGCGCCTGCTTTCGCCGAGCCTAAATCATCGCCGTCAAGAAACCCTCCGGGCAAATTTAAAAAGGAATAATCAGCCAGGCGCTTTTCCCCGTAAAGAATTTCACTTAAGTGGACAATATCGATGACATCAGCGCCGGCCAGTTTGCAGGCATGCGCCATTTCCATCTCACAGTTTGTGCCGTAACCGGTTAAAACGATTGCTTTTACTTTGCGGCGCATAGAATAATCTCGCTTCTCAGCCGATGTTCAACAACGGCTGTACTATTGTAATATCGTAATCGGCATAAGGGGCCGTAACGAAATGGTCTTGCCACCAGCAGGGTGGTTATTTTTTAACGGCCCCTAAAAATTCAGCGGCTTGCGCCAGGCTTCCTTTAGTTTGCTGATCTTTTCTTCAATAATTAACCGGCCCTTTAATCCGGAGATCCGGAACATTTCATCACTGGTTATAAAACCGATTTCACTGATGTTATTGCCGGCCATAATTTTATCAAATTTAGCTTTAGCCGACGGGTGGATGGTCACGACAAAGCGGCTGGCCGATTCGGAAAACAAAATATAATCATTTCTCTTCTTCCCGCGATAGGGAACGTAGTTCAGATCAACATTCATTCCCAGCCCCCCGGCAAAAGCGGTTTCGGCCAGGGCGACGGCCAGGCCGCCGTCAGAGCAGTCATGGCAGGAAGCAACCAGGCCCGAGCATATTGCTTTATGCAGCGCCCGATACATTTTCACGGCGCGCGCGGCGTCAACTTTGGGAACATTGTTGCCGACGGCTTTATGCAGGGCAAACCATTCCGATCCTCCCAGTTCATCTCTGGTTTCACCTAGAATGTAGACCAGATCATGCGGACGTTTGGCATCCATGGTCACCGACTTGCGGACGTCTTTTATTTTGCCGATGACGGAGTAAAGGAGTGACGGCGGAATGGAAATTTTTGTCTTGCCGATGGAGTAGTCGTTTTTCATGCTGTCTTTGCCGGAAATGCAGGGAACGCCGTAAGCGGTTGTGTAATCGTAAATGGCCATATTGGCGCGGACCAGTTGGGCCAGCTTGTATTCGCCGTCGGGTGTCTTGGCCGACTTTACCGGATCACACCAGCAGAAGTTATCCAGACCCGCCAGATTATCCAGGTCAGCCCCGACTGCCACGGCATTGCGCACTGCTTCATCAATGGCGCAGGCCGTCATGGAATAAGTATCGATATCGCTGTATCGCGGACAGATGCCATGCGCCACGACGACACCTTCCATGGAATTCAGAAGCGGCCGGATCACGGCGGCGTCCGACGGGCCGTCATTGGCGGCGCCGACCAGAGGCTTGATGACAGAGCCGGCCTGCACTTCATGATCATACTGACGCACTACGGATTCTTTCGAACAGATATTCAATCTGGCCAGCATCTGTGTCAAAGCCCTGCGCCAATTCGTCGGTTCCGGGAAGTCCGGCTCCTTGTTTTTCGGCGGCGTCCAGCGGGCGGCAAGCTCCAATTGCGGAACGCCCTCATGCAGAAATTCCATATCCAGCCAGGCCACGGTCTTTTTGCCGTAGAGGACATGGAATTTTCCGGACGCGGTAAATTTACCGAGGACGGTGGCCTCCACATCCATTTTCTTGGCCAAAGCTATAAATTGCTTAACCTTTCGCGGATCAACCGCCAGCGTCATCCGCTCCTGGGCTTCGGATACAAGAATTTCCCAGGGCTGCAGGCCGGAATATTTCAAGGGCGCGGAGGCCAGATCAATTTCGCATCCGCCGCAATAAGTTGCCATTTCGCCGACCGAAGAAGAAAGCCCTCCGGCGCCGTTGTCGGTAATCGCTCGATACAGACCGCGATTGCGGGCGACCAGCAGAAAATCCGTCATTTTTTTCTGGGTGATCGGATCGCCGATTTGTACCGCAGTCACCGGCGAACCTTCGTGCAGTTCTTCGGACGAGAAGGTGGCTCCATGAATTCCGTCTTTCCCGATACGGCCTCCGGTCATAATGATGGCGTCGCCGGGAAGAATCTCTTTGTTATGGGTCGGCTTGCCGTTGAGCCTGGCGGGCATGATGCCGGCCGTGCCGCAATAAACAAGCGGCTTGCCCAGGAACCGGTCGTCAAAAACAATGCTGCCGTTCACCGTGGGAATGCCGCTCTTGTTTCCGCCGTGTTCAACGCCTTCACGCACGCCTTCATAAATGCGGCGCGGGTGGAGAATCCGGGGCGGCAGCTTCTTTGTATAGAACGGGGAAGCAAAACAGAAAACATCGGTATTGAAAATCAGCTTGGCGCCGATTCCGGTCCCGAAAGGATCGCGGTTGACTCCGACAATGCCGGTCAGAGCTCCGCCATAGGGATCAAGCGCCGACGGAGAATTATGTGTTTCGACTTTAAAAACCAGATTATGATTTTCATTGAACCTGATTACTCCGGCGTTATCGACAAACACGGACAGGCAGAAATCTTTTTTGCCTTTAGTTTTGCGGATTTGGGCGGTGGAACCCTTGATATATGTTTTAAAAAGCGAGTCAATGGTGAGTTTTGCCCGGGAAGCCGTGTAAGTAATCCGGCTGTTAAATATTTTGTGCTTGCAATGCTCCGACCAGGTCTGGGCAAGACATTCCAGTTCTACATCCGTGATGTTTGCGCTAAGCCCGATCTTCTTTCTGGCACTGACGATCTGCGGCGTCCGAAAATACTGCTGCAGCGCCTTCATTTCTGCCAGATTAAGCGCCAGCAGCTTATCCGCGCTGATCTGCATCAGCTGATTGTCATTAAGGCCGGCCAGGTTTATAGTTTCCACTGCCGGCTTGTCTTCTCCCTGAACGTGGGGAATATAAGCAGGCAATCCGGACTGGAAGTTAAAATCATTGCGGCCGACAATCTGCTGGCGTTCAATCAGTTCGTTGGATAAAAGCCCGGAGGTTACCTTTTCAACATCGGTCCGGGAAATTTTCCCGCTGATCAGATACTGACGGGAAGTATAAACATTTATTTTGCGTTGGCCGAGACTGTCGCGCAGCAGCAATTCAACCGCTTCGCGGGCGGTTTTACCGACGTTATCAGTGACGCCGGGTCGAAAACCAACCTCAATGAGCCAATCGAAGTCAACGGCCAGCGGTTTGCCGACGGCATAATGCTGGATAACAGGGTCGGACAGGGGACCTGCGGCGGCGAGATTTAATTGAGCTTTGGTCAGCCCGCCTTCGATGGTGTAAACCTCGATGGTGGACACTTTTTCCACCGGCAGAGAAAAATTCTCCCGAATTCTTCTTTTGATTTTTTCGCCCAAGGCATCGCGAATGCCTTTTTTAAAGCCAACTTCGATTCTCTCTGCCATGTTAACCCTTCAATTCTCCGATATTTTGCCTGACACGCCGGGGCAGTCGAAGGGCTTATACCGAAAAGCGGCAAAATATGCAACTTGCAAATAAATTCCGGGAAAATGCTCACCCGGTCCCTTTCCGATTTTCCGGAAGAGAAATATTGACTTTATACCCTATTCCTCTTGACACTTTCATCTTTTGACCGCTATATTCAGCGAGCGTTTTAACCGCCATGAACGAAGCATGATTTCTAGGGAGGAATTGGTATTATGCGACATCACATTAAATGGAGCAGCATCCTTGTCTTGTGCGTCATGGGCATCTTTTTAACCGGATGCGCCTCCAGCACGAAAATAACCATGACCCAGGAAAAGTATGCTCCGTCATTTCGGGCAAATGATTACAGCCGTTACAAAGGCAAGAAACTGGCCATTGCCAGCTTTTACAATCAGGCTCAAAATACAAAGGCTTACAACTATTTCAGCGCTGATAAAAAATATATTTACGAAGGCAACGCCACCCTCGAAAATTATTATCTTTACTGTTTCCAGAAAGCTTTTCGCCATATTGGCGTCATCCTGGTGGATTACACCTATGATAAAGATAATCGTTACCACCATGGACACCGTTATGGCTGGTGGGGTGCTCCGGGGCCCGGCGCCTTCAAGGCGCCCAGGGGCGTTGCCGAATTTCAATTTGTCCTGTTGTCGCTAACCGATCAGGAATTTAAATTTAAGGCGCTGCTGTTCAAAGATGGAGAAGCTAAATTCGACAAGGACTACACCGTGACTATGGCCGAAGCGGGAACGGATAATGCCGCCCAACTCGAAAAACGCGCTTATTCACTGGCGGATCTGGCCTTTACGACCATTATGAAGGATCGCGATTTCCAGAAAGCTTTTTGAAAAGATTCCGATGGAGCTATTTTTCTACATCATCATTATCCTGCTGATTGTATTTGCCGGACTGCTGAACTGGCAATTGAGGCATAACTCCGTTGATTTGACGCCTCTCGCCGCCCGGCTGTCCGCCCTGCAGGACGCACAGGAAAGGACGGACCGCGCCGTCCGGGAGGAGATTGCCAATTTCCGTGCCGAAATCCAAAATCAATCCCATCAGGAAAGAGCGGAGTTGGCCGCATCGCTTACGTCCTTTGGCGATTCCGTAGGCACCCGCATGGCGGAAATCGCGGGTCTGCAGCGCAGTCAACTCGAAGGCTTTGCCGCCCAGTTATCACTGTTAACCGCAACTAACGAGCAAAAGATGGATGCCGTGCGCCTGGTTATCGATGAGAAACTCAAACAGATCCAGGAGGATAATACCCGCCAGCTCGACCGGATGCGTGAAACCGTTGATGAAAAATTACAGGGTACGCTGGAAAAGAGGCTGGGTGAATCATTCAAGCAGGTTTCGGAGCGCCTCGAACTGGTGCATCAGGGCCTGGGCGATATGCGCAATCTGGCCGCCGGTGTCGGAGATTTAAAGAAGGTCCTCACCAACATCAAAACACGCGGCACCTGGGGCGAAGTGCAGCTCGGCGCCCTGCTGGCGGAAATTCTCGCGCCGGAACAATACGAAAAAAACGTTCGCATTGCGGAGCATTCCGGCGAGACGGTGGAATTTGCCATTAAACTGCCGGGCCAGGGCGAGCAAAGCGGCGATCATGTCCTCATCCCGGTGGACGCGAAATTTCCGGTGGAAGATTACTCCCGCCTGCTGGAAGCGCAGGAAAATGCCGATGCGGGAGCCGCCGATGAAGCCGCCAGATTTCTGGAGGCCCGAATCAAGAAAGAAGCGAAAAACATATTCGGCAAATACATCTCTCCTCCCCGGACTACGGATTTCGGGATTATGTATCTGCCGTCCGAAGGTTTGTATGCCGAGGTAATTCGCCGCAGCGCTCTCGTGCAGATATTGCAGCGGGAATATCATGTCGTGATTTCCGGTCCTTCGACTTTTGCCGCATTTTTAAACAGCCTGCAGATGGGCTTCCGCAGCCTCGCCATTGCGAAGCAATCCGGCGAAGTCTGGAAAGTCCTGGGGGAAGTAAAGAACGAATTGGACAAGTTCGGGCTTACCCTGGATGCCGTCCGCAAAAAACTGGAACAGGCAACCAATTCCATGGATGATGTGCAAAAAAAATCACGCACTCTGCAGAGAAAACTGCGCTCCGTCCAGGTGCTTCCCGGCAGCTCTCCCGAGGCGTTGCCGGACGACAAAGCTCCTCTCGAATCGGATGATAACTCATAGCGGCCGCATTGTTTAGCTCCAGCTGTGCCAGTGGCCCAGTTACGGCCGTTGATGAGGACATTCCCTGCCCAGAGTGGAGGCGGGGCACTATTTTTGCCCTCTGTTCTTTCAGCCCTGTTTTCGATTGACTTCAAAGGCCCCTTGTCTTATACTCCGGCCTTCAAAAATGCATGCTTTATCAATTTCACTTTAAAAAAGGAGCTCGAAAATTATGATGAAACGCTGGACTGTTTTATTGTTTGCTTTCCTGGCAGTGGCGCTCGTCGCCTCACCGGTTCTGGCCAAAACAAGCTGGAACGCCAACTCCGTTTGGCCCCCCAAAAATCACCAAAGTGTGGGCCTCAACGACTTTGCCGAAAAGGTCAAAAAAGCCACCAACGGCGAACTGGAAATTGTCGTGCACACGGGCGGCGCCCTGGGCTATAAGGGGCCCGAGCTGCTGAAAACCGTCCGTGACGGCCTCGTTCCCATCTCCGACATGCTCATCAGCGGTGTTGCCGGCGACGAAAAGATTTTTCAGATTGTGACCCTGCCTTTCCTGGTGCGCGACTTTAAGGAACTCCAGACCCTGCTGAGCATTTGCCGCCCCTATTTTGATAAGACTGCGGAACAGAAATGGAACCAGAAGATTCTTTATATCGCCCCCTGGCCCGGCGCCGGACTCTGGACCAAGAAGAAGATCACCACCCTGGAGGAAATGAAAGGTCTCAAGACGAGAACCTATGACAAAAACGGCGCCCTGGTCATGGAAGCCGTCGGCGCCACGCCCCATGCGCTGCCTTTCAGCGAAGTTTATACATCTCTCCAGACCGGCTTGATCGACTCCGTCATGACCTCCACTCCTACGGCTGTGGATGCCAAATTCTGGGAGGTCCTCAAATATTACGAACCTCTCAACATCACCATCGCCACCAATATGGTGACGGTAAACCTCAAGGCTTTTCAGAAACTCCCCAAAGACCAGCAGCAAGCCCTTCTGAAAATCGGCGCGGAAATGGAAAAAGAAATGTGGGCTAATGTTCCCAAGCTCGATAAACAGCAGGAATCCATCTCCAATAAAAACGGCATTGAAACCGTTGCCCCCAGCAAAAAGCTGATTGCCGACCTGGAAAAGATCACGGAAAACATCAGGGCGGAATGGCTGAAAACAGCCCCTCCCGATGGCAAGAAAATCTACGGGGAATTCCTGAAAAAAGTAAAGAGATAAAAAAATAAGGTACTGTAAAAGCGGAAATCCCCTCCTGCAACGGAGGGGATTTTTGCTTTTATAAGTTCGGCAAATCTTCAAAATTGCTATTGCTGACAGGATATCAACATGAAAAGACTCATTAATACCATCGACACTCTTTCCGGCATCGGCGGCTGGCTCGCAGCCGGCTTTATGTCCATCGCCTTGTTAATGGCGCTGGCCGAAATTGCCACCCGGAGCTTCCTGGGCCGGACTCTCTACATCGCCGACGAGTACGCCGGCTATCTTATGGCCCTGATGACATTAATCGGCCTGGCCTATACGCTGCGGGAACGCGGCCATATCCGGATGATGTTTCTCGTCCATATGCTGAAGGGCCGGGCAAAAACGATCTATAGCATGATCTGTCTGGTTGTCGGATTTCTGTTCTGCATCGCCTTCGTCTGGTTTACCTGGGATTTTTTCTGGGATTCGGTGGTGAATAAAACCCAGTCCATGCAGCTGTCGGAAACCTATCTGGCCATTCCCCAGGCCGTTTTGCCTCTGGGCGGTATCCTCTTGGCCCTGCAGTTTCTGGCGGAGTTCCTCAAAGGGGTGGCCGTACTCCGCAAAAAAACAGAGGGATTGCGCATTCAGGAAGAAGCGGACGAACTCGGACGTTAGGAAAAGGAGAAATGATTAATGCAAGTTGATTTGGGGCCGGCCTCGGCGGTCATTCTGGGCTTACTGCTGCTCTTTCTCGGCGGCTCCGTCTGGATCGGCATCGCGCTTTTTCTGGTGGGCATCGGCGGTTTTTTTGTTTTTACCGATGTATCCTTTGGCGCGATTCTCGCCAACGTCGTCTGGAATAACACCAGCAGCTCCGCCATGATGGCCCTGCCGTTCTTCATCTGGATGGGAGAAATCCTTTTTCGGAGCAGGATCTCAGAGAACCTTTTCCGGGGGCTTTCCCCCTGGATGGACTCCATTCCCGGGCGCCTCGTGCATGTCAATATCCTGGCCTGCACTTTTTTCGCGGCGGTCAGCGGCTCTTCGGCTGCGACTACGGCAACCGTCGGCAAGATCACGGTTCCCGAACTGCAAAAGCGGGGCTACGACCATAGTCTGTCCATCGGCTCCCTGGCGGGCGCCGGGACGCTGGGATTCATGATTCCGCCGAGCATGATGATGCTGGTTTACGGAATTATCGGGGACGTGAGCATCGGAAAGCTCTTCATCGCCGGCTTCATTCCCGGCTTTATGATTGCTTTTCTGTTTTCCGCCTATATCCTGATCCGCTGCCTCATCACACCCAGCCTGGCCCCCCGCGGTGAGGACCGCTACTCGTGGAAGGAACGCTTCCTGGCCCTTCCGGCAATCGCCCCGGTCGTAATCCTGGTGCTGTTTGTCCTGGGAAGCATCTACATGGGATGGTCCACCCCCACCGAGGCCGGCGCCATCGGCGTCCTGGGTGCGTTTTTCTTCGCCGCCCTGACGCGCAGTCTGACCTGGGAAGTTTTTAAAGTCAGCCTGCTGGGAACCGTCAAGACCAGTTGCATGATTATGCTGATTGTCATGGGCGCATCCTATCTGTCGAATGTCATCGGTTACCTGGGCATCACCCGTGCACTGACCGATTACGTTTCCACTCTCGGCCTTTCGCCTTACGCCCTGATTATCATCCTTTCGATACTCTATCTGATCCTGGGCTGTCTGGTCGACGGTTTTTCCATGATCGTTATGACGGCGCCGGTGGTTATCCCGCTCATCCAGGCAGCCAAGTTCGACCCTATATGGTTTGGCATTTACCTTGTGATGATGATTGAATTGGCGCAGGTTACGCCGCCGGTGGGGTTCAACCTTTTCGTTATCAGCGGCTTGAATAACGACAGCCTGGCGACGATTGCCAAAGCCGCTTTCCCGTTTTTCCTGCTCATGTTGCTGGCTACGTTCCTGATCACCGTTTTCCCGGAGATTGTCCTGTATCTGCCTGGCAAGATGAAATGATCTGCGCTCCAGATCAGCCGGGGCCTTCTCATGCCCTCCGGACTACCTGCCTGATTGAGGCAAGGCTTTTTTGCCGGCTTTCCCAGAGGCGCTCTGCTTCGTCTATTTCGATACGCTCAAAAAGGACATAATCACCCGGTTTCAGGTGGGCCAGCCGATCCAGATCTGCCCGGACCACCCGGGCGATCCGGGCATAACCGCCGATTGTCCGTTCGTAAAGCATGATGATGGGCAGGCCGTCCCCGGGAATCTGCACCGTACCGGGCAGGATGCCTTCGGAAATAATGCTTTTGTCCACTTCAGCGCTGAACTGCAGCGGCCGGCCTTCCAGGCGGATTCCCGTCCGGTTGATCGTTGCGGATACATCATAGACTTTCCGGCTTTTCTTATCCGCGAATTTTTTTTGAAAAGCCTCGGGAAAATAAGAATACTCCGGTCCGGCGGTAACGCGCAGGAGATGCGGTGATTTCATCCCTGGAATGAAGCTGCCGGGAATAGAGCCCCACGGAACGCCATAAATATTGTCGATGTCGATCCAGTCACCTCCGGACAATGCCCGGCCTTTATAGCCGCCAAACCGGCATTCCAGATTGGTGGAAAATCTGCCGATGACGCGATCCAGAACCATATTTCCGGCAAAACCGAGATAGTACCGCAAACCTTCTGTTATCTTCTGAACCGTCAAAATATTGCCGGCTTCCGCCCTAAAGGATGTCCAGGGATTCAGTGGTTTGTCGTCGAGAGAAGCTCGGACCTGGGCGCCGGTCAGTGCACAGATCATTTTCCGGTGAAACCGCAGCGTAAAATCCGCCCCGATGATTTCCAGTGCCGGCGCGTGGCCGTCCTGATCAAGCAGGCAATTGAGAGCGCAGTAGGCATAGGAATCAAGTGCTGCCGAAGGCGGCACTCCTATGGCGGCGTGGCCGTAACGTCCGCTGTCGACAATGCAGGTCATTGTTCCCGGATGAATGATTTCAATCATGGTGTTTGGACAAATTTGACCCTGTCTCCAATCTGCAGGAGACTGTAGGGTTCCTTTTCGGGATGAAAGAAGCAGACATCAGTGCGTCCGATAATCCGCCAGCCTGCCGGTGATGCAAAGGGATAGACGCCGGTCTGACCCTGGGCGATGCCGACGGAACCGGCGGCAATTCTGGACCGGGGCGTTTCCAGCCTGGGAACATGGATACGCGAATCGAGTGTTCCCATATAGGGAAAGCCCGGGATGAACCCCACGGCAAAAACAGTATAAGAGACAGCGGAATGAATGGCGATAACTTCCTGCTCCGTAAGCCCGGTCTGCCGGCAGACGACTTTCATGTCCAGCGCGTCCGGTCCGCCGTAGTGCACGGGAATCTCGTGCCGGACAGGTTCCGGTGTGTTGCCGGGACGGAGCGCTTCGTCCTCTTTTTCCTGCAGCAGCTCAGACAGGCGAAGAAAACTTGTCCGCTCGGTGTTGAAGTGAATAAGGCAGGACCGGAAGCTGGGGGTAAGGTCGATGATTTCCGGCAGCTCCAGAAATTTCATGTAAAAATAGAAATTCCTGACTTTTTCATGAATTTCCGGATCAATCTTTTCGCCAAAGATAATCCGGATGCCGTCTTCTCCGAACCGCGAAATATTCATCTGAGCCGTTGTCGCGCCAATTGTCATCGGGGAATGATTTCTCCCAAAGATCTAATTGTAATGCCTTCCCGGGCAAAGTATTCAACCATCAACCTTGCCGCAGCAACGCTTACGGGATTGTCACCGTGGATGCACAAGGTATGCACAGCCACATCGATCCAACGGCCGTTGACACTCTGGAAGCCGTTTTCCAGGACCATTGCCACTGCGCGCTTCGCAATCAGTTCCGGGTCATTCAGAACGACACCCGCCTGCTTGCGGGGGACGAGTTCCCCTTCGTCTGTGTACTGGCGGTCGGGAAAGGCCTCCAAGGCGATGCGGAGTCCCTCCCGGCGTGCCTGGGCGGCAAGCTCAGATCCCCGTTTTGTGCCGAGAGTCAGGAAGACGGGATCGCCGAACGCTCTGCTCACCTGACGGACGAGGTCAAGAAACAGATCCGTATTGGTGACGAGGTCATTGTAAAGAGCGCCGTGGAGCTTGATGTGCTGGAGCGGCAGATCGTACAGGGACAAAAAACCCCGGAGGGCGCCGACCTGATAGACAACATAAGCGTTAAGTTCCGCCGGGCTGATATCCATATACCTGCGGCCAAACCCCATCAAATCGGGAAAACCCGGGTGGGCTCCGATGCCGATATGATGGTCGCGGCAAAGACGCACTGTCCTGTCCATAACCAGCGGTTCGGAAGCGTGAAATCCGCAGGCGATGCTGGCCGAGGTAATGTAACGGACGGCCTCTTCATCCCGGCCCAGCGTATATGCCCCGAAAGACTCGCCCATGTCACAGTTGATGTCAATTACCTTTGCCATGTTGGATCGCCCCGGTATTCAAGTGCTCGGAAGCAGAATTGCGAAGTGACGACTTCTCGTCCGTTTCCCTGCCGACAGGAGTGCTCAGGCTGTTGATTTAACACACCCTGCCTTCCCCGGCAACCAAATTCTTCCCCTTGTCCCCGTCATTTTTTTATTTGACACGCAAGTGGATATATGATTTAGATAAGCCCACAATGAATTAAATTAATCAGGTCGCAGACGGAAATGGTCAGCAGAAACGATTACAGGATGGAAAGCAAAATAAGCCGCAATTATTACGGCTATTACTATTATTGCAATATCCGGTATCGGTCTGCCCCTTGCTGAAACGCTCCTAATAAATCGAAGAAAAGCCACGGGTAGATAGAGAAACCGTGGCTTTTTTGTTTTTAGCGCAAATATTATAATATCGGGAAAAGGAGACGGGTTATGTTGAAAAAATTGTTGATGTTAGTTTTTTCCATAGTAATTGTGGGACTTATGGCGGGAGCTGCTGTTGCCGCTCCCATTAAGATTGGGGCGCTTTTTTCCGTGTCCGGGCCGGCTTCGTTCCTGGGTGAGCCGGAACGCAATACCGCCGAAATGATGGTGGCCGAAATCAACAAAGCCGGCGGAATTAAGGGCCGCAAGCTGGAGCTGATCGTTTACGACACTCAGGCTGATGCGACAAAAGCAGTACAGGCGGCAAACAAGCTGATCAAGGATGACAAGGTTGTCGCCATCATCGGACCCAGCACAACCGGCGACACTATGGCGGTGATTCCGGTGGTAGAAAAGGCCGGAATACCTCTTGTTTCGTGTGCTGCCGGCATCAAAATAACCGAACCGGTGAAAAAGTGGGTTTTTAAAACAGCGCAAAACGATGCTCTGGCCGTAGCCAGAATATTTGATTACATGAAGAGACAGAAAATTTCTAAAATTGCCATTCTGACCGTATCGGATGGTTTTGGTTCTTCCGGCCGCGAACAGCTTGTCTCGCGGGCCGGCAAATACGGCATATCAATCATCTCGGATGAAACTTACGGGCCCAAGGATACGGACATGACGGCTCAATTGACGAAAATCCGCGGCGGCGCGGCGCAGGCCATTGTCTGCTGGGGAACCAATCCCGGGCCGGCGGTTGTAGCCAGAAATGTCCAGCAACTGGGGATTAAACTTCCCTTGTATATGAGTCATGGTGTTTCTTCCCAGAAATTCATTGAGCTGGCCGGTGATGCGGCCGAAGGGATTATCCTGCCCTCCGGCCGGGTAATTGTTGCCCACAGCCTTCCCCAGAGTGATCCCCAGAAAAAGGCGCTGCTCAACTACGTTGAAAATTACAAGAAGCATTACAAAGTTGAAGGTGATCATTTCGGAGGCCATGCCTATGACGCCATTATGCTGATCAAGGGCGCTCTGGAACGCGGCCCGGATACACCTGCTTCCATTCGCGATCAGCTGGAAAAAACGGCCAACTTTTCCGGCATCGGCGGAACATTTCATTTTTCACCGCAGGATCACGCCGGTCTGACCAGCGATGCTTTTGTCCTGGTGCAAATTAAAAATAAAGGCTGGACTCTGCTTAAATAAGTGTGTATTTATTGCGGCAGGAGCAACGCCGGATTCATTCCGGCGTTGCTCTTACTATATAAAAAATATGGATAACTCGAGTCAATTATTTCAATATATTTTATCAGGGCTCTCCAACGGAGCTATTTATGCGCTGATTGGTTTCGGCTTTGCCATTATTTACAATGCCACCGGGATCATCAATTTTGCCCAGGGTGAGTTTGTCATGCTGGGAGGCATGCTGACGCTTTTTTTTCTTGCCTTGCTGCATTTCTCTTTAATTCCGGCAATTGTTCTGGCCATCTTAATTTCTACCGTCGTCGGCATTGCCTTTGAGCGGCTGGCCATCAGGCCTCTGAAAAATGCCCCGCCGCTGAGCATGGTAATTATAACCATCGGCGCCAGCATTCTGATCCGCGGCATTGCCATGCTGGTCTGGGGAAAAGATACTTCCGCCGTCCCGTCCTTTTCCGGCAATGACCCGCTGTATATAGCCGGAGCAACAATCCTACCCCAGCATCTCTGGATTTTCGCCATAACCCTGCTGATCATTGCCGCCAACAAGTTGTTTTTTAATTACAGCATCGTCGGCAAGGCCATGCGCGCCTGCGCCTATAACAGTCAGGCCGCCAGCCTTGTCGGAATCAATGTCAAGACCATGGTGCTGCTTTCCTTCGTCATCAGTTCCGCTATCGGTTCCATGGCGGGAATAATCATCGCGCCGTTGACGATGACTTCTTTCGATGTCGGCGTCATGCTTGGGCTGAAGGGTTTTTGCGCGGTGATTATCGGCGGCATGAGCAGCGGCCTGGGAACAATCATGGGCGGCTTGCTGCTGGGATTATTGGAATCACTCGGCGCCGGTTACATATCCGCCAGCTATAAAGATGCTATTGCTTTCATAATTTTATTGTTAATCCTTTTTGTGCGGCCGGAAGGCTTATTTAAGCAGAAGGAAACGGAAAGAGTTTAGTTGCAAAAACAGCCATGACCAAAGAAAAACGTGAAATAATAATATTTCTGATCTTTACGCTGGCCGTATTGATTACACCTTTCTTTCTGCAGGGCAGCTATTTTCTCAATGTGCTGGTTTTTATCGGCATCAACACCATGCTGGCCGTGGCGCTGAATCTTCTGCTGGGCTATGCCGGGCAGATTTCCCTCGGACATGCCGCTTTCTTCGGATCAGGGGCATATATTTCGGGGATTCTTACGGCCAGGTTCGGTCTTGACCCCTGGCTGGCCCTCGCCCTTGCCGCTGCCGCCAATGGCGTCCTCGCCTTTGTTATCGGCTTCCCAATTTTAAAATTGAAAGGGCATTACCTGGCAATGGCGACACTCGGTTTCGGCATTATCATGTTTATCATCTTTAATGAAACCGTATCGGTCACCGGAGGACCATCCGGATTTTCTGGCATTCCCAACATTAATATCGGTTCCCTGGTCTTCGACAACGATTGGAACAATTATTATCTGATCTGGATCTTTACCCTGCTGGTCATGCTGTTATCAATCAACTTGTCTCAATCACGCATCGGGCGCGCGTTGCGGGCGATTGCCGATTCGGAAGTCGCTGCCCGGGTTATGGGCGTCAACGCCCGGCGGCTCAAAGTTCAGATATTTACTGTTTCCGCCGTTATTTCAGCGATTGCCGGCAGCTTATATGCTCACACCATGACTTTCATTTCTCCGACTTCATTCGGGTTTAACTTTTCCATTGAACTGTTGACCATGGTGATCATCGGCGGCCTGGGAAGCATTTACGGTTCCTTCCTCGGTGCGGCAATTTTAACCATACTGCCGGAATTCCTCCGTGTCTTGCATGATTTTGACATTATTGTTTACGGCCTGATGCTGATTATCATGACTATGTACATGCCCGGCGGCCTGATCAGCGGTTTGCAGCAGATAGCTGAACTGGCCGGCGAAAAAATAAAAAGCCGGGGGGCAAAGCATGCTTAGACTTGAAGGGATAACCAAAATTTTCGGCGGGCTTACCGCTCTTGAGGATGTCTCCCTGGAGGTCAAGAAAGGCTCCATAACCGGCGTTATCGGCCCGAACGGCGCAGGCAAAACAACATTATTTAATATTGTAACCGGCCTTTATACGCAGACAGCGGGAAAGGTTTATCTGGGAAGTAAAGATATTTCCCTCCTGCCGACGGAACTACTCGCTGCGCTGGGTCTCGTGCGCACTTTCCAGAACGTGGAGCTTTTCGGGAAGATGACAGTGCTGGAAAACGTGATGGTCGGACTCCATACCAAAAGCAGAAGCGGCATAATTTCCTGTGCGTTTAAACTACCCGGGCAGATTAAAGAAGAAAAGCAAATCAAGGAAAAGGCCTTGCACTGGCTGAAATTTACCGGCCTGGCCGCCGAGGCGGCAAATACCGCTCATAATCTGCCTTTCGGCAAGGGACGGATCCTGGAGATTGCCCGGGCCCTGGCCGTGGAGCCGCAGCTGATCCTGATGGACGAACCGGCGGCGGGACTAAACAGTCAGGAAACGGCGCAACTGGCTTTGCTCATCCGTAAAATCAGGGAATCGGGCGTAACCATCGTGCTGGTGGAGCACGATATGGATCTGGTGATGGACGTTTGCGACTCTGTGATCGTTTTAAATCTGGGGAAAAAGCTGGCTTGCGGTACGCCGCGCGAGATTCAGGAAAATAAGGCGGTGATAGCCGCATATCTGGGAGACGGCTGACGACGAAGCCGGCAAATTGAAAAATAGACTTTTTACAAGGTTGCTATGCTGAAGATCAAGAACATCAATACTTACTACGGTCAGGTCCATGCCTTGAAAAATGTTTCCCTGCATTTAAACGAAGGGGAGATCGTCACGCTTATCGGCGCCAATGGAGCCGGCAAAACCACCCTGCTTAATTCTTTGTCCTGCATTGTGCCGGTGCAAAGCGGCGAGATTCTCTTCGCCGGAAAATCAATCGGCAATCTTGCCCCTAGCCAGATCGTCAGACTGGGCATATCGCAGGTTCCGGAAGGCCGGCAGGTCTTCAAACCGCTTTCAGTGGAAGATAATCTGGAACTGGGCGCTTATCAGCATTACCGCTCCCGGACGGGCCGTGCGGAGGCAAAAAACACCGCCGCCGAGATTTACGATTTATTTCCCATATTGCACACACGAAGAAAACAGCTGGCCGGAACGCTGTCGGGCGGAGAACAGCAGATGCTTTCCGTCGGCCGTGCACTGATGGCCAAACCAAAGCTTTTACTGCTCGATGAGCCCTCGATGGGACTTGCCCCGATGATTGTCCAGGAAATATTCCGGGTTATTGAAAATCTGTCGAAGGAAAAGAAAACAACCGTTTTATTGGTGGAACAGAATGCCCGTGCCGCCCTGAAAATGGCCCATCGCGGCTATGTGATGGAAACGGGGAAAATGATTCTGGAAGGAACTGCCGCCGAATTACTGGGCAATAAAGACGTGCAGCGGGCCTACCTGGGCAGGGATAAAAAAGAAATCTGGGAGAGATAAAAGGAGGTTGAGTATGAACATCTGGGATTCGGCTCATGAGTGTATGTCGCGCGACGAACTGGAGCAACTGCAATTGGAAAGACTGCAGGCGACAATCAACCGGGTGCATAAGAACGTTACTCATTACCGGAAAAAGTTCGCCCAGCCCGGTATCATACCGGAGGACATTCGATCTCTTGCCGATCTGACGAAACTTCCTTTCACGACTAAAGAGGATTTGCGCATTAACTATCCATATGGAATGTTCGCCGTACCGCTGCGGGAAGTAGTCCGCATTCATTCGTCTTC
Organism: Deltaproteobacteria bacterium HGW-Deltaproteobacteria-12; assembly: GCA_002840565.1. Taxonomy (GTDB): domain Bacteria; phylum Desulfobacterota; class Syntrophia; order Syntrophales; family Smithellaceae; genus MVRV01. The sequence continues at coordinate 41,031 of PHBK01000007.1, read as the reverse complement.
AGGAACAACCAGCAAACCGATAGTCGTCGGTTATACTAAAAACGATATCCGCATCTGGTCTAATCTTGTCGCCCGTTTTATGACGGCCGCCGGCGTAACTTCCGATGATCTCGTGCAGATAGCTTTCAGCTACGGTCTTTTTACCGGCGGTTTCGGGGTCCATTACGGCGCGGAAGTAATCGGGGCTTCGGTAATTCCGATGGGCACGGGCAACACGGAAAAGCAAATTCTGATTATGCAGGATTATAAAACAACCGTTCTGGTCAGCACACCGAGTTACGCCTTGCAGCTCGCCGACCGTATCAGCCAGTCCGGCATCGATGCGAAAACGCTTACCCTCAAATTCGGCCTTTTTGGCGGAGAACCTTGGTCGGAGAATATGCGTCGGGAAATCGAAAGCCGGCTTTGTCTCAGTGCAACGGATAACTACGGAATTTCGGAAGTGATCGGCCCGGGTATTGCCGGCGAGTGTCAATGCAAAAGCGGCATGCATATTTATGAAGACTCTTTTATTCCGGAAATTATTGATCCGCAGACAGGGGCGGTGCTCGAGGCCGGCCGGGAGGGTGAATTGGTGCTGACGACACTGACCAAGGAAGCCTTCCCGATGATCCGTTACCGCACCGGAGATATAACCTGCCTGGATTATGCGCCCTGCGCCTGCGGCCGAACTCTCGTGCGCATGCAGAGAGTCTTGCGGCGTTCCGACGACATGCTGATTATCCGGGGCATCAATGTATATCCTTCGCAAATTGAAGAGGCCATCATCAGCAGCGCCCAGGGGGAGGCCCCCTATCAGATTATTATTGAACGCAAAGGAGCAATGGATTCCCTGGAGGTGGTAATTGAAATCACCAGCAAGATATTCTCCCTGGAGCTGCAGAAACAGCGCTCTTTTCTGGAAACTCTGAAACAGCGCATCGCGTCGGTAACCGGCATCGGAGTATCGGTGAAGTTAGTGGAAGCCAACAGCTTACCCCGGACGGAGGGAAAGATTCGCAAGGTGGTGGATCAAAGGCGGATTTAGTTTCTGTAAAGAAAATAACAGGGATGAGATCAATGCCGGATAGTGAGCAGCCTAACTTCATCTACTTATCAATGCACTTGATTGCCCTGAAAGATTAAACATCATTTATTGGAGTCAATATTCTTGATTGATATGCTTGTCTAGCAGATTACTACCCGCATTGTACAGGCAACATTATGGCAAAGTTGAACTATATCTGTTATCTCTGTCACCTACGAGTCAATAATCCCTGTGAACAAATATTTTAATGATTTACGTTCGAAATGTTTAACATTTGCTTAACCTGCATTGTTTAGCAATATCAGGTTGAAACAGTTGTTCGGTGTCTCCTAAAATAATTTGACAATGTTGCTTTGGCTATTCTTAAAAATACTGTTTTCAAGATTTTTTATATGAAATGATTTCCCATGTGCAGTAGCAATAGTATCAATTTTAATATCTATCAGTTTCTTCCACGATTCATATACAATATTTATATCTTCGTTAAATAGCGTTGAATAATTAGCACCAGCCCAATTTAGAAAGTTAGATGCCAAGTCACCACAGAAAGCAATTTTCTCATTATAAATGAATGTAGTAGAATCAGACGAATGGCCTAGTGTGTGAATTGCCACTAAATTTATCCCAAGTATACTTGTTAAATCAAAATAATCTTCAACAATAATAATATCGCTTTCACAAATAATATATGGTGGAAAAGTTAGGTTCCAACTAGGAGTGAGCATTTGTTTAATTCTAAATAGTGTATAAATAGTGGGATTAACGATACCTCCTCCATTTTCCATATTATTTTTACCTTTTCTGAGCAATTCAGCTGTTTCTTTAGCTAATACAATTCGAACACTTTCATTTTCGGCTACTATTTTATTCAAGAAACCAACATGGTCATCGTGATGGTGCGTTAACAGAATATATTTAATATCTTTTATAGAAATGTTTTTATTTTTTAAATAGTTAAGGAATAAATTATATTCTTTTTCATAAGCATTATCAATTAAAACATACCCATCATTGATGGGAACCAAAAAAACATTTGTAAACTCAAACTTTAACACTATTATTTCTTCGGGAAGCTCAATTGTATTTATATTATCTGATGATTTGATGTGAATGATTAAAGCAAGAACTAATAATCCAATCAAAATAAATACAGCTGAAAATATTCTTCTTTTCATTTTTTCTCCTTTGTGCCGAGTATGATTTAGTACCCAAGAGTAGCCACCCAGTCGCCAACCACATGTGTAATGGCAATCACAACAACGGCTATTAAGACATGCTCTCCGACCACTTTCCATGGCCGTTCGTCTTGAGCTTTTGCAATAATATAACTTAGAACTGTAAGAATGGACAATCCCCATACGAGACTGACTATGATAGCTGTTAAGAGAGGAAGAAAAATAACCGGGATTATAAATGTCAAAGCGAAAATAAATTTTGCCATGAACGTTGCGATGGTAGAAATCCAGATTTGCTTGGTTGTGTGAATGTTTTCGGACTCTTCCGAAACATGAATGCCAAGTGCATCGGAAAAGGCATCGGCAATAGCGATTGTTAAAATACCGCCGAGAACGACCATTTTAGAACCTGTTCCAGAATGCAAACCGATCATCAACCCGAGTGTAGTTATTACCGCTGATGTGAGTCCAAAACAAATACCGGTGCGCAACGAGTCTTGCATGTTTATTCTCCTTTCTATGTCCATACCAAAGTATGATTCACTTGATTTATTTGAAATTAATATTACTGATTTTCCCCTGAAGTTCCGTCAGCAGATCGTGTTCAAAGAAATTTACTTTTATATGATGAGCATATAATTCCTGTTTTAATTCATCGAAAAAAATACCGCTTTTATTGACTAGGCATTTCTTGTAACAATATTGGTTAAAATATTCCTTGTTTAGTTTTTCGATCTCCAGATAGGCGGCAAATTCCGCAGATTTTTTTAAATCCAATGCGGCGGATACTCCGCACGAAGGTGAACCCTTAATTCCGACAATTCCCACCACATCAAAACCGGAATCAATGTAATCTTTAATTTCTGCTACAACATCTTTCGCAATCTTTCTAAATGATCTCCTGCTCTTCCATAAGAAAAACAACATATATGGTTTGCGAAAAGCATTCATGGGGGTTCCGCTAATACCATACCCCATAAGCATTTCACGCTTTAGAACACCACCCCACGTTTTTTGTTCGGGACACTTCATCTGAACAATACCGATGCCTTGTTTCTGTAGCTCATCGATGAGTTCATCTATGCCGGCTTTTCGAAAAGCGCCCCCTAAATAACGGGTATTTTCATTCAGCAAACAATGGGAAAGAAAAATTACTTTTCTTCCTCTTTCATCTTTCAGTTTTTCCTGCAATAAATGAATTTTTGCCATTATATTTATCTCCTAAATCAAAAAGCTTGCCCATACATTACAGAAATATATATCAAGCTCATTTTGATTCTACTTAAAACTAGATCAACCTAAATCTCTTTCTCTGACTTTGTTTTGTATGATTTTGCGGATAGTCGAATTGTGCAGAATAATCCATTTAAGCAGACGCTTTTTCCAGCCTGGGATAAAAACAATCTTCTTATTTATTTCCATGACCTTCAGAGACAATGAGGCAACTTCATCCGGCATCATCCATAATGAATTGGGGATCACACTTCTGTCAAAATTTTTGAAATCACCAACCTCATGAAATTCCGTGCGCGTGAAGCCAGGGCATAATGCCTGAATCCTAATTCCTTTGTCTTTTACTTCCAGTGCCAGGTTTTCCGAAAATGTGACAAGATAAGATTTCGTTGCGTCATATAAAACGTTGCCGGGTGTCAGCAAAAAAGCACCCATGGATGATACATTGATGATTGCTCCGCGTTTTCTTTTCAGCATACCCTGAAGCGCGGCATGGCTGAGTTGCAAGGATGCGGTCATATGCACGTGAAACATACGCATGGATTTTTCAAGAGGGACATCAGCGAAATAACCGACTGTAGCAAATCCCGCATTATTGATCAGAATATCCAGATTATCTACCTGATGAATATAATTAACCACTTTATTAATTTCTTCGCAGTTCGCGAGATCAGCCGATATTATTTCGCAACGGATAGAATAATCAGTTTGTAGTTTGTCCGCGAGAGATTGAAGCCGTTCCTTGCGGCGCGCAAGTAAAATCAAATCAAAACCTTTTTCCGCAAGCAGCTTTGCATAGGAAGCTCCTATGCCCGATGATGCACCGGTTATGAGCGCCTTTCCCGGATTATTCCATCCCAAAAACAGTTTATGATGTGACATAATTGATTCCTCCTGAAGCCATTAACCAGTTTGTTCGTACTATCTGCCAACTCTTAATATTCCATGAATTTGCAAAATCAATTTTTTGCCAACATTGTAGCCAATTTGGGAAACTCCTCTTGAGCGTGAGCATTAAGGTTGGCTTCATATTCGTCACTTAAATATAATCGAATTAAAGGATCAAATATTTTTCCTATCCCGTGAAATCCGGCTTCTACGATATGGATAATATTGATCCCGTCTTCCACGTCTTCGAATTTCATGGTGAACCGTGCCGGTAATTTGACCATTTTTTTGATCTGATAAACCATCTCGCTGTAAGGAACCAACCTGGTGATAACGGTGTATCCCTTAAGTCTGTATTTACCCACATATTCGTCCACATATATAACATTCCCGATATTGCCGGGATATTTTTTGACTGTATGACAGAACAAATGAGTACCCTTCCACCATCGTTGGTAATCCGCGTCGGTACAATTCAGCATAAAATTGTAGATATCCTTTGAGGTAATGCCTTTGACTTTTACTGTCGTTTTTAAAGTGACCATTTTAAAATCTCCTTAATTCTTTTGGCAGCGTGCTTCTGCAATACAATCCTTGCAATTGTTTAACTAAATCCATCTTCTTGTGTGCGACTTATATTCCAGATAAGCCTTGCCGAAGACACCTTCCACGACTTTCTCTTCCCTGGGGATTACGATTCGATCCATTAAAAAGAAGAATAGTGCCGGGCAGATGAAACCGATTATCGTATCCATCATTAACGGGAAGCCCGACAAAATCAGCAGCATCCCAATATACATGGGATTTCTGGTCATGTGGTATATCCCTTCCTTTACAAGCTTATCAGGTGCTCTTGTGGGCATGACGGTTGTTTTTCCTGCCATAAAAAGACCGATGGCAATGATGAGCAGCAGGATGCCAAAAGAGACAAGCGATAAACCTGCAACCTTCCCAATCAAGCCTAATCCAAGATTTAAAGGGAAAAGCCAGCTGAAGACCCAACATAGTGCGAGTAAACCAATCATTATTAATAAAGGATATCTGTTCATGCCACCTCCATGTGTTTTAAAAACTGTCTTTGATATTTGATTCCCTATTGGTCATTTCCTTGAGCAACCAGTTGCCACCTTTTTTGCCTGTGCTTATAAAACGACTTCGCCCATAAAGAGATTATGCTTGTCAGAAAACCGCCATAAATGATGATTTCGTCTTCATAATGAATGGAAGAATCACTAAGCTTTTTCATCGAGATTCTGTGGTTCCATACTTTTGCGGCATCATCCCACTCTTTTGATTGAACAACCTTGCTTTCATGGTCTATTTTTTCAACTACTAAAGTATGAACTCCTCCAAAAGGTATTACTCCGTAAAGATACATCATCGTTTTTGCCGTACTACCTTGTTTCCAGATTTCCGGGAATTTGTCGTCGAGTGGCTTGAATCTTAATTTTCCTTTTGCAACAAATTCAAGTAATGCGACGGTTTGAACTTTTTCCCATGCAGTATTGATATTAATGGGAATCTGCGAAGAGACGGTCAGTTTATGAGCTGTCACTTCCCGGCCTTTGTAATTGATTTTAATCTCCTCGATGTTTGCCTGCATGTAGCCTCCTTTAATTAGTTAGTATAAACTAATTATCTGTGCAAAAAAATTACAATTTCGAAACGACTTTATTAAAAAGGGTCATGAATGTTTTTAAATCTTTGCTATCCATGTTTTTTGTGAATAATTCGGCGATTTTTTTATGCGATTCGTTATGCATCTCAACCAACTTTCTCCCTTTGGCACTTAGATGAACGTGAAAAGAACGCCTGTCTTCATCCGATTGAAATTTTTGAATGTATCCCTTGCCGGACAGTTTATCAATAATGGCTGTAACTGACGGCTTGCTTAACTTAAGTATCTTGGCAATTTCTCCCAAATTGGGATTGCCCAGCCTGTTAATCACATCGATATATTCAATCTGGCGTGCCGTAAAACCTTCCTGTTCATATTCTTTGATGAACTGTATTTCCCAGTCGCCAATCAAACGGGTTAATATTTCGATAAGTTCTACTAAATTATAACGCATATAAAAGCTCTCCAATTAGTTAATATGAACTAACTATAATAGTTGTCATGATTAGTCAAGGAAAAAATTTTATTTATATTGCTGATTGCGAGCTGAAACCCAGCATTTTCGACAAGGTTGACTATTTGTGAATTACAGGAAGAACATCATCCCACCATCATTCCAGAAATTCACGCTGAAAAATCTGCACCTTTCGAACCGTTATCAATGAACTGCCCTGAAACCAATGCACAGATTCGTATTTGTTGCCTTTATTGAATATTATCTGGCGATTCGTCGGAATATGGGCTTTTATTACGGCGAGCTATCCTATAGCAGACTATGCCGCAATGAACTCAATTTTAACCCGCATCCCGGTTGCTTCAGCGATTTTTTCCAAGGTTTTGAGCGTGAGGCTCTCATACTCGCCGCTCTCTATCCTCGAAATCACCTATTGGCTTGTTCCCATAAGCTTTGCCAATTCCTGTTATGATAATCCCTTCTGATTACGCAGTTCCGCAATTTTCATTGCCAGCTTCAGAGCTTGCCTCTCTTCTTGGAAATGCTTTTTGAACTCAGGATCTTTGCTGTCTTCCCGTAACCCGCTTTGGAATGTCCGAACTTTACCTTTTTTCATATTTCACCTCCCGCAGGAAACCTCCGAATCCAGTCTTCCATGCGTCTTTCTGCCAAGTCAATATCCTGTTTTTTCAATTGCTGCGTTTTCTTGGAGAATCCATGCACCCACAATCTGATCAAACATCTGAAAAAAGTAGAAGATGCGAAATTGGTTGGCGAGAGAGATGGAGTGATGATAACTATTGCCGGTTGAATTAAAGTATGCCAGTCAAAATTGCCGGACACTAGACTTCAAAAGGCTTCAATAAAGAAAAGTTGCCTCATAATATTTCGAGATTGCCAAATCACCGCAGTATCCTATGCTGCTTTCAGCGGCTGGATGCGTTTTATTTCATCACGGTGACTGTTTTGAGCATCCCACAGGTCAATCGCTCTTTGTGCGTTAAGCCAAAATTCCGGAGAATTTCCAAATAACCTGCTTAGACGCAATGCCATTAAAGGCGTCAGTGACCTGTGTTCTCGCAACAATTCATTCATTGTCTGACGTGATACCCCAAGCGTTCCGGCAAGTCCGGACACAGTTAACCCATAATCGGGCATAAAATCCTCGCGAAGCATTTCCCCAGGATGGGTTGGTCTTATCTTACGATTTATTCTATTTTCTGTACTCATAGTATGCCTCATTAATGGTAATCGGTTATTTCGACATCATATGCATCGCCATCAACAAATCGGAAGCATATGCGCCATTGGTCGTTAATCGAGATTGCATGTTGTCCGCTTCTGTCGTCCTTCAAAGTATGAAGGCGGTTACTTGGTGGCGTTTTAAGATCGTCAATACACGTTGCCAGGTCAATATATTCGCGTCTGCGTATAGCTCTTCTGAGAAGATCCGGTTTCAACCTTTTCGATTTCCCCGTTACAAAAAGATCTTTTGTATGTTTATTATCACTGAATAATGTTTGAAGTGTGTATGTCTGTATTCATCTCCGTTTCCTTTAGTAGGAAGAAGTGCCTCAACCCAATGAATCTCTATTTGTATGCCGCTCCTCTCCATTCGACAGTCTTAATCCATACAATCTCTTGAGCATCGTCAATCTCGTAAAGGATACGAAGATCTCCCATGCGGAAACGATGCATGTGCTTGAGATCCCCCTTCAACTTTTAATATGCCCATCCAGTCGAGGATTCCTGGCAATTGCATCAATTGCGTCCGCTATTCTTTCCTGCAAGGCGTTATCGGCCTTCCGGTAGAATTTGACCACGTTCCGATGAAGAATGATCTTATGCATTTTTCAGATCATCCCAAGCGACAAACGCACCTTTTTTACCGTATGCCCTGTCCAAATCCGCCTGACGTATTTGCCCCATCAGCTTGCTGTCCGCCATGATCTCGAAGGTCTCCCGCCAAATCTCCATATCAGCGGTGATCGCTTCCTGGATGACACCCTTAAGCTCATCTACCGTCATATCCGTTATCTTACGTCTTGCGGCTCTCATAATATCTCCCCAGTGTGCAAATCCCTGAATTATTTTCAAAAAGCCAAGGGAAAATAATTACGTCTGTCCAGAGAAATCACTTTATCGATAGCCATAACGAGAATCGTTTAATTTCCTGTCGTATGATAGCAATATTTGCTTGTAATGACAGCGAATATTCGGTAATAAACGAACGCGCAGTATCTACAAGGATGTTTTACCCGGTTATCTTTTATAAAAAACAACAGGTTGTTACATAATGAGGAGAGAAAATGGGTGACGGAATCAGTGATTATACAAAAAACATGGTCGATTTAAGGCGGCACATGTGGATGGCGGGAGTGGAAGTGGAATTGCGCCGCCTGATCTGGCAAATTGCCGTGGTCGGGAAATATATTTCCGCAAAAATTCATGAAGCCAATCGCAAGCTCGCCGGATTTAAAAATATTTACGGCGAAGACCAGCTTTCCCTGGATCGCAGCTCGGATGAGATTTTAAAGAATCAACTTCAGTTCTCCGGTTTTGTCCGGGAATATGCTTCGGAAGAGCAGGAAAAAATAATTTCCATCGGCACAGGTAGCGAAAAATATATCGTCACCGCTGATCCGCTGGACGGCTCGTCGCTTGTAGAAACCAATCTGGCCATCGGCACGATTATCGGCATTCACAAAGAATCGGTTTTGGACACCGGCAAAAAAACAATGGTCGCAGCGCTCTACATGACTTATGGCCCGCTGATTACAATGGTTTATTCGGCAGGCTGCGGGGCTCATGAGTTCGTGCTCAACCGGGAAGGCGAATATGTTCTGGCCCAGGAGAACATATTGCTGAAAGCCAAAGGCTCCATCTTTTCGCCCGGCGGCCTGCGTCGTGAATGGCTGCCGGATCATCTGAAATTTATCGAAGCACTGGAAAAAGACGGCTACAAATTGCGCTACAGCGGAGGATTCGTGCCTGATATTAACCAGGTGCTGATTAAAAAGGGCGGGTTATTTACCTATCCGGCCCTGCAGAAATCACCGCAGGGCAAGCTGCGTCTCCTGTTCGAACTGCAACCCATGGCTTTCATTATGGAACAGGCGGGCGGGAGGGCAACCGACGGCAGAACCGATATTCTGTCCTTAAAAGTAGAAAGCCTTGATCAGTGTTCGCCTGTTTACATCGGCAGCGCCGCCGAAGTTGAGATGGCTAAGCAATATTTAAAGTAAAGGAGCTTGCATGATATACGAAAACAAAGATCAGCTGAAAAAAGGATATTCCCGGATTATTCAACTGGACGGCGGTGATGTCCGCATTCTGGATGAGGCCAAACTGAGAAACAAACTGATTGACGATCTGATTTACACGGCGGTGTTCAGCCCCGATCGAGCAACTTCGGATGCTGCCTGCTGGCTTATCCGCCGTTCTGCCGCCGCCGTCGGAATTCTTTCCGCTTCCATTCAGCCGCTTTATGAGGCGATGGGAAAAGACCTGGTCAAGGGCTTTACCGTTCCGGCGATTAATCTGCGGGCGCTGACCTACCATTCCGCCCAGGCTGTTTTTCGGGCGGCAATTAAAGGCCAGGTTGGACCCGTCATCTTTGAAATTGCCCGGTCGGAAATAGACTATACTCTCCAGAGACCGCTGGAATATACCTGTGCGGTAACTGCCGCTGCTATAAAAACCGGCTATTCGGGGCCCGTTTTCCTGCAGGGAGACCATTTTCAGGTCAATGCCGCTAAGTTTGCCGCTGATCCCGCCAAAGAGACGCAGGCGGTGAAAAATCTGATCTGGGAAGCGATCGAAGCCGGTTTCTATAATATTGACGTGGATACATCCACTCTCGTGGACTTAACAAAAAAATCCGTTAAAGAACAGCAGGCTGCCAATTATCTGCTGGCCGCAGAACTGACAACAATGATTCGGGATTTGGAACCACCGGGCATTACTATCTCCGTTGGCGGTGAAATCGGGGAAGTTGGCGGAAAAAACAGCACCGTTGAAGAATTGCAGGCCTTCATGGAAGGTTACCTGGAATCTCTCCCCCAGGGCGATCAACCGTCCGCCCCGATCAGCAAAATCAGCGTCCAGACAGGAACAACGCATGGAGGCATTCCCCTGGCGGACGGCAGCGTAGCAAAAGTTAAAATTGATTTTGACGTTCTGGAAAAATTATCCGAACTGGCGAGAACCCGTTACGGATTAGCCGGCGCGGTGCAGCACGGTGCATCCACCCTGCCGGATGAGGCTTTTGATAAATTCCCGGCCGTCGCGACCGCTGAAATCCATCTGGCCACCGGCTTCCAGAATATCATTTATGACAGCCCCGATTTCCCGCCAGATCTGAAGGAAAGAATTTACCGGGATTTAAAGAAAAAATTTAAGGCCGAATGGAAAGAAAAGGACACCGAAGAGCAGTTTCTTTATAAAACACGCAAAAAAGGTTTTGGTTCCTTTAAGCAGGAAATGTGGAATCTGCCGGCACCCACAATTTCTAAACTGGGTGCCCAACTGGAAAAGCAGCTTGCTTTTTTATTTGGCAAGCTAAAGGTAAATTCCACTTACGAAATTACTCAAAAATATGTTCAACCGGTCGATGTAAATTTGGAATTGCCAACAGCGCTAAAAGGGTAATACCATTTCTCAATCCATGAAAGCGGCGATACTCGAAAAAATAGCCACGATTTCCGGCAAGCGGCAGCCGCTGAAAATAGTGGATCTGCCTTTGCCGCAGGTGAAGGCAGGAGAAATCCTGGTAAAGATTTCTGCGTGCGGCGTTTGTCATACGGAACTGGATGAAATCGAAGGCCGGACACCTCCGGCCAGGCTCCCCTGTATCCCGGGTCATCAAATAATCGGCACTGTTGTTGACCATGGAGAAGGAGCCGCCAAATTCGCCACCGGCGACAGAGTTGGAATAGGCTGGATAAATTCCGCCTGCGGTCATTGTGATTACTGCCTTGCCGGACAGGAAAACCTCTGCCCTGATTTTCAGGCAACGGGACGGGACACGCCCGGCGGATATGCGGAATTTGTTGCCGTCGCGGAAAATTTTGCTTTTGCCATTCCGAATATTTTCACCAATGCGCAGGCGGCGCCGTTATTATGCGCCGGAGCAGTAGGCTTCCGTTCCCTGAGACTGGCTGATTTAAAAAATGGCCGGCGCCTGGGACTGACAGGTTTTGGCGCCTGCGCGCATTTGATCCTGAAAATGGTTCGCTACTGCTATCCCCAGGCGGAAGTTTTTGTTTTTGCACGGCAGGAAAATGAACGGCGCTTTGCCCGCGAAACCGGTGCGGTCTGGGCGGGGGATATCGGCGAGACGTGCCCGCAAAAATTGCATGCGGTCATTGATACGACTCCGGCCTGGAAACCGGTCGTCGAAGCGTTGAAAAATCTTGCTCCCGGGGGAAGACTTGTCATCAATGCCATCCGCAAGGAAGACCATGACAAGCATTACATTTTACAATTGGATTATCCAGAGCATCTCTGGATGGAAAAAGAAATAAAGAGCGTGGCCAATGTCAGCCGGCAAGATATCGAAGAATTTTTAACTCTGGCCGCGCAAATACCGTTATTGCCGGAAGTTGAGGAATATCCGCTTGTTGAGGCCAACCGCGCCCTGACCGAACTAAAAGCAGGCAATATCCGCGGCGCCAAAGTGCTGAAAATCAGTTAAAAGCGGACTTCCGGGGATAGATTCAATTCTTTACACTTTTAAGAAAAGCCAAATAAGCATTCGCGGTCTCCTGCGGTTTTTCGAGCATGGGAGCATGACCGCAATCATTGATAATCACTGTCTTATACCTTTTTAAACCCTTCTCGAAAACAGGCACACTCGACACGTCGATTATTTTGTCTTTGTCGCCCCAAAGAATCAATGCCGGCGCTGCAATTTTCGGCAAATCCTTTTCCAGAGAAAAAATATCCGGGGTGATATCACCCATTATTTTTTGGTTCAAGTTTTGATTAGCCAGAGCTTCGCGGACAAACCATTTCTTGATCGGGTAGGGCATAAAAGGAGGCTGAACAAAAATCAGACTCATTAAGCGGGAAAGATCATTTTCATCCTTCAACAAAAGAGGGTTTTCGCCTTTTTGTCCCATTCTCATTACTTCACTTAACTGCAGAGACTGCACTCCCGCCGCATTCACCAAACCGACACTGAGAACTTCCGCGGGGTAACGAGCGGCATAAGCGCCGGCAAACCACCCGCCCATCGAATTTCCCGCAATGTGAAATTTCGCAATTTTAAGTTCCCCGGCAAACTGATGCAGGCGCTCGATCTGGTTGGACAAGGTATATTGGGATGAAACCAGCTTGGAGCTTTCGCCATGTCCGGGAAGATCCGGTATTACAACATGATAATCCTTCAAATATGCGGCAAAACGAATCCAGTTATCTTTATTGGCCGAATAACCATGCAGGAGCAATATCGTCTCCTGTCCTGCTTTGCTTTCCAGATAGACCATATTATGGTCCCCTATCTTAATTGCTTTTTTGCTCAAACCGGCTTTGCCTCTGGCCTGGCTGATTAAAAAACCAGCCACTTTTTCCGGAAAAGCATAATATCCGCCGACAGCGGCAACGATAAGAGCCAATAGAACTATTAAAAGCTTTTTCATGTTGACACCCTCCCTGTTATCCCTATATAGAGGGAATTAGACTGAAGGTGTATAGATTGAAGAAAATTAGAAATATTCTTTTTTAAGCCTTTAGTCTTCAGCCTAAATACCTGAAGACCTTTATAGCATTAAATTATGGACATTATCATCAATTTTATCGATTTTTTTGTTCACCTGGACAGATATCTGCCCATTATCATTAAGAGCTTTGGCATCTGGGCTTATGTTATTGTTTTTCTGGTGATTTTCTGTGAAACCGGTCTGGTTGTCACACCGATTCTGCCGGGTGACTCGCTTTTGTTTGCTTTAGGCAGTTTCGCCGCCCTGGGTGCGTTAAATATTGAAATACTGTTAATTTCCCTTTGTATCGCGGCGATTGCCGGTGACACCGTCAATTATTCCATCGGCCATTTCATCGGCCCCAAGGTTTTTCATTACGAAGACGGACGCTTCTTCAAAAAGGAATATCTCGAGAAGACGCACCAGTTTTATGAAAAACATGGCGGCAAGACAATCATCATCGCCCGTTTTATGCCGATCATTCGCACCTTTGCTCCTTTCGTCGCCGGCGTCGGCGCAATGACTTATCCTAAATTTATTTTGTATAATATAGTCGGCGGCATTTTGTGGATTTGTTCTTTTTTACTGGGCGGCTATTTCTTCGGCAACATACCTGCTGTAAAAGAGAATTTTACTGTGGTAATTATTGCCATCGTCATCTTGTCCGTGCTGCCGGGGTTTATTGAGTACTGGCGGCAGCGGCGCATTGCCGCCAAGGATAAAAACTGAAAGTTAATATGCGGGGGAAGCCATGAAGAAGATAATTATACCGGTCATTACAACCTTCCTGTTTATGATGATCCTTTTGGCAGCGGCTTCCGCCGAGGCAAAGAATATCTTCAAAATCGGCAGCGACGTCACTGTGGAAAAAGATCAGACCGTGGATACCGTTATCGCCATTGGCGGGCAGGTAACAGTTCATGGTCTGGTCGAACGTAATGTCGTTGCTATCAGCGGCTCGATCGTGTTGGCCAACGACTCCGTAGTGCGCGGCGATGTTATTTGTGCAGGAGGAGTCATCGTCAAAGCCGGCGGGGCTCAAGTCTTCGGCGATATCACGGAAATAAACTCGGTTAATATTACCAACGCTTTTTCTTCCGCCCTGCGCGGAGAACTCGAAGGCTGGTCATTAATATTGAACATTATCTCGCTGTGCTTTTTTGCCGTTATCTTCATTATTTCCCTGCTGATAACCATTCTCCTGCCCCGTCCCCTGCTTGCTGTCGTTCAGGAAATTCATAATTATAAAGTCAAATCCTTTTTCTGGGGGCTGGCCGCAACACTGATGATGGTTCCATTCTTCATGCTGCTGGTAATTTCCATTATCGGGATTACCTTGATTCCCCTGGTCTTCACCCTGCTGTTATTGGCTTTTATCCTCGGTTATATTGCGGCCGGAAACATCACCGGAAATTACATCTTCACCAAAATATTCCGCCGACCGGCGAAATCGCTGACCGGTGCGACGATCCTGGGATTAATTTTACTTTGGCTGATCGGCTGGCTGCCTTATCTGGGCTTGCTTGTTAAAATTTTTGCTCTGACGTTCGGCCTGGGCGGTGTCTTGCTGACTCTCTTTAACCGCCGATGGCAGTCGGCCACTCCCTCTCCGCCGCTGCAGGAACAGCCGGTAAAACCGGCTGTTGAATAGATGCAGAGCGATTCGAAAATACGGCTTGCCCGGTCTATAGCCACTCTTCGGAAAGAACTTCTCCCTGCGTGCTGATGATCACCGCTTTCAGAGGAACTTTTCTTTGGGCTTTTTGCAGCGCTGCCTGTGCTATTTGCAGAAGGCCGCGGCAGCAGGGCACCTGCATCATGATGACCGTCAGAGTATTTATTTTCGCTTCATCAACCATCCGGCGTATCTTTTCCGCATAAACTTCCAGATCGGAATCCAGCTTGGGACAGGCAATGGCCAGATTCTTTCCTTTTAAAAACCTGTTGTGGAATCCAGCGAGGCTGAAGGCCACACAATCCGCAGCCAGGACTACATCCTTACCCCGGAAAAAATCGGCTACCGGATTTAATAAATGCAGCTGAATCGGCCAGTGCGTTAGCTCTGATTGCTGCGCATCTTCGTGTGAAGCATTGGCGGCAGTGGGAAGCTTCTTTTCAAAAACGGCCGGCGCCGAACCGGGACAACTGCGCATCGTCTGTAGGCCGTTGATTAATTTCAGAGGGTTGCCGGCTTCGTTATCGAACAGGGCATCAAGACTTTTACCCGCGATATTTTTCTCATCACCGCTTGCGGCCTCTTCCCTGTGTTCCAGATGTGCCCTCACCTTTTTTTCATCAAAAGGTTCTGCATCACGTTCTTCCAGAGTCAGCGCACCTTCCGGACATTCCCCCAGGCAGGCGCCCAGGCCGTCGCAGATCGCGTCATTGATCAGCCGTGCTTTCCCGTTAATAATTTGTATCGCCTGTTCATGGCAGTTGGGTATGCACAAACCGCAGCCGGTGCATTTTTCTTCGTCAATTTTAATTATTTGGCGCTTCATGAAATTGCCACCTCAATTCTTTGGGCTAATTAACCTCTGTTTTTATTGCCATTTTCCTCTTATGCCGGTCTTGTGCCAACTCTATCAGAGTCTCGAGAAGGTCGCTGTATTTAAGGCCGGTTGCTTCCCAAAGCTTGGGATACATGCTGATGCTGGTAAAGCCGGGAAGGGTATTTATTTCGTTTAAGTAAAATTCGCCGGTATTTTTATCAAGAAAAAAGTCCACCCGGGCCATCGAGCTGCAGCCCAGCGCCTGATAGCCGGCGACGGCCATTTTTCGAATTGCAGCGGCCAGAGCAGGTTCAATTTGCGCCGGAATTTTCGGTATTGCTCCATCGGGATCAATGTACTTGGCTTCGTAGGAATAAAATTCATGACTGGGAATTATTTCCCCCAGTACGGAGGCTGAGGGACTTTCATTCCCCAGCACCGCACACTCAATCTCCCGGCAATCTATCGCTTTTTCAATTATGACGCGGGTATCAAATTGCAGTGCATAATCGACAGCTTCCGGAAGTGATCCTTCCTGTTTTACTTTTTTCACTCCGACTGAAGAGCCGGTGCACACCGGTTTGACAAAAAGCGGCAATCCCAGTTTATCGATGGCGCTTTCCATAATAGATTTTTGATTGTTCCGCCACTGCTGGAAATTAACAGTTAACGACGGCACAACCGGAATACCGGCCTCATGCAACAATCTTTTGGCCACATCTTTATCCATACCCACGGCAGATCCAAGAACATCGGCACCCACATAAGGAACCATGGCCAGTTCCAGCAATCCCTGCAAAGTACCATCCTCGCAGAAAGTTCCGTGCAAAACGGGAAAAACAATATCAACGGCAACTTTTTCCCCGCTGTTTTCCATATTATAGAGCAGCAGCTTGTTTTCCTGCTCAAAATGATTGACCAGCCACGTCCCCCGTTTTTTTAAGGAAAGAACCTGGCCGAAATCTTTATGTTTTACTATCTGAGGCTTATCCTGGACATACCATTTTCCGTCTTTGTCGATGCCTATGGCTATAATCTCGTATTTACTGCTGTTTAAGGCGGATACGACCGATGCCGCCGAGCAAAGAGAAACGTCATGTTCACCCGATCTGCCACCATATAAAACGCCGATTTTCCTTCTTGCTGATCCCTGTTGCATAGATTATCCTTATGCTGATGTTATGTGATTGTCTGTAGATATACGCCGCAAGCTCTGAAGATGTCAAACAATTTTCCCAAAGGATGCGCTTTTGTCATGTGTTGGGTACCCCTTTCCGGCGTCAGTGTTGACAGCGGCGGGCCGAATGGCTATAATGAGAACAGATTTAATAATGTTATCAAGGTGCTTTATGGTTCGCTATTTTAATGCAGCGCAGTTGCCTTTGGCCAACAAAGCATTTAACGATGCCGAGAAGCTGGTTGCGCGCAATTTCAGAATAAGCGAAGAGCAGTTGAAAAAGAACAGATACGATGTAAAAACGCTTGCACATTTGGAGCAACATGAAATAAAGGAAGGCGCTTTTGCTCATCTTTGCAAGTATGCGTATGGCAAGCATAAGGATTTCGCACAAAAGGATAATGAGGGCTTTGATTTCTATCGAATCTGCCTGCAGGACAATATTATTCTGGATGCAGTGGAGAGGGCCAATTCTTTTATCAAGTTTAATCCCTTGATGCTTTATATCGCCGCTCATGAATTAATTCATGTTTTGCGTTTCAGCAGTGGCGAAATTGACTTTGATGCATCACCGGAAAAGAAGGAACAGGAAGAGGCCATCGTGCACAATTTAACTAAAATTGCTCTGCAATCGGTCAAGCATCACGATTTGGATATAGTCTTAGACTGCTTTAACAGCAGTTTTGATATTTCCAATTTATATAATCAGTAATAATGGAGGAGGTTTTTTTGTTATGCCAATTTATGAATACAAATGCCGGAAATGCGGCAGGCAGTTCGAGGCATTTCAGGGCATCACTGATCCGGAATTAAAGAGCTGCAAATTTTGCAAAGGCAAGGTCGCGAAGCTTGTTTCCATGTCGTCATTCAGCCTGAAAGGCTCAGGATGGTACGCAACAGACTACGGCGGGAAAAAATCACCGGCCCCGGCAATATCCGAAAAGGCAAGTGAAACAACATCATCTACTGATAAATCAGCAACTGGCGGCGAGGCGGCCAGTACCGCAACATCCGGCAGCAAAGAAGATTAATGCTCAGGTATCAGATTTATTTAGAAAAAAGGCAGCGCCGGAAACGCTGCCTTTTTTAGGCTATTTTACAAGGTCGTAAAAATAGGGCTGAAGTTCCCGGCACAATTCCTCCGGCACAACCGGGCAAATAACTTCATTATGCAGTTTTTCAAAATAATTAATATCACTTGTCCCCAGGGGATTGATTTCAAAACGCGGCACAATTTTTCCCTGCACCCAGAAGTGCTTATCATTGATCAGCGGAGCATACAGGGACATATTAAAACTCATAAAATTATTCAAATATAAGTAGTTGAAAATTTTAGACAGCCCTCTCAGCAGTTCATCAAAATTCGCCTCAGTCAATTCAAAATAAGATGATTTTTCCTGAAAAATAAAATCAATTTCCCCCGCCATGCCCTTTGGCGCAAAGCTAACCAGCCAGCTGATCGCTCCTGTGGAAGCAATAAATCTTTCCTGAGCCTCTCTTTCCTGAATAATTAAATTCCGCCACAAATTACCTCCCGAGGCTTCTGCATACTTTTGAGCACTGGTCAGGAGGCGCTGCACAAGGTTCGAGGGTTTCCAGCCCGCCATTGTCTGCAAATGCGGATGAATCAGACCCCCACCGCTGGGCGGCATATAATTCCAGTTAATCGAACAATGTTTATAACCCAAATTCATTTGGGCTACGCGGTGAAAATAGTCGCCGCACACTTGAAATCCTTTCTGCATAAATGCCGGTGTTAATTCGTCCAGAGGAACAAAATGCCGCGCTGAAAATATGGCAATGGAATTGTTCTGATCATAAGGAAAGGCATTAGGGAATAAATAGGCCTCGTCGCGCTGAAACTTTCCGGCGGGAAGAATAGCCGGGATAAATTTTGGCGTCAGTTTTTCAAAAAGGCCGGGGCAAAAAGGACAGAGCGATTCCGGTGATTTTCCCAGATAGGAATCGATATCCGGTTTTTGGGCGAGTCGGACGCGATAAGGCAAAATTCGGCTGGAAACGCCGGTAATTTCATCGTACCTTACTTCGAAGTTGACTTGTTTCTCCTGAAAGTTATTAAAGGGGTCAAGGTAACGGCCGATTGCTGTTTCTTTTTTAAATCCGATTTCTTTCATTCATTCCCCTTTCGGTTTTGCTTTCTGGATATTCTGGAGATTTTCGATCAGAAACTGATCGACTTTTTGGTGCGATAAGTCTGCGTTGAGCCGCTGCTGCAGAACCGCCAGGGGAATTTCCATGCGGGCAGCGCTTCTGTGCCCTCCTCCATTGCCGTATGAACCAAAGGCTTTTTGGGCCAGCGCTCCGCAATCCTGCCGGTAACCGTCGCCCCGAAAAGTTATGATGAGCTTGTCTTTAACAATTCCGGCAACGACAACGTAATAAGTCCCGATTAGCCGCAGGTAGAAATCGGCTACCTGCACGCAAACATCCGGGCTTTCTACTGTTCCCAGAAAGCAAACCCGGCGACCGCGGAAATTATTCATGTGATGGAAGGCCTGGTCAAAATATTTTAAATACCGGCCAGGGGTTTGATTGAGTTCGATCCGGCGGATCAACTCCATATTGGCGTATTTCATATGATAGGTGTAAGCGCTGATATCCTCAGAAATTGTGTCGCGGTCAAAGTTGTCGGTGTCCGTCTTAATTCCATAGAGGAGGGCAGTATGCAGCAGACGGGAAATCTTGATATCTGCACAAAGCAGATATTCCGTCATTATACTCGCTAACGCCCCATACTTGGGGCGGATATCTGCCAGTGGAGCCTGCCAGTCGCCTTCACGCGGATGATGATCTAAAACAATATGCGGTTGCAGAAAGCTTAATATGCCCTCGAGAAAAGAAGGTTGAGCATCAACAAGGGCGATCAAGCGATAGGAAGCTAAATCTACATTACTGGCCAATTGGATATTAATCCGCATGGCAAAGATAAAATCATAATTCTGCTGCCGCGAGACCGGCTCCGTAGAAGCAATAACAGTCCGGGCCAGTCCGCGAGTCCGCCTCAACAACTCTTGCAGAGCCATCGCCGAGGCAACGGAATCGGGATCGGGGCTTCCGTAAAGCAGCACAAGCAGGGAATCATCAGGCACAGTAAGATCCAGCAACTTGGCCCAGTTCAGCTCTGTCTCTCTTTTGATGAGAATCGATTCTCTGTTCATGCAATTAGGGCTGCCTGCCAATTCAGTAAATAAATATCCTGCCCGGATGATCTGCAACAACTTCGCCGACAATAGCTGCAGCAGGAATTCCGGCGTCATGCATTTTTTCCACCAGGGGCAAGGCCTGCTCCGCCGGCACACTGAAGAAAAGACCGCCGGCAGTTTGAGGATCAAAAAATACGTCCAGCAGCCACGCGGGACATGTATCTCCGGCTTCGATCTGAGCAATTCGAAACTCTTTATTGCGGTAAAGACCGCCGGGGACCATTCCTGCCTCGACTAATTCTTTTAATCCGCTAAACAGGGGAACGGCTGCCGAGTTTATGCGCAGGCCGACAGCGCTGCCTTCGACCATTTCACAGGCGTGACCCAAAAAGCCAAAGCCGGTTATGTCGGTGCAGGCGTGAATGCTGCCATTTTCCGCCGCCAGCTCGGCGGCTTTCTTGTTGAGCTGGATCATGGAATTTATGGATTGCTGCAGCAGCAGCGGATCGATTTCACCGCCTTTGGCGGCCGTGCTCGCAATTCCGGTGCCGAGGGGCTTGGTTAAAATAAGACTGTCTCCGGCAATGGCTCCGCGGTTAAACAAAACTTTATCGGGATGAATCACACCGGTTACAGAAAGGCCGTACTTGATTTCATTATCTTCGACGCTGTGACCGCCAACCAGCAATACACCGGCCTCACGCATTTTATCCAGGCCGCCGCGCAGAACGTCGCGCAATATGCCGATGTCCATTTCTTTAACCGGGAAACAAACAATGTTCATGGCCGTCAGCGGTTTGCCGCCCATGGCATAAACATCATTGAGGGCGTTTGTCGCCGCTATCTGGCCGAAGGTATAAGGATCATCAACCGTAGGAGTAAAAAAATCAACCGTCTGCACCAGGGCAAGTTCAGGGCTTATTTTATAAACCCCGGCGTCTTCCGCGTGTTCGATTCCCGTAATTAAATTCGGATCACTAATCAGCGGCAAATCGCGCAAAGCTTCTTTCAGGTCACCCGGACCTATCTTACAGGCTCAACCTGCGCCGTGCACTGTTTCCGTCAACCGGATAAATTTTTTTTCGTTCATTTTTCCCCAGGCCAATTATCCAAGGCGCAAATTTTCCACCACGATGCATCGCCGTTATTTTTAACACACCAAGGCTTATTTTCCAACCGGAAATGCTGGAGTCGTTAATTTTGCATCGCCTATAAGCTCTTTCTGTTTTTCATTGATTTATTTTTCACAATAAGTTTTAAGGGAAGAAAGAATTTCCCAAAAGGACCAGTATGCCCATTCGTTACTACAGCACTAATCGCAATTTAACCGATACGGCGGGAATCATTCCTTTTACCGGTGCTGTTTCGTTTAAAGATGCCCTGCTCGCCGGACAGGCGCCGGACGAAGGATTATTTGTGCCTGATGCCATCCCGCAACTTTCTCTTAATGATATTCATGCCTTGAAGGGTAAGCCCTACCGGGAAGCGGCACTGCTCGTGGCCCAGGCATTTCTTGCTGATGAATTTCCCCGCGAAGTTTTAAGGAAGGTTGTTTATGACGCCTATAACTATCCGGTGCCCCTGGAAGAAGTATATCCGCAGGCTTTCCTGATGCGCCTGGATCAAGGGCCGACGGCATCTTTCAAGGATTTTGCGGCGCGCATGATGGCGCGGCTGATGAGCCACTGCCGACCGCAGGGAGAGAGGCTCAACATTCTTGTGGCCACTTCCGGCGACACCGGCAGTGCTGTCGGTGAAGCTTTCCGGGGTGTGGCGGGCATTGATGTCACCATTCTTTATCCGACCGCGGAAGTGAGCTTAAGGCAAAGAAAGCAGCTCGACTCAATCGGCGGCAATGTTCAGGCGCTTTCTATTGACGGCAAATTCGACGATTGTCAGAATTTAGTCAAACAGGCCTTTTCCGACCCGCAGCTGACAAAGTTTAATTTGACATCGGCCAACTCGATCAATTTCGGCCGGATTCTGCCCCAGAGCATTTATTATGTTTATGCTTATGCGCAGCTGGCCGCACCCGGAGAAGAAATAGTGTTTTCGGTGCCTTCGGGTAATTTCGGCAACGCTCTGGGCTGCGAATATGCGCGGCGGATGGGTTTGCCGGTTGCCAAACTGTTGATGCCAACCAACGAAAACGATGAATTCCCTAATTATCTCCGAACAGGAAAATACACGAAAGTTGCCCCCTCCCGGGATTGCATCTCCAATGCAATGAATGTAGGACATCCCAGCAATCTGGCGCGTTTTTTCGAGTTATACGGCGGCACCGTCGATCGCAGCGGTGTGGTCCACCGCTATCCCGACATTGCAGAAATGCGGCAGCATATTTTTTCGGTAAGTATTGCTGACGAGGAGACCCGGCAGACGATTAAAAACATTTATGAGCTCTATAAAACTGTTCTGGAGCAGCACGGCGCGGTCGGCTGGGCCGGGCTTACGGCATACCGGAAAATGACCGCGGATAAGAATTTAGCCGTGTCCCTGGAAACAGCGCATCCGGCCAAATTCCCGGAAGAGATTGAAAAGCTGTTAGGCTTTTCCCCGGAACTACCCGCCAGCATGAAGGACATAGATCAACGCCAGGGTGACGCTGTGACCATGAGCAGCAACTATGAGAATTTTAAAAATTACCTGCAAATTAATTTGAAAATCAAAGAATAAGTTAATTTTGTTAGCGAAGTCTATTTTCACAAGAAAACAGCTCAGAACCCTTTAGGAACAGCCTTTTTTGTCAACTGTCCGGAGATTTACTCTGTTACTTAGGTATAAAATATCAAAGACATAAAAAACAGCTCCGGTTATTTTGGCAGATCTATTATTAAAACATGCGTAAGGAGAGGGTATGAACAGAGGATATATGGGAAAGGTCTTGTGGGTCGATCTGAGCAAATCGACTATCCGTGAGGAAAAGATTCCCGATGAGGTATACGAAAAGTATCTCTCCGGATTGGGCTTGGCATCGTACCTGCTGTATGAGAGGATTCCGGCCGGGGCCGACCCTCTCGGCCCCGATAATATCCTGGGTTTCGTCTCCGGGCTTCTTACCGGGACAGGAAGCCTCTTTTCCGGAAGATGGATGGCCGTCGGCAAGTCGCCGCTCACCGGAGGATGGGGAGATGCAAACTGCGGAGGGACCCTTTCCCCGGCGATTAAACGGTCCGGATATGACGGCATCTTTTTTACCGGGATCAGCGAGAAACCAGTAATTCTCACCGTAAAAAACGGGGTGGCCGAGTTGAAGGATGCATCGTCCCTGTGGGGCAAGGACACGGTAGAAACGGAAGAGCAACTGAAAAACGAATACGGAACGCACGCCTGCGTAGCAACCATCGGACCAGCCGGTGAAAAACTCTCGCTTATTTCGGGTATAAGCAATGATCGGGGAAGACTGGCCGCACGTTCGGGGCTCGGGGCGGTGATGGGTGCAAAAAGGCTCAAGGCCATCGTGCTGGAAGGTAAAAAGCGTATTGGCGTCCAGAACAGGGACGAGATGCACCGCCTGAGCAGGCAATGCAACCGTTGGGTGCAGTTTCAGCTCCCCCTCGGTCCCGGGCGAGTTTTGGCCTATATGGGAACTCTCCTGAGGATATTGCCCACGGGCATGGCCATGGACGGACTGGTCTACAAATTCATGCTCCGGCAATGGGGTACGGCATCGATGAATCAGATGTCGCCGGCCTGGGGCGACTCTCCTGTCAAGAACTGGAAGGGCAGCAATGAGGATTGGGATCTGCGCAAGTCAGGATCAGCCGCGCCGGAACTTTTCGCCGAGCATGAGACCGCAAAATATCACTGTTATTCGTGCCCGCTGGGATGCGGGGGCATCTGCTCATACCCCGGAAAGTACAATGTGTCCCACAAGCCGGAGTATGAGTCTGTTCTTGCTCTGGGCGGCCTCTGCATGAATGAGGATACCGCAAGCCTGTTTTATCTCAACGAATACCTGAACAGGGCAGGAATGGACACGATCTCCGCCGGGGCGACAGTGGCCTTTGCCCTGGAGTGCTTTGAAAAGGGAATCATCAACAGTGCCGACACCGGCGGAATCGATTTGAAATGGGGGGACAGCAAGAGCATCACCGAACTTCTGCACATGATTGTTAATCGGGAGGGGATCGGAGACCTCCTGGCCGATGGCGTGAAGGTTGCAGCAACGAGGATCGGCAAGGGGGCTGCTGCGTATGCCATCCACGCCGGCGGCCAGGAGCCGGCCATGCATGATGGGCGCATGGACCCCGGCTTTGCCGTGGCTTATTCGGTGGAGCCGGCTCCCGGAAGGCATACCATCGGCGCCTACCTTTACTATGATATGTTCCAACTCTGGAAAAAAGTTGCCGGACTGCCCAGAAGAATACCTTTCCAGATCTACTCCAAAAACAGCCTGTTTCAGGCGAGCGAAAAGCATGCTCAGGAGTCCGTTGCCTGCAGC
Source organism: Deltaproteobacteria bacterium HGW-Deltaproteobacteria-12 (assembly GCA_002840565.1). GTDB lineage: Bacteria > Desulfobacterota > Syntrophia > Syntrophales > Smithellaceae > MVRV01. Next base: position 16,658 of record PHBK01000007.1, on the reverse strand, counting down.
AAGTTCACGAATGTGATCAACGGTGCAGGCCTCTGCATGTTCGGAGCTTTTCTCGGCATTAAGCGGGCACCCACCTTCGACTGGCTCAATGCCTCAACGGGGTGGAACAAAACACCCAAAGATTATATGGACATCGGCGAACGGATCCAAACCACGAGGCAGGCCTTCAACATCAAGCAAGGCAAGAATCCCCGGGACAACAGGTTGAGCGACCGGGCCGTCGGCATTAAGCCAATGACGCATGGAGCCAACAAGGGAAGGACGGTGCAGATCGATAAGATGATGAGCGACTACTGGAAACTCTTCGGCTGGGACACAAAAACCGGCATACCGACCGACGAAAGCATGAAACGGCTGGGCATCAATCCCTGGTGAAAGAATTATGGAGGTGAAAAGTGGCTTACGAAATAACCGATAAATGCAACGGCTGCGGGGCCTGCAAGAAGATCTGCCCTGTGGAGGCCATTTCCGGTGAACGGAAAAATTCCCACGCGATAGACCGGAATGCGTGCATAGAATGCGGGGCATGCGGGAGGATATGCCCGCAGAGCGCCGTTCTGGATGGATTAGGGAAAGCCTGCATCATGAAAAAGCGCTCCCAGTGGGATAAACCCGCGTTCAACCCGCAAGTGTGCATGTCGTGCACGATCTGCGTGGAGACATGTCCGGTCAGTTGCCTGGCCATGGCGCGCCTGACAGATTCTCCCAACCTCCATGAATTCCCGTATCTGAGAAACGAGAAAGCCTGTCTGGGGTGCGGTTTCTGCTCCCTTGACTGTCCGGTGGCAGCTGTCGTCATGAAAGTTCCGGACATTGTTGCGGCCGAGAAGCAGGCGGGATAAGTAAAAATCCCCTTGGTGTAATGCGCTTTACAATCAGCGGGCGGGGGCAATTGGTCTTGCCCCCTGTATTATTCAGGACACTTTACAAAACTTAGCACTGATCTAATATCGGCTATTTTTTCTCATCTTCTTTTTTGGCGGGTGAATTGGCGGAATCACTGTCTCCGCTCACTGACTTCTTAAAATTCTTAATACCCTTGCCCAGCGCTGAGCCAATTTCCGGCAACTTGCCGACGCCAAAAATAATCACTACAATAACTAATATTATCAACAGTTCCGGCACACCTATTCCAAACATTTTTTTCACCTCATGGAAACATTTTATTTATGGTAACTGCAAATGGATCACTTCACCCGACTTGCCCAGATTTTCGACAGTTTTCCCTTTAAACTGCATTCTTATGCCACCGGCATTACCGATGTCCAATTCAAAGCCGGTGCCGGTGCGTTTAATTTCCTCTCCCGGCTTCAAAAGGACTTGAAACGGTTGATTTTGATCAATTCTTATTCTCAGCCATGCTTCTTCCGTTGCTTTAATCACCAGAAGATCGGCACCTGAACTACTTGCTACGGCCGGTGCTTTTTTTTCGACTAACGGTAAGTGCCCAGGGGGAATATTTACCGCCGCTACGCTTTTTTGCGGTGGCGGCGGATCGGTTGCTTCTCCCGCAGGCTTACCAACAGTTTTGGCCGGCACCGCCTGTTGGACAGGATTTTCCGGTGCGCTTACGGCGGGCTGGGGCGCCGCAGGGATAATTGCCGGCGGTGGAGCGACAACCGAAGGCACGGGTTCGCGTCGTTGAAAAATAATAAGGGTAACAACAATAACGGCAATTATAATGGAGGCGGCCGCTATAGATACTTTGTACGGAGCAATTCTCCTGATCAAAGGCTCGGGAGGCGGCTCCATTTCCGGCAGTGGTGCCTGGATGGTTTGCAGTGAAGTCAGATAAGCTTCGTAACTATCGAGGATCGGCTTGCTGTCCAAATTCAGCTCCCGGGCATAAGATTTAATAAAATTTTTCGAGTAGATCGGAGCGGGGAGATGGCAAAAAGCACCGTTTTCAATGGCTTCCAGATTAACCAGGCTGATCCGGGTAAGACCGGAGATATCTTGCAGCGTCAGCCGTAAAGTTTCTCTTTGTGCCTTCAGACCTAAAAAATCGTTAGGGGTGTCTTTTTCTGGACTCATACTTAGAATCACTAACAAAAATATTTATTTGGAGTTGTTTAGCATTTATTCCGGTGAAGCGCAACTTTTTATCAAAGAAAGCCAACCATTTTAATCCTTTATATTCTGGCAAAAGTTTATTACAAGCACAATCCCAATACTTGTCATCAGGAGTAATTCTTCCATGAATGAAATGAAAGACTTTACCGTGAAATTAGCCCAGGAAGCAGGCGCTTTATTAATGGAAAAATTTGATCAATCCATTGCTGTATCATACAAAGGCGATATTAATCTGGTTACGGAGGCCGATAAGATGTCGGAAAGCTTAATTATTGCGGCAATCCGGCAAAACTTTCCCGACTCCGGAATTCTCGCCGAGGAATCTCCGGCGATTCCCGGCACTAGACTGCGCTGGATCATTGACCCTCTGGATGGCACCACCAATTATGCTCATGGCTACCCTGTTTTTTGTGTTTCCATTGCCCTGGAAAAAGACGGGTTGGTAGAATTGGGGGTTATTTATGATCCGACGCGCCGGGACACCTTTACCGCGGTGCGCGGTAGGGGAGCATATTTAAACGGCAAGAGATTGGCTGTATCAACAACATTCGATCTGAACAGAAGCCTGCTGGCCACCGGCTTCCCTTATGACATCAGGGAAAGCAAAGAAAATAATATCAATTACTTCAATGGGATGGCAAAAGAAGTGCAGGCCATCCGGCGCGCGGGAGCGGCTGCCCTGGATATGGCATACGTTGCCGCCGGCCGCTTTGACGGCTTCTGGGAACTGAAGCTCCAACCATGGGATGTGGCTGCCGCACGTTTAATGATCGAAGAAGCGGGCGGAGAAATAACAGAAATTTCGGGTAGTTCCTGGAATATGCTCTCGCCGAATATTCTTGCTTCCAATGGCCGGATTCATCAACAAATGATAGCCGTATTGCGAAGAGCAGCCGCCCGATGATGGCAATTTGTTCCGGCCTTATTGAAACCGGGCGGGTTTATGCGCACAATTGATCCGCCGACAAGAAATTAATTATGGCAGAATTCTTTCATAACATGTATAAGTTTTACCGGTGGATCAATCTGGTATCTTTTTATCAGGCCGTTAATCTACCTTTGGGTGGCCAACCAACGGCTCAAGAAAGAAGGAATGAACCATAGCAATAAAAATTCGAGAATATTTTAATTTCTATTCCCATCTGGCCGGAGCGATTGCGGCAGCCGTCGGCACTGTATTTTTAGCGCTGGTCGCCTGCTATTCATCCACCGCTTTGATCACTTCCCTCATCTATGGAATATCGGTGGTTTTTCTGTTTTTAGCGAGTTCATTATACCACGCCTTCAAGAAAGCGGAAAATGAGCTGTCCTTCTGGAGAAGAATGGACCGCTTTGCCATCTTTTGCATGATCGCCGGCACCTATACGCCCATCTGTTATATGTTTCTGGAGGGTTACTGGCGCTGGTCCATGATCGCTATTCAATGGGGACTGGTGGGATTCGGCCTTGTCTCGCAACTGTTTTTCCCCCGTGCACCGCGGGTTCTATATGCCCTGATATATTTCATCATGGGCGGATTAGCGTTCATCCCGATCAAGCAGATGCTGGCCTATATGACAGTTGCGCAGGGGGTTCTGCTGTTTGCCGGGGGTGTTTTTTTCTCACTGGGTGGTTTAATCTATGCAACAAAGAAACCGCGGCTGGTGCCAGGTGTTTTCAGTTTTCATGAACTATTTCACATTATGGTCCTGATTGGCGGCGGGCTTCACTACGCAATGATTTACATAGTATATTTAAGTCAGGTTGTCTGATGGCAAGAAAGATTTCGCCGATGCCGGCCTTCCTGCATCAGCCCCTGGTATGGAATGATGTTAGTCTCAGACGAATGTAAGCGCCTGATGCAGCGGGAATCCCTTCTTTTTGCCGGCGCTTATAAAAAACATTTTCTGGCAGGGGAAACAAAACCCCGTCCCATCGGAGAACCATACCTGCTTCATTCTGCCGCAACGCAGCGGGGAGTTCTCCTGATTCACGGTCTGATGGCCGCACCGGAGGAAGTGCGCGAGTGGGCGGAATCTTTATATTCCCTGGGTTTTACGGTTTATGCGCCCAGACTGGCCGGTCACGGAACCTCCGCTGTGGATCTGGCCCGTTGCAGTTATCGTGACTGGGTGGATTCCGTAAACCGCGGACATGCCATTCTAAAGAGCTGCTGCGAGCAAATCGTTGTCGCCGGTTTTTCCACCGGCGCGGCCCTGGCACTGCATCAGGCCATCACCAAGCCGGAAGCTTTCGCGGCGGTAATTTCGATCAGCGCTCCCTTTAAATTTAAGGGCATCTCTTCTCGCTTTGCCGAACCCCTCGACCATTGGAATTCGTTTCTGCACAGCCTGGGCATCAAATGCCTGCGCCGGGATTTTGTCGCCAACCATCCCGACAACCCGCAGATCAATTATTTCCGCTGTCCCGTCCGAAGTTTCGTGCAGGTCAAGGCATTGATGAAAAAAGTATATAAAAAACTGCCCGCCTTGTCCCTGCCGGTGCTGATCATCCAGGCCGACAATGATCCCAAAGTGGATGGTCAAAGCGGCAGAAAAATCCATGACCGGATCTCGTCGCCGAACAAAGTATATCGGGAGATTCACTTTCATCAGCATGGTATCGTCAGAGGCGAGATCTCCCGTAATGTGTTTGCCGAAGTAGAAGCTTTTCTGAACAAGTTGGCTTTGATCTAGAAAAATCATTGCATCCATGATAAGGGACTTCGTGGCTGTCCCTATTTTTACGGAAGAAGGAGAAACCACCATGCCGGAAAATCCTCTGCATACTCTAATGAACCCAAAATCCATCGCCATTGTCGGTGCAAGCAACAATCCTCTGAAAATGGGAACAATGCAGGCTCTGAGCGCTCTTAAAGACGGTTATTCAGGAAAACTTTACCCTATCCATCCCCAGGAAAAAACTGTTATCGGTCTGAAAGCATTTGCTTCGCCGGAGGATCTGCCGGAGACGCCTGACCTGGGCATGATCGTTGTCCCGCAGGCCCATGTTTTTCCCCTGATGGAGTCGTTCGGCCGGATCGGAACGAAAAGGATCATTGTCTGCACTGCGGGATTCAAGGAAGTTGGGGCCGAAGGCAAACGGCTGGAAACTAAGCTCAACGAGACCGCCGCGCGCTGGGGAATCCGTTTCGTCGGACCCAACTGCATGGGGATATTGAATTCTGCCATTTCACTTAACCTGACGGTCATGCGTTTTGATGGCCGCCCCGGTCTTCTGGGAATTGCCTCCCAGAGCGGGACCTATATCACCCAGACTTTAGCCTACCTGCGCAACCGCGGCATCCGCCTGAGCAAAGCCATCAGCACCGGCAACGAGGCCAACATCGATCTCATCGAAGCAATGAGCTATCTGGGGGAGGACGAGCAGAGCCGGGCGGTCGCTCTGTATGTCGAATCGATCAGAGACGGCCAGCGGTTCATCGAAGAGGCCCGCAAGATTACCCCCTATAAACCTGTTTTCGCTCAATATGTGGGCGGCTCGACTGCGGGAGCCAGGGCCGGCCTGAGCCACACGGGCGCCATGGCCGGACCGGATTTTTTGTATGACGGCATCTTCAAGCAGGCCGGCATTATCCGCGTTCACTCCATTGAAGACCTTTATGCCCACGGCTGGACGGCAGCAACTCAGCCGCCGCTCCAGGGCAACCGGATCGCCGTTATCACGCATTCCGGCGGACCGGGCACGGCCATGGCGAATGCGGCCGAGCAGGGCGGACTCACCGTCCCGACCCTTTCCGCAGAGGTTCAAAACCAGATCAGGCCATACATCCCCCCCCATGCTTCCAGCGCCAATCCCGTGGATCTGACCTTTAACATGGATACGGACCAGATGACGATTCATATCCCGGAAATCCTGCTGAAGAGCGGAGAAATCGACGGGCTGATCATCCACGGCCCCATGAGATCGGGATGGATGAAGGAGGTCTACCCGCATCTGTCTATGCTGTTCAACAATCTTCCTCTGGAAGATTTCCTCGCCAACTTCCCCAACAATCTCGCCGCGGCAATGGCGCTGCCCGCCAAATACAAGCTGCCGCTGCTTATCTGCTCCTTCCTGGACAGAAGTGACAACTTCGTAGAAACCTACGAAGACAATAACATCCCCGTTTTCGACGCCCCCGAAAAGACAGCCCGGGCTATGCTGAGCCTGCTGCGGCACAAGGAGATCCGCGGACGCAAAGCCTTCAGCCGGCCTGCGCCGCCGCCGCCATCTCCGGAGGCTCAGAAGATCATCAGGAATGCCGTCGCCGCCGGCCAGAAAGCCCTGGACGAAGCTGCGGGTAAGAGGATCCTGGCTCTTTACGGTATTCCCGTTGCAAGAGAAATGCTCGTCTTCAGTTCCGACGAGGCGACGGTTGCCGCCGCCGCTATCGGTTATCCCGTTGCGCTCAAAGCCTGCGACTGGCAGATCATGCACAAGTCCGGAAAAGGACTGATTGCTTTGAATCTGCGGACAGAGGAAGACCTGCAAGCCGCCTTCGCTTCCATCCGCCGGGCCGCCGGCCGCGACGTCCCCATCCTCGTTCAGGAAATGCTGGCGGGCGGACGGGAACTGGTCGTCGGAATGACCCGCTTCCCGGGATTCGATCCCTGCATTCTGTTTGGCCTGGGCGGTATCTTTACGGAGATCCTGAAAGACAACACTCTGCGTCTGGCTCCGCTGAGCGCAGCCGATGCGGAGGAGATGCTGGACGACATCAAGGCTAAAGCCATCCTTGACGGCATTCGCGGTATGCCGGCTGCGGACAGGACCGCATTGGCCGCAATTATCCAGTCGCTCGGCTTCATCGCCCTGAACCACAACGAGATCGCGGAGATTGACTTGAATCCCGTGATCCTCACCGGGGCAAACCCGGTCGTCGCCGACGCTCTGTTTGTTCTGAAAGGGTAAAACTCCGGCTATCGGGGAAAAAACTAAACGTGACAGGCTTGAGAATGCCTGCCTACCGAACCTTCTTTTAAATTATCCCGCATCCCGGGCAAGGTTATTTCTGATGCTGCCTGTCCCGACCTTTTGTGATCGGCCGGATATTTCACCGACAGACCGACCTTTCCCGAGATGGCGGACCTGCGATAGGGCAGACATTTCCCCGATAGGCCGTATTTTCCAGGCTTCCTTAAAGCCCTGCATGCCCTCAGCTTTCCTCATTCTTTGTCTTGCTGCAACAAGCTTATTCTATTATCATTATTGCTTCAATATCAAGTTTCCTGGCGTTTTGATACAGCTGATGATCAAGGGTGACAATAATAAAATCTTCACAGGAAGCTACGGCCAAGTGAAGGGCATCAAGCGATTTCAAAGGCAGGGTGAATTGGGAAATCCAGGTGGCTGCAAGACTATAGTGATTGGCCGTCACCGGCAAATAATGGAAATATTTCCCTTCAATATGGGAAAGGAATTTTGCGGATATTTTTCTGGCTGTTTTCGCATCCATTTCCTTATTCCGAATTTTTCGGGAAAGTGCTGAGAAAAACTCGACTTCCGCAAGGGCGCTGATATTCGGCCTGTCAATTTTGGACAGAAACGCTTCCGCTTTATCGGCAAGGGCTTCCGGACAGTAATAGGAGACGATTACGCTGGTATCTATATAATACATCAGTAGCGCTCCTCTTGCCTGCCTTCGATGACGGTTTCGCTCAAGGGTTTGCCGGAAATCTTTATTGCCGCCCGAAATTTTTTGAGGCTGGGCAGTCTTTTTGTTTTCCCGGCTGGAGGCACCATGCGCGCAACTTCTATTCCCCGACGCGTTAAAATAACTTCCATACCTTCCTCAACCTGATGAATCAGGCTGCTGAACTTGCCTCTGGCTTCTTTGATATTTACCTCCATATACTCACCTCCCGGATTTTATCCACTTATTGACATGAAGTGTACACCAATATCTAATATGTGTCCACTTAATAATCAATTATCCGTTTATGGTTTTGATGAATGCCTTTCGTGTGCGGGGGCCGTCAAACTCACAGAAAAAAATGGACTGCCAGGTGCCTAAAACCAGCCGGCCATTTTCGATTAAGACTGTTTCCGATGCCCCCACCAGTGATGATTTGACATGCGCCGGGGAATTGCCTTCACTGTGCCGGTAGGATGCATTTTGCGGAACAGCTTTTTCCAGGGCGCTGATTATATCGCGGGGCACATCCGGATCAGCATTTTCATTGATGGTTACAGCGGCGGTTGTATGAGTTGTAAAGACGATGCAGTAGCCATCCCGGACATTTTCTTCTTTTACCGCTTTGCTGACGGCGGCTGTAATGTCAATCATTTCTACAGGCGAATGTGTATGGATATTTATTTCTTTCATCAGTTTTTTATCGCCGTTAATTTTATTTGTTTTCCGCTTTTTGAATAGCCGAGTAAACGTCATCAATAATCTGCGGCGAAAGCTTCTGCCAGCCAAAACTCATCGCCTGGCAGTAACCGCGCGGCGATTGTTCAGGAAGCGTTTCTTCCCGGGAGTATCTTTTCTGAAACATAATGCGTTTGCCCGCTTCGCGCTGTTTTGTATCTTTCAGTGTTATTGCCAGACTGATGACGGCACTTTTGCCTTTGTTATCTATCCTCAGAAAAAATTCCTCGATGCCGCCCTGGACAATATACCTTCCTTCGTCCACAACATAGCGGGGAAAAACAGCTCGGAAAAAGCCGCTGGCCTGCAAGTCGCGCAGCAAATTGTCACCCAACATATCGGCGGGATTTACCGCCCAGCGGGAATAATTAAAAGAATCAAGGGCATAATTATCCTGACGAAAAATCATGCTGTGATTGTTATAGACAGTGGCTGTCGTAAAACGACTGACCCGAATGGTATCATCGATTTTGGTTCGTTTTTCGAAGGTCGGCGCCGGATAATCAAGAAGATAATTTTCCACCGGTGCCTGTGGTTTGCCGCCGCCGACACAACCGGCAACAACCGCAAAGGACAATAAAAGTAACAAACTTTTTACTGATATTTGCCGGCAGCACTTTATCAATAATGAATAAATTCCCATTTTAATTTCTCCTGGTTAGGAGCCGTTACGAAATGACTTGTTCTTTTTTGTATTTCGTTATGGCTCCTTATGCCGTTCTCCGTATTTATTTGACCACCCCTGCCGGTCTTGTGACCTCGCGCCACCTTTAGGTGGTTAGGTTATCAGGTTATGGCAAGACCAAGTTTTTTTGCACAACGGCTTATTCCATAATTTTTCTGGGTGGTGCCGGCCGGCTGAAAATTAATTCCGACGGATTGTTGTTCAGGCTTTCCGCCAACTTTTGCAGATATTCCGATGTTATCCGGAGGTTTTCTGCCGTATCCTGCAAGTCAAGGGTGATCGCCTTGGTTCTTTGATCCAGTGTATCCAGAATCACTCCGGTCTTTGTTGTGTGCTCTTTGATATTCAGCCCTTCAATTTCCCGCCTGGCGCGGTCGATTACCTGGCGGGCATTGACCAGTGTTTCCGTCGTTTCTTTGAAGACACCGTCAATTTTACCTCCGGCAATGGTCTTATTTAGACTGGCCACGGATTCGTCGAGATTGACGGACATGGATTCCAGATTGTTCAATATCCGGTTAGTCCGATCACCGGCCAGAAAAGTTTCCAGAGCTTTGGTCGTATTTTTCAGTTGGACGGATATCCCTTTAAAATCAATTTCCTTAATGTTTTGCATTATTTTGTCGGAATCGGCTAAAAACCGGCTGATGTCCGACCGGCGGGTAGGGATGATCGGATACGCCGATCTAAAAGCAACTGTTTGAAAATCAACCCTATCTCCCGCTCGGAGATGATCCAATTCAATGAAAACTATACCGGTAATGCCGGCGGTTCTCAGCTGGGAAAATATCTGATTCTGCAAATCGCCGTCTAATTTTATTTTCATCACCACTTCGATCAGACGGTGATCCGGCGCAACTTTTATGCTGTCAACCTTGCCTATCTCTACGCCGCGGTATTTAACGGCAGAGTCGGTTTGCAGCCCCTGCACCGATTCATCAAAGTAGGAAACATAAGTTGCCCCTTTCATAAACATATCGGCCGCACTGACCCAGATAATCACAACGGCGCCAATCAGCAAACCGGCGATAACAAAGAGACCTATTAAAAATTTTGAACTTTTAGCGGACATAAGACCTATCCTGGAAATTGTCGTCAGGAGCCTGCCGCAAAAAGAAGCTGCGCACCCGCGGATCTGTGGCTTTTGTTTTCAAATCGTCGGGAGTGCCTTCGGTTATGATGCCTTTAGCAGTTTTATCCAACATTATCACTCTATGGGCTATTTTACAGATAGATTGCAATTCATGAGAGACAACTACCATAGTCGTTCCCAGGGCTTCGTTGGTTTTAATAATTAAATCATCCAGCTCGACTGCTGTTATCGGATCAAGTCCGGCCGATAACTCATCAAAAAAAAGCACCTGCGGATCGAGAGCCATCGCCCGGGCGATGCCGGCCCGCTTTTTCATGCCGCCGGAGAGTTCCGCCGGATAATGATTTTCATAGCCCGCGAGATTAACCATGCCCAATTTCATTCTAACAATCAAGTCAATTGTGGCGGCATCGAGACTGGTGTATTCCTGCAGGGGCAAAGCAATATTTTCTTTCAGCGTCATTGAACTGAACAAAGCGCTGGACTGAAAGAGCACCCCGATATTCTGCCGGTAATTGTTTAATTCCTTTTCTCCTGCGGTCATTATGTCTGTTCCACGAAACAGAACTCGGCCGGCCGTGGTTTTTTGCAAGCCTATCATGATTTTCAGGAGAGTGGTTTTACCGCAGCCGCTTTCGCCGACAATAACAAGAATTTCTCCTTTCTTCACCTGAAAACTGACATTTTCCAATACCGTATTGCTGCCGAAACGAACGGTGGCATTTTCTACAGTGATAATCGTATCCTTTTCCGGGAAATGCAAAGCTCTCTTACCTCATATAATAAAACATTATGGCAAAAATAGAATCGGCAACCACTATGAGAAAAATTGCCGACACGACGGCGGAAGTAGTATATTTACCTACGTCCTGCGCGCCCGAGCGCACCTGAAAGCCTTTCTGGCAGCCGATTCCTGCAATAATCATGGCGAAAACAGCTGCTTTAATCAGGCTCGTCACTACATCAAAAACCTTGATGGCTTTTAATGACTGGAGAATGTATGTGGTGGCCGTGAGGTCAAGACCGGTAACACCGACTATTAATCCGCCAAGAATGCCGAAAAAATCGGCATAGAGCGTCAATACCGGCACGACTATTATTGCAGCCAGAACTTTCGGTACCGCCAGAAACCGGACCGGATCAAAGCCCATCGTGCTTAGGGCGTCTATTTCCTCGTTCACCACCATCGTGCCGATTTCCGCGGCAAAAGCCGACCCGGAGCGGCCGGCCACCAGGATGGCGGTCATGATCGGGCCCAGTTCTTTAACCAGTGCAAAACTGACGAGTGAAGGAACATAAATGTTGGCGCCGACGGAACGAAGCTGTAAATAGGACATAAAAGCAAGGATCAGCCCGATCAAGATGCTGATTAAACCAACAATCGGCAGGCCATCCACGCCGGCCCGTTTCATATAAAAAAGAACATCTCTGGCACGCAATGATTTTGGATGCAGGACAGTGTAAGCCATTGCCGACAGCAGTTCACCGGTAAATGTCAAAAAATTTTCGACGTCCTGGATAATATTTAATGAAGCCCCCCCGACTTGAGTCACCAGCCCCTCGTGAGTTTTTTTGCCCTTTAATGGTGGTTGTGTCAGGGCTTTTTCGTAAATTACACTGAAGATTCCTTTTGTTTCATCATTCAGGTTGATCAGAGAGCAATCAATCCTTGCCGCCGTCGCCGCTTTCTGGATCTGAAGCAAGGAAAGCGCTGCGGCACTGTCCAGGTAGGTGATTGCGGAAAAGTCGATATCCAGAGCCTGGATCTGTTGTTCCCGGAATAAGCTGAGTATCTCGTTAGAAAATGAGGAAAGATTCTTCAGACCGAATTCACCCGTCAGGTAAACAATCAGTTTAAAGTCTTGTTTTTTAGAGGATATTTGGTAGGACTGTTGCCAGTCTTTTTTTACGTCCATAATAAAGAGATAATTACGGCCAGCAAAAATTAGTAATTATAAAATATTTGTCAGCAGTTAACGCTTTTGCCGCCGGTTTGTCAATGTCAAACAACGGTCCTCTTTGTTTCATTGACTAAGGGCGTCTTTTCCTTTATATTATTGCATAGGTGCGCCGGTGAATAGGGATTCTTTCTTCGGGCAGATCAAAGCCGGCATTTTAAGGAGGCTTTATGGGCAATCGATATCCTGTTGTTTTTATCCATGGCAATGGTGATAGCGCTGACGGCTGGAAGATGCAGCTTCAGCGCTTTAAAGAGCAGGGATATTCCGAAAATGAACTATTTGCCATCACCATGAAACCGCCGCAAAATGAGACTCATCAGCACTATGCCCATCAGGTAAAACGATTCATTGATGATGTTCTGGCAAAGACCGGCGCGAAAAAAGTCAACATTGTTGCTCATTCGCTCGGCTGCACGGTCTCCCGCCATTACATCAAGTTCATGGATGGTCATAAGACGGTTGAGCATGCCGTTCTTATCTCCGGCGGCAATCACGGCCTGCCGGCGGCTGATCTTACGCTGACCCAGGCGCAGATATTCAAACAATCCCCGGAAATCAATACTCTCGGAGCGCAATTTCTCCAGGATCTCAATACAGGCAATCCGGGCGGTCTGGAAACGTATGGCGAGACAAAGTACATGACCATAAGCGGCCCCGATGATGAGTTTTTTCTTTTCTTTGAAAATTCGCCGCAGCTCAAGGGCGCGGACAATAGAGTCATCAAAGGTCACGGCCATTTCGGACTGCGCGACTCCGCAGAAGCATTTATCTGCAGTCTGGCATTTTTCGAAGGGAAGGCAGATAGCTGCTCTCTGGGAAAAGCGCCGCCGGACCCGGTTCCGCAAATACCTGTCGGTTCCTGGATCGTCATCGGAGGCCCGAAAAAAGGCGACGCTATTACATTCAACGCAAACGGTACTTATGAGGGAAAAGAAGGAAATCAACCAATCAAGGGAACCTATACCATTCATCCAGGCACTCCCGCATCCGCCATCACCCTTCATCAAACCGAGGGGCCAGACGGTCCGGGAAAGCGCCAGGGAATTTTTCGGATCAATATTAATAATACGTTCTTGAAGCTGAATTGCCCAAAAGTGAACAGTTCTGATCCACCGATTCATATCACCTATGCTCCAACGTATGACCGGGCCGTGCAATTAAGCGCCATCCCGGAATACTTAACGGGCGTCTGGAAGGCTCAGGACCTCGGATTCTGCGCAGCAGCCGGGTGGACGGAAGGACAGCTGGAAATAACTCCTGACGGCACCTTCACTATAAAAGGGAAAAATGTTTTAAGCCCGACAGGTTTCTTCGAAATATCGGGAAATGTCTCCGTCAGCTTCGAACCGGTCAGACATCAAATGACTTTTGATCTTACCAAAACCTGCGGAAATATCCCTTTCTTTCTTGCCGGAGATATACTGCCTGCTATATTTACGAGAGAAGGCAATAAACTCAAGGCTCAATGGGGGAGTTTTTTATTCGGCATACCACGGCCGAGTTGCCTGGACATACCGATCACATTTATTAAAACCTGAAATAATCCGACTTGCCGCAGGGCAGAGATGACGTCCGGATTTTTGATGACGAGACAGTTAAGATGATTTCACCGGCAGGCAGTCTGTGAAAACGATTCCCCGGCTTTTGATCAGAGGAGAATATGCCACGGATATCAGCAGGGAATGTTGCTTTAAATTATGTAGAATTCGGCAAAGGCGATAATATTGTTGTCTTTATTCATGGGAACTTAGGCTGCCTAGACTGGATGAACCTGGTCTGGCCGCGACTTCCCGAGGACATTCATGTTTTTGCTTTTGACTGGAGAGGCTGCGGGGATTCGGACAAGCCTTCGCCTACGGCAGATTACAGCAATTACTCCATTACTCAGCACGCAGGCGATATGATTGCCGCCACCAGAAAACTGGGGATTAAAAAGTGCTGTCTGGCAAATCATTCGACGGGCGGCATTATCTGTACAAGAATGCTGCTCATGGAACCCGCCATGTTCGTCAAGGTGTTTTGCCTTGATCCTGTTGCGCCCGTTTCCGTTTTTTTCGATGAAAAAGGCATCGGGCTTTTCCGGTCGATGAAGGAAAATTACGAATTTGCCTATTCGATAATGGCGGGCACGTCTCCGTCGCTGTTCACTCCGGAATCCATGCAGACGGGCCAGATTCCGCAATTCCGAGATACCGCCACGCCGGAGCAAAGGGATTTGTTTAAGCTGATTGTGGATAAGACCAGAGTGCTCAGTGACGGCATCTGGTTTGGCACACCGATCAACCTGACCAGAGAGCATCAAACAGGTGAACTGAAGAAAAAGCAGAAAAATATAATTCATCAACACCTGATACTGTGGGGTGAAAAAGACGTATGGATTTCCCGCAGTGATCTGGAAGAAATGGCCAGGGAGATGCCCAACTGTGAATTGAAGATTTTACCCGGTATCGGACATTGCATGAATTTGGAGAATCCCGCCGGGCTGGCGGAGATGTTTGTTGAGTATTTTATGGGCAAAAATTGATTCGTGTCGTTGCCGTCCGCGAATGACTTTTTCCCTGATGTTCTTTCTGGAAATCAACGGCCAGCGACTCTAAAAGAATTCTATTCTATTTATTTCGAATATTTCTTGATCAACTGTGAAAGAAAATCATAAAAAAACTTATTGATTTTATCTACTTCATCATTAACTATCTGTTGCTTTTTTTCAATGCTCAACTCCGGAACTTCTATATTTTTAAGAAAAACAATCTGAGTTTGAATAGAACGGTTATTATTCAGTTCTATTTCATATAGTGTTTGTAAAAAGGGAGTATCCAGTTTAGTTGTAGCCGGGAAAAGGGGAATGAACCGGATGTCTGCCGCCAGGGCATGATTGAAGGCCAGGTATTTAAAAAATCTGATGACCGGTTCTTTAAAGTAATTGATGCATTCATAAATTTCAGATTCATTCCAAAGTTTTGTCCCTAAAAACATTAGATTAGAATAGACCAAGGGATTCAGTGTCCAGCGGGTCGTCCTAGCCAGCAATTGAGAATATTCTAAATCTCGATAAAACTGATTTTGCAGGTGTTTAAATATTCTCAGGTCTATCAAAGAGGTTTCCAACCGGGAAATAATCATGAGATTGGATGTTTTTATGTTTAAAAGAAACATCGCAATCATACTTTCCATTTCGTCGGTCAATGGTTGAGCGGCAAAAAAATCTATGGCTTCTTTTTTTATATCGCGATAATTTTCCATCATCAGAACCTGGACAATATTTTCTATGCCTGACCGGCAGGATTCTTTAGAGAGCTTTTTTTCTTTGCCGCTTTTTTCTTACTTTGTAAGTTTATCTTTTTCGTTGATCCCGCTTTTTTAAAAATGGGAATATTCCGCGTATGGTCGCCCTCGCACGGGTAAAACAGCCTTGCGGACAGGGGATCATCGGTAGCGATTAATACAGATTGGTCTCCCTGCCAGGTTCCCTTCTCTACCTGTTCTATAAAATCGGTAATCACGCGGCTGACAATCTCCGGTATCTCGATGGTAAAAGCATGGCAAACATGTTGCATCAAGATTAATTTTGAGTTTGTAATGTTTATTCTCAATTTTTCATGATAACTTCGCGGCGTCAGGGCGTCAAATTCCCCGTTCATAATCAAAGTCGGCGCCGTGATTTTTTTTAATTCGGGGGTAAAGTTTTTAAACTGCAATAGTGACTCCATTAAATTCTGAATAGCATAGACATCGTTGTTGGAAAAACTGTCCCGAATCATGGTCTGAAAATTATCCTGAATTTTGTGAAGATAATCATTGGAAAAATTATACATGGAAAACAGCTTTACCAGATACTCAAAACCAATCTGCATCATCCCTTCATAGAGATTAGCCCCCACTAAAAACAATTTATCATCCATTTCGCTGAAAGTACTTATCGGAATAATCCCGCTGATACGATCCGGGTAATCAATAGCAAATCTTAAAACCACGGCTCCGCCAAACGAAATTCCGGCAATATAAGCTTTTTTTACTTTCAAGTAGTCTAATAAAAGAGCAATGTCTTTTTCATGAGCCTGAAAATCTATAAACAGGGCTGGCTTTAAGGATTGTCCCTGCCCAATCATATCAAAGAGCAGCACCTGGTATCCAATCTTATTAAAATACTCCTGATAAACCTTCCAGTGCATAACCCTTTGCGTAAGGCCGTTGACAAACACAATGACCGGTCCTTTGCCGTTTCCGGTAAACTCATAATAGACCTCTTTATTATTCTGGCGAAAAATCGGCATCGGGCTTTCCTCTTCGATTGGTGAGAACATGCTTCTCCTGGAAGAGAGTATAGTCAAGGCGTCGTTTTGAGTCAATTATAAACTGACCACAAAACAGGCGTTGGGCGCGGTTGTTCATTTTACATATCGTTCAATTTCTTTTAACTTTTTATTAAAGGAAACAGCGAAAAAGGGGCACCACCTTTTTTTCGAAATTCCCAGCAGCTTTTATTATCTTGTA
>PHBK01000036.1 GCA_002840565.1 Deltaproteobacteria bacterium HGW-Deltaproteobacteria-12 | reverse complement strand
CCACTTGCTGGATGAGATTCTGGGAACAGCCCCTAACTTCATGCTGGGTTTATTCTTGCTGGCCCTTTTCCTCTGCATCATGCGGCTCTACCAGGAAGCCTGGAAACAAAAAAAGGATGTTTAACCTCCGCCAATAAAAACATGATCTGTTTATATATGGAAACCCCCTTAAGCACACGCTTTAAGGGGGTTTCTTCTTGCTGCACGAGGCAGGAATCACAGGTGCGAGAGATGCTGCTCTTGCGCCGGTATTGTCCTCAACGATGACGGCGGCAGCAAGAAAAGGCTTTTCCGCTTATTCTTCCAGATAAGGCTTTACAAGCAAGTCCCATTCATCCTCAGATTTACACTTCCTTTTCATTACCTTGCAAAAAAAAGTTCCATTACTTTGAAAGAATCCGTATTCCTTATTGTCGTCTAAACTAAACAAAAACTTTTGCGTCCGTTTTATTTTGTTCTGTGTAAAATCATTTGTGGTAAATACAACGAAACATTTCTTCAGTTTCTTGTTATAATGTTTTTGATAACTATTGACTCCTGACCCTTCTTCATTGATGGTAATTTCATTCCCATATGTTTCTTTGAATCTTTCCTCACTCTGAATTCTGCATTGCTCCCGTAATTTCTCATCCTCTTTGTCCGAAGAGGAATATATGCTTTGCGGGTAGAGTAAAAATAAACAGATAAGTATGATCATCACCGGAAAATTCCTGCTCATAGAATGATGCCTTGATCGTTTTTTATCTTTACGGCAAATAAACTTAGAATCTCTTCTTTTTCAATGGTATCTTCGGCGTTACGCAAATTTTTTGATATAATAAGTCTATCATGCTGTTGGGTATAATACCTTCCCAGCCACTATTGTTAAATGAATAACGATCCAAGACCTTTTCATCCTTGTTAAAATCAATAATATCTTTTAACCTCCAGAGTCTGTTCTTACAATCAATTTCCCACAAAATAACCTCATGGGAATATTGCTGGTATTGTATGGATCTTTCTAAGTCATATCTTTTTACTTCTTCGATCCTCTTATCCCTGGTAATATTTGTTGCCGCCTTATAAGTCCAGACTAACTTAGTGTCCGATGCTGTCGTAATAATTTTTATATTGTAATAGGAATTATATTCCAGCGACTTCCATATTTTGGGGTTAGGTTGTTCCGAAAAACAAATCGCCGGAGAATAAGAAATAATAATGATTACAAGAAACCAGAAAATTTTGGACTTCAATAATTTTTCCCTCTCCGGTTGATCAATCAAATTGCCTCTCCCTTCAGTTGTTAAACACCTGCGCCAACAAGCGGTATTTCCGGAATGCGTCCGGTATGACTGGAGATACGAACCAGGGAAATGCTTTCTGTGGGGCATTTTTTAACACAAATTCCACAGCCCAGGCAGAATCTTGGATCTATCTTCAGCTTATCATCGATCAACTTCAGGGCTTTCATCTGGCAGAAATCAACGCATGTTCCGCAGCCGACACAAGTTTCTTCATTCACAAATGAGCGAAAATTCGACGATGCCGTAATGCCATAATCAATTCCGGCTTTACGAATAATCCTGTCCTTTCTCAACATGGAGCAGCAGCATTTACAGCAATTACATACTACAACGGTTTCCGTATCGGCCAGATTGCTTGTAAAATTGACCAATCCTGCTTCCTGGCATATCTTGAAAAGGGTGTAAACTTCGTCTTTGTTAATGCGCGTTACATACCCCCTGTCCGCGAGGTAATCGGCCGTCTTGTTAAACCATACGCAGCACTTGGAAGGAGCCTCCGATTTGCAGGGATAGCCAAGGAGCTTCTTGCCGTGTTTGCAGCCGCATTCTCCCACAGCATAGGACGTTGCATTTTCAACGATGCTGCTCAGCTTGTCCCAGGAAACAACCTGCTTGTCCGCTGCAATAACTTCTTCTACACCGATAATTCGGCCGATCTGACTGGAATATTCTTCCCGGACTCTTTCGGGTTGCTTCAGTATTTCCGCTAAGATCGCGTTTTCTTCAGCATGGGCCTTGCCAATCAGGTTGAGCATTTTTCTCTGCCGCTCATTGTCCTCTCCCTTGAGCAATTGCATTTCCATCAGGCCCGGCTCAAAGGGAAGAACAGAATATTCTTTATCTCCGTTTTTTCTGCCGGCTTCAAAGATTAATCCCTGCGCGGACATTTCCTTCAGCATCTGATCCAGGACCGTTTCATCCCTGCGCAGCAGGCCGGAGAGCTCTTGGGACGTATGGGCGCCCAGAGGAAAATCCCCGATTAATGCGGCCTGTTCTTCATTATAGAGAACCCTCAGAGCATCCAGCATAGGATTCGTCACCGGATGTTTGATATCATTTTTATTCATCCGCTCCATCAGTTTTACATAGCTATCCTGCATATCTCCTCCAGCTTGCCTGCCTTAATCTGCCTCGAATTTTTTACATCATAAAGTCAAGAAGATCGGCCATTTTGAGGACCCCCTGAAAAACATACCGGTCACTGTTATTCTGCTGACTTGAATAAGCCTTTATCTGGTGAAAAAATCAAGCATTTAATAGCTTGAAGAACTTTTCCGGACGGACCCATGCCCCACGCTGGGCAATCACAGCAATGATAACGGCACCCAGGAGGTTATTTTATCACAGAGCCGGAATTATCCATTGGAAATTAATTTCAATAATATCAAGAAAATGACAGGTTGAAAAATCCACAAAATTTTACGCAAAAAAATAAGGGGATAGAGAAGAATCTCTAACCCCCTGATTTTACTGGTGCGCCCAGCAAGATTCGAACTTGCGACATCCAGATTCGTAGTCTGGCGCTCTATCCAGCTGAGCCATGGGCGCGATGTGTAGTGCAAAATTGCAAAGCTCCCTTTAACGGCAACGACAGGGGGGCAATGCCTGCGAAAAACTGGCGGAAAAATCGTGAAGGCATCCGGTATGTGCCGGATACCCGGCATACGCCGGGTTGAACCCGTCCGCTCGTGAAGGCTTGCTAACATTTTTAACTATTTACGTCAACAGTATGTTTAAAAGTTAAAGAACAAGAAAGGAAATACTCGAATTAATATATCCACATTAAGGCCTGGCACATAAAATCTGCAGAAAAGCAGTTGACATTTATAGCAGCATGCTTTAATACATCCCCTCGGGGGGGATAGGATATGAAAATGAATACACATGAACATTCTGACGAGATTGTAAAAAGATTATCCAGGATTGAAGGCCATATTCGAGGCATAAAAAAGATGCTTGAAGAGGATCAACCTTGTGATCAGGTTCTCTTACAGTTATCAGCTGTTAGAGCTGCATTAAACAAAGCAACAAAAATCTTGCTGGAAGACCACTTTGACCATTGTGTGCTCAATAAGAATAAGGATAAAGCCCTGGAAAACGAATTAATCGAATTTCGAAAAATCTTTGATGGATTTCTTAATTTAAAATAGGAGAAGCTAATGCATCATGAACAAATCGAGCTGTGGCAACATCAACATGTTTTCAATGTAGAGAAAAAAACCATAGAGAAACGAACACTTATCGTAGTCATCGTCACGTTTATCACCATGGTTGCCGAAATTATTTTTGGCTGGCTGACAAATTCGATGGCACTGTTTGCTGACGGATGGCACATGGGAACTCATGCATTTGCTCTGGGCCTATCACTGCTTGCATATATCTTAGCAAGGAAATATGCAAAAGACGACCGGTTCACATTCGGAGCATGGAAAATTGAAATTCTCGGCGCGTATACCAGCGCCATTGTCCTGGGGATTGTCGGACTTCTGATGATCTTTACTTCAGTGGAAAGAATTATAAATCCATTGAGCATTCAATATAATCAAGCATTATTTGTCGCGGTGATGGGATTGTCGGTAAATTTGATTTGTGCGGTGATTCTCCACGCAGAAGAACATGCGCATGAGCATGCAGATCATTCCAATCATCAGGACTTAAATCAAAAATCGGCATATCTGCATGTTGTGGCGGACGCTTTAACTTCAGCGCTGGCAATCGTTGCTTTGATGGGGGCAAAATATTTGAATTTTAATTGGCTCGACCCTTTTATGGGAATTGTTGGTGCGTTTTTGATAATACGCTGGTCCGTATTGCTCCTGAAAGATACAGCCAACATTCTGATTGAACGTGAAATGGATTCACCGATAGCCAAAGAGATTAAAGAAGAAATAGAATCTGATGGCGATACAAAAATAAGTGATTTGCATATTTGGCAGGTTGCACAAAATAAATACGCTTGCATAATATCTTTAGTCATGAGTGGAAAACATACAATTGAAGAATATAAAACGCGCTTAAAAAATATTCAGGAGCTGACACACTTAACGATTGAAGTTTATAAATGCGAGAAAAAGATCGTCTAGCTTTTTTCGCATATTTTGATATGTTGAGTCTTTATCAAAGGGAAGAACGAAATTTGCTTCTCTGGAGAATGTACTCAAGAGAATTGAAAGCATGGGAGCACTATGAAAATACCGTTTACCGTTGAGCAGTTTTTTGACATTTTCGGAACATACAATACCGCTATCTGGCCTGTCCAAATTCTGGCTTATATATTAGGTGTCGTTGTGCTTATCCTAGCCTTCCGTGATAGTAACCTTTCGGCACGAGTTATTTCCGGTATCCTTGCTCTGTTCTGGATTTGGATGGGTACGTTTTACCATATAATGCATTTTAGTGCGATCAATTCAGCAGCTTGGATTTTTGGAATTTTCTATATTCTTCAAGGTTTGCTCTTTATAATACTCGGCGTCATCTTCGGGAAACTCGCCTTCAGGTTTACTTTAAAGCCGCTCTCCATAATCGGAGCGTGCTTCATTCTTTATGCTATGGTTATTTATCCTCTTCTGGGCATCAGCTTCGGCCATAATTACCCCAGAGCCCCAATGTTCGGCGTCGCTCCCTGCCCGACAACTATTTTCACTTTGGGAATATTGCTGTGGACGACAAAATCGGTGCCCGGCTATCTGCTAGTCATTCCTTTTCTTTGGTCTATTATCGGTATGAGCGCAGCGGTCAACTTGCGCGTCCCTCAAGACTATGGACTCGTCGTTGCCGGAATTTTGGGGACAGCTTTGATTCTGATTCAGAACCGCAAAGCCAAAAGCAGTTTTAATGATCGCCATTGACAGCCGGCTGATAGCGTCTGCAAATACTATTACTGCAACCCCCGCGCTCTTAATAAGTACTATTTCCGCGCAAATTGTTTCCCAAAATCAACTGCCTGTTTAATTGCTTCTTCGCTCGGCTGCCACATCGTTTTCAGGCCGTCGCTGGTGACTTCAAAGCCTGCTTTAGTCAGTTGTTCGCCCAGTATTTTAACCGCTTCCCCGCTCCAGCCGTAGCAACCGAACGTCGCCGCTTTTTTATTTTTAAATTTTAGCCCGGTAATCATGTCGATAAAAGCCGCCATGGCGTTGAGAATCCCCTTGTTGATCGTGGGCGAGCCGAGCATAATCGCCTTGGATTTAAAGACTTCCGTCACCACATCGTTGACGTCGCTGCGGGCAATATTATATAGCTTTACCGTCACTTTGTCGTCGGCTTGTTTGATGCCTTGAGCAATATTTTCAGCCATTATCCTCGTACCATTCCACATAGTGTCATAAATAATCGTAATCTGATTTTCCTGATAGTCTGCCGCCCATTGCAGATATTTTTGTGCTATTTGCAATGGGTTGTCGCGCCAGATAACACCGTGGCTGGGACAAATGGCATTGAGTGGCAGGTTCAGCGCGATCACTTCATTAATCTTTTTTGTCACCAGCGGCGAAAACGGTGTCAGGATATTGGCGTAATATTTTGTCGCCTCCTCAAAGAGCTCGGATTGCACAACAAGGTCATTGTACATATGTTCATTCGCAATATGTTGGCCAAATGCGTCGTTGGAAAATAAAATTGCGTCGCCCGTAAGGTATGTCATCATTGAATCCGGCCAATGCAGCATCATGGCTTCGACAAAAATCAGTTCTTTTTTGCCTAAAGATAGTTTATCGCCTGTTTTGACCACCTGAAAATTCCAGTTCTTATGATAATGGCCAGTGAGAGACTTCACACCGTTGGCTGTACAATAAACCGGCTTATCGGGAATATGGCTCATCAGTTCCGGCAGTGCGCCCGAATGATCCATTTCGGCGTGATTGGCAATTATGTAATCAATTTTATTCAGATCGATGACTTTAGCCAAATTGGCCACAAACTCTTTGGCAAAAGGCATCCAGACTGTGTCAATTAGTGCAATCTTTTCATCTTGAACCAGATAGGAATTATAGGATGAACCGCGATGAGTGGAATATTCCTCCCCATGAAATTTGCGGAGTTCCCAATCAATCTTACCTACCCAATGAACATTTGGCGCTATGGCAAATTTCATAACACATCTCCTTATATTATTTAATAATCATCGACCGTATCTAGTAACGTTTTACCGCCGAACACACTTGGTTTCCAAAAGGATATGAAAGGTATCAGTGATGAAGCAGCAGAAGTAAATTCCTGCACACAGGACATAGTCAAAAGAAAACAGGAGCAACGAGTGAGGTATGCCTTTCATTGTTGTCCTTGAATCTTGGAACCTTAAAGCTTCTCTATCTTTTCCAACTCGACAATCTTCGCTCG
Source organism: Deltaproteobacteria bacterium HGW-Deltaproteobacteria-12 (assembly GCA_002840565.1). GTDB lineage: Bacteria > Desulfobacterota > Syntrophia > Syntrophales > Smithellaceae > MVRV01. Next base: position 27,103 of record PHBK01000036.1, on the reverse strand, counting down.
AAGGGTATCGGGAATAGGAACTTTTTTATTGTTGCGGTAATCATAGGTGACGACCACACCTTCACCCTCAGCGGCGATTCTTTTGTGCTTGGTGCTGAAGACTTCATAGCCCATGACAAACCGATCTTCTTCAATGCTCAGTACTTTTGCTCCCACAATGACGGTATCCGGATATTGCAGGGGCATCTTGAACCGGCACTCGGTTGAGGCCAGAATCGGGCCGATGCCGAAGTCGCGCTGGTAGCTGAGAAGATCCAGTTTCTGGAAATAAGAAATTCTAACACTTTCAAAATAACGAAAATAGATAATGTTGTTTACATGCCCCATGGCGTCCATCTCGCCCCAGGCCACGGGAATATTCATCACGATCGTGCAGGCTGATAATACTTCTTCCATGATCTAGCCTTTCATTATTATTGAGAAAATTAATTTCTTTAATTACTCTGTCGTGTACGACAAATATGTAAAAAATCTTTTGGGGGTAAAATACTTGATGAGAATCTCTTTTTTGTGGTGAAATTATAGAATAAGTCGTGACGGGTGTCAAGAAAACCCTGAAGCTGAAGAGGCCCGGAAAGATCATATCAGCTGTCTTACCATCCGGTGCAAGTGGTTCATGCCGGAAAGCTAATGAAGGTGAAAGCAAAGCTAAATGATAGAAAAAAGAAAACGGCAGAGCTGAATTGACTCTGCCTTGCTGCTGATAGTTATAAATTATAAACTGCTGTTATACTTTAATCTTTTTTTTGATACCCGCAATTCCCATCAGGCCAAGACCAAGAAGAAGCATGGTGGCCGGCTCCGGGACTGTTGTGCCGTCATCCATTAAATTATCATTACCGCATTCCTCGGTAAAATGGGCAATGAAAGTTGATCCCGCAGGTAAAAATGAAAGATCAAAGCCTGTAAGAGCATAATGATTGCCACCGAGAAAGCCACCGACATCACTATCAGATAATCCACTCATATAAACAAAACTACCCGACGTAACAAAGTCACCGCCACCTCGATAACGCCAGGGATTCGAGTAAGGAATATTTTGCCGCTCGATAACAGGATCCCAGGTCCATGATCCTTGATACACATTATACTGCGAATTATTAAAGTTCAAGTCGATGGCATATTCATATCCATAGTTTGGCACGGAAGCATTGGCAGTGTTGCCGTATTGAGCGTCACCGTTAACATCTATAAAAATAGAACCAGATCTTATGCCGTCTACGCCGTTTTTAAAGTCAAAGCCGCCGATTATGGATAAATATTTTCCATCTTTCAGGAAGAAACCTTCCAAGTCCCATTTTTGTAAAGGCGACATTCCGGGTTCAACTTCCTGATCCTCTCCACCTTGACCATTTCCAGTTGTCCACCAACCATGTTCTTTGGGATTGGTTTATGAATACCCGTCATTACTGCCGGTATTACTTCTATTGTCATTGATTGTAACGTTGATACCAAAATCGTATGCATATGTATATGAATATATGTTTGATACGCATACCATTAGAAAAAATATTAATGTCACAGTCATTTTAACTATTTTCATTGTTTTTCATATCCCCAATTATCGAAAATTTCCCTTTGTATTCTATTGTTTAACGAAAACGCAATAATATCCCTTGTTTAAATATACTACAGCACTTTACGTAATAAATTCAAATTGTTAATATAATTGAATTACAAATTTAATGGAACATTTGCTGGCGGGTCATGGAAAAAGGCAGTTTGGTGATCAATGCTTTTGCCAAGCCTCCCCGAAGAAAAGAACTTTTGATCTGTCCCAAAGATCCATTTTCGCAATTTGCGCTTTAAGCTCTTCGAATTCTTCAGTATTCTTTTGGTCATAGCCCATCTTTTCAGCAATCTCCAATAATTCTTCTTCAGACATTTTGTGTTTACCTCCCAATTATTACATTCTGTTTTCTACTAGTATGTGATTCCACAATAATCACCTATCAATATTACAAATGACCTGTTTAGTTAGATGTTGTCATACACCTTCGGTTATTAGAATTCAATATATCACGAAATTTATTTTTTTATATCTTTAGCTATAGAGAACTGGAGGGGCTGAAAGTCATTCTATGAGGAATCAGACAAGATCAATATTATGAAACTTAATGTCCAAAGAAAAGCACGCCAGAAAAGGAATCCCAAGACTGGTGAGGCAAAACAGAATTATTCCGATATTTAGCCGGCAAAGGCGTTTAAAGAAGCGGTGAAGCAGAATGGTGCTTCAGATCGGTAAAAAAGAAGACTTGGGTATGACCATAATCTCCTTGACAGGCAAAACTACGCTTCCTATACTGCCACGCAATAAAAGCAACTTCTTATAAATTAACGATTGCTTTAACCTTGTAGAAGTAGCTATTCAATAGGATATCAGGCGATACTGACGGAAAGTATTATCATCAATTTTAAGGAGGAAATGCCAGCATGCAAAGACCGGCCTCGACTTATACAGATCGTGATGATGGATTGCATCCGTTAAGTAATTCGGATTATTCTGAATGGTGGTATCTTGATGGCCGCTTTGATAACGGTTATTCCTGTGTTCTCACCTGGCACTGGCTTAACCAATTTATTAAGCCGCATATTCCGACAATTCAGATTTTTATTTATACTCCGGAGGGCAAGCGGTACGTCGGTATGGAAGCTATAGACCCCAAGAATTGCCATGCCAGTGAAACAATATGCGACGTCAAAATGGGCAGCAGTTATCTGAAGCAGGAAGGTACGATTTACAAAATGGCTATGCACAGCAAAGGTATTGGTTGTGAGTTGACCTTTGAGGGCACAGTGCCTGGCTGGAAGCATGGTGATGGTTTAATGGTTCCCGCAGGTACAAACAATACTATTGCCGGATGGATCATAGCATGCCCAAGGGCCAAGGTTTCAGGGAAATTGTTCATCAAAGACAAGGTAATAGAGGTCCAGGGAAATGGCTACCATGACCACAACTGGGGAAATACGGATCTTTACGATTTATTCAAAGGGTGGTATTGGGGCCGCCTGAACGATCCTAAATATACCATTATTTATTCTAATACCCAGCTTCTTGATGAAAGCTGGCTGCCCAGCCTTTATATTGCCGATGATAAATCGACTTTGTTAGCAACGTACCAGTATAGTTTTACCGTCGAAAAAGAAGATACGGAACCGCAAACGGGGGATACGTACCCCAAAATTATATCTTTAAAATATGACGGCAACGATCTGCAACTGAATTGCCGACTGGAGACCAAGAGCATTGCGGAGCATAACCCTCTGCCCAAATTAAATGAGTTTAAAATGTTTAACTGGCGATTCCTTGCGAATTACGAGGGGGATATTACCATTGATGGGAAACGTGAATTCATTAAAGGTGAAACTATCTCCGAAAGGTTCATTTTCCGATAGAAACAGGAGAATATAATAATTAAACGTTTAGCAGAGTAAGGATTACAGTAAATAAGGATTAATTGACCTGAAGGGGAGTGTAAATCTAACTGTGTAAATGGTTTTAATTAGGATTAATGATAAAACCAGAATAAACAGGAGGATTTAACATGAAATTATCGTTTGATGTTCAAGAAGAGTTGAGCAAGTATAAAACCCTGTGTCAATAGCCGCCATAATCGAGCCAGGGTTATTCGCCGTAATGGAGCCAGTGCAAAGTGCTCAAAAAACGGTTTCGGACACCCCTTTTAAATCATCTTTTTCACCTCCTTTTGCGGATTATTTTTCTCTGCTTTTTGGCCCTGCAAATTAGATTGTGGAGGGTTTGGCGACTCTGCCCGATAACTTTGTCCTTCGAGAACAACTTTGTAAGCGCCATGCCGAATCCGGTCAACCGTGGCCGCCCCGAGGATGCGATTCGGGAAAGCCTCTGCCCATTCCGGAATATCCAGATTGGAAGTAATCAGTGTACTTTTGCGTTCATAGCGTTCGGAAATCAACTCGTGGAAATCTTCGTCCTGGATTCCTTTGAGTGGTTTCAGACCGAAATCATCGATAATGAGCAGATCAATATTGACGAATCTGGCGAATTGCCTTTCATAACTGTTGGTTGCCCTGGCCGCGTGAAGCTGAGTCAACATCCGGTCGGCTGTGGAGAACAAAACATCATGCCCGGCACGGATTGCTGCATGCCCCAGCGCTTGGGCAATGTGACTCTTTCCCGTACCGCAGGGACCAACAATCAGGACACAGACTCTTTCTTCGATAAACCGGCAGGAAGCCAGATCTGTGATAAGCGCGCGGTTGAGACCGGGGTTGTATGTAAAATCGAACTCTTCGAGGGTTTTCTGACTGCGGAAACTGGCACGGCGGAGAGCCAGAGCAAAACGTCTCTGACTTCTTCTGGCAACTTCATCCTGAAGGATCATGGCCAGAAAATCCACATAGGAGAACTTCTCTTCGAGCGCCAAGCGATAATCGATAGAGAAGATAAATTGCCTGTCACGCAACAATGCAATATTCTGGATTTACACCGATCCGGAATCTACTATAAGCCGGTTCCTCTAAGCGAAACTGATCGAGAACTGATTCGTCAGATCGACGAGATTCATATGCTGTATCCGTTTTACGGGAGCCGAAACATCCGCAATGAGCTATGGTCAAGAGGCTACAACGTAGGCCGTGACAAAGTTCGTCGCCTGATGTGGCGGATGGGAATCGAAGCCCTGTATGTAAAGCCGAAGCTGTCATGGATGAACCCGAAACATGTAAAATATCCATATCTTCTGAGAGAAATTCAAATTACCCGGGCCAATCACGTTTGGTGTGCGGATATCACCTATATTCCCATGGCCAGGGGATTTTGTTACCTGGTTGCCGTTATGGATTGGGCCAGTCGTATGGTACTGGCTTGGAGACTTTCTAATACTTTGGACAGCTCATTTTGTGTAGAAGCCTTGGAAGAAGCCATTGCCAATTATGGTTGCCCTGAAATCTTTAACACGGATCAAGGCAGTCAGTTTACAGCGGAAGTGGAAGCCTTTACCGATACTCTACAATCAAACAAAATCACCATCAGCATGGACGGTAAGGGCCGCTGGATGGACAATGTTTTTATTGACACTGGAAAAGCTTAAAATATGAAAAAATCTATCTCAAATCTTATGGCTCAATGACAGAAGCAAGAAAAGGCCTTGCTCCGTACTTCAAATTTTACAATGAAAAAAGGTGGCATCAAAACTTTGACAGGAAGACGCCAAGTATGGTTTACTTCGAAGCGCTGGCGCAGAAACAGGCTGCGGCATGGACATCAAACCAGAGCAGCTTTACACTTATAAATCTCTGTGTTCTGTCCGAAGAATCCAGACCAGCTCATCACCTGCTGGTTTCAGCGGAAACTCCACAGAGAAGGTTTAGGTAACTTTTTGCAGAAGTCACCTTTAATGCCAATTAAGTTCTAAAAGTATAAGTTTTGTTTGGGATATTTCTTTTATTTTTTCGGGATCTGATAGGAAGTTGTCCCCTGATTTCAAATCATTCGAGTTTGTGATTTTTTTAATCAAGTCAATTGTATCTTGCAACCGCATTAGAAATTCATCAGGTGCTATATAATTAACGGTAGTCTGATATACGGATAGATTATCTTTGATAAGTTTTTCTGTTTCTTTGTAAGCATCATTTAAAAGTATTAAAACCGTATTATATATAACTAATGTGAGATGCGGTGCAAAGTCCCATAACAGCGAACCAAACGCATATTTCGCATACGGTATATAACTTCTGGAAAGCATCGAATTATCATGTCTGGCATTTATACTGGCGATTATTGTTAATAGGCTATTAAAAGTTGCTTCAGTGATACCTCCATCCGGTAAAATTTCATCGCTTAACCATCCGAGTTCTGCAAACATGCGAATGCCGTGCTTTTTGAAAACATTATTAAAGTCCAAAAGAGGTTCATGGTTTGTGTTGTCTAGAAGCTTTTTATCTTTAGAAAATAGTTCAATGAAGCATTGAACATATAGAAGCCAAAAAAGAGAAGAGGTATCCTTGCCTGTTGGAGAGGTGGCTAAAGCTTTTAATAAGTATTCTTTTGCTGTTCTAAGTGCATTGAATACATTTTCTTTCGGAAAATATGAATAACCCGATCGAAGATATTGTATATATTTTTTAGCTCTATTAAAATAAAGAGCGCCAAATTCAAATAAAATCGCATAATCTATATGGTTGGAACCAATAATAAATTCTCCTTCGGCAACCGCTCTCTCAAAAGCCATCTCGGAAATAAAAAAATCAGTTTGAGCCTGGGCAATGTTGGAATAAATAATCATTCTTAGTAGTCTAGCTGCAACATTGCTCGGATTGGATAGCAATAATTGTGAAAGAATCTCATTTGCTTCATAAGGCATTTGTCGGGCGCGCAGTACATTGGCTATCTCGATCAATAACAGGCTGCTTTGGGGGAAACGGTACATCGCCTTGAATGCTTCAAAATATTTTCCCGTATATTGTTCCGGAAAATAAAGTTCCCGTTGGAATTCGCTATAGGAGGGATCGCTTTTAGATACAGGGAGCATCCTTGTTTCTAATAGATCGGGGATATAATCATAATAACTGTAGGACCAGAAATATTTGACCATCCATATTTTATTTAGGCAACTGTCTCCTGTATCCGGTCTTTGGTTGTACCGTTCAAAACCGACTCTAACTTCAGCTACTCGTGCGCATAAATAAGCAAAGTCGGTTAGATAGATATTTGTGTCACTGTTCAGCTTTGTCTCTAGAAGTGGTTGTATTGTCAGATTGGATTCGGACACTTTCCCGGCATGAATAATGATAATAAGCTGCTTTTGCGGGCTGCCGTATCCTGAAATAAGCCATCTGACGGACATTTGGTGAGCAATGGCCAAAATATCACGGATAGCCCTGTCGTAGAGTCTCGGTTGTTCTAGTGGCCCATCTTTTTTCGGTAGCTTTAAATTAAAAGAAGCTGCACCGCTGGATAGAATTGCTTTTTTGTTAACAGAACCGGCAAGAGTCAGGTATCCTATGCACTTATAAAGCTCAGTTTTCAACCAACCGACATCAGTTGGAACAATTATCTCACCCTTCCCCCGAAGCTGTAAAGCGATAGTTACTCCTGCTTTTTCTTTGAGGGGATCATGTTTTTCTATATAGCCAACGGTTATTTTTCTCAGCATTTCATAATGCCAGTTCAAATCCGGCTGTTTTTCACCAAGCCTGAAGGCTATAATTCTCAGTAAGGAACGCTTCTTTGATGTATTAAGCAAAAAGTGCTTTTTCAGTCTGGTGATCATCGTCGCCTTAATTGGGGGCAAAGAAAAATTCTTTGTTATTATTTCCAACTGTCTAATTACTGAGTTTACCGAGAGATTGCCGGAGACGACTTCCAGAACATCGGAAAAAGTCAAATCTTCGGGCAAAGGTTTATCTGGTTCGAGCTTGTTGTTCTTTGCGAGAAAATCGATAAATGATTTCTCGGTTTGCTTTTCTATGAGCTCATTTTTGAATGCATACTTAATTATAATGGGAATGGATCGTTGGGAAACATCATGATCCGTTTCTTTAAAGTCACTAAAACTCGCCACTGAAGGGAAGGTATTCCATAAAGCGTTCATTAATACTGTTTTATCAACTCGCTCTTTTTTCATTGTTTCATTTCTCTTTTTTAAAAACTATCGTATTTCATTGAAATACGATTTTCATTTTATATTTCACCATATTTAAAAGTGACCAGCTATAATGATATAATGTATTGTTTTTAATTATTATTTAAACATTCAAGTAATAATATTTTATCATACACAAGATGAAATGACAATTTCATTTCACTAAGAAATAGAATTTTTGCTCACAAACAGATTAGATATTGACAACTACATGTAATCATATTAAAAAACAACCACACACTGAATTATTATAAGTCGTCTACTCTGTTTCTTAGTCTTGATCTTGGTAATTTTCGTTTTCAAAAACGCTATAACCGCTGCTACTGGACTGCTTCAATCTTAAAAATTATAATTTCATTATTTTTGAAGTATTGGTTGGGAGATTAAGAGGCAAATCTTTTTTTGATTTTTAGATATTGCACAGATCATCATTTTGCACATCACGTAATTTTTTATATTAGTCTTCATGGCTTTGTTATGGAAATTAAAAAGTGGCGGCAGTTAATTCAAGGATATAAAAAAAATAGACAAGATGAAATGAGAAAGAATGAAAACAACTAAAGGGAAAGAACAGATAGATAGAACCGCCTCAATCATACTATTGCTGCTAACGTTATTTATTGCTTCGATCATCATTGGTTGCAGTGAATATTTCAGTAAAGATGAAAGTTATGGAATTGTCAGCCCCAGATTATCTAATGATAACCGCAATATTATATTCGGTTATTGTCATGGGAAGGAAAACAAATGCGAACTGGTAACTTATGAAATAGCAACACAGAAAATCTACCGATTTAATCCTACCGGAAATAAGATACATGTCTCACCCGTTTATTCACCGGATGGAAAAAAAATTGTTTTTGCTGCTCGAAATTATGAAAATAAAAGTAGTATTTATGTGGCTGATGCGGAAGGGCGCAACGCCAGACAACTGACAAATACAAAAGTTTCCGAGATAGTGCCTGATAAAACTAATAATTTGCACTTTGACTCATCACCTTCCTTTTCTCCTGACGGCAATCGAATCATATTTAAAAGGGCTACCATCTGGCGAGAGCGCGCTTATCCTCTACGAGGCAAAATGTTATCACATTATGATGTTCATGAAGTGGATATTAGAACCGGCGTAGAACGCAGACATACAAATTATGCATTTTACAATATGTCCAAGCCGTCCTATCTGCCAGATGGTAAAAGGTTTATTTTTTCTGCAATCGGCCCTAAAAACGTCTCAGGTCAAACACCATTTAATGCAACAGAGTACAAAAGAAGATATAAAGACAATCATATATTCATTATGGACGGTGAAAAGAATATTCTTCAGCCAGCATTTACAAATGGCTGGTATTCCACTGACCCTTCCGTTTCTGAAGATGGTACAGTTCTTTTTTCTTCAGTGACAAATGAAATGGATGGATTACCTAAAGAACCATATAACTATGATCTCTTTATCTATAAGAAAGGACAGGTGAAACGTATAACGAAATTAGATGCACACATACCATCATCATTCATATCTCATGATGGTTCACGGGCAATTTTCCAAGCAGATGTAAACAAGCCGCGCAATATGTGGGTTACCTTATGGATCGTAAATACGGATGGTACAGGTTTGCAGAAGATTGAATTACCTTGGGAACAAATAAAGAAAGCCAAAGTTCATATTTTTCATTAATGGGGTGATATCGAAGAAAGTAATGATGGGAAAAAGGGAAGTATTAAAGAGGTTAAATTAACCATGCGGTGAAACGAAAGAGGAGACTCTTTATGGCAATAAGGATAAGAGTAAGGTTACCTCATCATTTCGAATATGGGGAATATGGTGGACCTGAGCACAGTGGAGAAAGAAGGAATCCGGATGGTTCATTGTATAAAGATGCAGATGGCAATACACAGAGGTATTATTACCAACCTAAAGATGGCCTTGATGAAATATTTCGTTATCATGATATGGCGTATGATCACAGTAATAGTTCGGGTGATCTAATAAAAGCTGATTTGGATTTAATACGTGATTTGATAAATTATGATCCGTATAGTGATCCCTCTTGTACTGATCCGTCTAATGCAGCAAAATATAAGAATGCAGCTCTTGGTGCATTCGTAGGTATTTTACTCGATGAAATTGGGATTCCTGGAGGTATCAATTTAGGTATCGGTATCGGTACAAGTATAGGTATGATTTTAGATCGTTTTCGTTTAGGTGCTGATGCCACCCCTCCCCGTTATGACCCTCTCATTCTTGACCTTGACGGTGATGGGCTTGAAACCGTTACTTCCGCGGATGGAGCTTTCTTCGATCATGACGGGAACGGATTTGCCGAGAGAACAGGCTGGGTATCAGGCGATGATGGTCTGCTGGTCAGGGATATAAATAACGATGGCATCATCAATAACGGTGGCGAGTTATTTGGTGATCAGACATTATTATCTAACGGCCAGAAGGCAGCCGGCAGTTTCCAGGCGCTGGCCGATCTGGATATTAATAGTGATGGGAAGATTGATGCCAATGATTCGGCGTTTGCGCAGTTAAAAGTGTGGCAAGACATTGATGGAGACGGATACTCAACGGCGGATGAATTAAAGACACTCAGTGAACTGGGGATTACTGCCCTGAACACTGGTTACACCTCTACTAATATTTCCGATGGCAAAGGCAACACTCAAATACAGGCAGGCACGTATGAGAAATCCGACAACTCGTCCGGCCAGATGGGCGGATTTCTTCTTCAGCGTGACACTGCCTATACTATACCGGAAGAGTGGCTGGAAGTACCGGCAGAAATAGCCGCACTGCCGGATATCCATGGTTATGGGAATGTTTATGATTTGCAGCAGTCAATGGTGAGAGATACCAGCGGTGGTTTACAGGATTTGGTAGAACTATTTGTCGCACAAACGGATGCCGTGGTATTAGCTACTGCGGGCGGTACAACTCCAATCATTTCTTCAGCGGCAAATATCCGCAACAGCACATTCGAGCAAATACTTTTTAAGTGGACAGGTTCTGACGGCATCGATCCCGGCAGCCGCGGCGGCTTGTTTGATGCCCGCAGGCTGGCCGTTCTGGAAAAATTGCTGGGGCAGGACTTTGTGGGGACAACAGGTGCAGATCCAAATGTCAATGCCGTGCTGTTTTTAAATCAGGCATATCAAATCCTGTTTGATATGCTCTATGGCGAGCTCATGATGCAAACTCACCTTAAGGATGCTTTTGATAAAATTACCTACAATTGGAATGAAAATACCCAAAGCGTTACAGGCGATTTAAGCGCCGCCGCTACCTACTTTCAGCAACTGATTGCAGCAAATTCATTGGAAGGGAAATTTGCCCTTGCGGAATTTGTCCGGGCAGTAGGTGGACTTGAGGGCGAAAATAATACCACATGGTATTATGAGAGTTTCAAAAATGACATGCTCAGTGGCGCTGACGCTGACCAGTGTTTTATTATCAATTCATTAAACAAATATTTGATTGTGGGCGATACAGGGGGCGACACATTAAGTGATACTGCTAATGATGATGCGATCGCTGGCGGTGACGGGAACGATAATATATTGAGTATTGCTGGTAATGATGTCCTCTATGGCGGCAAAGGCAACGATATTTTATACGCCGACCAATCCGGAAGCGGCAACAATATCTTGCTGGGCGGCGACGGTAACGACAGCCTGTTTGGATCTTACATGGGAAGCGACAGGCTTGACGGAACGGGGAACGATACTATTTATGGCAGGTATGGAAATGATACCATCGATGGCGGAGCAGGGAGCGACCATTTATCAGGAGGCGGCGGAAATGATGTTTTCATTTATGAGCGCGGCTCGGACAATGATACTATACAGCGTGACCTTGCTTATTACTACTGGGGGGTGGCAAATCCGAACGGGATGGATACTGTTCAATTTGGGGCGGGATTGGTGGCGGATTCGTTTGATTATATTGGCAAGGGTCTAAATGAGGGCGGCGATCTTATTTTAAGGATCAAGGATACGGGTGAGACGTTAACAATCAAGAATTGGTTTGCTCATGAGTATTATCAGGTTGACCGTTTCGCTTATGCGGATGGAACGGCGCTAAGTTCAGCAGATATTGACAGCCGGGCAGAAATCTTACCCATTACTGGTACTGAAGGTGATGATAACCTTAATGGTGTGGTGATAAATGGTCATGACAATGTTGTTTATGGTTTAGGGGGCAATGACACTCTGTATGGTGGTTCTGGCAATGACACCCTCGATGGTGGAACAGGCAACGATATTTTATACGCCGACCAATCCGGTATCGGCAGCAATATCTTGCTGGGCGGCGACGGTAACGACAGCCTGTTTGGATCTTATATGGGAAGCGACAGGCTTGACGGCGGTTCCGGAGATGATGTTTTGACATCAAGCATGCATGGCAATAATATTCGAACGGGGAACGATACTATTTATGGCAGGTATGGAAATGATACCATCGATGGCGGAGCAGGGAGCGACCATTTATCAGGAGGCGGCGGAAATGATGTTTATTATGTGGATAACACCGGAGACAAAGTGTCGGAAAACGCTAATGAAGGTGCGGATACAGTTCTAAGTTCGATCACCTATACCTTGACTGCTAATGTGGAAAATCTCACATTAACTGGAACGGCAGCAATTAATGGTACCGGTAACACATTAAATAATATACTCCTTGGTAACAATGCCAATAATACTCTTTCCGGCGGTTCTGGTGCTGATACAATGAAAGGTGGTCTGGGAAATGACCTATACTACGTTGATAATATCGATGACATTGTTACAGAGTATCCTAATGAAGGTACGGATACAGTGCGGAGCTCCGTTAGTATTACTCTTGGTTCCGACGTGGAAAATCTGATTTTAACCGGTACGTCGGCAATCAATGGAATCGGCAATGAACTGAATAACGTATTGACCGGTAATAGTGCGGTTAATACTCTCAGCGGCGGCGCGGGTAATGATACAATGAATGGCAGTACTGGAGCCGATACCATGATCGGTGGACTCGGGAATGATGTTTACTATGTCGATAATCTTGGCGATGTTGTTGTGGAGAATACCAATGAAGGAACAGATAAAGTTATGAGTTCTATTATTTATACACTGGGTGCTGATGTTGAGAATCTGACATTAACCGGTACGTCGGCAATCAATGGAACCGGCAATGAATTGGATAACGTATTGACCGGCAATAGCGCTGTTAATACACTCAGCGGCGGAGCCGGGAACGACACACTGAATGGCAGCACTGGAGCCGATGTAATGAGCGGTGGCCTTGGTAACGATACTTACTATGTCGATAACAGCGGTGATGTGGTGACAGAAGGGACCAATGAAGGTACAGATACAGTATATAGCTCTATTAGTTATACGTTGAATCTGAACGTGGAAAATCTGACCTTAATCGGAACAGCAACCAGAAACGGTACCGGTAATAGTTTGGATAATGTTTTAACCGGCAACATTGCAGTTAATGTTCTTACCGGTAACGGTGGTAACGATACTATAGATGGTGGCGCCGGCAATGATTCCCTTGCTGGTGGCACTGGTTCGGATACCTACCTTTGGAGAAGAACCGACGGCAAGGATATGATCAATGAAACAGCCGGCGTCAATGGCGATATTGATACATTGAGGCTGATGAATAACATAAGAACAACCGATCCGGTGTTAGTCAAGCAGAACAATGATCTTTATGTTTTTGTTGATGCTAATAATTATATGAAAATAGTCAATGAATTTCAGCAGACGAATTACGGCATTGAGAGACTGGAAGTATCCGACGGTCATTACGTCACTAGGCAGGATATCCAGACAATTGTCGATACAATGAGCAGCATCAACAACAATTCCGGCATGGATGTTATTCAGAAGTTCAATGCGATGATAAGTAATCAGACATACCAGAGTATTCTGGCGCAAAGCTGGCATCAGTAGGTGTTTAGAATACGCCCTGATTGTTTTTTGTAAAAAAGTGGATGGAACAAGTGACTGTTTGGCTGAGAGACGAAAAGACCACGCCAAAGATAGGAAAACAAAAGTTAGTTATCTCGCTGCCTTATGATTCATCGCCGGAGTGCTGGATGATTAAGCTTTCTAACACATATGCATTGCGGACGGCGCATTACTGTAATGCAAATGAAAAACACGCTACTCATGTTCTGTGCTGCGTTTATCCTCATAAAGATTGCCGATTCCCGATCAAATTATTAGATGCCTGTAAAAGAAATGCTTCTTGCTCGGCTACTTCTTTCTTTTCTATTATCGTCGCTTTCAATCAATATGTTTTTATTGTTGTTACAAATAAATATTTATCGCGATAAATCTGATTAATAAAACGGTTTTCAAAGGAAACCATATTTTAATGTTTCGGTATTTATCACTTATCTTAATGTTTTTTTCTTATGCAATAATTATAGCCAATAAGTCTTGTTTTGCTGAGTCCCTTACCTACGTTTCCGCGATTAGAGACGGCATCAATCACTCCGCCAACCTTCGGGTAAGGATGGAAGAAGTAAATATTGCCAATGCTCAATATAAGGGTAGTCGTGCCGAGCTGTATCCGGCAATAAATATCAATAGCCGCATTGAAAGATACGAAAACCTGGATAATCGAAATCAACAAACGATTGACACCATCGGCAACGAAGTTGTGGGCGGCAATCAGAGTGCCTGGCGTGCTGCCGTTTCATTATCCGGTCAATACTATATTTCACATTGGTATAAAAAAAGATATGAGGCGCAATACTATGAGAAGATACGCGATTCTAATGTACATAATTGTGAAACAACAGCCAAGAAAATGATCAGGGATGTAACGGAAATCTTCGGTGCGATGGCCGAAGGAAAAATCAAATTAAAATATTCCGTTGACATTCTCCGCAGGCTTCATGGCATCACCAAACTAAAAGAACAGGCGATGGTGCTGGGCCAATTTTCTTATGAAGATGTACTGAAAGCCCAATCAGACGCTGTCAATATGGAGAAGGAAATTTCCAAAATCAAGAAAGAAATCAAAGAATGTTCTGTCAATCTGGGCAACTACACGGGGAAAATCTATACCGGAGATACGGAAGTTAGCCAATTGTCGCCTCAAGGGCAGTTATCAATGACAGATGGAATAGAAGTTATTTTAGCGACGCCGGAATATCAAACCCGCCTCAGGGAACTCGAAGCAGTCCGCTCAAAACAAAAATCAGCGGCCAATAACTTTCTACCGGATATTTCACTGTATGCGCGTTATGATTTATACAATGCCAACCCTAATAACATGGAAACTACTTTTAATGATGTGCGACAGGCAGGATACAGCGCCGGCATTTTGATTAGCCTTCCGCTCTTTGATGGCGGGATCCGCAAATGGGAGCGGCAAAGGAATATTCATGAAGTCCGCAAGCAGGAAGAAAGCGTTTGGGTAACTTACGCTGAAAAGAATAAGGACATTAAAACATTGCTGGCAGGTTACGATGAACTTAAGAAAACTTATCATCATTATAAAAAATTGAACGAACAATACGGAAAAATAATGATCATCAACAGGAAAGCTCATCTTCTGGGAGAGAGAAGCAGTCTTGACCTTATGGATTTGGAAAAAAATGCATTAGCTGTGGAACGCGATTATCAGGTGCTCAGGAATTCCTTATCAATATATGAAAAGCATTTAGCGCTGGAGATCAACTATAAACAATTTATGAGTGATCATTATGGAGACTGGGCTTGTAAGTATTGAGGTAGTATCGAAAATACATTCCGTTAACATCGATATCCCCTGCGTGCAAAGGCGCTACTTTGTCGAGGGCGAGCTGACAAAAGAAGAAGTCGTGCGGATTCTTAGAGATCATGGCATTCGGTCGCGCCTGAAAAAATTAAAATCTATAGAAGCGCTTCTGAAATATCCACAACCCATGATTTTCCTTACGGCCAGCAATGAATTTCACATACTTATCGGCAGAAAAGATGAAAAAATAGTTATTTTTGACTGCAAAGAGAAAAAGCTTCGCGAAATGCCGGAGCCGGAATTCCGGCAATTCTGGAGCGGAGAAGCCATTGCTTTGTATCCGCGGTTTACCAAAACGGAATTATTTTTGAACATGAAATGGCTTTTAAAGGAATTCTACAAACATCGGCCGGTTTTTACCGCCGTAATTATGGCATCGTTTTTTATTCAGCTATTCGGTCTGGTTACTCCTCTTTTTATTCAGGTGATTATTGACAAAGTTCTGGCCCATCATGCGCTCACTACGCTGGAAGTGGTTGCCGGCGCTTTCATGATCATTCTGGTTTTCGATACAATCATGAATCTGATGCGCAACTATTTGCTTTATCATACTGCCAATAAGGTGGATGCCAGCCTCGGCGCCAAAGTTTACCGTCATCTGCTGTCTTTGCCTTTCCGCTATTTCGAAACCAGGAAAGTCGGCAATATTATTGCCCGGGTCCGCGAACTGGAAAATTTACGCCAGTTCATGACGAATATCTCGCTGACAGTGTTGCTCGATACAGTGTTTTCAGTAGTATTCATTGTCATTATGGCGATTTACAGCAGCTATCTGACTTTAATTGTTTTATGTTTTGTACTGGCGATAGCCTTAATATCATTTGTGGCAACCCCGATGATTAAAACGCGGCTTGATGAAAAATTTCAGAAAGGCGCAGCTAACTATTCCTTTCTTGTGGAATCCATCACCGGCATTCAAACGGTGAAGTCATTGGCCATTGAAGGGAAAATGATTAAAGATTGGGAAAAGAGCCTGGGCGCTTATATTCTTTCGGCATTCAAGCTTTCCAATCTGGGGAACGTGGCAGTATCATCTTCGCAGGCGTTGCAAAAAATTATGACGCTGGCCGTAATATATTTCGGCGTGAGCCTTGTCTTTAATAAAAGCATGAGCGTCGGCCAGCTTATTGCCTTTCAGATGTTTGCCTCGCAATTGAGCGGACCTATTCTCCGTTTAGTGCATATGTGGCAGGATTTTCAACAGGCGAAACTCTCACTCGACAGAATCGGCGACATTATCAATACACCGCCGGAGGTTGCGGGCGGAGCAATCACTGTAAAACAATTGAAGGGGGAAATTGTTGCCGATAATGTTTTCTTTCGCTATGCGCCGGAAAGTCCGCTGGTTCTGGAAAATGTCGGCTTTAAAATCAGCGCCGGCATGATGATCGGGATTGTCGGACGGAGCGGCTCCGGGAAAAGCACGATCGCCAAATTAATCCAGCGACTTTACCTGCCGGTGGAAGGCACAATATTGATAGACGGTGTGGATATTCGACACATGGATCCTTTATTTCTCCGTTATCGTACCGGTGTTGTTCTTCAGGAATGTTTCCTTTTCAGCGGCACAATCCGCGATAATATCGCCCTTGCGGCGCCCGATGCCAACATGGAACGCATTATCCAGGTGGCACGTATTGCCGGTGCGCACGATTTTATTTCCGAAATGCCGCTGGGCTACGACACTTACGTTGAAGAAAGAGGCTCATCATTATCCGGCGGCCAAAAACAGAGAATAGCCATTGCCCGCGCCCTAATTATGAATCCCAACATTTTGATTTTTGACGAAGCAACCAGCGCGCTGGATTACGAATCGGATAAAGTCATTCAGCAAAACCTCCATTTAATTCGCAAAGGCCGAACAGTAATATTCATTGCACACAGGCTGGCGGTCATGCGCGATTGTGATCTAGTCATTGTAATTGATAGAGGCAAAATTGTAGAGACAGGTACGCACGCGTCGCTTATGCAGCAAAACGGACTATATGCCTATCTCTATAAACAACAAGCGGAGAATCGCCTCAGATGAGTAATAACGACTATCATGCTTTTAAGCCGATAATTGCCGAGATTGAAGAGCGGCCTGTCAATCCACTGGGAATGTATTTTTTATGGGCAATTATCGCTCTCATGCTGGTGACTATCCTGGGATTGATTTTTGTGAAGATTGATGTGGTTGTTTCCGCGCGTGGGAAAGTTATTCCCATCGGCGACGTCAAGATCATCCAGCCTCTGGACACCGGAATCATTACAAAGATTCATGTGAAGGAAGGCGATTACGTCAGGAAAGGTGCAATCCTTCTGGAAATTGACCCTTCCGTGGATACAGCTGATCTGGAAGGCAAGGAAAGAAATCTGAAATATTCGCAACTATCTCTGGATAGAATCAATGCCGTGCTGGACGAGAAAGACTATGCGCCAAAAGGAAAATGGCACTCTCAGGAAGTAATTCAGGCGCAGACAGCTCACTACAATGCGCAGCGGGAAGTCTACAATTCGACGATAAAAGAAAAGGAAAACGAATATCGGGAAGCGCAAAGCACCCTGAAATCTTTGCAAGATGAAATCGTCACAATTCATAAAGTTCTGGTTATTACGATTGAAGATGAACGAAGGCAAAAGACGCTGGTGGAAATAGGAGCTCTTGCAGACAACCGTTACCGTGAAAAAATGAAGGAAAGAATCAACCTGGAGCGGGAAAGAGACACCAAAAGAGGTCAGGCTGAGCAATTAGCTGTGAAATTAAACAGAATTAAAGACGAAATGAAAACATTTAAAAGCATCTTCCGGGAGAAACTTCTCTCCGAATATGACACACATTTCCAAAGCAGAAACTCGCTGAAAGCGGAAGTCAGCAGCCTGAAGTTTAAACAGGGAAAAAGGTTTATAGCATCGCCAGTTAACGGCTATATTCATTTGCTGCCGGTAAAGACGGTCGGTGCTGTTGTTACTACTGCCCAGCCCGTTGTCGGTATTGTACCGGAAAACACCCCGCTGGAAGTTAATGCCATCGTGATGAATAAGGATATCGGCTATGTCAGGGAAGGGCAGCAGTGTGTGATCAAGGTAGATGCTTTTGATTTTCAGAAGTACGGAACAATCGCCGGCATCGTGGAGGTTGTTAATCCTTACAGCATGGAAGGCGGCAAAGAGAAGGACAAAAGTGAAAGCAGCGATGCAGAAAATAAATCCGGCGGTTATCCGGTGCGGTTAAAAATGCAGGCGGAAACATTGATAACAAAAAGCGGTGATGTGCATAAGATAAAGCCGGGAATGTCGGTCATGGCCGAAGTGAACGTGGGGAAAAGGAGAGTCATTGAGTTTTTCCTTTTCCCCATTATTCGTTATCTTGATGAGGGTCTGAAAGTAAGATGAACTGTCAGCGAATGGCGTCTGCTTAAAACCCGGAGTTCTTTTTTGGCGGAAGCAGACTTATCGCCAGGATAAACCAAAGGGGAGTCGCAGACAGGAACATGACAAAAAAGAGAATTCCCAAACCATCGGTCAGGGCTAAGAAAGTGTAGTTTGCAGCGATCCAGGCCAGGACTAAAGCGGGAATGATATCCAACCAGGATTTCCGCCGGAGATAGTCGCGCCGCCAAATGACGATTCCTGTTGCCGCTAAGACTGTTACGACAGCCCAGGCGCTCATGATTTCCAGCGACAACTTCAGCAGTCCGGGTGCCGCGGCGACAATCGCCGCACTGCAGGCGGCAGTCAGCGCCAGCGAGAGCGGGGCGACAACGATAATAGTGTAGAGTTTTCTCTGCCAGGAATTGTTCCCGTCCACCTCGGCGATAGTCAGGAAACTAATGGGCTGTCTGCCCCCTTTCCAGGCAAAACCGTAAACAAGCAGATAGCTGATGGGTATAAAAAACCAGCCCACCATATTGAAGCTGGGGATGCCGAAGTAGGCGCCGCTATCTCTCCAGACCCAGATCCCGAAGCGGGTGGCAACGGGGTCCATGCCCCAATCCAGGCTCAGCGCGATTAAGGTGACCGTCAGGATGCGCAATCCGGAGCCCAGGCGAAGCCTGTCGACAATCAGGATTACACTGTAGATGATGCCCACCCAGGCCAGGCTCACCGACAGGGGGACGACACCCATATTGACAAATGGTTCCCGGGGATAGCGATAGAGACCGCTGTTCACGCCGCTTGCTTCCAGTAATGTGCCGTAGATAAACAGGGTCAGCAGCAACAGCATCCGCTGAGTGCGGTTGGCATGGCCGTCCAGCAGGGCGTGGAGCAGTGCAAGCAGGAAAAGGATATAACCAACCAGCGTGGGCAGATATTCCATAACTTTTTCCCATCCTGATCATTATTGCTGCAAATTTATGGGCAGCCGGTCGCAGCAGGGCGGATTTTCTTCTGCTGATAATGCATTGATCACAGGAATACAATAGGGGCGCTTTTTTATAGAAAGTCGTCGTTCAGCAATCAACCGTCGATTGCGCCGACCATCAAGTCTCCTATCAATTTGCCGAACTTAGACGGATTCTCCACTTTACCGCCTTCGGAGATGACCGCCAGATCAAACAGAAGGTCCGTGTAGTCCTTCAAGACAAGGGCATCCTTGTCCTGCTCATAGACCGCCTTGATCTTGGCCAGCAGCGGATGGTCCATGTTGAGCTCCAGCACCCGCTTGGTTTTGGGAACGTCCTGGCCGCTGGCTTTGAGTATTTTTTCCATATAAGCGCTCATGTCATATGCATCTCCCGATAGACAGGATACGGAATCCTTCAGGTGGGTAGACGGTTTGACTTCCTTGACTTTGTCCTCCAGGCCGGCTTTGATGAAATCAAAAAGAGCGCTGTATTCCTCTTGTTTCTTGTCGTCCACTTTGTCCAGATCAAGGTCACCCTTTTCGGCGCTCTTGAAAGTCTTTTTCTCGAACTCATGGAGATCACGGATGACCCATTCGTCGATGGGGTCTGTCATGAGCAGAACTTCGATATCCTTTTCTTTGAGTCTTTCCAGGTGGGGGCTGTTCAACAGCGTGGTCAGGCTGTCGCCCGTGATATAGTAAATGTCTTTCTGGTCCGGCTTCATCCTGTTTACGTAATCGCTCAGCGACGAGTATTTCCCGTCGGAAGAGGTCGTCTTGTAGCGCAGGAGCGATGCAATCTTATCCTTATTATCGAAGTCCTGGGAAATACCGGCCTTGAAAATGTGGCCGAACTCTGCGTAGAAAGTTTCGTATTTATCCTGTTCCAGGCCCGCCAAAAGATCCAGAATCTTCTTAACCAGATTTTTTTTGATGTTCCGGACGAGGGCGTCCTGTTGGAGAATCTCGCGGCTGACATTCAGGTTGAGGTCCGGGGCATCAACGACGCCCTTGATGAAGGCCAGATACTGCGGCATGAGTTCCTTGCAGTTCTCCATAATGAAGACTCGTTTGGAATAGAGCTGTATTCCGTGCTTCTGCTCCTGGGTAAACAAATCAAAGGGAGCCTTGGAGGGGATGTAGAGAAGGGCATTGTATTCCGTTGTTCCTTCGAGTTTCAGATGGAGATGGGCGAGCGGGGGATTCCAGTCGTGGCTGATGTGACGATAGAATTCGTTGTGTTCCTCTTCCGTGACCTCTTTTTTGTCCTTGGTCCAGATCGCCTTCATGGAGTTGAGGGTTTCTTCCCGGATGACCTTCCTGGTCTTGTCTTTCTCCGGTTTGCCGTCCGGGTCGAGCACGGGTTCCGTTTTCTCTACGTCCATAACGATGGGATAAGCGACGAAGTCGGAATGCTTCTTGACGATGCCGCGAATTGTCCATTCTTCAGTGAAATTTTCCTCGTCCTTTTCCGCTTTTTTCAGTTTCAGGAGGATTGTTGTTCCCCGGGTTTTCTTGTCCACGACTTCGATGGTATAAGAACCGTCGCCGGTGGATTCCCACTTTGTGCCCCGCTCGTGGCCGGCGGCTCTGGTGATCAGAGTTACTTTGTCGGCCACGATGAAGGCGCTGTAAAAGCCTACGCCGAACTGGCCGATCAGTTCCGGCGCCACACCATTCTGCAGCCCGGCGTCACCGACTGTCTCCAGGAATCCCGCCGTACCGCTTTTCGCGATAGTGCCTATATTCTCGACTACTTCATCGTAGGTCATGCCGATGCCGTTATCAGCAATTTCCAGGGTCCTCTTTTTTTTGTCCGCGGTAATCCGGATTTTCAGTTCAGTATCGTCACCCAGAAGTTCCGGTTCCGTCTGTGAGGTGAAGCGGAGTTTGTCGAGGGCGTCCGACGCGTTGGAAATTAATTCCCGCAGGAAAATTTCCCGGTGGGAATAGAGAGAATGAATAATGATGTTCATAAGCTGTTGAACTTCGGTCTTGAATTGATGGGTTTCAACTTTTCCTGCCATAATGCCTCCGTATATATATTGTTTAATTTTTTCGGGTGAAGGTGCAGAACAATAGCTGTTGCGGCGTTATAATGACAACTAATTGGGGATTGTCAAGATGATAAATAGGCCAAGGATATTTGCAGTCAGCAATCTCATGGGGAGAAAATATTGAATAAGCAGCAATCAGATCATATACTTTTGTATCGCCGTATAGGCATGAAAGTCGGGGTCTACCAGAACTGCCCCAACCTCAACGGCTTCAGAGAATTCACAGACCCGTTGAGGAGCGATTTGCACCTTAACCGGCCAGTTATAGTTTGGTAAGCGGAAGATGATGATGAACTTGTCTGTTTCCTGTTCGCTATTCGGATGAACTTCCAGTTTCGTTCCTTTGGGGAGGGTAAATCTAATTCCCGCTATGGAAATGTCCTCGATATGAACAGCTTCAAAGTCGTGCCGCTGCCACCGGGGATCGCCTAGATAGGCGGGAATATCAACTTTCTTCCTATCCACCCGCCGGCGATTCTTTTTTCCCCCCGCAAACTCTTCATTGGCTTCAATATCACGCTTAACAATAGTATTTACAACTTCGGAGATGCTGAGGTTTTCCTCTGCGGCGATTTTTTCAAGGGCATTGCTGATTTCGGAAGTGGTTTGAAAGCAGACGGTGGTTTCTTTATCCATCTTAACTGATCCTCTTAAGTTTCATGAAACTAGAGCAAAATTCATACCAATTGTTTAACTAATTGATACCACAAGACATCCTTAAATACCAGGTCTATGTGGAAAAAATAATTGTAAAATCGTTCGACAATCATCATTCCTTCATTTTTCCTCTATATATAGCAATATCGTTCTCTTACAACCATTAAAGAAGTGTTCTGGCGGCAATTTACGATTGTAAAGAATTCCGACACTGTTAAAATATTTTACAGGTAGAGAAATTTAAAAAACAAGCCATCTCCAGAAACTAAACAGTTACCCGTTTAATGCAATTTTTATCGGGGCATACCTTCATATTCAACTACAAATTCCTGTTTTCCGCAAAAAACAAAGCTGTTGTTCCTGTGATCCCGTTCATCCAGCCCGATGCGCCGAAATATGTCGGCCCAGGTATTTAATGACGCGTATTCGGCTACGAGTGGATTGTTGACCGGTTGCTTTTCCCATTCCGGATGATCCTGGACAAACTGGGCGTAAACATGCTCAGCATGGTCTTCGAACTCCGCGTTAAAAAGAAACGCCCGGCGGGGGCGAAAGAATGCCAGCGGCCGTGCAAAAAGGATGTATGACCAGACCATGAAATAGGTAATGAGCGGATGAAGATACCATGGGTCGCGGAGACCATCCTGCTTCATCTTCTCGTGAATAACCAGCAGGTGCCAGTATTCATTATCCTGAGCAGCTCTTGCCCAGGATACAATCCGGCAAGATTGCTGAACCAACTCCTGGTTTTGATATTGTCCGGTCAGGCGTGCGTACTGCAGGGCTTCCCATCCCCGGTAAGGAATGCAGGCCAGTATTTCCAGCAATTTAGCTTTGGCGAGAGTAACTTTCCGGCCCGTGGCCAGATCCATCGCCAGAAAAAAGAAACGCGCCGCCAGCGAGTATTTGTATCGCGGACGAGCCAGCGAAGCCTGCTGTTCCGTTTTTAAATCAATTCCGCTCTGAGTCATATATTGCCTCCTGGTTGTCAGTTATCCTTTATTTCAATTTATGCAATTTGCTTTTTTCTCATTGCTCCCATTCAAAATAATTTATCATTGCGGCGGGAATCTGCCCTTTATCCACTTCAAATAATTCAATAAGAATATCATCAGGCGCCGGCACCATTATGTACCGCCAGAATCCGGCATCAGTAATGTTCTTTTTAAAAACTATTCCGCCGGCCTTCATTTTGGCAACGACGCCTTGAATATCATCCGTCTGGATTCCGAAATGATGGATGCTGCCCCGCCCCGAGATTCTGGGGGGCTGATCATAAAAATGGATTCGGCCCCTGCCTACTTTCATGAATACATTTCTGGCCCCGGCAAGATCCATATCCAGAAAAACTTCCCCGTTGAAATAATCTTCATAAAATTTAATACTTCTATTGAGGTCTGCGGCAAACACATGCACATGATGCAGATGATTTTCCATATAATTCTCCATACGTTTGTTAAGGCCAATCAATCTCAGCAACAGGCCTTAGTGTTTTGTTTGTTCCTTCAACGTGTATTCGTCCCATTGTTACAGAATTGCAAATGAGGTGTCCGGTAGTTAATGCCATTAAGTGATTATTAAGTTTTTTGATAACGAAAGCAACTTTTTTCTGAGGCGAATAGCCTCAAAGGGAATGTTACAGAGGTGGTCGATTATGAAGTTTAATGATTCGTAAAATAAATGTTGCCGAATAAAGAACGAATTCTTCGAACAGTTTAAAAATAAATATCAGCATTTCAAAATACTCTTTCTTTGCGGGACGGGCAATTAAGATAGCTTTATTGCGTCTGTTATGTGCAGCGAATATATATAGTTCGAAAATTAAGAAATTTTTGTAAGAAATATTCTTGACAGTGAAATTTTTTTCCATATAATCACAAAACCAAAATTTGTTTTTTGATCAAACCATATCTCCACAGTACAAAGCAGCAAGCAATAGTTCTATTTAGTATTAGGTGGCCGTGCACATAAAGATTTTCTGCCAGGCGGAAATGGTGAAATTTACCAGCAGCGTGTTGCCCGTTATGAAGCGGGAAGGTTTTCCATAAAGGCGGGATGTGATCAGCCACGGCAGTGGATTGTTTTGCAAAGTTTATAATATTCTAGTTCTGAAATTTCTGTGAGGTGCGGCCGATGGATATGAAGCGTGCGTATTACGAGGATATTGAGCTTTTCAAAAGCGGTACAATTGTTTTCTGGACGATCGTTTTGCTCGCCGTGCTAGGCACATTTCCTCTTTATTTGTCAAACTACTACTTGTATTTATTCAGCCTGATGATGGTTTATGTGATCGTGGCGGTGGGTCTTAATATTCTCGTCGGTTCAACCGGGCAGATATCGCTGGGGCATGCCGGATTCTTTGCTATTGGCGCGTACGCTACAGTGCTTCTCATGACTAAGTTACAAGTGCCGTTTTTTGCAGCCGTTCTTGCCGCTGCATTCATTGCCGCGTTTTTCGGCTTTATTCTGGGACTGCCGGCTTTGCGGCTGGAAGGTCCATATCTGACAATAGCCACGCTCGCTTTCGGCCTGGCCATTATGCATATCATCGGCCACACCAATTTCTTTGGCGGCAGACAGGGATTGGTTGCACCTCCGCTGGATATAGGCGTTTCCCAGCTTGGATGGCGCTGGATATTGGACTCAATGGTCGGTAAGTATTATCTGGTTTTATTTTTTACCATCGTCATGGTTCTCGGAGCCATCAATATTTTAAAGACAAGGGCAGGCAGGGCGTTTGTCGCCATCCGTGATAGTGACATAGCTGCCGAGGTGATCGGCATTAATCTGACCATCTACAAAACCCTTGCTTTTGCCACAAGTGCTTTTTACGCCGGGATAGGCGGAGGGCTCTTCGCATTTGTCCTTGGTTTTTTCGATCCCTTTACATTCAACCTAATCCTTTCGATCATCTTTATCGTCATGATCGTGGTGGGCGGGCTCGGGTCCGTTATGGGATCCATAACCGGGGCGATGCTCATCACCTATATGATGTACGACCTTTTCAAGAACATTGCCGAAGTTCCTGTTGTGGGAACGTTGCTGCTTAAATTTTCTCAGCAGTGGATGACAGTGACGGGCATGGATAATTTCAATTATATCGCTGTGGGCCTCGTCATGATTGGAATCATGCTGTTTGAACCACTGGGAATCTTCGGGGGATGGATACGGGTTAAGAAATACTGGAAGACATGGCCTTTTTAAAAGGAAAGCAACCGTAATGAAGGAGAGGGGAGACAGATATGCCGTTTGGACAGTTGTTAATCGATGGGTTGGCGATGGGTGCTTGTTACGGTCTTTTCGGGCTGGCGGTTGTTATTATCTACAAGACATCGGATGTGGTCAATTTTGCCGCGGGCGAGATGGCCATGTTTTCAACATTCGTTGCCTTTCATGTATTGATTATTTTCGGTTATCCTTTCTGGATAGCTTTTATAGCAGCGCTCCTCTTTGCGGCCCTGCTTGGTGTATTGGTTGAATATATCTTTTTGCGGCCGGCGAAGAATCCTGCGCTGCTTGGCCTCATCGTGATCACGATCGGTGCGCAGATGCTCCTGGCCGGTCTGGCCAGTTGGAAATGGGGCGCGGAACAGAAACAATTTTCCATACCTGTTTCATACTCGGTAACGTACGAGCCGATTTCCGGTTTCATCATCAGTGAATGGGCCATGGCCGTTTTCATTACGGCGATAGTGATCATGATTTTCATGTATTTCTTCTTCCAGCACACGAAGTTGGGGACGGCCATGAGGGCGACGCAGCAAAATAAGCATGCCGCGAAAATTATGGGGATCAAAACAGACCGTGTCTTTGCCTTCGCCTGGGGGTTCAGTTCTGTCATCGGTGCCATAACGGCATTGTTATTGTCCGCCAAGGCTATTCTTGATCCACAGTTTATGATGGAACCGTTTCTCCGTGCCTTTGCTGCTGCGGTGCTGGGGGGGCTCATGAGCGTTCCCGGTGTTTTGATTGGCGGTGTAATCATGGGGCTTCTGGAGAACTTCTTTGGTTATGTCTGGCCGGCGTGGAAGCCGATAACGGCTTTTGTGGTGATTGTTCTGGTTCTTTGTGTGCGTCCCAGTGGTCTGTTTGCAAAACACTATATTAAAAAAGTGTGATGTATGAGGTTGAAGAAGTATAACTTGAAAATCAACAACCTGCGCGCTGTGCTGACCTGTCTTCTCCTGGCCATGATGCTGAGTATTTGTGTGCCCGGAAGCGGTTTTTGCGGTTCATTGAAAGATCAGGAAGAGAATGCCTTGCTGCAAGCTGCCCGGCATTTTCTTGATGCTGAAGTCCGGAGAGATTATCCCGCGGTTTACGCCTGCTTTGCATCCGCCTCTGCATACGCCCGATCGCACAGCTATGAAGAGTATCTGGCGCAAGTTAAAGCGCTGCCCTATCGGATTGTCGGGTACCGTATTGTCACCGTGAGCTATATTCAGGAAAACAATGAAAAGATAAAGTATCCCGCTGTCGAGCGTGTAGCCCAGGTCGAGGTGGAATTAAAGTTTCTGCACGCGGATACGCAGGATCTCACGGAAATAAATATTGGATTTCACTACTGTCCGGAATAATTAGCATATAAAGTTTGTAAAAGCTTAACATATTTCATGAAAGATACCATTTATGTTTGTCCTCGACTTGAAAATGC
>PHBK01000006.1 GCA_002840565.1 Deltaproteobacteria bacterium HGW-Deltaproteobacteria-12 | reverse complement strand
TTCGCGGGTGTAACATGCTTACCCCGGGATGCTGTAAATGATTGATTATTCACGTCAACCTCTTTTCTTGAACTCAGGATATTTTTAAACTGATATTCCTCCATATCAGAATCATTATGGTGAATACGTCCTCCATAATTTACTTGTTTCATGCCATACTCATGTTTTCGAGAACTTTCAACAATTTATTCAAAGGTTCCAATGGTGACGCCGAAGTCCCTTCTGGTCTACCTCTGGTCTTTCCGGAGAATTAAATGTTTTGGTTGTTTGGTTCACTCTGAGGATTACCTTTTAATCCGATTTCTTCAGCAACTTCCCTCATTGCCAGAATTGTGCCGGTTATCAAGTCAATTAACTCAACACCCATCATGGAGGCACCTTTTTCAATAATCAATCGATCGACCCCTGCGGCAAACCTTTTATCTTTCCATTTCTTTCTAACCGAACCGGCATTCATATCGAGGACACTTTTCGAGGGGCGAACCAAAGCAGCGGTGGTAACCAGGCCTGTTAATTCATCGGTAGCAAATAGCACCTTTTCGAGAATCGAGATCGGTTCTACCTCAGAGCAAATGCCCCAGCCATGACTAATCACTGCCCGTATGTATTCTTCCGGCCAATTCTCTTCCCTCAACATTTCTGCGGTTTTTTTACAATGCTGATCGGGGAATTTTTCATAATCGAGATCATGCACCAACCCGATGATCCCCCATTTTTCCTCGTCTTCTCCATATTGCCTCGCGAAATAGCGCATCACTGCTTCTACAGAGAGCGCATGTTTAATCAGACTTTCTGTTTGATTATACTTCCGGAGCAAATCGAATGCTTGTTCACGGGTTGGTTTGTTTTCAGCCATATTGAATTTTTTAATAGAATTAATCGATGAAGGAGGTTAACTTCATTATAATTATTTTTATCTATTCATCCACATAATAACCGTTCATGTTCTTATGAACGCCGTTTGATAAGATACTGCTTTCGATGAGTCAAAGTATAGGGAGGCTGTTTTTGCTTGTCAAGAGAAATCAGGGCATCGTGCGCGTATTGCTTTCCGTCTGGAAGTTGAGAACGTTGCTGCTAAGCGGCCTGTTGCAGGCACGGCGGCCGGGACGGGTTAGATTGTATTCTTGCCGGGGGTGAATATTGAATAGTTTCCGCTTGCCGTGGCGACAAGCACCCCTGCGAAAGAAATACGGGATTCAAGGTATGCGATGTTCCTTCCACGATTAACCACTTCCGTTGTGCATGTAACGAAACCAGAGACGACGGGCTTGAAGTAGTTCATTGTTAATTGCACGGTCGCGCAGATCTGTATTGGGTCTAAAGTTGGATATAGAGCTGCACCCATTCCGGTGTCAGCGAGGGCATACAGCACGGCACCGTGGGCGACATTATGAGGATTGAGATGCTTGTCAGTGACCTCGAGAGTGCATTTGCTGAAACCGGCTCGCTGTTCTTCGACTTTTAATCCGATCAGGTCGGCATAGGGATGATGCATCGCGGCCTCCTTTATTCGATCTAAAATATCATATACGGTCTTCGTTTTTCTATGATAGAAATAATGTAATAGCACTATTCATTTATATGAAAAGAGGAAATCCAATATCTCCATAATTACGGATTAAAGTCCTGCAATTTTATAGATGTTGACGTCTTAAGGAGTTCAGCTGGCCGTCAATATTTATCATGCCGATCAAAATCCATCTTGCGGAAGGGCTGAAACCGGAAATAATTAAATCCAGCCCAGGAAAGCGCCGAAGAAGGCGAGCATCGCGGCGTTGAGCATAAATAATCCGCCGATGAATTTTTTCTGGACGGCGGGCTGCCAGTCATAAGAGTAGGCCGAAATGACGAAGAAAGGAATGTAGACGAAAATAAAGACTGTGGAGGCGCCCCACCAGGGATACACCCAGATAAAGGCCGGTGTTTTGGCCAGAAAAATTTCCAGGATCGAGGCCAGTGCGGCGTTAGCCGTCCCGAAAAACAAACGGTTGTTGATTCCCATTACTTTTTCCTGCGGGTTCTCCAGCAGCAGTTTACTTGCTGCCAATCCGGCAATGGAAAACATCAGACTGATTTCGATGCCGACGCCGACCAGGAGAAGAAAACTGGTGCCGGTGGGTACCGTCCAGAGGGCATGACCCGAAAAATGCTGAATAAGGGAATTGAGTATTTCATAAAACCAATGGATCATATAAAGAGAAAGACCGGCGGCTATCCCCCGGAAATTCTTTTTAGCCAGCTCGCCAAAATAGATATACAGAACAATGACTAAAACGGGAATGATGATCCATTGAAAATTATCCCACTTGCGCAGGATGGCAAGAGCCATTTGCGTTGCTTCCGGATGGTTCATACTCCCCCCTGATGGTGTTAAAGGTTCCTCTTAAAATCTAGATCAATGGTCAGATATTTCATCAAGAAAGAACATTAATCCCATATTAATTTTCACTGCGCAGGATGGCCTCGATTAAAGAATTGCTCATTTTCACGACATTGCTGACCAGGTTGGCCTCGCCGGTGGATATGAACTTATTGGTAAAGGCAATATTTCTCTTTGCAATGCTGACGGCTTTGCAATCGGTGATAATTAATGAGCCCCTTTTTTCAACGTTGCCGGCGATCACGAAATTAAGGCCCAGTCTTGCGCCGATTTCGATAATGTTGTCTATCTTATCATCCTGCTGAAGATTATTGGCTGACAGGAAGAACTCCAGATCCTTCCTGTCCATAATTGCAAACAAGGACTGCATTTTCGGGACGTTGATCAAGGTCTTGGTCACGATTATGCCGTATGTTGTGGCATCCACGCTGAGGGGTGTAAAATGAAAAACAGCGACATTGAATTGCGGGACGCCTGCGGCCGCAACCTTTGCCGCCGGAATTTCCGCCGGTTTGATTTTTTCTTCAGCTGCAACTGCCTTGGCTGGGGCCACTGACAACACTGAGAAACTATAGCGGGCCGAGACCACGTAGCCCTTGCGGCTGTAATTATAATAGGCCCGTACCTCGTATTTCCCCGGTGCAGGAGCAGTAAAAATCATCTCCCCCTGGCTTGCGCCGCCGGGCATGTACTGATAATCACCGGCGTCATTGTCGGAAGAACCCGCAGCGACAATGCATATCCAATCCCGGGAGCTGCCGGGTGCGTTGGAATAGTTTACGCGGACGGTTTCGCCTGCATTATAGATCTCCTTGTCAGTTTTGATCAACGGCGCCGTATCCGCCATGGCTGACGGGCAGCCTGCGGCAATAAGCATTAGAACAATCAGGAAAACAATGTGTTTTAATTTTAGGCGGGCTTTCTGCATTTGCTTCCTCCTGAATTGGAGAGTTAACTATACTGCATTTGCCTTTAGGTGTAAAGACTCTTCAGCTCCGTAAATACTTGTTTCTTTATTTTTTTTGTTTTATGTTAAATTTCAATTATTCCAGCAACCGAGAGTGTGCATATGAAAGCGGCATATAAAGCATCTTTATTGTCGGCATTTGTCTTTCCCGGGGCGGGACAACTCTATTTAAAAAAATATTGGAGAGGCCTGGTGATAATGATTGTCTTTTTAAGCGGGGCAATCTTCATTGTTTGGTCCAACATTGCCCCTGCCTTCAATCGACTCGATAGTATTATGGTGAAGATGCAGAGTGGAGCCGCCAGCCTGCAGCAGCTTGCGGAAATCTCCGAATCACCAGCCTCGACCAAATCTTTCTATTATGACGCTGTGTTCTATTCTATCGTTTGCATTTGGATATTAGCTATCGTAGATGCCTATCGACTTGGCAGGAA
Source organism: Deltaproteobacteria bacterium HGW-Deltaproteobacteria-12 (assembly GCA_002840565.1). Lineage (GTDB taxonomy): Bacteria > Desulfobacterota > Syntrophia > Syntrophales > Smithellaceae > MVRV01. The sequence continues at coordinate 120,638 of PHBK01000006.1, read as the reverse complement.
AAAAGATTTTCCGGAGAGCAAGTCCCCGGGATAGAAGTTGGATGTCCTTGGACGGAGTTTGCCTGATAACGGGTGTAAAGACGACAACAGATTGAAAAGAATTCAGGGGAGGGTTGTCATGCGTAAATGGATCATTGGAATATTAGTAGTGCTGGTAGCTGCCGGGGTCATATTCTGGGCGACGGCGGACAAAGATATGCGCAGGCTGATCACCAACATGCCGACCGACAGGAATGTTCTTTTCTGGTCAATCCCGCAGCGCGATGCCGCTTTTCGCATGATTGACCGTATTCCTCTCCTCACCAAATCCCGAGTTATTTCTGCCGGCAAAGTCGTCTATACCTTGCCGAAGGGACCGTCGCTGAATGTCGGTATCGATGTCGACGCCTATATGAAGGAACAGCGCACGGCAGGATTGGTAATAATACAGGACGGCAAAATCCGCCTCGAAAAATATGGACTTGACTTCAGCGGCGAGGGACGTTGGACCAGCTTTTCCGTTGCGAAATCATTCACCTCGACATTGGTCGGGGCGGCCATCAAAGACGGCTATATCAAGAGTGTCAACGACAAAGTGTCCGACTATATTCCCGACCTCAAAGGTTCTGTCTATGATGATGTTACGATCAGGCAACTGCTGACAATGACATCGGGTGTGCAGTGGAATGAGGATTATGCTGACCCCAAATCGGACGTCGCTCTGTTCGACGCGCACAAAGCCGAGCCGGGCGTCGATGTGACTGTAAGTTATATGCGTAAACTGAAACGCGAATCACCTCCGGGCGCAAAATGGGTTTATAAGACCGGCGAGACTAATTTAGTCGGGGCGCTGGTCGGTTCGGCGACCAAGAAGAACTTGTCCGATTATCTTTCGGAGAAGATCTGGCGCCCCTTTGGCATGGAGCAGGATGCAACTTGGATATTGGGATCAACCGGCCATGAAATCAGTGGCTGCTGCCTGCAGGCATCAACCCGCGACTTTGCCCGCTTTGGTCTGTTCATCCTGGGCGGCGGTGTGGCAGAAGGCAAACCGGTGTTGCCCGACGGCTGGATCGTGGAGGCAACGACGAAGCTGGCCGAAACCAGCGAAGCCGGATACGGCTATGGCTATCAATGGTGGATTCTGAATGACGGCGTCTATGAGGCGAGGGGAATTTTTGGTCAGGGCATCTTAATCGATCCCAGGCGGAAACTGGTCATCGCGTCCAACAGCAACTGGCCGCAGGCTACTGACAGTCAGGGGGGTGATCAGGATAAGAAACGCTTCGCTTTCTATAAGCAGGTGCAACTGGCCGTTGATAAAGAGGCAAAGATCATAAAGTAGGTGCAGCGATTCGGGAAGAGGAGACGCCTTAAAGCATTCCTAACGGATGTCTTTGCTTTCTTATATTCCCTTGATCAATTAAGGATAATGTAGCTATTTCTGACGGTCGCCTGTGGAATAAAGCAGTGTCCGGCCGATGGTCTGGAAATCGCTTTTCAGTTTGGCCATAATTTCCGCCGCTGATCCCGCATCCGCCCGGCCCGGATAAATATCATAACGGCTTTTATAAACCTCCGGTGTGAAATCAGGCATAACGACATTTGCGCCGGCCTGAAGTGCCTGGAGGCGTCCCTGCGGATGGAGGGTGCTCAGGGCGGTTGTCGCCGGAATGTTGGTATTACGGGTAATCAGGCGGGCGAGGGCTAAAACCCGCAGAGTTAAATCCAATGCATCATTTTCAATATCTCGCAGCGGAGTGTCGGGGTGAGCAATAAAGGGGCCGATGCCCAGCATGTCGGCATCCAGTTCTTTCATTAAAAGCAGATCGTCGGCTAAGATTTCCGGTGTTTGGCCCGGCAATCCCACCATATTGCCTGTTCCCGTTTCAAAACCAAGTTTTTTCAGGGAAAACAGGCATTGCAGACGGCTTTCCAGCTTACAGCCCGGGCGCAGATAATTGTAAATTTCGCGTGAAGCTGTTTCATGTTTCAGCAGGTAGCGCCTGGCTCCGGCTTGGGTATAGGACTCATAATCGGCCTGACTTCTTTCACCCAGAGACAAAGTAATAATAAGGCCGGTCTCTCTTTGAATTCGTTCGATCAGATTGCAGATAATGGCGGTGGAAAAAACGGAATCTTCTCCGGATTGGAGGACAACAGTAGGAATTTGCTCTTTCTTGATCTGGTGTGCTGTGGCGATAATCTCATCAAAGGACATCCGGTAGCGGCTTAGTTTCTGATTGCCGCAGCGCAACCCGCAATAAAGACAGTTGCGTTCGCAGTGATTGGAAAATTCAATAATGCCGCGCAGGAAGATCTCATCACCCACTTGCTCTTTCCGCACCTGGTCGGCGGCCGTAAAAAGATAAGGCAGATAGTCGTCGGGCATTTTCAGAAGTTTAATAATTTCTTCACGGCTCAAAGCAGGGCCGCTTTGAGATTTGTCGATCAGGCTGCGAAAATTTGTCTTCGATTTAGATATAGATGTCACGTTTACCGCCTTCAATTTGGTGCAGTTTATCCATAACCGACTTTTTCCGCCGGGTTTTGAATGTTCCGGCAAGCATCTGCCCGATCAGATTTTCACCGGCGATACGAGTTTTGGAGCTTGCATAATCGAGCAGGTATTCCTTAAAGGAGAAGATGGCATTGCTTTGGCAGAATTTCTGAATCAGTCCGGGTTTGGCCAGATCCATAAAATCTTTTCCCGTGCGCCCCAGCCGGTAACATGCTGTGCAGAAGCTGGGAATATGTCCCCGCTCGGTGATATCCAGAATTACTTCTTCCAGAGTGCGTGTATCGCCAAGATTGAACTGCGCGGCGCGGAAGTCATCGCTTCTGTCTTCCTGGTAGCCGCCGGGGTTGGTGCGCGATCCGGCGCTGATCTGGGAAACACCCAGAGCAAATACTTCCGAACGCATGGCGGGATTTTCGCGAGTGCTCAGGATTATTCCGGTATAAGGGACTGCCATGCGGATAATGGCCACCAGTTTTTTAAAGTCATGGTCACTTACCGGGTGCGGCGGTTTAATTGCGGCCGGGGCATTGAAGGCCGGTTCCAGTCGCGGTATCGAAATAGTATGCGGCCCCACGCCGCAGTCTTTCTCCAGTTGCAGGGCGTGCAAAAGCAGTCCGAGCACTTCATATTTGTAATCATAAAGGCCGAAAAGCGCTCCGATGCCCACATCACTGATGCCGCCCTCCTGAGCGCGGTGCATGGCGGTCAGCCGCCACGCATAATCCTTCTTGGGTCCGCTGGGGTGCATTATTTTGTATGTTTCGTGAGAATAAGTTTCCTGAAACAAGACGACCGTACCGATACCGGTTGTTTTGAGCTTTTTATAATCCATAGCTTCGAGCGGGGCGATTTCCACATTTATCCGGCGGATTTCTCCACCGTGTTCCGTTTTTACAGCGTATGCAGTTTCGATTGCTTCCATGAAATATTCCAGACTGGAACGGGTAGGGTGCTCGCCGCAAAGCATCAGCAGGCGTTTATGGCCTTCACGTTCGAGGACCTGCACTTCTCTGGCGATCTGCTCCATCGACAAAGCAACGCGGTTGAGCTCCTTGTTGTCGCTCCGGAAGCCGCAATAAAGGCAGTTATTGGAACAGTGATTGGCGACATAAAGCGGTGCAAATAAAACAAGGCGGTTGCCGTAGATATCCTTCTTGATTTTATACGCCGCCTCAAAGATCAGGCCGATGAGCTCGTCGTCTTCCGTTTGCAGCAAAACGGCGACTTCTTCGGGAGAGAGACCTTTGAGCTCCAAAGACTTCGTTATAATTTCCCGAACTCTCGCAGGTGCGGGGTTTTTGGCCCTGCTCAGGATGTCTGCAATCTTGGTATCGTCGATAAAATCTTTAATCATTTAAGTAATTCCTTATGCCCTGGTGAGAGCGGATTTAACCTGAACTCCCGTTAATGCCCCGAGTTTGCCTGTCAGAGCGCCGATTTCATCGGTGGTTGCATGAACAATCAGGGCAATAATATGCAGCCCCTTGGGTAAATATGGTATGCCCATCCGTCCGATGATCCCATCGCCATATTCGCTCAGGATTTTGTTTACATTTTCCGACTGATTTTTCCTGTTCGTGACGATAATTGTAATAGTTCCGATGCGCTTATCCATATTTTCCTATCCGTTATTTCTACTAAGCGACTGTGTCGCATCCTTTGATTATGGGTCATTGCGTGTCCCCCGCTGGCGGGGGATTGAGGGGGGTGGACGTTTCTATACTTTTAATCTCAGCCTCAATTGCAGCTACAACACCTGTCATAAAGGGTTTTACTGCAATAAAAAAGGTTTGATCCCGGAAGAATCAAACCTTTGGCAATGCTTCAGATTTCATGCTTCCCTCAAGATCAGAGACATCCTCCCTTTCAGGTTCAACTTTCTTCCAATTCCAATTGAAGCGCTACCGTTGTTGGCACAGCCTGCCCCGGCGCATGCCGGGTTTGTCGGTGTCCCCAACGTATTATAAGATACGCCTCGCTGTCTCCTCCTCGCTGCGTTATCATCACTGAATTAGTAATGGAAATATTTCAAGATACATTATCTTTTTAAACTTTATTTTGTCAACAGTGATTTTTGGAAATGGGGATGACTTCCTTTCGCACCCACAAAGGCGATAGCTCCCTGGCTTCCTCGCAGGGGATTTTGCCGTGCAGGATCATGGCTTTGAAATCATCAAACATGTAAACGCCCAGGAAAAGATGGACGAACAAAAAAAGTGTGAGGACAGCGGCCGCAATCAGGTGCACGTCCCCCATCAGGGCGACAAAACCGCGTGGCATGGCATGCGGGAACCCCCAGAGAATCCAGCCCGACAGGATTAAAAGCGATGTTTATTTCCAGGCAAACAGGGGCCGGATCGCATCGACCCAGGATGAACCGCTTTTGTCAATCGGCTGTCCGCCGCCGCTGATGCAGACGGCGGTGCAGTTCATCACCTCGATGAAGTGATACGGAGACTTGCCGGTCAGCACGACATCCACATCTGCGTGGGCGCCTGTCTCACGGTTTTGCTTTTTGTTGTATCCTTAAGCGCTTGTAAACTCGGGTCGCGAGGCTTCAAATTTCTTGGCCGTGCAGGGCATGATGCCGACGGTGAAAATCTGTGAAGCCGGTTTGTTCCACACTTTGGTCCCGTAGGTTTTGGCGACGCTTCCGGCCATCTGCTGAGGGGATTTTGCCGAAGACAGATGGGGAATCAGCTCCGGGCACTGGGTTTCTACATACCGAACCCGGGCGGGGCAGATGTGACCGTGAAATATAACACATCTTTTCAGATCATCCGGTATTTTATCCATGTTTCAACCCTCCTGATCATTTATTAATCAACCACACGATAAACCGGGGAACAACATTCCACGTCCACAAGCCCAAGGCGGTAAATATCTAAATGACGTTGTCTTGCCCGTCTTTAACATATTCTCGGCACCAACTCGCCCGTCGGCAGGTCAATCACGCGCTCGCCGCCGATGGAGGTTTTAAGAACAACGCGGCCCTGCGCGGCTTTGTCCACGGTTCCGATGATAGCGGCGCCCCGGCCGTATTTGTGGCTTTGCATGGCGTTTAAAACAACCTTTGCGTCGGCTTCGGGACAGAAAGCGATCATCCTGCCCTCGTTGGCCAGAAAGAGGGGATCAAAGCCCAGAATTTCACAGATGCCCCGGACGTTCTCCTGAAAGGGAATGCTTTTTTCATCGACATTGATGCGCACCTGCGCGCTTTTGGCGATTTCCGCCAGAATCGCACCCAGGCCACCGCGTGTAGCGTCGCGCATACAATGTACATTGGGGCTGGCGTTCAGAATGTCAGCAATCAGATCATTGAGAGGGGCGGTATCCGAGAGGATATCGGAAGAAAGCGACAGGTTTTCGCGCGCCCCGATGATAGCCGCGCCGTGGTCACCCACGGCTCCGTTTACGATGATCACGTCTCCCGGCTGAATGCTTTTTACCGACAAGACGCCGGGATATTCGACCACGCCGATACCGGACGTGTTGATGAAGATGCCGTCGGCTGCGCCGCGTGCGACAACCTTGGTGTCGCCCGTGACAATTTGCACGCCGGCTTCAGCGGCTTTTTCAGCCATGGTGTCAAGGATGGCTTCTAAAGATTTTACGGGGAAGCCTTCTTCCAGAATCACACCGCAGCTCAAAAAAAGAGGCTTGCCGCCGCAGACGGCAAGATCGTTGACAGTGCCGCAAACGGCAAGCGACCCGATATTGCCGCCGGGAAAGAAAACGGGGCTGACAACATACGAATCGGTAGTAAAGCAGAATTTCTGGTTTCCAATGGTGAGGAGAGCGCTGTCTTCCAGCCTTTCCAGATAGGGATTGCGGAATCGGGGCAGAAAATGTTCGGTGATAAGCTCATGGGACAAAAGACCGCCTCCGCCGTGTTCCAGAAGTATTTTGTCGTATTTCATATCAGATACCTTCCTTTATATCTCCCCCTTTTCTAAAGGGGGAATAAGGGGGATTTTGCTTTTAAAATCCTCCCTAACCCTCCTTTAAAAAGGAGGGAATGAAATGTTAATAGGCATTTTCAATCATCGCCGCCGCAATGACGGCCTGACCCAGGGAAATCCCTCCGTCATTGGACGGAACGCGGCTGTGGCTGTATACTTCAAACCCGTCGCTTCCGATTTTTTCAATACTGCCTTCCAACAAAATTTTATTCTGGAAACAACCGCCGGAGAGAGCCACGCGGGTCAAGCCTGTTGCCTTTCGCATTTCGCTCCCCATGGCGGCAAAGATTTCGATCAGTGTCGAATGAAATGACGCGGCGATATGCGCCTTGCTTCGGCATGCCTGCAAATCGGCAACAACAGCCCTGATTGTGGAAGCGGTGTCGACCCTATACGGTTCGTTATCTTTTTGCAAGAGGATAAAGGGGTAGGGCGGAGCTGAAGTTCCCGTGGCCAGGGCTTCGAGTTCCATAGCGGCCTGGCCTTCAAAACTGACCGTACGGCGCAGACCGATCAGCGCTGCCACTCCGTCAAAAAGCCGGCCCAATCCGCAGGACAGAGGTGAATGTATTTTGCCGTCGATGATTTTATTCAATAGATCCATCTGAGCCTGATCGGTGCACAGGTTCAGATTTCGGGCTATTTCCTGCCAGGCTGGCCCGTATGCTGTTTTCAGAAGACTTACGCCTATCCGCCATGGTTCGCGAACAGCCTTTTCTCCGCCGGGCAATACGAGGTATGGCAGATGGCCGAAACGCGTAAATCCGGTTTCAGAAGCAATCAGAAATTCGCCGCCCCAGGCGGTCCCGTCAGGACCGTATCCTGTGCCGTCCATAGCCAGGCCGAGCACATCGCCTTCCAGTTGATTTTCCGCCATGCAGCTGACGATATGGGCGTGATGATGCTGGACCTGAATAACTTTTTCAGATGTCAGTTCCCTGGCTGCCTGTGAGGAATAGTAAGCCGGATGAAGATCGCAGGCGATGATTTGCGGATCGGACTGTGTGATTCTTTTCATCAGGGTGAGGCTTTCGGAGAAAAAATCGCGCGCCTGCGGCGTTTCCATGTCGCCGATATGGGGACTCATAAAAGCAAAATTGTCTTTTAATATGCAATGGGTGGTTTTCAGTTCCCCGCCGAGGGCTAGAACAGACGGGAAAATTTTGTTCAAAGGGATGGGTTGGGGAACAAAACCGCGCGACCGGCGCATCATCCGGAGTTTGCCGGAAGCGGAAAAGGCAATGGAGTCGTCGCAACGCACCAGAATATCGCGGTTATGCACCAGAAAGTAATCGGCAATACCTTTCAGACGCGAAAGCGCTTCACGGTTGCCGATGCAGATCGGTTCATCCACCTGATTGGCGCTGGTCATCACCAGCGCAGAGAAGTGTTTTTCCAGAAGCAGATGTTGCAGCGGCGTGTAGGGCAGCATGATCCCAAGATTGGGCACCCCGGGCGCAATTAACCCGGTGATGAGGTTGTTTTCATTTTTTTGAAGCAAAACGATAGGACGCTGTGCAGAGGCGAGCAGATCCTCTTCATCAGGGGTGACGCGGGCTATCTGGCGGACTGCATCAATATCCCGCACCATGATGGCCAGCGGTTTTTCTTCACGGTATTTACGCAGCCTCAGTTTTTGGACAGCCTCATCGCTACCGGCATCGATCGCCAGATGAAAACCTCCCAGGCCTTTGATGGCGAAGATATGACCGGACAAAAGCAGATCAACGGCGGTCCGGACGGGATCGCTTGATTCGACAGCGTTACCGTCGCCGTCAAGCAGAGTCAGGCGCGGGCCGCAAACCGCACAGGCATTTGGTTCGGCATGAAAGCGGCGGTCGGACGGATTTTCATATTCGGCAAGGCATTGCGGACATAAATCAAAGCAGGACATGGATGTGTTGGCGCGGTCATAGGGAAGGGCGTTGATAATGGTCAGCCTGGGGCCGCAGTTGGTGCAGTTGATGAACGGATACCGGTAGCGCCGGTTATCCGGATCAAAAAGTTCGCTCAGGCAATCAGGGCAGGTGGCGGCGTCGGGCGTGATGTGCACATCCGCATGTCCCTGCGCATTGCTGGAGATAATTTTGAAAGTCTTGTCGTTTATGATTTCAAGATTTGTTGATTCAACGGTTGTGATGTGGGCCAGAGGCGGCATTTCCTGTCTGACCAGATCGAGAAACGCATCAACAACCGACGGCGGACCTTCCACTTCCGCAGTGACGCCTTCGGGACGGTTTTGAACAAAACCGGTCAGACCTTTTTTAACGGCAAGGCGATACACAAAGGGCCGGAAACCGACCCCCTGCACCATGCCGTAAAAATGGTATCGAACGCGTTTGAGATTCACGTGCCTATTTTTTTAAATGTGCTGATCTGTAAGTCAAGCCAGGCGATCCAGGCGTCCAGTCCCGCGCCCGTTTTGCAGGACACTTCAAAGATATTCAAGTTCCGGTTCAATGCCAGCGAATCGCGTCTGGCTTTTGCCAGATCAAAATCCACGTAAGCCATCAGGTCCATTTTGTTGATCAGTAGCGCCGACGATTCCTGGAACATCAGGGGATATTTGGCAGGTTTGTCCGCGCCTTCGGGGGTGCTAAGCAGCATGACCTTGATGTTTTCACCCACCTTGAATTCCGCCGGGCAGACCAGATTGCCGACGTTTTCGACAATCAGCAGGTCGATCTTGCCGAAATCAAAGGAAGGAAAGGTTTCCCGGATCATATTGCCGTCAATGTGGCAGGCACCACCGGTGTTGATCTGGACGACAGGAATGTTAAGTGCAGCGATGCGATCCGCATCGAACGTATCCTGAATGTCGCCTTCAATGACGGCGATTCGATATTTGTCTCTGAGGGCAACGATGGTTTGCTCCACAAGCGTCGTTTTACCCGCGCCCGGAGAACTCATCAGGTTGATGACAAACATTTTATGCCCGTCGAAAATTTTTCGGTTTTCTTCGGCAATACGATTGTTGGCGTCTAGGACGTTTTTAACCACGGTTACTTTCACTGATATAACCTCCATTAATAATATTTATAGTAAGCGGCACAGGTGCCTTCCGATGAAACCATGCAGGGACCGACAGGGTTTACCGGGGTACAGACTTTTTTAAATAAAGCGCAGTCAAGCGGCAGCTTGATGCCGCGTAAAATATCCCCGCAGCCGCAGCCGGGAATATCGTTCGATTGAATATCAGGAACGGAAAAATTCTTAAGCGTATCGAAAGCCGCGAATTCGGATCGTATCGTAAGGCCGCTTTGAGGGATGGTGCCAAGTCCGCGCCACTGCGCGTCGGTGATTTCAAAGACGGATTGCAAAATTGCCATGGCCCGCGGGTTTCCTTCGGGTCTTACACCCCGACTATACTGAATGGCGACATCCATTTTATTACTTTCTATCTGCTGCAGGAGCATCCAGACGCCTTCGAGAATATCCACCGGTTCAAATCCGGTGATGACGGCGGCGCGCCCGGCTTCAGGCATCATCCGGTAGGCGTCGGCTCCAATCATCGTGCTGACATGGCCGGGGCATAAAAATCCGTCGATTTTTAAAAGAGGATCGGCCAGCAATGTGTGGATGGCCGGCGGCACGATTTTGTGGGCGGAAAAAACCGAAAAATTCCGGATGTCCTTTTTCCGGCAGGCCGAAATGACGGCGGCAATGGTCGGCGCCGTGGTTTCGAAACCGATACCCATCATGATTATTTCTTTCTGGGGGTGTTCAAGCGCTATCCCGATGCATTCATCGGCGGAAGAGACCACTCGAACGTCGGCGCCTTCGGCGCGCTTTTTTTGCAGGCTGTCGCCACCGGTTCCCGGAACTCTCAACATATCGCCAAACGTGGCAAAGATCACGTTGGGCAGCGAAGTAAGATGGAGGGCTATATCCACGTCGCGAGCCGACGTCACGCAAACCGGGCAGCCGGGTCCGGAAATCAAACGGATGTTGTCCGGCAGCAGCTTGCGAATGCCGAAACGTCCGATCGCATAGGTATGGCTGCCGCATATTTCCATAATCGTTACAGGATTTTCAAGCCTCTGAGCGACGGAGGCAATATGCTTTAAAAGACCCTTCACAATCGCCGGGTCCCGGTATTCGTCAATAAATTTCATTTTCGATAATTTCTTGCAAACATTGCAGTTTTTCCCGGGCGGTTTCGGGATCTATTTTATGGATGGCATAACCTGCATGTGTAATGACATAGTCACCGATTACGGCTTCTTCGTCGATGATGTCCAGGCAAACCTCGCGGCGGGTGCCGCTGATGTCAATGATGGCGTAGTTATCCTGATCGATGGAAATGATTTTTCCGGGAAATCCGATACACATAAATAATCCTAATCAACGTCCAGTTCTAAAATCTGTAATTCTTCCGTTCCGGCGGTGAGCATGACTTCAGCGCCGCCGCAGGCGGGGCAAAGACCCGTATGTGTGATAACTGCTAAATCTTTTACGCAGGAAAAGCAATGGATGGAGGCGGGCATTAGTTTAAACTCGAGTACAGCGCCTTCAGCAGGTGTGTTTTTGGATTGTACCTCAAAAGCGAATGTAAGCGTTTTTGATTCAATACAGGAGAGCCTGCCGTATGAAAGAAGGATGCTGTTGACTTTTTTGAATCCATCGCGCCTGGCATGGTCGCTTACGATATGAATAATCGATTCGGCAAGATACAGTTCATGCATCGGGCAGGCGCTCCGGGAGAATATTCAATTTTTCGAGTTCGGAAACAAGCAGCTTTTCCATATCGTTGAATTTGTCAAAAAGAAACCCGGACATGTTCATGTCGAGATCCTTGAAATTTTCGGGAATGATGCACAGAAAAATCGTCGCCGGCGCTTCTCCAAGCATCTCGCTTTTAAAAAGAACGTCTGGAAAAGTGACTTCATGGGCGGTTGTCGGCGGCGGCATGTGCATTTCCATTTCCTCTTTGGTAAAGCGGTAAATGGAGCCGGGGGCATCATCCAGTTTTAAGACATCCACGACAATCAGGTGGTCACATCTGCAAATAATATCCAGCAGAACGTAGCCCAAAGTGCCCCCGTCAACAATTCGAACGTCATCCGGCGTCCGGTAACGTTTGGAAAACCAGCGGACAAAATGAACGCCGAAGCCTTCATCTCCCATTAATATATTGCCGATGCCCAGTACGGTTACTTTATTTATGTTCATTATAACCCGGTTGAGGTAACGGGAAAGGGGAGAATCAACTTCTCCCCACTTTCCTGTAAATCATTTAAACAGTATTTGCACAAACTGTTATTCTTTGACCTTCTTGAAAATGTTGCCGCTGATCATGGACGACACGGTGCCTTTTTTCAGCACATAATCGTACCAGAACGCCATGTAAATATGCACCACAATAAACAGAATGAAGAACCATGTAAATATGTGATGGATGTATCTAACCACGGCCAGCCCGCCCAGCAGGTTTTCCACAGGGCGCAGAACGGTGTAAGCAATAGACGTAAGTCCCGCATGGTAACCGGCGCCCATTAAAATCAAACCGGTGATGCAGATGACGAACACCATAAAAAACAATCCGAGATAAGCCAGGGACTGCAACGGACCATAAAGGGTTTTGTATTCCGGCCCTTCCTTGGTGATCAGCAAATAAAACTTGATCTGATGGATGAAGTTTTTAATGTTGGTGAACGCCAGGAAGTCCTTCCAGTCCGCATGAAAGCGCGAAAAGAAAGCCAGATAAACTCTCCAGATAAACAGGAACAGGAGAATCACGCCGAAGAGCAGGTGAACAAAGCGCACGTTCCCCATGAAGAATTTATCAATCGTCTCCCCCTGGGCGATGGTGAAAGGGGTGGCGATATAAAACCCTGTGACAATCAGGATGATAATCGAGAGAGCCATGGCCCAGTGGTTTAGCCGAATGGCTAAAGACCACTCTTTAACGCTGGTGATTTTTTCCATGGTAACCTCCTTCCGGGCTTAAGCCACTTTGAATTTCCGAATCTCATTCGTTTTCGGATCAATAATATGAACGGCGCAGGCCATGCAAGGATCGAATGAATGGATCGTCCGGATGATTTCCAGCGGCTGATCAACTATGGCCAGTTTCGTACCGATCAGGGATTCCTCATAGGGACCGCGCAGCCCGGCTTTGTCGCGCGGCGAGCAGTTCCAGGTGGAGGGCACCACGGCCTGATAGTTGGAGATCACGCCGTTTTCAATCTTGACCCAGTGTCCTAAAGCGCCGCGCGGCGGTTCGGTCATGCCGCGGCCCTGAGCCGGTTTGCCGGGAATATCGCAACGGGTCCAGGTGCGGGTGTCGCCCTTCTTGATGTTGCCGATGAGTTCATTCACCCATTCTTCGGTATGATCCGCAATGTACTTGGTTTCCAGCGCACGGGCGGCCGTTCTGCCCAGTGTGGAGAACAAGACGGATGCCGGGAGGCCGGCTTTTTTCAAGGTCCCATCGATCAAAGGTTTGATTTCCTTGTGGCCCTGAGCGTAAGCGACAACCATGCGGGCGAGCGGTCCAACTTCGTGCGGCTTGTTGTCGTAACGCGGCGCCTTGCACCAACTATACTTTTCGTTGCCTTTCAGGTGACCGTTTTTGTCATATCCGGTGTATTCCGGAATGGTGGTTTCATCGTAAGGATGTTTCGCATCGTTATCCTTGTACCAGGCATGCGTCGCTTCTTCGGTGATTTTCTTTTCATCGAGCTCCAGCGGTTTGGCCAGGTCGCGGTTTTTCACGACGCCGCGCGGGAAGAGCAGTTTTGTCCAGTCGTCATCCAGCGGGAAACCGCCGTAGGACAGGTAATTCTTCACGCCGCCGCCGATTCCCTGGAGGCCTTCGTCTTTGTAGTATGCGGCTGCAAGCAGGACGTCCGGAATGTAGGCGGTTTCAATAAAATTCTTCATTTCCTTGAAACGGAAAAGATACTGGCCCAGGCGATCAGCGTCGAATAAATCCATGCCGGAGGTGATGCCGCCGACCACCAGGGACTGCGGATGCGGGTTTTTTCCACCCAGAATGGCCATCATCTGCGCGCCGACTTTGGAGACCTGCAATGCGTCGAGATAGTGTGACAAGATGATCAGGTTGGCTTCCGGCGGCAGTTTATAGGAGGGGTTTCCCCAGTAAGCGTTGGCGAAAGGACCCAGACGGCCGGATTTGACGAATTTGGTCAGCCGTTCCTGAACTGCTTTGTAATGCGTGGCCGAACAGTTGTAAGGATTGTTGCTGTAACCTCTGGCCATATCCACAGCTTTTTTCGGGTCGGCCTTCAAAGCGCTGACGATATCCACCCAGTCCAGACCATGCAGATGGTAGAAATGCATGACATGATCATATAAATACTGAGAAGAGCTCAGGAGATTGCGGGCGATTCTGGCATTAGGTGGAGGCTTGACGCCGATGGCGTCTTCAACGGCCATAATACTGGCTTCATAATGAACGTACGTACATACGCCGCAGAAGCGCTGCACGATCAAACCGGCGTCGCGGGGATCGCGGCCTTTGAGGATGGTTTCAATGCCGCGCCACAGCGTAATGCTGCTCCAGGCGTCTTTGACGACGTTTTTTTCGTCTACCTCTACTTCTATTCTCAGGTGCCCTTCAATCCGGGTGATGGGATCGACTATAATGCGTTTACTCATGTTGTTTTACCTCCTGTTTTGTCGCCTGGTCTTCATCTTTATGCCGAAGTGCTGTGGCCGTGGCATGAGCGGCGATACCGAGCGCCGCAATACCCGTCAGGGCGATGCCGATATTATCGATGGTCGCCTCGCGGTTGTTGAAAGATTTATCGGGAAGCGGTTTTTCCAGCGGCGCCATGGTGTCCCAGAACGCGGGTTCCGTGCAGCCGATGCAGCCGTGGCCGGCCATGATCGGCCAGGAGATGCCTGTGTTAAAGCGGACTCTGCCGCAGTTGGCGTACGTATAAGGACCTTTGCAGCCGACTTTGTAGAGGCACCAGCCTTTCAGCGCGCCCGCATCGCCCCATTCATTGACGTATTCGGAGGCATCGTAATGAGGCCTTCTTTCGCAATAGTCATGAATGCGCTTGCCGTATGCCCAGATGGGTCTTCCCAGACCGTCGAGCGCCGGCAGGCCGCCGAACATAATGTAATGGAGCAAGGTTCCCGTGAAGTTGACCACATTGGGGGGACAGCCGGCAATATTAACCGTCGGAATGCCGATGGCTTCCTTGATGCTTACGGCATCCGTCGGGTTGGGTTTGGCGGATTGGATGTTGCCGAAAGCGGAGCAGGAGCCGATGGCGATGCACGCAGCGGCTTCTTTGCAGACTTCTTTGGCAATCTCGATGCCGGTTTTGCCTTTGGGGCCGATTCTCAGATACTGTCCGTTCAAGCCGCGGGGCAGAGCACCTTCAATGACACAGATGAACTTGCCTTTGAAATGATGAATGGCATCTTCCAGGCACTTTTCCGCCTGATCGCCAGAAGCCGCCATCAGCGTTTCATGGTATTCCAGCGAAATGGTTTCCAGCAGAATGTCGTCAACGTTCGGATACGATGAACGAAGAAGCGCCTCAGTGCAGCCCGTGCATTCGGCGAAGTGCAGCCAGACGACGGGAATGCGGCTGAAATTTTCCGCTGCTTTGGCCACCATCGGCTTGAACATGGGCGGCAGCATCAAAGCGGCCGTCATCGCCGCAGTCCACTTGACGAAATCTCGTCGGGTGATCCCTCTTGTTTTTAGAAGTTCATGCAGATTTTCTCTCGGTTCAGGCAGCGTTTTTTCAACCTGCTCCATGTGCGATTGACAATGCTTCATAAGATCTTTGAACTGCTTGTCAATCATCTTCTGGTACTCGGGATGATTTCCTTTAGCCATATAACCCCCAATTATTTTTTTAGCCCCGCCGTCCCAAAAATATGACGCGCCGGGTGGACATCAAAAGCAGAGTATATGTCATTTCTGACATATACAATTTTTATACATCAATCGGTGAAATATTTCTACAAAAATAAGTAACGACCTATAATTAATTTAAATGTGCTCATAAAATTATTTCTCATTTTAAATCAAATCAGGTTTTGAATGCCACGGTGGTATTCCTGTATGCTGCAAACCGCCGGTTTTTCTTTCTGGATACTCTCGATTGCCAGGCACATCGCGAGCGCGGCGGAAAGCGTTGTAGCATAGGGGATGTCCTGCGCCAGCGCCGCCCGGCGGATTGCGTAACCATCCCGGGACGAATCGCGTCCGTGTTCGGTGTTGATGATCAATCGGATCTCGTTGTTTTTGACGGCATCCACCACGTTGGGCCTGCCTTCGGACACTTTTTTAATAGCTCGGCAGCCGATGCCCAGGCTGCTCAGATAGCGGGCGGTGCCCGCCGTCGCCACAAGATCGAATCCGGCGGCGGCAAGCGACCGGGCGATGATGTCCGCCTGCCGTTTGTCCTTGTCGGCCACTGACAGAAAGACACGGCCGGAGACGGGAAGTCTGTGCCCCGCGGCAAGCTGCGCTTTGGCAAACGCCCGGCCAAAATGATCGGCAATTCCCATGACCTCGCCTGTGGATTTCATCTCCGGCCCGAGCAGGGTATCGACACCGGGGAATTTCTTAAAGGGGAGCACCGCTTCCTTCACACTGACATGCAGGGGGGCAGGGATTCCCCGGGCCAGTCCCAGATCGGCAATCGTGCGGCCCAGCATGATTTTGACGGCCAGTTTGCAAAGCGGCACGCCGGTGGCCTTGCTGACAAACGGGACGGTGCGCGAAGCCCGTGGATTGGCCTCCAGCACATAAAGCCGGCCCTGGCGCACGGCGAACTGAATGTTGATCAGCCCCACGGTTTGCAGCTCAAGGGCAATGGCGCGCGTAGCGGACTCAATGTGCGCGATCATCGCCGGGGCAATGGTTTGCGGCGGAAGGACGCAGGCCGAATCGCCAGAGTGAATACCCGCCGCCTCAATATGCTCCATAACGCCCACCACGACAGCCTGTGTTCCGTCGGCCAGACCATCCACATCCACTTCCAGCGCGTCGTCTAGAAACTGGTCGATCAGCACCGAATGGTCGCCTGCGGCCTCGAACGCAGCGGCGGCGAATTGTTCCAGCTCGGAAGGGGATTGAACGATTTTCATGGCGCGTCCGCCCAGGACGAATGAGGGTCGAACCAGCACCGGATAGCCGATTCGCGCCGCGATTTTTAAAGCCTCGGCAAGAGAGAGCGCTGCGTCGCTTGAGGGCTGAAGCAACTTCAGCTTATGGAGAAGCGACTGGAACAGGCCCCGGTCCTCCGCCCGGGCGATCTGATCGGGCTTCGTGCCCAGAATGGGAACTCCCGCGCGAGAAAGGGGCATTGCCAGATTGAGAGGCGTCTGTCCACCCAGTTGAACGATGACGCCACTGGGTTTCTCCACGGCGACGATATGCAGGACATCCTCCAGCGTCAGAGGCTCGAAGTAGAGCTTGTCGGACGTGTCGTAATCGGTGCTCACCGTTTCCGGATTGCTGTTGATCATGATGCTTTCCACGCCCTCCTCGCGCAGGGACTGAGAGGCGTGGACGCAGCAATAGTCGAATTCGATGCCCTGGCCGATGCGGTTGGGGCCGCCGCCGATGACAATGACTTTCTGCCTGTCTGAAGGGCGAGCCTCGCATTCGGTTTCATAGGTGGAATAGTAGTAGGGGGTATGCGCCTCGAACTCGCCTGCGCACGTGTCCACGATTTTGTAAGTCGGACGGATGCCCAGAGCCTTGCGATGAGACGCAATGCCGTCTTCGGTGTCGAAGGAAAGATGGGCGATCTGCCGGTCTGAAAATCCCCATGATTTGGCATGCTTCAGAAGTGTTGAGGCAAGGGGTTTAGGCGCTGCGGCTATTTCTTGTTCCAGCAAAACGATCTGCTGAATTTGATTTAAGAACCACGGATCAATCCTGGTCAGCTCATGAGTTGTCATTACAGACATGCCGGCTAAAAAAGCGTGACGCAGATAAAAAATACGAAGGGAATTGGGCGTGGCCAACCTTTGTTTAATTTCATATAAACTGAAAGTTTGCTTTAAATGTTCATCGGCGCCCAGACCGAAGCGTCCGGTTTCCAGCGACCGCAGACATTTCTGTAGAGCCTCTTTGAAGGTTCTGCCCAAAGCCATGGCCTCACCCACCGATTTCATGACGGTGGTCAATTCGTTGCTGGTTTCCGGAAATTTCTCAAACGCAAATCGCGGCGTCTTCACCACGCAATAGTCCAGCGCGGGTTCGAAGGCGGCCATTGTTTGTCCGGTGATGTCGTTTTTGATCTCATCGAGGGTGAAGCCGACGGCCAGCAACGCGGCGATCTTGGCAATCGGGAAGCCGGTGGCTTTGGAGGCAAGCGCCGAACTTCGCGACACGCGCGGATTCATTTCGACGACAAGCATCTCCCCGTTTTGAGGATTCACGGCAAACTGGACATTGGAGCCGCCTGTGTCCACGCCGATCTCGCGCATGATGGAAATGGCGGCGTTGCGCATCTTCTGATACTCATGGTCGGAAAGAGTTTGAGCGGGCGCTACGGTGATACTGTCGCCGGTGTGCACGCCCATGGGGTCTAAATTTTCAATGGAGCAGATAATTACCACATTGTCGTTTTTATCGCGCATGACTTCCAGTTCATATTCCTTCCAGCCGAGAACCGATTGTTCGACGAGCACCTGTCCTATAAGACTGGCATGCAGTCCACTGGCGGCGATGGTGTTCAGGTCTTCAGGATTATAGGCCACGCCGCCGCCGGTGCCCCCAAGCGTAAAAGCCGGTCGGATGATCACGGGAAAGCCAAGCATGATTGCGGCTTCCTGGGCTTCCGGCAGAGTTGTAGCGATGCGGCTTTCGGCCATCCGCAATCCGATTCGCGACATGGCCTGGCGGAAAAGCTCACGGTCTTCGGCCTTGTTGATTGTTGCAAGGGACGCGCCGATGAGTTCGACATTATAAGTGCTCAAAGCGCCCATTTTATCGAGTTCGATGGCAGTGTTGAGGCCCGTTTGTCCGCCCAGTGTGGGCAGCAATGCGTCAGGACGTTCTTTGGCGATGATCGCCGCCACCACGTCCGCCGTCACCGGCTCGATATACGTGTGATCCGCAATTTCCGGATCGGTCATGATGGTGGCGGGATTGCTGTTGACCAGCACCACCTCATAGCCTTCAGCTTTCAGAGCCTTGCAGGCTTGGGTGCCGGAGTAGTCAAACTCGCAGCCCTGGCCGATGACAATGGGGCCCGCGCCGATGATCAGAATTTTATGTATGTCGTCTCGTCGGGGCATGGCTACCTTTTAGAGCTGTCGGGCGGTCCCGACGCGATCAGGGCATCCCATTCCTCGTCCACACGGCGCTGCGAATCTTCCAGCATCCATGCGTTTTCCGGCCGGAACAGATGCGCGAAGCGCCCCTGTGGCCGGAGGAAGCTTTCCAGAGGCAGCTTTTCCTTCGGAATGTGCGTTATCCTCGTTTTGCCGTTTTCGAATTCATAAAGAGGCCAGAAACAGGTGTTGACTGCCAGCCGGGAGATGGAAATGGCGTCGTCCGCTTTAGAGCGCCAGCCCCGGTGACACGGCGAAAGAATATTGATGAACTTCGGCCCGGGAATCGCGACGGCTTTTTGAACCTTGCGCATCAGATCCAGATGATGGCTGGGCGAGGCCTGCGCCGCGTAGGGAATGTTGTGGGCCGCCATGATTTTAACGATATCCTTGCGCAACTGGAGTTTACCCGGCACGGCGCTTCCCGCGGGCGAGGTGGTGGTCGATGCGCCGAACGGCGTTGCGCCGGATCGCTGCGTGCCGGTGTTCATGTAGGCGCCGTTGTCGTAGCAGATATAAAGCAGGTCATGACCGCGTTCCATCACGCCGGAGAGGCTCTGCAGGCCGATATCATAGGTGCCACCATCTCCCGCGAAGACGACAAACGTCATATCTTGCGATATTTTACCGCGCTTTTTTAGGGCCCGGTACATAGTCTCCACACCGGCCAGCGTGACGGCGGCGTTTTCGAAAGCCGAATGAATCCAAGGGATTTTCCAGGAAGTGTAATCGGAAATGCAGGTGGTGACTTCCAGGCAGCCGGTAGGCGAACAGGCTACCACAGGCTTGTCAATAGCAAGCAGCGCCATCTTGACGACAATGGCAGCGCCGCATCCCTGACACATGCGATGCCCCGGCGCCAGGCGGATGTCTTTGGCGGCAAGGTCTTTTATTTTGAGAGTAGTTGTCATAAAGCTCCTTTATGCATATTGACGAAGACTGATGTACTTTTTCTGAGGCGCGGCGATCTTGCGGCTGACGATGTCCGCCATTTCGTTGATGACCGCCTCGACATGTTCCGGCATGAAGTCACGCCCTCCGAGTCCGTAAATCCGGTTGAGAAGCACGGGTCTTTGATCGCGGGGGTAGAGGCTAGCCGCGATTTCGACGTAAAGGGGGGCGAAAGCGCCGAAGGAGTCGGAACGGTCCAGAACGCACACCGCTTTCAGATGCGAAAGAGCATCGGCGATGGCGGTATAGGGAAAAGGGCGGAAAAGCCTGGGCTTGAGCAGCCCGACTTTAACGCCGTTTTCGCGAGCGTTGTCGATGATGTCCTTGCAGGTTCCCGCGGCGGAGTTAAGAACCACAATGCCGATATCCGCATCTTCAAGATGGTAGCTTTCGAAAAGTCCGTAACGGCGTCCGGAGAGGTATTCAAACTCCGAGGCGACCGCCTCGGTCACGGCAAAGACGGAATCCATGATATCGTTTTGCGCTTTTTTGTATTCGTGGTACTGGTCGGTCACAATCAGCGGCCCGTAGCTTACAGGCCGCTTGATGTCCAGAAGTGCGTCCTGCGCGGTAAAGTCGCCCACGAAGCGCTGCACAGCGTCATCGGAGAGATAATCCATGACCCCCACGGAATGGCTGATGATGAACCCGTCCATGCAGACCATGACGGGCAGCCGGATTCCCGGATGCTCGGCGATGCGAAACGACATGATCAGGTTGTCGTAAGCTTCCTGCTGGTTTTCCGACCACAACTGAATCCAGCCCGAATCGCGTGCGCCCATCGCGTCGGAATGGTCGCAGTGAATGTTGAGCGGCGCGGAAAGTGCCCGGTTCACCACGGCCATGACGATAGGGCAGCGCATACCGGAGGCGACATAGAGCATTTCCCACATCAGCGCGAGCCCCGGACCGCTCGTGGCGGTGGCCACGCGACCGCCACCCGCCGAGGCGCCTATGCAGGCGCTCAAGGCGCTGTGTTCGCTTTCTACGAGCATCATTTCCGTATCCACCAGGCCGTCGGCCACGAAATCGGAAAACTGCTGCATCATGTCCGTCTGCGGGGTGATGGGGTAGGCGGCGCACACATCGGGATTGATCTGCCGCAGCGCTTCCGCCAGAGCTTCATTGCCGGTGACGGCGGTCATTTTTTTCATGCGTTGTCCTCCTTTTCCATCCGGATGGCCTTTGCGCCTTTTTTCCCCGGACATTCCAGGGCGCAGATGCCGCAACCCTTGCAGTAGTCGAGAATAAACCCTTTCACCTTGCCGTCCTTGACGACAACGGACATATCCGGGCAGTAAAGCCAGCATAAAAGGCAGTTACTGCAATGAGCGGGTTCAAAAACAGGTCTGAGCGACCGCCAGGTTCCGGTTTTGAATGCGGCGGAATTTCCGGGCTCGCAAATGACAGGTTTGCAAGTCGTTTTTGTGATGATTCGCGTTTTCATGCCTGGGCCACCTCGTTCCAGCTTCTTCTCACAGCTTCCAGATTGCCGTTCACCACCTTGGTCGAAAATTTCTTGCCGAAACTTTTTTCAACGTCGGCCAAAAGCGAGTCCAGGCCCACGAGCCCGGAAATATTCCCCAGCGCGCCGACCATGGCGGAATTCGGAAAAGGCTGCCCGAAACAATCCCGCGCGATGCCAGTGGCGTCAATGCAGTAGAGTTTCTGCTTGGGTTTCAGGTTCATCCGCTTTTTAATGGTGTCATGGTGATTGTCTGTGTTCACCAGAAAAAGGCCCTCATTGCACAATCCTGCGCAGACGTTGACCAAATGGATCAGACTCGCGTCCACGATGGCTACGATATCCGGATTCGACACGGGGCAGTGGCGCAACAGTTTTTTGGGGCTGATGCGGTTGTAGGCCTGAAGGGGGGCGCCGGAACGCTCCGGGCCGTATTCGGGAAAAGCCTGAACGTATCTGCCGCTGTGCAGGCAGGCGTTCGCGAACGTTTTGGCCGCGGTGACGGTTCCCTGTCCACCTCTGCCATGCCATCGGATTTCAATCGTTCTGTACATAAAATGCTCCTTAAAACGCAAATGCTTAATTGTTTAATGTGATAATAAAGTCTGCTCGACGGCTGCTTTTTCGGCATTGATTGCCGATCCGTCATCGATAGTTGTTATTTGTGAATATCCGATGATGGAAAAACAAATCATACACGAAACCATAACTGCCAATAAAAATGTTGCATTATTTTCATAAGAATACTCCTTTCAGTTTGAGGTTAAAGGGGGAGCGGAAAACTCCCCCCCGGTTATCATGATTACAGTCCCTATTTTTTCCAAAGAGGGTCTGCGGGCCCGTATTTTTCGGGCAAAAGTACATTTTCCGGCCATTCGGCAGGAACTCTTTGCCCAGGTTTTTCGCCTTCTTTTTCGACCAGTTTTTTCAAACCGGGTCGGGCGAATTTCATATGACCGGCCTTAATGGTCCGGCCGTTGTGAATGGCTTCCGAACGCAGACGGCCACCCAATGTCTTTTCCATTTTCTTGCCCAGCCACAAAATGCGATCCACATCATAACCGTGCTCGATACCGAGTTCATCAATCTGAACCAGCAAATCTTCCGAGCAGATGAGACCGACAAAGCGCGGGTCGTCGTAGTAATAATCACCGGTCCCCTTGATCGGGGTATCGTCAAGGAAATTGGCGGGCTGCCCACCAAGGCCGCCCAGCGTTGATTCGAATCGGCAGATGCCGGCTTGCAGAGCCGCCAGAATTGATGAAGAAGCCACCCGCTTGGTCTCATGGAGATGGCACAGATGAGCTTCCGGATTCGGCATGGCATCGAGGACCATCGAAAAATATCGGTAAACGTCTGCCGCATTGGCCGAACCGTCATGATCGGCATGCTCAATGTCATGGGCACCGATCGAAAACCAGCGCTTGGTAAATTCCACGGCGTCTTCCATTTTGGTGGCGCCGCTGATGGGGCTGCCCCAGATTGTGCTGACGGTGCCGCACATCTTGAGTCCGGCGGCACGTGCTTTAGCAATGCACTTCTCGGCCTCTCTCCAGTATTGGGAGAGAGTCGTTCCGGAATTGGCAAAATGGTGTTCGGGATCGGTCGAAACCATCATGAGAATACGGTCCGGACCGTAACCGTTCTTTTTCATTTCAATGGCGCGATCAACCGCGGTTTCGCGGATCGTCACGCAGGTCAGGGTAACATCCTTATCGATATTAATTCCTTTTTTCGACGCGCGTTTTTTGAATTCTTCACTGCGCATTGCTTTCATGACTTCGTCAGCATCTCTGAACTGGGGCGTTGTTGCGGGAGAACCAAGATTGGTTACTTCCAATTCGCGGCAGCCCGCCAGGATCAGTTCCTGTCCATAGAAAATTTTAGCTTCGGTGGAAACGAACTTTTCCGAATGCTGAAAACCATCACGAATGGTGATATCTCCGATGGTCACTTTCTTGGGCATCCTTGGGAAAATTTTCCAAAGATCATACTCTGTTTTCATAAATGTGTTCCTCCTATCTTTAATTTGGGTTGATTTTTTGATTTATGAAACTCTTTCGTCATTTTCTGAAATTCCGAAAACAGATAAACGGAGTCGTGCGGACCAGGGGCGGCTTCCGGATGATATTGGACGGCGAACAAGGGCCATCGCCTATGACGGAATCCTTCCACGGTGCGGTCATTCAGATTCAGGTGCGTGATTTCGATATCGCTCTGATTCAGGCTTTCCGCATCGACGGCGAATCCATGATTCTGCGAGGTTATGTCCACCTTGCCGGTGGTCATGTTGATGACCGGCTGATTGCCGCCGCGGTGGCCGAATTTGAGTTTGTAGGTATTTCCGCCCAATGCGATGGCCATCAGTTGATGGCCGAGGCAGATGCCGAACATGGGGCGAAAACCGATTAAGTCTCTTATCGTGTTCACGGCGGCAACTGCCGGTTCGGGATCACCGGGACCATTGGACAGGAAGATGCCATCCGGCGCCATGGCCCGAGCAGTCTCGGCTTTGGTAGTCGCCGGCATGACGATCACCTCGAATCCGAATACTTCCAGACACTTGAGGATATTGTGTTTGATACCGAAATCAAACGCCACAACGGATGGCCTGTTTCCCTTGAATTTCCAGACGCGCTCACCGAGAGATAAATCCGTCAAGGATAATAGGTATTTTTGTCCACCCTGCCAGCGGTATGGAACCACAGTTGATGCAGCGCCAGTCAGGTCACGGCCCTGCATAGCCGGAATGGCCCGCGCCATGTCCACACAAGTATGCGGGTCGCGCTCAAGTGTGGATACAAAAGCGCGCATTGCGCCGGATTTACGGATATGTAGAGTTAAAGCCCGGGTGTCCAGCGCCTCAATGCCCATGACGCCATGCCGTTCAAGAAAGCCTGCAAGCGTTTCGACGCTGCGTTGATTACTGGGCTCCATCTGGTATTCTTTCACCAAAAGAGCTTGCGCATGGATTTGGCCGGATTCCATGTCTTCGGGAGCAACGCCGTAATTCCCGATCAGCGGATAGGTCATCATAACCATCTGACCGCAGTAGGACGGATCGGTCAACATTTCCTGATAGCCTGTCATACTGGTGTTGAAGACGACTTCACCTTCAGCCTGGCCGTGTCCGGTAAACGAATGGCACGAAAAGACTCTTCCGTCCTCCAGCGCCAGAAGGGCGGGCTTGTAATTCCTGTTCATTGCTCGGCGCATGCTGAATTCCCCCTGACTTCATTTTGATACGCCGCGTATCCTGACTGAAACGCCCGCAGGTTTTGCAAGGCCAGCGGCGCTTTCATTTTTCCCTGAATCGCTTTTTCAAAAGCCCCGGTTCCAATGGCGGACAAGACGCCGGAGGAAGCGAGCGCCCCCAGCATCACGACATTGAGTGACTGGACGGAGCCGACTAGGCGCGCCAGAGTGGTCGCGTCCAATGCTGTCAGGCCGCCCACCCGGGAAGCCAGAGACTGCAAGGCTAGTGGAATATCCGGATAAACCGCATGCCCCAAAGCGACTGTAAACGGCAAAATGGGGGCGGTGTTGGTAATGACCCGCGTGCGGGCAGAGCATTTTCTTGCGGCCCGGAGGGTTTCAACCGGTTCGAAACCCAGAAGCACGTCGGCTTCTCCATCGGCGATGCAGTACCCCGCGCCGTCGCCCAGGAGGACCATCGATTCCACGACGCCGCCGCGCTGGGCCATGCCGTGGAATTCCGACATGCGGACGTCGATTCCGCAGGACAATGCTGCTTCGCCCAGAAGTTTCGCCGCCAGAATATTTCCCTGTCCGCCTACGGCCACAATCATGATGCGCGTTGTTTTCATGGTTCACTCCCCTTTCCGGACATGGGCATGATGGCTTTTTCCGGGCAAATCTGTGCGCAAAGAGCGCAGCCGGTGCAGCGATGCGGATCGATTTCAACCCGGTCCCCTTCAATGTGGAACGCCGGACATCCGGTTTTATTGACGCAGGTCCGGTGGTTTTTGCAGCGGTCGCGCCTGATAGTATAAGGCCGTCCGGGTTTATGTCCGGGAAGCGTTTTGTCGTATAGCGGGCAGGGGGCCTTCATGATGAGAACGGAAACGCCCGGTTCGGTGGATATCCGCTTCACCGCCTCCGCGGCTTTGACAAAGTGCAGCGGGTTGACCGTCAATACGGATTTTACGCCCAGGCCGCGAACAACGGATTCTATGTCGATTTGCGTTTTATCGAGGCCGAGATGAGACACATCTACACCCGGATGCGGCTGATGCCCGGTCATGCCCGTCGTGCCGTTGTCCAGAATCACCAGCAGAAAATCATGGCGGTTGTAGACGGAGCTGGCCAGTGGCGAAAGACCGCTGTGGAAAAAGGTGGAATCGCCGATGAAGGCGACCACTTTTTTCCCGGTTGCCCGCGCGAAGCCGCCTGCGGACCCAAGCCCCGCGCCCATGGCGATGAGAAAATCGCCCATGTTGAGCGGCGCATGCAGGCCCAGCGTGTAGCAACCGATGTCGGTCGGATAAATAGCCGAATCGCCAAAGACCTCGCGCACCGCAAGATAAGCCGCGCGGTGCGGACACCCGGCGCAAAGATTGGGAGGCCGGGGCGGGGCGGCGGGAAGATCTTCCGTAGCAATGGGAACAGAGGATGTAAACGGAAGATCGAAAACGCTGCTGATGGCGTTTTTGACGATGGCCGGATCGAATTCGTAGAGGCGGGAGAGCAGGCGCTCATCCTTGCCGAAAACCGGAGCGCCAAACCCGTTTTTGTGCGCGACGACCCGGATGGCTTCTTCAAGATAGGGTTCCCCCTCTTCGACGATGAGCACTTTTTCACAGTTCTTCAGAAATTTTACAACCAGATTTTCCGGAATCGGATGCGAAAAACCCAGACGCAGGACTTTAAAACGATCCGTATAACCGCTTTCAGTGATCGCATCCGCCACATATCCGTAACTTACGCCGTTGCAGACGATGCCGAATGATCCGCGCCCTTGAATCACATTCCAGCGCGACTCATTGGCGATATTGGCGGCTTTGGCCGACTTTTTGAGCAGTTTCGGGTGGAGATTGCGTGACACAGACGGAATACAGACGTAGGAAAAAGGATCTTTATGAAAAACACCGGAGTTGCTACGCAGCATCAGCAAGCCAAGAGAGACAACGCCGCTGGCGTGATTGATGCGCGTTGTCGTGCGAAGAATCACCGGCATGCCGAGGCCTTCGGAAAGATTAAAGGCATAGCGGGTCATGTCTTTGGCTTCCTGAACGGATGAAGGCTCAAGCATGGGCAGAGATGAAAGTTTTGCATAGTATCGGCTGTCCTGTTCATTTTGGCTGGAGTACATGAAGGGATCATCCGCAACAGCGACAACGAGCGCGCCTTTTACACCGGTATAGGCAAGCGTCAAAAGCGCGTCGGAGGCGACGTTGAGACCCACGTGCTTCATGCTGACGATGGCGCGAAGGCCACACATGGCCGCGCCCGCCGCCATTTCGAGAGCGACTTTTTCATTGGCGCTGTATTCGAAATACAGATCGTTTTGTTCCCGGGCGATGGAAAAAAATTGCAGGGCGATTTCAGACGACGGCGTGCCTGGGTAGGCGCTGGCGAATGCGACACCGGCTTCGAGCGCGCCGCGCGCGATCGCTTCGTTTCCTAAAAGCAGCATTTTCCGGTCAGGTGTGTCGGTAAGAAGTGGATGTGTCATTATAACCTCACGTCGTGAACTTGATGAGAACGTCGCCCACCTCAACCGCCTGACCTGCGGTGACGCAAATATCGGAAACAACGCCATCCATGGGAGAGGGAACGCCGCTTTCCATTTTCATGGACTCCAGGATGATCAGGTTTTGCCCGAGAAAGACGCGATCTCCTCTGGAGACGAGAATATTCACCACCATGCCGGGCATGGGGCAGGCCAGCGTGTTTTGGGGGATTTTTGTATTACGCCGTGGCATATAGTGCATGAGAAAATATTCCCGCGGCGTCATCACGTCGAAAAGACGGGTGATGCCGCTGAAAGCCACGCGCAGATAGGGGGATTCCACAGCGATTCGGAAACGGTGTATTTGTCCGTTGATCTTCAGCTTTAATCTGCGCCTGTAGAGTTCGAAGGGCGGGGTTTCCACGTCGTAATTCCGGCCGTTGACCTGGAACTTCCAGAAACTGTCCGTCAGGGCTCCCCAGAGTCGGACGTCAAAATAATCATCCTCGGCGCGCACCTTATAGCGGGCGGAGGCATGTTCGGGACGGGCCAGTCCGAGATAGCGCCCCGCGGGACGAGCCGATTCGCGCACGGCGATATTCCGGATATGGTAGATGAGCGCGGAGGCAATGGCAGTCAGGGACAGATGTTCGGCGTCGGGCGGGGTTTTCGGGCGCGCCCCCTCAAAGTGCTCTTCGAGAAAATTGGTGGAAAAATCGGCGCGATCAAACGCGGGCTGGCAAAGAACGGATGCGGCGAAATCAATCGTGCTTAGGACTCCCTCGATGTGGTAACCATTGAGGGCTTCGATGAGCGAAAGCCGGGCCTCCTCACGGGTGGTTCCGTGCGAAATGACCTTGGCCAGAAGCGAATCGTAATGTATGCCGATTCGCGAGCCGATCTGAATTCCGCTGTCCACGCGGATGTTGGGCCCTCGCGGTTCTGCATAGCGCGTGATCATGCCCGTGGCGGGCAGGAAGTTCCGCTGCTGGTCTTCCGCGCAGATGCGCGCTTCCATTGCCCAGCCTTTGATCTGAACGTCCTGCTGTTTTAAAGGAAGAGATTCGCCTGAAGCAATCCGAATTTGCAGCTCGACCATGTCCAGAGCCGTCAGGACCTCCGTTACGGGATGTTCAACCTGGAGGCGCGTGTTCATTTCCAGAAAATAAAATGAACCGTACGTGTCATAGATGAATTCGACGGTACCGACATTGATATAGCCGGCCTTGCGCGCCAGATTGCAGGCCGCCTGGCACATGGCGCTGCGACTTTCAGGCGAAAGAGCCGGCGACGGGGATTCTTCGATAATTTTCTGATGTCTGCGCTGTATGGAGCACTCCCGTTCCCCGAGATGAATGACATTCCCCTGCGCGTCGGCCAGGATCTGGACTTCGATATGGCGAGGTTTTTCGATGAACCGCTCAATGAAGATCCGGCCGTCGCCGAAGGCTTTGCGGGCTTCCTGGCGGCAGGCGCCGAAGGCCGTTTCCACCTCGCCAGCCTGCCACACGATGCGCATGCCTTTGCCGCCGCCTCCGGCGGCCGCTTTAAACAAGAGCGGATAACCGATGGTTTCGGCAATAGTGAATGCCAATTCTTCATTGGCAACGGTTTCCATATGGCCGGGGATCACCTGGACGCCGGCGGAAATCGACAGTTCCTTGGCGGATAGTTTGTCTCCCATCAGGGCTATGACGTCGGGGGGCGGGCCGATAAAAATCAATCCGGCGCTAATCACCCGGCGGGCGAATTCGGCGTTTTCGGAAAGGAAACCGTAACCCGGATGAATGGCGCTGCATCCTGAATTCAAGGCGGCTTCGATCATCTTGTCCTGGTTGAGATAGGACTCCCGGGCTGAAGGCGCGCCGATACACACCGCCGAATCAGCCAGCTGTGCATGCAGGCTATGACGGTCGGCTTCCGAGTACACCGCGACGGAGGCGATGTTCAGACGCTTGCAGGTGCGGAGAATCCGGACGGCAATCTCCCCGCGGTTGGCTATAAGGATTTTATTAATCATGACCGACCTCAAAGCGGGATATTTCCGTGCTTGCGCGTTGGACGGCCGAAGGTCTTGCCTTCGAGCATGCGCAGAGCGCGAATAAGATGACGCCGGGTGTCCCGGGGGTATATGACGTCGTCGAGATACCCTCGTTTGGCGGCGAGAAACGGGTTCACATGGTTTTTCCGGTACACGGACATTTTTTCATTGAGCATTGCCTCGGGATCCGGGGCGGTTTTGATATCGCGACGGTAGATGAGTTCCGACGCCCCCTTGGGTCCCATGATTGCAATTTCCGCAGTCGGCCAGGCGTAGTTCACGTCGGCGTGAATGTGTTTGGAGTTCATGACGAGATACGCGCCGCCATAGGCCTTGCGGACGATTACGCTGATGCGCGGCACCGTGGCTTCGGTGAACGCATAAAGAAGTTTTGCGCCGTGGCGGATTATACCGCCATGTTCCTGCTGGGGTCCGGGCATGAATCCGGGCACATCGACGAGCGTGATCAGCGGAATATTGAAGGCATCGCAAAAGCGTACGAAGCGGCCGGCCTTCACGGAGGCGTCGTTGTCCAGCACGCCTGCCAGTACGGCCGGCTGATTGGCAACCAGTCCCACGGTTTGACCGGCCAGCCGGCCGAACCCACAGATAATGTTTCGGGCGAAGGAGGCATGCACTTCCATGAATTCCGCGCAGTCGAGAATGCTGTAGATGAGCGTGTTCATATCATAAGATTCCTGCGGGTTGTCGGGAACCAGATAATCAAGAGAGGCAATCTTACGGTCGGCAGGATCCAGAAGATCCAGAAGCGGCGGCTTTTGATTATGGTTTGAGGGCAGAAAGCTCATCAACCGCCGGACATCGCGTAGGCACAGAATATCGTTGGATGCGATAAAGTGCGCGGAACCGCTTTTTTCGGCATGGATGGGCGCGCCGCCCAACTCTTCCGCCGTGATGTCCTGATGGGTGACGGTTTTGACGATCTTGGGGCCGGTGACGAACATGAAGGAAGATTCGCGCACCATGAACACGAAATCCGTGATAGACGGGCTATAGACGGCGCCGCCCGCGCAGGGGCCCATGATGCAGGAGATCTGCGGCACCACACCGCTTGCTCGCACATTACGGTGGAAAATTTCCCCGTAGGCGGCCAGAGCATCGACGCCTTCCTGAACTCGAGCACCGCCAGAATCATTAAGTCCAATGATAGGCACACCGACCTTGAAGGCCATATCCATGACCTTGCAGATTTTTTGCGAGTGCGCCTCACCCAGCGATCCGCCGACGACGGTGAAGTCCTGGCTGAACACAAACACCTGCCGTCCGTCGATCTTGCCGTGTCCGGTCACCACGCCGTCGCCCGCATAGCTGGGTTCATTGCCGCCGATACCACCGCGGCCGCGTTTCAGCACGTCAAACTCTTCAAAGGTGCCTTCGTCGATCAGCAAATCGATGCGTTCACGAGCCGTGAGTTTTCCCTGTTCGTGCTGGAGTTCTATTTTTTCCAGACCGCCCGCTTCGAAAGATTCCTCCCGGAGGCGGTCAAGGGTTTCATGGGCTTTGGCATATGTGTCCATCACGTCCTTCACCTGCTTTCTTTTTCTGCGTTGAGATTTCGCCGCTTAACCGTCACGATTCGCGTCCTTCCCGGATTCTTTCGTCCGCCTGTTTAACTTCTTCGGCCATTTTGCGCCGGTAATCCTCAAGTTTGCCAGCCAAAGTCATGTCGGACAGCGCCAGAATGGCTACCGAGAAGTAAGCGGCGTTTTTCGCCCCCGCCTCGCCGATGGCCATCGTACCCACCGGGATGCCGGCCGGCATTTGAACCATTGAAAACAGGGAATCCAGACCGCCGAGGTCGGATGTTTTCATCGGCACACCGATCACCGGGATCGTGGTGGAGGCGGCCAGAACACCAGCCAGATGCGCCGCCTTTCCGGCGGCGGCGATGATCAGCTTCAGCCCCCTGTCATTCGCGCCCGCGCAGAACGCATGGGCGACGTCAGGCGTGCGATGCGCCGAGATGACGCGCACTTCATGCGGAATGTCGAACTCGGCCAGAACGGAAATCGCCCTTTTCATCACGCCGTAGTCCGACGCGCTTCCCATTACAACGGCGACCACGGGCGTTTGTGGCTTGGACAATGTTGCCATGATGAACCTCCTTATGGGTTATCGATCAGGCGTTTGAGCGCCTCTTTATACTTTTCCGCAGTCTTGAACACGATGTGCACAGGCAGCGGCGGAACGGGTGGGAGCTTGTTCCAATGAACGCTCTCCAGGTAATCGCGGACAAACTGTTTGTCGAAACTTGGCGGAGACGAGCCTGGTTGGGAAGAGAGGGCCGGCCAGAATCGCGACGAGTCGGGCGTGAAGAGTTCATCGATCAGAATCAACCCGTCATCGGTAAGACCGAATTCAAATTTAGTGTCGGCGATAATGATTCCGCGCTGTCCTGCGTATGACTCCGCAAAATTGTATAGTTCAAGGGAGACGTCCCGGACCTGTCGGACAATATCTGCTCCTACGAGATTGCCCGCGGCCCCAAAGGAAATATTTTCGTCGTGCTCTCCTACGTCCGCCTTGGTTGACGGCGTAAAGACGGCCTGCGGCAATTTTGCGCCTTCGCGCAGGCCCTCCGGAAGAGCGATGTCGCAGACACAGCCTGTTTTTTGATAATCCTTCCAGCCAGAGCCTGCCAGATACCCCCGGACGATGGCCTCAATCTTGAGTGGCTGAGCTTTCCTGACCAGCACGCTGCGGCCCTTAAGATCGCTTGGGCTCCATCTTACATGATCCGTCCAATGATTGATTCGGGGATCTGCGTCAACCAGATGATTGGCGATGATATGCTTCGTTATGTTAAACCAGAAATTGGAAAGCTTAGTTAAAATCAGTCCTTTTTCCGGAATGGTGTTGGGCAAAACGTGGTCGAAGGCCGATATCCGGTCGCTGGCCACAATCAGAAGAAGCCCGCTGTCCGGTGTGGCGTAAACATCGCGAACCTTGCCCTGGCGAATAAACTGAAAAGTCTTTGTGCTATTGTTCATCTCTCATTCTTTCGGGAATAAAAAAAGGCCGGGAGCGATCTCGTTTAAGATCGCTCCCGGCCTTACTTCTTTTTCGCATCCTTTCCTTGGAGAAAGGACCCGTTCAAACTCTCAGGCGCTTATTTTAAAGCCACTTTCTCGGAGGTTTTGTTGCCCCGAAAACTTTGCTTTCATTTCTCACATTTCTCAAGTACCTACAAAATATTTACTTTTCTGTCAAGTTAAATTTCATAAAAAGTTAAATTTCATGAAACAACATAAAGCTTCAAGGCCGCAATGCGGTCATCGAGCGGCGGATGGGTCATAAAAAGCAGGGCAATGCCGCTTTTGACTCTTTTACCGCTTATGCCAAAGGCTTTCATCTGATCCGGCAGCGGGTCATGCGCGCTTAGTTTGAGACTTTCCAGCGCAGCAATCATCCCGGCTTTGCTCGACAGATTTGCACCGCCAATATCCGCCACGTATTCCCTTTTTCGGCTGAACCACATAACGATGACACTTGCCAGTATGCCGAAGATAATCTGGGCGACAAGACTGGTAACGAAAAAACCAATCCCTTGACCGTCCTCGTTTTTGAGAATAACGCGGTCTACAAAATAACCGACGATACGCGACAGAAAAATCACGAAGGTGTTGACCACACCCTGAATCAGGCTCATGGTGATCATATCGCCGTTGGCAACATGACTTACTTCATGCCCCAGCACCGCCTCGACCTCTGAACGGTTCATGTTCCGCAAAAGACCCGTGCTCACCGCTACCAAAGCCTTATTTCTGCTCATGCCGGTGGCAAAGGCGTTGGGCGAATCGGAGTCAAACACAGCCACTTCCGGCATGCCGATTCCCGCCATTGACGCCTGTCGTTTTACGGTGTTGACCAGCCAGATTTCCGTCTCCGAGCGAGGCTGAACAATGACCTGCGCGCCGGTGCTCCATTTGGCCGTCCATTTGGAAATGGCCAGCGATATAAAGGAACCGCCGAAACCGATCACTGCGGCAAAGATCAGAAGCGTGAGATAATTGATACCCTTGGATGATAAAAACTGGTCTACTCCTAGCATTCTTACGATAATGCTCAAAACGACCAGCACGGCAATGTTGGTTGCCAGAAACAATACAATTCTTTTCATATTTCATAATCCTCCCTCTATCTTTTATTGGCAAGCCCCTTGCTGATAAAAGTGAGGCAAGCGCCTATCAACAAGACGGCAATGATGATCCAGTAAGCGAGATGGGGTTTGCCCATATCTTTAACGAGGCCGTTAATCCAGGGCATGGCAAGACCGGAAGCCCCCCAGGATGTGAATAAAAGACCGTAATTCAGGCCGAAATTTTTCAACCCGTAGTAGTCTTTCGTGAGTGCCGGGAAAATAGCCAAATTTGCGCCATAGTTTGCGCCGATAAGGATAACCAGCAGCAACGTCGGTAACCACAAGGCACCCCATGAAGCCCCTGCCGCAGCAAAATAGAGCAATAACACGACAATCGCCTGGAATATGAAAACAATAAGCAGCGTTGACTGGCGACCGATTTTATCGGAGACGCTGCCTGCAAGGATACGGCCGATTGCGTTGCCGACTGCCAGCACGGCCACCGCAATGAAAGCCAGTTCGCCCAGGGATTTCTTGCCGAGGTCGGCGGCAACGCTGATGAACATCAGGCCAGCCCCCGCCGCGCCAAAATACATAAGCCACATAATCCAGAATTGACCTGTGGAAATCATTTGCTTCCATGTCATTTCATTTTTCTTCAAGGCGATTGCGCCGGTTTTGGCAAAGGTTACGGCCGCTAGGTGTCCGGCGGGTGGATTGTTAAGAAGTTGCGATAATCCGACTACCACAATCGTAAACGCAATTCCGAAAACCAACATGGTATTGGAAACGCCTTTTTCTGCGATATGCATGCCGGAAGCGCTCACGCTTGTTGTTTGGAACGCGTCCAGAAGTATGGATGCAAGTGGTGCAATATAAACAGATGCCAGTCCAAAACCGGCGACCACGATTCCGGCAATCAAACCTGTTTTTTCCGGGGGAAACCATTTAACCGCCGGAGGTGTCGTCGAGGCATAACCGAAGCCGATGCCCATTCCGGCCATG
Organism: Deltaproteobacteria bacterium HGW-Deltaproteobacteria-12; assembly: GCA_002840565.1. GTDB lineage: Bacteria > Desulfobacterota > Syntrophia > Syntrophales > Smithellaceae > MVRV01. The sequence goes on along the minus strand of PHBK01000006.1, from coordinate 86,638 downwards.
ACGCCGAAGCCGATCACGAAGCCAAGCAAAGAAGATCCGGAAAAAGCGGCAAAAATGCATCCGGCGCCTACCAGGATTCCCCCGCTGGCGGCTACTTTTTTGGGACCGATTTTATCCTGCAGCCATCCTGCCGGAACCATTGCGAGGGCAAAACAAAACGCAGCCACTGAATACGGCAGGGCCTTATCGGCATTCGTCCACCCCCATGAATCGGGGATACCGTTTTTGATAACACTCCAGGCATAAAGAATACCCAAAGCAAGATTGATTCCGGTTCCGGCCAGCGCAACGAACCAACCTGTTCGCATTGATTTTTCCATTGGATTCTTCCTTCGAAGTCAGTCAAAAAGCTCATGAAGAAATGACTTCTTCTTTTTGTAGTGCTGTCCGTAAAAGCGGTCGCGACTCTTGTCGTGGTGATGCTCGCCCCGGTCCTCATTCCGCACCTGGCGGAGAGGGGTGGGCGTTATTTCCAACGAAGCGCGTTCGATAATTTTATCAAGCTCGCCTCGGTCCAGCCAGACGCCGCGGCATTTTGAGCAGAAATCGATTTCCACCCCCTGGCGTTCCGACATCGTCAATGGAATGTTGCATACGGGGCAATTCATGATTATTCTTTCCTTTCATAAAAAGATTTTAACAGGTCGATGTGTTTCACTTCAACCTGCGTCGGCATTTCGATTGGCAAATCGATATGCCGACGATTACTTTTTGAAAACGGAATACAGTTTATCCAGACCGGATTTTTCCATCCTGGCTACAGCATCCATCTCTCCTGCGTCCAGCCAGACGCCCTCTCATTCTGAGCATTTATCGATTATGACGCCTTTGTAATCGATTTCAATCAATTCCATGCGGCATTTCGGACAACGCATGAAATGCAGTTCCTTTAATTGCCGGCGTTCTTCGGCTTTGAGCTTTTCGTGTTTTCCCTCTCGATTTTCTGCTGCTTTTCATACTCCAGTCGCGCAAAATATTCTTCTTCGTTTTCGCTAGGAATCATGGAAATACCTCATCAGGGTTGTTTATCGGTTTGTTTCGGATTGCCGGTATATTTTTCGGCTTCCTGAAAATTGTGATCGACGCGGTTTTTAAAATCATCGCAGAATTTTTTATAGGCCTTTAGCCAGTCGGCAACTGCTTTTTTGCCCTCCTCCGGAAACAGGGGCGACTTTTCCCAGAATCGCTTGAGCATTCTCTCCGTTTGTTCATGCGTGGCGGCAAGCGTCCGGAAGTTATTGTCAGAGACTGCTTTATTGAATGCGATCATTTGCCTGAAAAGTTGGTTCGGATCCATAGTGTCCTCCTTCATTAAAAGATAATTGTCAAAGTTTCATGGTACATAAACATCTTACGCTGTATGCTTATTTCCTTGACGGACATAAACGCGTTGGCGCAGCCACTTCTCCGTTCCGATAATGCCGTAAACCGCCAGAGAGACGCCGATGACGATGATCCAGTCCTGGCCGGAAATCGGCGCGCTGGAAAAAAGCCTGTTCATGAAGGGCGCGTAAGTGAACAGAATCTGCAAGGCTATCATCAGTCCGCACCCCAGAAGCAGCCAGGGATTGCTAAACACGCCAAGTCTGAACATGGATTTGGTCAGTGAACGGGAGTTAAACAGGTAAGCCAGGCTTGCCATGACCAATATGTTGACCGCCACCGTTCGCGCGACTTCCAGGGGATACCCATTGGCTTTCTGCCAAGCGAAGACGGAGAATACCGCAATCAGCAGCAGCAGGGAGACAAGAGCAATTCGGCCGACCACAACGCCGGAAAGTATAGGGCTGTCCGGATGGCGCGGCGGATATTTCATGGTGTCCGTTTCACCCGGCTCAAATGCCAGCATCAGCCCGAGAAACACGGCTGTTGTCATGTTGATCCAGAGGATTTGCACCGGCAGGATGGGGAGTGTTGTGCCGCTGAAAATGGAGGCGAGGATGACCAGACCCTGGCCGCCGTTGGTCGGCAGCGTCCAGGCGATGAACTTGACAAGATTGTCGAATATCCGGCGCCCCTCTTCCACGGCGGCTGTAATGGAGGCAAAATTGTCGTCGGTGAGAACCATGTCCGCAGCCTCCTTGGCCACATCCGTACCGGTGATGCCCATGGCGATACCGATATTGGCCTGCTTCAGAGCCGGCGCGTCATTGACGCCGTCGCCGGTCATCGCCACGATATGATTCCGGGACTGAAGGGCTTCCACCAGACGCAGTTTTTGTTCCGGCGCAACGCGGGCAAAGACGCTCGTATTTTCAGCGGCCTCAATGAGTTCTTCATCCGTTAGGGCTTCGAGCTCAGCGCCGGTCATGGCGGCAGGCCTCATATTCGGGAAATCGGGATGGCTTCCGATGCCCAGCTGCCGGGCGATTTCGGCCGCGGTCGCGGCGTGGTCGCCGGTGATCATTTTAACTTTTACGCCCGCTTCGCGGCAGACGATGACGGCGCGGACGGCTTCCTTGCGCGGCGGGTCGATCATGCCCTGCAGGCCTAAAAACGTCAGGCCGGAATGACAGTCCTCGGCGGTGATGCGATCCTTTTTGCATGTCTTGCGGGCAAAAATCAGCACGCGCAGTCCTTCGGAGGCAAGCCGGGTCGCCTCCGCAAGAACGGCGGCCTTGTCTTGCAAAGCCACGCCTCCGTCTTCCGACATGGCGTCAGAGCAGGCCGCCAAAACCTTTTCAAGAGCGCCTTTCACGTAAATGACGTTTTCGCCGCTGGCCGATTGATGCAGCGTTGCCATGAACTGCCGCTCAGACTCGAAAGGGACGACATCCATTCGCGGCAGCGTTGCAGAGAGGGCATTGGAATCCAGGCCCGCCTTTCCGGCGGCGGAGAGCAGCGCTCCCTCGGTCGGATCGCCTTCGACTCTCCAGAGATTGCCGGTGTTGACCAGACGCGAATCGTTACACAGAAGCCCGGCCAAAAGCGTTTCGTAAAGCGCGGCAGGCAGCGTTTTTAACGGCGCTTTTCCGGAAAGAATATCGCCTGTGGGGGCATAACCGTTACCTTCAACGCTGTAAACCGAGTTGCCCGCATAGACCTTGCGCACGGTCATCTGGTTTTCGGTGAGCGTTCCTGTTTTATCCGAGCAGATCACGGTCGTGCTGCCCAGGGTTTCCACGGCGGGCAGTTTTCGGATGATGGCTTTTTTTCTGGCCAGACGGTTGACGCCGATGGCCAGTGTGATGGTCACGGCGGCAGGGAGCCCTTCCGGGATGGCACCCACGGCCAGAGCAACGGCGGCCATGAACATGTCGATTGCCGTCTCGCCCCGGATCATGCCGACGGCGAATGTCACGGCGGCCAGCGCCATAATGACGATCAGCAGGACCTTGCTGAAGGCCGCAATTTTTATGGTGAGCGGTGTGGCGAGATTGGCCGCAGAAGCCAGCATCTGGCTGATCCGGCCGGTTTCCGTTTTGTCACCCGTGCTGACGACAAGCGCCTGGGCCTGTCCGTAAGTTACCAGCGTGCCGGCATACACCATGTTATGTCGGTCGGCGAGAACGGTTTCCGGAGGAAGCGTTTCCGTTTTTTTAAGAACGGGGACGGATTCCCCGGTGAGGGCGGATTCATCAACCTGCAGTTCACGGCAGTTGAACAACCTTGCGTCGGCCGGCACCTTGTCGCCGGACTGGAACTTGATGATGTCTCCGACGACAAGCTGTGTCGAGTCGCAGGACGTCCATTTTCCGTCCCTCAGCACGGTTGCCTGGGTTGTCATCATCTGTTTGAGCGATTCAATGGCGCGCTCGGCTTTGGCTTCCTGAACGTAGCCGATGATCGCATTGAGCATCACCACACCAAAAATCACGGAGGAATCGACCCATTCGCGAAGAAACAGCGTGACGAAACCGGCCAGGAGCAGAATATAAACCAGCGGCTGGTTAAACTGCTGCAGAAACTGCACGATGCGGCTTTTCTGCTTTTTGGCGCTGACCATGTTGGGGCCGAATTTTTCCAAACGATGTTTGGCCTCGAAGATCGATAAGCCTTTTGTCGTATTGCTGCTCAGCAGGGTTGCCACTTCGTCCGCCGGACAGTGATGCCAGTGTTTGCTGATGAGTTGTTCCATAAAAATTATTCTTTCTTTTTACAAGAAAAACATTCCATCGTCATGGAATGCGAGTATTCTTAAGTGCAGTATCTTTTGCATGTTGCTTTCCACCGACATCAAAAAAAAAGGCTTGGAATGATATGTTGATCATTCCAATCCTGACATTTTTTCCGCTCTCTTTGCCTGCAAGGTAAAGAGCCCGTTAAAACTCTGAGGCGCTGCAAGAAGCCCTTTTACTGATGACTAAAGGTAAAGCACCAATGAACTGGCTGGTGTTACAATACAAAAAAATATTTTTCCTGTCAAGGAAATTTCTTGACAGGCTATTATTAAGGCCTCCCTTTGTCGGAATACTCCGGCTGTTTCTCCAAAGAAAAAATAATCACCCGTTCTCCGGTCAGGGTGCTGATGTCCGTGTGCAGGCTTTTGATTTTGACGCCGAGAATATTTTCCACGGCGGCTTCCAGCAGAGGGCGTCCTTGCTCCATCAGTGTGATGCGTACGCGTTTGATGAGTTCCCGCCCGTCTTTTCGGTCTGCATTATCGGCCAGGCGTAGTTCCGCGGGCGTGAGCACTTTCTTCAGACGCACCAGCACCATGTCTTCTATGACAAAAGCTTTGGTTTCGAGCGGTCCACGTCCCATATATTCCTTTTCAAACTTGGTGACGGCTTCGCAAACTTCCGATTCAATTTGTCCCTTAGTTTTCAGCATGTGTTATCAGTCCAGTTTGTTGGCTCTTCAATCATTGAAGATTACACCAATTCGGGTTTGCATTCCAGTAATTTAAATCGACCAGTGCATAGGACGGAAGTCGGCCGCGGGCAACAAATCCATCTTTTTTCTGCCGGAGAATAACATGCTGCTGTTTATGATGAAATTATGTCTAAAGGATGCCTGTGCAAGCTGATCTTTGCCGCAACTTGAATAGTAAGCCAAACTCTTCAAAAGGATTGTTGACGTGGGCCTTCTGCGCTGAAGCGGAAGAAAGTCCCTCCGGCAGATAGCTTGCGGTGTAAAGCAGGGTTCTTTGAGCAAAACGGCTGAATTAACGCCATTTATGTGGTGATAAAAAATTCAGATAAGGCAAACCGAAACGGGTAACGTAGAGATCGTCTGCATTCCAAAAATGAAAGCACTGGTAATCGACGCCGTATGCTTTTGCTTGTCCCATGGGCAGGCAATCCGGCAAGGCATCTGCCAAAGCATGTGCGTTAAGCGGTTTCATGATATCAATCCTTCTGAGAATCAAATCCATCAGGCTTAAAGGATGCTTTGCGGAGCCGATCATTGATGGCGTAACCAATGCCTGTTTCAGGGAGAAGTTTTGAGACAATAGCCTTAAGACCCAGAGCGTCGAGTTCACGCATGGCAAGGTAGAGATTGACGGCAGCTTCCTTCAAATCGCTCGTATGACTTAAGTTTCGGGTTGGGCCTGCGAAGGTATCACCGGTCTGGCCGAACAGGAGAAATCCGATGTCCGTGCGACCGGCAAAGGGTAGGCAATCTTCTACAATGTGTATCGGTGTTGCCGTCTGGTAATGCGTGTTCATCATACCGGGACTTTCCGGGTTATTTTCCATTGGCAGCATATATTTGCGGAGAATAGAGGTATCCGCTGTTGTTTCCATATCTTCTATGGGGATAGCGCCAGGTCTGAGCAGAATCGGTTTAGTTCCTGTGACGGTCACAACGGTAGACTCCACACCGATACGGCATGCGCCGCCGTCTATCAGCACGTCGCAGACATTTTGTAGTTGGTCCAGAACGTGTTGGGCTGAAGTTGCGCTGGTACGTCCAAAAGCATTGGCGCTGGGAGCTGCGATGGGTGTTTTCGAACGGCGGATAAGCTCGGACGCCATCGGATGAGCGGGCATGCGGACGGCCACCGTCGGTTGACCGGCCGTGACTATATCCGGAACGGCGCTTTTCTTGCGAAAGACCAACGAGAGGGGACCGGGCCAGTATCGGTTTATTAGCCGAAGCGCCACAGGCGATACTTCGTCAACGAGCTGTTCCAATTGTGCTATGTCTGCAATATGAACGATCAGCGGATTGTGCAGCGGCCGTTTTTTTACTTCGAAGATGCGCGCGACGGCCAGGTGATTGAACGCGTCCGCTCCCAGACCATAGACGGTTTCCGTGGGGAAGGCGACCAGTCCGCCAGCTTTGATGCTGCAGGCGCCGTCCGTTAGTGCCCGGTCCATATCTACCATGGGAATGGGATGCTTCCCGATCCATGACGCGGCGTGCTCCAGCGAATGAAAAACCAGCCGGTCATCGGGCAAATTACCAAGATGAGTGACGCTGGGTCCGGAAAGCAGGAACAAACTGAAAATGCCAAGCGCCTCCGTAGCTGGAAAATCTTGCGGATTGATGCTGATGATAAAGGAACGCTTGAGGTTAAATCCATATTTTTCAGCAGTCTGCTTAAGGAAAAAAGGATCGGAATCGATGCAACCGCGCTGATCCTTTAGAGCGCGAGGGCAAACACACCATTCGAGAATATCGACGCCACTGTTTCTGAGCAGTTTATCCAGTGCAAGATTGATATAAGCGACTTCCCGTGGTGCGATCCGCTTCCCCGAAAAATCCGGTCTGGCGAAGACGAAAAGTAAATACCGCCTTCCGAGGTTGCGCAATGCGTCAATTCCTTCGGGCGTAAGACAAATACGATCAGGATGCTCCAGAATACTCGTGTCTGCGTTTATGATTCCGTCACGGTCCAAAAAAACGGCCGCTCTTTGCTTATCCATCGGCAAGTTCCAGAAACTGTTCGTAGTCGTAAACATTTCCTTCCTGCAGGCAGCAGTCGATGATCTTTCGCCCTAACTCGTCAAGATCCGATTCTAAAAATGATTTCAACTGCTGATGAAAGAAGCTTTTGAGTTCGCGAGCGCCTTCGTCATAGGCCGCCAGGCCGACTTCAGGTTGTTGCTCGATTTGCAGAAGCCATGCGGGAATCATGACGCCCTCGATGCGCATACTTTTGAGAGCATAGCCCAGAAGCGGCGAGCGTGCGGGAATCAGTTGATCGGAAAGGAAACGAGCGTGACCCCGGCGGGCCAGATAATCACGCGCCAGCCATTGAGGCATGAAACCGGTTTCCCACGCTCCGATATGCTGATTGGGAATCAGAATATAGCGTGTGCGCGCTGTTTGCTGGAATTGGCGCAAAAGCAGATTGGCCTGATCGACGCGGCGGCCGGTGGCAAAAGGCCAGTAGCTGCCCACACCTTCGCTTTCCAGCGCGTCACCGCCGACAATGCTTGGATTGGAGTAGCCGCGAGGTGCAACAAGCCTCCACAGCCACGCCAGCGCGGGTGGAAGGATATGGAGGAGGCCAAGAATTCCGTAGGAGGGCTGTTTCGCCGTGCAAGGCGGCGTGCGCACGCCGAAAGACCGGATGTCGATTGCCGTTTTATCTTTGACCGCGCCCGGAACGATGCTTCTGGGAATGATCACCCGGGGATTGGGACAGGGTTTGTCCGGTTCGTCCTCGATATGTTCCCATATCAGGGCCGAACTTCCCATCGCCGCATCGATATTGAGAAACAAAAGCGATCTTCCGGGATGAACGGACAGCCTTTCGATATCATGGTCGGTTCCGTAGGATTTGATATGGTTGACGCGGACAAACCACCCGTCTTCAGCATCCATCAGAAACAATTTTCCACCGGTATCCTGAAAATCGGGATGGCAGAGCCCCATATCGTCGCAGACCGGGTGCAGATCGCAGGTACGTTGGATTTCAAGGTAGCGCTCGTCGCCCGTGACCAGATTTTTTCCAACCAGCAAACGCCCGTCGGGCAGCCGGTGCGGCTGCTGGAGCATTTCACTTTTGCCGCCGCCGCTGGCTCCTTCATGCATGAACGTCACGATGTTGTCATAGGGGGTAATCACCTGAACGGCCGAACAGTGGGCCGTCAACCAACCTTCATGGGCGCCGATGTTGATGAGTGCGCCATAAACACCTTTTTTCGCGCTAGGGCCGGGGTAAAGATTATATGAAAAAATCTCATGAATGCCGCCACGGTTGTGGACGACAACCTGTTTGCCGGCGAAGGTTATGTGGCGGAAAGGCGGCGCAACGTAAAGAATGGCGGTAAGTTCTTGCGGTTTTGTAAGGGTTTTGGGATTTACGACCCCTTGCAGAAGTCCCAGGCCGAAGGCAAAGAAGACGGCGTTGGCCGGGCAGACGGCCAGCGCAAGGCCGCCCGTTCCAGGCTGGCCCATTTCAAAGATAAAGGCGGCCAGTGGCTGAGAGGCCAGCCAGTCAAACGTTTTGCGGCGTAAATCTGTAAAGGGAAAGCCAAAATGATTTTCAAAGCGGGGTTTGTCTGAAGGTTGGTTGTCGGCTATGTACATGCAGTCGGGATCCCTGCGTCTCATGTAAGGTTCTGGATAATTGGCGCTGACTCCGTTTTTCACACGGACAACGTCAGCTTCCAAGATGGTCCGGCCGTCCGGAAGTGTGTAAGAGACCTGCCATTCATTGTTCTGCTGTGTTCCGCAAGCCAGCTTTTCAAGATCGCTAATGGTATCGGCAACGATCAACGATGGCGCTGCGATAAAAATTGATACGACTTCATCCGGCAAGTTTAAATTCTCTATCATTTTATTCTCCTTTTCATTCATAACAAAAAAGGCTTGCAACTGTGTTATTTCAAATACAGTTGCAAGCCTTACTTTTCTTGCACGTCCCGGCTAACCTTAGGTTAGAGACTCGCTAAAACTATCAGACTATGATTCGTTAATCCTTTCAGCAAGAGGTTTTTACAAAACCCTTGGCAAACTGATTGCGTGACCTATATGCATTTACTGCTGATTAGTCAAGGCAAATTCCAACAGTGCCAATTCCAACAGGCAGGTACCAAGTACAACTATTTTCGATGTCCCAGATTTCAATTGACGTTTGGAAGTGCTTGTCGGGGCGGACCACTTGTTACATCATACTTCAAAATACGCATTCATCCTGAATGTCTTATGTTCATTTAAGGCAATATACCCAAGTTGATTGCTGACCACCAAGGTATCGTTAATTTTAGCATCAGGCTCATTCCTGTGTGTATGACCGAAGATCCAATAATCGATGGATTTGTTGTTGATAAAGTCATCCATTTCAACAACAAACGCCTCGCTGATTTTACTCCACAGGGTTGTAAAAAAGAAATCGGTGTTTTCAATATGAAATACATAGAATTTTCAGAAAATTCCAAATGGAGGTCAGACCAGTATTGTATTTTCATAACTTACAAAAAATCTAATGAATATCATTTCTCATCTGTGATTCAAAAGCCGCAAGCGCGGACGGGAAGGGTGCCAGACTGCGCCGGATTACTCCCTGCAGAAAAGAAATTGCCACACCGTAATTGGTGACGGGAATGCCGGCCTCTTGCGCTTTACGCAGGCGGGTCATCATTTCCCGGCGATTTATCATACAACCACCGCAGTGCAGAATTAGTTTATAATCTTTGAGGTTGTCCGGATAATCGCGACCGCATACCGTATCAATCTGCAAGTCGCCGCCGACATACTGCCGCAGCCAGCGGGGTATTTTCACCCGGCCGATATCGTCTTCCAGGGCATGATGCGAACAGGCCTCGGCAATCAAAATCCTGTCGCCCGGCTGCAAGGTGTCGATGGCTGCCGCTCCACGCGCCATAATATTCAAGTCGGACTTTTGCCTGGCAAAAAGAATGGAAAAGGTGGTCACCGGAATTTCTTTTGGTACATCAGCCGTCACTTTGAGAATCGCCTGCGAATCAGTTACGACAATGGCGGGCGGACTTTTCAAGAAGGACAATGCCGCCGTAAGCTCTCTTTCCTTAACCACCAGGGTCATGGCGTCGTTATCCAGGGCATCGCGAATGGTCTGCACCTGCGGCAGAATCAGCCGGCCTTTGGGCGCTTCCAGATCAATAGGCACTACTAAAACAGCCAAGCCTCCCGGCGGGAGCAAGTCGCCAATGAGCGATGGCGTGCCGCTGAAATCTGCAGGGGCAACTTCCAGCAGCTTGCGCTTTAAGTCCGCAAGATAATTCTGACGCTTTGTTTCATCGGTGCAGGATACAGTCAAAATCAGGCCGGATTTTGATTGCAGGAATATTCGATGATCAGGGGAAGGACTGCGCAAATCGATTTTGTTGATGACTATCAACAGGGGAATCTTGCGTTTTTTTGCTTCGGTGAGAACCGCTTCTTCGAAATCTGTCCAGATATCAGCCTCGGTGACCAGAATGATGGCATCGGTGCGGTCAAATACCTTGGCTGTTTTTTTTAAACGTGCGCCGGAGAGTTCGGATACATCATCCAGGCCGGCAGTATCCAGAAAAAGCACAGGGCCCAGCGGCAGAAGCTCCATAGCTTTTTCCACAACATCTGTCGTGGTTCCGGCAACAGGCGAGGTAATGGCGATGTCCTGACCAAGCATTAAATTCAGCAGGCTGGATTTGCCGACATTGGTGCGACCCAGAAGCGCTATATGCAGGCGGTTTCCTTTTGGTGTGTTGTTCATTATTTATCATCCTTATAGCCCAGAGCAGTTAGCTGGTGAGGAGAGAATGCCTGGTCGATCAATTCTTTGCCCAGTTTCTTTTCTAAAAATAACCGCATATTGTTTTCGTTTCCCGAAGAAAATTCCGTGATGAACGCTGTGGCTTTTTCGTAACCGATAACCGGCAGCAAAGCCGTGATGATCATGGGACTGGCATTGAAGTATTCTTCGCATTTGTCTTTACAGGCTTTGATTTCGCGTACATGCAAAGTCAGCAGACGGTTGATGTTGATCAGCAGATCCAGCGATTCCAGCATAGAGTGGCCCAGCAGCGGCAGAAATTCATTGATTTGTAGAGTCCCACGGGCTGCAGTTTCAGTAATGATGCCGTCATTGGCAATAACCTTGATGCCGGTCTGGATGGCCGCTTCCGTTAAAACCGGGTTGACTTTGCCGGGCATGATGGAAGAGCCGGCCTGTAACTGCGGCAGATGAATTTCACCCAGAAGATTCATCAGGCGCAGATCGTTGGATATTTTAATGAGATTAACGGCATGAGCTTTCAGGATTCCGGATACTTCGACAAACGAATCGGAGTTGGCGGTTTCACCTAAAATGTTTTCGCCCCGGGATAATCCCAGCCCCGTTACTTCCCGCAATTTTTCAATAACCAGAAAAATATAATTTCGCGGTGCGGCAAGCCCTGTTCCCACAGCAGTTCCGCCCAAATTTACAACACGCAGGCGCTCTTCGCATTTAAAAGTCCGCCAGCGGTCGCGCGAAAAAGCTTCGGCAAAAGCGGAGAATTCCGCGCCCAGAGTGATGGGAACGGCTTCCTGCAATTCTGTGCGTCCCAGTTTGACGATTGCGGCAAATTCTTTTTCCTTTTCCTGAAAAGATCCTTGCAGTCCGGTAATGGCATTGGATAAATCGCGCAGTCGATAAATGGAGGCAACTTTTAGAGCTGTGGGATAAACATCGTTGGTGGATTGATGCCGGTTGACGTCTTCCAGCGGATGAAGAAGAGAATAATTGCCCTTCTGTCCGCCGAGAAATTCAATGGCCCGATTGGCGATGACTTCATTGATATTCATGTTGGTTGAGGTTCCGGCTCCGCCCTGCAGAGCATCAACGGGAAATTGATCGGAGAGTGCGCCGGCGGCAATTTCATCGCAGGCGGCGATGATTGCTTTTCCTTTTTCCACCGTGAGATGGCCGGTTTCCAGGCTGGCCAGACAACACGCTTTTTTGGTCAGAGCAAGGCTTTTGATCAGAGCATCATTGACCTTCAGGCTACTGATGGGGAAATTAGTGATTGCTCTTTGGGTATGTATTCCCCAATAAGCATCAGCAGGTATTTCCAATGATCCCAGAAAATCTTGTTCGATTCTTTTTTCAATCATAAGTAACCTGTGCCTGGAGTTGGAAAAACAAAGAGGTTTGTCCCGCAGGACAGACCTCTTTGTTAGAGTAACTAATCTGGAGCAAACAATTTAAACATCTTTTCGATGAGGCAATTCGTCGCCTCTCTTTACATACTTGGTGTGCAGCAGTTTATGGGACTTGTGTCCTAAAGGTTCCTTGAGAAAATTGTCATAGAGCTTTTTGACCGACTCATTTTCGTGTGATTGCCGTTTCTTCTGGATATTGCCGTCATCTTTGTAAAGGGCCGCAGAACGCAAAATTCGAATTTCGTTATTGGTCGGGATCGGTTCACCACCTCCGGATATACAACCACCGGGACAGCACATAATTTCAATGAAGGCATAATCGGCTTTTCCCTCGCGGATTTTATCCATGATTTTACGGGCATTACCCAGACCATGTGCAATGGCAATTTTTACATCGCCCAGAGGTCCCACCTTAACGGTTGCTTCTTTAACGCCTTCCAGGCCGCGAACAGCAGTGATGTCCAGGCTGGGCAGGTTTTCTCCCGTGACAACGGCATAGACTGTGCGCAGGGCGGCCTCCATGACACCGCCGGTTGCCCCGAAAATTGTTCCGGCACCCGTATATTCGCCCATCGGGGCATCGTAATCTTCATCCGGCAGGCTGACGAAATCAATACCACCCTCTTTAATCATGCGTCCCAGTTCCCGGGTGGTAAGAACGTAGTCAACATCGCGGAATCCGCTGCTCGCCATTTCCGGCCGCTGGGCTTCAAACTTTTTAGCGGTGCAGGGCATAATGGATACGGAAACTATGTCTTTCGGATCAATTCCGGAAAGTTCCGCATAATATGTTTTGGCCAAGGCGCCGAACATCTGCTGCGGTGATTTGCAGGTGGAAAGATGATCGAGAAGATCGGGGTAAAAATGCTCGCAGAACTTGATCCAGCCGGGGCTGCAGGATGTGATCATCGGGAGCGTTCCGCCTTCTTTGACGCGTTTCAGAAGTTCATTGCCTTCTTCGATGATGGTGAGATCGGCCGTAAAATTGGTGTCGAATACTTTGTCAAATCCCAGCCTGCGCAGAGCGGCAATCATTTTTCCGGTGACCAGACTTCCCGGGGGCATACCGAATTCTTCGCCCAGCGCCGCTCTAATGGCCGGTGCCTCCTGGACGATTACATGTTTGGTCGGGTCCTGCAGCGCTTTCCAGACTAAATCAACATCATCCTTTTCGTAAAGCGCGCCGACCGGACAAACAAGAATGCACTGACCGCAGGTGATACAATTGGATTCAACAAGCGGCAGGTCAAAGGCCGGAACAACCCGGACGTGGCTGCCGCGATGGGCGGGAGTTAAAACACTGACCGTCTGAATCTGCTCGCAAACCGTCACGCAGCGGTGACATTCAATACACTTGCGGCTGTCGCGAACAATGGAGGGGCTGGAACGGTCAATCATTTCATCCTTCGGGAATGAAGTGTAATCAAAACGAACTTCTTTGAGGCCGACAAATTCGGCGACTTTCTGCAATTCACAGCTGCCGTTTCGGACACAATAGTTGCATTCCTGCGGATGATTGGCGAGCAACAGCTCGACTACCATTTTTCTGGCCTGCCGGACTTTTTCCGTGTTGGTCCGGACGACCATGCCTTCAGTAACCGGGAAAACGCAGGCGGCAATCAGGCCGCGCTGGCCTTCCACTTCTGTCATGCAAACCCTGCAGGCACCGGGGGTGTGATTAATTTCGGTCCAGGCGCAAAGAGTAGGTATTTTAATTCCAACGCTGCGGGCGGCTTCCAGAATTGTGGCGCCTGCTTTTGCTTCTACCGGACGATTATCAATAGTCAATTTAACGGTTGACATAAATTATTTCTCCTTAATGACTCTGTAATATTATTCTAAACAGCCGCATCACAGCGCAGGCAGCGGCATGCTTCTTTAATGGCGTCCTCCGGGGTAAATCCTAATTCCACTTCCGCAAAACTCGTTTTGCGGAGGTCGTGATGCATTTCCGGCATAGCCATTTGAGGAGACTCGATAGTCTCTTCATCAATGATTAGAGGCACATCGATTTTCTCTTGTGCCGGTTTTTCATAAGCAGGTTCATTGTTGGCTTTCCGAATTGCCGAGTCAATATCATCAGCGGCCTGATGTCCGGCGCCGATAGCGGCAATAACTGTATCGGGGCCGGTTACGGCATCACCACCCGCAAAATACCGGGGGTTGGCAGTGCGGGTTTTGTAGCCTTTGCCTACATTGTAACAATCCCATTTATTGATTTCGACGCCGGTATTTTTATCAACAAAACTCATATCCGGCACCTGACCGATCGCCGCAATAATGGCATTAACTTTTAAAGTGAATTCGGAACCGCTTACAGCTACTGGCTTCTTGCGCCCGCTGTTATCAAAATCACCCAGAGTCATGCGCTGGCAGGTAATGGAATTGACCTTACCCTTGGCGCCTTCGATCTTCAATGGAGCAACCAGATATTCGATTTTGATGCCTTCATCTTCGGCTGCTTTGATTTCTTCTTCGGCAGCGGGCATGTCCTGGCGGAGGCGGCGGTAAAGAATGGTTACATCAGCTCCCAAACGCAGAGCTACGCGGGCGGCATCAATAGCAGAATTGCCGCCGCCGATTACGGCCACTTTCTCGCCAAGAGATTTTTCACCATTGGACCATTTCTCTTCATGTGCATTAAAATCGCGGAGGAATTCGACACCACCGTAAACGTTACCGAGGTCTTCACCGGCAACACCCATTTTCTGGCTTTTATGTGCGCCGGTGGCCAGATAAATAAAATCAAAATCTTTTTCCAACTGCGAAAAAGATGCTTCCCGGCCAATGCGGGTGTTTAAGCGAATATCGACGCCCAAGGCTCGAATATCATCTATTTCAGAATCAAGAATGTTGCGGGGTAGACGGTAAGAGGGAATTCCCCAATAAAGCATGCCGCCCGCTTTGGGCAGTTCTTCAAAAACCGTTACTTTATAGCCGCGAATAGCCAGATCACGCGCAGCGGTAAGTCCGGCGGGGCCTCCGCCGACAACAGCTATTCTTTCCTTACGCGTTACAGGTACGGCTTCTATTTTGGGCCGCGGAGCGTTATCCGTAATGAAGCGTTTCAGGAATTTAATCGCAATGGATTCATCCAGGTTCCCGCGCCGGCATTTAGATTGACACTTGTGGTCGCATACTCTGCCGCAGACAGACGGGAAGGGGTTTGTCTGCAGTAATGTTTTATAAGCATCTTCAAATCTTCCTGCTCGAATAAGGGCGATATAAGCAGGAATATCCATTTCAATCGGGCAGGTATGCTGGCAGGGAGATTTGAACAGTGATGAACAAACAGCAGCGCGGCAGCGGTGATTGCGAATATGTTCATTATATTCATCGCGGAAATAGCGAATTGTGCTTAAAACCGGATTGGGCGCAGTTTGTCCCAGTCCGCATAAAGCGGCGTTTTTAATAACACCGGCCATTTCCTCTAAAAGCTCGAGGTCTCCTTCTTTACCTTTGCCATGACTGATGTTAGTCAAAATGTCCAGCATCCGCTTGGTTCCTTCGCGGCAGGGCGTACATTTGCCGCAGGATTCATCCTGGCAGAAATCCATGAAAAAGCGGGCCATATCTACAGCGCATTTGTCTTCATTCATAACGATCAAACCGCCGGAACCCATAATGGCTCCTAATTCGACAACTTTTTCGTAATCAACGGGAGCATTTAAATGCTGAATGGGGATACAGCCGCCGGAAGGGCCGCCGAGCTGAGCAGCTTTAAATTTTTTACCTTTGGGAATACCGCCGCCGATATCGTAAATGATGGTGCCCAGTTTTGTGCCCATGGGGACTTCGACCAGTCCCACATTGTTGACATCTCCGGTGAGAGCAAATACTTTTGTTCCTTTGCTCTTTTCCGTCCCGATGGATGAGTACCAGGCGGCTCCGCGCATGATGATCTGTCCGATGTTAGCCAGTGTCTCCACGTTATTCAGAATGCTCGGTTTTTGCCAAAGCCCGGCAACGGCGGGGAAGGGCGGACGGGGACGGGGCATGCCTCTTTTGCCTTCGATCGACGTCATCAGCGCTGTTTCTTCACCGCAGACAAAAGCGCCGGCACCCTGATAAATTTCCAGGTCGAAATCAAAGCCTGTTCCTAAAATGTTTTTACCTAAAAGACCGGCTTCTTTAGCCTGGGCAATGGCTAAGGATAAACGGTGTATGGCCAGGGGATATTCCGCACGGCAGTAAATATATCCCTGATGCGATCCGATTGCCTTTGCCGCAATCACCATTCCTTCCAGGACAGCATGCGGATCGGCCTCCAATACGCTTCTATCCATGAAAGCGCCCGGATCACCTTCGTCGGCGTTGCAGAGAACGTATTTGACATCACTTCTGGACTGGGCGGCAAACTGCCATTTCAAACCGGTCGGAAATCCTGCTCCACCGCGTCCGCGCAAGCCCGAATCGAGGACTTCCCGGACAATCTGCTCCGGTTTCATTTCAGTCAGAGCTTTGGCCATGCCGGCATAGCCGTCGCGGGCGATGTATTCTTCCATTTTTTCGGGATCAATTAAGCCCCGATTCTTCAGTACGCGCAATTCCTGGAGTGCAAAGAAGGGAATATCCTGCATTGTCGGGATATGCTTATCAGTAGACGGCTCCCGATATAAAAGACGATCTAAAACTCTTCCCTTGACCAGATGCTCCTCTACCAGGTCAGGAATGTCGGCTGCCTGGATGGAAACATAAATAATGCCTTCCGGATAAACGACCATGATTGGCCCCAGGGCGCAAAATCCGTTGCATCCTGTTTCCACGACTTTTATTTCGCCGGATAAGCTTCTTTTATCCAGTTCCAGCAACAGGGCCTTTTTTACGGCAAGGCTGCCGGAAGACTGACAACCGGTGCCTCCACAAATTAACAAGTGTGAACGAAAAACCTTCATTTAGCCAATATCCTCCTTAAGATATAATCATGCGCTTTCGGGTGAAAGGCATGAGGGGCGTAATTTTTACTTTGTTATTTCAGTGCCTTTTGCCAAAACAAAAGGCAGCTGAATTTCACCATCCAAAATATGCCGTTTAAATACCTGCCTCATTTTGTTGGGATTCATATACTCGTATTTTATAGGGTCTGAATTTACTATTTCCACAGTAACTAAAGGCTCGCGGCTGCAAAGTCCCATGCAGCCTGATGTGGTGACAAAAATGTCGTTCACTTTGGCTTCCGCAATTTCCTCCAGCACTGTATCGAGAACTTCTCTGGCACCGGAAGCAATTCCACAAGTTCCCATATGCACGGTAATTTTTACTCTGCGGTCACCGTCTCTTAAGGCCATTTCCGCATGTACTTTGTCTTTGATTTTTTTCAGATCAGCTATAGTCAACTTCGCCATTGGCGGTTCCTCCTTATTATTCGGGTTCATGAAGAAATTATTTATATTGACTCAATATTTCTTTTACTTTGGAAGGTTTCACCCGGCCATGGACATCTTCATTCACAACCAGGACCGGTCCCAGTCCACAGGCGCCCAGGCAGCGAATGGTTTCCAGGGTGAACATCCTGTCGGGGGTTGTTTCACCGTCCTGAATGCCAAATTCCTTCTTTAAAGTGTCGGCTATTGCTTTCCCGCCGCGGACATAACAGGCTGTCCCCAGACAAACACGCACCGTGTGCTTACCGCGAGGGGTCATGGTAAAGAAAGAATAGAAAGTAACAACTCCATAAACACGACTTAAGGGCAGACTTAACCCCTCGGCAATCTTTTTCTGCACGGAAATCGGCAGATATTCCAAGACGACCTGCGCTTCTTCCAGCACGGGGATTAGTCCGCCGGGTTTTCCCCTGTGCCTGTTGATAATTTCATTGAGCTTGGTTAATTGTTCCTGTGTAAAATCTTTTAAAAGTTCAGTATCTTCCGCTTTCATCCAAATCCTCCTCGATCTTTGGGGCAAGTTAAGCTTCCGGTTTTATTTCACTAAAACCTTCTTTTAAAACGCCTCGAATATACTTTAATATTTCGGGATGATTAATTGGTACATCCTCGATTTCTTTACGTATTGTTCTGGTGTCAAATTCAGACTGCCGGTCATTATGCCTGTATTTATAAAAAAAATCAACATCTGAATTGCCGGCAATAAGAACAATTAATGTGCTGATAATATTGCCCATAGGCTGCCGATCAACGTGACTTAGGCCGAAAGTTGCTTTAACAGTAGTTCCTTTGCCTTCCTGAGATTCCAGATTAAAACAACCGCCGGTTATTCGGGCGGCATCAGCCAGAAGCGGAATGCCCAGGCCGACTCGCCGGACTGTTTTTGTTGTATAGAAAGGGTCTGTAACTTTATTTATCTCTTCTTGTTTCATCCCGTGACCGTCATCGGTAATTTCTATGGAAAGAGAATCGTTGGCCGTATCCTCGGCGATATTTATTTCAATTAATCTGGCACCGGCCCGAACGGAATTTTCGGCGATGTCCAGAATGTGTTCGGCAAGTTCCAGCATTATTAGTGCAACTCCAATTCTGAAAGCGCAGCGCATAACCTAAAGGTCACTGGTCGAAATTGGTAAGTTGAATCCCGCCAATGGCGGGACAAAGCGGAGGGTATGAAACCCCGCAACTTGCTGCTGAATATATGTCCTAAACTTACTTTGGGGTTCATACCTGTGGCTGCTCCATAACAAAGCGGCCATTTTGTCTTCTTAAGGCCATTTTCAATTCGGAAAATGTTGGTTCCAGAAGATTCATTCTGGTGGATGTCTTTCCGATATCATTGATAAAATGAGAGTCCGACGAAACGATGAAAGGGAATTTACCCAATTCCGGATATATAATTCTGGCCCGGTCAAAACCGGTGCGGGGTGTTATCTCGAGAGCGTCAAAATTGGCCTCATCGTCAATGAAGCCCAGCTGACTCAGAACACTGAAGCTTTCCCGGTCTATATGGGCGGCAATGGCCAGCCCGTCCCACTGATGAATATAGTCAATCAGCGTGTCCAGGGATAAATCCGTCGCTCCAATCAGCAATTGTTTATTTATTCCTTCGACCTCGCCCATTTCGTTCACGACAGCCTGAACACCAAAAAGCTCTTCGTCATTTTCTCCGGTCAGATGCTGATCAATCAGATTTTGCATCAAAATAAGGTTGGACAGGGAATCGAATATGGCTAAGAGGTGCACTTCCTCACTGGATGTAATTTCCATGCCGGGCAGAATCTTCAGGTTAGTTGTTTGCGCGGCTTTCATTACATAAGGAACATTTGCTGAAGAATTATGATCACAGATGGCAATCATATCCAGCTTAGCCTCAATTGCTTTCCGGACTAAAGCCGTCGGATGCATGTCCAGCTCGGCACAGGGTGAGAGGCATGTGTGGACATGCAGATCGCAATTGAAAATATTCAGCATTGTTCTTACCGGAATAAGGCAAAAAAAATGACCATAAAACTTATGGTCACGGAAGTGGTTGCCGGGAATTAACTTTTTTCTCCAGGAGATTATAGATTTTGCCGGTTATCTCAAAAGCATGCAAGTTGGATACCATTATGGGTATTTTTTCCTGACTCGCTTTTGCCAAAGTATCCGGAGTTGGTTCGCAGGAATTAATCAGAATAATGCCGGCGTGCTCTTTCAGGCTGGCCACCGCGACGACATTCTGATGGACCTGTCTGGTTATCCAGATATTTCCTTCGTGAGAATTGGCCATAACGTCGCTTAAAAGATCTCCCGTGTAGCCTCCGGTGACGTTATTTTTCAGACTCTCTGACGCACATCTTACTTCCAGGCCCAATTCCTTTACTATTGTTTCTAAATTCATTTTAACGCTCGAAATAAAAATTATGCAATATTGCTATTGCTTGATATTTATCGTCATTAACAGACGTGTCCCTTTGCCTAATTCCGAGGAAATAATGAACGCGTCGGAATAGCTTTTGATGTTATGCAGCCCCATACCCGCGCCAAAGCCCATTTCACGAATTCTTTGATCGGCAGTCGAGTAACCCTGCTGCATAGCCAGATCAATGTTGGGAATTCCCGGCCCCTCATCAACAACTTCAATCTTAATACTATCAGGGTCGATCATTAAATTAACGACCCCTTTTCTTGCATAAGAGACAACATTAATTTCCGATTCGTAGCAGACAATAGCGCATTTTCGAATTACATCGCCGGAAAAATCCATTTGTTTGAGAATGGATTTTATGCTTGTAGACACTATTCCGGCGTAATTAAAATTGCCGCCTTCTATATAAAAGCTTCGTTTATAAGCAGTATGATCAGTTTCTGACATTGTCAATTTTCTGTATACAACCAACCATTCCTTTCTCATAAAGCCGTCCTGCGGTTTCAAAGAGAATATATTTGGTTGACAGCAGGGGAATATTCAGTTCTTTGGCCAAATTAATAGTATTGGCACTGGCTCTTTTGCCTCTAACCAGGATTATTGCTGCAATGTCAAGGATATCGGCAGTGCGAATTACCTGATCGTTAGTCAGGCCGGTGAGTAGAATGCTGCCGGATTTGGCGAAAGCCAGAACATCACTCATTAAATCCGCGCCGAAAGCCGTTTTTACTTCTATGTCCAGCTTATCTTCACCGGCAATTACTTCAGCGTCCAGAATTTCTTTTACATCGCGTAGTTTCAAAGGTTACTCCTCAATGGTTAGAATATGATTATTGAATATTATGGGAAAACAACATTTGCTGCTAGTAAATTTAAATTCTTTGTTTTTATCTAACATGTCAGATAATTTTCTGTCAATAAGATAAAATGGTTTTACTCTTTTTGTTTGGCGAAAAAAATGTTATCCCCAACGAGAGTTTGAGATTTTCGGAGGATATTATTAATTGCACGGATTAAAACTAAGAGAAGCCAATATTATTCAAATAGTTAGAGAGAGTGTGGCCAGACTGTCTCAGCATGATAATATTGAAATCAATATAAAGTCTTTTCTGGAAGATGAAACGGTGTGGATCGACCAGGAACAAATAGTGTCTGTTTTTTACGAGCTGGTAAAAAACGCTGTAGAGTCTATGCCGGATGGCGGTGCCTTAATTATTATGCTGGAGGGAGATGAACGGGAGGTATTGATCACACTGGCCGATAAGGGATCGGGGATTGCCGAAGAAAACATGCCCCTTCTTTTTACGCCTTTTTTTACCACCAAAGCGATCGGCGAAGGAACGGGCCTGGCCCTGCCATTAGCTTATGCAGCCATCAAAGCTCATAGCGGAAGCATCAGCATCGAATCCAAAACTGACCCGAACAAAGGGCCTACCGGCACCACAGTCAAAGTGTTCCTGCCCCGGCGTCAGAGTTTTCAGGAAAACCAGGGAAAACTGATACTGCATGAGGAGGAAGGGGAATAGGTTTTAGTCTTCAGTCCGTCTTAAATCCTCTCCAGTGTCACAATCTTGTTGCGGGCATTAAGATCTGATACCAGTTCACGAATATAGCCCATTCTCATCGGTTCGCCGCGGATAAGGTCGGCAACCTGATTGGGGTTAATTGCCGTTCCCACAATCAAATGAATCTCATCGGCCTCCAGTAAATAGCGGGCAAGGCGCGTAGCGGCATCATTGTCTCTGGGCAGATCATGAATCGTCCGGGCACTGCGCATAATCTCCAGCGCCTGGCCGAGGGTTAATATGCCCTCCGTCACCAGATTGATGCCTTTTATTAGGGCGGTGGGGGGCGAACCTTTCCTTTTTAGCTCGTCACTGGTGCGTTTCCAGGGCGGCACCCATTCGACTTCCAGTTTCTCCCGGAGGATACGTGCCGTCATTTGGGCAGTGCTGCCGCCGCAGATTATTTTATCGCCTGCGGCGGCCATCAGGCGGGAGACCGCAAATTCATCCATGTCCTTGTTGGCTGGTGGACCGGTCAGGACACAAACGGAAATTGCGGGACGCACTTTCATGCAGATGACTGTTGCATCATCACCCGGCTTGTCGTTGTAAAGTTTCAGGCAGGTTTTAGACATCGCTTCGGTAAGTTTAACGGTATCCATGCCGGTTTGTGCGAAACGCTGTACAGCTGTGGCTACGTTTTTCCATCCCCAACCCAGACGGAAAATGCCGCCCAGACCGGCGTGTTCGTACCCGTCGCTGACTAAGACCATGTAGTCGTTTTCCCGTAGTTCAAAATGAGCCTCCTTGATGATTCTGCCTTTGACCTGACGTTCTTCGACCGGAATGGGAATGACTTCAGCGTTGCGGAGAAGAATCAGGGGCGGGGAATCAAACAGGACGATATGGGCGTCGCGTCCATTATATACGATTAGAACGGCAAAAGTGGCATAGGCAAGTTTGCGGACAGAGCATTCCGGGAGAGTCTCGGCCAGCGTTTGCATGACATCTTCCACCGTGCCATCAGCTTCAAACATCCGGGCGGCAATTTCGGCGGTGATCGAGGACAGAATGCTGGCTTTAACGCCGCTGCCCAGACCATCGGATAGTACAGCAACAAAAGAATCCGGTTTAGTGCGGATCATGACTGAGTCACCGCATAACTCCTCACCGGCTTTATTCAGACTGATCCAGTTGCACTCAACAAGCTGCTTCACTTTGCTTGCTCCTCTTCCAGGAGTTTAGCCAGATGTGATAAAATCATTTTAGTTTCCGCCGTTGTTTCCCCTAAAAGATGGGCGATCTCATGGGCTACTCGCATTTGTTTTTTTACCACTTCCCGGGTTTGTTCCAGGGTTTTTGCCCGCAGTTCCAGGAATTTCTGCTTTTCGGTTTCATTTTCGGTGATATCATGCATGATTGCTACCAAAAGAGATTGTCCTTCCACGCGCACAATACTCTGCTCCGTGACAAGATTATCATTGAGCCGCCGGATTTTACCGATTACGGGAATTCCGGTATCCCTTACAGTGATGAAGTCGTCATAGAGAGGAATCAGCCGGGAAATGTGTTTGCCCTTAACATCTGCAAGAGGGCAGTTAAATAATTGCTCGGCAGTTGGAGACAAGTCCTGAATAGCCAGATGATCATCAACTATGACAATGGAGTTCGGAGATACGTCCATGACGACCTGACGCAGAGATTCGGATCGGCGGCGCATATAGGGAATGCACATGGTGACCTCTGCCATTCCTCGCAGTGTGGCGACTGCTTTTTCGCGGCAGCTGGAATAACCGCAGGCTCCGCAATTGAGTTCATCATCGGGCGTATATTTATTGACACGTTGCAGCACTTCCTTGATCTGCTCTTCGCTGAATTCGGGAATGGGCTCTTTTTTGTCCTGGTAAGAGCGCATCAGATCCGGCCAGTCAGCGCGGGCAACCGGAGCATAAGCCGGGCGATTCCGCTGGTATTCTAAAATTTTCTTGCGTGCTGAATAAATGCCTCCGGGCAGGTCGGCCATGGCCGGGCCGTTAATGCAGCCGCCGGGACAGGCCATCAACTCCACCAGCGAAGCGTTTAGCTGACCGGCGCGGATGTCGCACAGAATATTGCGGCAGGCTTCCAGACTGCTGGCGACAACCAGCGAACTGGCGAGCATGTCAGTGCTCAATCCAGCCGTTCCCAGCAGTCCTCCTTCGATTGGAAAAAGTCGTGCATCGACGGTTAATGAAGATTCCCCTCTGCTTTCGGCTTTTTCAAAGACGATACCCGCCTCAAGAAGCCAGTTGGAAAGACCGTGAAAAGTTATTGCGGCCGAAACTTCACCCGCTTCGGACGCATCGAATATTTCCAGTTTTTTCGCTATGCATGGACCAATGAAGACAATATAAGCATCCGGACCGTATTTAGCGGCGAGCAGCCGCCCGTGTGCGATCATCGGCGAAACAATGGGCGCCAGATGAGGGATCAGGTCGGGATGATATTTTTCAATCAAATTTACTATGACCGGGCAAGAGGAAGTAATCACCGGCCGGAGATCCGGCCTTTGTTCCATGTAGTCGCGGTGAGCCAGTCCTACTATCTCAGCTCCAATAGCGGTTTCCTCGGCGGCGAAAAAGCCCAGTTGCCGAAGTGCCGCTTCCATTTCGGAAAAATGATCGAAGCCAAAATAAGCCGGCGCTGACGGAGCGACTGACGCGATGACCTTTCGTCCTTCCGAGATCGCCTTTTTCACATCCTGTGTCGCGCTGTGAACGTCCTTGGCCTTTTGGGGACAGCTGCGAATACATGTTCCGCAGACAATGCATAATTCCGGTACCACCTGGGCCTGGCCGTCGTGAACACGAATAGCCTTGACGTCGCAATGGCGAACGCACCGGTAGCAATCGCGGCAGCGGGCCGGGTTGGTTATAATAATTGGATCATTCATGGTTATCCTTTATTGATGTTTTTCAGAAAGAAAGATTCAATCCATTTTTTTCGGCAATATCCCGGATTCAACTTGTCCGATAATCTCTTTATAAAAAAACTCTTCGGCCTGCTGTGGTTGAATGCCGCTGAATTCACGTTCGCCTATGTGCACGGAAATTCCCTTGGAGCAGGTGTCCATGCAGAAGGCACCGACGATATCGACCAGACCATCGAGATTCTCTTTCTTAATAAGGCGGAATAATTCCGACGCCAGTTCATCAGAACCGCGCAGGCTGCAGGAACTGCCGACACAAATTTCTATTATAAGCATTTCACTTTCCAGTTTCTTCCGCTTGGATCATCGGCAGCAGGTGGGTATCAATAAAATCTCCTGCTTGATCGGTATTATCCACGGAAATAATTTTATTGCCGACCGCGACATTAGGGCCGCCCTCACACTGACCGGTGCAAAAACGCGCTTTGATGCGGAAATGATCGGCAATTCCGCGCCGTTTTAATTCTATGGGCAATCCCTCCAGTAGTTTCCAGGAACCCTTGATGTAGCAGTTGGTTCCGATGCACACTCCAACATCTACAACTGGCAACAATACCAACGGCTCTTCCTGAATGTCCTGCCTACGCATGGAGCGACGCTTGTAGGCGGTATGGAGAGCATGATGTGACATTTCGCTGTCCGGCTCGCCCAGCCAGTTAGTATAAATTGCCTGAACGGAAGGGTTGTCCTGGCTGGTCCGGATGGATGCATCCTGATCAAGACGATAGAGGACTTCCAGACGGTGTTCCGTATCGCTTTGCAAAAGTGGCGCCGGATTACCGGATCCGTTGATACATCCGCCGGGACAGGCCATAACTTCAATCAGATCATAAGGGGCGTCGCCTTCTCTCATCCGATCGATCAGCCTTTGGGCATTTTGCAGACCGCTGACTACTGCCAGGCGCACTGCGGAATTACCAAAAGTAATGGTTGCTTCTTTTACGCCCTGAAGGCCGCGGACTCCTTCATAAGCGAAGCTTTCCATACGTTTGCCCATAACGCGTTCCGCGGCAAGCCTGAGCGCGGCTTCGGCTACACCGCCGCTGGCGCCGAAAATAATCCCTGCGCCGGATGCCTTGCTGAAGAAAGCATCCACCGGCAGCGGTGATATCAGGCGGGGATCAATGTTTTTTTCGCCAAGCATGGTCATTACATCCCAAGTGGTGAGCACGCGATCAACATCCTGAATATTGTTGGTTTTGAACTCGGGGCGCATGGATTCGTATTTCTTCGCATTGCAGGGCATGATGGACACAAAATAAAGAAATTCCGGCCGTACTTGAAGTTGTTTGGCGAAGTACTGCTTCATTACCGCGCCGAACATCTGCTGAGGTGATTTGCAGGAAGATAGATGCGGAAGGAGGTCCGGCGCCATTTTTTCGCAGTAATTTACCCAGGCCGGGCAGCAGGAAGTAATCTGCGGCAGAACGCCGCCTTCGGCCAGGCGCGACAGGAATTCCGTGCCTTCTTCCATGATGGTCAGATCGGCCGCCCAGCAGGTATCAAAAACAAAATCAAATCCGAGTTTCTTTAAACAGGCACTTAAAACCGGCATTACATCGGCGCCATCAATACCATATTGCTCCGAAAAAGCGGCGCGCACGGCGGGAGCTATCTGCGCTACGACTGTAAGTTCCGGATTTTTCAAGGCCCGGTAAACGTCGGGCAGAGTCGGCTTCAGGGTCAGCGCTCCGGTAGGGCAGACCATCGCGCAGTGGCCGCAGGCCACGCAGGCAGTCATGTCCAGGGGGCGATGGTCGTTGGGTCCAATGGTCAAAATATCATTGGTTTCATAGAAGCTCAGCGCCGAAGCACCTTCCATCTCCCGGCATACTTTCAGGCACAGTCCGCATAAAATACACTTGCCGGAGTCCCTTATAATGATGGGGTGGTTTTCATCAACGGGCAGAGGTTTGGCCGGTTGCGTGAAATCATATTCAACGCCATACTCGCTGGCGTAGCTGCGCAGTTCACAATCATAGCGTTCCGTGCAGCCGCAGGAAATACAGCGGGAAGCTTCCGCTATTGCCGTGTCATGATCCCATGTTGCAGAAGATTCGTCGAAACTGTTTTTTCTGGCTTGTGCGGCCAGCACAGGCACTTCCCGACGCGGGGAAGGAGTTATGCCCCGGAAAGTATCCGGCGGCAAATTCTTCCAGTTGCCTTTGGTGCAGGTATAAGGATTGCTTTTTGCGGTAACAGAGCCCATCCTCACAAATTCATCTATTGATTCCGCTGCGCGCTTACCGGCTCCGATGGCGGCAATGGCTATATCCGGGCCGGTGACGCAGTCACCGCCGGAGAAGACCCAGGGAAGGGCTGTTTGCATTGTTGACTGGTCTACTAAGATGTTGCCCCATTTGTCGATCAAACTCTCATTGCCGATACAGAAACCATCCACCGCCTGGCCGATGGCGGAAATAATAGTTGTTGCCGTGAGCAGAAATTCCGAACCTTCCTGAGGCACGGGACGCCGCCTTCCGCTCTTATCCGGTTCGCCCAGTTCCATCCGGACGCAGGTCATTTGCAGCGTTTCGCCCGAGGGGGCGATGGAAACCGGTGCAGTGAGATACTGCATATTGACGCCTTCCTCAATGGCTTCTTCAATTTCTATATCCTGGGCGGGCATTTCCTGACGGGTGCGGCGATAGGCGACAATCACGTCTTTGACACCAAGACGGACGGCACTGCGCGCAGCATCCATGGCTGTGTTGCCGCCGCCGATGACAATGACTCGATTGCCCAGAGCAGGTTTTTCGCCGCGGGCGAGTTTTGCCAGAAAATCGAGGCCGGACATAACCCCTTTATTGTCTTCGCCTTTGACGCCGATAGCGGTTGCTTTTTGTGCGCCCAATCCCAGGAAAACGGCGTCAAAGCCTTCGCGGTGGAGTGATTTCAGTGTAAAATCGCGGCCCAGTTTTTTATGATAGGAAATGTTGATTCCCAGATCGATAATTGTTTTTATTTCCGCATCCAGGTCTTTTTCGGGCAACCGGTAATAGGGGATGCCCCAGCGCAGCATGCCGCCGGCCGCTTCCTGCATTTCAAAAATGTTAACGGTGTGACCAAGGCGGCGCAAAAACCAGGCGGCGGTTAAACCGGCCGGGCCCGCTCCGATGATCGCTATTTTCTTTCCTGTATCCGGCCGGCACACGGGACGATAGCTATTCGGCTGGCATAAGTCCCAGTCGGCGACGAAGCGTTTGATGCCGTTGATATTGACGGCACCGTCCTGAGCGTTCCGGCGGCAATCGGTTTCACAGGGATGGGGGCAGACGCGTCCGCAGACTGCGGGCAGAGGATTGCTGTCCTTGATTACCGCGAGAGCTTCCGGGAAATTACCGCAAGTGACATGATAAATGTATTTCTGAATGTCAATATGCGCCGGACAGCGCAAAACGCACGGAGCAATACAATCGCCGTAATGATGACGCAGGAGAGCCTGCAGATATATCTTCCGATAGCTGACGAGAGCTGCGGTTTGAGTGCGTATAACCATGCCGTCGGCAACCGGTGTGGAAGTTGCCGAAACAAATCTGGTCTGGTCACCTTCAGCTATTTCCACAAATGCGGCTTCAAAGTTACTCGGGGGGCTGACGCGGGGATCGTATCCCAAAGCCGGAATGTCTATTCCGGAGGAACGGGCAACATCAATAATCGTCAAACCTTTTAACGTCTTGCAATCTTTTCCGTCAATATTTACTGTAATCATAGAGATAATTTCTTCCAGCTTATAATATTATTGTATTCTAAGGGGAAAACAGATTTCCTTGTCCTTAAATTAAATTTCAGAAATATCATGAGGCAGCGCAGAGCGCTGATCAGAAGTTTCTTTTTGACTGCTTTAGTATAGGAAAAGGACAGTTGCAAGTCAAATCAAATAATCTTTAAATTATCTGCCCGCCAAAGCCGCAATGATTATTTTCATCAGCCATTATGGAAATAAATGTAATCAACCGATAACTTCGTATCCTTGTGTCAGGTAAAATATTGCCAGATCGAAGAAAATAGTCATACGCCGCTGCATTTCAAAGGTCATGTAAAGGTCGATACTTTTACGCCAGCCGTCCTGATGGAGGCTGACCGCCCAAATATGTTTTCGGACCAGGCTGAGAGCGCTCAGTGTTTCGCTGAGCTTAAAACCTTCTTTTTTTCGCTCTCTGCCGAGCTTAATATAAAAAGTTTTCAGGGAGTTAATTTCATACAAACCTCCCAGCCAGAGAATAATTTGGGAAATGATTTTATCTCCAGTTATAAACAGCTTTTTAGAGTCAAATTTGTGGTACTCGGCAGTGGATTTGCTATGGGTAACATCCTCTATCCAGCTGTAAATAACAGCTTCCTTGTTCCGCACAATTATATTGACCAAGCGCCGGGTTAAGGTGTTTTTTGCTGCATCCGGACGGGGACTCTTTTTATCGGCATAATCAATGGAATCCAGAATTGTCCAGTAATCCCTTTTGCTTTTTATATAGGCAGAAAGCGCTCGTCTGTTCGGCCGGAAAGCCAGTAAAGGTATCTTCCCCACCGGCCAGAATTGGGCTTTAACACTATCGTCACCTGCTGCAAGTTTTCCGCCGGTCTGTTCCACCACAAAGGTCAGGAAAAGCAAATCACCATAAAACCGGCTTCTGTAGGAATCTACATCCAGCAGACGGACTATTTTCCCCTTAATGCCGGTTTCTTCTTCCAGTTCGCGCAGAGCTGCATCTTCAATGCTTTCTCCGGCCTCGGCAAAGCCGGTCGGCAGGCACCAGCGACCCTTAAAGGGTGCCCGGTCGCGCTTGACCAGAAGAATCTGCCGCGAAGCATCAAGAATAGAGGAAACGACGGGCAGGGGATTTTCATAAAAAAAGGAGTTGCAGGAAGGACAGAAATCCCTCAGAACATCATCTTCCAATTTCTTGGTGAGGCCTGCGCTGCAATACAGGCAAAACTGCCGCCGCTTTTTCATGTCTGCTCCTTAATCGTCAAAGGTCGTGAGCAAATAAAAATGCGATCATCCTTGCACATGTTGACAACTTTATTCTTTGCCGCTGTTTTTTGCAGCTCAAGAATCAGTTCTTCTGCTATGATATTGCTGTCCGTATCGGTTCCGAAAAGAAAAAACGGACTTTTGAAATGAAAGTATTCCATAAGAGAATCAATCTCTAACGGTTGAAATATCAAACTATTCTTAAAATCAACGGAAAAGACACGGCCAAAATATTCGGACAGACGTTCCCGGCCGCTTTCTGCGGAAAATTGGCGCAAGATAACTTCCACCGGCAGGGGGTCATGATGTTGGAGCAGTTTCTTTTGCTCCAGAATTTTTCTGGTGATGCCGATTAGCTCCTGCATGTTGGATTGGCAATGGGTGATGGTGATAAATCGGCCGTCTTTTCTGAGGACACGGGCAATTTCGGGAATTATATCGGCAAAAAAGTATAGGGCGAAACTGCAAATTACCAAATCAAAAGAGGAAGCAGAGTACTTTTTTATGAGATTAATCCCGGACGCAGAAAATGATCCGGTATATCCGGCATGTTTGCATGCTGCCAGGAAGAAAGGTTTGTATTCAGGGACAATGTCCAGACCCATAATCTCGGCAGCCGGATGTAATCTGTCTTTTAAAGCCCCGGTAAAAGATCCGAAAGCACAGCCTAATTCCAGAACATTGGTGCAGCAGGAAAGGTCTGCCTGGGTCAGGGCTTTTTTTCTGATGTCTTCCTTGTTGGTGGAAAACTGACGGATTAATTGTTCGATCAGCAGATGTTTCTGGACTTTACGAAATACTTGACGGATTTTCTTTTTGTCCGGTAATTGAGCCATATCGTCTGCCAATACAAAAAGTCAGGACATTTTACCTGAAAAGAAAAATTATATACATATTTTTTATCAGTCATTGTAAATGGCGGAAAAAAATCAGGTTAATCTTCTGCTCCCCTCGGACAATTCCAGGAGCCCCTGACGGTCTAAAATCTGGATGTGGCGTAAACCGGCCTTGATTAATTTTTCTTTGCCCATTCTGCTTAAAATACGGGATAAGGTTTCCGGAATTGTGCCCAGAAGAGCGGCCAGTTGGGTCTTGGAAATGCCCAGCTCCAGAATAGCCGGGTCATTTTTGTGTTTACTGTAATACAGGAGATAGGCGGCAAGTCTTCCGGGAACTTCCTTGAGGGAAAGAGATTCGACCAGGTTGGCCAGCACGCGTAAACGGCGGGAAAGAAAAGCCAGCATATTTAAGGAAAGAGCGGGATTATTAGTGATCAGGTCCACAAATGACCGGCGGGGAAAAAATAAAACTTTACTTTCGGAAAGCGTCCGGGCAGAGGCCGGAAAATGCTCACCTGCAAAAACGGCCGCTTCTCCGAAAGGTTCACCCGGTCCCATAATGTGGAGAATTTGTTCCTTGCCTTCCGGGGAAAGTTTGAAGATTTTCACACCGCCGGAGATAAGAACATAAAAGCCGCTGCCCTCATCGCCTTCGGAAAAGACGAGTTGTCCTCTTTTGTATTTTTGCCCGACGGCAATCGCGGCAATATCCGCGAGTTGTTTTTTGGACAGATCTTCAAAAAGCGGCACAGATGCAATCTTCTTAATTATTTCCATGAGTAAAAAATATCATTGATAGTTGACTTAAGTCAAGGCGTAACGGCTGGAAATAGTAAATAGTGAGGAAAATGCCAATCACAGAGGGTGTTAATAAAAAGGAGAAATAACGATTATGGAGAACGGCGAAATGTTTTGTTACCAGTGCGAGCAAACGGCAAAAGGGGAAGGATGCGGGAAAATGGGCGTGTGTGGAAAATCGCCTGAAGTTGCGGCCCTGCAGGATCTGCTGGTGTATGCACTTAAAGGATTATCTCGAGTCGCGGAACAGGGCCGGAAGGCCGGTATAGTTGATGAGGAGGTCAATGTATTTACAGTTAAAGCATTATTTTCAACTTTAACCAATGTTGATTTTGATCCTGTCCGAATTTCCGGGCTGATTGAAAAATGCGTTAAGTTACGAGAGAGTCTGAAAGACAAGCTCAGAAAAGCCGGAGTAATGCCCGAAGAAAAAGACGAGGCGGTTCTATTCCAGCCGGAAAAAACATTGGAAGGAAGCATTAAACAGGCTGAGAACGCCGGTCTCAAGGCTGGTGCAGCCATCAATCCGGATGTATTGTCATTGCAGCATACACTTCTTTTCGGTGTAAAAGGTGTCGCCGCCTATGCCGATCATGCTCAAATTCTGGGGCAGGAAGACGACAAAGTATATTCATTTATCCACGAAGCGCTGAGTGCCATGCTGAGCAGCGATCTGAGTCTGGAAGAGTGGCTTGCTCTTGTTTTAAAGTGCGGAGAAATTAACTTGCGCACCATGGAGCTGCTGGACGCAGGAAACACCGGACGATTTGGCCATCCGCTACCGACCAAAGTGCCGCTGGGCGCCAAGAAAGGCAAGGCCATCCTTATTTCCGGCCATGATTTGAACGATCTGGCCGGGCTTCTGAAACAAACCGCAGGCAAAGGAATTAATGTCTATACGCATGGTGAGATGCTGCCGGCACACGGATATCCCGAACTGAAGAAGTATCCGCACTTCTACGGCCATTATGGAACGGCCTGGCAGAACCAGGCCAAAGAGTTTGCCGAATTTCCCGGCGCGATTCTCATGACGACCAACTGCATTCAAAGACCACGTGATGCTTATCTGGCCAATATTTTCACCTGCGGGCTGGTCGACTGGCCGGGAATTCAGCATATTGCTGATTCCAACTTCGAGCCGGTTATTAAAAAAGCACTGGAGCTGCCGGGTTTTAACGCAGATACGGAGGGGCGGCAGGTAACCGTCGGATTTGCCCGCAACGCAGTTTTGTCTGTCGCGGATAAAATAATCGAGGCGGTGCAGGGCAGGGCGATCCGGCACTTCTTTCTTGTTGCCGGCTGTGACGGGGCTAAACCGGGCCGGAATTATTACACGGAATTTGTGGAAAAAGCACCTAAAGACACTGTAATCATGACTCTGGCCTGCGGAAAGTTCCGTTTCTTCGATAAGGAACTGGGCGATATTGGCGGAATTCCCCGCCTGCTGGATATCGGGCAGTGCAATGATGCCTATTCCGCCATCCAGATTGCGCTGGCTTTATCCAAGGCTTTTAATGTGGGAGTTAATGAATTGCCCCTGTCCATGATTTTATCCTGGTATGAGCAAAAAGCAGTGGCTATCTTGCTGACGCTGCTTTATCTGGGAATTCGTGATATCCGCCTGGGGCCCTCTCTCCCGGCTTTCATCACGCCCAATGTGCTGGATGTCCTCGTGAAGAACTTTGCCATCAAGCCGATTACCACACCGGACGATGATTTGAAAACCATATTGGGATAGTTCCGATCTTTTGAGGTTCCCGATAATAAAAACGCTCACCGGAACATGACGGTGAGCGTTTTTTAAAGCATTTCCCTCAAATATTATCTACCGGCTTCAGCATTCCTTTTTTTCAATCTCTGCTATCCTGGCCACTCTTCTTTCATGGCGGTCGCCGGAGAATGTTGTGTTCATGAATCTGTCGATCATATCCGTTACCGCCACGGAGTAATTCACCCGGCCGCCGAATGCTATGAAGTTGGCGTTATTATGGGCCTTGGCCATTTCCGCAGTAAACAGATCGTGCACCACGGCACACCGGATGCCTCGAACTTTATTGGCGGCAAGCGACATGCCGATTCCCGTCCCGCAAAGCAAGATACCGAACTCATAACCGCCGGCATTGAATTCCCGGCAAGCCTTCAGCGCGATGTCCGGATAGTCTGCGGGATCTTCATTATTAACGCCCATGTCTCTGGTCTCGCAGTTTTTAGTCTTCAAAAAAGAGATAATTTGATTTTTCAAAACAACTGCTCCATGGTCAGCGGCAATTATTATTTTCTTCATTTACGGCTCCTAAAGCATGATTATTTTTGTTTAACGCTTATTTTTACGAGAATGGAGAATAAGTCAATAAAAAAACTTTGCTTCGGGAGGATATTTACGTTAAAAAAGTCTTATGGACAAACTGTTGGAAAAATATTTAAATTACCTGCTCATTGAGCGGGGTGTCGCCGAAAACACGCTGGAAGCCTATGGCCGGGATTTGCGACGTTTTCTGTTAATTGTTCAGGGAAAAGGATTTACGGATTGGCGCCTGATTGTGCCGGAAGTGGTTATTGAATATCTGGTGCAAATAAAAAGCGAAGGGCTTTCGGCTAATTCGATGAACAGGGCATTGGCTGCAATCCGGGGGTTTTATAAGTATCTTTTGCAAGAAAAGCTGATCGAACAAACTCCCCTGGCCAATATTGAACTGGCTAAAGTATGGATGCGTCTGCCGGATACGGTCAGCAAGGAGGAGATGAATCTTATCCTGGCCCAGCCGGGAGTTGAAACCGCCCAATCACTCCGCAACAGCGCGATGCTGGAATTGCTTTATGCGACGGGCATCCGTGTTTCCGAATTAATCGGGTTGACAATGAACAGCATCAACTGGCAGGTTGGATTTCTGATTGTTATGGGGAAGGGCAGTAAGGAGCGGATAGTTCCCATCGGCAAAGCGGCTTATGATTGCGCCAGACTTTATGTGGAACAGGCAAGGCCGCAATTAATGCAGGGTAAAAGCACGGACATTTTGTTTCTGAACCGCTTCGGCGGGAAATTCACCCGTCAGGGATTCTGGAAAATGGTTGTCGGATATGCTAGAAAAGCGGGATTGCACAAGAAAATCCATCCTCATACCTTTCGTCATTCTTTTGCTTCCCATCTTTTGGAAGGCGGTGCCGATTTGCGGACAGTTCAGGTAATGCTGGGACATGCCGATATATCGACAACGCAAATTTATACTCATATCACCCGGGAAAGGTTAAAGGAAATTCATCAAAAATATCATCCACGGGGCTGAAAGCATGACGGCTGGAGCCAAGCCGTTGATTCGGAGGGCAGATGGCGGAGAATAACAGCAAAAACATCGGGACAAATAAATTAATCCGGCGAAAAATCTGGTTAATCCCCGGAGCTATTGCCGTTATAAGTTTGATTCTAATACTATTGTACTTGCTTCGTCCGCAGGCAATGGAAGCGATTTCTTTTAATGCCGGCCGCCTGAAAAATATTATTTCTTACTATCTGTTCCAGGGCCGGCCTCATTTCTATTATCTGGAAATGGAAAAAAACGGAAAAAACATTATTGTGCGGAGTAATGAATCCCTGGAAATAACTTACCGCGATGAGTTTGTCGTGAAGTCAGTGGCGAGTGATGATCTCAAAGGAAGCCATATAACAGTAAATATTGAGGGCTTGGGCAATAGTGTCAACGATCTGGGCGTGTTGATGCGAGGAGTTGATCTGGTCAATAAGATAATGCAGAAAGGTGAAATGAATCAGGCCGGCGGCACGGTGTCCGATTATTCCATCCGGATCAATTTCGGAAAGGAGGTTTTGGCAAAAGTTCCGATCAGTGTTGTCATTACACCCCAGGACTGGCTGCGCTTTGCCAGGGATACGACTGACGCTAAGGTACAAATTGAATATCTGAAAAAAGCAATTGTTCTCAACAAAGAGGATACGGGCGTGCGCAAAATTCTGGCGGGAATCTATGCGAAGCTCGATCGGCAAGATGATGCCATTGCCCAATATCAGGAGATCCTGGCGTTGAATCCCGAGGACAAAGTGGCTCTGCGCGAATTAGCCAAATGCCACATTCGGAAAAAAGAATATGACCGGGCCATCCAGATATCCAAAAGGCTCGTCAAACTGCATCCGCAGGATGCGGAAGCATATGCCGGCCTGGGTTTTTCCTTCGAAGAAAAAGGTCTTTGGAATCAGGCAGCCGAGAACTATCTTGCCGCAGTTAAGAATGACCCGGAAAATTATCCGGTTCGATTCAAACTGGGCGACGCTTATGTTCGTTTAAAAAAAATAACCCCGGCCATCGAACAATATGAATACATTGCTGCTCATGCGCCAGATAAGAATTTAGCAAGGCTGGCCCTCGGCGATACTTATTTAAAAATAAAAAAATTCGATGAAGCCATTAAATATTACCGGGAAGTTATTAAATATCAGCCGCAGTCTGCCATTGCCTATGCCAACATGGCTGCGGCTTATGCCGGAAAAGGAAGGCCTCAGGATGAGCTGGACAGCTTAAAAAAAGCGGCAGCCCTTAAGCCTGATGAACCGGTAATTCGCTTTAATCTTGGCGCTGCTTATGAAAAAAGGAAACTTGATGCCGATGCCGCCAGGGAATATGAGCATGTCCTGAAAGTAAAACCCGCTGATTCCGATGCAGCAGAGCGGCTGGCAGATCTATATTTCAAGCAAAACAAATATGAACAGGCGGTTAAATTTTACGAAAGACTGGTCAAGGCGGGTGTCGGGAATTCAGCCGTCTTTTCCAACCTTGGTTTTGCCTATGGCGAATTAAAAAATTATGCTTTGTCTGCAGAAAACTATAAAAAAGCAATTAAGCTCGGTGGAAAGAGCTCTAACCTGCATTATAATCTGGCTTATACCTACGGTAAATTGGGACGGGAAAAAGAGGCTATAGCTGAGTACGAAAAGATATCGCCTCCGACCAAGGAAGTGTTGAGCATTCTCGCCCACTATTACCTGAAGGATAAAAAAAGCGATCAGGCCATAAAATATTATAAAAAAATTGCTTTATTGGAGCCCAAAAAAGCTGCATCTTATGCCAGTTTGGGGTATGCTTATGCTGTGCGTGGCGATTGGGACAGGGCAATTGAAAATTATCTTCTTGCTTTAAGATATGATCGGGAAGACGACGAGCTTTATGCCAACCTGGGAGAGGCTTATGAAAATAAAGGGCTCTATACGGAAGCGCTGAGGGCATATACCACTGCGCACGAGCTGAACCCGGAGTCACCGCGGGCCAATAAAAAAATACCGCAACTGAAAATTTTACTTTTACAGAAAAAACTGCAGAAAACAAACCAGGAGTGAGAAAAGAATGAAGCAGATTGACATGGGCGATTTTGCCATAGGTGACAAAAACGGATTTGTGCTCATAGCCGGTCCGTGTGTACTGGAAAATGAAGAATCGGCCCTGGATACGGCCGATTATTTGAGAAAGCTTACCGCCAGACTGAAAATTCCCTATATTTTCAAGGCATCCTACGACAAAGCTAATCGCACTTCGATTAATTCCTACCGGGGGCCGGGAGCGGAAAAAGGATTAGCCATCCTCCAAAAAATAAAAGAAGAAACGGGGGTACTCCTCCTTTCCGATGTCCATCGCTTTGAAGAAATAGATCAGGCGTCCACAGTCCTGGATATAATGCAAGTACCGGCTTTTCTGTGCCGGCAGACTGATTTCATTGTGGAAGTGGCGAAAAAGGCCAGGGTCGTAAATGTGAAAAAAGGACAATTTTTAGCACCGGGAGATGTAGCCAATATTATCACCAAGGCTAAATCGGCGGGTAATGAGAATATTATGATAACCGAAAGAGGCACATCATTTGGTTATAATAATCTTGTTTTTGATGTTCGCGCTCTGCCTATCGTCAGAGATATGGGATATCCGGTAATATTTGACGCCACGCATGCCGTGCAGCTGCCCGGTGGCGCCGGCACAGCGTCCGGCGGCGAGCGGGCAATGGTGGAATATCTTGCCCGGGCGGCTGTGGCAGCCGGTGTGGACGGTATATTTCTTGAAGTTCATCGTAATCCGGAGATGGCTTTGTGCGACGGAGCTAACTCGCTTTATCTCGACTATTTGGAAGAATTGCTCACAACATTGAAGCAAATTGATGAACTGGTGAAGGGAAAATATAATAAAGGATAAATTCGAATGAGAAAAAATCTTCAAGAAAAACTCAAGAACATAAAAATGCTGATCCTGGACGTTGACGGAGTAATGACGGATGGCCGGGTGATTATGGATGACAGCGGGAAGGAAATAAAAAATTTCGATGTCCGCGATGGTCATGGCATCAAGCTTATTCAACGTTATGGGATAAAAGTTGTGCTCCTTACCGGCCGGCAATCGGAAGTTGTTAAACATCGTGCGCAGGATTTAGGCATCAGGGAAATTTATCAGAAGGTATTTAATAAGAAAGAAGTGTTTGTCAAAATATTGAAAAAGAATAAATTAAGTTCCGCCGATGTGGCGTTTATGGGCGATGATATCGTTGACATCCCGGTATTAAAAGCAGTCGGGTTTTCCGCTGCGGTCGCCGATGCGCTGGATGTAGTCAAAAAATCGGTTGCTTATGTAACGAAGAATATGGGCGGACGCGGTGCAGTGCGTGAAGTCTGCGATATGCTCCTGCAGGCGCAGGGGAAATGGCCGGAGATCGCCGCAAAATATGAATTTGACGAATACCTGTGATTCCAGAGGGGGCTAAATACCTTGATAAAAAAAAATGGTATTATGCCCCCCTGTTCAATTCGTAAAGCCATTGATGCCGGATATCCGGATCAAATTTTATTGATCAGTTTTAACAAAGAAAGCAGTTTATCATCGCGCCAGCGGCTGATTTCCTCGTTTGTTTTTCCTTCCTCCGCACTCCGGTTGGCCATTTCTTTATCAACGCCTTCCTGCAGGACGTCAATGCACCCTGCCGGCCATTTTTTCCAGGCAGCCATATCATTCATCCACATTTCCGCAGACGGCCCGATGTGCATCATAACGCCCTTTAATCCGAAGGGGCCGCCACCCAATTGAAAAATCAGATTCTGACCCATCAGGGCATAACGCAGTCCCGGCCCGAAACACAATGCCTTATCCACGTCTTCGACGGTGCAGACGCCGCGCAACACAAGATCGACCGCCTCGCGATAAAGGGCTATCTGCAGGCGGTTGGCAATGAATCCGGGTGCTTCTTTCTGCAGGATAATCGGTTCCTTCCCGGCGGCCTGAAAAAATTCATATGCCGTTTGCAGCACTGCTTCACTGGTTTTTTCACCTTTAGTGATTTCCACCAGTGGAATCAGGTGAGGAGGGTTATAGGGGTGAGCGCCAATGCACCGTTCCGGGTATTGAGAATTTTTCGCTATTTCGGTTATCAGCAGGCCGGAAGTGCTGCTGGCGAAGATGGCCTCATTTAATCCATACTGATCCATGGCAGCCACAAGCGCTTGTTTAGGTTCATATTTTTCCGGTGCACACTCCTGAACAAATTGAACTCCACGGAGGCCCTCCCCGATATCTGTTGTGTAGAAGGATTTGCTGAGAGCTTTCTGCATGGACTCTTTGGTTATTATATTCTTTGCCAGCAGATAGGATAAACTCGCGCTGATGCGCTCGCGGGCAGTTTGCAATAATGCATCGCTGATATCATAAATATTTACGTCGAACCCCTTCCACAGGAAAAAAGTCGCCCACCCTGATCCGATGAGACCGCTACCACCCAGAACCGTAATTTTCTTAATATCGGCTGCTTTCATAAAAACTCCTTTAGTTTTAAAAATAAAAGGGGTCACCCATTTAATCTATCCGAGGGGGGCAGAAGGAAAACAGTGCGAACACTATTCGTAAATGAGTGACCCTTTTATGATCTTTCATCCTGTCTCCAATAGCCCGGTGGTTTTTGATGACACCGGGCTAAAAGAAACGTTAGTAATTAACCTTGTCGATGCCTTTCAGGCCAAGAATTTCCCGTGCTTCATCCGGAGTGGCCGGTTCCACGCCCAGTTCTTTGGCGATACGGGCGATCTTGGTCACTTGTTCGGCACTGCTCTTGGCTAAATTTCCTTTATCGAGGTAGAGGTTGTCCTCCAGACCGACACGGACATTGCCGCCCAGCAGAAGACCTTGCGTACAGATTGGAAACTCCGCCTTTCCGGCAGCGCAGACGGAAAACTCAAATTCAGGTATATTGCGTTTGGCATGCTCGACCAGGAACATAAGATTCTCCACAGTGGCAGCCAGTCCGCCCAGAATGCCCAGTACAAACTGCAGGTAGATCGGTGTTTTGATATAGCCGGCCTGGATGAGGAAAGCCAGATTGTTCACATGAGCGGAATCATATACCTCGAATTCCGGTTTGGTCTGCGTCTCGGCGAATTGCGCGCAATATTCCCTCAGAGTCTTGAAGGTGTTGGGAAAAATAAAATCCTCCGACATGCCCAGCATCATCTTTTCCCAATCATACTTCCATTCCTTGTAACGGCCCACCATCGGGAAAAGACCCCAGTTTATGGAACCTCCATTACAGGATGCCAGTTCCGGCTTGTATTGTGTTACCGGAGCGAGGCGTTCGGTTATGGACATGCCCATCCCTCCACCGGTTGTGATGCAGATGACTGCAGGACAGCGACTCTTGATGCTCGTAACGATCTCTTTGATCAATCCCAGATCGGAAGAGGGCATTCCATTTTCCGGATTGCGGGCGTGGACGTGTACAACCGCCGCCCCTGCCTCGCAGGAACGGACGGCGTCATCGGCAATCTGCTGCGGTGTAATGGGCAGATATGGCGACATGGTGGGAGTGTGAATGCTTCCCG
This sequence comes from Deltaproteobacteria bacterium HGW-Deltaproteobacteria-12, assembly GCA_002840565.1. Lineage (GTDB taxonomy): Bacteria > Desulfobacterota > Syntrophia > Syntrophales > Smithellaceae > MVRV01. The sequence continues at coordinate 46,908 of PHBK01000006.1, read as the reverse complement.
TGACGGCTGATGTGATTATGACTTTGTTTTTCATAAATATTTATACCTCCTTGGTTTTGTCTATCCTTTTTTTCTGATGCGAAAGTGCAAACGGAAAAAGATAGTATGTTATTTCTTCGGTTTAATGAATTCCGGGCTGAGGAATTCGGGATTGGGATAGGTGTAAAAACCTTTACCCGTCTTTACGCCCAGTTCACCTCTTTTAATCTTCTCCAGGAACGCCTCCGGCGGCTTGTCTTTAGGATCTTTCGATTCATTGTAGTATACCATTTCAATATCATAAACTACATCAAGGCCAACCATGTCCATCAAACCGAAAGGTCCGATAGGCATTTTGCTGAATATCTTCCAGGCGCGATCGATGTCCCGGAAATCAACATAATCATTGCCCCACATATACAGGGTTTGTCTCTTAATTGCCCTCCAGACACTGTTGAAACAGAAGCCCAGAATTTCTTTATTTACTTTCAGCGGAATACAGCCCAGAGAAGTAATCCAGGCCTCGCCTTTTTCCATAACTTCCGGCAGAGTCTTAGAACCGGGAGCGATATCGGCCATGATCATACCCTGCAATGGCTGATAGAAGTGGGCATTGATGCATTTTTCCGGCCGGCCGCTGGCGTTCTCCATCCGGGAGATGGGCATCGAAGAGCTGTTCGATGCAAAAATGGCTTTGGACGGGGCATTCTCATTCATCTTTTTAAAGACATCAAGTTTTACTTCCAAATTTTCAAATACTGCTTCGATAACAAAATCAGCATCCTTCAGCGCGACGGCAATGTCGGTGCTAAATTGAATTTCGCTTTTCAGCGTCTCCCAACTGTCCCAGGGTATAATGGGGGTGATGCCCTTATTCTTGAAATCTCCAACGAGCCTTTTGTAGGTATCTTCGAAAGCGGTCTCCCTGGTATCATAGAGATTGACTTTATAGCCGGCATAAGCCGACAGCAGAGCAATCTGAGCTCCCAGCAAACCGGCGCCAACAACAGCAACTTTTTCAAATGGTCTTGACATAAATCCTCCTTAATTCAATGTATTGGAACTGAAAAATTATTTATCCCTCCTGATCAAGCCGTCCAGGAGGGATAAGAACTGCTTTTTTTAGTACAGCATAATTCCTAGAGGAATTACGATTATCAGGGTTATAAGTGTCGTCACGATGTGAGCGAAAAATATGTGTTTATAAGAATTCATGTGCGTTAATCCGGCGATCGCCAGGAAAGTGATGACAACGCCATTATGCGGCATGGCATCAAAACATCCTGCGGACATGGTGGAAACACGGTGAATGAGCTCGGGGCTGAGTCCCAAAGCCAGATATTTTGCCGATAATGTCTCCAGGATGATTCCCAAACCGCCGGAAGCCGAACCGGTAATTGCGGCCATGATATTCGTGGCGATAGACAAAGAAACAATGGGATGCATGGGCAGCGTTAACATCCAGGCGGTGATAACTTTGAAACCGGCTGTAGCTGCAACTGCCATACCGTAACCGACATCAGCACAGGTATTGACGATCGGGATAACAGTATTCACTGCACCCTTGGTGAGTGTATCCAGAATGCTGGGGAAGTTCTTGAAGAAGAATATGAAGCAAACCAATGCTCCGGCACACAGGGCGATAACGGCATCAAATTTAAAAACGTTCAGCAGGGCGATAACCACAATCAGGGGAATAATGCTGAGCCAGAAGTTGGGGAGTTTTTCCAGAGAAACATCGGCGACGCTCACCATACCGACTCCGGCAGGCGCAACATAACCTTCACCTTTCGTCTTGTACTGTTTTACGGCATACAATATGTAAATATGGGTGAAAATAAGAACTAAAATTGAAGCGATTATGCCCAGTGCCGGTGCCGCCATCGGTGTGGAAGCCATATATTTTGTGGGCATAATATTCAATATCTGCGGGGAGCCGGGCATCATGGTCATGGTCACAGAACCAATACCCACGGCAAAAGAAATAGCGAACAGATTCCAGGGAATATTCAAATCCTTGAACATGGGCCGGGCAATGGGAATCATGACGAAAACGACTACAAATAAGCTCACACCGCCATAGGTCAGGGCAATCGCGATAATACCGGCCGCCCAGATGGCGGCAATGGCGCTCTTGCGCCCGATCACCTTTAAAATGCCTTCAGCAATCGACCGCGCAGCGCCGCTGTCTTCCATAAACTTGCCGAAGAGAGAACCGGCCAGAAACAATAAATAAAATTTGCCGGCGTAATTGACGAAACCCTTCATATAAGGTCCGTAAAGAGTTGGCATGATATCCATGCTGGAAAACAGGGCAACAATGACGGCTGCCAGGGGGGCAATCAAAATAATATGCCAACCTTTGAGAGCAAGAACGATGATGAATACCAGTGACAAAAGAATTCCGATGATACTTAAAGTGCTTACATCCATAAAAAACCTCCTTCTTTTAAATTTAGAGATACTTGTAAAGAAGGATGAAAAAACAATCAATGGGGGATAGCCCTATTAAAGGGGGGGGATTTAGCTACTTTTTCTTTAGTGGATGAAAGCGGTTAATCTTCCCAGAGATCCGGATCAACCACTCCGATTTTAATGGCATACTTCATCAAACCGAGGCGATCATGAACTCCCAATTTACTCATAATGCTGGTGCGATGCTTTTCCACTGTTTTGGGGCTCACACAAAGAATCTCTCCGATTTTGCTTGTCGAGAATCCTTGTGCAACCAGTCGAAAAACCTGCTGTTCTCTTTCCGACAAAAGATCATAGCCGCTTGCCGCCGGATTTATCACCCTGCGCTTGGCATAGGAGCCGATAATTTCTGTGCGCAGTTTGGAGCTGAGAAAATATTCTCCGCGATGAGCCGCCCGGATAGCTTCCAGAATATCGGAACTGGGGGATGCCTTCATTACGTATCCGAGAGCTCCTGCCGCGAGCGCCTGCCGGACATAGTTTTCTTTCGCATGCATCGACAGAACAACTACTTGTGTTTTTGGAACGGATTCTTTAATGAGACTGATCACTTCCAGCCCGGTGATCTGTGGCATAGCGATGTCCAGGAGGGTTACATCCGGATGAAGCGTTTTTACTTTATCTAAACACTGTTTTCCGTCTTCCGCCTCTCCCACGACTTCCATATCTGTCTGGCTGCTGAGGAGTTGCCTCAAACCATCGCGCACAATAGCATGATCATCGGTGATCAAAATTTTTATTTTACTCATTGTTTTCTCCATTGAAAGGCAATTCGATTCTTATAGACGTGCCTTTACCGGGACCCGATATTATATCCATCTTACCCCTTAAGGCGGCAACTGTTTCTTTCATGCTCTGCAGCCCTATTCCGTGCGTTTTAATATTATTCGGCAGACCGCTTTTCGACTGCTGAAATCCGATGCCGTTATCTTTGATGATAAATATTGCCCAGGGATAACTGGTAGTTAACATAATTTTAACCGAAGTGGCCTGGGCATGCTTGTGGATATTCGTCAGGCACTCCTGGCAAAATCGATATAAGAAAATTTCTGTCTCCGGGGAGAGTCTTTTTTTAAAACCGGTAACTTTCATTTTGATTTTTTTGTCCGGGTGCCGCTGAATGAATTCTTTCACATACCATTCCAGAGCAGGAATCAAACCAAGATGATCCAAAACATCAGGGCGGATGTAAGAAGTGGTTTTTCTGACGAAATCAGCAAGTTTTTCGATTTTGGCGATAAGACTCCCGAACTTATTTATCTGTTCAACAGCCTCGCGGGGTAATGAACGTTGCATCGCTTCGAGGTCAAAATGCAGTGATGTCAAAGCTTGACCGAACTCGTCATGAATATCGGCGGCGATCTGCTTCCGCTCTTTTTCGCCGGCCTCAATGAGCCTTTGCGTTAACAGCCGGATTTCTTCTTCTGCCTGCCGGCTTTGGGTTATATCGATAAAATTCCCGATAACTGCCGGCTGCCCCATATATGAGGCACGTGCGGCTCTTAATTCCACCCAGATGACCGTACCGTCTTTTTTCAGGGCCCGGAAGGGATACTGATGGGGGTAAAAGTCTTTTTTTGTTCTTCTTAAACCTCTCTCCTTAACCACCGGCCTGTCATCGGGATGAACTGTTTCCCAAAAGGCTGTACCGATAATTTCCGTCGCTGAGTCATACCCCAGCAATTCGACAAAGCGTTGATTAGCGTAGCAAAACCTCTTATTCTGATGAATAAAAATTGCGGCCAATGAATTCTCGGCTACTGTGCGATATTTTTCTTCGGATTCAATCAGCGCTCGCTCGGCTTCTTTGCGGCATGTGATATCAAGAACAAATCCTTCGTAACCGTCCATGCTCCCATTTATATTACGCTGTACGGCCGAAACCTGAACGTTAATGATTGTGCCATTTTTACGGTTCAAGCGTGTTTCGAATTCCCGGACAAAACCAAATTTATTGACGTTGCGCAAAAGATTAACACGTTCTTCCGGATCGGCGTAAAAAAAGCGCGTTTTCATTCCGATAATTTCTTTGCGGCTGCTGTAGCCCAGAAGATCGACGCCGGATTCGTTGATATCAACTATATTACCTCTTTTATCAGTACGGTAAACCATAACTGGAGAATGTTCAAAAAAGTGCGTGTATCTTTTCTGGGATTCTTTCAGCTCTCTGGCAACACTTTGGGAAATGGCAATTTCCTTTTCCAGTTTCCGGATTCTCTTTTGTAACAATTCCAGTTTGTTCTCACGAACCATATGTAGACCGGCCTTATATCTTAGTTGGTATGCAAAGGCGACAAAGACAAGAGTCAAATTGGGCCGTCACTCTCTTGTTTGCCGCATAATTTACGGTAAATTCTTACACATATAATAATTTTATTAAAGAAATATTTTTGCCCGGCATGACAGAGCTTGGCCGGTGCTTAATGACTAACCTTAAATCTTTACATGTCTCCTGTCGAATGGTATAAAAGAATCATGGATAAGAATGAAGTAAAAAGAGCCGGACTTTAACGTCAGATGAAATTAAGCAAAAAAAAAGTAATTCTGACATTGATTGGAATTATCTTATTGGCAGCGGCGTCCATTGCCGGTTATGTTATCCATAAAATCAGCGATAAGCCGAAGAATATATTAAAGATATTGCCTGATCACGTTGATCTGCAGATTAAAGATTTTGTCTATACGGAGGTAGGAGAAGCGAACTCCAAATGGGAAGTAAAAGCTCAGACTGCCCAGTTTGACAAAAAACAAAATCTTGCCGTATTTGATCATGTTCAAATAATATTGACGACAGCGGAAAAGAAAGTATATGTGATGAAAGGTGATAAAGGTCAAATGCTGACGGACAAAAAAGATATTGAAATTAAAGGTAACGTTGCCATTGTGTCCGATTCGGGAGATCGTTTTACCACTGATTATCTTAAATATTCGGATGCAGAAAAGAAATTCTACACGGACGCGCCGGTCGTGATGGAAAATAAAAGGATGAAAATAAGCGGAACAGGACTTGCTCTGTATATGAACACGGGAGAATTAAACCTTTTGTCTGCCGTAAAAGCAAGAATAAATTGACCGGAAAACTTAATGAAAAGTAATAAAATATTTATATTATTTACATTTTTTGTATTACTGTTTTTTTCTTCCGTTCAGGCCAAGGATAATCCGGTAAAAATAAATAAAATCAATTCCAAAGAGCCGATTGAAATTGTTTCGGACCGCATGGATGCCTTTAATGAAAAAAAACTGGTAGTCTTTTCCGGAAATGCGGTGGCTACCCAGGGGGATAAAGAGATAAAGTCAGACCGTTTGTTGTTATACTACAAAAAAGAAGCTGGCAAAAAAGATAAAGTCGGCGCTAAAGAAGTCGAAGGTACCGGAGATCTGGAAAAAATTGAAGCTAAAGGAAATGTTGTTGTAACACAAAAAGAACGCATTGCCACAGGAGACGAAGCCGTATATTTTCAGGATAGCGGGCAGATTATTATGACCGGTAATGCCACTTTGCGCGATGGAAAGAACTTGATCAAGGGAGATAAGGTAACAGTGTTTGTCAATGAAGACCGCGGAGTAGTGGAAAGTGATCCGAAAAAAAGAGTGAAGGCCGTCATCTATCCGCAAGAGAAAAATGAAAATAAAAAATAATTAAAGATAGAAAAAAATGAGTAATTTGTCGGCACAAGGGTTAACTAAAATTTACAGTAAGAGAAAAGTTGTCAATAATATTGATTTGTCGATTTCACCGGGTGAAGTTGTCGGTTTGTTAGGCCCAAACGGCGCCGGTAAAACAACAACATTCTATATGATTGTTGGCTTGGTTAAGCCCGATGACGGAAAGATATTTCTGGACGGCGAAGATATAGGAAGATATCCTATGTATAAAAGGGCCAGGAGAGGGCTGAATTATCTGCCCCAGGAGCCTTCGATTTTTCGCAAATTAACCGTGGAAGAAAATATACTGGCAATTTTGGAAACACTTAACCTGCAAGAGGATGAAAGAAGAGAGAGGCTGAAAGAACTGCTGGGAGAGTTGGATCTGGCGGGACTTGCCAAAAATCAAGCTTATTCACTTTCCGGCGGAGAAAGAAGAAGGGTAGAGATTACGAGGGCCTTAGTTACATCGCCGAAATATATTCTGCTGGATGAACCTTTTGCCGGTATCGACCCTCTGGCCGTAGCTGATATCCAAAAAATAATAGCTAAATTAAAAGCAAAAGGAATCGGCATCATTATTTCTGATCATAATGTACGGGAAACACTTTCTTGTTGCGACCGTGCTTATATTGTCAATGAAGGAGAAATCCTTGTTGAAGGTGAACCTGAAGCAATCGCCAACAGCGAGTTGGCCCGGAAGTTCTATTTTGGTGAAGATTTCAGTCTATAAATTTCGAATAGATAAAAGTTGATAAGTATGGCTTTTGAATTAAAACAAAATCTTAAACTTTCGCAGCAGTTAATTATGACGCCCCAGCTGCAGCAGGCCATCAAGCTCCTGCAATTGTCGCGGCTGGAGCTTGTCGATACGATTAACCAGGAAATGGAAGAGAACCCTCTCCTGGAGGAAGCGATGCCGGACGAAGGCAATGAAGAAGAAATTCATTTAGCCAGTGAAGATGATGTCCAGTCAATTGAAAAGCAGGATGTAAAAGTCGTCGAGCGCACGGAAGAGCTGACCGGCGAGGGGGATGGCCGGGAAGAGTTTGATTGGAGCAATTATCTGGAAGACTACGGCCCGGTCGGCGTATCTTATGACCGTAAAGATACTGAGGCTCCCGTCTGGGATAATATGATCACGGAGATCCAGTCACTTACTGAACATCTCATGTGGCAAATGAAACTTTCTCCGTTGACTGCTGAAGAGATGAGAGTCGGTTCGCAAATAGCAGGCAACCTTGATCAAAACGGTTATTTATGTGCCACGATTCAGGAAATTGCCGAATTAGAAAAAGTAACGGAAGAATTTGTCGAAGCTGTATTGAAAAAAGTTCAAGAATTTGATCCCGCAGGAGTCGCCGCACGCGATTTGCAGGAGTGTCTTTTGATTCAGGCCAGAATGCTGGGTGTCAAAAATCCCATCATTGAAAAAATAATTAAAGATCATCTTAAAGATCTGGAGCTCAAAAGTTATGTGCACATAGCCCGTAAATTGAAAATTCCCTTGCGCGAAGTGGAAAATGCAGTTCTCCTGATCAGCAACATGGAACCAAAGCCGGGCAGCATATTTTCGGAAGAAAAAGTTCAAGCAATAATTCCTGATGTCTATGTCGTGAAATCAGGAGACGAATATAAAATAATTCTCAACGATGACGGTTTGCCTCGCCTGCGCATAAGCAATTTCTATCGGGAAGTTATGGCAGGAGTGGGGTGTCATGGTGACTCTAATGAAGAAGAAAACGGGAAGAAATATATTAAGGAGAAGGTTCAGTCGGCGACATGGTTGATAAAAAGCATTCAGCAGCGTCAAAAGACGATTTACAGAGTTGCCGAAAGTATTGTAAAATTTCAAAAAGATTTCTTTGATCGGGGCATTAACTTTCTTAAACCTTTGATTCTGCGGGATGTAGCCGATGATGTAGAAATGCACGAGTCCACCATCAGCCGTGTTGTCACGAATAAATACATGCATTCTCCCCGCGGTATTTTCGAAATGAAATATTTCTTTGGTAGTTCTATCCAGAGAACCACAGGCGAAACAATCGCATCCAAGAGCGTCAAAGAAGAGATTAAATATCTGGTCAATAAGGAAGATCCCAAAAAACCTTTTAGCGATTGTGAAATTGTTGATCTGCTGCAGCAAAAAGGAATTACTATTGCGCGAAGGACTGTAGCCAAGTATCGGGAGATGATGGGCATACTGCCTTCGTCAAAAAGGAAAAAATATTTCTAGAGCGATCAGCTAAAGTGCCGATCATAGGGAATGGATCAGATAAAATATTAATTGACTTTTACTTTTTACATCACTATATGACTGGCCTTTCTTTGCCAGAGGCTGTTTTTGTAAAGTCAACGCGGCGATAAACATTGTAGGAGCATAAACAAATCAGGGAGGAATAATAATGAAGATTTCGGTTACTTTCAGAAATGGTGAAGGTGAAAACTGGCAAAAAATTTATGCAGAAGAAAGAATAGTAAAACTGAAAAGATATTTGGATATGCCTGCCGAAGCCCACATTATCCTTTCCACGGAAAAATTTCGGTGCTTTGCAGAAATTAATCTCAGCGCCAATGGCCTGAACTTCAATGCCAAAGAAGAAGCAAAAGATATGCATCTGGCGATTGACAGTTGTATTGAGAAGATTGAGAAACAACTGAAAAAACAAAAAGAAAAAGTCAGGGAGCATAAGCCCCGCAGCATCCGCCATAACTTAGAAAAAATTGGACAAAACGAAGAGGATGATGAACCGGCGACAAGTAAAGTCGTAGAAACTCGCAAAGTTGTTTTAAAACCTATGTCCCTGGATGAAGCAGTAATGGAGATAGAAGGCGGTAAAACCCGCTTTATTATCTATCGTGATTCTTCGTCGGAAAATATAAGTCTGGTTTACCGTCGGGATGATGGAAATTATGCCCTCATCGAGACGAATAGTTGAAAAAAGTAAAGTTGCTCGTATAGAGCCTTTGAACTGCAGGCAAATAGATGAATAAATAATTCAGTGCCGCATCATATTGATGTCACCAAGCTGATTTGCGCCAATCAGGAAAAATTAATGCGTCTGGAAAATATTTTAAAGCCGGAATATCTTAACGACAATATGCAGGCCAAGAGTAAAACTGAAGCACTGGCCGAGTTAGCGTTGCTGGTTGCAAAAGGGAGCCGGGATCTAAATAAGTCACAGATATATGATGTTTTGCTGCAAAGAGAAAAACAGGGCTCTACCGGAATTGGTGATGGTGTCGCTATTCCACATGGCAAAATCGGCGACCTCGAAGATCTAATTTTGGCCTTCGGACGGAGTAAGACCGGAGTTCCTTTTGACTCCAGCGATGGCAAACCCGTGCAACTTTTCTTTTTGCTTCTCGCTCCGGAGAATTGCACCGGTCAGCACCTGAAAGCGTTGGCCAAGGTTTCCAAAATGTTGAAAACGGGCAATTTCCGCAAAAAACTTACGGATGCCAAATCAAGCAGTGATTTATATAGAATTATTATTGAACAGGATGAGACCTGTTCCCTTTGATAATGTATAAATCATTCATCCATGAAAAAGAAATTATCTCTCAAAGAAATATTGCAGGGAAGGATTATCAGGCTGGGGATAAAAGAAATATTTCCTGCAGCCGGTTTGGGCAAAGAGCTGACGACAATTCGTGTTCGCATTTTTGACAAGATACCTTTTTATTCCCCCCCAAATAATGTTCCAACCATTGCCATCTTCACTCCAAAAGTTTTAAATCAATTATCTGTTTTGCAGACAGGATTTCGCCTTCATCTTCTGGAAGATCTTTTTTCGCGTAATCTTTGCTTTCTTTTGTTATCCGGTTCTCTGTCAATTCCGGCTTATTTAAAAAAAACTGCCGCTAAATTAAATATTCCGTCCGGTGCATCGAAATACGATGAGCATTATTTGAGAAGTCTTTTCATAGGACTGATCCGGGAAAAATGCCGAGAAACAATTACCCTGCATGGAGTTGTTCTGGAAGCAGAAGGGAAGGGCATTCTGATCACCGGCGCCAGCGGCGTCGGAAAAACGACAGCAGCATTGAAGTCGGCGGCAAATCATTGTTATTGGGTGGCAGACGATATAGCTGTAGTTAAAAGAACCCAAAAAGGGGAATTGATTGCCGGTGGCAATAAAAAAATCAGCCGCTATATTCATACTGCAAAAACGGGAATAATACCCGTTGACGCTTTGCTTAAGCCCGACAGGATAAAAATTAATACAAAACTTGCTGCCGTTATTCGAATTGAAAAAAGCAGCACCGGCATCCGGATGGCAAAAGGTTATAAACATATACTGGGCAAAAAGTTGACTTGCCTGCGCATTCATATACCGTCTGCTGGCTTTTTTGGCGAAAATCTGCTAAAAAAAGCAATCGAACAAATATTCAAGGATAATTTATGATAAATCTTCGCGTTGTAGTTATTACAGGTCTTTCCGGTTCCGGTAAAAGCACAGCGCTCCGGGCGCTGGAAGATATTGGCTTTTTTTGCGTCGATAATCTGCCGGTTGTTTTACTGCCAAAATTTTTAGCTATCACGTTACAGTCTTCTCCGGAAATAAAACGCGTCGCCCTGGTTATGGATCTGCGCGAAAGGGGCTTTCTGGAAAAGTACAGACGTATTTTCGCCCTCATTAAAGGAAAAGGTTATAAAATTGAAATTCTGTTTCTTGATTCCAGCGATGATTCGCTGTTGCACCGGTTCAGTGAAACCAGACGCACGCACCCTCTTTCGGAACAAGGTTCGGTCATGGACGGCATCATGCTGGAAAGAGAGAAGTTATCCTCTCTGAAACAGATGGCCGATCAGGTTATTGATACAACATCGACAAATGTTCATCAGCTGAAAGATATTGTTCAACGGCATTTTCTGCCGGATTCAGATCATAAGAAACTGATAGTTAATGTTATCTCCTTTGGATACCGTTACGGACTTCCGGCGGATGCCGATCTGGTATTTGATGTAAGATTCCTACCTAATCCGTATTTTATTTCAGAATTAAAAAATTTTGACGGGCAAAATAAGGCTGTTCGCGATTTTGTTTTAAACGATGAAAAAAGTAAAATATTTCTCAATAAGTTTTTAGATGTAATGACTTTCTTAATCCCTTTGTATGACAAAGAAGGCAAGGTGCGCTTAAATGTTGCCTTAGGTTGTACCGGTGGAAAACATCGCTCCGTAGTTATTGCCAATCAGCTGGGCGCTCATTTTTCGGAAATGAAATATATTGTTAATGTTACTCACCGGGACATTAACAAAAGTTGAAGTTAAGTTAAACGGGAAGCGTCGTACGTGAAGCAATTGTTTTTTCAGGGCTCAGTCTTCATCCTGCTATTGAGCCATCTTTATCGTCACATTGTCTTTAATCCAGTGCGGATCCCACCATTCTTGAGGATTCACAAATTGCCCCCCGGCAAGAATGCTGAAATGCAAATGATCGCCTCCCGCGAGGCCGGAGATACCGGAATGGCCGATGGCCTCCTGCTTCTTAACTGCCTTGCCCGCGGCAGTATTAATAGTTGAGAGATGCCCGTAGAGACTGAACAAACCCTGGCCGTGATCAATGACAACCGTGTTACCGTAAATTCCGAGGACGCCGGTAAATACAACAATACCGTCGTTGGCGGCTTCAATTACCGCATGAGCAGTCGATGCCAGGTCGACGCCTAAGTGCAGTGAATTTCCCACTGCATTTCCCCCGGCCATGTATGTTCTTCTATCGCCGAATAAAGCCATCGGTTGGCCTTTGGGCATGCGCAGAAATGTTCCCTCCCAGAGTTTATTGGGCGAAGATTTCCGGCAGATTGTCTGTATTGTGCGGAAATTATCATCACGCATTTGCCCGTTAACATGGTTGAATATTTCCAGTGGCGTCTTCCCCTGCAGAGAGGGTACCATTGCCTGAAATTCAGGCATTTTCTGCTGGAGGAAAGCTTCGCTCAGATTAACTTTGTCGGCACGGAACTTCTTTTCCTTAATCAGGCAGGGAACTGCGATATTGGATTCATTGCCGGCGGTATCCCGGGCAAATACCTTGATTGTCGTATTTGTCTTTGTCGCATCAATCGGCAGGGCAAAGTAGGCGACCGACGTGGGCTTGTTGTCGATTAAGATCGTATAACCGGGAGTAAAGTAATCATTTACGTAGACGCCGTTTTGTGCGGTTGGTTTTGATGTACGGAAAGCAAGGAAGCAGGTGCCGCCCTGATTGATATGGTTGACAGGATTGAGCAGATAGATCTGGGGGGGCACGGTGTCGATGGTGACCGGCGAAGATAAAACGGTTTCATTCTTCAAGAAAGAGTGGTCGGCAGCGGTGAATTTAATTACAGCAGGGCCATCCTGCAGCTTTAGCGCGGCCGGGTCTATGGTCAAGGATATTGTTTTTTGTTTGCTGCCCCGCGCAGGAATATTCTCGGTGGCCAATATTTGTCCCTTATTATTCTGAATAATTTCCACAGCTATTTGAGACAAACCGCTCTTTTGATCTGCAAAGATTATTTCCAGTTTCTTTTGTTTTCCAATCACGAGGAAATCATTATTAGATTTGATCGACGGACTTTCCCTTTCCAGATAATTTCCCCAATAAAGCCCGCCCAGCAGGGCGACGATAATGACACCAACAATAATAACAGCTATAATTGTGACGGATGATTTAAATTTTTTCATAATTTTCTCCGGATTCATAAGATTCTAGGCCTGCGCGCGTGTATAATTTCTTTCCCTGCCTTTTGCAAGACAAATTTCCCGAAAGCCTTACAAAGTTTCATAACAGCCTGAATGCATGATGCTGATGTTTTTAAAGAGTTTCACGTTGACATCACTTAAGCCAGAGGCTATGATTATTATCCACAAAACAGGAACGGGGATTAATTCCAACATGAACAAGGCAATTGCAAAATTATTCGGAAATAAACCAGGGCAGAATATATTGGAAAGCATAGTTCGTAAATGCCATCGCTACATGGGCATCGGCACCGGCGATGATGTTTATTTCAGTGGTGAGAAAGGCGCAGTGGAAAAAATGAAGGAAATCAGCCGGCCGCCATTCATGATTTTTGATGTCGGTTCGCATCGAGGACAATACCTGGATGTTGTCTTATCAGTAATGGAAAACGATGATTTCCGGGCACACTGCTTTGAACCTTCCCCACGCTTATTTTCGTCGCTTTCCGCCAGAGCCGCAAAGGACAGCCGGGTCGTGGTAAACAACATAGGATTGGGCAAGCAGTCATCGCAAATGGAATTGTATTATGACGCAGAAGATACCGGTGGTTCATTGACAAAAAGAAAGCTTGATCACATCGGTATCACCAAGTGGCTGTCCGAAACAGTGTCTATTGACACGGTGGATAATTATTGTGCTGAAAATAGAATTGATTTTATTTCCCTGCTGAAAGCAGATATTGAAGGGCATGAAATGGATCTTATTTCCGGTGCGGAAAGAATGTTTCAGGCTAATGCTATTAAGATGGTAACCTTTGAATTCGGTGGCTGCAATATCGACACGAAGACTTATTTTCAGGATTATTTCTATTTTTTCCAGAGTATAAAAATGGATTTATATAGAATTACACCTTCAGGTTACTTATTTCCATTGCCCTCTTATCGAGAAATAGACGAACAATTCCGGACATCTAATTTTGCCGCGATCAACAATAATATATAATTATTGCCGGCTGAAGAATAAATCTTCAATAATATTAAAGATATTATGCCTTGATCTTGCATTTAAACACTGTTATATTCCAGAAAAAAGTGATGAAAATATATGCTTAGTGGAAAAAAGATTGTCTTGGGAGTAGCCGGCGGAATTGCCGCTTATAAAGCGGCGGAATTAACCCGTGCTTTGATTAAAGAAGGCGCTCAGGTTAAAGTCATTATGACAAAAAGCGCCGGCGAATTTATTTCTCCATTAACTTTTCAGACTCTTTCCGGCAATATGGTTTATACGGACATGTTTGTTCCTACCGCCAAATATGATATGGCCCATATTAGTCTTGCCGAATTCGCCGATGCTTTTGTTATCGCTCCGGCTACCGGCAATATTATCGGCAAGATAGCAGCGGGTATTGGCGATGATTTGCTGACGACCACGATCATGGCCAGCGACAAACCCACTCTTATTTGTCCGGCAATGAATGATAAGATGCTGGCAAACCCTCTGGTTCAGGATAATATAAATCGGCTGAAGAAATACGGCTATGTCATCATGGACAGCGGCTACGGCGAGTTGGCCTGCAAGACACAAGGTGCGGGCCGCCTGCCTGATGCTTCCGCTATAGTTGAAGAAATAGAGACGCTGCTGACACCCAAGGATTTAACCGGCCAAAAAATTCTGGTTACCGCGGGGCCGACGGAAGAACCGTTCGATCCCGTGCGCTTCATCACTAACTCATCGTCAGGGAAAATGGGCTATGCTCTGGCCAGAGTTGCCCGCAGGCGGGGAGCCGAGGTTACTTTAATTACAGGACCGACGGACCTGCCGCTGCCGCCGTGCAAGAAAGTGGTCCAAATTCGAACGGCGCAGGAAATGTATGCAGCGGTATTGGAGCATTTTAAAAAATCGACGGTCGTGATCAAAGCTGCCGCTGTTGCCGATTACCGGCCGGCTGTTTTGGCAAAAGAAAAAATAAAGAAAAATAATCAGCCATTTCCGCTGATGCTGGAAAGAAATCCGGACATAATTGCCCAAATCGGCAAGAGCAAAGGCAACCGCATTCTGGTCGGTTTTGCGATGGAAACTGAGAATCTTCTGGCCAATGCCCGGGAAAAGCTTCACAAAAAAAAATTGGATTTCATTGTGGCGAACAATTTGCGTGAAGACGGCGCCGGTTTTCAGACGGATACTAATATTATTACTATAATTGACACCAGCGGCAAGGCGGAATCTTTCCCGAAGATGACAAAAATTGAGGCTGCGGACAAGATTCTCGACCGGATTAAAGAAGCAATTCGCCGGAAAGGCAAAAGCAAAAAGTAATGGTTGAAGTTATTACCGAATCGGTGCGGCGTCAATTGCGTGCAGAGTTGCTTACGGCTGTAAAAGCGCTGAAAAGCCGCGTAAAAAAAACGGATAAATATACTAACCGCATGGACTGGAAAAAACCGGAACGAGTGCAGAAATACGGCAGTGTTGCGGCACTCAAAAACGAATCAGATTTGAGTGCGCTTTGCGCAGATATGGCGGAATGCCGGCTCTGCCGTTTGGGCACAACGAGAAATAATCTTGTTTTCGGTGACGGCAATGCCAGGTCAAAAGTTGTTTTTGTGGGGGAAGCACCCGGGGCGGATGAAGATGAGCAAGGGTTGCCATTTGTCGGCAGGGCCGGACAGCTGTTGACGAAGATAATCGAAGCAATGGGTTTGAATCGCAAGGACGTTTATATTTGCAATATTCTTAAGTGCCGTCCTCCGCAAAATCGCAATCCTCTGCCTGATGAAATTGCGGCATGTGAGCCGTTTTTAAAACAGCAGCTAAAGAGTATTTCTCCGCAGGTAATCTGCGCACTGGGAACATTTGCCGCCCAGACACTGCTGAAAACTGAAGTGCCGATCAGCGTCTTACGAGGCCGTTTTCATTTCTATGAGGGGATTAAATTGATGCCGACCTATCATCCGGCCTATCTTCTGCGTAATCCTTCGGCCAAGAAACTCGTCTGGGAAGATGTGCAAGTGATTATGAAAGAGCTGAAAAATTGATTTTTGCAGCTGTTAAAAGAATGAGGTGCTCCGATGTTTAAGAAAATTATCTCCTTACTGAGCTTGGTTCTCATAGTAACCGGGGTCAGTGTGCTGGCCGGAGAAAAAAAACCGGTATTCAATATGATCAGCGTCGATGGCGTAATCACATCCCCCACGGCAAAATATATCGCCAGTAACATTGATGATGCCCACAAAGAAGGCGCGGAAGGGCTTATTATTTTACTCGACACGCCGGGGGGAATGGATACCGCGATGCGTGATATAGCCAAAAGTATTCTTAATGCGCCGCTGCCGGTGATTGTTTTTGTTTATCCTCCCGGAGCCCGTGCGGCGTCAGCCGGAGTTATTATTACTGCATCTGCCCATATTGCGGCAATGGCTCCCGGCACCAACATCGGAGCAGCTCATCCCGTATCTATCGGTATTGGCGGCGGCGGGATGGATAAAACCATGTCGAAGAAAGTGGAAAATGACGCTGCTGCCTACGTTCGCAGCATTGCCAAATCCAAGGGACGCTCGGAAGAATGGGTGGAGAAGGCGGTGCGTAAAAGCGAATCAATAACCGCCGAAGAAGCGCTGAAATTGAATGTCATTGATTATGTGGTTTCCGATGTCGAAACTTTGTTAAAGGCAATTGATCAGAAAGAAATAAAACTGGCCGGCGGTAAAAAGAAAATATCGACCAAGGATGCTGTAATTAACAACAAAAAGATGGGGACAAGGCAGGGAATACTAGCGGCGATTTCTGATCCCAACATTTCTTATCTCCTCCTGCTCATCGGTCTCGCGGGTTTGTATTTTGAACTATCCACGCCCGGGGCAATATTGCCGGGAGTTATTGGCGGCATATCGCTGTTGCTTGCCTTTTTTGGTTTGTCCACTTTGCCCGTGAATTATTCAGGAATATTGTTGATTCTATTTGGTGTGATTTTGTTTATTGCCGAGATAAAAGTTATGAGTAATGGCATTCTTACTGTGGGAGGTGTAATTTCACTAATTATGGGATCATTGCTTTTGTTTGATACAGCCGACCCGGCGTTAAGGATTTCGCTGCAGGTTCTGATTCCGGCTGTTATAGTGGCGTCGGCATTCTTCATCTTTGTTATCTGGCTGGCACTCAAAGCGCAATTACGCAAACATTATTCCGGTGCGGAAGCCATGATTGATGCTGAGGCCCAGGCAGTGACCGACATAGCGAACGAGGGAGAAGTATTTTATAAAGGAGAATACTGGAAGGCCACAAGTGAAAAACCAATTCAGAAGGGGGCGAAAGTTAAGATTGTTAAAGTCAATGGTCTCAGCTTGAGCGTGGAAGAACTGACGAAGGAAAAATAATTCATAGATGAACAGGAGGAAAATAAAATGATTGGAACTTTTTCTATACCGACAATTGTTGTCATTGTGCTGGTGATCATGTTTTTGGCTTCCGCCATTCGTATTTTAAACGAATACGAAAGGGCGGTTATTTTTCGTTTGGGAAGAATCCTTGATGTAAAGGGACCAGGTTTGATTATACTTATTCCCGGGATTGATAAATTAGTGAAAGTGGACATGCGTACAATTACGTTGGATGTGCCCCCTCAAGATGTTATCACTAAAGATAACGTGTCCATTAAAGTTAGCGCTGTCGTTTATTTCCGTGTAATGGCCGCCAATGCGGCGGTGACTAATGTTGAAAATTATCTTTATGCTACTTCGCAGTTGGCCCAGACCACACTGCGGAGTGTTTGCGGGCAGATGGAATTGGATGAAATCCTTTCCGAAAGAGAAAAAATCAATATGCATCTGCAGGAAATCTTGGATCGCAGTACCGAGCCCTGGGGGATCAAAATATCGCTGGTGGAAGTGAAGCACATCGATTTACCGGAAGAAATGAAACGCTCAATGGCCAAGCAGGCGGAAGCGGAAAGAGAAAGAAGGGCTAAGGTTATTAATGCCGAAGGTGAATTTCAGGCGGCACAGAAACTTATTGATGCGGCACAGCTGATGGAAACACAGCCGATGTCCCTGCAGTTGCGGTATCTGCAGACTCTCAATCAGATTGCAGCAGAAAACAATTCTACAATAGTATTCCCCATCCCGATTGATTTATTCAAACCGCTGATAAAAATGGCGGAAAAGCAATAATCTTGCTGAAAAGACGGCGGATGAAAATCCGCCGTCAAATATATTATTTTAGGAGGAGATGTTTCTATGCCAAGTGAAAAGCGCAATATTCTTACCGGCGGCATGATTTTAATTACTTTGGGTGTATTGATTTATCTGAGCAAAGCGGGAGTATACTCTTTTGGACAAACATGGCCGGTGCTGATTATTGTTATCGGAGTTTGCACTATTATTCAAAGATTCAAAGATTTCGGGGGCTGGTTTATCACGGCCGCCGGAGGGATTTTCCTCGCCAATGAATTTTTCGGTTTTGAGCTTTCCAAATATTCACAATATCTGTTACCGGCAATCCTGGTATTGCTGGGAATATTTATTTTATTAAGACGACGCAAACACTGATCAATATAAGAGGTATTTTTCATGTCTATTGCCCGAAAAATTAAAGCAGCCGGTGCGCAATCATCAATGATTCGAAAAATGTTCGAAGAAGGCGCAATTCTCAAAAAGAAATTCGGGGCTGATAAGGTTTATGATTTCAGTCTGGGTAATCCTAATGTCGAGCCGCCGGAGAAGTTCCGGCAGGAGCTGCAAAAGCTGGCACAGGAAATTATTGCCAATAAACACGGTTACATGCCCAATGCCGGATATATGGAAACCAGGCAGTTCATTGCCGATAAGATAAACAAGATGCAAGGCCTCAAACTAGCCGGCGATCATGTTATTATGTCCTGCGGCGCAGGGGGCGCTCTTAATGTGATTTTCAAAGCCCTGCTTGATCCGCAGGACGAAGTCATTGTGCCGGTTCCTTTCTTTATGGAATATAACGCCTATGTTGACAATTACGGCGGTGTTCTCCGCAAAGCGAAAACCAGGGACGACTTTTCGCTCGATGTTGCGGCTATTGCTGCTGCCGTTAACGATAAGACCAAGGCAGTGTTAATTAATTCCCCCAATAATCCCACGGGAAAAGTATACAGCACCCGGAACATCACCGATCTGGCGCGGATGCTGGACAAGAAAAGCAATGAACTGCAAAAAACAATCTATCTTGTTTCCGACGAGCCTTACAGCGAAATAGTTTACGATAATGTTAAGGTGCCAAATATTTTTACCGTTTATAAAAACAGCATTATTGCCTATTCCTATTCGAAAACATTATCATTGCCGGGAGAAAGAATCGGCTATATTGCCGTTAACCCGGAGATTGAAGAAGCTTCCGAATTGCTCAATGCCTTGATCTTATGTACGCGGATTTCCGGTTTTGTGAACGCCCCGGCGCTGATGCAAAGGATCATTGCCAGACTGCAGGATGTCAAAGTTGATGTTGATGTTTATAAAAGAAAAAGGGATCTGCTTTGTTCAGGTCTGGGGAAGGCCGGCTACAAATTTGAGAAACCCCAGGGTGCGTTTTACTTATTTGTTCAAAGCCCGATTGCGGATGATGTGGCGTTTGTGCAATCGTTGTTGAAGAAAAATATCCTGGTTGTCCCCGGCAGTGCTTTCGGCAGCCCCGGATATTTCCGGATTGCTTACTGCGTCGATGATGCAGCGATTGTTAATTCTATTGCCGGCTTTGCCGAAGCTATCAAGGAATGTCAATAGCACATGCAGAAACCGGTCTAATCTCATCTCAAGATATAATATTATCCAAGGAGGTAGTTTATGGTGCAGTCTAAGGATCCTTTCCGCGTGGAAAGGGAAGGGCATATCGCCTGGTTGATTTTGGATCGACCGGAAAAGCGCAATGCCATGGGATTTGATTTTTATAAAGGTTTGGCAGAGCATTTCGCTGCTTTTGATGAGGATCCGGAAATTCGCGTTGTTGTCATGCGGGCCGAAGGGAAATCATTTACGACCGGAACCGATCTGACTGAACTGGGTTCTTTATACAGCCAGATGGATGCCGGAACACGCGAAAAACTGCGTCTCATGATTCTGAAAGCTCAGAATGGCATGAATCAGATCGAGAAATGCCGCAAGCCGGTTATTGCCGCGGTCCACAGTCACTGCCTGGGTGGTGGCGTTGATCTGCTATCCGCCTGTGATATCCGTATCGCCACACAGGATGCTGTCTTCGGTGTCAGGGAGGTTCGCGTGGCTTTTATTGCCGATGTCGGCACGCTGCAGCGGCTTCCGCACATTATCGGTCATGGGTGGTTCCGGGAACTGGCGCTGACCGGAAGGGATTTCGGCGCTGATGAGGCGTTGAAAATAGGATTCATCACCCGGATCTGCACAGACCGGGAGGCCCTGATTGCGGAAGCACGGAAACTGGCGCAGGAGATTGCCGCCTGTTCGCCCCTGGCCGTTCAAGGGACGAAGGATGTCATTATTTACAGTCGGGACAAGGGAATTCATCCCGGTCTGGAATATGTGGCTCAAAAAAATGCCGCTGCCATTCCCTCTGATGATATGATTGAGGCTGCCGTAGCATTTATGGAGAAGAGGGCGCCGGTTTTTAAAGGCAAATAATAAAGCTAAGGTTTATCAATACCTAATGGAGAAGTCGGTAAACCCGCCGGTATATTGCTCTTCCAGAGTTGTAACCTTTTTTACTCTGGCGGCGGGCGGACCGTCTTGGCACCAGGCCAGCATTTTGTCTATTTGCAAATCTTCGCCTTCAAAAAGCGCTTCCACACGGCCATCGTCCGTATTGCGCACCCAGCCGGTCAGATTGCGGTCCGCAGCGGCTCGTCTTGTCGCCGCCCGGAAACAAACTCCCTGGACATAACCGCTGATATATACATGCACGCGCTTCATGGTATTATCTGCACACCAGCTTTAAAAATTCATCTTCGCCCAGAATTGTGATTCCTAATGACCTGGCTTTGTCTAGTTTAGAGCCCGGTTCCCGGCCGGCCACGACGTACGTCGTTTTGCTTGTTGTGCTGGAATGGACGGAGCCCCCCATCTGTTCGACAATTGCTTTAGCTTCACTGCGCGGCATACTTTCCAGAGAACCTGTAAAAACAAAAGATCGTCCCTGCAGGGGAGAGTCTTTTGCGGTCACTGTCGCCTGAGGTATTACACCGGCCTTTTGGAATTTATCCATGACTGTCTTATTTTTCGGCTCGGAAAAAAAATGAACGACACTGGCGGCTATTTCGGGGCCTATTTCATAAACGGCGGTCAAATCATCAACGGTAGCCGCCATTAATTTATCAATACTGCCGAATTCGCGCGCGAGAATTTTAGCTATGTGTTCACCGGTGTTCCTGATGCCCAGGGCATAAATGAATTTATTTAAGGGGGGATTCTTGGAGCGTTGCAGAGATTCAATCAATTTATGCGCTGATTTTTCTCCATGCCGGTCGAGTTCCAGCAGTTTTTCTTTTGTTAAAAAATAGAGGTCGGCCGGGTCGTAAATGAGTTGCGCATCAAAAAGCTGAGCGGAAATTTTTTCTCCCAGGCCTTCAATATCCATGCCGCCGCGTGATGCAAAATGCTTAATATTTTCTTTGATTTGCGCCGGGCAGGAGAGATTGATGCAGCGGCGGGCGACTTCACCCTCCTCGCGTACAACCTCTGAACCGCATACCGGGCAGTGGCTGGGCATTTGAAATTCCTTTTCCTTGCCGGTTCGCCTGGATAATACAACTTTAACCACTTCCGGAATGACGTCTCCTGCCCGTTGAATGATGACCGTGTCGCCGATACGGATGTCCTTTTTTAAAATTTCATCTTCATTGTGCAGTGTAGCCCGGCTGACGGTCACACCGCCGACATTGACAGGTTCCATGATCGCCACCGGTGTCAGGCTGCCTATGCGGCCGACCTGAATAATAATGTCATGCAGAACAGTTGTGGCCTGGGTAGCCGGAAATTTGCAGGCCAATGCCCAGCGGGGATTACGGGAAACATTGCCCAGTTTCTCCTGCAGCGCAAGATCGTTAACTTTGAGCACAACACCGTCAATTTCGTAGGGAAGGGATTTTCGCAGATCTCCCATCCGGGCAAAATATTCCAGAAAAATATTAATGTCGTTAACCTTCTGGACCAGTGGATTAACCGGAAAACCCCAGGATTGGAGGATTTGCAGAACTTCCCAATGGCTGGAGAAATTGACGCCAGGGATTTTTCCGACGGCATAAAGAAAAATGTTCAGGGGGCGGCGGGCGGTGATTTTCGGATCAAGCTGGCGCAAAGCACCGGCGGCGGCATTGCGGGGATTGGCAAAGGGTTCGTCTCCTTCATCCAGACGGCGGCGGTTTAGTTTGTTCAGCGATTCAATTTCCATGTATACTTCGCCGCGAATTTCGACAAAATCCGGCACAGGATGTGATCCGGAGTTATTTATTTGCAGGGGCAGGGTGGAGATGGTTTTTAAGTTTTGCGATACGTCTTCGCCGGTAAAGCCGTCGCCACGTGTCGCACCGCGGATAAACCGGCCGTTTTCATACACAAGATTAACCGCCAACCCGTCGAGCTTTGGTTCGGCGACATAGGAAAAATTATTTATGGCCGCCAGTTTTTTTATGCGGACATCAAAATCAATAATCTCTTCCCGGGAAAAACCGTTGGCCAGACTCAGCATTGGCGAGGGATGTTCAAAAGAAGAAAATTTAGCCAGCGGGGCAGCGCCCACGCGCTGAGTCGGGGAGGAAGCAATGTGCCCGTCAGGATAGAGTTCCTCCAGCGCCTGGAGTTCGCTCATCAGACGGTCATATTCACTATCGGAAATTTCCGGATTGTCCTGCTGGTAATAGCGATTGTTGTGGTATTCTATAGTTTTTCTGAGCTTTGCTATTTTTTCCCAAGCTGCATCTTTGTCCATTACTTAACCAGTTGTAAGTTGGGTTTGCCCGGAGGTCTTTTCGGCGGCGCTGTATCCGCCGCCGCTTGTTTTTGCAGAATTTGTTCATTAATGACGCTGTTTTTTACCCGGACAGCGTTGATTATGGAAAAGATAATAACCGACTTCTCCCATTCCGGCGAAAAAGAAAAATGTTCCATTTGCGATTTATATTTATCCCAGAGAGTAGCCAGCGAAGCCTCATCAATATGCAATATGTTTTCAGCAATTTTGTCTAAAGATTTTTCAATAGTATTCATATGATGAATAGTAGCTTTACTTTCCGGCAAAGTCAAACTAAAAGGTTTTCCGACGGACGGGAATGCCGGCATAAATAAACCTTGTTTTTTTTATTCCTTGCGATTAATAAATTACCGAAAATATGGAAACGAAAATAATAAAAATCGGCGTTATTTCCGATACGCATTTGTCCGGTTATGACGAAAGATTAAAAAAGATTGCCGATGAACATTTTGCTGATGCTGATATTATAATTCACGCCGGGGATTTGGTTGATTTGCGTGTTTTGGATATATTCACCGGTTATGAGGTTAAAGCAGTCTGCGGCAATATGGATTATCCTTCTGTCAAAGAAAAATTACCCGACCAGCTGCTTTTTGAAATACGGGGATTTAAGTTCGGGGTTGTTCACGGGTGGGGAACACCTGCGGGAATAGAGGAAAGGATAGCGGCGCAGACAGGCCGGGTGGATTGTCTTGTTTATGGCCATAGTCATGCGCCGGCCTGCCACAAGAAGGATGGCATGCTTTTTTTCAATCCCGGATCACCCACAGACAGACGTTTTGCAGTCCACAGGTCGATAGGTATATTAGAAATTGACAAAGGGGTATCAGGTAGGATAATTAACCTCTAGCAAACTGTTGAAAAAGGCTCATCTGCTGTTTATGACCTTTAGGTTACGTTGAGCTTCGGCTCTCGCTGCTCACGTACGATTAAATTACGCTCCGCTGCTCGCTTCTCGGTCGCCTTGCAGCTAAACCTTTTTGAACAGTCTGTTTACAAAGGGCTTTTAATAGTATATCAATTATTTTATTTAGTTGGATTCGGCAGATGGATACGATTTTTGCACCATGGCGTATGGAGTACATCAAAGGGGAAAAGCCGGAAGGGTGTGTTTTATGTAAAGGCGCGGTCAGATGCGACAGTTATGTAATAGAAGAGGGCAAATCCTGCTTTGTGATGATGAATAAATATCCATATGTAAGCGGTCATCTGATGATCCTTCCGCTGCGTCATATCGCTAAAATTGAAGATTTAACCGGGGAAGAAAGAGGCGAAATATTTTCCTTATTAGAGATAACGGTGAAAGTGCTCAAAGAAGCAATGAACCCGGATGGTTTCAATATCGGAATGAATATAGGTAAAGCAGCCGGAGCAGGTATTGAAGAACATATTCATGTGCACGTAATTCCTCGCTGGGAAGGTGATACTAACTTTATGAGTGTTGTAAATGATGTAAGGGTTATACCGGAAGATATTCAGGTAACGGCTAATAAACTTGCTCCTCTTTTTAAGAAATATCATGGGGAGGTATAATAAATGAAAGTATTGTACCTGATATTATTCATCGGTTTCGCCTTCTTTATCGTTACTTTTTCTCTGGAAAATGCAGCGCCGGTTCATCTTAGATATTATAATTTCGTTGATGTGATCGTTCCCATCTATATGCTGCTTTTCATTTCTCTTCTGGTGGGGATAATTATTACCGGCTTTCTGGGGATAATTGAAAGATTCCGTTTAAACCGCGCCATCAGCCGTTTGAATAAAACTATTCGTGATCTGCGCAAAGAGCTTCGTGCCAATGAACCTCCTCCGATCATTGAAGAACCTAAAACCCCCACTCAATATTAGGGGCCGTTACGAAATAACAACCCCTGCTGTTAGCAAGACCATTACATTTCTAGCCAATATGTTACGGCCCCTTATGGCGGTTCCGATATTAAAATGTTAAAAATTATTGTTGGACAAAGGCTTAATGTCTGAAAATATAAAATATGTTACCGATGCCTCTCTGGCGAGATTAGCCAAATGGCTGCGTCTGCTCGGTTATGACACTATTGTTTTTCCGCATGCTGCCGGCAGAGATTTGCTGAATATCGCTTCTGCTGAAGGAAGAATTGTTTTGACCAGAAGACTTGATCTGCCGGAGCGCCAATTTGCCTGTCGTTTATATCTGGTAAAAGGTAAGGCGATTGGCGGCCAGCTGTCCGAAGTAATTAATCAATTTTCTTTAAAAATAGAGAAGGAAAAATTATTCCGGATTTGTCTGAAATGTAATGAAAAGTTGACTGCGGCCGCAAAAGAAGAGGTGCGCAACCTGGTTCCGGAATTTGTTTTTGCCAACTGCGGCGAATACAACAAATGTCCACACTGCCGGAAAATTTACTGGGCGGGAACCCATCAACGCAATGCTCTGCGGTTTTTAGATAAAAATGTTCATCCGGCAGATTTGTAATTCTGATGCAGATACGCAATTCACTTAATATTTTATTTATCACCGGACAGATTTTAAAATTCAGACTAATTACCTCTTCTTGTTGATAGGCTATCGCCAAAGAAGAGGATTCTGGATATATCCCATAGATCCATTTTGGAAATTTTCTTAATATATTGACTCAACTCTTTTGGTTTTTTGGGATCGTATCCCATATACCGGGCAACTTCTATAACTTTGTCATAATCCAGCTTATCGATGGCAGCCATTTAGTCACCTCCATCAACAAAAAATTCAATGAAATACTGTACTGTTAAATGTAATCTTCCTTGTTTAAAGTGCCAAAATGATGAAGACAAATGCCGGAACTTTTGGGAAACTCTTTTCATGCAAAGATCGGGGATGGCTAAATTTCAGGTTGTTGGTTCAACAAGGTCAGAAGAATAGTAATTTTCTACTATCAGAGCAGAAGTACTTATAGAAAGATAAGATCAAAAGATAAAAAGTCAAGAGTATTTTTCTGGCCGGAATTCATCTAAAATCAGTCAATAATAACGGCCGTTTGAGATATTGAATTACAGTTGTTCGTTCCGATCATTTTCCGCTAAAAAATACCGGTTGTGACTGCCGGAAATATTTTGCAGGGGATGATTTTATTCTTCCTTATCTTTTTTCGATTCAGCAATAATTTTCTCCGCAGTGTATGCGGGCACTTCTTCGTAATGCGATTCGGTGTAAGTGAAATTCCCCCGGCCACTGGTCATGGAGCGCAAATCAGGGGCGTACTTTAAGATTTCAGCTAGTGGCACCTGTCCTTTGATAACCTGATTAGAACCATTAGTGTCCATACCTAGAACACGGCCGCGGCGGCTGTTCAAATCGCCGATAACATCCCCCATGTATTCATCCGGAACTTCGATGTCGATAGTGACAATTGGTTCCAGCAGTATCGGCTGGCATTCCATGATGGCTTTCTGAAAGGCCAGTGATCCGGCAATTTTGAAAGCCATTTCCGAGGAATCAACTGCGTGATAGGAACCGAAAACTAATGATACTTTAAAATCTACAACCGGATAACCGGCAAGGACTCCCCTGGCCGCAGCTTCGACGATACCTTTCTCGACTGCCGGGCGATATTGTCCCGGAATAACCCCACCGACAATTTTATCGGCGAATTCAAATCCTGCACCTCGGGGTAGCGGCTCTATGTCGATGGTACAATCACCGAATTGGCCATGTCCGCCGGATTGTTTCTTGTGTTTGCCTTGAATACCGGCGATCTTTCCTTTAATTGTTTCCAGATAGGGAACTTTCGGTGTATTCAGGTTGACCTCGACGCCGAATTTTCTCTTCATCTTTTCTATGTTGACTTCTATATGCACCTGTCCCATTCCGGAGAGAATCATTTCCTTGGTCTGAACATTGCGGGAAAAAACAATAGCCGGATCTTCTTCCGTTAAACGATGGATGGAAGAAGCAATCTTATCCTCATCGCCGCGTGTCTTGGGCTCAATGGCAAACGACATAACAGGATGGGGCACTGCAACCTTGGCAAATATTATCGGGGCCTTTTCGGCGCACAGAGTATCTCCGGTTACTGTTTCCTTCAGCTTGGCTACGCCGGCAATGTCACCGGGAATCAAAATATCGGTTTGTTTTTGATTTTTACCTTCGGGAAAGAAGACATGGCCGAACTTTTCCGCTATTTTCCTTGTGGAGTTGTAAATGCTGGAATCAGGTGACAGCTTTCCCGAATATATGCGGAACAGTGTCAGCCTGCCGGCATAAGGATCGGCGATAGTTTTAAAAACTATGGCTGAGAAAGGTGCATCTTCGGCGGGCTTTCTTTCTTCCTGAGTATCAGTGCCCGGTTTTTTACCTTTCATCGGTAAACAATCAGCCGGAGAACGAAAAGAACTCACGGCTAGATCAAGCAGAGAAGTAACGCCAATTCCTTTTATGGCGGAACCGCAAATCAGTGGAATCAAGCTGCCGGAAACGACGCCTTTTTTCAATCCGGCATTGATTTCTTCGGCAGATAGCTCGCCTTGTTCCAGATATTTATTCATCAGGGCATCGTCCGCTTCCGCAATATCCTCAACCATCGTGTCGCGGTACATCTTGGCTTCTTCCATTAATTCGGCGGGAATATCTGTTGCTTTACCGATTCCTTTGTTATCACTGAATAAATAGGCTTTAAAATTGATTAAATCTATAATTCCGCTGAATTTAGCTTCGGCACCGATCGGCAGGCAAACAGGGGTTACCTTTTTCTTAAATTTGTCTTTAATACTGTCCAGAACGTTGCTGAAGTTGGCACGTTCACGATCCATTCTGTTGACGAAAATCATACGGGGGAGATTGAATTCATCGGCTAGTTCCCAAACTTTTTGTGTCTGAAATTCTACACCACTGACAGCATCAATGACAATGGCTACATTATCTACAACGCTCAGCGAACATTTTATATCAAAGGCGAAATTGGAATCACCCGGTGTGTCGATAAAGGTGATTTTATGTTTGTTCCATTCGACAAAATTTACTGCGGAGCTGATTGATATGCGTCGTTTTTGTTCTTCCGGGTCATAATCCATGACCGAGGTGGCATCATCGACACGCCCCAATCGTTCTGATTTTCCGGAAACAAACAAGAGGGACTCACAAAGAGATGTTTTGCCTGTGCCGCCGTGTCCCACAACGGCCAGATTTCTCAGTGATTTGGAATCAAACTTTGCCATGACAGCTCCTTTCAATATCTCAATCCATCAGGATAAAGCAGCTTCTAGTTAAATTGAGTTAAATGCGCGCTTTTTTATCTCATCCGGCAGGTAAAATCAAGACAAATTTAGTTGACTTTCTTGGAGAATTGCCGACTTCGCTTTAATCCGGCCGTAATGCGCTCTTACTGCACAAATAATAAGGGGTTATCTCCAAACAGCGCCAGGTTCAAACTTCTCCGACGGAGGGTGTCACGTTTATCTGCTTTTGAATTTCGCGCCGCTTTTCCTCGGAAAGAAGACAGCCCTCGCGGCAATTATCATCGCAATTGCCATCACAGGGTTCCACATGTATAGTTACGCTCGTCTGGGGATACCTGCTCTCAATATGCTGGGAGATTGCTTCCGTTATGGCGTGTGAATCAGCAACCGTCATCTGTGGTTCCACTTTCAGGTGAAATTCGACAAACCGGAAGTGGCCGGCTTTGCGGGTGCGCAGGCGATGATAGCCGTGAAAAATCTTGCCATATTTCAGGATTTCCCCGCGGATCCATTCCTCTTCTTCGGATGGAAGATTGGCGTCCAGGAGGTCTCCTGCTGATTGAACGGTTAAGTCATACGCCGCTTTGATAATCAACAACGCAACAGCAATTGCTGCCACCGAATCCAGCCAGTAGAAATTAATGTGCGGGAAAAACCATTGGCCGCACAGCATCATAGCAAGGCCAACCATGACCCCGGCCGAGGTGTACACATCCGTCCGCAGATGCCAGGCATCGGCTTGCAGTGCTATCGAATCGGTTTCGCGGCCTATTTTAAAGAGCCTTTGTGATACAAAAATATTGGCGATGGTGGAAATCAGCATTATGCCGATGCCCCACCCCAGATTGTCCAGCGGTTCCGGGTTACTTAATTTCTGGATTGCCTCGTAGATAATCCATCCGGCGGCAACAAAAATCAGCAGGGCTTCAACGGTGCCGGAAATATTTTCAATTTTGCCGTGGCCGAAGGAATGATCTTTATCTGCCGGTTTGCTCGATGTTTTCACGGAAAAAAGGGCAATGATTGATGCCAGTAAATCGACTCCGGAGTGAACTGCTTCGGAAATGATAGATACGGAGCCAATCATCAAGCCGACAACAAGCTTCATAGAGACCAGCGCGCTGTTGGAAATAACAGATAACAGCGCTACCCGTTCTTTTTGTTTTTGAAAATTCATCAATATCTCCTTGCCGGTTTAATCATCTTTGCCTGTCCTGCAAGCTTCTGGCTCCCAGACGCATGGGATAAATAGTGGCAAATATACAGATTAAAAGGGCTAAAGTAAAGGAACCGACGAGCCAGACAATCTGCCAGAGAGCTAAGCTTCGATGTTGCATGCCCGCCATGAAAACAGAATAAACCGGCCCGGCCTCCAGAATAATCACTACTGCAATCAGACCAAAGCAAAGAATCATGAAAAGCAGGCCGCCAAAACTCGTTACTACCTGCGCCGGATTTTCAGACTGGAAATCCGGGTAGGCCGCGCCTAAGCCAATTCCCATAGCCACCATCGCCGGCACAAGACAGAATATGGTCAGAATCGACAAAACCATCATGAAGGATGAAACTTGCAGCAGCAAGTTCGAGGCCACAACAAGAAACTCCGCCATGATTATCAACGGAAAATAGTAAACGAAAAATTTAATCCACAGAAAAGTCTTCAGAGATACCGGCGCTGCCCGAATGATCCAGAAAGCAGCTCCTTCGGCACTGACTGCCGGAAAGACGAACCGGACGGCAAGAGCCGCAAGCACAAAAGCCGCGAGCCCCATATTTAAAAAGGAAAATAGATTCTGCAGGTAAACAGTTCTGATCGGCGATTTATCCAGCGGCAAAACGGAAAAATTATAAAGGTAGATTGCAATCAATGCCGCCATCAGAAACAGCTGCGGCCACTGTGTGGAGTCCCGGAAAAATGTTCGAATTTCTTTCAGGGCAAAGGCTTTCGCCGTAGGAGGGAGAAAATTGAGCAAATTCCCCCAGTGCAGGCTTTTGTTTTTTACCGGGGTAAAAAGGCGCCGGGGTGTTGTCTGCGATTTGGAGAAACCGCTGAAATAGGCTTTGGAAGCGATGATGCCGGCAAAGAAAATAAGCATAAAGGCGCAGCTGCCGGTCAAGGCAATGTTAAACAATGATCGGCCAAATCTTTTATGGAGAGCGGACTGAATAGCATCGGTAATCCAGGTGGTGGGCAAGAACGGCGAATCGGGAGTCTGCATGGAACTTAAATAAAGAACGGCAGACGCAAAGTTGTCCGGGTTAACCAGCTGTTCCGGTCTTGTCAGACGCAAAACCGAGACGAGAATTAAAATTAAAATCACGCCCAGAATAATCAAAATTGTGCGAATCCGTCCCGCCGGCAGAATTTTTGCTCCCCCCAGCACCAGAATACCGCTGAGCGCCGAGGTGAGCAGACACATGAATATGATTGCCAGTAATACCATCAGGTAGAAAAAAGCGCCTGCCTTGTAAATCATGCCGTAAGACAGGAATACCGGAAGGCTGAAGAGGATGATCATCCAGGAACTGTCAAATGTGCTGGAAAGCCAGCGGGAGAAGAAAATATCCTGAGCCGAGGCAGGAAAAGAATGTAAAAGCTGCAAATCCCGGCTCAGATAAAGATGGGAAAGGCAGTTAATAATATTGCTGAAGATCAGCAGGGCAAAGAAAGTCAGCACCATCATGGAAAGAAGTTTCATGGACAGAATATGACCGAAGTCCTGAACGCTCTGAAAATAAGTCAGGATGCGGTAGCAGATAGCAAATGCGCCGGTCCAGAAAGCAAGGCCGATTAGTCCGAAGACCAGGAGTCTCAGCCAGAATTTTTTGTTGCTGCCGCTCTGCAGGTTGTGAAAAGCAGCGAGAAGGCGCGGTTTCAGTAAAAGGATAATGATTTTCATAAAAAAGTGTCTTCTTTAGTTATTGTGAGAAAAACCTCTTCGAGTCTGGCTTCACCCAGCATGGCTATATGCTGCAATTCATCAATATTACCCTGCGCCAGGAGCATGCCCTTATGAATTACGCCGATTCGATGGCATAATTCCTCGGCGACGCTCAAAGTATGTGTGGAAAGAAAAATCGTTATTTGCCGGCGGGCGAGCTCCTGAAAAATATCTTTAACCATGCGCACGGCTGCGGGATCGAGGCCGACCATCGGTTCATCGATAATCAGTATTTGGGGGTCATGGAGCAGGGCTGCGGCGATGATCAGCCTCTGTTTCATGCCGTGGGAATAAGCTTCGATCAGTTCATGGGACCAGTCCCAGAGGGCAAACTGGCGCAGCAGTTGTTCCGCTTTTTGCGGGAAAGTATCCGGTTTGACGCCGTAAAGATCCGCCGAAAATTCAAGAAACTCCATGCCGGTTAATTTTTCATAAAGAAACGGCCGGTCCGGCACAAAGCCGATCATTTTCTTGGCTGCCACGGGGTCGCGAGCCATATCCAGGCCGCCGATGATAATATTGCCGGATGTCGGCGCCAGTATACCGCCCATCATCCGGATAGTTGTGGTTTTGCCGGCGCCGTTGGGGCCGATAAAACCATAAATTTCACCGGCGGAAATGCTCAAAGTGAGTTTATTTACCGCAACGGTAGTGCCATAGTCTTTTGTGAGTTCATTTACTTGAATCATTTTGTCTGCTCCAGTATTTCCAGTTTGATTTTTCCCATAACGCCCACCAGATCCAACTGTTCGCTTCCTTCGCCGCGGACCAGCCGGATATGGGTTACATCGGCGGGAAATTGATTGAATACGGCATCAACAGTAATCCAGTCTCCGCAATAAGCGATATTCCAGGCGTGGTAATAAAACCGGCCGCGCATATATATCAGCCCTGTTTCTATCTGGGCGGGAATTCCGGCAGTTCTCAATAAGGCGGCAGTCAGGACGGCATGTTCATTGCAGTCGCCGACCCTGTTTTTCAACACTTCCAGGGCATTAGGGACAGAGACAACCGGTTTTTTTTCGACATGGCGATAAACCCAGGAAACGATCTTCCTGATTTTTTGTTCGGGCAGGTCGCCGGGTTTGATAATTTTATCAACCTGTTCCTTCATTTGCGGATGGTTGGCCTGTACCAGAGGTGAAGGCTGGAGGAAAAAGGTTATATCGGGCGGAAGTTCCCGGACGGGGGATTGCGCTGTCGATGATGGTATCTGTTCCCTGGTGATTGTTAACACGCCTTTGCGGAAGCTCTGCCGGCCGCCGTTTAACTGATGGAATATTCCGCCCATATCGCTGATTTTAATTTTTAGCTGCTTTAAGCTCTCTGCTCCGTCAATTTTAACATCCGCCGGTATCGATGCGATTAATGCCAGATCGATGCTGCCTTCCTGAGCAATTCCTTCCTGCGCTTTTTCGGGACTTACCTTTTCCAGGGAAAGGCCCATAATCCCTGTCTCTTTTAATACCTCGCCCTCCTTGCCTATCCAGGCGCAGGTATTGACGCCCATAAAATCAGCACAGTATTTTTGCGCCAGAATACGTTTTCCCAGGACAGGAATTATTTCGTCGGCCTGCCGGGTGACTTTGATTGAGCGCATGGCCAGAGTGGAAGGGTCGAAAATGCTGAAATTCCGGGACATATCTTTTTCCAGATTCGCGCGAAAGGCGGCATCGTAAATGCTGCCGCTCATATGCGGTATCACATTGAGGGGTATTTCACTTTTCTGCTGAGCATCCGGCAGGCCGGTAAAGAGGAACAGCTTGTTATTGGCAACATATCCATGGGCATTGAAGCGAAACAGACTGGAGGTTAAATCAAAGTTAAAAGAAGAAACAGTCATATCGGCATTGAGGTCGCCTTTTGTGGAAATATTAATCGGCTGGATTACTCCCAGAGTGTTGATTTGCATGAAAACTTTTTCGGTAAAGTGAAAACCTTTATCGGCAGCGGTAAAAGTACGGTGTACAACCCCTATCTTTTTGTAGTTTTGATAAATGTTCATCCATGTTTCGGCAGGACGCTGCACCGCTGCCGATTGAACAGGCAGCGGATCCGGGTTTTTCCGGAAAATTTCCAGGTGAATAGCCAAGAGAGTGAGGAAGGTGATGGTGACGAACACTCCCCCGACAAACGACCAGCGAATTTTCGTCATGAGTTGAAGGCCTCGGCAATAAAATAATTTTATTGCCGATTATATCGATGGCGCAGATAAGAGTCAACAAGTACCGGTCGGCAAGACGGATTTACGAGGATTAAAGATATATTGACAAGCTTACCTAATTATAATATCAACGAATCCTTCTTTTCAGGAGAGATGATTACTTTATGAAACATGACAGCATCATTGCTCAAGAAGGTTATCCCTTTATAGTATTTTCCCTCATAATCACCGTCTTTGTTGCTTTTTTAGGCATCTGCTGGCTGCTCATTTTGTCTGCCCTGATTTCTTTTTTTATTATCTGGTTCTTCCGCAATCCGGAGCGTTATTTCCGGGAAGAAGAGAAGGTTGTTATTTCTCCTGCGGACGGTAAAGTAATCAAGGTGGAAAATATCGAAATGGCCGGCTCAATGGCCGGCAAATACCAAAAAATAAGCATTTTCATGAATGTCTTTAATGTCCACGTCAACCGCATTCCGTATAACGGGAAAATCGAAGCAATTGATTATCACGAAGGAAAATTCGTATCCGCTAATCTGGATAAGGCTTCCAGCGACAATGAACGCAATGCAATAAAGATTCTCACGGAAAATGGCTCTGTCATTTGGGCGGTGCAGATTGCCGGTCTGATCGCGCGCCGGATTGTTTGCTGGGTGAAAAAAGGAGATACAGTTAAAAAAGGTGAAAGGTTCGGCCTGATCCGCTTTGGTTCACGGGTTGATGTTTATTTGCCGGAAAGTTCCCGCATTGCCGTTAAAATCGGACAGAAGGTCAAAGCCGGCGAATCGCCTTTAGGATATTTGCCGTAATTAATTAAACGACTTTTTTTAAGAGACCATCATGAATAAAGAAACAGCGTTTAAAAAAATCCGCATAAAAAAAGGCATTTATGTTTTACCCAATCTCATCACCACCGCATCTCTGTTTGCCGGTTTTTATTCTCTCATTGCTTCTATCCAGGAAAAATTTGTTGTTGCCGCCGTTGCCATTTTAGTTTCTCTTGTTCTGGATGGCCTGGATGGCCGGATTGCCCGGATGACCAACACTACAAGTAAATTTGGCGCCGAATATGATTCCCTGGCCGATCTGGTCGCCTTTGGTGTGGCTCCATCCATTCTGGCCTACAACTGGGCGATGTTATTTTACGGCAAATGGGGATGGATTGCCGCATTTATGTTTGTTGTGTGCGGGGCGCTGCGCCTGGCGCGTTATAATATTCAGATCGGCGTTATTGAAAGCAAAGTATTTAACGGCTTGCCGATTCCGGCGGCGGCGGCTGTTGTTGCCACCACAGTTCTTTTTTTTGATTATGCGGGTGTCGAAGGAAAGTTTCATAATCCTTACATGCTTTTCTTTGTCGTTATCCTCTCCTTGCTGATGGTCAGTAATGTCAAGTATTACAGCGGAAAGGATATGAAGCTTTTTGCCCGCAAGCCTTTCATGTCTTTTTTCTTCCTGGTTCTTATCTTGATCATCATAGCGGCAATGCCGGAGATCATGGCTTTTGTCCTGATGCTGGGATACGCAATTTCCGGGCCTCTCTGGTGGGCGGGTAAGTTCGGCAGGCTGAAGGCTCAGGAAGCCAGGGAAAAGAAAAAAAGCAGGCAGGCCCAGCGGATTTCAGAGAGGGATAAATAAGCAGCCGATGAAAATATTGTGTATAGATTATGCGCATTATCGGAGGTAAAGCCAGGGGAAGAATATTACAGTTTCCCTCCCTGTCCAAAGAAAGACCGACCTCCGATTTTTTGCGGGAAGCTCTTTTTAATTTACTGGGTCCACTTACGGAAAAAACTTTTCTGGACCTTTTTGCCGGTTCGGGGAGTGTGGGAATAGAGGCGGCAAGCCGGGGCGCAAAAGAGATTGTTTTTGTTGAGAAAGATAAGAAAATTGCCGCAATTGCCCAAAAAAACATCGTTACCTGTAATCTTGATCAAAGCTGCCGGGTTATAGCACGGGATATCAGCACCGGTCTGAACGAACTTTTTCAGCAGGGATGTGAGTTTGATATTGTATTTGCTGATCCTCCTTACAACCGGGGATTGGTGGAAAAAACCATAAAACTATTGAAAGAAAAACCGGTATTGGCTAAAGAAGCCGTACTTGTGATTCAGCATTCGACGAGGGAAGATATAGCATCGCTTGCAGATGCAAAAAATATTATCAAAGATCAAAGAAAATATGGCGACAACGCACTTACTTTCTTAGAAATGGAGCGCCCATGACACAGGAAAAGTTTGGCAGTAAAATTGCGGTTTATCCAGGTTCCTTTGACCCCATCACCAATGGCCATGTGGATATTATCAAACGAGGCATTCGCATGTTTGATGAAATCATCATCCTCGTTGCCTACAATCCGAGTAAGACTTCTTTGTTCACAGTGGAAGAACGCGTCGAAATGATTCAGGAAACTATTAAAGATATTGATGGAGTCCGGGTGGACAGTCATGCCGGGCTGCTGGTTGATTATCTGAAGAAAACAGGCGCCAGTATAATCTTAAGAGGCATGCGGGCTGTTTCCGATTTCGAATACGAATTCCAGATGGCCCTGATGAACCGCCGGCAATCCAGAGAGATTGAAACAGTGTTTCTGATGAGCGGCTTCAAATGGTTCTATACAGGTTCCCAGATCATCAAGCAGGTCGCCAGCATCGGTGGTTCCGTAAAGGGTTTACTGCCGGATCATGTGCATAAAAAAATACTGGCTAAATATAACAACGGCAGGAGGTAGTTTGTGAAATTAGCAGCAAGAGTAGCGAAAATTAAACCGTCGGAAACTTTGGCGATTACGGCAAAAGCCAACGCCCTGAAAGCGGAAGGCAGGGATGTAATCGGCTTTGGCGCCGGCGAACCGGATTTTGATACACCGGCCAATATTAAAACAGCGGCAATTCGAGCCATTGAAGCCGGCTTTACCAAATATACGCCGGTAAGCGGCACCGATGAATTAAAAGACGCGATTATCGGCAAATTGAAGCGTGATAACGCTTTGGATTATAAAAGGTCGCAGGTTGCTGTATCCTGCGGGGCTAAACATACCTTGTACAATCTGGCCCAGGCATTGTTTGAGACCGGGGATGAAGTCATTATTCCCGCTCCTTACTGGGTTTCTTATCCCGATATTGTCGTTCTGGCGGGCGGTCAGCCGGTAATTGTCGATACTCTGGAAAAAGACGGCTTTAAAATGAAACCGGAACAGCTGAAGGCGGCGATAACGCCTCGCACACGGGCGGTAGTGATCAACAGCCCGTCCAATCCGACCGGGGCGGCATATTCCCCGGAAGAATTAAAGGCATTGGCGGCGGTTCTCCTGGACAGCGAAATCCTGGTTATTTCCGACGACATTTATGAAAAAATAATCTATGCGAACTACCCTTTTGCCAATATAGCAACAGTCGAACCGAAATTGAAAGACCGGACGATTGTCGTCAACGGCGTTTCGAAAGCTTATGCCATGACCGGCTGGCGCATTGGCTACGCCGCCGGCCCGGAGCAGATAATTGCCGCCATCAGTAAAATTCAGAGTCAAAACACTTCCAATCCGGCTTCCATTTCACAAAAGGCTTCAGTGGAGGCCCTTAACGGAGATCAGGGTGTCGTGGCTGCGATGGTCCTGGAATTCCGGAAAAGAAGAGATGTGATCGTGCAATTACTCAATGAAATTAATGGCATAAAATGTATGTTGCCGGAAGGAGCATTTTATGTATTCCCCAATGTTGCTGAAATATACGGCCGCTCTTTTCGAGGCAAAAAGATAACCAACTCCACCGAATTGATTGATTATCTGCTCGATGAGGCTAATGTTGCGACCGTTCCCGGTGCCGCTTTCGGCAGCGACAGTCATATCCGTCTGTCTTATGCAACATCCCTGAAAAATATTGAAGAAGGTTTGAAGCGAATAAAAAACGCGGTTGCCAACTTGGATTAAGCCGTTGTAAAAAATAACTGTGCCGGAAAAAATTTCGCTGCGGCATAAGGAACCGTAACGAAATGATTCAGAAAGTAACGGTCATTTTGTATGGCTGCCAAGAGGAAGGAAATTCATGGGCGGTATCTTCGGAGTAGTTTCACAGGAAAATTGTGTCCAAACGCTTTTTTACGGAACTGATTATCATTCACACCTGGGCACGGAAAACGGTGGTATGGCGGTTTTGGGGGCAAAAGGATTCCACAATGCGATCCACAGCATTTCCCAGGCCCAGTTTAAATCGAGGTTTATTGACGACTACCGGAAAATGGAAGGATGCTTCGGAATCGGGGCAATCGATGATGAATCGCCCCAGCCGCTGATCATCCGTTCCAAGTTCGGAGCTTATGCCGTTGTGGCCAGCGGTCTTATCAGCAATAAAGACAAATTAATCAGCGAACTTCTCAACGAAGGCGTGTCCTTTAGTGAAATGGCCGGCGGAGGCATCAACAATGTCGAAATTGTGGCCCGCCTGATTAACCGCGGGGACAATATTGTTGAAGGAATTGCCTCCATGCGCGGCGCCATTGAAGGGTCCATCTGCGCATTAGTCTTAACCCGGAATGGTATTTATGCAGCCCGGGACAAGTTTGGCCGTTTTGCTCTGGCCGTCGGCAAGAAGAAAGACCGCAATGAAAAATCGTATGTTGTCGCCACCGAAGCCAGTTCTTTTGAAAATCTGGGCTATGAACTCGTCCAGTTTTTGGGTCCCGGCGAGATTTCATTTATTTCTCCCGAAGGGA
This sequence comes from Deltaproteobacteria bacterium HGW-Deltaproteobacteria-12, assembly GCA_002840565.1. Taxonomy (GTDB): domain Bacteria; phylum Desulfobacterota; class Syntrophia; order Syntrophales; family Smithellaceae; genus MVRV01. The sequence continues at coordinate 9,169 of PHBK01000006.1, read as the reverse complement.
TCCGGCAAATGAAGCCCGAGGGGAGCGAAAAGAAAATATGCTCGTTTTTGTGGATATATACAGGTTATCCATCTTCCACCTATGACGGTATAGGCGTGGAGCGGACAAGGGAACGCTGCGGGAGCTATCTGGCGAAGCGCGATAATGTGGCAGCGGATTTCGTATCCGGCATACCTGATTCCGGAGTCGGTCATGCGATCGGTTATGCTATGGAATCGGGAATACCATTCCGCCGGCCTCTCGTCAAATACACTCCGGGTTATGGACGCAGCTATACACCGCCGACTCAGGAGATACGGGATCTGGTGGCAACAATGAAACTCAGTGCCGTTCACGACGTTATTAATGGCAACCGGATGATCATCTGCGATGATTCCATCGTCCGCGGCACGCAACTGAAAAATTACACCATCAAGAAATTGTGGGATAACGGGGCTCGCGAAATCCACATTCGGCCCGCCTGTCCGCCTCTAATGTTTCCCTGCATATATGCATCTTCGACGCGATCATCGACGGAGCTGGCCTGCCGCAAGGCAATTCGCGCTCTTGAAGGGAAGGAACCGGATAATCTCGAGGAATATCTGGATCGATCAGGGGCGAAACATGCCCGGATGATTGAATGGATTCGCTGCGATCTCAACGTTACTTCCCTGAAGTATCTGGAGATTGAAGATATGATAGCCGCCATCGGGCTTCCGGAGGATCAACTATGCCTCCACTGCTGGCAGGGCAAATAATTCCGATTATCATTCAAGCGGCACCCTTGTCGGCACATCCTGCCCCGGCGCAGGAGACTGTGTCGCAATTACTTTCTTTGTCATTCCGTACAAGCGAAGCGCGACGAAGAGCCTGCCCCGCAATCGATACAGGGGAATCCAGTATTTTTATCAAATATTCTGGTTCCCGACTTTCGTCGGGACGGCGACTGGATGCCGGTTTTCGAGACTGTGTCACAATGTCATTGCGAAGGAATGAAGTGACTGAAGCAATCTCATAAGTATCTAAATACATGAGATTACCACACCGCCTGAGAGGCGGCTCGTAATGACAGAAGTGGATTGTGACACAGTCTCTTTCACCGGCATGACGATGTTGATTGCACTTTCTTCTATTACGACCCAGTATCTTTCGCCGGTATGACTATTTTGAAGTTCTTTTCTCCGATTGCGACACAGCCTTGCAGGCCGCGGTGTCATCGGCAATGCTGCAGGAATGAAAGTAATTGTTTCCCATACCTGCTTTCTTCTAATCTGCTCATCCCAGCAAATTATCCATTGTCAGGAAAAGTGCTCCGTGTTATAAAATTTATTACTTAAAACAGTGAAAGCTTAAAGTTCGTGGATGATTTGTCGAAAGTACAAAGGAAAAAAACAAGAAAAATAAATTTAGGCGGCGTGCCGATCGGGGGCGATGCACCGATAGCCGTGCAATCCATGACCAATACGGATACTTCCGACGTAAAAGCAACCGTTGCCCAGATCAAAAAACTGGAAAAAGCAGGATGCGAAATCATTCGCGTGACCGTACCGGATCAGGAAGCGGTAAATGCTCTTCCGGAAATTATCAAAAGAATTTCTATCCCCTTGATAGCCGACATCCACTTCCATCATCAACTGGCTATAAACGCAATGAAGCAGGGAGTCGCCGGCATCCGGATTAATCCCGGCAACATTCCCCGGGGGAAAATCCGTCAAATTGTTCAAGTCGCTAAAGAGCGGGATGCGGTAATCAGAATCGGAGTTAATGCGGGGTCGCTGCAAAAAGAGCTGCTGCGCCAATACGGCGGCGTGACGGCAGAAGCTCTGGTCGCCAGCGCTCTGAAAAATATTGATCTGCTGGAAGAGGAAGGGTTCAGCCGGTTGAAATTGTCGCTGAAATCATCCGATGTGCCGATGATGATTGAAGCCTATAGGGCAATAGCCCGGAAGACGGATTATCCTTTGCATCTGGGTGTGACGGAGGCGGGAACATTAGTGGATGCCGCGATAAAATCATCACTGGGCATTGGCACTTTGCTTTATGAAGGAATCGGTGACACCATCAGAGTTTCCGTTACCGGCAATCCGGTTTGGGAAATTCCTATTGCTTATGGAATTTTGCGCTCGTTAAGAATAAGAAAAGTTGGTCCGGAAATAATTTCCTGTCCCACCTGTGGCCGCTGCCGGATAGATCTTCTGGGGTTGACCAGAAAAATTGAAAAAGCACTCGCCGGCCGGAAAGAATATTTGAAAGTGGCTTTGATGGGGTGTGTGGTTAATGGTCCGGGCGAGGCGGCGGAGGCCGATATAGGCATTGCCGGCGGCAAAGGTTTTGGTATGATGTTTAAAAAGGGAGTTACCTATAAGAAGGTAGCAGAAAAAGATTTTGTACCGGTTTTACTGAAAGAAATAAAATCATTAGAACGTAAATAGAAGGGGAGTCCAATGCGCTATTCAGAGATGTTTCTGCCCACGGGAAGGGAAGTTCCTTCCGACGCCGAAGTTATAAGCCACCAGTTGATGATTCGGGCAGGCATGATCAGGAAATTAACCAGCGGCATCTATTCTTACCTGCCGCTGGGTTATCGGGTTATCCGTAAAGTAGAGCAAATTGTTCGTGAAGAAATGAATAAAGCCTCGGCACAGGAAGTGTTTCTGCCGATGGTTCAACCGGCCGAACTCTGGCAGGAATCGGGCCGCTGGGAATATTACGGCAAAGAGCTGCTCCGGTTTCAGGACCGTCATGAACGCAAATATTGCCTGGGGCCGACGCATGAAGAAGTCATTACCGACCTGGTTCGCAATGATATAAAGACCTATCGCCAGCTGCCCCGCAATCTTTATCAGATCCAGACAAAATTCCGGGATGAAGTACGTCCGCGTTTTGGAGTAATGCGCTGCCGTGAATTCGGGATGAAAGACGCCTACAGCTTTGACGCCGATGAAGCCAGCGCGGAAGTCAGCTATGGAAAAATGTTTGCCGCCTATAACAATATCTTCAGGCGGTGCGGTTTAAGATTCCGCCCGGTGGAAGCCGATTCCGGCAGCATTGGCGGAAAGTATTCGCATGAATTTATGGTCATGGCCGAATCCGGTGAAGATGCCATGGTCGTCTGCGATAAATGCAGTTACGCCGCCAATCTGGAAAAGGCGGAAACCGCCCGACCGGAGCAAGTGAAGATAGCCGAGAACGAATGGTTGTTGCAGGAAAGCGTGCATACTCCAGAGGTGCGCACGATTGAGGAAGTCTGCGATTTTCTGCAAGTGACACCCCGCGATATAGTCAAGACATTGATTTTCAATGCCGACGGCAAATCATGCGCAATTTTGATTCGCGGCGATCAGGAAGTCAACGAGATTAAAGTTAAAAATTATCTGGGCGCTAATGAGCTGGAACTCGCCGATGACGAAATGATCTTGAAGGCCACCGGCGCGCCCCGCGGATTTGCCGGCGCCGTAAACATCAAGACACGTATTTTTGCCGATTATTCAGTGATGAACATGGTTAATTTTGTTACCGGAGCCAATAAAGAAAATTATCATCTCAAGAACGTCAATATCGGACGCGATTTCACTGTGGAAGCCTTTGCTGATCTGCGCGTTGTGGAAAAAAATGATAAATGCCCGCGCTGCGGCGGTGACATCCATTTTGTCCGGGGCATTGAAGTAGGTCATGTTTTTAAATTGGGAACGAAATACAGCAAGTCCCTCCAGGCGTCCTATCTGGACAAAGACGGCCAGGAAAAATTGATGATTATGGGCTGCTATGGAATAGGAATAGGAAGAACGGTTGCCGCCTGTATTGAGCAGAATAATGATGCCAACGGTATTGTCTGGCCCATGCCGCTGGCGCCTTATCATGTCATTATCACTCCGGTAAATGTCAATGAGGGAAATGTATTCCAGGCCGCGGAGAAAATCTATTCTGAATTGCTGGCCGCGGGAATCGAGGTTGTTTTCGACGACCGTGATGAAAGGGCGGGGGTTAAATTCAAAGATGCCGACCTGATCGGTATTCCTTTGAGGGTAATCATTGGTCAAAAAAATCTGGTTTCGGGAAATGTAGAGTTGAAAATTAGAAAATCAGGAGAGACAAAGATATATCCTCTCCAGAAAATAGTGTCCGCAATTCAAATAAGTATCACCGAAGGTTTAGAACTAGAGGCTGCAGCCCCTAGTTCCGGGTGAGAGAGTCTTTCACTAAAGGCTTCAGAAGAATATTGCATTACATCATCTGGCCACCGGACGTTTAGATTAACTGGGAACTTTCATGTTACGAATTACCGATATACTCGATAAAGCGCAGTCTTACCTGCCTGCCCAAGAATTGGAAATGATCGAGAAAGCCTATATCTATTCGGCAACGGTGCATCAGGGTCAGGTAAGACTATCCGGAGAACCCTATCTAACTCATCCCATGGAAGTCGCAGGCATTCTGGTTGATATGAAGCTCGATGCCGCAACAATTATCAGCGGTCTTTTGCACGACACTGTCGAAGACACCTTAGCCACCCAGGAACAAATCGAAGTAGAATTCGGTAAAGACGTTGCTTTTCTGGTCAGCGGCCTGACCAAGTTAAGCCGCATTTCTTTTGGTTCCCAGGAAGAGCGGCTGGCCGAAAATTTTCGCAAAATGATCCTGGCCATGTCGGCGGATATTCGTATTCTGCTGGTTCGTCTGGCCGACCGCATCCATAACATGAAAACATTGCAATATCAGCCCCCGGACAAAAGGGCTTATATTGCTAAAGAAACCATGGACATATACGCGCCGCTGGCCAACCGCTTAGGGATTAACTGGATGAAAATATTACTGGAAGATCTTTCTTTCAAATATTTGCATCCGGACGAATATAATGATTTAGCCCGGCGTGTTGTCAAAACCAAAGAATCGCGCGACCTTTATACGGAAGAAGTGAAGAGAATTATTCGGGCCGAACTGGAAAAATTTTCCATTAAAGGAGATGTTGAAGGCCGGGCCAAACATTTATACGGCATTTATAAAAAAATGCAGGAGCAGCATCTTAATTTTGACGAAGTCTATGATCTTATAGCCTTTCGCCTGATCCTGGATTCGGATAATGTAAAATTATGTTATGAGGCGCTCAGTGCCGTTCATGCCTTATGGAAGCCGGTGCCGGGCCGCTTTAAAGATTATATCGCTATGCCCAAAGCCAACAATTATCAATCTTTGCATACTACAGTCATCGGTCCCTACGGGGAGCGGCTGGAAATACAGATTCGGACAAAAGCAATGCACGAGTGGGCGGAAAAGGGCATTGCTGCGCACTGGAAATACAAAGAAGGGCGGACCTTTAAAGACGATGAAGATTCTCAAATAAAAAAACTTCGCGAAATGCTGGAAATGCAGCAGGATATAAAAGATCCGCGGGAGTTTATGTCCAATCTGAAACTGGCGCTGTTTCCCGAGGAAGTATATGTATTCACGCCCAAAGGTGATGTTAAAGCTTTTCCCAAAGGAGCAACGCCGATCGATTTTGCCTACAGCATTCATACGGATGTCGGGCACAAGTGTATCGGCGCCAAAGTCAACCGGAATATTGTTCCGCTGAAATATCAACTGCAAAATGGAGACCGGGTAGAGATCACAACACAGGCCGGCCACCACCCGAGCAAGGACTGGTTGAAATATGTTGTAACAACGAGAGCGATTTCCAAGATTAGAAACTGGATTAACCTGGAGGAAAAGAAAAGCTCTCTGGAGTTGGGGCGCGATCTGCTGGATAAAGAATTTAAAAGACATAATTTAAAATTCAGCAACTATGTTAAATCGGAGGAAATTCGGGAGTTATTTACGGAGCATGGCGTAAATTCCCTTGATGATCTGATATCTCAGGTCGGTTATGGCCGGATTTCCCCCAGACTGATTGCTAACCATTTTCTAAAGGAAGAACCGGCTAAAATCCCGGGGCCGGAGCCGGATAAAGTTAAGAAAAAAACAGAAGCGCTGCCGTCGCTCGGCATATCATTGACCGGGATAGACAATGTCATGGTCAAGTTTGCCAGGTGTTGTAATCCTATACCCGGAGACGACATAGCGGGATATATATCGCGCGGCCGCGGCATTACGGTGCACACGCGGAACTGCCCGCACGTTAAAAATCTTGATCTGGACCGGATTGTCGATATTGATTGGAATGTCCGGGAGAAACAGACTTATCCCGTCCGTATTAGAGTTGTCTGTGATGACCGCAAGGGTATTTTAACTGAAGTCAGTTCGACGATTTCCTCATTTGATGTCAATATCAGTTATGCGCAGGTAGAAACACACGACCTGATTGCTACCTGTAATTTTGTCATCGATGTAAACAATTTAAAGCAGTTGAATCAGATAGTGGTGGCGATAAAGCAATTGAAGGCGGTCAAATCGATCGAAAGAATTCGCAAATCCTGAAAATTAATAATTATAATTATTTGGATGTTGACAAACATGGACAGTTTGCTGTAATCAACCGCAAACTTTTTAATCAGGTGAAATAATGCTCAGCCTAACAAAAAAATTAATGCTCCTTACAGGTTTGCTGTTGCTCTGCACAGTTGTTTACGAAGTGCCGTCTTTGAGTGCTGCGGAAAAGAAGCATCTGGTGGTTATTGATCCGGCCCACGGCGGCCAGGAATCCGGTGTAAAAGTGACGGATAAAGCTGAAGAGAAGGATGTTACCCTCGCCATCGCTCTGGCCTTACAGAAAGAGCTGGCCAAAGAGGGCCTTTATGAAGTTGCGCTGACCCGCGATTCCGATAAAACCGTCAGCTGCGAAGACCGCCGGAAATACATTTCCAAAATTAAGCCGGATGTCTTGCTGAGTCTGCACATCAATGCCGGTTTTGGCAAAAACGCCGAAGGATTTGAAATTTATTATCCCGGATTCAGCAATATGCCTGACCAGAAAAAGCTGGTCAAGGATGGAACGAAGGATGCAAAGAATAAGTATCTCAACGACTCGGTAAGGTTTGCTCAGATTATACAAAAAAACCTGGACGTCCTTTTTCCCCGCAAAGGACGGGGTTTAAGGGAAGCCGATACTCCTCTTCTGGAAGGAATGAGTGTGCCGGGGGTGGTTGTGGAAATTGGCTTTGCTACAAATCCGGAGGAAAGAAAAAAGCTGCTTACCGCAAGCAGTCAGTCCGAAATAGCAAAAGCACTGGCCAAGAGCATTAAATTATTTTTTCAGGTGACGTCTTGATAAAAAGAAGCTTTGATCGCAGATGGGATGAACTGAGGCCCATTAAAATGACGAATAACTATCTGAAAGATACTGCTTCCGTTCTTGTCGAATTCGGCAATACCAAAGTTATCTGTACGGCGGCTATTGATGATAAGACGGCGCCTTTCTTAAGAAATACCGGAAAAGGCTGGTTAACGGCCGAATACTCGATGCTGCCGATGTCCACGCAGACCAGAACGGCCCGGGAATCTGCACGCGGCCGCCTGGGCGGCCGGACTCACGAAATCCAGCGCTTGATCGGAAGATCCCTGCGGGCGGTGACGAATCTGACTGCCTTCGGCGAGAAAACGATTTATATTGATTGCGATGTTATTCAGGCGGACGGGGGAACAAGGACGGCATCTATTACCGGTGCGTTTATAGCGCTGGTGGATTTATTTAAAAAGATGAAGCAAGCCGGCATCGTAGAAAGAATTCCCGTGAACGATTATGTATCGGCCGTCAGTGTAGGGATTGTAGATGGTGAATTGCTTCTCGATCTGGAATATGAAGAAGATTCGAAGGCACAGGTCGATATGAATTTTGTCATGACGGGCGGCGGCCTGTTTATCGAAGTACAGGGCACTGCCGAGCATCTGCCTTTCAATAAAGAGCAGTTGGATGAAATGACCCGACTGGCAGCCAGGGGAATTCAACAAATTACCGCCCGGCAAAAAGAGATTGCAGGGAATTGGCAGTAATGAAAATTGTTTTTCAATTCCGCGCCAATTCCGGGGACACAACACTTAATTCAGCTAATTCGTAAAAAATGTGTGTTATGTCCACAGAATAAAGAGTAAGAGTAAGGTGATTGGCAGGAATGAAAATTGTTTTCGCTTCGGGAAACGAGGGCAAAGTTAAAGAAGTCGAATTCATGCTCTCGGGAACGGGGATTGAGCTGGTCTCTTTAAACAGTTATTCGGCAGTTCCGGAAATTGTTGAAGACGGCAGGACTTTTCTGGAAAATGCATTAAAAAAAGCCCGAATTATAGCCGGATTTACCGGTGAAACGGTGTTGGCGGATGACTCCGGCTTGCTGGTGGATATTTTAGATGGAGAGCCGGGCATATATTCGGCGCGCTATGCCGGACACCGGGCGACCGACAACGAAAACAATGCCAGGCTTTTGGCAAAACTAAAAGATATCCCGCAGGAAAAAAGAAGCGCGTCCTTTCAATGTGCATTGGTTCTTTACCGAAAGGACGGGACTTTCGATTCCTTCGAAGGAAAATGGCAGGGGCAAATTATTGATGAACCGCGCGGTTCCAACGGCTTTGGCTACGATCCGATTTTCTGGATTCCGGAACTGAAAATGACCGCGGCCCAATTACCTGCTCCCATCAAGAATAAATTGAGTCATCGCGGGCAGGCCGTGGCGAAATTTAAAGAAAGCCTGGCATTAAACGGATTTCAGCATTAAAAACGGGGCGTAGCGCAGCTTGGTAGCGCGCTTGCTTTGGGAGCAAGATGTCGCAGGTTCAAATCCTGCCGCCCCGACCATTTCATGTCCTCCGCCGGCGGAGGTGTCACGCAGTGACGGAGGTGGATAATTTTTTTCTTCTTACCTTCAGCCTTCAGCCTTGATCCTTGTCCCTTGATCCTTGCTCCTTTTTCTTGTCACTCGTCACTATTTACTATTTACTATTTACTGTTTGTTCCCTTACTCCTTACTCCTTGCACCTCGTACCTCGTACCTCATGCCTTGAACCTTTATCCTTCAGCCTTCAGCCTTGCGTGCCCCGAAAGGGGTATGCTTCATCGCCCGTAACTTGTCACGCGTTACTATTCTTCGCTGATTCAACCTTGAAGATTGAACCAAAATTTAATAACTTCCCCGCCCCTGGAGGGAGGGGATTAAGGGGGGTTCAAACTGGTAAGATAGTTTACAAAACAGACCGGGTACATGGTTTACACTACACGGCAAGGAGGATTACTTATGCCGTGGAAAGTGATAAACCAAATGGA
>PHBK01000005.1 GCA_002840565.1 Deltaproteobacteria bacterium HGW-Deltaproteobacteria-12 | reverse complement strand
GCATTTTCAAGTCGAGGACAAACATAAATGGTATCTTTCATGAAATATGTTAAGCTTTTACAAACTTTATATGCTAATTATTCCGGACAGTAGTGAAATAAATTGTTTAATACGTTTAAAAAGCCTGCATGATCTATGCGGGCTTTTTTTGCTGGACAAGTCTGAATGTAAAAGAAACAAGTGTCGGTTTTGTTTACACTCTAAGCATAAGATAATATAGAATAAATCAACAATAATGCTTTTTTCACATCTTAAAGTGTCGGATTGTTTTACATATCGTAATACTATTTGTTTTGTGTTGTTAAAATACTTAGCCATATTATATACATATGTTGTTGGCATTAGTATTGCATTAAAATAAAAGCGTAAATAATGTTTAGCTGCAATTATAATATTCGCATTTTCTGTTAAGGAAGGAGAAAGGCAATGAAAAAGAAATTAATTTCAATATTGTCAATTATCATGATTTTCGGTATGTTTAACATGGTTAACGCCCTCACCATCGATTCTCAATATGTAATGCCGGGAGAATGGACGGAAATGTATATCGGTGGTCATCCTGGAGCCAATGGTAATAAACTTGATGCACAAAGCTATGATGTACCTTCCGGTTTTTCAATCCCCCCTTACATAGAATGGTCTTTAAGTCAATTGATTCTCGATGAAGTCACAGGTGGCAATGGTGTTGATTATTTTATTACCGACTATACCGGTGGTGCATTAACAATGTCTGGTTTTTCACCTTTTACAGATCTGGCGGCTACTGTTTTTGCCAACATCCGTCCAGATTATATGTCTTTCGGAACTATCACAATGACCGGTTCCAATGGATCATTTATATTATCGATGACCGGTGATATTGAAGAGATAGGTCCACTAGATGGTGGACATTGGGGGATGATATTTATAACCGAACTAAATATTGAAGAGACCACAGCAGTTCCTGAACCGGCTTCCCTGTTACTTTTTGGCCTCGGTCTGATAGGTATTGCAGGTATCGGGAGAAAGTTTAAGAAGTAAGATAAGAAGCAAATATAATAAAAATCAAAAGGTAGGTCCAAACAGACCTGCCTTTTTTTATCTAAATTCCCCCAAAATCTATTTAACTAAGGTATTCTTCAACCAACTGAAAAAAACAACACCCAGTATAGTTCCGGCAGAATTCATAATCATGTCCACCAGCGATGAATCTCTCGTGGGGAGATAGGACTGGCTAAACTCAATCAGCAGACTGACCGCAATGCCCAGAAGTGATGTGATAAGATAGGCTGGTAACTTTCTTCCTTCTGTAAATTTCAGCAGCAGGGCCGCAAAGAAAAAGCCAAAGGGGATAAAGCCGAGAAGATTAATGAGCACATCCTGGATAAATGGCCAGTTCCAACGGAAATCGTACCCCGGGAACGCCAGAATTACCCTTTTCAGAGGTTTGAAAACCTCCGGAATAATCATCATTTCATCTTGATTGGCGATATTATTTATTGTTTTTCCCTTACGCTCATAGAATGGATAAAGACTGATAAGACCACTCTCCTGCCGGAGAGAAAAAGGGTCGTTAGCCATCCAGGATTGATAATCCCGCAGAACTTCATCCGGCTTTAAGGCGCGATTAAAGATTGCCATTCCCAGTATATCGCCTGTCCAATAACTTTCCCCCGACGGGGAATTGCCCAGTATAAGGCGGACATTATTCTGCAAATAACCAGTTGGCAAACGATGACGGGGATAGGTTTTTGTCAGTTGGCCGTTGAAATAATAGGCCGTTCCTTCGGTACCCGAAGTAATGGTTATGAAGACGTCCTGATCTTTAGGTAGGGCTTTGAGGAAACCGACCTCCGAATAGGGTTTGCCCCGCTTTTGACTCGTCGGATCTTCCGGTCTGCTCCAGATGACCAGGTGGGATCGCCATTGTTTAATCGCTAAAAGATCAGGGGATTTTCCGTCGTAGAAAGTTAGAATGCTCGGTGCATTGCCTGTTTCCAGGGCTGGTCGGAGCCAAAGCTCCAGGGAGATTGATTTACTGGAGAAGTTTGATGATTGTAGTTTCTGACCACTGTCGGCGCTGATGATTATCCCCTGGCCGTAAAAGCGAACGCCATCGCGTTCCTCAAGCCAGGTGACTTTGTTTGCAGGGAAGAAATCGCCAGGCCAGAAACCGGCGATGAGGATAATCAACAGAAAAGCCGCACAGAGGGTATTTAATATTCGAGGCTTTCCCTCCAGCAGCAGATGGATATATTTTCGGATCACATTCATACTTTCTCTAAAGTGTATCTATTACGGGCTATTACAGTTACTTATTTATGGAAGAAACTTACGAACTAACAAAAAAAGCAGGGCCGCCATTATGCCCTGCTTTTCGTGGGTTTATTATTCTTACTAACTCGCTTTCTTCAAAAAGTTTATGATAGGGGTTTCTTTGTCAATGGTTTTTATTTCAAAGTGAACTTCCGGGTGAGGTCCTGTACTTTCTGCCGATTCCTTTTCCAGCGCCTCCTTAAGACGTGCCGCAATAGACTCCCCCGTTTCCTGGGAAGACATGGGGAGCAAAACGGCAAAGCTATTGTCATCAATTCTGGCCACGATGTCTTCCGTCCGAAAGGTATTTAAGATTGCTGCCGTTTTTTTCAAAAGAAGATTGCCGGCGGACACGCCGTGTGTTTGATTAACCGTGTGATAGTTTGTGACTGCGGCGTTAATAAAGGTAAAAGGATAAAATCGTCCGCCCTCCAGGCGCAGGATTTCTTCCTCAAAAAACGCCCGGTTATAAAGGCCGGTAAAGACGTCATGGAAGCTCAGGTACCACAGTTTCTCTTCGGTTTCTCTGATATTGGTAATATCGATTGCCAGGCAGACTACGCCTGCGATTTCCGATTTTTCATTACGATAGGGCATTTTGTCCGACTGAATCCATTTTCTTCCGATATTGGAGGGGAACATTTCGACAATGCCGCGTTTGGGCTGGCCGTCGTCTATTACTTCCTGGTTATCCTGCCAATATTGATGGAACTGCTTTTCCGGTAAATTGGGAAAGAGTTCGGCAATATTCCGGTTAATTATCTCCTCCTTGGAGAGTCCCAGTAATCTGCAGAAAGCATCATTAACCTGAAAAAATCGATGGTTTTTATCGGTGTAAAAAATACTGGTCGGGATGGAATCCAAGGCGACCTGAAGATTATCCTGCGATTTTTGCAGCTCTTCATCAATTCTTTTTCTGACGCTGACGTCATTGAGGATGCCATGAATGGCAACACCCCATTTGTACGGGATGAAAATAATGGATGTATGGCATTCTATTTTTCTGCCGTCCTTCTTAATTCCGGTAAATTCAAATTGCTGCGCATTGAATTCCCCCCGGTATCCCTCATCGAATTTCCTTTTGACAAAACTCCTGCTCTCGGGGGCCACAATAGACATCAATTCAAATCCGGTACCACACATCTCCTGCATGTTATAGCCGAACAGATCCTCCAGCTTTTGATTGATGAATTCAAACTGTCGGTCAAAAATAACGAATATTCCGTCATTGTGCTGCTCCAGAATGGGAAAACTGCAGCGCATAGCCTCGTTGGCTTTTCGGAGGTCTTCCATTTGCCGAAGTTTGATTTCTTCCAGTTCTGAATTCTTCTGACGTAAAAGTTCTAATTCCTCCAGAAGCTGTTTTTTTGTCTTTTTCTGATCGTTGGGCATGCTGTTAGCTCCTTAGTTGCCGTAATTTTAGGCTGCAATCAGCGTTTTAATCTTTTCCGTTTTGTCTATTGTATATTGCCGGAACGAAAATTTGCCGTCCAAAAGATAGATTAAATAGAGATTTTGTCAAGCGGAAAATATTGATTGTAATATTGATGGCCTAAGGAGAAATTAATATATAAGCCATTATGGTTAGAATTTTGTATTTTAAACTGAATTTTTATTGCGGTTTAAATCCCCCCTGTATCCCCCTTTTTCAAAGGGGGACTCGAAGTGCCCGAGAACGATGGCACATAAAAAGGAGAAATCTGCCCCTTTTAAAAAGGGGGACGTGAAAGGGATTTTTTTCTCGTAACTATTTACTCGTCACCATTCACTGGTATAACCCGCCACCATCCACCATTCCCTACTTTAACCAACCATTCACTATTCACCATCTTCCTATAAGTATGTAGCCGTCAGGCCGATAATCGCATGGAATTCATCAAACCGGTCTGTCGTATAGATGGGGGAGTCATTCCACCAGTAGCCAACTCTGCCGAAAATAGAAAGCCATTTCAAAACCTGGTAGGAGGCATTCAGATCAGCGGCATAATTACGGTCTTTGCGGTTAGCATACACATAATCCAATTCCGAGGCACTGGCTGACATGCTAATGCTCAATCTTTGAGTCAGCATGTGGCTGATGCTGATCTTGACACCGTATTCCCGGGCAAAGTTTTCATTCGCGCCCTGCACTCCGGAAAGCGCCTCATTATAGCCTGATTTCAGCTCAATGCTGTAGGTAGTGAATTGATCCTTGCCGGTTAATCTGGCAGTGCCGCTCAGGCCGCTGTTGCTATTCCCCTGAGAGGGGTTGGAGAAGTAATATCCCAATTGCAGGAGGCCGGTCAGATTAGCGCTGAAGGCATATTCGATGCCGACCGTCGGCGAATGAGTATCATAGGAAGTGCCCGGTGCCTCATAATCGCGTTTGGTAAAAGAGTAATCAGCGAAGATGGAGGAGCGGGGATTGAATTTGTATGTGTAGCGGCCATGGTAGGCATGTCCTGTGAGATCAGGGCTGACAGTGTTGTCAACTTTCGTGTAACTGTAGTCGAAAAGAACTCCGTTTTGCTGGTTAAACCAGTAGCTGAAGCGGGGAGTAAAGGTATGATTCGTATTTTCATTAGCCGTATTGTTGTTGCTGCGGTAGATGTCATTGACATACGAAAAACCGATATTTCCATCGCGTGTGAATTGCCAGTCCACAGATGGTTCGAGGCGATTCATTGTATAAATTAATCTTCCCTGATCAATAGATGACAGGTATGAAGGCGTTGTTGACGTATCGGCCAAATCCTGGCGGCGGGGATTTTCCGACCGGACTGCATTGTCGCGGAGCCGGAAAGTAAGGGTTGGGTCAGGGTTATACCTGAGGTTGATATGGCCGTTATAACCGGCATAATCGTCCTGGCTTTTATTGGCATAGATATTATAATTTAAACCCGCACCCAGGTCAACTCCGAAGACAGCGTCATTTCCGGCAAAAGCAACGCCCGGGGTGATGGTGGTTATGTAATCATGTTTTTTATTCGTCGCCACGTTATTGGCATTGGTGGTGTACTTCTCCTGGAGGGTGATGAAAGGTTTGAATTCGTAGCGAGCGTCGGGTATTTCCTGAGCCGCAGTCACTGTAACGCCGGCAAGGATAAAGAAAAGTACAGAGGCAACTCCTTTAATGATTATATTTCTCACTGGACATCCTCCTTGTTTTTATACAAATTCAGGGGCAGGGGACAAAGAATAAACAACACTGCCTTTCTTTATTCCCTCTTGCCTTTTGGTTCATTACTTTAACTCCTTTAATGCCGCCCGCGCTTCCTCCGCCCCCGGGAAAACGGCGCTGATCTTCAGCGCAGCATTAAGCTCTTTTTTGGCCAGATCGCGATTTCCGTTTTTGTAATAAGCCATGCCCAGATGATAGTGGACGATCGGCTGATTCGGGAGCTTTTCCGCGGCCTCTTTCAGATAGGTAATAGCTGTGCTGAAAACATTCTTCTTATAATAAATCCATCCCAGCGTATCCGAAATGTTCGGGTCGTCGGGAACCTGTTCTTTTGCTTTCTGCGCCAGGTTCAGGGCCATATCGATATTCCCGCCCCGCTCCGCATAAAGATAGGCCAGGTTGTTGGCTGCCGGAGTGAAATTAGGATTGATCTTCAGGACCTTTTCGTAGTGCTCCTGGGCTTTGCTGTAATTCTTTTCGTTCTCATAAATCATGCCCAGAGCCATCTCGGCAGAAAGGGCATTGGGATTATTTTTCAAAACGGCGATATACTGTTCCTTTGCCTTATCTGTAGCCTGCTGTCGCAGATAGAAGTTGGCCAGGGAGATATGGAGCGCCGGCAGATTGGGGGCAAGTTCGATGGCCTTCTTGAGGCTGATTTCCGCGTTGGCAAAGTCTTTATTCGCTTCGTGGATGCTGGCCAGAAGCGCATGCATAGCAGGATTTTTCGGAACAATACTGATTTGCTGTTGTACCCTGTCCAGGGCCTTCTTAATATCCTTTTTGTTCATGTGGACGGCAACAATCAGCTGAAGAGGATCGATATAAGCGGGTTGTAGGGACAGGGCTTTTTCAAAGCGGGACAAAGCCTCAGCTTCTTTTTTCTGAATCAATGCAATACGGCCGAGCTGAGCGTAGCCGACCGGGTTGTTCGGAGCAATTTTAACCAGATTTTCAAATACTTTTGCCGCATCAGGGATATTGCGCTTCAGCATATAGGCATTGCCCAGGAGAAGGTTAGCCTGAATACTGCGGGGATGATCTTTCAGCACGGCTTTTAGTTCATCAATACCCTGAGCAGTGTTTCCTTCCCGCAGCTGCATTTCGGCCAGCAGTAGCCTTGCCTCTGCCCACTTGGGATTCAGTTTTATGGCCTCTCCCAATTCGGTTTTGGCCTGCTGGATATTGCGATTGCCCGAGTGGGCCAGCGCCAGCAGGTAATGGGCCATGGCCGCCTTGGGATTATCTTTTGCATAGGCCTGAAACAGATTCAAAGCCTGGTCGAATTCATTTCTGGCCAAAAATATTCGCCCTTTCAGCAGCAGCCCCTCCTGGCTCTTCGGGTTGATCTTGAGGAGATCTTCCGTCAGTTTCATACCCTCGTCATATTTTCGCTCATTGATATAGAAATCGGCCAATTTGGCCAGGGCCTGGCTATCCTTTGAATCCTTATCGACGGCTTCTTTGAAGGCAGCCTCCGCTTTATCTTTCTTGCCGGAGGCCAGATAGAAATTTCCCAGATGAATCCTCAAAGATGAATTTTTCGGGTCCGTTTCAATTGCCTTGAGAAATTGTTTTTCCGCATCGTCCGGTTTCCTGACCAGGGCATAGTAGTTTCCCAGTGCCATGAACGCACGGGCATTATTCGGTGCGATTTTTGTCGCCTCTATATATTCACGCTCGGCCAGATCCGGCTTTCCTGACCGCAGATAGAATTCCGCCAGGGCAAAGCGTGCCCGCAGATCTTTTTCATTGGTCTTGACGGCGGCCTGGAACATTTCTCCTGCCTGAGGAATATCCTTTTTCAAAATAGACAGGTTGGCTAAGTGGAGATAAGCATCTAACTTCCGTTCGCCATTAACGGCTTTTTTGCCCTCCACAATAGCCTGATCGAGATTTTTCTCCGTCAGATAAGCGTTGCTCAAAAGCAGGTGAGCAGTAGAATTATTGGCGTCTTTGGACAGAACAGCATCGGCCTGCTCCCGGGCCTTTTTACGATCACCGGAAAGGAGGTAAAGTTGTCCAAGGTTATTCCGGGCATCGAGCATTCCCGGATCCAGTTCAACGGTTTTGGAAATTGCGGCATAGGCCTCGCGGACCATTCTCATCTGCAGGTAGCTTAATCCCAGTTTGTAATGGGCTTTGACATGCTTGGGGTCCAACTTAATTATATTCCGGTATTCCAGAACGGCTTCCTTCAGCTTGTTTTCCGAAAAATATTTTTCGGCCTTATTCCAGTGGCGTTCGATCTTCGCTTCTTTGGAGCAGCCGGCAAGAAATATAAAATGAACACCGATGAAAAGGGCGAGCAGAAAATATAAAAATCCCTTTGTGCCCTTTATTCTGAATCTCATGATTAATCTCCTTTCGAATCCCGGAATGAACTGGCAATGTTCAGAGAATAGAAATTCCAGATAATTTTGTTTTTTTATTCTTACGTTCAGTCATGTGCTTTTATTTCTGAAACCTTTAAGTGTTTTCTCCGTCTGCTTTTCGCTAAAAGGTCTGTCCACATAAAAATTCTCGACATTTCCATATTCGTTTGATAATATAACAATATAAGTTAAATTTCCACATTTAATATTATCTACTGTTTAGGAGAATGATATTATGAAAAACGAATGGACAACTGTCCTGCTGCTGGTTTTGCTGCTTCTCAGTACAGCTCTTCCTTCAGCATATGCTCAGGCACCCAAAAGCGTTGATCCTCCTCAAAAAACACAGGGTGATGTTGCCGCAGACAGCGATACATATATTATCGGACCGGAAGATGTTCTGCACATATATGTGTGGAAGGAAGAATCACTGACCAAAACGGTGCCTGTGCGCATGGACGGGAAAATATCCCTGCCCCTGGTGGACGATATCCAGGCGGCTGATCTGACTCCTCTCCAGTTGAAGGAAGTCTTAACAAAGAAGCTGAAAGATTATGTCGATAATCCGACCGTCACGATAACCGTTATGGAGGCTAACAGCTTCAAGGTCTATTTAACCGGCGAGGTTAAGAATCCCGGAGTTGTGAGACTGCGCAGTGAAACGTCGCTGGTCAAGCTGATTATCATGGTCGGCGGTTTTACACAGTGGGCCAATCAGAAGAAAATTCTGGTCATCACGAAGGAAAAAGGCGTTGAAAAGCGGATCACCGCCAATTACAAAAAAATTATTGACGGCGAAGAACAGGACGTAATCATCCGTCGTGGTGACACCGTCATCGTCAAGTAAAAAGTAGTTGCTCAGCCGTAATAAAAAAATGTAAGGATCCTTCATTTAATAGTCATGGATCTTCAATGAGTGTTTTCAGGAGAAATAAATATTTATGATCAACCCGGCAAAATCATATACCGTAGATGAATATATCGAAATTCTGCGCCGCAGAATCTGGTATATCATTATCCCCTTTCTTATCATTGTAATCGGAGCATGCGGATATGTAATTATTGCTCCCCGGGAATACAAAGCCAGCACCCTGGTTTTGGTGAGCCCCCAGAAGGTTCCGGAAGCGTTTGTACAGGCGACAGTTACCTCCAAAGTTGAAGAGCGGCTCCAGTCGATTGCCCAGGAGGTCATGAGCCGAACCCGCCTGGAACAGGTCATCAGTGAGTTCCGGCTTTATGAAAAGGAAAGGAAAAGCCTTTCTCGTGAAGAAGTAGTCGAGTTGATGCAGAAGAATATCAAGATTGAACTCCCGACAAAGAAGGAAGAAAGAGGATCTTTTGCCATCAGCTACATCAGCGTGGATCCGAATGTAGCAACAACAGTTGCCAACAGACTGGCTTCCCTCTTTATTGAGGAAAACCTGAAAATCAGAGAGCAGCAGGCTGTCGGGACAACGGAATTCTTAGCCAACGAATTGGCCCTCTCCAAGGATAAGCTCGACCAGATGGAGACTGCGGTTTCCCAGTACAAGCGGCGTTATATGGGTGAACTTCCGGAACAACGGGACGCCAATCTGAAGATCCTGGAACAGCTTCAAAATCAATACCAGCGTGTCGGAGAGAATCTGCGTGCCGCCCAGGACCGCAAACTATTTATTCAGAAGCAATTGACTGATCTGGAAATGCCCATCAACAGCAGCGCCTCAGATATGACAACAAAATCATCCGTTAAGGAGAGTGCGGCATCCTCATCGATAGATTCGGGGAGCATCAATTCCTATGAATCTCAAAAAGAATTCCTGACCAGAAATCTCGAAGACCTGCAGTCGAAGTATAAGGATACTCATCCGGATGTGATTGTCGCCAAAAGGAAATTAGCTGATCTGGAAAAAAAGAAAAATGCCGACGGCTTTAGAAGAGATACAACCACTATAAAGAAAGACCCCCGTTATCAGGAATTAAAAAATCAATTGACGATGAACGATCTGGCCATCAAACGCTTTGGAGAAGAGGAACGCAGCGTAGCCGATCAGATCAGCAAATTTCGCGGCCGGATCGAGCAGACGCCGGTCCGGGAGCAGGATATGGCTTCATTGATGAGACAGTATGCCAGTACGAAAGAAGCCTATGAGAGATTGTCTAAAAAAAGCCAGGAAGCCCAACAGGCGGAAAATCTGGAAAAGCGTCAGAAGGGTGAACAGTTTCGAGTCATTGACCCGGCGAGGAAACCGGAAAAACCATTTTCACCCAATATTCCGAAAATTCTCCTCATCGGCCTGTTCGCAGGCATCGGCTGCGGTTTTGGTCTGGCCTTTTTGCGGGAACAGTTAGACCGGTCGTTTCATGATGCAGGAGATGCCGAGACCGCGCTTGGTCTTAAAGTACTGGCCGTGATTCCGCGGATCGGGGAAACTGCAACTTAATCATGTACAATAAATTCTTCCGCTTTGCGGAAAAGCCCTTTGAAATAACGCCTGATCCGAAGTTAGTATATCTGAGCGAGCAGCATCAGGAAGCCCTGTCCCATCTGCGTTATGCCGTCCGGGAAGGTAAGGGGTTCAGTGTAATTACGGGTGAAGCCGGCACAGGGAAGACCACCATGGTTCAGGTACTGTTGAGCGAGCTGGATGGTCGGGTTCGGACGTCATTCATCTTTAACCCCATTCTCGATCAGTCGGATTTCCTCAATTATATCTGCGATGATCTCGGTATCAAATCGGAAGGCTTGAAATCGAGGGGGCAGAGTCTGAGGGCTCTGCACAACTTTCTGCTCGATTGCTTCGCCAAGGATGAAAAGGTTTTTCTGATCATCGATGAAGCCCAGAGTCTGAAGCCGGAGCTGCTCCAGGAAGTACGTCTGCTGACGAATCTGGAGACCTCAAAGAAAAAATTGTTGCACGTCATTCTTCTCGGACAGCCGGAATTGGACAAGACGCTGGACGAAGAGAGTTTCCGCCCGCTGAAACAAAGGATAACCGTCCGTTACCATCTGCGTCCTTTGAATCGGAAAGAAACGGGAGAGTATATAGTTCACAGGCTCAAGAGAGCCGGTTCCCGGGACATTGCTATATTTGATAAAAACGCTGTTGATAAGATTTACGAAAATTCCAAAGGCATTCCGCGCCTGATTAACATTTTCTGCGACAATGCCCTGCTGACGGGTTTTTCGCAGGAGAAAAACAGGATCGGAAAGAAAATCATTCTGGATGTCGTTCGCGACCTGGGGAGTGGCAAAAAAAGTAGAAAGTGGTTCATTTGCAGTATTATATTCGCTATAGCGGTTGCGATTGGCGGTTTGGCTATTCATTTTCAGGAAGACATATTTCGGCTTTGGAGATAATTCCTTATGGGTAAGATGTATGACGCGTTGCAGAAGGTGGAACGAGAGAAGTTCACAGAGCAGAGGGATGAAGCACCAAAAACATCGTCGGAAGATATTATTCTCGATGACAAACTCGTCGCTTATTTTCAGCCCTCTTCCATGGTGGCGGAGCAGTTCAGAAGGCTGCGAACTTTTATCATAAAAAACAAACCTGATGACCAGTCACCAAAAACATTTCTGATCACCAGCGCTATGGCCGGAGAAGGTAAAAGCCTGATCGCTGTCAACCTCGCCATTATCATTGCCACCGAATTGCACAGCCATGCCTTGCTCGTCGATTGTGATCTCCGCAATCCTTCTCTTTCCCGGTTGTTTGGCCTGTCAGAAAAAAAAGGCCTCTCTGCCTACCTTGCAGGAGACGCCAAAATTGAAGACCTCCTGATTAAAACGACGATAGATAAGCTGACCTTCATCCCCGGCGGTGCTCAGGAGGAAAATCCGGTGGAACTGGTCGGATCGAACAAGATGAAATCACTCGTCCAGGATCTGAGATCCCGCTATAATGATCGTTTTATTATTTTCGATTCATCGCCGGTACTGGCTACCACCGAACCGAGCATCCTGAATAAGATGGTGGACGGAATTATTCTGGTCATTAAGTCGGGAGAGACTCCACGTGAATCCGTTGTGCAGGCCATGAAAATGCTGGAAAAAGAAAAAATTCTGGGGGTGGTTCTCAATGACCTGGAATTCAAAACAGATGCTATGATTCAGAGAAATTTTGGCACTCATAAATATTACTATGATTATCGTTACGCTAAAACGAACCCGGAGCCCGGTGCATGGGGGAAAGTTGTCGCTCTGGCCGGAGATATGAAAATATTACTTCGCAAGCTCAAACCCGGCAAAGACAAAGACATTCATACTTGATGCCATGTGTCGTCGCACATAATAATTACAACAGGTTAAAAGCAAAGGGACCCCTGTAAATAAAATGAAGGATAGATTCTGATTCATCATTTTCTCCATATTTCCCCGTATTGATTAAATGAATAATATAGTATAGATAGATTATATTCGCAGATAATTCTGGTTAAAAAAAGAAGGGCGAATAATCCGCGTTGACTTTTGCGTCGCTACTGACTATATAGTCCACAAAAATTGCCGGGCGAGAGTGGCGGAATTGGCAAACGCACTGGACTTAGGATCCAGCGGGTAAAACCTTAAGGGTTCAAATCCCTTCTCTCGCACCATTAACTTTTGGAAATTGCAAATATTTTTGTAAAAGGAGATAAATTCGTGAGTTCAGTCGCCATAAAAATGGAAGAATTAAGTGCGGTTAAGAAGAAGCTGTCGTTTGGCATACCCTGGAGCGAGGTCAAAGAAGAGCTTGATTCCGTATATCGTGATATTGGGAAAAAAGCTAAATTGAAAGGTTTTCGGCCGGGGAAAATACCACGCAAGGTAATTGAACTTTATTTCAAAGAGCAAGCCGAAAGTGACACGATTACCAATATTATCAATAAGTACTATTGGCAGGAACTGGAGGATAAAGGAATAACCGCGATTTCCAAGCCGGAAATTACTCAAGAGGAATTAAAGGAGAATGTCGATTTTTCCTTCACTGCCTCCTTTGAAACGGAGCCGCAATTCGAACCAAAAGGCTACAAAGGCATTGAAGTAGAAAAAGAAACTATTTTGATAACCGACAAGGACCTGGAACACCGGTTGACCGAAATTCGCCAGATGTATGCCACCATGGAAGAAGTCAAAGAGGAACGTCCCGTAATAAATGGTGATTTTGTAACTATTGACTTTGCCGGATCATTAAATGGAGAATCACCCAACGAGTTAAAAGCGGAAAATTATTTTCTGGAACTTGGTTCGCAAAGATTCATTCCCGGTTTTGAGGAACAAATAGTGGGGATGAAAAGCGGCGAGAAAAAGTCAATTAATGTAACATTTCCAGAGGATTACCAGGAAAAGAAATTTGCCGGCAAAGAAGTGTCTTTTGCCATCGAGATAAAGAATATCAAGGAGAAAAAATTGCCGGAAGTGGACGAATCTTTCATTAAGAACTTTGATCGATACAATTCTTTGGAAGATCTTAAGAAAGATGTCCTTAAATCACTCGAAGAAGAAGGTAAAAAATTGGCGGAAAGTAATCTGCAGGAAAATATCATGCAAATTTTGCTGAAAGAAAACGATATTGAGGTTCCTCCTACTCTTGTTGAGCGGCAGATCTATTACATGATGGCTGATACGCATAAGAGAATGACTTCCGCAGGCATGGATGAGAAAAATGCTGCAGAGCTCAGCTTTAAGATGCATGATAAATTCAAAGAAGAAGCCACAAAAATTGTCAAATCCTTCCTGATTTTAAAGACGATTGCCCAGAAAGAGTCTTTCACTGTTGAAGAATCTGAAATAGACAAGCACATCGCGGACCTGGCGGAAAAACACGGCAGAGATTATCAATTGTTGAAAAGCGCTTATGAAAAAGAGGATCGGAGAGACGGTCTTAAGGCGGAGTTGGTTCAGAAAAAGGTATTTGACTTTATAGAACAACATGCCAATATTAAGCCCGTAGAAAAAACTGGAATGAATCCGGAGGTTAAATAGTGACTTTGATTCCCATGGTAGTTGAACAGGATGGCCGCGGCGAAAGGGCCTTCGACATTTACTCGCGCCTCTTGAAGGATCGAATCATTTTCTTAGGGACAGCAATTGATGATAACGTGGCCAATCTGGTTGTGGCGCAAATGCTATATCTGGAAGCTGAAGATCCCGATAAGGATATTTTCTTCTATTTAAATTCTCCAGGCGGTCATGTAAGTTCAGGTATGGCTATTTATGATACAATGCAATATATTAAGCCGCCGGTATCGACTGTCTGCATGGGACAGGCAGCCAGTATGGCGGCAGTACTTCTAGCCGCCGGAGAAAAGGGAAAAAGACTGGCGCTGCCGCATGCCCGGATATTAATCCACCAGCCGCTGGGAGGTTTTCAGGGGCAGGCGACGGATATCGACATTCAGGCCAAAGAGATTTTAAGATTAAAGGATGAGTTAAATAATATCATGGCTGATTTGACCGGTAAACCGCTGGCCAAGATTATCAATGACACGGAACGTGATTATTATATGACCAGTGAGCAGGCCAGGGAATATGGATTAATTGATGATGTCATATCAAAAAAGCCGGTGACGAAAGAGAATAAATAAATAGGAGATCCCAAGTGATAAAAAAAAGTAAAGACAACAGGACAGGGCAGGGGATGCTTTTTTGTTCGTTTTGCGGAAAAATGCAAAGTGAAGTGAAAAAGCTGGTGGCCGGCCCTACTGCATATATCTGTGATGAGTGCATCGAGCTTTGCCGCTGTATTGTCGAGGAAGATGAAGATAAATCGATAGCGAAGGAAAGTAAAAAAAGTCTGCCGGAGCCGAAGGAGATTAAAAAATTCCTGGATCAATACGTAATAGGTCAGGAAAAGACGAAGAAGATTTTGTCCGTAGCCGTTTATAATCATTACAAACGATTATTTTCTCATGTTGAAACTGACGGTGTAGAGATTCAAAAAAGCAACGTTCTTTTGGTTGGGCCAACCGGTTCCGGCAAAACGCTGCTGGCCAAAACACTGGCGAAGATTCTCAATGTTCCTTTTACTATTGCCGATGCGACAACTCTGACCGAAGCAGGCTATGTAGGCGAAGACGTGGAAAACATCATTTTAAGTTTGCTGCAGAATGCAGACTATGATGTCACACGAGCGTCTAAAGGCATTGTTTATATAGATGAAATCGACAAGATTGCCAAGAAGTCGGGGAATCCTTCCATAACTCGAGATGTCTCCGGAGAAGGAGTTCAGCAGGCTCTTTTAAAAATTATGGAAGGAACGATGGCTAACATTCCTCCGAAAGGCGGCCGCAAGCATCCTCAGCAGGAATTCATTCAGGTTGATACTACAAATATTTTGTTTATTTGTGGCGGAGCTTTTAATGATTTGGAAAATATTATTTCCAAACGATTGGGCGCGAACACCATGGGCTTCGGCGCTAAAATTAAAAGCAAAAAGGAGAAACGAGTAGGTGAAGTTCTGGCAGAAGTTCGATCGGAAGATTTATTGAAGTTCGGTTTGATTCCGGAATTCATCGGTCGTTTACCGGTCATTACAACGCTAGACGACCTGGACGAATCGACCTTGATCCGTATTCTGATGGAACCTAAAGACTCCATTATCAAGCAATACAAAAAGCTGTTTGAACTGGAAAACGTAACATTAAAATTTACCGATGGCGCTCTGCGGGCGGTAGCCAAACTTTCTATGGAAAGAAAGTCAGGCGCCAGGGGCTTGCGCTCGATTCTGGAAAACACAATGCTGGAGGTAATGTATGAAATTCCTTCACAGCGTGAAATTAAAGAATGTGTTATTAATGAAGAAGTAGTTATTCATAACGAGAAGCCAATTATGATTTACGAAACGAAGTCGGAATCGGCTTAAGAAAAAATATGGAATAGAAAAATGTTTGATCAAAATAATACAAATGAAGAAGAAAATACAGTGGTAATACCTTTGTTGCCTTTGAGAGATGTTGTGGTTTTTCCACACATGATCGTGCCTCTTTTTGTGGGACGGGAAAGGTCCATCGCCGCTCTGGAATCAGCGATGAAGTACGAAAAGGGCATTTTTATGGTAGCGCAAAAAAATGCCAAAAAAGATGACCCGAATGCTGATGATATATACACCGTAGGCACTATAGGTATCATTATTCAGCTCCTGCGTTTACCGGATGGAACCGTTAAAGTACTGGTTGAAGGCAAGATGAGGGGAGCCATCAGGGAATATTTACAAAATGATGATTTTTTTCTCGTTAAAATAAACGAGATCAGTGACATTGACGATCATAACGATGTGAAAAAGCAAGCATTAATGCGCAGCGTCAAAGAATCATTCGAACTTTATCTGAAACTCAGCAAGAAAATCCATGTCGAAATGATGGGTACTATTGCCGCGATTGATGATGCTTCTAAGCTTGCCGATGTGGTCGTAACTCATCTTAATGTGAAACTGGAAGACAAGCAGAAAATCATGGAGATATTCAACATCACCGAACGTCTTGAAGCTATTTACTCTCTGATGCTTTCGGAAATTGAAATTCTCCAGGTGGAAGAAAAAATAAAAAGGCGCGTTAAAAAGCAGATGGAGAAGACGCAAAAGGATTATTATCTCAATGAACAGATGCGCGCTATTCAAAAAGAAATGGGCGACAAAGATGATTTCCGCAATGAAATAGTTGAATTGGAAAAACGCCTTAAACAGAAGAAGATGTCGGAAGAAGCAACGAAAAAAGTCCGGCAGGAAATAAAGAAATTGCAGATGATGGCTCCGATGTCGGCAGAAGCAACAGTTGTGAGAAATTATATCGATTGGCTGCTGGACATGCCCTGGTCGGAGAAAACTGAAAATAAATACACCCTGCAAGAATCAGAGATGATATTGGAAGAAGATCATTATGGATTAAAGAAGGTCAAAGAACGTATCATCGAATATCTTGCTGTTCAATCGCTGGTAAAAAAGAATAAGGGCCCGATCCTTTGTCTGGTGGGCCCTCCCGGAGTAGGTAAAACTTCGATCGCCAAATCAGTTGCCCGCGCCACCAATAGAAAATTTGCCCGCATATCTCTGGGCGGAGTTCGTGATGAAGCGGAAATACGCGGTCATCGGCGAACCTATATTGGCGCCATGCCCGGGAAGATCATTCAGTCGCTGAAGAAAGCTGGCTCTAATAATCCTGTTTTCTGTCTTGATGAAGTGGATAAGCTGACTTCTGATTTCCGCGGAGATCCTTCTTCTGCGTTGCTGGAGGTTCTCGATCCGGAACAGAATGTTGCCTTTAATGATAATTATCTCGATGTCGATTATGATCTCTCCGACATAATGTTTATTACCACGGCAAATGTATTGCAAAC
This sequence comes from Deltaproteobacteria bacterium HGW-Deltaproteobacteria-12, assembly GCA_002840565.1. Taxonomy (GTDB): domain Bacteria; phylum Desulfobacterota; class Syntrophia; order Syntrophales; family Smithellaceae; genus MVRV01. Next base: position 137,788 of record PHBK01000005.1, on the reverse strand, counting down.
AATACCGGCACCACTGCAGGACAGGATGGAAGTAATTCGCATAGCCGGATATACCGAACAGGAGAAACTGCAGATTGCAACCAAGTTTCTGGTCGGCAAGGAAATGGAAGCGAACGGTCTGCTGCCCGAGAATATTGAATTTACCAAAGGAGCATTACTGAGAATTATCCGCCAGTATACAAGAGAAGCCGGCGTGCGCAATCTGGAAAGAGAAGTTGCCTCTGTTTGCCGCAAAATCGCAAAAGAACTGGTTAGCAGCGGCACAAAGAAGAAAATCAGTATCGGCGCTCAATCAATTCCTAAATATCTGGGAGTTCCAAAATTCCGTCATGGTGAAACCGAAGGCAAAAACGAAATTGGCCTGACTATAGGTTTAGCGTGGACGGAAGTTGGCGGCGAGCTTTTAGCAATCGAGGCTTCTGTTATGGAAGGAACCGGCAAAATGGTGATGACCGGTAAATTGGGTGATGTCATGCAGGAATCCGTGCAGGCCGCTCTGACGTACATTCGGGCGCGAGCCGATCAATTCGGTTTGCCAAATAACTTTTATAAGAAGATTGATATTCATGTTCATGTTCCCGAAGGGGCGATTCCCAAAGATGGTCCGTCAGCCGGCATTGCAATGGCCACGGCAATTGCGTCAGCTTTGATGAAAAAGAAAGTCAGATCCGATTTGGCAATGACGGGTGAAATAACCCTAAGAGGAAGAGTGTTGCCGATTGGCGGCCTCAAGGAAAAAATTCTCGCCGCGCATCGCGGCAATATTAAAACTGTCATTATTCCCAAGGACAACGAAAAAGATATCGCGGAAGTACCGCAAAATGTGCAAAATGCCGTGGAAATAATTTTTGTTGAGCATATCGATGAGGTGCTGAGAATAGTCTTTGTTAAAGAAGAAGATAAATTTGTAGAAGCATCTGCGCCGGATATGATGGTAAGCGCGCCAGCGGTGAATTAAATGACCATTTATCGCTTGACAAGTCATACCATTGTTGTTAGAAGCCTCACAATGTTTTAAGCCGTTTGGTAAAAATAGCTCGGTTAAATAAATAATGCAAACGGCATAAGGATCCGTAACGAAACACAGAAAATGAACAGGTTATTTCGTAACGGCTCCTAAGGGGATAGCGGGCGGGTAGCTCAGCTGGGAGAGCGCCACGCTTACACCGTGGATGTCACAGGTATTTTTTGGGGTCGTAGTTAAGTTGGTTATAACGCCGGCCTGTCACGCCGGAGGGCGTGGGTTCAAGTCCCATCGGCCCCGCCAGAAAATCTAAGGGAGTCAGCCAGTTTTGGTGGCTCCCTTTTTTTATGCTTTACGATGGGCAGATGTAATCAATATTCTATGCTTTGCCGGCGATATGTTTTATCCGTGACTTGCTTTTTTACAGGTTATCTAGTAATTTTTCATCCAGAGGAAAGATTATAAAGAAAGAGTTATAAATATCATGTCAGTAATTGATGTACCTAATTGAAGAATAAAGTGACCGGAGTATTTGCGCGCTCTATCAAGCTAAGGAGAAATTCTTTTACCATGATGAACAGGCAAAGTATTTTTTTCTGGCGCAGTCATGAATACATAAGACAGGAAATTGAAAATATCTTAAAGAAAGCGCATAATTTCGGTCTGATGGATAGCTCATCGCGAAAAATGATCGAAAATATTTTAGATTTCACCCATATCTTGGTCAGAGAGATAATGATTCCTCGTACTGAAATTCGCGCAGTAAGCACACTGGCACCGATAGAGGAAATTCTTCAGGAAGTGATAGAATCAAGACATACGCGAATTCCGGTTTATCGTGATACTATAGACAACATTATCGGAATTTTAAATGTCAAGGATTTACTTATTTTCAGGAGAGAACTAATCACAAAAGAAGATATTCTGGCAGTACTGACCAAGCCTTATTATATTCCGGAAACAAAAAACACCCATTTACTTTTTCATGAATTAAAAGAAAATAAAAAGCATATCGCAATTGTAATTGATGAATACGGAGGAACATCCGGGTTAGTGACTCTGGAAGACTTGTTGGAAGAAATAGTGGGGGAGATTCCAGACGATCACGAAGCTGTCAACGCCTCTGAAGGAATTATAAAGGCGCCTGATGGCTCTTTGGTTGTAGAAGGCAGAACGGAGATTGAAAAAATCGAAGAATATTTAAACATCTCCCTGGAGAAGGGCCGCTATGAAACGCTCAGTGGATTTATTTTAAATACGATAAAGAGAATTCCGCTAACCGGAGAAAAATTTGTGATTGAATGCATAGAAATATTTATTGAAAATGCCGACGAACGAAGCATCAAAAAAATCAAAATAAAATTAATTGAGAACCAGAGTGGTCCAAAATAACCGCAAGGCAAAAGAAGAAAGAGTTGCAATATCTTCTTCAAAATTCAAAAAATCGCTGACCTGGAACGCAATTTTTTTAGCGACAGCCAGTGGAGTATTGCTTTTTTTGTCGTTTCCCAAATATGGTTCCGGTTTTCTGGCTTTCATTGCACTGATTCCATTATTCCGGGCGATAAGCGAAGCGACTTCATTACGACAGGGTTTGCTTTTGGGGTTTATCACGGGACTGATTTGTCATGTGGGTCTGCTCTATTGGATTGCATACGTCGTAGTCAATTATGGCTATCTGCCCCTATATCTTGGAATTATATTAATGCTTTTGCTGTCAAGTTACTTAAGCCTCTACCTGGCGGTATTTGCAGCCGGCATTATATTTTTCCGGAAAAATATTGCTCTTTATCTTCTTGCCCCGGTTTTATGGATTTGTCTTGAATATTGTAAATCCTATCTGTTTACCGGATTTCCTTGGGAGAATCTCGGCTATTCACAATATTTGAACAAGTATCTTATTCAAATATCAGATATTACGGGTGTTTATGGATTGTCATTCTTAATTGTTTTAGTAAATGCATCAATTTTTTGTTTTTTTACCGAAACGGCCAAAAAGAAATTTGTTTTAACAATTGCTTTGATTTTACTTATATCCGGAGTCTTAATCTACGGCGTCCAGAGGTCAAGTCAGATTGAGCAGGCTTTACAAAATGAAGCAGAAACGGAAGTTATATTGATTCAAGGGAATATTGATCAGTCCATCAAATGGAACGAGGGTTTTCAGAAGGAAACAGTTAATATTTATGAGCAACTGTCACTGCAAAACGCTCCGATAAAAGGGAGCTTAATTGTCTGGCCGGAAACAGCTCTGCCTTTTAATTATCAGGATGCCAACAGCCTGCAAAAGCAAGTTCGAGATGTAGCGTTAACAACAAAAAGTTGGTTTATTTTTGGATCAACGAGCTATGATAAAACCCCCAAAGATACCAATTACTATAACAGTTCTTATCTTTTATCGCCGGATGGAGAAATCAAAGGAAAGTATAATAAAGTTCATCTTGTTCCCTATGGTGAATATGTGCCACTGCGCAATATTTTTCCTTTTATTAAGAAGCTGACGGCGGGTATGGGTGACTTCACTGCCGGGAGCGGTTACATCCCTTTAGCAATGGACAACAAAAAAATAGGAATCTTAATTTGTTACGAAGGAATCTTGCCTTTTGCCGCCAGAACATATAAGAAAGAGGGCGCCGAATTATTAGTTAATATAACCAATGATGCCTGGTTTGGAGCCACCTCGGCACCTTTTCAGCATTTTTCTATGACTGTATTTAGAGCGGTAGAAACCAGACTTTATCTGGTTCGAGCCGCCAATACAGGTATTACAGCAATTGTTGATCCAATGGGGCAGGTTGTCGGGAAAACCAACATTTTCGAAAAAGCTTTGCTAAAAGGAAATATTAAATTTTCCAATATACAGACAATATATACAAGATGTGGAGATGTTCTGGTTTTTATCTGTTTTGGGTTGGTTGCGTTTTATTTTGTTTTAATTTTAATAATGAGGAGGAAGGGAAATGCCGGTAGAAAATATTCAAGAAGCGATCAATGATTTAAAAAAGCGCATTCAATATATAGGGGAATGTCTTTGACGTTCCGGAAATGGAATTAAAAATTAAAGATATGGAGATGTTATCTTTGAAAAATGATTTCTGGGACGATCAGGCCAATGCCCGGGAAATATTACAGAAAAAAACTAAGCTTACCGAGAAGTTGAATAATTGGAAAAGATTCAGCAATCATATAAGCGACATTGAAAATCTCCAGATAATCGCCCTGCAGGAGAAAGATGATCAAGTGCTTAGCGACCTGGCGGATGAGTTGGATCAATTAAATGCACTTGTCCGTCAGGATGAATTAAAAATGATGCTCGCCAGTGAGCAGGATCCGATGAATGCTATCATCTCAATACATGCCGGAGCCGGCGGAACAGAAGCTCAGGACTGGGCGGAAATGCTGTTAAGAATGTATTTGCGCTGGGCGGAAAAAAAAGGATTTGCCACTAAGATCATCGATTCTCTGCCGGGTGACGAAGCGGGAATAAAAAGCGTTACCTTCACTCTGGAAGGAGAATACGCTTATGGTTACGCCAAGGCCGAGATCGGCATTCACCGTTTAGTGCGCATATCCCCATTTGATGCCAGTGCCCGTCGTCATACATCCTTTGCCTCTGTTGATGTCTATCCGGAGGTTGACGATGCGATAATAATTGATATAGATGAAAAAGAACTGCGCATAGACACATTTCGCGCCGGTGGCAAAGGCGGTCAGCATGTGAACAAGACAGATTCCGCAGTGAGAATTACCCATTTGCCCACAGGAATAGTCGTCCAGTGTCAAAACGAGCGCTCCCAGCATAAGAATAAATCGATGGCCATGAAATATTTAAAATCGAGGCTTTACGAAATGGAGTTGCAACAAAGAAATGATAAAATCAGCGAAGAAAATAAATTAAAAAAAGATATCGCTTGGGGAAGCCAGATCCGGTCATATGTTTTACACCCCTATAAAATGGTCAAGGATCACAGAACTAATTTAGAAAACGGAAACGCAAACCGAGTGCTCGATGGTGATATAGATGACTTTATTCAGGCTTATCTCATGAATAATACAGCGCATCAAATACCAGCAGGTTCCAGCCAGAGTTAATAGTAATTATTTTTTTGGAAAATCATTAAAGTATGTTATAAGACTGCCCTCGATCCGCAATCGGTCGCTGATCGGAATCAAGAAAAGAGGGTTTTCCCTCTGCATTTCTGAAACTCACTAAGGAGCCTTTTCCCATGGTAAAAATAAATAATTCTGCAACTGTCGGTTTTTTTGCCGCTGGTTTATTTTTCATCTTACCGGCATTGTGCAATGCTCAAATTGCACTCGATAGATTATTTACTGAAAAGTCAATTATCAACAGCGATAATCAAGCTAAAAAAAGCGAAGATAAAAGGATATCAATTACGAAAAATAAAACTGATGTTAAATCAGAAAACAAGATGCCTCTTACCCAGACGCAGAAGGATGCGCAGGAAGAAGATGAACAGGACATGATGGAAAAGGCTCTGGATTTACTGGAAGTCGCAGATAATTACTGGGAAAAGGGAGATGTCGAAAACACATTAAATATCCTGGATAAAGCTTACGCTTTGATTCTTGATACCAATGGTGACCCGGCGGTTGCCCGGGAAAAAGATGATTTACGCCTTCTAATATCCAAACGAATTTTAGCCGCGTATTCCTCGAAACAAACTGTCACAAATGGTATAGCCAGTGAAATCCCATTGATTATGAACCCTGACGTAGAGAAGGAAATTCGTTCTTTTCAAGGCTATGAACGTGATTTTTTTATTTCATCATATCAGCGCTCCGGAATGTACCGTCCTATTATGATAAGAGAATTGAAGAAGGCCGGAATCCCGGAAGAACTATCCTGGCTGCCGCTGGTGGAAAGCGGCTTTAAAATATTGGCATTATCTCGTGCCCGTGCTCTGGGTCTCTGGCAATTTATTCCTTCTACGGGCTATAAATTTGGCCTTAGCCGTGATGAATGGATAGATGAACGAATGGACGTTGAAAAGTCTACGGAAGCCGCAATTGCCTATTTAAAAGAGTTACACGGCATGTTTGGAGATTGGCTTACTGTATTGGCTGCATACAACTGTGGGGAGGGAAGGGTGCTGAGAGTTATCTCCCGGCAACACATTAATTACTTTGACCGGTTTTGGGACCTGTATAGACAGTTGCCTAACGAAACGGCACGTTATGTTCCGCGGTTTTTAGCAACTCTACATATAATTAGAGATCCTAAGAAGTATGGAATGAATTTAGGCGCAGATATAGAAAAACCAATCGCCTACGAATTTGTTAAAGTTAATAAAATAATGAAACTTCAGGATATAGCAGCTAAAATTGAAGTACCGGAGGAGACATTGAATTTATTGAATTCGGAATTACGCTATAGAATAACACCGGACAAAGAATATGATTTAAAAGTTCCTGTTGATTATGTATCAAAATTCAAATTAGTTGTCGCCGAAATCCCCGAAAGTGAAAAGCCGAGGCTTGCGGCCGCTGCCGGTCGAGGTCGCATGGTGTTGGCAAAACATCGCGTAAAGCAAGGCGAAACGATTGCGTCCATCGCTAAAAGATATAAAATTTCTCCTTCCACAATTGCCTCATACAACAACATCAGCACAAAAAAGCGATTGGTTGTCGGACAAGTATTGAGAGTGCCGGTGATTCAGGTAACTCGCATAGTTAAAAATAAGTCGGATGTGAAATCAAGTAAGAATAGAAGTACTTTAGCCGAAGCAAATCAGCAGTATAAAGTAAAAAAAGGTGACACGCTTTTAAATATTGCCAAGCGCTTTGATGTATCTGTGCCTCAACTTAAAAAGATGAATAATTTGAAGAGCAATTCCATTCGGATCGGCCAGGTGTTAAAAGTCACAAAAGCTGATGCAGACAATGTTTCCGAAGGAAAAAGTAATTCCGATAAAAAGAACGGGTAAAAAGACAAGATAATGGGCAGGGATTGGATATTCCAATGAGCGTTTACACAAAGATGGATCGGGAAGAGCTAACGCTGATCAGCCTTATATAAGAATTTAAGCAATTCCTCTTCTTTTTTTTGCATTATTCTTGCCTTTTCTTTAGGGGAGTTTTCATGGTTGTATCCCAGCAAATGTAAAAGACCATGAATAATTAAAAAATTAAATTCCCGCTCAATAGAAACAGATTTTTTTATTGCATCTTCCTTTGCCGTATCGACGGAAATTACAATATCCCCCAGAATATCCGGATTTATACTGCCGAATTCTCCTTCCTGCAACGAAAAAGAAAGGACATTGGTAGGCTTGTTTTTATGCCGGTATTGTTTGTTTAACTGCTTAATAGTGTTGTCATCAACAAAACACAGGCTGATTTCTTTATCCGCACAGGAGAGGTATTTTAAGAGAGTAAAGGTGACACTGCGCAGTTTTCGTTTATCGATTTTAAGTTTGTGCTGCATATTATCTATTAATATTTTCATTCTTGTCTTTTCTTCCGTTAATATCTTTTGGGGTTTGCTCCGGATAGTCGATGCGCTGGTGGAAAATACCGTTGAGAATTCTTGTAAAAGTCTCCGCAATAGTGTTCAGGTCATGCAACGTTAACTCGCAATTATCCAGCTGCCCGTCGGTATAAATACGTTCAATTCTTTCTCTCACCAATGAACGAATTCTGGAAGGGGTAGGATTGGAAAGCGTCCGCGAAGACGCTTCCACTACATCCCCCAGCATAACCAGGCCCGCTTCCTTTGTTTGCGGTTTGGGTCCGGGATAACGAAAATAATTTTCCGACAAGGAACGGATCGATTCGTCTTTATCCTTTTTTGCCTTATCATAAAAATAGCTGACAATACTGGTGCCGTGACTTTCACGGATTATATTGATAATTTGCCTGCCCAGTTTAGCTTCATGAGCCAGTTCACAACCATCTTTAACGTGAGAAATTATGACCAGGCTGCTCATTTTGGGAGACAGTTTGTCATGCTTATTTTCGTTCTTAGTCTGGTTTTCAATAAAATACTGCGGTTTTTTCAGCTTTCCGATGTCATGATAATAGGCGCTGACTTTAGCCAGGATGGGATTGGCTCCAATGGCTTCACAAGCCGCTTCAACCAGTGAGGCCACGATAATACTGTGATGATAAGTTCCGGGTGCTTCGATAATCATTTTCTGAAAAATAGGCTGATTGAGATTAGCCAATTCTAAAAGCTTAATATCAGTCATGATGCCAAACATGCTCTCAAAAATCGGCGTTATTCCTGCAACAACGATCCCCGTTATCATACCTCCGGCAAATCCAGCCAGGAGCCGCCAGAATAAATCATGGAGCAGATTTCCGGATACAAGATTTAAACAAAAAATAGCCGCCATATTCATTACGCCCAGGAATATTCCTACCTTCAGAAAAGCTGATCGCTGACGATAGTTGACTATTTTGTAGGAAGCGGCGACAGAACCAAGAAATGAATATAGCGGGAAAATTATTTTCTCATCGTAGAGAAAACCGATCAGGAAAGATGAAAACACTCCGATAATGAGAGCAACATTCCGGTTGATTAATATTGCAATTAACATTGCTCCCATCGCAAATGGTATGGCAAAGAAACAGGATTCGATTGATATAAAGGGAAAAGCTCTATTGACTGCACCCGATATAAAAATGCCGATTTTAACGAATATTAGCTGTAAAATGATAATAAAGCCGAAGATAAGTAAATCAACATTGGATGTGTGTGGTGTTTTAAGCCAGTTTCTTGTCCGCCAAAAGTAAAGAACGAGACTGAGAAAGAGTGTGGTGAAGAATATACCGAGAATAACGGCAATGCCGGAAAAACGATTGTCTCCGGTAGCCTTATAGAAGGCATTTAATTTTGCTATCTCTCTCGGAGTTATTTTTTCTCCTTCACGAACAATCATCTCATTTCTTTGAACTTGAAAAAATACCGGCTTGATATCTTCCATTGCAGCAGCTTTTTTCTTTTCTGTAGCTCCTTTGTTAAAAGATAGATTGGGTAAGGTTATTTTTTTGCATGCGTTGAAGATTACATGCTTTAAATCCTGATCTTCTGTAGAGAAATGTGTGTTAATAATTTTTCCAAGTGCTGCCTCTGCCTGTCTCATGGCTAATACTTGGCTGATATCTTCGAGATCTTCTTCTGTTTGTGCCTCATAATTTCTTAAAGTAATACCTTTTTGTTTGTCAGTTGCGGTAAGACCATTATTGGTAATATAAATGTTTTCATAAAAGGGAATGATAAAACGGTTGACTTTCTGATACAACTTACTGGAAAACTTTTGTCCAAGTTCAGCATTAAGAGCCTTAAATAAATTTGCTTTAATATTTTCATTTACATTGCTGTCATAATCATAAACGGACTTAATATTGTTTGCCGCGTCAATCTTCTTTTGTTCAGTTGATTCTATGTCTTCAACTAAGAAATCACGGTCCGCTTTGATATCTTTGGGGCTGATCACCCCTACTGAATATTTCGGGTTAATTAAGTGAATATCCGGTGCCAGGATAATAGATAAAATTATGCAAAGAACAATAGCAATAGTCCACCGCTGGTAAACAGCATTAGTCAGAAAACTCAAGGAAAGAATATGCTTTTTTATAAACATCTTGAAGAGATTCGCAGCTTTTTTTGTTACAGAATCGATAATATCCATAATATTTATTTTATCCGGCGGAATTATTTCTTTTTGCCTTATCAAGGGGAGCGTAGGCTTTGATAATATCTTGTACCAGCGGATGACGGACAACATCAATTTCCGAAAAATGAATAAAGCGAATACGGTCTATGCCGTTAAGTATATTTTCAGCTTCTATTAAACCGGATGTTTTTTCCTGAGGCAAGTCAACCTGTGTGACATCACCAGTGATGACTGCTTTCGAACCGTATCCCAATCGCGTTAAGAACATTTTCATCTGTTCGGAGGTGGTGTTTTGTGCTTCATCCAGGATGACAAAAGAATCGTTGAGAGTTCTTCCTCTCATGAAGGCCAGTGGTGCAACTTCAATGAAATTTTTACCGATGAGGGCAGAGGCTTTATCCGGATCAACCATATCGTAAAGAGCGTCATATAGAGGGCGCAAATAAGGATTAACTTTCTCGGCTAAATCCCCGGGTAGAAAGCCAAGTCGTTCACCAGCTTCAACTGCCGGACGCGCCAGGATGATGCGCTGAACTTTCTTTTCGAGCAAAAAGGATACCGCCATTGCCATTGCCAGATATGTTTTTCCCGTTCCGGCAGGTCCGATTGCGAAAACCATATCAAAATTTCTCATATATTCGATATAGAGCCTTTGAGCGATACTTTTGGGTGTAATTATTCTTTTTTTAGATGAGATAAATACAGTATCGAGGAATATCCTTGACAGTTCGAAGGTAATATCTTCGGAAAGAATGCGGTGGGCATAGTCAATGTCAGAGGGATGGATATGCCATCCTTTCTCCATGATTGAATAAAGCTGCAGCAACAAAGAACTTATTTTTTTTGTGTTGTTTTCCTGACCTGAGACAGAGATATGGTTTCCCCAGGCTTTTACGCGAACAGGTTCCAGTTTTTCGATAAGTTTTAAATTCTTATCGTTTTCTCCGCACAGATTTTTCAGTAAATCATGGTTTGTAAAGGAAAGTTTCTCTACAAGCATGGTTTTAGCTTTAAGCTTCAAAAGGTGATCGACCTCAAGATTAATATTTATGGTTTTTTTATCTTCCGGGCAGTCTCGCTCGACGGCCCGGTATTACCAAAATTTAAGCGCCAGTTCCTATCACCGTCATTAATTCATTGCAATATAAATAAACAGACAATTAATTCTGCAAAAATATGTGCGCAAACACTTTAGCATCACCGAGCATGTTGTCAATCGGGCAGCTTTCATCGGGTTGATGAGCGTTCAGGCTGCTTTTAGACCAGACTGCGGCGGGAAAACCCTTTCTCCGGAAATAAGAAGCTAAAGTTCCGGCACCGACCCCACCGGCAAAAGCTTTCAGGTTATAAACATTACGGATTGCTTCCTGTAATGCTATTACAACCGGCGAGTCAGGAGGAGTAGGGGGGGGAGATTGCAGGTAAAAAACCGGAGATATTTCTATGTTTACTTGGAATTTGTTTTCAATTTTACCGGCAATTAGATTTATTGCCTCAACAACATCGTCCAATCTGTAATCGGGAAGGACCCGGCAATCTATATAAAAAATATCTTCACCGGGAATGGTATTTACGTTGCCCACATTGGGTTCTTTTTTGGTCGCTTCAAAAGTACTTGCCGGAGGATCATATAGGGGATTAGATTTCGGAAATAATTTTTTAAGTTCCGAAAGTCTTGTCACCAAATGCGATGCGGCGACAAAAGCATTATTACCCAGCTGCGGTTTACTGGCATGGCATTGCTTGCCTGTTGTTTTAATTTTCATCCACAGCATGCTTTTTTCAGCAATTTCTATCAGCGAACCTTGAGAATTTCCCGAATCCGGGATGATGATTAAATCATCATGTCCGAAGAGTTTGTCGTTGACAGCCATTACATGATGGAGTCCTGTCCGACCAGATGTTTCTTCATCGGCAATAAATCCCAGACCGATGGAATTCGGTGTTGTTAACCCTTCATCGAGAATGGCTTTCGCTGCAAAAATAGATGCCACCATGTCCTGCTGATTGTCTTCTGCTCCACGACCAAAGAGATGACCGTTTTTTACGTAAGCGCTATACGGATCATGGCTCCAAAGCTTAATTTCACCTGGTGGAACTATATCCAGATGGGTAATTATCCAGACAAATCGAGATTTATTTTGACCTTCAATTATTGTAACAAAATTAGGTCTGGTACCTGATGTAACGCGCTGGTCCTGAGCATTATAGTGCTGGAAGTTCTTAAATCCGAGATCTATCAGACGTTTTTTTAAAAAATCAGCTTTTAGCAATTCGCCATCCCCGCCATTTTCTGGTCCTATAGCCGGAATGGCACAAAGTCCGATCTGCAATTCAATCATGGCGTCACGGTATGAGTCGATTCGGTCGGTAACACGCTTGAACAAATTATTGTTCATCATAATGATTATACCTATTCTTCAGGTGTTATTAAAATCGGTTGGCCAATCTCGCTTTGTGGCTGCCCGAATTTCTTGATGTTGCCTAAAATCAATGTAATGTTGCTTTTGCTGTCCATATACTTAACGGCAACTTTATGCAAATCGTCAATCTGAATCTTTTCAATATTATCACAAAATGAAGAAAGATAATCGGCAGGCAACATGTCATATTCCCTTTTCATTTGCTGCCAGTTAATTTGTTCGGGAGAAGTGAAAGAAAAAATAAAGCCGTTATTGATTGATTTTTTGGCCCAGGAGATCTCCTTCGGGGTTATGGTATGTGCCTGAGCATTTTTCAATACGGAATTAATCAGCGATAAGGTCTTGAAAGTGGATTCAGTTTTAGTAAAGGCATAGGCAGCGAAGACACCATGGTCCGGCCTGGCGCGGTAAAAACTGCCGGCGCTGTAGGCCAGACCTTCGTTATTGCGCACTGCGCTGAAAATTCGGGAAGGAAACCCGCCGCTGCCGATGATAAAATCGAAAACAGTAAAGGCATGAAAATCAGGATTATTTTTACCGGGTGCTAAATGACCGTGGATAATGGTCGATTGAGGGATGTCTTTGTCTATGTAATAAATTCCGGCAGGAAAATTCTGCGGAGGTAAAGGTGGAATGACATGATTTTGTGCGGATTGCCAAGCGCCAAAATATCGCTCCATTTTGTTTACGGCTTCTTCCCTGGTGATATCACCGGATACGGCCAACATGACATTTTGCGGCCGGAAGAAATTACGGTGGAACTCGATCAGATCTTCCCTTTGAATATTTTTCAGAGATTTCACTGAGGCCAATCTCCCGCGGGGATTATCACGATAGATCAATCTATTAAATTCACGGACAGCCAACTTTTGCGGATCATCTTTTACTCTTCGCAGTTCTTCGTCTTTTAATCCTTTGGCGAGATTAAATTTCTTTTGTTCAAAAACCGGGACAATCATTATTTGTGCTAAGAGATCAAGCCCTTGATCGACATCTTTATTTAATAAAGAGAAATGGATCTGAGCGGAATCAAGAGCAGCTGTTATATAAGGAGAGGCGGCTATAGAATCAAAAGAATTGTCAATTTCAGAGCTGCTTAATTTTTCTGTTCCTCCGGTTTTCATGACATATGCGGTTAATTCGGCTACACCTTCTTTTCCAAAGGGATCATACATTGTTCCTGTCTTGATCAAGGCGTTGATGGTAACTACCGGCAATTCATGATCTTCCAGGAAATAAAGTATGATCCCGTTTCTCAGGACGATCCGATCAGCTTTTGGTAAATGAAACTGCAGTGGCGGATAATGCAGTTTTTCGGGCGCACTCAGGGGGGAAGAGGCTTCTGCGATAGCTGCCGGCGAACCGATAAGCATAACTATCAACAAAGCCAATTTTACGATAATGATATTATTTTTCTGCTGCATACGATATTACAATTAATCTTTCTTTTTATTTAATTCAGCAATCGTGCGGTTTTCTTTGCTGAAGTAACGTTTAACGGCGTTTTGAATGTCGCCTGGCGAAACTTTTTCGATCGTGTTTAGATAATTGGCAAAATATCGATAGTCACCAAGCAATACTTCATAATAAGACAATGTTGAAGCTAGTTGGGAGTTGGAATCCAGACTTTTAATGTATCCCATCCTTAAATGCTTCTTTGCTTTGTGAAGCTCGGCAGTGGATATCGGCTGCGACTTTATCTTATCTATTTCCCGGAGGATGATCTTCTCCAATTGGGAGTTGGTATGGGGAAAGCGCGGCTCTGCTGATATCATAAAGAGGTTGGGATATCTTGTACCCGGAGTGCCATTGTAGGCACTGATGCTTTTGGCAACTCCCAGCTCCGTTACAAGCAGATTATACAGGCGGCTGGTGCGTCCTTTGGTCAGAATTGTTTCCAGAACATCGAGCACATAGTCTTCGTAGGCGGGTGCAGTTGGTTTATGATAACCGATAAGCAGCTGCGGATTAGCATCAAAGTTCACAACTACTCTTCTTTCTTCTGTTTGTGCAGGCTCCGCCGGAATTCCTGCGGGAATTTTCTGAGACGGGGGAATTCCACCAAAATATTTTTCTATTAATTTTAGCGTATTATCCGGCTTAATATCACCGACTACCGCAATTACAATGCTGTCCGGTGCTTGATATTTTTGAAACATGTTCTTTATGGAAGCTGGTTTCAGATTAATCATGTCCGCAGGCCTTCCAATGATTGGTCTTCCATAAGGATGAATTTTAAAAGCCGTTGAGAGAAACTGTTCATATAATTTGCCGTGAGGATCTGTTTCCACGCGCTGGCGCCGTTCTTCCATGATTACATCACGTTCAGTATAGAATTCCCGGAAAACCGGATTCCTCAAACGATCGGATTCAATCCTTGCCCAGAGCTCAATTTTATTGGCCGGAAGGCTGACTTGATAAGTAGTCACATCCTGGCCGGTTGATGCATTCATATCGAGGCCGCCATTTTCGGTATAGAGCCGGTCAATCTCATTGGGAATAAAATATTTTTTATGCTGAGCCTGCAATTTGCTCAACGTGGCTTTGAGCGCCTGGATTTTTTGCTGATCAGCATTTTGCCCCCGGCTTTTTTCTTTATCTAAGGCATCGCCCGTTTTTTCTATCTCAACCAGTATCTTCTTTTCACGAGGGTAATTTTTTGTACCGATTGTTTTGGTTCCCTTGAACATCATGTGTTCCAGGAAATGGGCGGCACCTGTCTCTCCTTCAGTTTCATCAGCGGCTCCGACACGGTATCGAATATAAAGAGAAACTGTAGGACTTACATGCCTCTCCAGCATCAAAACGGTCAAACCGTTTTTCAGTTTTGTTTTGATAACCCTCTTTTCCAGATCGAATCCGTAAGAAGGGCCGGCAACAAAGAAAAATATCAGCAAAACGAAGAATATTATCTGAAATTTATGAATTTTTATCATTATTGATCTCACTTTTTTGTTTTGGAGGAAATATCCGGAAGAAGACGAAGATCAGACCGGAGATACTGACCAAGATCAACAGGGAGGATGAAAATAAATACATAACAAATTCCACAGGATTCTTTAAACGAAAACATCCTATTAATGTGTTTATCCCGACAATTAAAAAAAATAATGAAACAGCAATGATTGCAACATATTTAATCCGGGTCAAAACAGTCATCGCAGGTATCCTTGTGCAGCCGTCCGCAGAGACTTTTTAAAATCTTCATAAACAGCAGGGCTAAAATCATTGTTCCGGCAGGGCAGCAATGAGTTGTTATGATATAGCGGTTCGTCCTGAATGTCAAAGGGGGATAAAGCTACGGCCTGTCCCCACATTTTAGTTCCGGGAATCGGCGAATATTCCGCCAGTATTGGTTTTGCTCCACATTTCCTGACAAAATCAATGCTTTCTCTGACTTCCGCCGCTTTTTGGCCGGGCAGGCCGCATAGCAAGTATATTCCGATATCATCAGTCGAATAGCCGGCGCTTTTTAGAGCTGCTACTGCACTTTTGAGTTCTTGGTTTTTAACTTTTCCCCCTGTTTCTATTTGCCGGCTAATATCGGATGTTTCAAAGCCGAAGCGAATAGTCCTAAATCCCGAATTATACAACAACTGGCTTATTTCTTTTGTTATTTCCCTCAAATGCAGACCGTTGGGGCAGTGAAAGTTACAAGCTAAATTTCTTTTTTTAACTCCCTGCAGCAAGGGCACAATCGTATCTGAGGGATTGACGAGAAGGGCATCATCATAAAAAGTGAAATTCCTGACACCGAAATTATTATACCAGTATTCAATTTCATCAACAACTTTCATGGGGTCCCGCCGGCAAAACTTATCATTGAATAGATGAGAAGCGCAGTAACTGCAATTAAACGGACAACCGCGGGAGGTTGCCAGCGGTATCTGTTCTAGTTGGCGGACTAAATCAAAAGCAGGGTAGGGGAGAGCATCAAGATTATCCATATCCGGCTCATAAGTGATTTGTTCATTAAACAGATCGGATAGCAACTGGAGGATTTGTCTTTCTCCATTTCCGCTGATTATATAATCAGCCCCGGAGTGTTTAACGGCATGATTGTAACATAAAGTAGCGTATTTCCCGCCCAGGACAATAGGAACATGCGGCAATATCTCTTTGATTATTTTAATACATTCGGTCACTCCGGGGTACCAGTAGGTCATCAGCGAAGTGATTAAAATGACGTCGGTGTTCTGCTGACAGTTAAGTTCGCGGCGAAAAATATCCGGACTTATGCCATAGCGGCAGAAATTCCTGGGTATCATCTTTAATTTTTCCGGTTTTTCTATAACTTGCCGAAAGAATTTGCCGTCACCATAGGCATGACGCTGCGGTATTTTGCCTATTGACTGCATGGCGGGATGATAAGGATCAAGGCAGTCAATGAACTGAATATGGTGATTGTTTCGACGCAGGAGAGACCCCAGGTATAAAAGGCCGAGTGGCTTTAGCCAGAAATCATATGCTGCAAAATCATAGATCCACGGGTTGATTAAAAGAATATTCTTACTCATCGGCAAATTCTTTATCACACCGCTCGGTTATTTACAAAAAAAGGTTTTTGTTAAATTATTTTTTCAGAGAAATGACTTGAAGAGAGTTAAATTTGTTGCTAACATGCGTCCACTTTAAGCGAGATCGTCAATGCGTGCAGTCATTCAGAGAGTCAACAGCGCAAGTGTCAGAATCAACAACGAAAAAATCTCCTCGATCAACGAAGGGATACTTGTATTGTTAGGTATAGAAAAAGGAGATTTCAGATCTGACGCTGATTATATTCTTGATAAAACTATTAACCTGCGTATCTTTGAGGACAAGCAGGGCAAGATGAATTTGTCTTTGCTGGATATAGACGGCGAAATGATGGTGGTTTCACAGTTTACCTTATTGGGGGATTGCACAAAAGGCCGCCGGCCTTCATTTTTCCGTGCAGAAGAGCCTCTAACGGCTAATGATCTTTATGAATATTTTGTCGGGGAGGGCGCCCAAAAAGTAAAAAAGCTGGCTTGCGGTAAATTTCAGGAAATGATGCAAATTGAACTGGTTAATAATGGGCCGGTAACTATACTGCTGGATAGTAAAAAGAGTTTCTAGTAAGAAAAATTACTTATTATCCCGTTTGGGTGGGTTAATGGAAAATGGAAAGTTGCGACATTAAAATAGACAAGGAAGGTATCTGGTACTATCGCGGGGCACACATGTTCCGCAAAGAAATATTGTGCGTTTTTTTTGAAAGTCTTAAAATTGACGAATGTGGTAAATACTTTATAGAAATGGGCGATGAACGCTGCCCGCTGGATGTTGAAGACACTGTTTTTGTTGTAGCGGCTGTGTATGGGAAAAGAAGTGAAAAGAACTCTGAAGATCGTATTGATATTATGCTGACGGATGATTCATTGGAAAAATTAGACTTAGGTACTTTATATGTGGGCAAGGATAATGTGCTTTATTGTGCGGTGAAAAACAGAAAATTTCCCGCCCGTTTTTCCCGGAACAGTTACTATCAATTGGCTGAATTCATTGAACAGGAAGAAAAGGAAAATAGTTTTTTTATCAACCTGAACAAAGAAAAATATCTCATTAATAACAACTTATTCTAATTGCGGAGGTAACAATGCTAGACGATGTAGTAAAAGATGCTTTGACTTTTGATGATCTGCTGCTCCTGCCGGCGGATTCTGACATCCTGCCGCGGGATGTGGACACATCCACATTGTTAACGAAAAACATTAAGTTGAATATTCCAATAATATCAGCCGCCATGGACACCGTAACAGAATCACGAACGGCCATCTGCATGGCTCAGGAGGGTGGCATTGGAATAATTCATCGCAATATGAGCATTGAACGCCAGGCCGTCGAGGTTGATCGTGTAAAAAAATCGGAAAGCGGCATGATCGTTGATCCGATCACGATTGAACCTGATCGTAAGGTCGGCGATGCCCTGGAATTAATGAATAAATATTCAATATCCGGCGTACCTGTTGTAAAAAAAGGGAAACTGGTTGGTATTTTGACAAATCGCGATTTAAGATTTGAAGAGAATATGGAGCAAAAAGTTTCTAATGTTATGACTAAAAAGAATCTGGTAACCGTTTCCTCCAGCATCTCCCTGGAGGATTCCAAGAAACTGCTCCACAAGCATCGCATTGAAAAATTACTGGTTGTTGATGATGAATACAAATTAAGAGGTCTGATTACAATAAAGGACATAGAAAAGATTCGTAAGTATCCTAATGCCTGTAAAGATTCATATGGCCGCCTGCGAGTCGGCGCTGCCGTCGGGATTATTGACCGGGAACAAAGAATAGCAGCATTATTGGCGGCTGGAGCTGATGTTATCTGCATTGATACATCGCATGGCCATTCCGCAGGAGTAATCAAGGCAATTCAAGCGACAAAAGCTGATTTCCCCAAGTGTGAATTAATCGCCGGCAATGTGGCAACTATGGAAGGAGCAAAAGCATTGATTGACGCCGGTATTGATGCGGTAAAAGTCGGTGTAGGCCCTGGTTCGATCTGCACCACTCGAATTATTGCCGGGGTAGGAGTGCCGCAAATGTCAGCAATTCGTGAAGCCTGCAAAGTTGCTTCTCAACATGGTATTCCGGTGATAGCTGACGGAGGCATCAAATATTCGGGTGATATTGTTAAAGCCATCGGCTGCGGGGCTCATAGCATTATGATTGGCGGCTTGTTTGCCGGGACTGAAGAAAGTCCGGGGGAAACGATTTTGTTTCAGGGCAGAAGCTATAAAGTTTATCGCGGCATGGGATCACTCGAAGCAATGAAGATGGGCAGTCGCGATCGCTATTATCAGGATGATATTGAAGGACCTCTTAAACTCGTTCCCGAAGGTATCGAAGGAAGGGTGCCTTTCCGCGGCTCGCTATCCGCCAGCATCTTACAACTTATCGGCGGTTTCAAGGCCGGTATGGGTTACGTAGGGTGCAGAACAATACCGGAGTTGATGAAGAAAGCACGTTTTGTGCGCATATCATCCGCCGGGTTAAGAGAAAGTCATGTACATGATGTAATCATCACTAAAGAAGCACCTAACTACTGGATTGATTGACCTGCAGTAGATATAACCAACTATGAAACATTCTGAATTTGTTCATCTGCATGTCCATACGCAATATAGTCTGCTCGACGGAATGATCCGTCTGAATGAGCTGTTTAAAAAGGCTAAAGAATTTGCCATGCCGGCAATTGCCATCACCGATCACGGCAATATGTTCGGAGCAATAGATTTTTATAAGCAGGCCTATGCCAACGGCATTAAGCCCATCATTGGGTGCGAGCTATACGTGGCGCCGCGCAGCAGGTTTGACAAGACAACATCCTCTATCGGTGAAGCAACACGTCACCTGATTGTTCTTGTTAAAAACATGCAAGGTTATAGAAATTTAATGAAGCTGATCTCAGCTGCTCACCTCGAAGGGTTCTATTACCGCCCCCGGGTTGATAAAGAACTCCTTAAAGAATGTTCCGAAGGTCTCATCGTTTCCAGTGCCTGTCTCCATGGCGAAATCGCCTCGCATATCGTCCGGGGAAATATGGACGAAGCCAGGAAGGCGGCCCGTGAATATCAAGAAATTTTCGGTGAGGAAAATTTCTATCTGGAAATGATGGAAAACGGTATTCCCGAGCAGAAAACCGCCAACAAGGGTCTGATTGAATTAAGCAAAGAGCTCTCCATTCCTCTTGTCGCCACCAACGACTGTCATTATCTGAATATCGAACACGCGGAAGCACACAATATCCTTTTATGCATCCAAACAGGTAAAACCATCGAAGACAACGATCGGATGTCTATGTCTTCGGATCAGTTTTATGTGCGATCCCCGGAGGAGATGCAGACGCTTTTTGCCGCTACACCGGAAGCTATATCCAACACTGTCAGTATTGCCGAAAGATGCAATCTCACTTTTGAATTCGGCAAGTTTTATTTGCCGAAATTCGAAATCAAAAACCCCGGGGAAACTCTGGAAGAATATCTGGAGCGCAAGGCAACAGAAGGTCTGGAAAAACTCATCCCGTCAATCATGAAATACCAGAAAGAAGACGAAGCTGTTGTTCGGACAAGATATCTCAAACGCCTGAATACGGAATTGGAAATCATTAAAAAAATGGGATTTGCCGGATATTTTCTGATCGTTTCCGATTTTATCAAGCACGCTAAACATAATAATGTTCCGGTAGGGCCTGGCCGAGGATCGGCAGCAGGATCTCTTGTCGCTTATGCCATTCGCATCACTGATATTGATCCGCTGCGCTACGGTCTGTTTTTTGAAAGATTTCTGAATCCGGATCGTATCAGCATGCCGGATATTGATATTGACTTCTGTCAGGAACGCCGCGGTGAAATCATTAAATATGTGACGGATAAATACGGCAAGGATAAAGTTACTCAGATCTGTACTTTTGGTAAGATGATGGCCAAGGGGGTTATCCGCGATGTCGGAAGAGCGCTCAATATTCCTTATAGCGACGCTGACCGCATCGCCAAACTTGTTCCCAATGTTTTGAATATTACACTCGCAGAAGCTTTTAAAATGGAGCCCCGCTTTGCCGACGAACGCAAGAAGAATCCACAAATAGATAAACTGCTGTCACTTTCACTTGTTTTGGAAGGTCTTAACCGCCATTCTTCGGTTCACGCTGCCGGTGTCGTTATTTCGGATGCCCCGTTGGTCGAAAGAGTCCCTCTATTCGCTCCGAAAGACGATATAGTATCTCAATATTCCATGAAAGATATTGAGGCAGTCGGATTAACGAAATTTGACTTCCTGGGACTCAAGACTCTGACAGTGATTAACAATGCCGTTGACTTTATCAAGGAATCTCACAATATTAATATTGATATCAACAATCTACCTCTCGATGATGAAGAAACATATAAGCTTTTGATGAAAGGTGACACTGACGGTGTTTTCCAGTTGGAAAGTTCCGGCATGAAAGATCTTCTTGTTAATTTTAAACCCGATCGTATTGAAGATATAATAGCTTTGATAGCTGCATATCGCCCCGGCCCCATGAAGATGATTCCTGAATTCATTGCGCGTAAACAGGGCAAAACGCAAATTACATATGAACTACCGCAACTGGAAGCGATTCTGAAAGAAACCTACGGCATTATCCTGTATCAGGAACAGGTCATGCAGATTGCCAATGCTATTGGCGGATACACAATGGCCCAGGCCGACACTCTACGCAAAGTCATGGGTAAAAAGCAAGTTTCGGCAATGGAAAAGGAGAAACCAAAGTTTCTCGAAGGGGCAAAGAAGCAAAAAATAAACGATAACAAGGCAAAAATAATTTGGGAGCAGATGGAAACTTTTGCCGAATATGGTTTCAATAAGTCTCATAGCGCCGCTTATGCAATAATAACTTATCAGACCGCTTATCTTAAAGCGCATTATCCGGTTGCTTTTATGGCCGCATTGCTCACTTCCGAAAAAGATAATCGTGACAAGATCATCAGGCACATGAATAACTGCAAGGAAATGGGGATCAATGTTCTGCCACCGGATATCAATGAATCTCAAAAAGACTTCAGTATTTCGGGAGAAAATATTCGGTTTGGGCTGGCTGCAGTTAAAAATGTTGGAGAGGCGGCAATTGAATCGATTATTGCTATGCGCGAAACTGCAAATTTCAACTCTTTTATGGATTTTTTGAGCCGGGTTGATCTGCGCAAAGTCAACAGAAGGGTCATCGAGAGCCTGACTAAATGCGGGTCGTTTGATTCACTGGGTTATTATCGCCGTCAGCTCATGGAATGTTTGGATCAAGCCATGGAAGAGGCGCAACGTAAACAAAAGGATTTATTAAGTAATCAGGCTAGTTTCTTTGACGAATTGGAGAATTCAGGATCATCAAATGATAAGGGAAATGGTTCATACCAAATTCCGCGCGTTCCCGAATGGGATCGTAAAGAACTATTGTCAATAGAGAAAGAAACCTTGGGTTTTTATATTACCGGCCATCCCTTGCACGGGTATGCAGATAAATTAAAACTGGTCGCGAATTCTAATTCCAATACCTTAAGTTTAAAAAGAGATAAGGATGTAATTACAATTGCCGGTGTAATCAGTTCCCTTGTGGAAAGGCCTACCAGGCGCAAAGACGTAATGTGCAATATTGTTCTGGAAGATTTGCAGGGTTCGGCGAATATAATCTTTTGGTCGGATACATATAAGAAATATTATGATCTGCTCCATGCGGATGAGCCAATTATCATTCAGGGGATGATTGATGTCGGAGACGAATCCCTTAAGATCATTGCTCAAGAAGTAATCTCTCTGGCAAAAGCCCTGGAGAATCCTTATAAACAAATTCGATTTTTAGTCAACGCAGATACGATTTTACCCGAAACTATTGTTTGCTTGGGAGACGCCATCAAAAAATATCAAGGTAAATGCGAAAGTTATATACACATTGTTAATGGAAATAGTGAAACAATTGTCTATTTAGGAGATCAAATGCGTCTGGATATTAATGATAAGTTAAAAAGGGATGCCGATAGTATATTGGGTGAGGGTGCCACAACTTATAGTTAATATATTAATATGAACCATGAAGAAAGAACATATAGAGCTCTAATAAATAAAGATAATTTAGTTTCATACAGAGTTAAAATCTCCGAAAGCGATCTTTTTATCGGTTCAGATACAAACCTGGCTTCCAGAGCTGAAGAATCATTGATCAAGCAAAGATACTTTCTAGAACAATATATTAAAAATCATCCGGAATTTCGTACATCTCTGCTACCTCTTCCTTTAGATAATTTGGCGCCGCCGATTATCCGGAACATGCTTAAAAAAGCGAAAACCTGCGGAGTAGGGCCGATGGCGTCAGTCGCCGGCGCCGTTGCCGAGTTTGTAGGATATGATCTACTTAAACTGACAGAAAATCTCGTTATTGAAAACGGCGGTGATATCTTTCTGCAAACTAAGAACAGGTTGACAGTTGCCGTTTATGCCGGAGAATCAACTTTAAGTTATAAAGTTAAAATAATTGTAAAACCTGAAGATTCTCCATTAGGAATATGTACTTCATCAGCCACTGTCGGACCGTCTTTGAGTTTCGGCAGCGCTGATGCTGTCTGTGTAACTTCTATGTCTGCAACACTTGCCGATGCTGCTGCTTCGGCAATCGGCAACAAAATAAAGAGCAGAAAAGACATAAAAAAAGCCCTGGATTATGGAATGAAAATTTCGGGAGTAAGAGGGATAATAATTATATGCGGCAGCGAAATGGGCGCAACTGGGCAGATTGAATTAGTATAAAAAATTGAATGAACAATAAAAAATATAGATTATTAACACTAAGTAGACATAACATATCTTATTAGACACAATAAAAATATTAGCAGTCAAGTACAGAGTTCTTGAAATGAATTAAAGGTAAAAAAAGATTAGTTATTTTATGATATGGTTCGCAATGTAACCAGTTTCAAATTCGAAATAATCTTTCCCAATTCCTGTGGCCAAACAGTCTTCGCGTGCTTTAAATGCCATCATCAGCTAACTGTTTAATGATTTTTTGCTGACGTTCGGACAATTTTTTCGGAATTTCCACTGTGATCTTGACGTATTGATCGCCTTTAATATTTCCTTTAAGTCCGGGGACACCGTAGCCTTTCATTCTTATTTTCGTGTTGTTTTGAGTACCGGGTGATATTTTCAGTCTTTTAATAGTGCCGTCGAGAGTCGGAACTTCAATGATAGTGCCGAGTGCTGCCTGGGTAAATTTTATATTTTTCTCTATATACAAATCGTTACCATCCCGGGAAAAAAAAGGATGAGGTAAAACATTAATATTTAAATATAAATCTCCGTTAGGTCCTCCGTTGTATCCTCCCAGGCCTTTTCCGGGCAATCTCAATTTTTTACCGGTGCTTATACCGGCAGGTATTTTAACACTGATTTCTTCAGTTCGGTTTTCGATTTGCAGGGAGAGTTTTTTATCGGCTCCATAAACAGATTCTTCTAATGATATCGAAAGATTGTATTCAACGTCCTGTCCTTTTTCTTGCATCTGAGAGTATTGCTGTCCTCCACCACCCATGCCTCCAAAGAGGCCGGCGAAAGGATCTTCATGATCCTGGAAACTACCGCCTCTTCTACTTGTACGAAAGGTGGTTGATCTGCCGCTTCTGGGTCCTCCGAAACCAAAACTTCTCAAAATCTCGTCCAGGTTTGCGCCGCGAAAAATATCTTCTTGAGAATATTGCTGACGGAACTGGTCTGCCGAACCATAAGTGTCATATTGCTGACGCTTTTTCGCATCGCTAAGCACGGCATATGCTTCACTGATTTTTTTAAATTTTTCTTCAGCGGCAGCTTTGTTATTGGGATTTTTATCAGGATGCCATTTCACGGCCAATTTTCGGTAAGCTTTCTTAATCTCATCAGCTGATGCCGTCTTCGCTATGCCCAGTGTTTGATAGTAGTCTTCAGCCATATTACGACCCACCTAAAAAAATATTAATTGGCTCTTCCTTTAAGGAAAGCTGTCAGATTCATTTGTACTAATTTATCCGAGAAGGCCTTCTTGATAACCTCTTGCCAAATATTTAATGGTATATCCATTAAATTAGAAATTGCGCCCAAAAGTACAACATTGGCAGCCTTTATGTTGCCTGCTTCTATCGCCAGAGCTGTTGCATCGATTTCTTTTACTTGTTTATAATGGCTTTTTAGAAAAGCAACAGAATCTTCCGGATAGGGTACATCGCCGGAATTAACGGCCGGCGGATAGATTTCTTCGGTATTAACTATTATTGTTGCTTCTTTAGTTAAATAATTTAGATAGCGGAGTGACTCCATTTTTTCAAAAGCGACCAACAGGTCAATACTTCCCAATTTCGCCAGAGGAGAATAGACTTTCTCGCCATAACGAACGTGACTGGTAACGCAGCCACCGCGTTGCGCCATTCCGTGTACTTCACTCTTTTTAACATCAAGTCCGGCTTCCATGAGAGCCATACACATGATATCACTGGCTCGCAGGATGCCCTGTCCACCAACACCTGCCAGCAA
This sequence comes from Deltaproteobacteria bacterium HGW-Deltaproteobacteria-12, assembly GCA_002840565.1. Classification (GTDB taxonomy): domain Bacteria; phylum Desulfobacterota; class Syntrophia; order Syntrophales; family Smithellaceae; genus MVRV01. The sequence continues at coordinate 112,707 of PHBK01000005.1, read as the reverse complement.
AATACTTCTCACATCGCTATTCATCATTAATTTGCCTCATTATTTGATTGCATTGAATTTACATACTTGCAGGCACAGGCCACAGCCGTTGCAGAGGTTTTCGTCTATTACAGATATCCCTTCCCTTTTGGAGCCCTCTTTTCTCTCCATTTTTTTCCAGGAGATAGGTGGACATCCCAGGCCGAGGCATACTTTACAGCCGGTACATTTCTCCGGATCAACCTGTAATGCCTTTTGCGGTTTTGTTTTTGAGCGCTTGAATAAAACACAGGGTCTTTTTGAAATTACCACTGACGGACCATCTTTGGTCAGTTCTTCTTTTATGACCGCTCTGGTGTTTTTTAGATCATAAGGATCAACGATTCTAATATTGTTGATACCCAGAGCCGAAACCAGAACTTCCAAATCAAGTTTTACTGCCTCTTCCCCCAGGATGGTGTAACCTGTTCCCGGGTGCTCCTGCATACCGGTCATTGCTGTTGTACTGTTATCGCATATTATAATGACGGCATTGCTTTTGTTGTAAGCCATATTTAAGAGAGGAGTAATTCCTGAGTGGATAAATGTCGAATCGCCTATCACACCAACTATCTTACCCTGCCCTTTTGCCTTTAGAGCTTTACTCATACCATGAGCCATGCCAATGCTCGCCCCCATACAGATACAGGAATGCAATCCTTCTAATGGTTTCATATAAGATAGCGTGTAACAGCCAATATCTCCTGTTACAAATACTTTAAGTTTATTTAAAGTATAAAACAAGCCGCGGTGCGGACACCCCGGGCAGAGATTGGGGGGGCGTGGCGGTATACTTTTCACAGCAGCATTGACCGGTCTGTCCCCTCTATTTATTGCATTCTGGATAATTCCGGGATCAAATTCATTTGTATAGGGAAAGATTTCCTTACCGATTACTTTAATACCCATTGCTTTGATTTGATCTTCCAGATATGGGTCCAACTCTTCAATAACATAAATATTATTAACACGAGCTGCAAAATCACCGATTAATTTTTTCGGCAGTGGATAAACCATGCCTAATTTCAGGTACGAATAATGAGGGAAAACATCTTTAGCATAGTTATAAGGCATTCCTGCCGTTATAATTCCAACATCGGGGTTGTTGATCTCCATTTTATTTTCACTGAAACTCTCCGCAAATGCCGTTAAATCCTGGGTGCGTTTTTCAACTTCATTACGCCGAGCACGAGCATTTATCGGAACCATGACAAATTTTGCCGGATTATAAGAAATGCCGGTTTTGTCTGTATAGGGTATTGGATCTTCCAAAGAAACAACGGCCTTGGAATGAGAAACCCTTGTTGTCGTGCGCAAAAAAACAGGTGTGTCGAATTTTTCGCTGATCTCAAAAGCCAGTTTGACGAATTCTTTTGCTTCCTGTGGATCTGACGGCTCCAGCATCGGGATTTTAGCAAACTTCGCATAGTTTCGATTGTCTTGTTCGTTTTGTGAACTATGCAAGGAAGGGTCATCGGCAGATATGATCACAAGCGCTCTATTTGTTCCGGTGTAACTGACCGTAAATAGCGGATCTGCTGCAACATTGACTCCAACATGTTTCATGATGGCAGTTGCTTTTTCACCGGCTAAGGCCGCACCTATGGCCACCTCCAGAGCTACTTTTTCGTTGGGTGACCATTCTGCGTAAACACCTTCATATTTGGAAAATTCTTCCATAATTTCCGTGCTCGGAGTTCCGGGATATGCTGCGGCAAATCTGACACCGGCTTCATATAAACCACGGGCAATGGCCTCGTTTCCTGACATTAATATTTTCAAATCTTAAACCTCCGGATCAATTATTGTTTCTTAGTTAAGAGTTGCAATCTTGCGTTTGATCAAAATAGTCATGGCAGGATCTGCCGTTTTTTGTAGTGCATTTTGATAATTTTCTAAAGCCTTTTTCTTGTCATTCATTTGTTCATATATTCGTGCAATATTACGATAACCGATAGCTTCGAATCCGCTATTGTTAGTTTTTTGCGCTTGTTCAAAATAATTCAATGCCGTTGCAAAATCCTTTTTGTTTTCATAGCAGTAACCAAGAGAAGTCATTGCCAGAAACCTAATCCCGGAATTATCCGTTGCCGTCACTGAAATATAGTTTTTGTAGGCGCCGATAGCATTGTCGATATCACCTTGATTATAATAGATATTTCCCAGATTATACCATGCTATTTTTGCGCTCCAACTGCGGGGGTACTTATCGATCAATTCTTTGAACAAGGGAATGCTTTCCTTTGCCGCCTCCGGTTTATCTCCATTTTTAATCATACTATCATGCGCTTTGGCGTATAAGCCTATTGCCGATGTTTGATAATTATTCCAGTAAAAGTAAATACCTATCGCAATTATTATTGCTAAGCCTATAGCTACACCAACGACATAAACGCGTGTCTTGTTTTCCGCCATATAATCAGTAAGTCTTTCCATGCCGGATTGAAAAACATCCGGCCTTTCGAGTTCTTTTTTTGACAATTTTGCGGCCATCTTATTCCCCTTTAATATTATATTTAGCTTTCAGGTCGAGAAGTATCTGCGGTATTCTATGTACTTTTCCTTTAATAAACTATGCCCATCGCGTCTGTATCAGCAAAAATTACTCTCACCGGCGTTAAATTTAGATTATGAACCAACGAATACTCTCCAATCCTGAATAAATTTATCCATGAGCAGATATCCGGGAGAAATTAAAATACCGCTTTTTTTTGCCGTAATTTCATTATAAGGATCACCTGACTCTTTATTTTCTTCTTTACGCGAAGATAAGACAGCAAAGGGGCTTGGATCGCCGGAGTGTGTTTTTAAATCCAGTGGTGTGGGGTGATCGCTTAACACTAATACTCTAAAATCGCCGAAGGAGCGTATGTTGTTCAAAATTGTCCCGACGATCTTTTCATCAAAATTTTCGATAGCCTCAATTTTGCCTTCGGCATTTCCTTCATGTCCCATTTCGTCAGGAGCTTCCAGATGAACGAAAATAAAATCCATGAAATTAAGAGCATCCAAGGCAGCTTTGGCCTTACCTTCATAATTAGTATCAATATAGCCGGTTGCTCCCGGAACGCGGATTATTTTTAATCCGGCTATCACTCCAATACCATTGAGTAAATCAACAGCTGAAATCATTCCACCCTGCAGTCCATATTTCGAAGCGAGGGGTATAATCTTAGGTTTTCTGCCTTGTCCCCAAAGCCAGATGGAATTAGCGGCTTTTTTCCCATTATTCAATCGTGCAATATTAGTCCTATGATTATTCAACATCTCGGAGGCTTTCTGCATGACTAGATTAATTTCATCAGCATTATCGCCTTGGGGCAAATACGGTGCAATTGCTTTTCCGGTGATATCATGAGGCGGTGTCGTGTTAGGAGCAGCCAGTGAGTTACGCCAGACAAACAAATGCCGATAACCGACTCCCGGATAAAACTGGTATTGAGAAGATCCCAGCTGCTTATTGATGTCCTGAATAATTTCGCTCGACTCGGCAGTCGAAATATGGCCGGCAGTAAAATCGTCCATGAAAGCATCAGCAGTATTTTTGTTGCCGATGGTGACAAGATTGCAGCGATAAGCAACATCATTCGGACCAAGATTTACTCCCATGCTGGCGGCTTCCAGAGGTCCCCGACCAGTGTAGAGTTGCACGGGATCATAACCTAGAACGCTTAAATTGGCGACATCGCTGCCTGGAGGAAAACCGGCGGGAATTGTATCAACAAGACCAAGCGTGCCACAAGCTGCAATCTCATCAAGATGAGGTGTGAAAGCGCATTGCAGCGGTGTTTTCCCACCAAGTTTAACAGTCGGATAATCCGCCATCCCATCACCAAGTAAGACTACATATTTCATTGCTAGATTGGCCCCAGAATATCAGTCTATCGTTCCGAACATCTAAAGCAGTTCATCCTCAACGCGGATAATAATTGTCTTGTTCAGAACTATGTCAAGTTTATCTATTAATTTCAAAGCCTTACGCACATCTTTTTCTCTGGCCCGATAAGTAGTCATAACAACAGGCACAGCGCCCTCTTCCTGTCTTGCCTTTTGGATAACTGTCGCAATACTGATGTTATTATCACCCAGAATACCGGATATCTTGGAAAGAACACCGGGCCTGTCCACGGCCGAAAATCGAAAATAGTATTTTGTTTCGATATTATCTATGGGCATAAGTTTAATATCAGGCATAGTTTCTTCTTTTTGCGTTCGATGGGGGGAGCAACCGGCTGCACCTTTCAGAATATTGCGTGCTATGTAGATAATATCACTGACCACCGCACTGGCAGTTGGCATCATTCCGGCGCCCTGACCGTAGAGAAAAACAGGGCCGGATGCATCGCCGATGAGATGAAATGCGTTGTAATTCTGGTTGACGTTGCCCAGAAGATGCTGGGAGGGGATCATTGTCGGATGAATTCGTGCTTCCACAATACCATTATGTAAAATAGCAATAGCCAGAAGTTTAATCCGATACCCTAATTCTTTGGCAAATACAACATCCTGTTGGCTGATGGCTGAAATCCCTTCGCAAAAAATATCTTTCAGATGAACCTTGCATCCATAAGCCAGCGAAAGAATTATGGCGAGCTTATGCGCTGTATCTATCCCTTCAATATCAAAGGTAGGATCGGATTCGGCATAACCAAGCCTTTGCGCTTCTCTCAGCACAGCTGCGAAATCTTTTCCCTCGTCGGTCATCTTGGTCAAAATGAAATTTGCTGTTCCATTCATAATGCCATAGATTGATTTGATGTTATTGGCAATAAGCGATTCTTTAAGCGTTCTGATTATGGGAATTGTTCCTCCAACAGAAGCTTCAAAGCCGATATCCATCTTGTTTATTTCGGCTGATTTAAAGATTTCGTTGCCGTGTTTTGCCAGGAGAGCCTTATTGGCGGTTACAACATGTTTGCCGTGAGCAATGGCTTCCAGAATAAACGTCCTTGCGGGTTCATAACCACCAATCAATTCGATAACTATATCAATATTATTATCCTGAATTAATGCCCTGGCATCACTGGTCAGGATATTTTTATTAACTTTCACAGACCTCGGTGTTGTTGTATCAATATCGGCGATTTTCTTTAGCACTAGTCTGGCGTCAAGCTTTCTCTCAATCAACTTTTCATTGTCCCGCAGAAGCTTAACTACACCACAACCGATAGTCCCCAAACCGATTAGCCCGACATTTATTTTTTTCATTATTTACACCTGAATCACCTAAGATTTCAGCATTGTTTTGACGGCCAGCCGATCATTTCAATGTTATCCTTTATAACAATCAGCATTGTTTTGTCAAACATATATCAGATAACTTGTTATCATTCGTCCATAAAACGTAAAAGGGGAGAAAGCGATCAACGCATCCTCCCCTTTTACATTTATTTACTGGTCGGGGCGAGTGGATTTGAACCACCGGCCCTCTGAACCCCATTCAGATACGCTACCAGACTGCGCCACGCCCCGACTTTTTAAAGATTTAAAGTGTTGAGGTCATTACCATCATCGTAAAACCGTGTCAAGAACAAACGAAAATCAGTAATTCATTTTAAATGATTAAATTAAATATTGATGATAATTTGTTATTTTAACGAAGATATAAAAAACATCTTGAACTAATATAAGCAATCAAGTATTTTTCTGCTATGGCTAATAATTCAGAAGTGCTTAGAAGACAAAATAAAAGTGTTGTCATTGAGATAATATTTTCAGTCCTTGTTGTTTATTTTCTTTTTGCAGCAACCAATTTAGCAGTTGCCGACATTTTCAAGTATGTTGACGAAGAGGGTGTATTGCATTTGACGAACGTTCCTTCCATTCCTAATGCCAAGTATGTTCTTGTTCTCAAAGAAAAAAGGATTCTTTTCCGTCGTAATCTTGATATAAATAAGTTTGATCAACTTATCATCACGGCCGCCGGCAAACATAAAATTGACCCCGCATTAATCAAAGCGGTGATCAAAGCGGAATCAAACTTTAATCATCAAGCAGTTTCTCCCGTAGGAGCACAAGGACTTATGCAGTTGATGCCGTCCACAGCCTCGCAGCTGCAAGTTGAGGATGCATTTCATCCGGAAAAAAATATAGAAGGTGGAGTGCGTTACCTCAGATACCTGCTCAATCTTTATCGGGGGAATCTACCTCTAGCGCTCGCAGCTTATAATGCGGGCGAAGGCGCTGTCTCCAAATACAATAACCAGGTGCCGCCTTATCGGGAAACAAGAAATTATATAAACCGGGTGTTGAGTTATTACAACTCATTCAGTAAATAGCTTCCTGCTTCTTTTGCAAATATAGATATTGTTTTAGTTTGGCCAGCTTCTTTTCCTTTATACCCTCTATTTCCATTATTTCTTCGATATTCCGGAAACGGACTTTTCTATTTCTTAATGTTAAAATATTTTGCGCCGTTTTTTCGCCGATGCCGGGAATGAGCATCAGGTCATCTGCTGTTGCCGTATTCAGCTCGATGGGCATGCCTAGGGTAAGCCTGCGGGTATTATCAATTCTTGTCCACGAGACTTTTTCGGCTTTGTCTGGAGGTATTATCAATTTCATTCCGTTTTCCAGCATAAAATCTGGCGAACTTCTCCAGTCAAAGCCGCTCAGTTCTAATAATTTATTGGCGCTTGTGCCGGGCGCCGTAAAATAGATACTTTCGCCGACATCACTAGTCTGAATTGCCACCGTTATCGAATCATTGTATTGGTTGACCAGGATAGGGATTTTGGCATTTAAGAAAAGATTGTTAAAATAACTAATGAAGGGGATGATCGCTAAGAACAATAATATTACGATTAATCCCCTTATTTGGTTGACACACATATTCTGTTTCTGAATATCAGGATTTTTTTTCTAAACCAAAGGCATCATGGAGCACCATTATCGCGAGTTCCGTATATTTTCTTTGGATAACACAGGAAATCTTAATTTCCGATGTGCTGATCATCATAATATTAATTCCTTCATCGGCGAGCGCTGAAAACATTTTTGCCGCGACGCCGGCATGGCTGGCCATACCAACACCTATTATGGATACTTTGGAAACTTGATCATCCACTTCAACCTTTTTCGCGCCGATTGTTTCTGCCGTCTGTTGGATAATTACCTGCGCTTCTTTCAAATCCTTTTTGGAAACAGTAAAAGTAAGGTCGGTAAAACCTTCCAAACTGGCATTTTGGATAATCATATCGACGATGATGTTGTGTTCAGACAAAGGCGTAAACAATTTGGCTGCCACACCAGGCCGGTCAGGAACATGGACCACGGTGATTTTCGCCTGATCACGATCATAAGTTATACCCGATAATATTTCTCTTTCCATATCCTTGTCCTCCTTAGTTACAAGTGTTCCGCCATCATCGGTAAAAGTTGATTTTACATATACCGGAACTTCATATTTTTTAGCCATTTCCACTGAACGCGGCTGCAATACCTTCGCTCCGGTCATTGCCATTTCCAGCATTTCATCATAGGAAATTTTATTAAGCCGCCGCGCTTTGTTGCAGATATTGGGATCAGTTGTATAGACACCGTCAACGTCGGTGTAGATATCGCACTGATCGGCATTAAGAACCGCCGCTAGAGCGACAGCGCTTGTATCCGAGCCACCGCGACCAAGAGTAGTTATATTATTATCCTTATCGACTCCTTGAAAACCGGCAACCACAACAACCGTTCCTTTTTTTAATTCTTTTCTGATCATCTCCGTATCAACACTTAGAATTCGGGCTTTTTTATGTGCATTATCGGTCAGGAACTTGACCTGAAAACCCAGGAATGATTTTGCCCTGTAACCGAGCGAGTTCAAAACCATTGCCAATAATGTTACGGTCACTTGTTCGCCGGTAGAAATCAAAGCATCATACTCGCGCTCATTCGGTGATTCTGTTGCCTTATTAGCAAGGGCAATCAATCGGTCTGTTTCACCGGACATGGCGGATAAAACGACAACGACTTCATTGCCTGCCATTTTTTCACGGATCACTTTAGCGGCCACATTATTTATTTTCTCAATATTTGCAACCGATGTGCCGCCATATTTTTGAACAACCAATGCCATATTTATATTAACCTCCGTTTTTCAAATGGATGCATAATTTATTTAACTTGTTTTGCGGTCCTTGAATAGTTATTTTTCGTTTATTATCGTCAATATAATCAAAGTTAATGAAAATAGCAGTCTCCGGGATCAATGGGGTAATCTTTTCCGCCCATTCAATAACTACCACTCCGGATCCCGTAAAATATTCTTCATATCCCAAATCTTCCATCTCCGAACAATCATTAAGACGGTAAACATCAAAATGATACAATTTACATTTTGCGGGATATTCATTAATCAGAGTAAACGTTGGACTGGTGATTTGATAATTATCACTAACTCCTAATCCCCGGGCTAAACCACCGGTAAAACAAGTCTTACCGGAACCAAGTTCACCTGATAATGCAACAATATCTCCCTCTTCTAATTTCTCTCCAATTTCTCGGGCAAAGGCGTGTGTTTCGTTTGCACTGCTTGTTATTGTAGAAATTGATCTTTTATGTTCCATAAAATTGCGGGTATTTAGCACTTTATTTATTATTTTTCCAATAAAACAATAGCACTGGCATAACTTTTTGTATGTGTTAAACTTAAATGCACTTTCACAATTTTTCTTTTTTCAAGTTGCGCTTTGGCCTGTCCGCTCAATACCAGGCCGGGTTTGCCCTTAATATCATTTACAACTTCGATTTCCGTTAATTTTACGCCTCTCCCCAAGCCGACGCCTAATGCTTTAACAAATGATTCTTTTGCCGCAAACCGGGCGCCATAATTGGCTTCTGCCTGGAAGTGCTTTTCACAATAACTTATTTCACCGTCGGAAAAAACACGCTGGAGAAATTTAGAACCCCACTTGGCGATAATCCTGGCCAAACGATCATTTTCCACCAAATCAATCCCAATTCCACAGATCATTTTTTCTCTTTCTTACGTATGGATGATTGCATCCGTAACCGCCGCAATTTTTTTCATAACGGCGACATCATGGACTCGAATAATATGACACCCGTTTATTATTGATGCAGCAATTGTAGCTGCTGTCCCTTCAACTCTTTCCTGCGGTTCACCGCCTGTTATTTTACCAAGAAAGGCTTTGCGTGATGTTCCGATCATTATCGGTATTCCCAGAGTTCTTAATTCACCAAGATTGTTGATTATCCGGAAATTGTCTTCCGGAGTTTTTCCAAAACCAATACCCGGATCAATGACCAAAGATTCCTTTTCTATTCCGGCAAATATCGCCTTTTCGATGCTTTGGCGAAGAAAAGTTATTATCTCACCCATTAAGTTGCTATACGTCAAGTTTCCGTTCTGCATATTGAGCGGTTTGCCCCGCATGTGCATCATTATAACTGCGGCCCTTCCCTTCTTTACGATTTGCGTCATCTTTTTATCATGCTGGAAAGCACTTACATCATTGACAATTTCCGCTCCGGCGGCAATCGCTTCTCTGGCCACAATGGCTTTGTTCGTATCAATGGAAATTGGCACATTTGACTGACCGCTGATACCGCTGATCACAGGGATAACTCTTTTCAATTCCTCCTTCGCTGAAACAGGTGAGGCACCGGGACGAGTAGATTCTCCGCCAATGTCGATAATATCTGCTCCCTGTTCAATCATTTGCAATCCATATTCCATTGCTTTTTGCTGGCTGTAATGAAGTCCGCCATCGGAAAAGGAATCGGGAGTCACGTTCAAAATACCCATGATCTGGGTTTTTCTCCCCAAGGGAATTTCCCGCCGTGAAGTTTTCAAAATAAATTCGTGTTTTGCAGCATTATCGACAATTTCCAAAAGATCCCGGGAGATTAAATGCAGTCCGAAAGGCTGTTTAGCGATTTTCCCGGCCAAAGCCCTAATATGCTTAATTGTCCCCATGATTAAAATATCTGTAGCGGAAACACTGTTGCCCACACTTCCCCGGGCCACCGCGGCATCTCCACCGACGGAAAGCATTTCCTGTTTGATGATGTTGGCTATTTTACATGGTTTATTTTCCAGCAGGATATTGATATTCATTGTTTTGGGCAACATGGCGTCGATCCCGTAATGATCCACGCCGATTTTCTTAAAAATTGTTACTGCCTGAGCTGAATCTCTGATGGTAATGATTTTCACACGAATATCTCGAATTCAATGTTTTTCACGGAAAAATCTGACCCAGGGGCAAATTAATGTGAAACGCCTTCTTCTGTGGGCGTAGGTTTGGGCAGCGCATCACCGATCAGAGCATCGATTTCCGCACCGTTTAATACTTCCTTCTCGAGAAGTTCCTCTGCAATTTTTTTCAGAATATCTATATGTCCATTCAGAAGGTTTTTTGCTTTTTCATAATTACCCATAACTAAAGACATAACTTCGGCGTCGATGTTTTTAGCGGTTTCTTCGCTATAATCCTTGTGAGTCGCGAATTCTCTGCCCAGGAATATCTGCTCTTCTTTTTTTCCGTAGCTCAAAGGACCCATTTTTTCGCTCATTCCCCATTCGCAAACCATTTTGCGGGCAAGATTGGTTGCCCGTTCGATGTCATTACCCGCGCCTGTTGTAAAATCATGCAGGACTATCTCTTCCGCAGCCCGGCCGCCTAGAAGGATTGCGATGTTTTTGTCCAAATATTCACGGGGATAAGTATGTTTTTCGTCAATCGGCAATTGCTGGGTCAATCCTAAAGCTCGTCCTCGTGGTATAATTGTCACTTTGTGTATCGGATCAGTGCCCGTCATTAACCGCGCAACTAAAGCATGGCCTGTTTCATGGTAAGCTGTGTTGCGTTTTTCCAGGTCACTTATAACCATGCTCCTTCTTTCCGTGCCCATCAAGATTTTATCCTTAGCAAATTCAAAATCGCTCATGTTGACTTTATCTTTGTTTACCCGGGCAGCACAAAGAATCGCTTCGTTAACCAGGTTTTCAATGTCGGCGCCTGATGTTCCGGGCGTTCCTCTGGCGATAACGGCAAAATCGACATCGTCGGCTATGGGCGCTTTGCGGGAGTGAACTTTAAAAATCATTTCCCTTCCTTTAACATCCGGCAGCGGCACTATCACCTGGCGGTCAAACCTTCCGGGCCGCAACAAGGCGGGATCAAGGACATCGGGCCTGTTCGTAGCGGAAATGAGGATAACACCTTCATTGGATTCAAATCCGTCCATTTCCACCAGCAACTGATTGAGTGTCTGCTCTCTTTCATCATGACCACCACCCAGTCCCGCTCCACGATGCCGGCCCACTGCGTCTATCTCATCTATGAATATAATGCAGGGTGCATTTTTCTTCGCCTGGCTAAACAAATCCCGAACACGCGATGCCCCTACTCCGACAAACATTTCCACAAAATCAGAACCGCTGATGCTCAAAAAGGGGACGTCAGCTTCGCCGGCAATGGCCCGCGCCAAGAGGGTTTTACCGGTACCGGGGGGACCGACCAGTAACAAGCCTTTAGGAATCCTGCCGCCGAGTTTCGTGTATTTCTTGGGGTCTTTTAAAAAGTCAATCACCTCTTCTAATTCGGCCTTGGCTTCATCAATGCCGGCAACATCGGCAAAAGTCACCTTTTTAGATTTGTCTGTAATCAAACGAGCCCGGCTTTTTCCGAAAGCCATTGCTTTTCCGCCACCGGATTGCATCTGACGCATGAAGAAAATCCAGACACCAATAAGCAAAAGCATCGGGAACCAGGAAACCAGCAGAGTCATATACCAGGGTGAATCTTCCGGTGGTTTGGCGCTAATTTTCACACCCTTTTCCCGCAGTTGAGAGACAACTTTATCATCCTTAGGAGCATAGGTTTTAAAAACATTACCATTTGTCAATTTGCCGGTGATGTTTTCCCCCTGAATGGTTACTTCACTGATTTCGCCTTTTTCCAGAAAAGACAGCATTTCACTATAGATTATGTCTTTTTGTGAATTCCTGGGCTGATTAAACAGTTGCCAGACCAGTAAAAAGACCAGCAGGACAGTAAGGATAAGAGCGATATTTTTTTGCAGCTGGTTCAAAATTTTTCTCCTTAAATTAAGTACGTTAATTAGCCTTTATAATAATATCCCAATTATCTCAAATAATTTCTAGCTCCAGAACTTTTTTTGTTTCCGGAGTTATTTTCACCTTATCGTTCAAATGCATTTTTTCTATCCAGAGGACCGCCTGCTGATCAACCAGCAGCATTATTTCATTACGTTTTTGCTGTGTAATTTTATGGTTGATAAAGAATGATTTCAGTTTTTGTCTTCCGGCCATACCCAGTGGTTGAAACCAGTCTCCTTCCCGGCGATTCCGCAAAACCAAGGGAAGTTTAATTTTATCCAGATCGAAATAGTCTTTATTCTGAACAGTGAAGTCAATTTTGTCTTTTTTAACTAATTGTAACCGAACACTTAAATTTCTTTCCGGAATAAATACTTCGCCGGGAATCTGCAGATCATAGGAATATTCAACAAGTTTGGCGCACTCCCTTGACCGTTCGAGGACTAGATGCTCATATTCTCGTCGGGCCTCAATTCCGAAGGGCAGGCAAATTTTCCTGCCGGATTCTAAATTGTGGAGCAGATGTCCGATAGAATTAATATGCAGGAAAGTAATTCCATTTTTCTGGGAATTGAAATTTTCTAAAAGCTCTTTTAATAATCTTCTTTGGATCGCCAGAGGCAACATGCTTAAATATTGGATATTTAGAACTATTTTATTTTTCTGCTTATTAACGCATGTTGACTTCAAGGCTTTGGCAACGCATTCCTTAATAAATATATTCTCCTCACGGATAATTTCCGCCATTTGCGCCAGAGCTTCGTCAATCTTCGGATTATATTCATTTTTTAAATAAGGCAGGAGTTCCAGGCGAATTTTGTTTCGTAAATGAAGCTTGCTTTCATTGGAACTATCCTGACGGTAAGCAATGCCTGCTTCATCAAGAAAAGCAATGATTTCGTTGCGTGATACCTCAATCAGCGGGCGTATATACTTACCGTCACGCATTGGCACAATTCCTTTTAGTCCTTCCAAACCACTCCCTCTCAGCAGATGAAGTAATACTGTTTCAGCCTGGTCCTGCAAATTATGTCCCAGGGCAATCTTGCGGGCATGGTTTCTTTTAGCAACCTCATCTAAAAACTGATATCTCTGCCGACGGTAAAAATCTTCCGGGGAAAGACCTTTCGGTATTTCTGCTTTATCCATTTTTCGCGAAACAAAAGATAAGCCTAACTGTTTTGCCAATCTGCTTGCCTGTCGTTCGTCTCTGTTGGACTCCCGACCTCGCAAGCCGTGATTAAAATGGGCAACTATTAACTTAACACCCATCGTCGGTGCGATCTGGGCAAGAGAAACAACAAGTGCTGTCGAGTCAGGACCGCCGGAGAGCGCCAACACCAATCGTTCATTTGTTTCTAATAAGCCGTATTTATTTATAGTTTGTCTAATTTTATCGATCATAATCAACAAAATAATGCACAAATATCTAAAAGGTTATCGCAATAATAATCGGCATTGGCGGCCAATAAATCTTCTCTCTTGCCGAGACCGTTTAGATATATACAACTCAAGATTCCGGAGTTCTTCGCCAATGCTGCATCATTTACTCCGTCTCCAATTATAACAGTTTTTTCTTTTGCCAAGCCATATTTTTCCCACAAATAATCCACTAAACGCTTATCCGGTTTTTTATACGGTAGAGAACCATCACCAATTATCTCCACAAAGTATTGCTCTATGGCCAACCCTTTACTGATTGTATGGGTAAAATCATACCGCTTATTGGTGAGAATAACTTTTATTTTGTCGTGATAATATTTCAAAACGTCTTCGGCCCCCGGACAAAGCGCCGCAGTATCCAGCAGATGCTCGCTATAATAACCACTGAAGATTCTGATTGCTTCCGGATAGAAATAAAGATGGTCGCGCCCTAACGCTCTTTCCATCAATTTCTTTACGCCATCACCGACAAAAGAAATAATTTCAGCTTCTCCTTTAGGCCTGAAGCCTAGTTCTTCCAGGGTGTAATTAACTGCGGTAACCAGATCAGTGCCCGTAGAAACCAGTGTGCCGTCAAAATCGAATATCAGCAGATCAACTTCTTTCATGATTACTCCTGTATGTGTATTATACCGCCAAGCAATTAATAAAAACAAGATTGATTCTGAAATACTTTTGCTTGCACATTTCCTGCCAAAAGCGGCAAAGAGCATGGTCAATTAGAGACTTTTTTACTCTTTTTACCTTGACATGTCCTGATGACCACTCTTATAGTTATCATTCAGACAGCAATAGGGAGCATCGCCAATGTCAGACCAACAACCTCTCCAAGAATACCTCCGTGAACATCTGGTGATCGGTGACGGAGCTATGGCCAGCTGGCTTTTCCAGAAAGGTGTTCCCATCGGTCTTTGCTGCGCAGAACTGAATCTTTCCAGACCGGATCTTATCGTCGACACCCATCGGGAATACTACGCAGCAGGTGCCAGGCTGCTCGAGACCAACACTTTTGGGGCTAACCGAGACGCCCTTTCCCGTCACGGTCTGGAAGACCGTGTTTATCGAATCAACTGGAAAGCGGCCGGCCTGGCGAGGGATGCGGCAGGACGGGATGCCTGGGTCATGGGCAGCATGACTGCGATCAGCTCCGGCCGTGTGCGTCATGAAATACTGCCGGGGCACCGGGAAATGTTTATTGAACAGGCCGAAGCACTGCTCGCCGGTGGTGTGGACGGATTAATATTGGAGACATTCCTTGACCTTGCAGAACTGCTCCTTGCTTTAAAAGCAGTACGTCCCCTTACGACTTTACCGATAATTGCGCAACTTGCGTGTATGGAAGTGGGCAAGACCCGCGACGGCTTTTCCGTTTCCGATTCTTTTCGCCGGCTGTCTGATTCCGGCGCCGACATTCTTGGTCTCAACTGCCGGCTGGGTCCCGGCGAGATACTGCGGACCATAGAGCAGGCATCTGTTCCCGAGGGGATGGTTTTATCCGTATTCCCCAACGCCGGAAGACCGGGACTTATGGAAGGCGAATTCGGATATACTTCCTCTCCCGCCTACTTCGCCGAGCGCGCCTTGCGTTTCCGCGAACAGGGTGTCAGGATTATCGGAGGGTGCTGCGGCACCACTCCGGAACACATCCGGGCAGTGGCCGACGCTTTGACTGGTTTGCTCCCCATAAACCGTCTTAATCCGGAGCCGCCGCCGGAGCCGATGCCGCGAACCGCTGTTTTTGTCAGCAGTATAAGCGACACACTTTTGGAAAGAGTGAAGCAGCGGCCCACAGTGCTCGTAGAATTCGACCCGCCGAAAGACCTGGATATTGAACAATACATGATCGGTGCGGCCTCTCTTCAAGATGCAGGGGCGGATGTCATCACAATGGCCGATAACTCTCTCGCCCAGACACGGATGAGCAATCTTGCTCTGGGGGCGATAGTCAAGATGCGCCTGGGTATCGATCCCCTCGTCCACATTGCCTGCCGGGACCGCAATCTCATCGGCCAGCAGTCTCATCTCATGGGCCTTCACGCCCTGGGAATCCATCAGATTCTCGTCATTACCGGTGACCCCGCGCGTTTCGGCGATCTTCCCGGCGCCAGCTCTGTATTTGATGTTTCTTCCTTCGACCTGATCCGCATGGTCAAACAGCTCAACAACGGTATCTCCTTTTCCGGCCAGACTCTCCGGGAAAGGGGGCGTTTTATTGTCGGCGCCGCCTTCAATCCCCACGTCACCAATCTGGCCAGTGCCTTCAACCGTCTGGAAAGAAAAATAGAGGCGGGAGCTGATTTCATTCTGACGCAACCTGTTTACGATCGGGCAACAATGGAAATGATTGCGGAGGGGACCAGGCATCTGCCCGCACCGATTTTCATCGGCATCATGCCGATTACCAGCGCCCGCAATGCCGAGTTCCTCAACAATGAAGTTCCGGGCATTCGACTGACGAAGGAGGCAATGATGCGTATGGGTAAGTATCCTGCCGCGGGTCCCGATGCCCGTAAAGAAGGTCTGGACATAGCCCGGGAGCTGGTGGATGCAGCCCGGAAATATTTTCAGGGCTTTTATTTAATGACTCCGTTTGCCTACCACGATATGACTGCCGAGTTGACAAGATACGTTAAAAATAAACGGCCACCACTTAAATAACACTTTTCGATATTATTGTTTGACTACATTTAGGGCATGTGCTATTGCTTAAAACACCGCTTGGATCCCTTTATTAGACTGAGACGGATTTTTAATTTAACTAACTGTCTGAACAAAGGTCTTTCGTTTGCGGAAGGCCTTTTTTTTTAGCGGGAGTATGAAAAACAAAAACTCTTATAAATTTGCTATCATTGGCCTTGGTAAAGTGGGAACGGCAATCGGTCATTTATTAAGAAAATCAGGACATAGAATTGTCGCTATTTCCGATAAATCACCGGCTGCTCTGAAGAAAGCCCGGCCCTACACCGGAGGTAAAGCGTTTCGTGACCCCGGAATATCTGTAATGGATGCCGATTGCATAGTGATAACTACTCCGGACGATATTATTTCCAGTGTATGCAATGAAATAGCCGATTCTAAACTGGTAAAACAAAAATTTGTTTTTCATATGAGCGGTGCCGGTGGCCTCGATCTTCTGGATACAGCAAAGGAAGCCGGCGCATATGTCGCCAGCATTCATCCTTTGCAAAGTTTTTCATCAGTTGATACTGCCATTGAGAACATTCCCGGGAGTATTTTTGGAATTACGACCGATAAGAAGGCACAAAAACAAGCACAAATAATTGTTCAGGATCTAAACGGTATACCAATTTTTATTTCCGATGTTCAAAAGCCGCTCTATCATGCCGCAGCTTGTATTGCTTCCAATTATCTCGTTTCGTTGCTAAACGTTGTCGAATCAGTCTATGAGTCAATCGGCATAAGTAAAACCAATGCACAAAAAGCGTATTTCCCCTTGATTTACGGAACTCTAAAAAACATCGAATATTCCGGTTCCATCAATGCGCTCACCGGGCCGATCGCCCGAGGGGATGCCGGTACGATAAAGAAGCATATAGCCGCAATTGCCAAGACGCAACCCCAATATTTATCTCTCTATTGCAACTTGGGATTAATAACAACTAACATTGCCCAAAAAAAAGGAACTCTGTCAAAAGGGAAGGCAAAACTAATTAATGATTTATTGAAGGAGGTCGCCGAGCATGAGCACACAAAATAAAAGCAGCAGGAAAACTATTCTTGATATTAAAAAAATGAAAGGCCTCGGTGAAAAGATCACAGTGCTTACCGCCTATGATTATGCGATTTCTTCACTTCTCGATGAATGCGGCATTGACATGATCCTGGTGGGCGATTCCCTGGGCATGGTAGTTTTAGGATATGATACGACTCTTCCGGTAACGATGGAGGACGTGTTGCATCATACCAAAGCCGTTTCCCGGGGAGCGCAAAACTCTCTTGTTATCGCCGATATGCCCTTTCTTTCCTATCAAGTATCACCGCAATCGGCCCTGGCCAATGCCGGACGTTTCCTGCAAGAGGCGGGGGCGCAGGCCGTCAAACTGGAAGGCGGCAGGGAAACAGCCGAAACTGTTCTTAAAATAACTTCAGCCGGAATTCCGGTCATGGCTCATGTCGGTTTAACACCTCAGTCGATTCATCAAATTGGCGGATTTAAAGTTCAGGGGAAAAAAGAGGATGCCGCACAGCGGATCATTGAAGATGCCAAAATACTGGAGCAAGCCGGAGCTTTTTCAATTGTTCTGGAACTAGTGCCCGAAAAGCTTGCCGAAGAAATAACAAAATCAATAGGCATTCCCACTATCGGCATTGGAGCCGGTGTGCACTGTGACGGTCAGGTATTGGTAATAAACGACATGCTGGGACTATACGATAAATTTACACCAAAACACGTGAAAAAATATGCCAACTTAAATCCGGAGATTAAGAAAGCCGTCAGCAGCTATATAACTGAAGTGAAAAATTGCTCTTTTCCGGACAGCGAACACAGCTTTAAATAGCTGCGAAATGGACTTCCCCTCTGCAAGCAGCGTGGAAAATAACCCTCTGGATCCCGAAAGGCTTGGCCTGCGGGATCAATTTCGCTGACGCTTCATATTTTTAGCTTTGCTTATTCTCGACGTGTGTCATTGATTCCAGCAGCCATATTTTCAGCTAAATACTTCAGAATCTGCCGGTAAACTCCGAACAATATTTCCGGTTCCAGGAAATAATCGGGATTTTTCTCGTAATAATCGTCGAAGAAAGCCCGGGCGGCCTGATCAACACTGCCTTCTTTTCTCAAGGCATCTTCCAGCATATTTCTGCACACTCGGGCCTCAGCAATGGAATCACCGATATAATTTGCCGCTTCTGCATCTATAACGTGGGCGTAATGATCGGCGCCCAGAATCTTGACATTTAATTTTGCCAGTTTTTCCAGGCTTTGCTGGTAGAGCGTAAAATTTGAATTGGCCGTAATCAGCATTTCGTCTTTGTAGGGAATTGCCGCTGCATCTGAAGGAAATAAAGCCTGCAGCTGGGGAACATAAGCGCTGATGGAACAGGATGAATGGCCGGGGGTTTCCAGGATTTTTATATTCAGATCTCCTAAGTCAATCGTCTGGCCTTCCGACAGGCGCTCTCCTTCAACGTCGTCGCGCCACATCCAATCAAATAAAGCCATATTATTATTTTCGCCGATAACTTTTTTCGTCACTAAAGCGCTGTACCGATTCATAACTGCAATTGCTTTGGGGTTGGCAATTACCTCGCCTGCTTTTTGTGAGACATAAACAGTTAAATGCGGCCGCCGCCTTTTAAAAAAGGGGATGACACCTACATGGTCAAAGTGGGTATGCAAAATAATGATATGAGCAATATTTTCTTCATCGATGCCGAATTCCTGCAACTGCCGCAAGACTTCCGGAATAATATAATTCATTCCACCGCTGATTATTGCGGATGATTTACTGCCCTGCAGTAGATAAATGCATGATTCTTCCGTGCCCAGGCGCCAAAGCCCATCGGTTATCTTTCCCGGTCTTCTTATTCTCATAAAACTACAATTAACTATTTTTCATAAACTGTTATTTTTGCCTTTTCACGCAGTTTCTTTAATAAGGCGGTGAATGTTTCAGCCTGTTTTTGCTGTTCAAGGTAAGATGATATTTTATCCTGAACTTCTTCCAGAGTAATTGTTTTTTGTGCGCTGCGGTCTAATACCTGAATAACATGATAGCCGTATTCCGTGCTGACTACC
Organism: Deltaproteobacteria bacterium HGW-Deltaproteobacteria-12; assembly: GCA_002840565.1. Classification (GTDB taxonomy): domain Bacteria; phylum Desulfobacterota; class Syntrophia; order Syntrophales; family Smithellaceae; genus MVRV01. The sequence goes on along the minus strand of PHBK01000005.1, from coordinate 93,406 downwards.
GGACCAACAGCATTAATCTCCTGGGAAAATGCAGCATCTTCAAACGGCTTCACGGTTTGGTCTTTTCTGATCTGACCGAGATCGCCGCCGTTATCTTTGCTGGGGCAATCTGAATTCTTGCGGGCGATTTCGGCAAAATCGGCTCCATCAATTATCTGCTGGCGCATATTTTCGATCTTTACTTTTTTTTCTGCTTTTATGATATCAGTGTCATCTTTGGTAAATGCAATCAGAAGATGACGGACACGAACGCTTTCCGGGATAATAAACTGATCCTTATTTTCCTCGTAGAACTTGGTGATCTCTTGTTGCGAAGGTTTTGCTTTCTTCCCGGCTTCCTGCTGGATCATTTTTTTTACTTTAATGCCCAGAGCAATATATTCGCGGGAAATTTTATTTTCTTTTAAAAATTTATCCAGTTTCTGATCGGGGGGAAGACTTGCTTTGATCTGTTCCATTGCCAATTTTATTTCTTGATCAGTTGCTGTTATTTTTCTTCTTTCTACTTCACTGGTCATCAAAGTGCGCATGATAAATTCATCTATCATCTGTTTTTTCAAAGTTGTGCGCGCTTCTTTCATTTTATCGGCTGGAATCTGGCCCTTATACGCCGCCAGTTTCTGTTTGATATCTTTCTCAATTTCCGATTTCTTTAAGACATTTCCATCCACACTCACGGCAATATCGGTGGAATCATCCTTTTTGGCGGCAGTTTCGGCGGCAGGCGCGGCTGTGGCGGCCGGTGGGACTTGATTAGTGCTGACAGCCGGGGTTTGAACATTCTTTTTTTCTTCTTTGTCGCCGCAACCGGCGATAACAACAAATACAATGAAAACGATAATCAACGACCATTTGCTCTGAATTTTTTTCTTCATTAAATTCCTCCGGTAATGTTCTTAGCCAGCACTATTTATTTTGATTGACGAGCTATATTCAAAATACCATGATACGTCAAGAAGATATTCTTTCGTATAAGCATTCCTCGCAACTACGTAATATGCCGTAAATATTGAACGATTATTTTTTGCCGGTCTAATCCCGGATGGTCGGCGGCCCAGACACAATCAGGTGCTTTCATTTCCTGCATCTGCAGAATACACCTCACGGCGGTAAACATGTTGACGGGAGGGTAAAACTCTCGGGACAGATAATTAATCAGTTTCAATGTTTGAAAACCATCAAACCAGCAATGAAGGTGATAGCGAAGGGAAGCTCCGTTTTTAACGTTACGGCGTATGTTCTTCCATGCCTGCAAAAAGCCGCAATCAGTTAAAAAAGACGTGAGCAAGGGGTGAATCAATACTGCTTGCCTCATAATATCATCTTCATTACAATAAAACGAATTTTCCATTACCCGCAGCCATTGGGCCAATATTTCGAATATCTGAGGATCATAAAGCAGATATTCTTCCTGCTCATGGTTCAGAAATCTTTGAATCCTTTTCCCTGTCCCGAAGGGAACACGCTGAGATGCCCGTGCGGACGGAAAAACGCATGTATTTTTAATATAGGAAATATCACCAATTTTCTTAAGTTTGTTCAGAAAGTAGAAGTCCTCACCGGCTTCCCGGCGATTCATACCGCGGACGTCCAGATAAGCATCTGTTGAACAAATCATTGTTGAACCTATGGAATGAAAGGCGTAGGGAGATCCTGTATATTTCAATCCTAATATCCAGTAACGCAAAAATATTTCATAGCAATAAATGGCTGCTCTTTCCTCATCAATCAATGGTTCCTGATGCTCGTAAGCAACAACTGCTGCTTTTGCTTTACCGGTAAAGCACTGCTTGACCGCGGCCAAATAATTGCTTTGCACTAAAGTATCGGCATCGAGATTACAAATAATTTTCCGTGGAGATGTGCCTTTGGACAGCATGCAAAGAGCCATATCCATGCCTAGTTTTCGCGCCATACCGACTCCACCCTCTTTCGCAGGTATTGCCGATCCTTCTGTTGAGGCATCAACATATCCGAGTCTTAATCCTGAATCAGCTATAAGCTGTAAAATCTCCTTTAAATCGCGATCGAGCTGCAGATGCCCAAGGCCCTTTTTACAGACTAAAGCCTGAAGATAGTGCAGCGTAAGTTGATTATTGTTTCTTACTTCTGGCGGAGAATTCTGCTTGCAGTTGACTACACATAAGACAAATGAATAATCCAGAGACGTAGGCTCATTCCGGGCAAGAGAAACCAGAGTGGAGAAAAGCAAATTCTTTTCGGCATAAGCTGGAATCACAACGACCTGAGAAAGATTGTCCGTTTTACCGGCAATCAACTTCCAACGGCCGGCCACAGAATATCTTTGTTCGTATTGCTCTAATGAATAAGGCTTAGTCATTAAGGTATTTGATTATTCTCTCTTTCAACAAGATATAATCATCTCCGCTGATCCAATCAATAGCTACCCCTTTTCTTTCCATGCGTCTAAACCAGGTATCCTGGCGCTTGGCGAATTGATGAATACGGGTATTCAATTGCTCATACATTTCCTGATAGGTGATATGACCCTGCAGATACCGGGAAATATAACGGTATTCCAAACCGAAGCTCTCTAGTTTTGCCCAGGACAATCCGGCCATATGCAGTGATTGTACTTCCTCCAGCATTCCTTCTTCCAGTCGCTGACGCAGCCTGGCTGTTATCCGCTTTCGCAGTACAGCCCTATCCCAACGGATACCGAATACTGCGGCCTTCAACTGCTGCTTTTGTAGTGATTCAGAGGATTGCGACTCCCGCGCCCTCTCTATTTCAATTGCGCGAATCAATCTATCCTTATTCTCCAGGTCGGTCTTATTGTGCATACTAGCTTTCATAGCCAGCAGATATTTTTGTAATTCTTCAACTGATCTGGTTTGCAAATTCTTTCTCAATTCCTGATCCGGTGGTGCCGGCGGCAAATGATAGTTCAGAATAATTGACTCCAGATAAAGTCCGGTCCCGCCAACCACAACCGGCAAAACATTTCTGTGGATCAGGTCCCAGTAAATCTCATAAAATCCGGACTGAAATTCAAAGAGATTGAATTCTTTTTCCGGATCGGTGACATCAATTAAATGGTAGGGAATGATGCGACCATCGACAATATACTCATTTAAATCTTTGCCTGTACCTATATCCAGACTTTTATATACCTGTCGTGAGTCTGCTGAGATTATTTCACCGTTCAATTCATGCGCCAGACGCACCGCTAACTTCGTTTTGCCCGATGCCGTCGCTCCCAGAATAACGATCATTTTGTTAGTCATTATATTGCCTTGAAATTATCTATTATTAAAGGTAATTGTCGAACATATTATTAAATAAATATTTTTTATCATTACCGCTTTCAATATGAATAAACGACTGGACTTAGCAAAGGAAGCCATCCTCCCTTTGATCGTTAAAATGAGCTGGCCATCGATCATTGCGATGTTGGCCATTTCACTTTACAACTTTATCGACACTTTCTGGCTGGCAAGATTAAGTTCTCAAGCCCTGGCTGCATTAACAATTTGCTTCCCCATTCAAATGATTTTTGCCGCTGTCGGTATCGGCACGGGCATTGGCGCCGGTTCTTTTGCCGCAAGGATGTTCGGTGCCGGTAAATTGCTCCAAGCAAAGCAGGCAGCCGGACATATGTTTACTCTTTCCCTCTTTTTCGGCATTTTTATGATCATGGCAATTCTTTTTTCCCATGACGGCATTCTTCGCCTTTTCGGCGCGGATGAGCAAATATTGCCTCTTTGTCGTGATTATTTAATCATTATTGGTTTCAGCTCGCCTTTCCTTTTCTTTACAATGATGTCCAATAATTTATTAAGAGCCGAGGGAAGGCCATTATTGTCCATGTGGGTTGTTCTGATATCATCATTTCTCAGTGCAATACTCGACCCGTTATTAATATTCGGTGTCGGCCCCTTCCCGCGCCTGGGGATTAAAGGCGCAGCCCTGGCGGCTGTTATTGCGCAATTTGCTGCAAGTATCTTCTCCATTTATTTCATGCTGTTAAAATCGTCCATTTATGAACTGAAATGGAAGTATCTTATACCCAGAATCCGCATAATAAAATCGATCTACTCCACCGGATTCCCCTCGATCGTTATTAATCTGGCGGTCAGCCTGGTTTTAATTTTTTACAATCACACCCTATCACATTTTGGTTCACTGGCCATTGCTGCTTTGGGCATCTGCTTCAGAGTCAACGGTCTCGTGACCATGATTCTATTTGGAATCGGTTTTGGCCTGATGCCCATTGTCGGTTACAGTGCCGGAGCTAAACTTTATGGCCGCCTGAAAGAATCTGTTTTTGTCGCACTGAAAATTGCCCTGGCCACCGCCGTCATTTCCACATTTGTATTGGAAGTCTATGCTGAAGCGATTGTCGGCATTTTTTCCAATGATCCGGCGTTAACTGCGATAGCCACGGAAGCTTTGCGATTTTACGTTTCAGTTTTAATATTTACCGCACCTATGATAATTTTCATCAACATGTTTATGGGGTTGGGTAAGGGAACTCTCGCCATGGTTTTACTATTCTTCCGCGATGTTCTGCTGCTTATCCCTTTATTAATTGTTTTGTCGGCGTGGTTAGGTCTTTCCGGCGCCTGGCTGGCTTTACCTATCGCCAATATCATTGGTTTCTTTGCAATACTTTTTCAGGCGAAAAAAGAACTTCGCCGCTTTGACGGCAAGTCCTGATCGCTGAGCAAAAAAAATGCCCCGCAAACCGGAGCATTTTTATTCAGAGTTAATTTTAATTAATAATTATTACAGTGGTTGAACATTGGTTGCACTGGGACCTTTATTGCCCTGCTCAATGTCAAAACGAATTCTCTGACCCTCATAAAGAGTTTTGAATCCGGTTCCTGCAATAGCACTATAATGAACAAATACATCGCCGCCCTCATCATTTTCGATAAAGCCAAACCCCTTCTTCTCGTTGAACCACTTTACTTTTCCTTCTGCCACAGTTAAAACCCTCCTTTCATATATTCGTTTCCATCCAGGTTGGATCCTGTCAGAAACAAAAAAACCGCACGAATTCTCTTTTTGCATGAAAGAAGAATTCTTAGCGGTTATTTTTTTTCCTTGTAAAACTTAGCACTAACAACTTCCTAATAAACATTACACTTTTCACTTCCCGAGCTAGGAAGAACTTGCATACGTTTGGGCCTTAACTAGCACCTATTTTTTTTAAAATCAAGCTTTTTTTATAACTTAATTAATTTTTCTGGTTATTTAGACTTGTACGCAAAATATTGCTCAGTTCTCTTTCGCGATCGAGATAAAAATGATCCGTATCGGGAATAATTTTTAGAGCCGTGTTGGAATTATTTATTTGCTCTCGGAGAATGTTAAGATCGCAGTACTGATCATCGCTTCCGCAGACGATCATTTTAATTTTATTGATTAATTTTGGAAAAGGGAAATCAAAATAACTTATGGGCGGAGAAATAAATATGGATTCTGCAAAAGAATGATCAGCACGCTCTATAAACTTTGCACCCACCCATGATCCAAAAGAATATCCCGCGAAAACTATTTCTAATATGCCGATATTTTGCAAATATTTGTACACAGTCAGAATATCTTCCTGTTCGCCTCTCCCTTCATCATAAATGCCAGTGCTTCCGCCGACACCCCGGAAATTAAATCTCAGCGTGGTATATTTTTCCGCAGCAAAGGCGTCCCGAATTGCTTCCACAACATTATTATGCATGGAACCACCCATCAAGGAATGCGGATGGCAGATGATCACGCCTTTGGCTGCAGATGATCTGTTCAGCAATCCTTCAATTTTCAGATTATTGTTCTTTATGTAAATCTGTTCTTCTTTCATCATTCATCCTCTTTTATTAATCCGGCTAAATGGCAGGCACAAAATCTTTTGTTGCTAATTTCCCTTAAGACAGGCTGCTGTTCGCTGCAAACAGGCAATTTATATTGACATCGGCTCAGAAAAGCACACCCCTGTTCACTTTCAATGATCGCCTCTCCTCTTATGAGAGCTTTTTTTCTTTTTTTATGAGGATGGCAGCCGGGCAACGCCGAAAGCAGCATTTGCGTATAGGGATGTAGCGGGGACTCATAGAGATCATTATTTGCCGCCAGCTCAACAATCTGCCCCAGGTACATCACGGCAATGCGATTCGACATATGGCGGATTACATTAAGGTCGTGAGAAACAAATAAATAAGTCAGGCCATAATCCTGCTTTAAATCTTTGAGCAAATTCAAAATCTGTGCCTGAATAGAAACATCCAGGGCGGAAACAGGCTCATCGGCTATAATCAATTCCGGCCGGAGAATCAGTGCCCGTGCAATACCTATGCGTTGCCTCTGCCCTCCGCTGAATTCGTGGGGATAGCGCTGAGCCTGTTCAGCGCTCAAGCCGACTTTTGCCATTAATTCCAATACGGTTCCCCGGTGAGTTTTGCTGTCGCCGATGCGATGAATGGTCAGTGGTTCCTTAATTATAGCGGCTGCTGCTTTGCGGGGATTAAGAGACGAATAGGGGTCCTGGAATATCAATTGAACACTGCGGCGGTATGTCTTGAGTGATTCTTTATGAAGTAAATTGATGTTTGTTCCCTTAAAGGTTATCTGGCCGGATGATGGTTTCTCCAGTCTGACTATGAGCCTGGCCAATGTTGATTTCCCGCAGCCTGATTCACCAACAAGACCTAACGTCTCTCCACGCAATATTTGCAAATTGACATTGTTTACTGCATGGACGACTCTTTTTTTTGAATTAAACATGCCACCGGCAAGATTATATTTTTTATTTAAATTCTGTATATCAACAAGAAGATCGGGGATCATAGATTTCCTTACTTTAATGCTTTGTTTGCTGAGCCCAGAAGCAGGCAACAAAATGACCTGATTTTATTTCCATTAGTTTCGGCTCCTGATCCGCACAGGGAGAGAAAGCCCGGGAGCATCGATCTCGAAAACTGCATCCCTTGGCCAGATTATACAAACTGGGAACCGATCCGGGAATAGTCTGGAGATGCTCCGGCAGTTGGCGGCCTGAGGGTCCGCATCCTGCCGGCAGGGAATCAATCAATCCCCTGGTGTAAGGATGCAGCGGATTGGCAAATATGTCAATGGTCGGCGAATTTTCCACGATTTTGCCGGCATACATTACAGCCACATTTTCTGCGGTCTGAGATATAATTCCCAGATCATGCGTAATTAAAATAACCGCCATATTATTTTTCTTTTTCAGATCAGCAATCAAATCCAGAATCTGTGCCTGAATGGTTACATCCAGCGCCGTTGTCGGTTCATCAGCCAGCAGCAGTCGGGGATGGCAGGACATGGCCATCGCAATCATCACCCGCTGCCTCATGCCGCCGCTCAGTTGATGGGGGTAATCTCTTGCTCTTCTTTCCGGATCGGGAATTCCCACTTCGCGTAATTGCTCGATGCTTAAAGCCATAGCTTCTTTTGCAGACAGATTCGAATGCAGTCGAAGCGCTTCCGCAATTTGTTCGCCGATGCGTAAAACCGGATTTAGTGAAGTCATCGGCTCCTGAAAAACCATGGCAATTTCATTGCCACGCTTGGCGCGCATTTCTTCAGGGAGCAATTTTAACAAATCATCTCCTTGAAAAGATATTGTACCTTCGATAATGCTGCCGTTGGCAGGAATCAGCCGCATTATTGACAGCGCCAGCATGGTTTTTCCGCAGCCAGATTCACCTACAATACCCAGGGTTTCTCCCGTTTGCAAAATTAAAGATACTCCGTTGACCGCTTTTATTCGTCCGCGGTTGGTATCGAATACAGTCACTAATTCCTTTATCTGCAGCAGAGGCGGCATATTCTATTTTACAGTAAGGTTGCGCAGATATTCCGTCAGCAGGCGCACCGAAATTCCGGCGGCGCCTTTCGGGATATACGCTTTGTCTTTGCCGGACCAGGCAGGACCGGCAATATCTAAATGAACCCAGGGATACTTCCCAACAAATTTACTCAGAAAGACGGCGGCGGTAATTGTTCCGGCGGCCCGCCCTCCGGTATTTTTATAATCGGCAATATCGCTTTTGATAAGTTCGGAATAGTGCTCCCACAAGGGCAGTTCCCAGACAAGCTCGCCTGTTTCGCAGGCGGCCCTGTTAATTTCAGTCTTGAGTTTCTCATCGTATCCCATCATCCCGATAACATCATCACCCAGGGCAATTATGCAGGCGCCGGTGAGAGTGGCAACATCAATAATTGCCGCCGGTTTATAAACGGACGCATAAGAAAGGGCATCAGCCAGTATCAGACGGCCTTCGGCATCCGTATTGATAACTTCGATAGTTTTGCCCGAATATGATTTTAGAATATCTCCCGGTTTATAGGCATTACCCCCGGGCATATTTTCCGTGGCCGGTATCAATCCGATAACATTCAGCGGCAATCGAAGATCGGCGGCTACCATTACTGTTGCCATCACCGCGGCGCCGCCGGACATATCCGATTTCATTTCCTCCATTTTCTCCGCCGGTTTGATGCTTATTCCGCCGCTGTCGAAGGTTAAACCCTTGCCGACAAGAACAACCGGAGCTTTATTTTTCGATCCGCCGGAATATTCCAGAATAATAAACTTTGGCTCTTCGTTGCTTCCGGAGGCTACGCCCAGAAGAGAGCGCATGCCCATTTTCTTCATTTTGGCCCTGTCCAATACCTTGCAGGTTACATTTTTTCTCCGGGCTATTCGTCTGGCCTTTTGCGCCATAATGGAGGGAGTCATTTCATTGGAAGGCGCGGAAATTAGGTCACGGGCAAAGTAGACGCCGGCGGTGATAATTTGAGCATTCTTGACGGCTGCGGCAATAATAGCATATTGATTTCCTTCGGTAATAATATTCAATTGCTCCACTTCCCGGAAATCTTCGCGTCCTACCGTTTTGTATGGGTTATATTGATAAAGCCCCAGCAGAGAACCTTCCGCTACCGCCTCTACAATTTTAGCTTTTTCCTGGAGGAAATCTAAATCGACTGAAGTCGCCGCTTCCTTAATATTCAGGCTGCGCAAATGCTGCATCACTTTACTGAACGCAGCCCGGACTTTTTCCAGATTAATTTCACTTTTTTTGCCTAAACCGACAAGAGCTATTCTTTGGGCTGGAATTGCCCCCAGAGTATAAATTACTGCTGTTTGCGACGGCTTGGCCGTGAAATCGCCATTATTAATTAACTCGGTGATCAATCCCTTACTTGCCTGATCAACCAACAGGGACGTTCCGGTCAATTCTTTTTGATCTTGAAATAAGGCTAGAATGATCGCCTGAGTTTTAATATCCGCAAGTATTCCTTTTTGGACAAATATCTTCATTGTTGTTCACTCCTGCTTGTTGCTGGTTTTCGGATGTTTTTATCCGGGGCGGAAGATAGCATGTCCCGGAAAAAAGTCAATTGGTTAAACAACAAACTTGCCCTCCGGAACAAGTTAATGTCTAAATGTTATTTTTACGCCGTCCTCGCTAAATCCAGCTTGCCCTGCCATTTCCAGAGCAGTGTTTCCCGCAAGATCAAGTGCTCGGGTTTTTCTAAAAAAGGGTCGCGGGCTGCTAAGTCAAAGGCATCTTCCTTGGCATCGTTTAATATTCGGGCATCACGGATAATGCTGGCAACTCGGAAATCGGGCAGGCCCGATTGTCTTGTACCCAAAAAATCGCCGGGGCCCCGAAGCGCGAGGTCTTCTTCGGCCAACGCAAAACCGTCAGTTGTTTTTTCCATAACTTTGAGTCTCTTGCGGGCGATATCGGAGCGGGCATAATCGGCAAGTAAAATGCAACTGGAAGGAATATCTCTTCTCCCCACCCTGCCCCGCAGTTGATGCAGTTGCGAAAGACCGAAACGCTCGGCATGCTCAATAACTATCAAAGATGCCCGCGGTATGTCTATGCCGACTTCAATGACGGTTGTCGCCACAAGGATATGAATTTCATTTTCCTGAAATGCCTGCATCACCGCATCTTTTTCCTTATCGGTCATTTTGCCGTGAATCAGACCGACTTTGTAATCGGGGAAAACATCTTTTTGCAGATGCGCCGCCATATTTGTGGCGTCTTTTAAATCCAGATTTTCGGATTGCTCCACCAAAGGATAAACGATGAAAGCCTGATGGCCGCGGGAAAGTTCACCGGCAATGATTGAATAAACCTTGCTGCGCTTATTTTCACCCAGGACTGATGTCGCCACCGGTTTTTTCCCGGGAGGCATCTCATCGATGACCGATACATCCAAATCGCCGTAGACTGTCATTGCCAGCGTGCGGGGAATCGGAGTGGCGGTCATGACCAGCACATCAGCGTCGATGCCCTTGTTGCGCAGGGTCGCCCGCTGCATGACGCCAAAACGATGCTGCTCATCGATAACAACCAGTCCCAGCTGATGAAAGTCAACATTCTCCTGAATCAGGGCATGAGTTCCGATAATAATATTGGCGCTGCCGGAATTGATCTGATCGAGAACTTCTTTGCGCTCAACCGTATTCCGGCTGCCGGTAAGCAGCACAACTTTTAACCCCAGATTGTCCGACCATTCTTTGATGCTCCGGTAGTGCTGTTTGGCTAATATTTCCGTGGGTGCCATCAGTGCCGCCTGATAATCATTGGCACAGGCAATAACCATGGCCGCCATGGAGACAATTGTTTTACCGCTGCCGACATCACCCTGTAAAAGCCGGTGCATTGCTGTAACTTTCGCCATGTCCAAAAGGATTTCATCCGTCACTCTTCTTTGGGCGGCAGTCAGTGAAAAAGGCAACCCGGCAAAAAACTTTTCCAATAAACTTGTTTGGGTATTAAAACTTATACCTCTCTCCAGAATCCGCCCGGACTTTCTTATGGCCATGCCCAGCTGGAAAAAGAAGAATTCATCATAAATTAAACGGTGGTGTGCCGACGAACGCTGCAGATTGTAATTCTCAGGATTTTCATGCATTCCCGGAAAATGGACTGACCTTAACGCGTCTGGCAGATCAATCAGATTCCGTTTGCGGCAAATCTCCGGCGGAATAGGTGAAATAACGTAACGCGAATAATTGGTCAGAGCCTGATTGATGACCTTTCGCATATATTTTTGATGCAGGCCTTCCGTTTCGGAATAAACGGGAACAATTCTTTTAAAGTTGAGGAGATCTTCTTCGTCATGATCTTCCAATATTTCATAGTCGGGATGGATCATGGCTTTGCCGGTGTAGCCCGGCGTTACGTTACCGGTCAATATTACCCTTGTCCCCTGCTTAAAAACTCCCATAAGATAAGAAGTTTGACCTTTGAACCATTTGGCTGTAAGGTTGGCCGTGTTATCGCTGATGGAAATTTCCAGAATCCGTCTGCGCCCGTAATGTTTATATTCGGCCAGAATTACTTTTCCCATGATGGTTTGAGCTTTTCCGTTTTCCAGGCGATTAATTTTCTTAATTTCCCTTCTGTCTTCATAGGTGCGGGGCAGGAAATAAAGCAAATCTTCTACATTATTAATTTTCTTAGCCCCGAAACGCTGCGCCATTTTCGGGCCGACGCCTTTTAAGTATTGTATGGGCAGGGCGAGTTTGGCCAGTGTATCCTTTAAATCAGTTATTCTTTGAACTGATTGTTCATCATGCAGCATAACTGTTATAGACGCTGAATTAACAGCTTCCTTAAGCGCAGCCATTAATGATAGAGCCTGCTCAATTTTTAGTTTTTTCAGCTTATCTTCCAGTGAATCATACTCGGCAAAGACTTTTAACAGTTCATCAGCCAGCTTTAAGGATTTATCAGGTAAAACGGCGGGCAATGAACCTTTCAGCATTGCCGATAAGTTCATCAGCGTTTTGCCCAAATCTTTAATATGAGCAAAATTTTTAAAATTATTCTGGGAAGCAAAATGCAGCGGCTGCTCTATTTTTTGTAGAATCTTTTTAAATTCTTCCATCTACGGCACCGCAAGAGGTAATTTAAAACTTTGCTTACAAGCTAAATAACAATTTTTGTTAACAAATATATTTTTTTTAAGCAAGGAATGATTGACTTAAATGCCGATTTACGTTAGATGACCATCAATCATACCTTGATAAAAAATAATCATCCGACGGGGTAATATGCCAACTAAAGCTACCTATAAAAATTCAGGAGTCGATATTGATACTGCCAACGATTTTATTGAAAGAATCAAGCCCTTCATTAAGACGACGGCACGGAAAGAAGTAGTTTCCGGTATCGGCGGTTTTGGCGGGCTTTTTCGTTTTGACTCCGGCAAATATAAGAATCCAATCCTGGTTTCTTCGACCGATGGTGTGGGAACCAAGCTCAAAATAGCTCAGCTCATGGATAAACACGATACCATAGGTATTGATCTTGTGGCCATGTCGGTCAATGATGTTGTTGTTCAGGGCGCAGAGCCGCTATTCTTTCTGGACTATCTGGCAACCGGTAAAATAGAATTGGAAAAAAGCGTAAAAATTGTCGAAGGAATTGTTGCCGGTTGCCGACAGGCCGGTTGTACATTAATTGGCGGTGAAACTGCCGAAATGCCCGGTTTTTATAAAAAAGGTGAATATGACCTGGCCGGTTTCTGTGTCGGTGTCGTTGATTCGGAAAAGCTTATTGACGGTTCGGCAATCAGTGTTAATGACCGCGTTATTGGAGTTGCTTCCAGCGGTTTGCACAGTAATGGTTTTTCCCTGGCCCGAAAGGTTCTGTTGAATAAAGGAAAATTGCTGGTAACGGATAAAGTAGCCGGGTTGGAAAGAGCAGTCGGCCTGGAACTTTTGGAGCCTACGAGAATTTATGTCAAACCACTGCTTAATCTTTTCAAGAATTTTCATGTAAAAGGACTTGTGCATATAACCGGCGGTGGATTCTATGATAATATCCCCCGGATTATTCCCGAGTCCTGCCGCTGTGTTATTTCCAGGAACAGCTGGGAGATACCTCCGATTTTCCAGGTAATCAAAGAGATAGGCGGCGTTGAAGAAAAGGAAATGTTCCGCGTTTTCAATATGGGAATAGGAATGATGATTGTTGTTCCGGAAAAAGAAGTCGCAGAAGTGGTTCATCGGCTGGCAGTGTTGGGCGAGAAAGCCTATTTAATCGGTGTTGTGGAAAAAAGAGATAGCAGGCAATCATTGGTTTGTTTCAGTGAAACTTGATGGTAAGAAAATGGCCCACCCATTGAAACTGGGGGTTTTAATTTCCGGCAGCGGATCCAACCTCCAGGCAATCATCGATAATATCGAAAAAGGCGCTTTAGAAGCCTCTATCCGGATCGTCATCTCCAATAATCCTGATGCCTTCGGGGTGACCAGAGCACAGAAACATGGTCTGCCCGCTGCCGTCTTAAAACATGAAGATTTCAACACCAGAGAAGATTATGATGCGGAATTAATTAGATTATTAAGAAGTAAAGAAGTTGATTTGGTTGTACTGGCCGGCTTTATGAGGCTCCTGACCCCGGTTTTTCTGAAAGCATTTCCCCAGAAAATAATCAACATCCACCCTGCCCTTTTGCCTTCCTTTCCGGGAATTCACGGCCCTAAAGATGCTTGCGAATACGGTGTAAAATTTTCCGGCTGTACTGTACATTTTGTTGATGAGGGAATCGATACCGGTCCGATAATCATTCAAAGTGTTGTTCCTGTATTTTCCAATGATACGACAGAAACTCTGGCGGCGCGCATCTTGAAGGAAGAGCATCGCATTTATTCCCAGGCAATTCAATTTTTTGCTGAAGGCAAAGTCGCATTATTCGGGCGCAAGGTGCAGATTAAGAATATTGAAGAAACACCTGTGATCGCTTTACACAACCCGTCTTTGGCAGGCTTTTAACAACCATGCATGATTTAGCAGTTATCGGTGATGATCTTTCTTCCCATGTCGCGGCGGCTGTTGGAGCAGTCTATGGCCTGGACACGGTGCTGGTTGCTCCGCATGGAACCGGAGGTTTTTTTTTAGTCGACGACTTCGCTTTTAATATTGATCCGACACCATTGAGCGGTTTTGGAGCAAACCAGGTCTTGCTCTCCCTGATGGCGGAGCTTGACATACCGGAAATTGAACGGGAAGGCAAAATATTAAACCCCGCTTATCAAATCATCTTACCCCGGCACAGGATCGATTTTTTTAACGAAAAAGAAGCACTGGTCAATGAAATGGCCAGGGAGTTTCCGCAATATTCCCGGGAGATTGGTGCTTTCTATGAATCAGCTGTAAAAAAAAGTAAAATTTTCAGTGACTGGTTCAAGGCTCATCCGTTTCTTCAGCCTCTAAATATCAAAGATTATTCTGATTATCTCAAAATTGTGCCGTATTTACTGATGCATCAAATGGAAAAAGCCAGATTTCAAAGGCTGTTAAAACGGAACTCATCTTTAAACAAAGTATTCGAAGCACAAAATGCCTTGCTCGGCACTACCAGCGGCTATCAAGACCGTTTTTCTGACAGTTTGCAATATTGCGCCCCTTTTCGAGGTATCTATTCGTTTCCGCAGGGCAAACAAATTATTTTCAATTCCCTGATAAAAAAACTGGAATCGAAAAATGGATTGTATTTAACTAATTGCAATGTGTCAGCTGTTAAAACAGGAACGCCTCTGGAGATAGCAATCGCCGATAAAACAGGGAATTTATCAAGTTTAGCGGCAAAACATTTAATTGTGAGCACAAAATGGGAAGGGATGAACTTGCTGCTTACCGGTCAAAAAAAGATTAATTTTGGCGACAGAATCAGCCCGGTTCAAGTAGTGCATTGGCCTTTTACAGTTCATCTGGGTACCTTCATCAAATGTATGCCGGAAAAGATGGCACGGCATCTGGCCATTGTTTCGGATGTGCAGAAAAACATTTTTGATAACAATCTGATTGTCTTGGAATCGAGCCGGCCGCAAGATGAACCGATCCATGCAGACAATAAGGTGTCGCTTAGTGCCACGGTATTTTTACCTGCTGATACTGAAGCGTGGTCGCGGGAAAATCTCTCCGCCACGTCTTCATCAATAATGGAAAGGCTGGATAATTTTCTTCCTTTTTTAAAAGACAATATAGAGTATTTTGATCTGGACAAATCAATTGAAATATCAAGACTATCCCGGAGTGTTTATAATCCTAAATACAAAATGAGGCCTTCTTTTATTACCGGTTGGGCAGCAAGAAGCAACAAAACACGTTTTAAAAATGTACATCTGACCGGCGCATCACTGCTGGCTGACGCCGGTTTCGAAGGCGAAATAATATCAGGGATTAATGCCGTCACCAGAGTCATTTCTTAAAGGATTACATTATGAGCTCTCCAATTTATGATTTCACCATCGCTGACCTGGGCGAAAGAAAAATTGTCTCACCCATAAATACTGCCAATTTCCTTTCCACTAATAAACGACTGTTATATGACGGACATTGCGACAATACAGCTGAAAGCAAAGATAGTCGGGGTGTGCCTTCCCTGGAACTGGCCGGGCCCAGCCGTTATATTTACTTTAATCCAACCTTAACCAGAGCAGCCATCGTCACTTGCGGCGGCCTCTGCCCCGGGATAAATGATGTTATTCGGTCAATTACCATGCAGCTGTTTTACCGCTATGGCGTAAAAGATATTCTCGGCATCAAATACGGCTTCAGGGGGTTAATACCGGAATATAGGCATAAATCAGTCCAGCTGGGGCCGGAATTAGTTAAAGATATAACCAGTATCGGTGGAAGCATTCTTTCCTGTTCGCGTGGCCATCAGGACATCGACAAAATAATCAAGTCGCTTGCGGATTCCCGGATAGATATTCTTTTCTGTATCGGAGGTGATGGCACAATGCGCGCCGTACAGGCAATAACAGCCGGAATAATGAAGCAGGGTTTAAAAATTGCAGTAGTCGGCATTCCCAAAACAATTGATAATGACCTTGGCCTGATTCAAAAATCATTCGGTTTTGATACGGCGATTGCAGAAACGGTTCACGCAATAAAGTGCGCCCATGTAGAAGCCAAAGGCGCGGAAAACGGCATAGGCCTTATTAAGATAATGGGCAGACTATCCGGTCATATCGCCGCCAACGCCGCACTTGCTCAAAATGATACGAATTTTGTTTTAATACCGGAAGTTCCGTTTACTCTGTCCGGTGAAAATGGATTCTTGGTGTCCCTGGAAAAGCGTATAAAATCAAGGGGGCATGCCGTGGTTTTGGTTGCGGAAGGCGCAGGTCAGGATCTTCTGCGAAAAAAAGACGATCCGGTCGAAACCGACCCTTCCGGGAATCTGCGCTTATATGATATCGGCATCTTTCTGAAAAAGGAGATTGAACATCACTTTCGGAGAATTAATCAGGAAATCAATTTAAAATATATCGAACCAAGTTATATGATTCGCTCTGTTCCGGCCAATGCTTCGGACGGTCTTTATTGCGGCTCCCTGGGACAGTATGCAGTCCACGCCGCTATGGCCGGCAAAACAGGTCTTTTAGTAGCTCTGATGAAAGATGAATATGTTTACCTCCCGTTAAGTGCAGCTGTTGCCCGCCGTAAAATTGATCCTCAGGGCGATTTATGGCTGCGCGTGTTGGAGGCTACAGGCCAACCATCTTCAATTAAAGATTAATCCAGTAAAAAAAGACTTGCATTATAACGCCTTATAGTTTAGTAACGACGCACATTTTCTAGGAGGATTTTTTCATGTCTCGTGTTTGCGAAGTCTGCGGTAAAAAACCGTCAATCGGCAATAGCGTCAGCCATGCCAATAACAAAACAAAAACGGCATGGTATCCGAATCTGCAGAAATTGCGCTGTGTTGATGACAAGTCGGGCGCGATAAAAAGAGTAAAGGTCTGTACGCGTTGCATCCGTTCGGGTTTTGTGAAAAAAGCTATATAATTGGCGGCAGCCAGCCGTATTTTTTTACAGCGTCAGAAGTTTGCCGGAGAAACAATTCGTTGTCATCGAGTAATTCCTTTGCTTGAAGAAATAGTTTTTTAATGCCGTCGATCTTTAATTGATCATCATTCGGAAGGCCGAATTTGAATGCATAAAGACGAATTCGGTCTTCAATGGTCATTGTTTTGAGTATTTTTTCTGCAGTCATATAAGAATGAGCTCTTTTCATCACTTCACGAATGTCCGCTTTGTCCAGGCCATACAGCCAGTTAATTGTGGCGACAAACTCATCAATTCCCTTTTCGTAAGCAGCTCGAACAGCTTCCGTTAATAACTCAATTGTTTTACTGGAAATAAGGCGATCGATGATGACCAGGTCATAAATCATTTCCACAATCAGATGGGAACGGTAAGCCGCTTCATTATAAGATATTTCCTGGCTGGCTTTCTTTTGAAAATCCAGAATCGAACGAATTAATGGTTTGCCCTTGATGTAAGAATAACCAAGGGAATCGGGATTAAATTCATCCGGTATAACAGGACTGATTAAACCATAGTGGGCCAGATCATCAACCAGCAGATGAAACATTATATAGGCGGCTTTCGGATAAAGAGGCGAAATTGGCAGGGGTCTTGTAATTTTATGAGTTTGCTGAGAATTGATATCCGGATGGATGGTCAGTAAATCCGGCACGATGTTGTAGATAAAAATATCTTTATCATAATTATTGATGCCGGCAACACTCAATACATTCTGCAAAATATAGGTATGTGTAAGCATCAGCATGATATTTTAGCCTTCAGCGGCTGTACAATGATCAATTTCTTCCAGGTGGTATTTCTTTTTCAGGCTTTCCAGAAGACGGCTTGTTTCGGAAATAAAATCCGGCATAATACAGACTTGGATAATTGCTGCGTGAGGATCCATGGTTGTTACTGTGGCCATTCCCTCATAGGCTTCAATAATAAATTGCACGGGAGCAATTTTGTTTCGTTTCAATTTCAGCCATTTTATCAGCATGCAAGTCACTTACCATCTATCATTTTAAAGATCAAGAACCAGAGGATAATAGTCTGTTTTATAATCATAAAAAACATACCTGGAAGATAATCTCCGGAAAATAAATAATGAAAACTTGACATCGAGATCAACCTTGATATGATGAACAGCAAAGACAAATATTAAAAGAATGAAATCATGACAATAGTAAAATCGCTGCCGGTAACACAATGGATAATCAAGAACTTTCTCAATAAGGAAATAGAAAATGCGTTGATCAATGAATTCGGCATCCACCCGATTATCTCGCAAATAATTGCCAATCGCGAATTTAACAATATCGAAGAAGTGCGGCGTTATCTTTATCCTTCCCTTAACGACCTGTATAGTCCTTTTCTCATGAAAGACATGAAGGCGGGTATTTCCCGCCTGCTGAAAGCGATTCATAATCAGGAAAAAATTGTAATATACGGCGATTATGACGCTGATGGGATAACTTCCGTAGTCATTCTCTTTAAATTTCTTAAAGAGATAGCACCGAACGTAACTTACTACATTCCGGACAGAATTGAGGAAGGTTACGGCTTGAAAAATCCGGCTATAGACCAATTTAAAAGCAGCGATGTCCGTTTGATTATCACAGTTGATTGCGGAATTTCCGACCTGGAACAGATTGCCTATGCCCAGTCTCTCGGTATCGATACTATTGTCTTAGACCATCATGCTATATCCGGTGCACTTCCAGCGGCGGTTGCCAATATCAATCCTAAACGGGAAGACTGCCCCTTTCCCTTTAAAGAGCTTGCCGGTGTCGGGATAGCTTATAATTTTCTGATTGCCCTGCGCGGGAGCTTACGTAAAGAAGGCTTCTGGAAAAATGATGATTATCCCAATTTAAAAGAATATTTGGATATTGTTGCCCTCGGAACTATTGGCGATATTGCCCCCCTGATTGATGAGAACAGAATATTCACCAAAATCGGCCTGGAGCTAATCACCGAGGGGGAACGTCCGGGAATCAAAGCCCTCAAGGAAATTAGCGGCATCGACGGTCAGGTTATCGATTCCTTCAAAGCTTCTTTCTGCCTTATTCCGCGCATTAATGCTGCAGGCCGCATCGCCTCTCCTCTTGATGCTGTATCTCTTCTTTTGACGGATGATATCGAAGAGGCCCGAATACTAGCGGCGAAGCTTGATATCTACAACCGCCGGCGCCAATCAATGGAAAAAATCATACTGAATGAAATACTGGCAAAAATAAGCGATAATCCTGATTTAGAAAAGATGAACGCTTTAGTTTTTGCCTCTGATAAATGGCATCCGGGAGTTGTCGGTATTGTCGCCTCCCGGCTGGTTGATCTTTTCAGTCGTCCGGCTTTTGTTATCAGCCTGAAAGACGGTATTGGCAAGGGTTCCGGGCGCAGCATTTCTGCTTTTAATATTTATAAAGGCATTCAGCAGTGTGCTTCACTATTGCTTTCTTATGGCGGTCATAATCATGCTGCCGGTATTTCCATCAGGGAAGAGGATGTGGCCGCATTTACCGTTTTATTCGATGAAATAATCCGTACCGGCGGACAATTCTCCGGACATATTTCTCAAACAGTCATCGATTCCGAATGCCAACTGCAAGACATAAATTTGACTTTCATCAATCAGATGCAAATGCTGGCGCCTTTCGGCAGCATGAATCCGGAACCGGTACTGTGCGCGCGTAACATCAAGGTTTCATCGCCCACCATTGTCGGCAATAATCATTTAAAAATGAGTCTTTCCAGCGACGGGAAATCCTGCCCCTCTATTTGGTTCACGATGGGACGCTATCTCAATGCTGTTGCCGGTGCTAATCTCGATATTGTTTTTACTCCGCAGATTAATCAATGGAACGGCGCGTCTGATATTCAATTAAAAATGAAGGATGTGTCTATTCTTTAAAAAACCGGGTATTACAACCACCTTTTTCTTCTGCGATAAGATTTAACGTCTTTATATGATTTGGCAATTCCTGATGCGGCCATGCCCAGATAAAACTCTTTTACATCGGGATTTTCGGATAACTCTTTAGCTGTGCCTTCCATCACGATTTTACCATTTTCCATAACGTAGCCGAAATCGGCAACCTGAAGCGCCATATTGGCGTTTTGCTCGACTAAGATTATTGTCGCGCCCTGATCTTCATTAATTTTTTTTATGATTTGAAATATTTCCTTAACAACAAGCGGGGCTAACCCCAGAGACGGTTCATCAAGCATTAAAAGCTGCGGATGCGCCATGAGCGCCCTACCGATGACCAGCATTTGCAGTTCACCACCGCTGCAATATCCGGCTAACGATTTTCTTCTGGGCACCAGGGCGGGAAAATAATTGTAAACAATATCCAGGTCCTGTTTATAGGGTTTTCCCACCCTCGTGGCTGTGCCCACACGCAGATTTTCTTCAATTGTTAAATACTTGAAGGGTTGACGGCCTTCCAATACCTGAATTATTCCCTGACGGGTAATGTATTCCGGCGCTTGATTCTGAATATTATTCCCTTTAAAAAAAATTTCACCGTCTGTAACTTCTCCATTTTCCGGTTTGAGCAAACCGGATATCGCCTTTAAAGTAGTTGTTTTTCCCGCGCCATTGCTGCCCAGGAGCGATACTATATGCCCCTTTTCCACACTTAAAGAGACACCTTTCAATACCTGGATAACATCTGAATATACAACGGATATATTATTTATCTGTAAAAGTATTTCGCCCATAATCTGCCTTATTCCCGATATGCGGGATTATCGTAATTCTTAATATGAAAATGGCCAGAGCCGGAAATTAGAGCGCACTATTCTCCATAATTCGGCAATGCCGCGAGGTTCCAATAAAATAAACAAAACGATGGATAACCCAAAAACAAATTCTCTCAGGGGAGCCATATTTAAGCCGGAACTCGTGACAACACCGACGTTCATCAAAAAGCCGGTAATATAGCGCAGCAGCTCATTCAACAAAGTTATGAATGTAGCCCCGAAGATGGCTCCGGGAATATTACCCATGCCGCCTATTATGACCATGGCGATAAATTCTACAGAAAGGCCCAAATTAAAAGGTTCTGCCGTTATGCTGACCATATAATAAGCCCAGAGCGCTCCGGCGAATCCGGCATAAAAAGAACTGATGGCAAAAGACAGTAGTTTGTATTTGAAGATCGGAATGCCCATGCCTTCCGCTGCGCGGTCATTATCCCGAATGGCGATAAAGGCACGCCCATATTTGCTGCGCATTATATTTACGGCAAACCAAGTCATAAGAACAAGGCAAATGAAGATCAAGAAGAAAAAAGATCTGTCTCCCGCTATTTCCCATTGTAATATTTTTGCCGCAGGAATAGTAATGCCCATAGTTCCTTTGGTCATATCGTCCCAATGGACAATAACGTACTCAATTATAAATTGGCCGGCCAGCGTAGCGATGGTTAAATACAGTCCCTTCAGACGACCGGAAGGAATACCGAAAATCATACCGACCAGAGCAGTTATAATGCCGGCAACCGGTATGGCCACATAAAAATCCAAGCCTGTCCGAGTCGCGAGGATGGCCGCTGCATAAGCGCCGACACCGAAGAAGGCGCCGTGACCCAGTGATATTAGGCCGGTATAACCGATAAGAATATTCAGACCAATGACAGCAATAGCTGCAATTCCTATAGTGTTCAGTATATAGAGCATATAAGGACTGACTGTGAAAGGAATTACACAAAAAAGCAAAACCAGAAACAGCCCCAGACTAAACCGGCCGTAATCAGTATCAAATATGGTCAGCTCCTGAGCATAGTCTTCGCGATAATTACCGCAGGGATGAAATGAAAATTTTCTCATCTAAACCCTCTCAATTTCCACAAGGCCAAAAAGGCCGTAGGGTTTGACCAGCAGAATAAACACCAGCACAATATAAGGCACGACATCACGCAGCGACGGCGATAAATAGCCACCGGTAAACGTCTCCAAAAGACCGATGATTATGCCGCCGATAATCGCCCCGCCGATGCTGTCGAGTCCACCGAGGATAACTACGGGGAATACTTTTAAACCGATAGAACTCAAGTCGTGGACATTGACACCATTAATAATCCCCAGCACGATGCCGCTCATACTGGCTACCAAGGCGGCGATCGCCCAGGACAAAGCAAAAACTCGCCGGACATGAACACCCAAGGATAAAGCGGCTTTTTGATTATCGGCCACCGAACGCATGTATATGCCCTGGGAAGATTTTTTAAAAAACAAGCCGAACAGAACCAGAAAAAGGACGCTGATAAAAAGCGTTGCTGAATAAACAGGAGCGACGTAGATTGCGCCCCATTTCAGCGCCATAGATTCCGGCAGGAAATCCGGATAAGTATGCAAATTACCGCCCCAGATGAGTAAAATGAGGCCTTTGAACATAGCGGCAAGACCAACTGTAAGCATGATAACAAAAATCAGCTTTTCCCCGATGAGCGGCCTCAAAAAGAATTTTTCAATTAAGAATCCCAAAATAAAACAGCCGACCAGAGTTAAAATAAAAGCGATGAGAACAGGAAGATTTGCCCATGTTACCAGAGCTAAAAAGAAAAAGGCACCGAGCGCCAGAAGTTCGCCATGGGCAAAGTTCAAAACGCTTGATGATTTGAAGATCATGACGAAACCCATGGCTGATATTCCATAAAGGAGTCCAACGCAAACGCCGTTAACCAGTAGTTGAAGAAAAAAATCCATTTTAAAATCCTTTTTAGGAGCCGTTACGAAATAACCTACTTTTTCTGTATTTCGTTACGGATCATTATGCCGTTCCCGGCGTTTATTTGACCATCCATGTGGGTCTTGTGACCTCCAGGTTATGGCAAGACTAAGTTATTTTTGAACAACGGCTATCCGACTTTCATTATATTGACTGTTGTTTCAATTTCCCCAATACGGCCGTCACGGTAGCGCACCTTGCCCTGTACCCGGACATTTTTTTCATGGCGGTACATGGCCTCAATAATCTTAATGTATAGTCCATAAACAAACCGGCGCCGCACTTTCCCGGTGCGGGTAAGTTCTTCATCGTCAGCATCGAGCAATTTGTAAAGCAGAATAAATGTTTTAACCTTCATCAGGCCGGGAAGCTGTTCGTTAACCTTCCGCACTTCTGCTAAAATAAGCTCTTCGACTGCCGGCTGCTGGGCCAGATCCATATAAGTAGTATAAGGAATCATCTTCTCTTCCGCCCAGTTGCCGACATTTCCCAAATCGATATTGATCATTGCCGTTATAAAAGGCCGGCTCTCGCCGAAGATGACAGCTTCTTTTATGTAGGGGCTGAACTTCAAACGTGTTTCAATAAAATCGGGCGAAAAAGCTTCGCCGCTTTTATTGCGGATTATATCTTCTTTACGGCCGATTATCAGCAGATGGCCGTCGTCGTCAATATAACCGGCATCACCTGTTTTCAGCCATCCGTCATGAAAAGCATTCTGTGTTGTTTCATAATCGTTATAATACCCGGAAAAAACAGCTTTGCTTTTCACCAGCACTTCCTGATCGTCGGCTATTCTCACTTCAGTCTGCGGTAAAGGTTTGCCGACAGTTTCCAGTTTTACCTCATTATTCGGCTGGATCTGGAAAATCCCGCCGGCTTCAGTCAAACCATAGCATTGCTTCAGATTCAAACCGATTGCGCGGAAGAAAAGAATTACATCCGGGCTGATGGGATGACCTCCGGTAAAGGCGCTGCGAAAGTGAGAACATCCCAGGCGATCCAACAGCGGTCGGTAAACGAGGAGTGACATTAATTTATATAAAACACTCAATGAAGAAGATATGTGATTTTTCTTTGATGTTTTATTAACAACTTTTTTACCTACCGATTCCCCGAAGTAAAACAAATTTCGCTTCAGCCAGCCGGCATCAGAAATTTTAACCCGGATACTGGAAGCCATGTCCTCCCAGAAACGCGAAGAGGTGATAATTATGGACGGACCGATATCGCGGAAATCTTCCAGCACCGTTTCAGCTGTTTCAGGAAAATTAATCGTCATGGCACTTTGCAGGGCAACACCAAGGCACCACATTTGATCAACAATCCAGGCCGGCGGTGATATGGATATCCAGTTTTCCTCCGGCTTTATCTCATTGGCTTCAGTCCACTGCAGCGCCATGGAAATTAAATTACGATGAGAAAGCATGGCTAATTTCGGAATGCCGGTGGTTCCCGAAGTCTGAATCATTAACGCAATATCATCAGGGCGGCCTTTTTTTATTTCGTCGGCAATGAAATTTTCATTTTCCAGAAGAAATTTTTCTCCGGCTACCAGCAGCTGGTTATAGCTCATCAACCAGGGATCATTCCCGTAAGAAGTCATTCCGGTGGGATCTATGTAAACAACTTTCCGGATAAACGGAAGCTTTTCTTTAATTTCTATCAGCTTATCGGCTTGCTCCTGATCTTGGACCACGACAATCGGACAATGAACACGGCTGATCGATGTGCTTAATTCTTCGGCAACAGATGATGTAAATAAATTAATTGTTGTTGCACCCAGAGCGTGGGCGGCGCTTGCCGAAAATAACCATTCCGGATGATTCTCAACGATCAGACAAACAGCGTCACCCCGTTTGAGTTCCAGGACAGCAAATCCGGCCGCAGTCTTTTCCAGGAAACGATAATAATCCGTCCAGCTGTATTTCTGCCAGATGCCATAAGCTTTGTCCCGTATAGCTGTTTTTGTGTCGCCATATTTCGCCGCATGTCCGGCAATAATCCGGGGAAGCGTATTCGAGTTTTGCAGATTTTCTTGCATCGTTATTCCGCTTATTAAATCCGTCCTTTATAATTTTTCCACATCGCCCAGATAGGCTTTAATTACTTCCGGATGATTGCTGATTTCCTCCGGCGAGCCTTCACCCAGTTTTTCGCCAAAATTTAAAACCATAATGCGTTGGGAAATGCTCATGACAATGGACATGTCATGTTCAACTAAAATCATCGTGAGCCCCCAGGTTTGATTTAATTCCAGGAGAAAACGAACCATGTCTTCCTTTTCTTCCAGATTCATTCCGGCAAAAGGTTCATCTAAAATGAGCAACCGGGGTTCCAGAGCCAGAGCCCTGCCCAATTCCACTCTTTTCATCATCCCATAGGGCAGAGATCCGACGGTTTTTTTACGTATTGCCTGCATTTCCAGAAAATCAATTATTTCTTCCAGTATTTGGCGATGGCGGATCTCTTCTTTTTTTACAGCCGCAGAAAATAAACAGGAACGAAGGAAACTGTAATGACAATGAATATGCCGTGCCAGAGTCATATTGGCCAGCACCGTCATTCCCGGAAATAATTCGATGTTTTGAAATGTCCTGCCGATGCCGACCGAAACCAGTTCATGGGTATGCAGGTGAGTAATTTCCTGACCGTTAAAAATAATCTGCCCTTTTTGCGGATGATAAAAGCCGGTAATACAATTGAGCAAACTGGTTTTACCGGCCCCGTTGGGACCGATGATCGCCATCAATTCCCCGGTGTGGACATGGAGATCAACATCTTTGACGGCGATAACGCCGCCAAAGTTCAAACGTAAACCTGTAATTACCAGTTCGGCTTTTTTATCTTCTTCCCGCCGGTTGCTGAAAATTGCGGGCCGGCCACGAAAAGCTTTCATGAATTTCCTTCTGAAAAAATATTAAAACCACCTGTACAGTTAATCTACTTCTTGAGTAATTTAATCTTATCCTTGCCCGGCACATAAAAATTGGTCAACGGTATATATGATCCATCTTCGGATACTTTAACCATCCGGGCGGTAAATGACGCTCCATGATCATCTTTAGTATAAGTAACTTTGGGTATTAAACCGCCAAAATCTTCATTTCTAAATGATTCCATGGCCGCGTTTATGGTTTCCGGATTGATAACTTTACTCCTTTCATAGGCACGAATGAAGGCTCTCTCCATGATCATACCTACAGCGACCCCTTCCCAATAGGAAGCATCGAATTTGTCCACTGTTTTGTAACGCTTCCATAATTCTTTTAGAATATTCATTCCTTCGGCCTTATCCGTCGGTAAAACGCCCGGAAATTGAATTAAAAGGCGCTCGCGGATTAATCCCTTGCTCATCTTGAAGAAATCCGGATCAGTCGATGTCCATGTTCCCAGAAACAAAGGATTATAATTAATGCGATCGGCGCTCTTGAAGGCGGTGATAATAGCGGACGGCAGCATTTGAATAAAGATATATTCGGCACCGGCTTTCTGCAGGCGAAGCAATTCCGTGTTCAAATCAACCGTCTTCGGCGGAAATGCTTCAACTGCCACAATATTGATTTTTAATTTTGCGGCATATTCTCTGCTCGGATCATGAATGGACAGGCCATAGGCGTTATTATAGGTGAGCAGCCCGACTTTGGGATCATCCTTTCCCTTGTGAATGGCTCGAATATATTCAAGAACAGCGTAACAATCCATTTTATAACTGCCGAACGGCAGGTACATATATTCAAACGGCTTCTCCAGAATTTCCCAGCTGGTGGAATAATTGATTGTCGGTATTTTATATTTCTGTATTATCGGTTTGGCAGCCAGACCTTCACCGGTGCTCCAGGTGGCAATCATATCCACTTTATCCTGGAGGGCGAATTTTTGAACGGCGGCCACAGCTTCCGGCACTTTGTATGCCGTGTCCACTGAGATCATTTCAATCTTACGTCCGGCAACACCACCTTTAACATCATTTACATAGCGGAAATAGTCACGCTGGCCTTTTTCATGAAACTGACCCCAGGTGGAAGCAGGACCTGTCATATTAATTGCCGCTCCGACCTTTATTGTTTTGGCCTGTCCGGCAGTGTAACCGGCCAGCAAGAAAACTGCGACCAGAAGCCCCAGAAGAATATTAATCTTTTTCATATTCCCTCCTCTTTTATGTTGTTAAATAAACATTTTGGCAAATTTACGGCAAAAAAAAACCGTGGGCTGTTAAATCATTTGCCCACGGTTCATTTCCCCTTGTGACTGGTCATGATCCTGTCAGGCAGACCCTAGCGCTAAAGCTAAAAAAATAAAAGCGAGCTGCCTGAAAAGAAACAATTATTTTATTCATATTCATTATTACCTCTTTAGGAATCCTATAGTGCAAATAGCAAGATAAAGTCAAGAAAAAAAATAGCGTGACTTCTATCTCTTATTTTCCAGAGTCGCTGAAGCCGTTCCTCACACCGGTATCGGGGCAATAACCTGGGAGGCGGCAAACGACCAGGCGACGATCAAGGCGTTCAGAACCGCTCCCAGATAAATCCGACCGGTCCATTCGAAAAACCAGGTTGAAATCACCGTGGTAATTGCCAGCAACGCCAGAATGTGGAAAAGGTTAATCACGAAGACGACGAAGAGACCGTTTGGCCCGGCGAAGGGAATGAAGCCAGTCATAAAGAGGGGCACGTACTGAACAAGAAGAAACATGATCAAGGGCAAACACAGCGCAAGAATATTGCTGGTAGCACGGGAGAGAAATGTCTGCATCGGTGTTGAACGAGGTGACTTGCGGAGCTGGCCATGCAGGAATATCCCTGTTTGCAGGAAGCATAAAAGTATCCAGGGTAGATACAGAAAAAACATCCGCCAGCGGTAGGGCGTCAGATCATTGAAAAACGGCCAGACAAAACGGAAATTCACGATAAATATCTTTTCCGAAAGATATTCCGCCAGATACATACAGGCAAAAAGCGTCACGGCCAGAAGCAACGCCCGCGCAAGTTTATCCGCGTGCAAACGAAAAGAGCCCGCTTCATCGGACACTCCCATATCGAAAAGGCTTATGCCCCGCGGTGCGGCCTGAGTAACAAACCAGCGACGGAAGAGGAAAAATCCGATGATGCTCACCCAGAGAAACCACCAGACAACGGCATTGACCATCATCATGGGGAACACACCGTCAATCGGAATCAGATATTTGTGAATGCCGAAAAGAAAAAGAATGAGCGGCAGATAGAGCCACAACAGGACACCGTTGATAGTGACGTATTTTTTGTAATCACGTACCGAGCAGTTGTATCCTGCGGCAGGTTTCTGCGCAAGAGGCAGGAATATTTTCGTTCCCAGCAGGATAAATCCCAGCGGCAGCAGCAGTGCAAAACCCGCCAGCATGGCTGCCAAAGTGGAAAATTCCTTGAGCATCCAGATCTGACGGTGGGGATCGACCCAGTAGCGTTCGGGTGGTGCAAGGGCCGCTTTTAACCAGATGATCGTTTCAGCGATAGCTCCCTGATGATGAGATTCATGGACGTGGGTAATGTGCGGCACAAAGACGCGTCGCGCATTCCCGGCGGAAAAATCTCCATAGGTCTTTCCCAATTCCGGAATGGCAAAACCGAATGCCCTCCGTGTGCGCTCCGTTGCCATCCACTCCTTTTCGATGTCCCGCGTCGTCGTCATCCGCTCCCGGAACTCATCATATTTGCCGATGATCATGAGCATGTTCTTCGGCATTGTCGGCGTCGCATCTAGGGTATAGGCAAAGCCCGTAAGAACCAGTGCCCGGAGTGATGGGTCATTCATAGCCACCAGATAAGCCATTTCGGCTCCAAGACTATGGCCCATAATCCCCACTCGTTCAGGGTCCACAAAAGACAGTGAACGGAGATATTTTACAGAAGACCGGCCGCCGTATGTATTGTCGAAATCAGCCGCCTTCGGATCGCCGGGAATCCCCGAATGACCGCGTCCGATGGCGTCGATATTCAGGACGACCATTCCACGCCGGGCGATTTCGATGGCATACGCATCTCCCGTTTCCCTGTTGTTCTGGTAACCATGGATGTAGACAACTCCGGGAAGCCGTGTTCCGCTGCTTGCCCCGCGAGGTTTATAGAGTTTAGCCCGGATGTTAATACCATTGTCATTGGAGTAATAGGTGTCCGTCACCTCTACCCGGCCGAAATCCTGCTGGGTACGGGAAGCCAGAACGACTGCCGCTATCAGCACAGCAATGCAAAATGCCAAGGCAATAAACGCCTTTTGGCGGTTTCTCTGATCAAGAAGAAATTTTCGACTCATGACTTCCTCCCAAAAATATTATACAAACTATTGGTTCACAGCTAAGAAACAATACCTTGTTCATTATATTCTTTTGTTATGTATGGAATCGTCTCCGGCCCTTCCGGCAGGATGGCAATCCGGCATTGTGGAGCCCTGGCGCGAATCTGACGCAGAAGCAGGGTAATATCCGACACCGGCTGCAGATGGCAGGAACGCACGGTCTCTTCCGGCAGCAGAGAATGGAGATAGACATCCGCCCTGTTTAGTACCTGCGCCAGGACCTGAACCTGCCATTGATCGCGCTGTGTATTCCGGAACTCCATGATCATACTGGTCAGGGCATGAGGTGACGTTTGCGACCGGAGCAAAGAGTAAAAACTGTCATGACCGGCCATGCCTTCCGCACAGGCAGCTGCCAGAATAATTGTTCCCCCCGGCCGGACGATCCGTGCCGCTGCAGAAATGCCCTTAACGGCCTGGTAAAGAGAAGCATCCAGCGGAAAACCCGCATTACTCGTCACAACGATATCATAAGGCGCCTCGACGGGACACATGGCGGACTTTCGTACGAAGGAGCAACCGGACCGGTGAGCTTCCTGCCATTGTCCGGTAAAAATTCCCGTGATCTCCCGCCGTCGATTCAAGGTGACATTAACAAGAAATTGCGGCCCTACTTTTTCCGCTACTTCGGCTATCTCCTCATAAATAGGATTATTCTGCGTCTCTCCCCAGGTGGCGCCGGGGTGGGTAATCATCCTTGCTTCATGGTTCCCCATAATTGTCTCGATACCGCTGATGCCCGGCATTACCGCTTTCGGACCGCCGGAGAAACCGGCAAAAAAATGGGGTTCAATGAAACCGGTCAGCACCTTGATCCTGGCCTCCAGAAATATCCGGTTGATCCATATCTCGTGACCGAAGGAGGTGCGGCCGAGATGCACAAGCATGTCCTTGTCTTCGGGATTATGCTGAATTATGCGATAGCGACCGATAATGTCGGCTCCCAGCATATCTGTCAATTCCTCCCGGCTGTTGGGACGATGAAGTCCTAACGCGTTAAGCAGCGTGATGCTTTTCGGCGGCAGGTGGGAAAGTTCGCTGAGGATGGCGGGAAGAACCCGTGAAGATGGCATAGGACGGCTGCGGTCGGGAAATACGATCACTGTTTCATCGCCCTGATCGGCAATATCTCGTAATGGCCGCTCAAACAGCGGATGGCGCAGAGCATGGATCAGCCCCGCAGATTCATCGGGAATGCCCGCAACAAATTTCGGCGTGATCACATCCGCGTCATCGGGGACATTGACTGGAAGCCCGTTTTTACCGTAAGGAAGCAGAATCTGCATTTTCTATATCCGCCGTCAATGATTTCGTACAGCTACGAAAATAAAAGAACGCCCTGGACCAGGAGAAACTGTCCCAGCAAGTAGGTGCTCATTGTATAGATGCGCTCGTGAGCTATTTCCGCAACAAACTTGTTGTAGGCATTTATGATATCAGAAACCATGAAAATAAAAGCTCCGGTCATTGCCAGAATTACACCGCCAAGTGAAACCTGCCCCAGGGCAAAAACAGTCGAGATGCCCATAGCCGTAATCACGATCACATAGGCGATAATGGCCTTTTTCATCGCGCCGGCGTGGGGAGCAATTAATCGAAATCCCAATATACCCATTCCGAGAAAAATCAGGCAAAGCAACCAGGCGCTGACAGGAAAAACATCCAGAGTCGCCGCGTAGGGAGCAAATACGGCAATGTAAAAGATGTGGCCCAGCAGAAAAGCGGCAAGTCCCGGCTTAAAGAATTTTCTGGTTTTGCGTGGATCAGGGATCATCAGAAAAACATCTCCCAGCCAGCAGGCAAAAAGTGCCGACAGGAGAAACCAGTTGGGCTCCTGTGCTGAAGACAGGTAATAGGCGATTAGAGACGGTATGAGCAGTGGCTTCAGCAAATAACGGGCTTTCATTAGCATAAAACCTTCACAGATCAGATGGGCAAAGGTTACAGCCAGAAAAAGAAGCAGGAAACAGGTCGCTGTCATCATTAATTCCCCTTAATCTATTCGATGCCCAATTTTTCTATTCGATAACGCAGGGAGTCGAATGTAACCTGTAACAACTCGCCGGTTCGTGTCTTTGATCCCTTGGCTTTCTGCAGTGCTTTTTCAATAAATTTCTTTTCTATCTTTTCCATTTCTTCATTTAGATTGATCCCTTTATCGGGAATCTCGATATGGAGATTATCAGCAAAGCCATTGCTTGCCGAAAGCAGTAAATTCTCCGGTAAAATAATATTGGAACTTTCCATAGCTACGCTGCGTTCAATAATGTTTTCCAATTCGCGAATATTACCGGGAAACGCATAGTTCATTAACAATTCCATTGCATAAGTGGATATCGTGCGTACTTCTTTATTAAACTCCCGGGCATACTTCTCGATGAAATGCTTGGTCAACAAGGGTATGTCCTCTTTTCGTTCCCGAAGCGGAGGTACGCGAATAGGAATAACATTCAGTCGAAAATAAAGGTCTTCCCGAAATTCTCCTTTTTTTACTTTTTCCTCCAGATTTTGATTGGTGGCTGAAATTATGCGGACATCCACCTTAATGTTTTCCGCACCACCAACACGCCGGAAAGTCTTCTCCTGAACAACCCGCAAAAGTTTCACCTGTAAAACAGGCGGTAATTCCCCAATCTCATCGAGGAAAATTGTTCCTCCCCGGGCCATTTCAAACAGACCTTGCTTGTCGGCATAAGCACCGGTAAAAGAACCTTTCATATAACCGAACAATTCGCTTTCCAGCAAGTTCTCCGGTATGCCCCCACAATTGATGACTACTATGGGCATTTGAGCTCGTGAAGAATTATCATGAATAGCCCTCGCTACCAGCTCTTTTCCTGTTCCGCTTTCACCAAGAATTAAAATATTTGCCGGTGTGTCTGCCACTTTTTTAATTGTGGTATAAATTTTCTGCATTTCCCGCGTCGATCCGATCATGTCGCAAAACAGAGTTTCTTCCGTAACTTCTCTATTTTCTTTCTTTTCTTCAACAAGACCTCTCTTGAGCAGTGCTGAATGTACTATCTTCTTTAATTCTTCAATACTTCCACCTTTCTCGATGTAATCAAAGGCGCCTTCTTTCATTGCATTGACAGCCGTTTCCCCCGAGGCATAGGCAGTAATTAGAATAACTATTGTTTCCGGGTACTGATCCTTGATGGTTTTGAGAAATTCAATGCCGTCAATTTTGGGCATTCTCAAATCAGTAATAACCAAATCGAAAGCAGCCTTACGGCAAAGACTGATTGCTTTGACCGGCCCCTCCGCACTTGTTACTTCATAACCTTCTTTGATCAGCATTATTTCCATAAACTCTCTCATGCCCTGATCATCATCAACAACGAGAATTCTCGCCATGTTATAATCTCCCTTATTTGCTGATATATCTTACTTTTAAATATTAATTTCGTGCCTGCCTGGCAGCCAAACAGTGCACTCTGTGCCGGTATTCATGCTGCTTTTGATTTCAATTCTTCCGCCATAACCGTCAACAATCCTGTTGACGATAGCCAGGCCAAGACCTGTTCCCTTGTCTTTATTCGTAAAAAATGGTTCAAATATTTTTGTCAAATCTTTCCCCTCAATGCCCTGTCCCGTATCTTTTATCTTAATTTCAACTACTTCTTTGTCATGATGCTGCAGTGATTTTGTCGACAGAGAAAGGTTTCCGCCCTCCGGCATTGCCTGAATGGCATTTAAAACCAGATTGTTGATAGCCTGCCTGATTTGTTCTTTATTGGCAAAAGTTGTCATCTTTCCGGCCAATGAGCATCTGACATCAATTTTATTTGTCCAATCACTTGATAATTTTATATTTTCCAGAACTTCCAGGGCAATTGCATTTATATCCACAATTTCATGGGTTATCGGAATTGGCCTCGACAGCAGTAAAAAATCGCGGACAAAGTTATCCAACTGATCTTTGCCGCGTAATACTATCTGCATCAAACGCTCATCTGTATTTTTTAACTTCAGGCTCTGCCGGAGGAGTTCAATCGAACCGGCAATTGACGCCAGGGGGTTTCTCATTTCATGGGCAAGACCTGCGGCCATTTCTCCGATCAGAGCCAGTCTTTTGCTTTTCTCCAGGTTTTCCTCCATTAGCTTGATATCCGTCAGATCCTGGAAAATCAAAATACTCCCTATTTGTTTATCCTGCTTTTCCTTGAGCGGAGATATTGAACATCCCAGATGGATTTCTTCTCCGCTGTTGTTTTTAATTATGACCTCCATTCTGTTTTGGGTCTGTTTCTTGATAATCCCGTCGGTAAAAAAAGCGGCAATATTCGGAAAATAGTAAGCGATGGGCCGGTTTTCCAATGCTTCCAACGGGAAGCCGGTAATTTCTTCCGCCGCCCTGTTGAAAGTCTTTATTCTGCCATTTAAATCGATGGTCATTATGCCTGTATCTACAGATTCCACAATGCTGCGGAAAAGCAAGTCCAGTTGTTTGAATGCCGATTCTTTTTCCTGCAACAGATAGCGTGCTTTTTTTTCCTGTTCAACAACAAAAGTGGCTAAGAAAGCCAATATATAAAAAGAAACGATGTGCACCAGTATCCTGGTAAAAACATCTCCCGCCGTCAGACTGGGATCATGTTCGATGGAGGAAATTGGCGGTATCAGTTTGTAAAATTCAAAATCAAGCAGCAAACCGTAAAAAATTCCGGCGGCTGAAGCTATTATTAAGCCACCATAGCGTCCCAGAAATATCACCGAATATATTATGATTAGAGTGTAAAGAACTGAATAATTACTGCGAAAGCTACCGGTAATATATACCAGCAGAGTAACCAGAATCACATCAAGCGCCAGTTGCAAGTAAATATTAATTGTTAAATCTTTGAATATCTTTAGCAGCAGAATATAGGCGATAGAGAAAAAATAGGTTGCGGCAATGATAAAATAAAGAAAATTGAGAGTGCTTACAGTAAAAGGGAATCCATCTTTTCTTATATCCAGGAAAATCGCGACTCCGAGAAACAAAGTAATAATAATAAGCCTGGCAATGATGAGCAAAAGCAGACGTGATTTATTCTTTTCTTCGAGGGTGCCCTCTGTGCCCACAATCATGTTTTAAACATCCTTTTTTGGCGCAACATCTCGAATATCATGCTATAATATTTTTGTCTTTTTGGCTAACACTTTTGCTTAAAACACGAGGAAAGCCTTTGCAGCAAATACGTCGACCGTTGATTTTTCCATTTATCGGACTGATTGCCGGCATTATTACCGGCAATTATTTTGATCTACCTTATAATACTTTGCTCGGCACTCTGATTATAATTCTTTTTTTGCTGCTCCTGTCGCTGAGAAAGAAGTTCCCGGCCGCCAGCTATTTACTGATCTTCTGCTTTGCATCTGTCCTTGGTATCTTTAACATTCAGAAGCAGCAATATTTAACCGGAGCCAATCATCATATATTGCAATATACGAACTGTGGTAAAATAACTGCAGAAGCCATCGTTGTTGAAAGCCCATCCCCTTATTCCGACAAAAATCTCTTAATTGTCCGTTGTGTAAGGATTTTGAGAAATGGAGCTTATATCCCGGTTTCCGGGAATATTCGGTTGGCAATCCCGCCAGATGTGACTTATGATTACGGTGATTTTATCCGGTTCCAAACTGTGTTAAAAAAAATCGGCAGCTTCCAGAATCCCGGCGGTTTCAACTATGAGCGCCATCTGAACCGTCAGGGTATTTATGCAACAGGTTATATAGCCAACAGTTCCGGAATAATTCTGTTGAGGAAAAATTCCGCAAGCCCCATCAGATCGCACCTGGAATCTTTCCGGATGTATTTAAAACAGATTATTTATGATCATGCTCCCTCCCCGCAGCGGGAAATTATTGAAGCCATGACCATTGGCAATCAAACCGGAATACCGGCGGATGTTCGTAATAATTTCAACAAGACCGGGACTTCTCACATCCTTTCCATTTCCGGTTTGCATATTGGAATGATTGCGGCAATCGCTTTTTTTATCATCACCCTTCTTCTAAAATCCTCCGAATATCTGATTCTCCGCTTTAATATAATAAAAATAGCAGCTGCAGGCTCTTTTTTCCTGATATTATTTTATGCCTGTGTCGCCGGCATGGGAGTTACCGTCATGCGTTCGGCTCTGATGGCTCTGGTTTTTTTGATTGCGTTAATATTCGACAAACAAAGAGACCTCTACAATACACTGGCACTGGCCGGCTTGGTGATTCTGATCCTATCCCCGGAAGCTCTTTTTGACATTTCTTTTCAGCTCTCTTTCCTGGCTGTCCTGGCTCTTATTTACATCGTCCCGAAATTCAGCAACCCGTCTTTTCTGCAGAGCTCCCTTCTACCTTCCTGGAGCAAAAGCTTTATTCGTTATCTGTATATGGCGATGCTTGTCTGTCTGGCGGCGACTATCGGTACCTTGCCTTTGCTTATCTATTATTTTAACCTGGTTTCAGCGGTAACAATTATCGCCAATTTGATCGCTGTACCCCTCTTGGGAACATTAACGCTGGCAATAGCGATTGCTTTTCTTATTGCTGCATTATTCTCCCCGGTAGTTGCCGGTTTCTTTATTCAATTAGCTTCTTTCTTTGTACAGATATCAATGGAGATAATAAATAAATTAGCATCCCTGTCCTGGTCCGCCTTCAGCGTTACCAAACCGAACATACCGGAAATTATCGTTTTCTATGTTTTTCTGGTACTAATTATGACGTTTGTCGGTGTTCAAAGAGGCGTTAAAGGATATTGGCAACAACATCGTTTAATTTTGAGATATGGTCTCTTCTCCATCCTGCTGTTTTTTATCGGTGATACTCTTTATCTTTCTTTGAAGGACAAGCTGAACACTGATTTAAGAATAACCGCTATTGATGTCGGTCAGGGTTCGGCTATCCTGGTGCGCTTTCCAGGCGGCAGAAATATGCTGATCGACGGCGGTGGATTTGTGGAAAGTTCTTTCGATACGGGCAAAGCTATTGTTGCTCCTTATCTTTACCATGAGAGAATCAGCAAAATAGACACCGTAGTCCTTACTCATCAGCATCCTGATCATCTGTTGGGCCTTTTTTACATTCTGGATAATTTTAATGTTCAGGAATTCTGGAGTTCGCAAATAATCGGCGATGATGAGGATTATCAAAAAATGCTTAAAATAATTGGGGAACGAAAAATCAAGATGGTTCCTTTATCGAAAGAACGTTCAGGAAAGATAATTTCTGATGTGGAAATTAATTTTTTGTGGCCTCCAAGTGCAGCTCTTTTAACTGCCAAAGAGTTATCAGATGCTGATCTCAATGACTCCTCACTGGTAATACAAATAAAATACGGCAAAACAGCATTTCTGATTACCGGAGATATATCGGCATACATTGAAACTGCTCTTATCCGTTCAGGAAGAGATTTGAAAAGTGATGTTCTCTTTGTTCCTCATCACGGATCGCGCCATTCCAGCAGCATTGAATTTATTCAAAAAGTGGCGTGCCGTTACGCTATAGTCAGTGCAGGGAAAGACAATGCTTTCCGCCATCCACATCCCCTAATTCTGGAGCGTTATCGGTCAGAGAGTGTACAGGTTATGCGGACCGACCAGGATGGAGCTGTAATGCTGTCAACAGACGGGGTAAAACTATCCGTCCAAACCTTTATTAAACACAGGTAATTCCCTGCAGGTATAGCACTTTTTTTATTGCCAAGCTTGGCATTATATGCTAATTTTTTTTTTTACGATTTTGAGAGTCAATATGGAAAAAATTACTGTAATCAAAGGCTTTAAAGATATTCTGCCGGACGATTCACCGCTTTGGTGCGAGGTGGAATCCGTTGCCCGCAATGTTTTCAGCTCTTACGGCTTTCGCGAAATTCGAGTGCCCATTATTGAAAAAACTGAATTATTTAAGAGAAGTATCGGCGAAACGACAGATATTGTGGAAAAGGAAATGTACACATTTCGTGATCGCGATGACGACCTGTTAACACTGCGGCCGGAAGCTACGGCTTCTGTTATCCGGTCTTATATAGAACACAATATGCTGGCTTACGAACCGGTTACCAGGCTTTTTACGATCGGCCCGATGTTTCGCCGGGAAAGACCGCAGAAAGGTCGCTTCCGTCAATTTCATCAAATCGATGTTGAACTTTTCGGAGAGGATAATCCTCAAGCTGATGCCGAAGTGATTCTTATGCTGGTTCATTTTCTGGAATCAACCGGCCTGCAGGATCTGTCTTTAGAAATTAATTCTCTGGGTTGTAAAGCATGCCGGCCTGGTTTTTCTCAAGCGGTTATTGATTACTTAAAAGGATTTGAAAAAGAACTTTGCCCTGACTGCCAGAGGAGAATGAACACAAATCCTTTGCGCGTATTTGATTGCAAAGTAGAGAGTTGCGGCATCATTATAAAGAAGGCGCCCCGGATATTGGACTATTTATGTCCCGGGTGCACAGGTCATTTTGCCCAAGTCAAATCCTGTCTCAGCGATTTGCAGGTTAAATACGAGATTAATCCGGCAATGGTCAGAGGATTGGATTATTATGTAAAAACAGCTTTCGAGGTTAAGTCGGGAGCGCTCGGCGCACAGAATTCTCTGGCGGGCGGGGGCAGATATGATGGCCTGGTCAGTGATTTGGGCGGACCGGAAGTCGCCGGAATTGGTTTTGGTATCGGCATTGAGCGTTTGCTGGCCTGTTTGCCTGATCGCGAGAAAACGAAATACAAAACAGATTTATTTATTGCTGCGTTGGGCGACCGTGCTCAGCGCATAGGTTTCATGCTTAGTTATGAATTGCGCCGTGCCGGTATTACTGCGGCCATGGATTATTCCGACAAGAGTTTAAAAAGTCAGATGAAACGAGCCGACAAATTAAATAGCTCCTACACTCTGATTTTCGGCGATAAGGAAATTGATGAAAAAAGTCTGGAATTAAGAAACATGAACACTAAAAAACAGCAGGTTTTGCCATTAGACAATCTGCTGGAGTCAATAATAAGTGTAATTAAAGAGAGGTAAATGGTTTTGGCTAATTTTTTAAAAATAGATAAAAGGACTAATTATTGCGGAGATTTAAGTATTTCCGATGCAGACAAAGAAGTGATCCTGATGGGGTGGGCTCATCGCCGCCGGGACCATGGCGGTGTCATTTTTGTTGATTTGCGGGATCGCGCCGGAATAGTGCAAGCAGTCTTTAACCCCGATGCCGGGGAATCAGTCCATGATCAGGCACATAAAATCCGCAGCGAATATGTTCTGGCGGTGAAGGGAACTGTTCATAAAAGGCCGGCAGGCATGGAAAACCCCGGGTTGAAAACAGGCGATATTGAAGTAATTGTCTCGGAACTGGAAATAATGAATGAGTCCAAAACTCCTCCCTTTTCCTTTGACGACGATGAAATTTCGGAGAACATTCGGCTTAAATACCGCTACCTGGATCTACGCCGTCCGGTAATCCAGCGGAATTTATTTTTGCGCAGTCGTCTGGCGGCATCGACTCGCCACTACTTTGAACAAAACGGCTTTATTGAGGTGGAAACTCCTTTTCTGGGAAAAAGCACTCCGGAAGGGGCGCGCGATTACCTTGTCCCCAGCAGGATCAACAAAGGCACCTTTTATGCTCTGCCTCAATCACCGCAGATATTTAAACAGCTATTGATGGTGTCGGGTTTTGACCGTTACTATCAAATTGCAAAATGCTTCCGGGATGAAGATTTACGCGCCGACCGACAGCCGGAATTCACACAAATAGACGTCGAAATGTCCTTTATTACGGAAGAAGATATTATGCAGGTCATGGAAGGATTGATGGCCCGAATATTCAAAGATTGTCTGGGACGGGAAATTCAGCTCCCCTTGCCCCGTCTTCCCTATCGTGATGCGATTAGCCGCTACGGAAAAGACAATCCCGATGTCCGCTTCGGCATGGAACTTATTGATCTTACTGACATAGTAAAGGATTCCGGCTTCAATCTTTTTGGAGAAGTTGCCGCATCCGGCGGAATGATCAAAGCCATTAAAGTGGAAAACGCCACCGGCCTTTCACGCAAAGATCTGGACGGCTTAAAAGATTATGTTGCTGTTTATGGAGCAAAGGGGCTGGCTTGGGCAAAAGTTAACAGTGCTGACTGGACTTCGCCGATATATAAATTCCTGCATCCGGAAGAAATTGAAAAAATAAGAGAGATAA
The DNA here is from genome assembly GCA_002840565.1 of Deltaproteobacteria bacterium HGW-Deltaproteobacteria-12. Taxonomy (GTDB): domain Bacteria; phylum Desulfobacterota; class Syntrophia; order Syntrophales; family Smithellaceae; genus MVRV01. Next base: position 54,330 of record PHBK01000005.1, on the reverse strand, counting down.
TGAATGTCAAAGAAGGTGATATCATTTTCTTTGTCGCCGACACACCGCGTGTCGTTAATGATTCTCTGGGCAATTTAAGACTGCATCTGGCCAAAAAAATGAATCTGATCGACCCGGATGCACTGGCCTTTACCTGGATTACAGAGTTCCCGCTGATGGAATATTCAGATTCGGAAAAACGTTTTGTTTCCACACATCATCCTTTTACATCGCCGTTTCTGGAAGATCTCCCGCTGCTCAACACCAATCCCGGCAAAGTCCGGGCGCGCGCCTATGATCTGGTTTTAAACGGTTCGGAAATCGGCGGCGGCAGTATTCGTATTCACCGCAAAGACGTGCAGGCGCAGGTTTTTGCTTCCCTGGGATTATCCGATGAGGAGGCCCGTTCCAAGTTCGGGTTCCTTCTGGACGCACTCGAATACGGTGCCCCGCCCCACGGGGGCCTCGCTTTCGGACTTGACCGTCTGACCATGATAATGACTTCCGCCGAATCTATACGAGATGTTATCGCGTTCCCCAAAACGCAAAAGGCCGCCTGTCTGATGTCAGATGCGCCTTCTAAAGTAAGCCTCGAACAATTGATGGAGCTGTCTTTAAAAATTGTTTAATGGGATTGAGTGGAGAGAAAAATGGTGAAATGGAACAAAGAAAAAAGGTTGCTCAACCAGCAACAAAGCAAATTCTGGAAATTTGAATTGCAGGATGTGGATGAACCTAATTTATTCAAAGATATCTTTCCTTATAGTGAAGTAAGCAAGATTGTCTTTGATAATAAAATAATTCCGATCAGCCCACCGGAGGAAATTTTTATCACCGATACAACTTTCCGGGACGGGCAGCAGGCTCGACCACCCTATTCAGTGGAGCAGATTGTCGATGTTTTTAAGTTACTGCATAAACTGGGTGGCCCCAACGGCGTGATCCGGCAGACCGAATTCTTCCTTTATAGTCGCAAAGACCGGGAAGCCGTGGAAGAATGTCAAAAACTCGGGCTTCAATTTCCGGAAATTACCGGCTGGATCAGGGCAGCGAAAGAAGATGTCCATTTAGCCAAGGAAGCCGGTCTGAAAGAAACAGGATTGCTCACCTCTGTTTCCGATTACCATATTTTTCTTAAACTTAACAAGAAGCGAAGCCAGGCAATGGATGATTATCTGGGTGTCGTCAAATCGGTGTTGGATTTGGGTATTGTTCCCCGCTGCCATTTTGAAGACATTACCCGCGCGGACATTTACGGCTTTTGCATACCTTTCGCTACAGAATTAATGAAATTAAGGGAAGAAAGCGGTATCGATATTAAAATTCGGCTCTGCGATACCATGGGCTACGGCGTAACTTATCCGGGAGCATCGCTTCCCCGTAGTGTCGATAAACTGGTTCGCGCTTTCATCGAAGAGGCTGGTGTTCCCGGCATTCTGTTGGAATGGCACGGGCACAATGATTTCCATAAAGCCATGATCAATGCTTCCACCGCCTGGCTTTACGGCTGCAGTGCCGCCAACTCTACACTGCTTGGTCTGGGGGAACGGACGGGAAACCCGCCGATTGAATCACTGATTATGGAATACATAGCCCTCAAAGGTCATAATGATGGTATCGAAACAACGGTTATTACCGAAATCGCTGAATACTTTGAAAAAGTAATTGGGGTGAAAATCCCTCATAACTATCCTTTTATCGGTTCGGAGTTCAACGTTACACGTGCCGGTGTTCATGTCGACGGCCTGATTAAATGCGAAGAAATCTATAATATCTTCGACACTAAAAAAATACTCAACAGGCCGATCGTAACCATGATCTCTGATAAATCCGGTAATGCCGGCATCGCCTTCTGGCTGAATCAGCGTTTTAATCTTAAAGAAGACAATGCTATTGATAAAAGGCATCCCGGTATTTCTAAAATTAATAAATGGATTAGCGAGCAATACGATGCCGGTCGCCAGACAAGTATCTCTCCGGAAGAATTGGATAAAAAAGTACGCAAATATATTCCGGAACTCTTCTTGTCGGAACTGGAGAAGATCAAGGTTACTGCGGAAAATGCCGCTGTAACTGCCGTCAATCAGATTATCGAACATGCAGAAATGAAATTTATGAATCCGGAAGTTCAAGAGCCGCTGATGCAAAAATTTGTTGATGAGCATCCTTCCATTCAGTTTGCCTATATAGTTGATATGAATGGCCGTAAAACTACGAAGAATATAACCAATATTGCCGACCGTGCTAAATATGAAAACTATGGCGTTGGCACCGATCAATCAGACCGGGAATGGTTTATCAAGCCTCTGCAAACCGGCAAAGTGCATGTTACTGATTTTTTTATATCAAAAATGACCGGTGTTCTGTGTTTCACCGTATCGGCGCCTCTTGTTGACGATAAAGATGAAATGATCGGCATTTTCGGTGTTGATATTCAGTTTGAAGACTGGGTGAAGAGAGCAGAAGTAATGGATGACACAGACCATATTGCGCTGCGGGCAGAATACGAGGAAGCAAAAAGCAAAGCCCGACATGGCCGTCACTGATTTTTCAACCTAAGGAAGGGGATAAGTATGATAAAGAAACTATTTATAATCTTTACCGTGCTTTTATCAATTGTCTGGGTTGCAGTTGCCTGGGCGCAGTTCAAAGACGGTTTATGGGAAACGACCACTCAAGTGGAAATGAAGGGAATATCACAGGCCATGCCGCCTACCACCTTCCGTCAATGCATCACCAGGAGTGAACCTGTTCCCAAAAACCAGGATAAAAACTACCAATGCAAGACAACCGCGCAGAAGATAAGCGGCAATACAGTGAGCTACTCTGTCGAGTGCAAAGGCAAGGACGGCCTTATGCTGACAACGGGAAAGTCAACTTACAGCGGCTCAACGATGGAAGGATCATCGACCACCAATTTTAAAGCCAAAGGTCAGCCCGAAATGCAGATGGTCGCCAAAATAAAAGGCAAATATATCGGCCCTTGCCCGAAGTAGAGATAAACAATCGATGCGCAGCATTTATAAAACTATGATATCGGAAAAATAAATAAGGAAGCTGAAGCTTCATCAAGTAATTTAAACGCTTCAGCTTCCCTTGATTTCGTTATCCCGTGTAATTTCTATTTTGCTGCCTTTTGCAGATCTTTCACCATTTCCGTTTTTTCCCAGCGGTAATTATCCATAAACAGTGTGCGGGGTATTTTACGGTATATATCACCGTTCAGCAGTCCAAATTTTTCAATCATCCCTTCCGGCGTTAAATCAAAATGATCTTCGATGATTTTTTCCAGTCTGTCATCGGAAATCTTTCCCGTTCCGAATGTGTTGACATAAATGGAGAAAGGTTTGGCGATACCTATGGCATAAGCAAGCTGCACGGAACACTTGGAGGCCAGGCCGGCAGCTACAATATTTTTGGCGACATAACGCGAACCAAAAGCCGCTGAACAATCAACTTTTTCCGGTGTCTTATTGACTACCGCGCCGCCGCCTAACTGAGCGCCGGGATACCCTCCATAAAACTGTACAACCAGTTTACGTCCGGTAACTCCGGAATCAGCTGCGCTGCAGGAGTTGATGGCGTTCCATTCACCGGTTGGATTGAATAAGAACTCCGTCTTCTTATCCACATAATCTTTCAGACAATCAAAAGCGATCTTCTTGGCTTTGTCCCGCACTGTGCTTTTTGCTCCTTTGACAAAACGGTAATCAATGGAATTGGACATGAGCACTTTAGCCAAACGCAGCGGCTTTCCTGTTTTGTTGTCATAATCAACGGAAACCTGCCCTTTGCCATCCGGCGCGAAAATCGGATTCTGGCAGAACTCAAAGGCACGCATCAATTTATTAACCAAAACATACGGCAGAGGAAGCATTTCCGGAGTCTCGTCACAGGCAAAACCATACATAATTCCCTGGTCTCCAGCCCCGATTTCCTTATCTTTATTCAAAAGACAACTGGTGCCCTGATTAATATCAGGCGACTGGGGAATGATAGCGTTAAGCACACCCATTAAATGACCGTTTAATCCCACTGCCGCATGATTATAACCAAGCTCAATCACGGTGTCCCGGGCAATTTTATCAATATCGACATAAGCTCTTGTTCTGACCTCCCCGCCTACCAAACATATTCCCTTTCCCAAGAAAACTTCGATGCCGCAATGGGGCATATTTGCCAATGTCAGTTTTAGTTTCTTTTCTTCATCGATGATACCGGCAATAACATTAGCCGCAATAATATCAGCAACCAGATCAGGATGACCTACTTTCACACTTTCCGACGAAATCTGCATAATATAACTCTCCTTAATTTTTTTATGCGGGCGTTCCAGAAACGAAATAAAAAACCCGCGCTAAAGCACGGGTTCAATTTGATTTTTCATTGATTCTCAGTGCTTTAGCACATTTATAAAGCGGAGCAATTTACTTTTAAATCACCGCTTGCGATGCACCATAGCATACAAATTCATAAAATCAAGAAAAAACTATTTTCAGTATTCGTCATAAAGCGTCCAATGTTCAAAAGGTCGCATATCATCTTGTGCTGAGAGCGGCGCTACCTCGCGAATGAATCTTGACGGCGACAGGGTCAAGGCCCCGGATGAACGCGTGTAATCAATGACCGGAGAGCTCAAATAGAGTTGATCCTTCGCTCTAGTGACAGCCACATAGAAAAGTCTTCGTTCTTCTTCTTCTCCGCCCGGTTCTTTCAATGCCCGCTGCAACGGAATCATGCCGTCGGCGCACCAGATCAGAAAGACATATGCCCATTCCAATCCCTTGGCCTGATGGATTGTGCTTAAAACAACTTTGTCCTCTTTTTGATGCTCCTCATGGTCTTCTTCCCGGGCCATATTTGTCAGTAAAGCCAATTCATTCAAGAAATCTTCCATGCCGGCGAATTTAGCGGAGAAATTCCCCAGTGAAATCAAGTCATCTTCCCGTGATGAAGCATCGGAATAATTATTCTGCAGGTAATTGCGGTAACCGGTTTTATTTAACAATACTTCGATTATTTTTTCCGGTGTCCGTTCCTGAGGCGGCAAATCCAGCAGGGCCTGTATCGTCTTACGGCAATCGGCAATACCCGGTTTTGCCTGCTTGGGTATTATTTCCATAAACTCATCGCGGAAAATTGCCTCCAGAGGGTTTGCTTCTTGGGCTAAATATTTCCAGAGTTTTTCTAATGTAACCCTGCCTATTTTAGGATACATAATCAACAGACGGCGCCAGGCCAGTTCGTCCTGCGGATTGATAATAATGCGCATGTAGGAGGTAACGTCTTTGATATGGGCCTGCTCGAAAAACCGGATACCGGAACGAATATCAAAAGGGATATCGCGCCGGACAAATTCCATTTGCAATTCCATGGAATGATAATGCGCTCGGTAGAGGACGGCAATCTCTTTCAACGGAACTCCACCGCGACTCAGCTCGGTGATTCTCTGAGCAACAAAATCCGCCTGTTTAACAACATTCTGGGCTGAGACCATTACCGGTCTCATTCCGCTTTTGCGGACAGCCCGCAGTTCTTTAGGAAATTGTTTTTCATTATTCGTGATGCTTAAATTCGCCAGATGCAATATCTGCGGAGTACTGCGATAATTTGTTTCGAGTTTGAATATTTTGCAGTCCGGATAACGATCAGGGAAATTAATGATATTGCTGAAATCGGCGCCGCGAAAAGAATAGATGCTTTGAGAGTCATCACCAACGACCATCAGGTTTTTGTGCGTCGACGCCAGAAGATCCACCATGTCTGCCTGAATAATATTGGTATCCTGGTACTCATCGACCAGGACATGTTCAAACCTCGCGGAAAGTTTACCTAACAAATCGGGATATTCAATCAGCAATGTGCGGCAGTTGCACAGCAGGTCATCAAAATCCATCACGGAGAGATCTTTCTTCTTCTGCACATAGAGGCACGCAATTTGATTTATTTCAGTAAGTAGATGGAGAAAAAAGGGGTACCTTGTCTGCAACAGATCTTCCAGTGTGCTTTGAGTGTTCAGGGCCAAACCGATCATTTCCGCAATCACGTTACTGCGGGGAAATTTGGCTAATTTGGGATCAATTTTTAATTCCGCCATACAGGTGGAAATGAGCTGCCGGGAGTCTTCACTATCCACAATTGTAAAGTTGTTCTTATAACCGAGGCGAAAGGCATGGCTTCTTAAAAGAACATGAGCGATATGATGAAATGTGCCGCCGAGTATTTTTCCGGTATAGGAATTAAGAATGGTTTCCACACGGCCCAGCATGGAGCGTGCGGCCTTGTTGGTAAATGTTGCCAGTAAAATACGATCCGGTGGAACGCCGCTTTCCAGCAAGCGGGCTACGCGATAGGTTAAAGTGCGGGTTTTACCGCTTCCTGCTCCGGCCAGAACAAGAAGCGGACCTCCTGCTTCCATTACCACTCGATATTGTTCGGTGTTCAATTCTTTTTCATAATCAATCATTAAACAAGTTTAATCCCGCTGCTGCGGGACGAATGTTAAATCTCCGCGGCTTGCTGTGAGGTAGTTGATCCGAATATTTTTATGGACTAGCTTTTCAGCGCTTTCTTAATTTCTTCCACCGTATCTTTCGAGCTCAGTGACAGGAAATTCTTGAGCAGGCCTTCTTTCTCATAAAATCCAATCAGCGGAGCCGTCTTTTGATTGTATGTTGTGAGGCGGTTGGTTATTGCTTCTTCCGTTTCATCAGCCCGCTGAACGACATCACTGCCGCACTTCTTGCATTTGTTCCCTGCCGCCGGGGGATTGCTTTTGACATTAAAAATTTCCTGACAAGCGGAATTAGAACAGGTTCTTCTCGTGGTCAGCCTGTCTAAAATAACGTTCCGGGGCACATCCAGATTAGCTACAAAATCCATCTGGATTTTTAGTTTTGCCAGTAACTGCTTCAGTTCTTCGGCTTGAGGAATTGTTCTGGGAAAACCATCCAGAATGAATCCATTTTTACAATCCGGTTCCTGCAGGCGTGATTCCATAATCTGCATAATTAAGGAATCGGGAACAAGATCTCCCCTGTCCATATATTCTTTTGCTTTTTTCCCCAATTCCGATCCTTGTTTAACAGCCGCGCGTAAAATATCACCGGTAGATATCTGGACAGAGCCGTCGTATTCGGTTAAAAGCTTAGCCACTGTACCCTTCCCTGCTCCGGGTGCGCCCAATAAAATTATTTTCATGATTTCCTCCCAATATTGTTAGTCTTATTTTATGCTTTTTGTTGCAGATCCTTATGAAGTTTGCTTTTGCAAAACGGCTTATAGTGGATAAATGTTCTACGGTCAAGGTAATAAAGCCTATTGCATGATGCTGATGTTAATTGATTATTTTAATTTCAAATAACTTCGGCCAGAATTTACCGGTGATAAATATTCTGTCACCTTCCGCATCGTAAGCGATTCCGTTTAAGACATCTCTTTTTTCGGACCGGGGAAGCAGGGCATTTAATGGGCTCAGATCAATCCAGCCCAATACTTTGCCTGTTTGCGGTGAAATACGCACAATTACGTCTTCCATAAAAACGTTAGCCCAGATTTCTCCCCGGATATATTCCAGCTCATTGAGGTTGTTTACCGGAATATCTCCATCGCGAACTTTAATTTTCCTGATAACTTTATATGTTTTGGGATTCAGATAGGATATCAAAGCCGTCCCGCTGCTGAGAATTAAGGATTTGTCGTCGGATGTCAAGCCCCATCCTTCACCCGAATAAGAAAATTCTCCTTTTGCCTGAAAACTTGTTAAATCATAAATAAAGCCGGTTTGATTCTGCCAGGTTAGCTGATAAATATTATTGTCCAGTATGGCTATCCCTTCACCGAAATATTGAGCAGCCAGCCGGACAATTTTAATTGTTTTACCGGATTTAATATCAGTCTTTTTGAGAGCCGATTTACCATAGAGACCGGTTGACTCATAAAGTTGTCCCTGATGATAGACAAGACCTTGCGTGAATGATTCCGGATCATGGGGAAAAATGTTGATGATATTAATTGTTGCAATTGGTGCTTTGGTTGTTTTTAAATGATGGAATGTAGAGTTTTGCTGCAGTTGTGCCGTTGCCTGTTCCGGTCCGGTGCAAAAAAATAAAGTTAATAACAGCAGGAATAAGCAACTAAAAAATCTCATTCCGGAATTATCCACCTGTATAGACCTCATAACAAGCTTTAGAAATTGATTCTTCTATACCCTCCGCTTTGCGGGATTGTTCAACTTACCAATTCCGATACGCTTTGCTTTCGGAATTGGAGTTTCACGAACAAAAACCGATTTCTTTGGCATATTCGAATTGACGCTGCCAGGGTATGTGCGGATGTGCTTTATTAATAGGATCAGCACCTATATGTTTAATCGCTTCGGCATCTGCTAAAACGGGATGATAAGCACAGATAAATCCTTTATCTTCGGCAATTTTATGATGGTTTCCCGGTAAACAGTCACATTCTGCCACAATGTCAATCAGGGCATTGATAACCACAGTTTTATTTTGAATTACCTTCCAAACCGCGGCGGCAGTTTCCACCAGTTTTTCCTGGAATACGTTAATGTCAGTATCCCATTTAATCTTTAGCGCGGTTTCCGGACACAGAGCAATGCATTGAGCACAACCGATGCATTTAACCAGATCATAAACGGGGAATTGATTTCCGGCCATTGTTGCCGCCCCGGCCGGACAAACATCTGCACACTCGCCGCATTTTATGCATTTCTTGACGATCAGTTTCGGTTTGGCATCGGCATGCATACGCTGTTTTTGCGCACGGGAAGCAAATCCCATGGAGATGTTCTTGATCGAACCGCCGAATGCCGCCTCCATATGACCTTTGAAATGAGAAAATATTACAAAGCCGTCGGCATCCTGAATAACTTTTCCCGTTTGCACGGTTTTAAAATGCTGAAAACCGGCAGGCAGGTCAATGATGCTTTTTCCATCGAGGCCATCGCCGATTAATACCTCACATCCCAAGTAATCATCTGTAAAACCGTGTTTGGTCGCTGTATTTAAAGCTTCCCGGCCATCGCGGCGTCCTCCGGAATATAAAACTGTTGTATCTAGAACAAAAGGTTTTATTCCTGCTGCACGCAGCCATTTCACAATCTCCCGGGCATAAACCGGTGACAGGAAATTTTTATTGCCTGTTTCACCCCAGTGCAGCTTGATTCCGATGCTGTCACCACGTTGGAATGGTTTTTTAGTTTTTTCTAAGACGGTTCGAAGCGCTGTTAACCTCGATTCTTCTGTTGCGTCGCATTCCTGGAATCTCATCGCTTTTTTCATATTTCAAACAACCTCTTAGAGACCGTTACGATTTTATAATATTACGGCCATTGTCGAACAACGGCCTACCCGGCTTGGCATCTGCAGCGCGCAGATAAACAGGGACAAAAGTATCGGGATTGAGCAGTTCGTTGCGGTGATATTTCTCACATCCTAAAATTCCGACGGCGGAAGCCCGGATATGCTGGTGCCGGCTGGAGGCAAACTTTACTTTTCCTGCTTTTCCGGCAAGCAAATCGCGGTATTTTATGGCGCCTTCGCCGACGAAAGTTACCTGCAATTTAGAATCAAAAATAATATCGCGCGGATCGATTACCTCTTCCGGGGATATCTGCTTTAATATTCCTTTATCATTATAGCCGCAGCATGCGGCATAAACCTGACCGCGGCCGGCATCCATCACTGAACAAATCAATGGTGCATCATCTGTTATGTTGAGCGCCAGAGCCATCAGCGACGATACTCCGACGGCCGGTTTACCGGTCGCCAGCAGCAATCCTTTCAGAGTGCTGACACCAACCCGCAATCCTGTAAATGATCCGGGCCCCAGAGTGCAGGCAAACAAATCAATATCTCCAATTTTCAATCTCAGTTGCCGGCAGGCCTGCTCTATGGCGGGAAGCAGCGTTTCGGAATGGTTAAAGCTATTGTTTAAGATAACATCATAAAGTATTGCCTCATCACGTAATAAGGCAACTGCTGCCGTCTTGAAAGAAGTGTCGAACGAGAGAGTTAGCATATCATTTGAAGTATTTAAAAATATCACTGATTATTGGCAAATTCATCCGCTCTATATCAATCATAATCACGAAGATCATCAGCATGGCTAAAATGGCAAACCCTATCTGCTGGGCAAGCTCCTTGACTTTTATGCTTATTTCTCTTCGCAGCACCATTTCAATTGCATAAAACATGATATGGCCGCCGTCAAGAACAGGAATGGGAAAAAGGTTAATTACTCCCAGGTTAATGGAAAGCAACGCCATAAAAAGGATGAAGGGAATAATCCCCTCTTTTACCTGTGCGCCGGCTACCTGGGCAATAAATATCGGGCCACCTAGAGTACGCGGCGAAATTGTGCCCTCCACCATTTTCACCAGGGCAAGAATGGTAAGCTTGCTGATTTCCCATGTTTTCTCACCGGCCGCTATCGTTGCTTCCCATGGGTTCTTTCTCTCTATGACTGTTTTGCCGGAGGGAGATACTCCAATGAGATAGGTGGATATTTCTTCGCCAAAAACATTCTTGGATTTTGCCTCCATTGGTTTAACTAAGAAATGTTTTTTCTCCGCTTGTCTCTCGACTATAATTTCTGTTTCTTTGCCGTTTCCTGCGGCGATAACCGGTCTTAAATCTTCCCAGTTCTTGATTGTTTTTCCGTCAATGGAAATTATTTTATCCCCGCTGATCAGGCCGGCATTATAGGCGGCGGACTGTTTTTGCACTTCTCCGATTTCTGTTGTCAGATTAGGTACGCCATACATGAAAATGATGACGAAGATAACCAAAGCCAGGAGGAAGTTAAAGACCGGACCGGCAAGAACAATCAGCATCTTTTTCCAGGTCGGTTGCTTTAAAAACGATCTTCTTTCATCTTCCGGCGACAGAGATTCATTCTCGGATTCACCGAATAATTTAACAAATCCACCCAAAGGAATCCAGGAGAGCACATATTCCGTTTCTCCGATTTTTTTCCCAAATATTTTCGGGCCAAAACCGAGTGAGAACTTAACCACGCCGACGCCGCCTATTCTCGCTGCCAGAAAATGTCCTAATTCATGAATAAAAATCAGCACGCCTAGCAATACAATGACCGATATTAAACTTATCAAGATGCAATCCTTTCTATCATCTCTTTTGTTCGAGCCCTCGCCCATTCGTCGGCTTTCAGAATATCTTCCAGTGACGGGTCTTTGATGGAATTATGTCTGCTGAGAACCTTATCAATAATCCCGGGGAAATCAACAAAATTAATTATCTCTTTTAAAAATGCCTCAACGGCAATTTCATTAGCTGCGTTTAAAACAGCCGGCATTGTCCCTCCGCAGACTCCTGCTTCGTAAGCCAGACGCAGGCAGGGAAACTTCCTTGTATCCGGTTTATAAAATTCCAGATTCCTTGTTTTCACCAGATCTAAAATCGGCAAATTAATATTTATCCTTTCCGGATATGTTAAGGCATACGCAATGGGCGTTCTCATGTCCGGAATGCCCATTTGGGCCAACAGGGAACCATCAATAAATTCGACCATCGAATGCACAATGCTTTGCGGATGTATCAGAACGTCAATTTTCTTCATCTCCAAATTAAACAGCCATTTTGCTTCGATGACCTCCAGCCCTTTATTCATAAGAGATGCGGAATCAACGGTAATTTTTCTTCCCATTTTCCAGCGGGGGTGTTTCAGCGCCTGACGGAGAGTAACCTTTTTAAGCTCACGAATTTTATAATTTAAAAAAGGACCGCCGGAGGCCGTCAATATAATTTTTTTAACATTCTCCCGCTTTTGTCCCTGGAGACATTGAAAAATAGCGCTGTGCTCACTATCTACCGGTATAATTTGAACTCCCTTTTCTCGCGCTTTTTTTGTGACTATGTCTCCGGCCATGACCATTGTTTCTTTGTTGGCCAAAGCGATATCTTTCCCGGCATCAATTGCCGCCAGTGTGGGAATTAAACCGGCAGCTCCGGATATAGCCGAAAGGACAATGTCGGCTCCGGCAAATGCACTCACTTCCTTTAAGCCTTCCTCATGAGAAACAATTCTTGTTTTTATTTTTACCGGTATTTTATTGCGCAGTTTTGAGGCACACTGAACATCATTGACGGCCACAATTTGCGGCCGGAATTTTTCTATCTGCTTTTGCAGTAATTGGATATTTTTTCCCGCCGCCAGTGCCACGACTCTGAAACGACCGGGATTTTTATCGATAACATCCAGAGCGCTGACTCCAATTGAACCGGTTGAACCTAAAACAGTTATATTTTTCATTTAGCCGATCACATAAATCCGATAATAATAAACGTAGGGAGCAAGGAAAAGCAGACAATCCAACCTGTCCATTAAACCACCGTGACCCGGCAAAAGTGAACTGGCATCCTTCAGCCCGTAGTTTCTCTTGATTGCGGACTCACTGAGATCACCCAATTGTCCGATAATGCTGCCGGTAAAGGCAAGAACACCTATTTTTCCTAAAGGCACACCGGGAAAGTAGAAATAGCTGAAAATCAGACAGGCCAATGTGCTGGCCAAAACTAATCCGATTGTGCCCTCCACAGTTTTTCCTGGGCTGATCAAGGGGCTTATTTTATGTTTGCCAAAATATTTACCTATATATAATGCCGCTATGTCACCCGCAAAAGCTAAAACCAGGACAAATAAAACCCATAAAACGCCATTATCCGAAATGCGCAGCAAAATAAAGTGAGATATTAAAAATGGTATATACATGAAACCAAAAATAACTTTGGCTACACTTATTACGTCAAAGTTTGATTCTTTAATACCGCCCAGAAAGATAATAAAAGCGATCAAAACACAGAAAACGAGGACGGCAAGAACCAGCTGGCTTGATCCGAAAAAAATAACGAAAGGAATTATTAAAGCAAAAATTGTTCCTTCAATCTTTTCCGGCAAAAAGCCTTTTCCGAAAACTATATTATTGTATTCCCATATCCCGCCCGCGGCAACCAGAACAATTACTAACACGAGAGCAAAAGGCGGAGCGAATAGAATGATTCCGAAGATTACGGCAGCTAAAATCAAGCCGGTAAGCCATCTTGTTATAAAGTTACTTGCCATAATTAATCCTGACTCCTGATTATCCCGCCCTGTTCGTTATTCTGGTCTAACTGTTCGCTTATCAGCCCAAAGCGTCTTTCCCTCTGCTGGTAACTGGCTATTGCTTTTAAAAGATCTTCTTTCTTAAAATCTGGCCAGAGAACATCGGTAAAGTAAAGCTCAGTGTAAGCCATTTGCCAAAGCAGAAAATTGCTGATTCGGTATTCCCCGCTCGTGCGAATTAATAAATCAGGATCAGGAAGACCGGATGTCTGCAAATAGCGGCCAAACATATCCTGGTCGATTTCGTTTAATTTTATTTGTCCGCCGTTAATATCCTGTATCATTTTTTTTGCTGCAAACATTATCTCATCTCTGCCGCCGTAGCTCAATGCCAGGGTTAAGATCATCCGCTGGTTATCTGCCGTACTTTCTTTGGCCTGGATTAGTTTATCTTTTACATTCGCGCTTAAATTATCTATGTTGCCAATAGTTGTCAGCCGTATTTCTTGCTTCTGCAGTTCATTTAACTCTTTGGATAAATACTCATCCAGCAAAGTCATCAGGGCGTTCACTTCTTCTTTTGGACGCCCCAAATTTTCTGTTGATAAGGCAAATAAAGTAAGATGCTTTATACCGATTTCGCGACACGATCTCACAACCGCTCGAACAGCCTGAGCACCTTTTTTATGTCCGCGAATTCTCCCAATGGCATGCTGTTTAGCCCAGCGGCCATTACCGTCCATAATAATCGCAATATGTTGAGGCAGTTTGTACCTGTTAATCTCCATTAAAAATATCCTCAATTTATTAATTATACTATCAAACAGAACAATTCTTTTCAACTCAGGAGATGATATTTTCTTTACGTTTTATAATAACAGAAGGCGCAGAATAATCAATTCTGCAAAAACAAATGGGGAGCTATAAAGGCTCCCCATTTGCTAGATAATATATGACATTGTTTATATTTCCATTATTTCTTTCTCTTTTACAGCCAGAATTTTATCAACTTTTTCAATACGGCTATTTGTCAGCTTCTGGACTTCTTCCTGCGCTGAGAAAAGTTCATCTTCGGCCATTTTACTCGTCTTCTTGAATTCCTTTAATTCCTCGTTGGCGTCCCGGCGGGAGTTGCGCAATTTAATTTTGGCTTCTTCCGCCATTTTCTTCACAACCTTAACCAGTTCCTTGCGTCTCTCCTCAGTCAATTGCGGAATCGCCAGACGGATGATTTTTCCGTCGTTAGACGGCATTAACCCTAAATCTGATTTCTGAATTGCTTTTTCGATAGCGCCGATAGCTGTGGCATCCCATGGTGCGATGACAATTAAACGGCTTTCCGGAACAGAAAGCGTTGCAACCTGGGCAATCGGTGTCGGAGTGCCATAATAATCGACTTTGATCCCATCGAGCAATGATATGGAAGCTCTTCCTGTCCTTACGCGGCTGAATGATTTATCCAGTGATGAAATTGTTTTCTCCATGTCTTCCCGCAGCTTTTGAAAAATTTGATCTTTCATATTATTCTCCTACGTAAGTACCAATTTTTTCGCCGCATATTGCCCGGCGAATATTGCCTTTTTTTTGCATGTTAAATACAATAATTGGCATGTTATTATCCCGGCAAAGAGAAATTGCAGTTGCATCCATTACCTTAAGGTTATGTGTTAATACATCAATATAGCTTATATTTTTATACATGACGGCATTCTTGTTTTTTACCGGATCACTGTCATAGACACCGTCAACTTTAGTCGCTTTCATAATGACGTCCGCGTTGATTTCCATTGCCCGCAGTGATGCAGCCGTGTCCGTAGTAAAATATGGATTACCGGTGCCGCCGGCAAAAATTACAATTCTCCCTTTGTCTAAATGACGAATTGCCCGGCGTTGAATAAACGGTTCGGCTATCTCACGCATTTCGATCGAAGATTGCACTCGCGTAGGTAAGCCTCGCATTTCTAATGCACTTTGCAGAGCCAAACTATTGATGACTGTTGCCAGCATACCCATATAATCGGCGGAAGTGCGGTCCATGCCTTGGGAACTTGCTTCCAGCCCCCGGAATATGTTTCCACCCCCGACGACGATACAGATTTGCACTTTGAGATCAGCTACGGATTCAATCTCCCGGGCAATAAAGTTGGCAACTTCAGGATCAACTCCGGAAGATTGTTTGCCTAACAGGGCCTCTCCGCTCAACTTTAATAAAATACGTTTATAAGCTGCCTTCTTTTTAGCAACCATTTAGCTTTTAATTTCCTCACCGAGCTGGAATCTGGCAAATCTGCGGATAAGTATGTTTTCTCCAGTATTCGAGATTAAATTATTAATCAGAGTCCCTACCGTAATATCGGTATTTTTTATAAATTTTTGTTCCGTCAGGCAGACATCCTCATAATATTTTTTCAGTTTACCTTCAATAATTTTGTCCCAGATCTTCTCCGGTTTGCCTTCTTCACGCAATTGACTGCGGTAAATTTCCTTCTCCCGAGTTAAAGCATCGGCGGGAATTTCATCAGGTCTAACGTAGAGAGGATTAGACGCTGCTATGTGCATTGCAATGTCTTTCGCCGTTGCCTGAAAACTATCGGTTTTAGCAACAAAATCTGTTTCACAATTAATTTCAACCATTACTCCAATCCGGCCACCCATATGAATATATGAAGCTATTGTGCCGTCCTTCGCGGCTTTGGAAGATCTTTTCGTCGCTGCGGACAAACCCTTCGTTCTTAGATAATCAATAGCTTTTTCAAAATTGCCGTCTGATGCCGCCAAAGCCTCTTTGCAATCCATCATCCCGGCACCTGTTTTTACTCTCAATTCTTTAACCATTGCTGATGATATTTCCAATTCACTTACCTCCTAAACATTCTATATCTTTATGTTTATATTATTTATTATGTTTTGTTTACTCTGCCGTCTCTTTTTCCATTTCCACACTCTCCGGAATATCCGTTTCGGGAGGTTTAACTTCGGAAGTTACCTGTGCTTCTTTATTGGATTCCGCCGTTAATTTCTCTTCAAAACGTTTCCTTCCTTCTATCACTGCATCCGCAAATTTGGAAGCAAACAGCTTAATTGCCCTGATGGCATCGTCATTTCCCGGAATAATGTAGTCAATATCATCAGGATCGCAATTTGTGTCAACAATACTGACGATAGGAATTGATAATTTTTTTGCTTCCTGAACGGCAATGTGCTCACGATTGGGATCAACAATAAACACTGCCGACGGTTGTGATTTCATGTTTCTTATTCCGCCCAAGACATTTTCCAGTTTTTCTTTCTCTTTTTGCAATTGAGTTATTTCTTTTTTGGGAAAAGCTTTTATCGAATCATCATCAAACATTTTGGTCAGAGTGTTGAGGCGGTCGATGCTTTTCTTAATAGTCATAAAATTAGTTAACATGCCGCCCAGCCAGCGCTGATTCACATAGGGCATGCCACAACGAACGGCTTCTTCTTTAATCGCTTCCTGTGATTGTTTTTTTGTGCCGATAAAAAGAATCTCTTTGCCTTGCGTTACTGAATCTACAATAAAGTTGTAAGCCGTCTGAAACATGCCGACGGTTTGCTGAAGATCAATAATGTAGATATTGTTTCTTGCCCCAAAAATGTACGGTTTCATTTTGGGGTTCCATTTGTTGGTTTGATGCCCGAAATGGACACCTGCTTCCAGTAAAAGTTTCATTGAAATTGCTGACATTTTTATCTCCTTTTTTGTTTTTTCCTCCATCACCTTCAACTTGCCGCGGCACACTTAATAACTTAAGCAACATACCCGCAATCCGGTGATGTGTGAAGTTTGGCGGCACTTAACACATATACATTAATTATTCAAGGTTAAACAATGGCTTATTAATTAATATTTTTCTTTTTTCTTCCTTTATGTCGAGTAATCAGCATTGATTTTTACATAATCATAGGACAGATCTGATGTATAAACGCAATATGATTTATCTCCTGCACCCAGATGGACATTAATATCAATCCGGTTTTTTTGAAATATCCCTTTTAATTTATTGAGATTAGCAACAGTCGGGGTATCCTGAGAAAAAACAGGCAAACCGCCTATCGCCAAGCTGATCCGTTCCTTTTCTAATGGTATGCCTGAAGAACCGAGGGCGGCAATTATTCTTCCCCAGTTGGGATCTTCACCAAAGAAAGCCGTTTTTACCAAGGTGGAATTAGCGATAGAATATGCCGCCCTTCTCGCATCTGACCGGGATTTTGCTCCTTCCACGATAATGGAAATGAATTTCGTTGCTCCCTCGCCGTCTTTTACTACCGCCTGAGCAAGTTCCATTAGAACATCGGAAAGCATGTCGCGGAAGCGCTGCAAGCGGGCCTGAGCCTTTTCGAGCGGATTATTGCCGGCCAATCCATTGGCCAATATAATGGCTGTATCATTGGTACTGGTACAGCCGTCAACGCTGATTATGTTGAAAGTGGAATCAATCGCCTGATGAAATACAGTGTTTAGCGCCTTTGCATCTATCAGGGCATCCGTCATTACATAGGTCAGTAGAGTTGCCATATTTGGCTCAATCATGCCAGCACCTTTGGCAATCCCGCAGATAGTTATGTCCCTGGCTCCCACAATTCCTCTGCGGATGGATATTTTCGGGTACTTATCGGTTGTCATCATTGCTTCTTCAGCAGCTTCAATTCCGAATTCATGCAGCCCCTTGACCAGTTTGGATATGCCGCCTTCTATTTTCTTTACCGGCAATCTTGTACCAATGACACCGGTGGAACCGAGCAGTATGTGGTCTTCTTTTATCTTCAATTGCTTGGATAGTGCGGCAGAGACATACAAGGCATCTTGATAGCCCTCTTTCCCTGTGGCGGCATTGGCACAACCACTGTTCGTTAAAATCGCCTGAGCGAGTCCTTTTTTCACTCTCTCGGCATCAATTAGCACCGGTGCCGCCCGGAATGTGTTTTTTGTAAATACGGCAGCAACTTTTGCCGGTATGGTGGAATAAATCAGGCCAAGATCTTTCTTTTCACCGTGTTTAATTCCCGCGGAAATACCATTAGCCAGAAACCCCGGTACATGAATTTTCATTCTTTCTTTCACCATAATGCCTGCTCCTTTTTAATCTCGCTTAAGCACCACAGCATTTTTTATATTTTTTCCCACTGCCGCAGGGACAGGGATCATTACGACCGACTTTCTGCCCTTCCCTCTTCACCGTTTTTGTATCCGGAACGTCTTCGCCGCGGCTTAAAACATAATCCTGCTTTTGCTTATGCCGAATTTCCTCAACTTCCTCTTCCCTCTGAACTTGAACCAGACACAACTTTCCCAAAGTGTCCATTTTCATCTGGGAGATCATTTCCATAAACATCTCATATCCTTCACGCTGATATTCGCGGACGGGGTCTTTCTGGCCATAACCGCGCAGACCGATTCCTTCCTTTAAGTGATCCATTGACAGAAGATGTTCTTTCCAATGGGAATCGATTGCCTGCAGCATGATAACCTTAAGCAAATAATCCATCAGTTCTTGGCCGAAGTTTTGTTCTTTATTCCGCAAAAGCTCGAGAACTTTTGTATTAATCAGTTCGCGGAAGGAATCGACAGATGATGCTCCAGGAGAACTTGTTATATTCAACTTTAAGTTGAACTGCTTGAGTATGGCGTCATCAAGCCCTTTGAGATTCCATTCATCAAAGTGCTTTTTTTCATCAACAAATTCAAACAGAAGGTTTTCGGTTACTTCTTCAACCATTTCTTCAATATCTTGCCATAAACTTTCGCCACGTAATACTTTTTTACGCTGTTCATATATGACCTTACGCTGTTTGTTCATTACATCATCATATTCCAGAAGATGCTTGCGGATATCAAAATTCTGTCCTTCTACGCGCTTTTGTGCGTTTTCTATCGCCCGGGAAATATATTTATGTTCAATTGGCTGGTCTTCTTCAATGCCCACGCGATCCATAATTGAAGATATTTTCTCCGCACCAAAAATGCGCAACAAGTCATCTTCCAGAGACAGATAGAAGCGCGAAGAACCTTTATCTCCCTGACGACCGGAACGGCCGCGTAATTGATTGTCTATGCGCCGACTTTCGTGTCGTTCAGTACCCAAAATATGCAGTCCTCCCACTCCGGCGACGCCTTCGCCCAACTTGATGTCTGTACCTCGGCCAGCCATGTTTGTGGATATAGTTACCATGCCGGCCTGGCCGGCCTGGGCAATTATTTCCGCTTCTTTTTCGTGATTTTTTGCGTTCAGGACATGGTGTTTAACTCCCGATCGAGTAAGGTACTTGCTTAACAATTCTGATTTCTCAATCGAAATCGTACCGATTAGCACCGGCCGCTTGTCCTTGTTTAATCCTTTAACTTCTTCGATAACAGCTTTTATTTTTTCGGTTTCGGTTTTGTAAATCAAATCATTTAAATCTTCACGAATCATAGGCATATTGGTCGGTATAACCAACACATCCAGGTTATATATTTTTTTGAATTCGGCTGCTTCCGTATCCGCGGTTCCGGTCATACCGGCGAGTTTCTTATACATCCTGAAGTAATTCTGAAAAGTGATTGAAGCCAGTGTTTGATTTTCCCGTTCAATCTTTACTTTTTCCTTCGCCTCCAGAGCCTGATGCAGGCCGTCGCTGTAACGTCTTCCCGGCATTACTCTTCCGGTGAACTCATCAACGATAATAACCTCTCCGTCTTTAACCAGATAATCTACATCCCGCCGAAACAAGGTGTGTGCTTTGAGAGCCTGATTAACATGATGCACTATTTCTATGTTCCGCGGTTCATAAAGGTTCTGTACATTGAGCAATCCTTCCACGTGGGCCACACCGGCTTCCGTCAAAACGACTGTACGACTCTTTTCATCAATTGAAAAATCGTGATCTTTTTTTAATCTTGGTATTATCTGGTTGATTTTATGGTATTTTTCGGTTGATTCTTCCGAGGGGCCGGAAATAATCAATGGTGTTCGGGCTTCATCTATCAGGATGCTGTCCACTTCGTCAACAATTGCATAATTGAACTCGCGCTGAA
The DNA here is from genome assembly GCA_002840565.1 of Deltaproteobacteria bacterium HGW-Deltaproteobacteria-12. GTDB lineage: Bacteria > Desulfobacterota > Syntrophia > Syntrophales > Smithellaceae > MVRV01. The sequence continues at coordinate 34,229 of PHBK01000005.1, read as the reverse complement.
CATATTCTTCCAGGCTGAATTTCATGTTATCACGCAAATAATCGAATCCGAATTCGTTATTTGTGCCATAGGTAATATCGGCGCTATATGCGTTCCTTCTTTCATCATCGTCCAGTCCGTGGATAATGACTCCAACGCTCAAACCCAGAAAATTATAGATCGGCCCCATCCAGGCAGAATCGCGTTTGGCCAGATAATCGTTGACTGTAACGACATGGCAACCCTTCCCGTCCAGAGCATTAAGATACAAAGGCATTGTGGCGGCGAGTGTTTTTCCTTCGCCTGTTTTCATTTCCGCAATCTTGCCTTCATGCAGAACGATGCCACCAATCACCTGGGCGTCAAAAGGGCGCATTAAAAGAGTCCTCCGGGAGGCTTCCCGGGCAACGGCAAAAGCCTCGGGAAGTATGTCATCGAGACTTTGACCTTTTGCTAGTTTTTCCCTAAAATACTGGGTTTTGGCGCGTAGCTCAGCATCACTCAAGGATGTTAATATTGGTTCATAATTGTTAACTTCATTCAAAATAACCAATAACCGTTTTAATTCCCGATCGTTTTTCGTCCCAAAGATTTTTTTCAGAAATTTAGCCAGCATTAATCCACCTTCAAAAAAAAACCGGTAATGTTACCGGTGCATTGATAAATTTACAATTTATGGTTTAAGTATTCGGTCAAGGGTAATACTTCTATGTCTAATTTTCCTGATCAATACATCATTTTAAGTATTTGCGTGGATTGACCGGGATTTTATTGTTGTAAACCGCGTAATGAAGATGTGAGCCGGTGCTCCGACCGGAATCACCAACAAGTCCGATTAAATCGCCCCTTTTCACCCGAGCCCCCTGTTTGACGGCAATCTTGGATAAATGTGAATAGGAACTGGCAAGACCGCGACCATGGTCAATTTTAACTGTGTTTCCTTCATCGCTGAGATAGGAAGCTTCCACTATAAGGCCGTCAGCTGTAGCCACCACCTCTTTTCCCATCCTGGTTGCAATATCCAGTCCTTTGTGAAACTCAGTGCCGGAACTGAAAGGCGATTCTCTGTAGCCGAACTCCGAAGTTACCCAGCCCTTAACAGGCCAGATCAGGGGAGTTGAAGCGAGAATGGACTTTTGTTCGCGTAAAAAACTCAGTAATTCATTAAAACTTTTTTCTCTAAGATCGGCATCATAATTTAAATTGCTGATACCTTTTTGTGTTTCAGCAATAAGTACTTCGTGATCGGAATTGAGCATTTCCTTTAGTCGCGGATTTTCGCTACTGGCCCCACCTATTCCCAATGGTAGTTTTTTATCTCTTCCTGTTTGATAATTAGCTAATATTCTTATTTTTTTATCGAATTGTTGGAGTCTTTCCATTCGGTCTGCAAATTGATCTACTTTTAAAGACAAATCTTTGATCTGCTGAGATTGTTCTTTAGTTTGGGTTCTGAGCCTCGCCAGTTCGATCTTATCCCTTTTAATGCTGGCATAATCATAAACAATATAAAGGGTTAAAAGAACAGCGAAGACGGAACCAATGAATAAACCGCGGACTAAAGATCGAGAAAGTGTTAATTTCTTTACTGCGCTTTTTCTCTTGGGAATAATCATTAATGTAAAGAAATTGTCGGGCATTATTTCTTTCCTGACCACTGTTAAATAGTTTAATCAAACGCTAAGTTTGATTAATTACCATAAAGAAAAATGAAAAGTCAAGAACTACCTAAATGAGATTATTTCACTGGAAATACAAATAATTATGCTTTTGTAATTGTCATTAAAGAATCACCGATCTCAACTTTATCACCGGGTGCAACTACGATTTCGCTGACTTTGCCACTTATTTCTGACACAATATTTGTCAGCATTTTCATCGCTTCCATTACAATAAGAACTTCACCTGCCGACACTTCGTCCCCTTCGGAAACGGGTATTTCATTAACTGTAGCCATCATCTGAGAACGTATATCTCCCGCTTTGGCCAGATCGTTAAGCTCTTTGACGGAAATAGAAACCTTTTTCTTCAGCTGGTCGCCTGAACCTTTCCTGCCTTCACCATCCTGCTCCATTTCCGTGTAGATCGGTTCCGGATGATGATCAATATTGAAATAAGTCACTGCATCACCGGTTTTTGTTTTGCGTTGCGGCCCTACTTCAATTGCATGGATTTTGCCATAGGCATCGGTAATTTCAAATTTTTCTCCTAAACCAAAACCGCCCTTCTTGAACCAGATCCGGGGAGACAATACCCATGTCTTCCCGTACTTACTTTCAAATTTAAAAAAGTTAACCGCATCATTGGGATGCTGCAGATATAAAACAAGTTCATCCTCCGTGGCGCTGCGGCCTAAACGACGTTCCAGAACTTTCTTTTCCACTTCCAGATCAATGTTTTCTACTTTCTGGTAGCAATAATTGCAATTTACATAGTCTTGCCAATCCTGACCGAATACTGCTTTATATATATCATCAGAAGGTTTATAAAACGGCAGTTCGCCATATCTTCCCAGCATTAAATTTTTCAAGTCATCGCTGGCGTCTTTGTAACGCACGCCTTTCAATATATTATTTACTGCAGTTGTCCAAAGAATTTGCGAGCCGGGAGTAACACTCCACCAGTTGCCCAACTCGACCTGAACCCGCGGCAATTCTTTCTGCAGAATCTCCGGCATGCGGGACAAAAAACCTCCCTTTACAGCTTGTTCAAAGCTGGACCCGGTAGCTCCGCCGGGAAGTTTATGCACCTGTACGGTCGGATCAAAACCCAGAAACTGTGATTCAAAGTCCCGGTAGTATTCTCTTTCCGGGCGTAGAACATTTGAGGCGTCGATGACCGCTTGTCTGTCCAAGCCGACAGCTTTGTAGCCGTATTCATTCAGCGTATCAACAACGGTGATGATCGGCGGAGGACCAAAAAATCCCGTAAAAGCATGATCGGAGGCATCAACAATCCTGGCACCGTTAATCACCGCTTCAATAATTCTCCCCACATCATTGCCGTCGGAGTTATGACCATGATAATGAACAAGCAGTTCGGGATATTGGTTCAGAATTGCGCCGACCAATTTACCGATGCGGCGCGGAGTTCCCAGTCCGCCATGATTTTTAATGCAAAGAATTATATTCTCTCCGGTAACTTCCAATATCTCCGTTACTTTTTTAACATAATATTCATCTGTGTGCTCCGGACCTGTGGAAAAACAGATGCAAGGCTCTAGAATACAACCGGCTTTCTTAACCTCTTCCATCACCGCCAGCATATTGGGGATATGATTAAGAAAGTCAAATACGCGCCAGACATGCACATAACGGGCAAAAGACTTAACAGTAAGTCGAATGACATTTTCCGGATATGGTCTGTAGCCGAACAAATTAATCCCTCGGCAGAGATTCTGAAATAGTGTATCAGGCATATTCTCAGAAAGAACTTGCAGCTTTTCCAGCGGGTTTATCTGCTTTCTCAACATATCGACATGCACAGACGCACCTCCCGATATCTCTAGAGAAAAGAAACCGGAATTATTACGTTCCTTGGCTACAAGCAGCTGGGTGTGCGGCATAATTCTATTCTTGAAATCAGATTGAGAGAGGTCTCTTTCCGTATTTGTCACATAATAACCCTTGTTCTGTCTGATTTTATCAATGATATATTTTGCGCCTTTTTCTTTTAATTCACGGGGCGTTACTCTTTCATCAAACATATTATTTGTTGCTTTTTTCATAAACCAATAATCCTGCTTTCTTAATAAGTTAGAAATTGTTTTCTGGTCCTTTTTGCAGAAGATAATTTCGTTACGCACTTATCCCGTTTATCGGGGTTGAATGGATCAATATGCGTAAGGATTAATTTTTCGGGCATGAATCTCCGCAATTAATTTCGTCAGTTTAGCCACTTCCCTTTCCTGCTCCGGGTAATTGAATATTTGATCATGCGTTTCCAGATAGCTGGTATCAAACTTGCCTGCCTGGAAATCAGGCTCGTCACAAATAGCCAGATAGAAGGGAATTGTTGTTTTCGGCCCCACAATTAAGAAATTATTCAAAGCTCGCTTCAGCCTTTGGATCGTTTGTTCCCAGTCATAACCGCGGACAGTCATTTTAACCATCAGTGAATCATAATCCGTTGGAATACAATATCCCTGGTAAACAACTCCGTCCAAGCGGACACCCGGTCCTCCGGGCGAATGATATACTTCCAGAATCTTACCGCCTTCCGGCATAAAATTATTTTTCGGGTCTTCGGCATTTATTCGCACCTGAATAGCCTTGCCCATCATGTGAACGCGCTCTGCAGGTATATCTAAGACATTGCCTTCGGCAATTTTGATTTGCTGCCGGACAATATCCACTCCGGTCAGTTCTTCCGTGACGGTATGCTCGACCTGCAGCCGTGTATTCATCTCCATAAACCAGAATTCATTGGTTTTGGCATTCACAAGGAACTCCACCGTTCCCGCATTGACATAACCGACCTGGCGTGCACCTTTAATGGCTGCATCGTACATGGCGTCGAGTACATTCCCTGGTAAATCAGCCGGTGCTATTTCCAGCAGTTTCTGATGCCGGCGCTGGATTGAGCAGTCCCGAGACCCCAAATGAATAATATTTCCGTGATGATCAGCCAGAATCTGTATCTCGATATGGCGTGGTGATTCAATACATTTTTCAATATAAATACTATCATCATTAAAGGCGCTTCGGGTTTCGTTGCGTACTTGCGGCAGCTGCGCTTTCAGTTCTTCCTCATTATTAACCTTGCGAATACCCCGGCCTCCGCCACCAGCGGATGCTTTAAGCATTATCGGATACCCATATTTATCGGCAAAATCTTTTGCCTGATTAATACCATCAGTCCCCGGAGCAAGGTTATCTGTACCGGGAATTGTGGGAACGCCTGCGTTTTCCATGACTTTCCTGGCGACGACTTTATCGCCCATGTCGCGGATTACCTGGGGCGGCGGACCAACGAAAATAATGCCTGCTTTTTCACAAGCTGCCGAGAAATCGGCATTCTCCGAGAGAAAACCATATCCCGGATGAATTGCGTCAGCGCCTGTTTTGCGCGCCGCCCAGATTATCTTATCAATGTCAAGATATTCCTTACGGGGCCGGTCCCCGATTAAGATGGCATCATCAGCCAGTCTGATATAATTCGATTCTGAATCCGGTTTTTCATAAACTGCTATTGCCTCAAGACCAAGCTCTTTGACTGTTCGAATTATCCGTAAGGCTATTTCACCTCTGTTGGCAATCAACACTTTCTTAATTTTTCTTTTTTCTACAGACATTTTTCCTTCCTTTACGATCTAATAATTCCGAAATGTTATTCATCAATTTTTCACGCAGATATTACAAGCAAGACAATGCATGTCAAGAAAAATCGGAATGGTTTTCTACTGAAAACAGCTTGGGACAAATTGAGCGAGAGGCTGTCACCAGTTTCTCGTTATCGTTATTTTTATTGTATATTATACTGTTATGAGTAATTTCTGTCAATCACTATTTACTATCACTTTTTATTATCCCGTTTAATAGGGTCAAAATAATTTGCCAAGCAAAAGCTAATGATTCTAAAGAGGCAGAAATATTGTTCCCCCGTGTTTCAAAGAATATAATTTATTTTTTCGTTGAAAAAACGGTGGATTTCACTTAAGTAAAATAAAAAGATTGGAAAGGTCCGATGGAAAAAAGAAGACATTATACAATTTACAGATTTATTTTCGTCTTACCGGCATTGTTATCTATAACAGTATCAATTTTTATTGCTGCCAATACCGCTTCTGCATTTCCACTCGAAAAACACCTTTCTTCCCTGGAACGCATTGCCCCCGAATCCAAACAGGTTCTGCTGGTCACCGATGATAAATTCCTTATTTTCAGCAGAATTCAAGTTTATGCCATGGAAAAAACAGGCGCTAGATGGCAAAAAGCCCTGCCAACGTTTATGGCCGTAATCGGTAAAAAAGGTTTTGCCCCGCCGGCTGAAAAGCGAGAGGGGGATGGGAAATCTCCTTCCGGCATTTACTCTCTCAAAATGACCTTCGGGTATCAAGAATCAATTCCTTCAAAAATGCCTTACCGACAAGCATTAGCCGACGATCTCTGGGTTGATGATGTCAATGCCGTTGATTATAATCGCTGGGTTAAAAAAGGCTTTACACAGGCGCTCTCTTACGAGGTAATGAAGCGTGAAGACAATCTTTATAAATACGGAATTGTCATTGAATATAATACTGAACCGGTTATTAAAGGGTACGGCAGCGCGATCTTCTTCCACATCTGGCGCGGGGAAAACATACCCACAGCGGGATGTGTAGCCGTTGCAGAGGATGACATTATTCAAATTCTCCGTTGGCTAGACCCGCAGACCAAACCCCTGATCATTATGGGAGATTTAGATACAATAGAAAGACTGATGCAATGAAAATAAAAAAAATATTTTTTTGTTTTCTTCTTTTTACGGCTTTGTGCTGCCCGCAGTTTATCAGTTTCTCTATAGCCGCTGAAAAGATGCCGGAAGGTTTTGTCGATATAATCGACGTGATTCCGGACATAGAGCTGGACATCAGGTATTTCGGTCCCCACAACTTTGTTGGGGAAAAGATTAACGGCTACCATGCGGGTAAATGTCTCCTAACCAGGGAAGCGGCGGAAGCGCTGGCGAAAGTTCAGATGGACCTCCGAAGTTTTTCGCTGACCTTGAAGATTTATGATTGTTATCGTCCGCAACGCGCAGTCGACCATTTTGTGCAATGGGCAACGGAAATCGATAATGTCAAAACAAAAAAGGAGTTCTATCCGACACTCGATAAAAGGAATCTTTTTAAAGACAGATACATTGATAGTAAATCAGGCCACAGCCGCGGCAGCACGGTTGATTTAACCATTGTCCCTCTCCCGGTGCCGAAACAGATCGCTTATCTTCCCGGACAAAAATTATCCTCCTGTTATCTACCGGCAGAAAAACGCTTCCGCGACAACAGCATTGATATGGGGACCGGTTTTGACTGTTTTCATGAACTCTCCCATACCGAAAATAAAAAGATAGGACTGCCGCAGAAAATCAATCGATTGCTTCTGAAAGCGCTGATGGAAAAGCATAGTTTCCGGAATTATGAAAAAGAATGGTGGCACTACACACTTAACAATGAACCCTATCCGAATACATATTTTGATTTTGTAATTGAATGAATATATGAAAATTAGATTGCCTCTTTTTCTCCAATCCTACGGGTTCTCGATTATCCTGATCATCTCATTAATTCTCGGATCTATTCTGGGAATAATTTACAAAAAAGATGCAATTGTTTTCAAGCCGCTGGGCGATATTTTTCTCAACCTGCTTTTTACGGCAATCATTCCTCTGGTCTTCTTTTCTCTTTCCTCGGCTGTTGCCTCCATGAACAACATCCGACGCCTGGGCAAAATCATGTGGGCGATGATGAGCGTATTTATTTTTACCGGGATTATTGCCTCCATTATTATGATTATTGGCGTTGAGCTTTATCCGCCGGCTGCAGGCGTCAATATCAGCAAGATAGCAACGATGAACATTGAACAGTTCAAAACTTCCGAACAGATAGTAAAGGCGTTGACTACTGCAGACTTCCCGGAGATTCTGTCCAAAAAAAACATGTTGGCGCTGATAATCTTTGCCATCCTGATCGGGTTATCCAGTTCAGCGGCCGGCGAACGGGGTAGAGCTTTTACTGTCTTCCTGGGCGCAGCAAATAACGTCATGATGAAATTCATTTCGTTTATCATGTACTATGCACCCATCGGACTTTGCGCTTATTTTGCCTATCTGGTCGGCGTCTTCGGGCCGGAGCTGCTCGGCTCATACATGAGAGCAATGGTTTTGTACTACCCCACTGCTATTCTGTACTTCTTTATCGCCTATACTCTCTATGCATATATTGCGGGCAAATCAACAGGAGTGCGGAGATTCTGGGGCAATATCATCCCGACAGCACTCACCGCACTGGCTACCGGCAGCAGCATGGCGGCAATTCCTCCCAACCTCGAAGCCTCTAAAAATAACGGCGTCCCGGATGACATCAGAGAAGTAGTCATTCCTATCGGGGCGACGATCCACATGGAAGGCTCCTGTCTGGCTGCTATTCTGAAGATTTCGTTTCTTTTCGGCCTGTATCAGATGAACTTTTCGGGATTCGAAACTATTGCCACCGCTTTGGGAATTGCGCTTCTGGTCGGTGTTGTTGTCAGCGGCATTCCGGGCGGCGGCACCATCGGCGAATTGTTAATCATTTCTTTGTATGGATTTCCCCCAGAGGCATTCCCGATTATTACCATGATCGGAACTCTGGTCGATGCCCCGGCTACAATGCTCAACGCCACTGGTGACAACGTCGCCAGCATGGTAGTTGCCAGAATGCTCGGGGGTAAAAATTGGATGAATAACGCTTAATTTTTGCAAATTTTTATTTCCCGCGCTCGAAGCTTATGGACGAGTGAGGTACTTCAGGCATCATAAGCCAGTCACAATTTCTGTTGCCATGCTTGTTTTGAACTGGCTCCAGTTGCTGTCATCCTGCTAATCTTCCCAGTTTTTATTCATAATGATAAGGCATCTGCCGGCTAATGAATTCACACTCTTTCTGGAAAAGGTGCTTATTGGTGCGGATGGTATCGGAAAATTCCAGGTTAAGTTCTGTTTTGCTTTGATATGCCGGCCAATAAGGAAGATGTTTCCCGTTGGGATTACCCGTTTTGGCAAAATTTACCCAGTAATTCATCATTTTATTGGAAAGATCCTTGTCTATGTCATCATAGCCTTCAGCTTTAGACAAGTTTCCAAAAATATACGCCAGCTCTGCGCCATGATGTACACCCAGTTTGCGCGCCAGCGCCGTATCGGGCCGACGGGTGAACTGGTAAAGATATGCCTTGGATTTCTTACGTTCCATAGATTGTGCCACATACCTCGCCGGCTGCGCGTTTGCCGCTACCGTCACAACACTATCTATAGCCTCGGCGACATCTTTTGCGCTATGCGCTGGAAATATCTCCAACGCTTTTTTGTAATTATCAGCAAACCTTGATTTCAGGAAAGATGTATATTTTTCAACCGATAAATCCTTTTCATCGGCCAGGTAAAGATTTCCTTCGTTTCGAGTACTGCCGACGATAACCGGCACATCGTGTTGTCGACCGGAGAAAGCGGCCAGTGGTTTTTTGGGAAGCACGAAGCCGTCAAAGACCGGCGCAAAAAAAAGGGCTTCGTCGTCAAATAAGTCCGTTTTACAATCGGCTGCTTCCACCCATTCCTGCGCGGACTTGGCGCGCATCGCCGCCAGAACATCGGGAGCTTTATCGCAGCCAAGTTTGGCGGTTAGCTTCTGACTCATTTTCGATACATTGGCCATGTTGCCGTTGAATGCCGGAGCTAAATATTCAGAGCCGATGATCGGTCCGCCGCTTTCGGCAATGGCCCGATGAAAAAGGCCTGCAGACATTGGGCTGATCAGCAGTAGTGAAACGGATCTAGACCCGGCGGATTGGCCGAAAATGGTTACGCGATCAGGATCACCGCCGAATGCGGCAATATTTTTTTGCACCCATTTTAGCGCAGCGATCTGGTCGAGCAAACCGTAGTTCCCGGAAGTGCCATGAACAGATTCCTTAGATAGCAGCGGATGGGCTAAAAATCCCAATGGCCCGAGACGGTAATTGATGGTCACCACCACCACTCCTTTTTGGGCAAGATTCTTGCCGTTGTATTCCGGCTGAGCTGCAGAACCGAAATTAAAGGCGCCACCATGAACCCAGACCATAACCGGTAATCGTTTTTTCAGAGTTTCTGAATTAGTCCAGACATTGAGATAAAGGCAGTCTTCTTTGAATTTACCACTATCGTGCTGCTTTGGCTGAGGGCAGGATGGTCCGAAATCCGTATAGCTTTTCACCTGGCTCCACGAAGCGACCTCTTGCGGCGGTTTCCAGCGAAGCTCTCCGACAGGTGGGGCAGCATAAGGAATCCCTAAAAATATACGCATTCCCTCTTCAACCTTGCCGCATATCGGCCCGCTGTCGATTTGAATAATATTGCTTTTTTTCTCAGCAGCAAAAGTTCCGCTTGATAAGGCGATCAGGAATAAAATAACTATCGTCAGTTTCCACATGTTCATGCGACATTCTTCTATAAAAGTATATTTGCGTGCAATCAATTACTCCCGATTATCCCTCGACCCTTCAAAGGCCGCCCCGCGCGCCGACCTGTCAGTTGACGATCTTCGATGGAGAGGACACCGTTTACAAGAACATGGACAGTACCCTCGGCGTATTCTGTCGGTTTTTCATAAGTTGCACGGTCAGCCAGCGTGTTCAAATCCAGTACAACGATATCGGCAAACGCGCCTATTTCCAGTTTTCCTCTGCCCTGCAGGCCAAGTTTTTCCGCAGGCAGAAAAGTCATGGAGCGTAAAGCATCGTTAAAGTCCATTTGCTTTTCTCCAAGGGAATAAACTTTCAGTTTTCGCGCAAAAGCGCCAAAATTTCTTGGATGTCCCGGCTTGCCTTTCGCAGACGTCAGCCCGTCGGAAGATGTGAAGACATAATGATTAGGCATGAAGTCCTTCATGGCCTGTTCATCGAGAGCAAAAAAGATTCCCAGCCCCTTGTGATCGCAGACCAGGTCGGCATAGGAATCTATCCAGTTCTTTCCTTCCATGTCGGCTATCTGCTTAATGTTTTTACCTTCATATTCTTTTTTGTCGCACGATGCAATTTGGATTTTCTCAGGTGGAATACCGATCATGACGCTACGGATTGCTTCACTGATTTCCTTTCTGCCTTCCTTTGTCTTATATTGGTCAATAATGCCACCGGAGGCCGATTTAAATTTCCCGGGAAGCAAAACAGCAAATTCGCTTGATCCTGCCGTATACGGATAACTATCGGCGGTGACGTTCAGACCTTCCAGGCGCGCCGCTTCAATAAGGGCGAGCATTTGAGATGCCTTCACGCCGTTGTGGGGAGCTGCAAGCTTCAGGTGGGATATCTGGACGGGCGCCCCTGATTTTCTCCCGATGTCAATTGCCTCTTTAATGGCTTCAAGAACCCCGATCGTGCCGTCCTCCCGGATCGTGCCCGATTCATCTCTCATGTGCGTTGCATAAATGCCGCCGTACCTGTGAGCCACTTTCGCAAGCTCAATCAATTCATCTTTACTCGCATTGATTCCAGGGGCATAGGCAAGGCCGGTGCTGATCCCGCAAGCGCCCGCCTTCATTTCCTTTTCAACTCTTGCCTTGAATCCACCGAGTTGCTTGCGGCTCAATTTCCCCGGTTGATTCTCTTTCCCAAAAAGCTCATACCGTATATCGCCGTGGGGAACAAGGTGCATCACATTGGTTCCAAATTTCATCGATTCAACGATTTTGAACCACTGGGCCACATCGGTGATACCTCCGCCGCAGTTCCCCGTCACAACGGTTGTCACCCCTTGAAAGAGGGCATTGAAATTTCCTTTCAGTTCCTCCTGCGTAGCCGGGTCTTTATCGGCTAAGTCGGCTAAGACTGAGAAAGATGATCCAATGAATCTCATGTCGCTATGTTCGTGAATGTCGATGAAACCGGGCGTGACGACGAACCCTTGCGCTTGTATTATTTTTATCGCCTTTCCATCCAGATGCCCGATGGCCTTAATCTTTTCTCCTTTAATCCCGATATCTGCGATAAAAGGCAGCCTCAGAGTGCCGTCATATATCGTTCCCCCTTTGATCAGGATGTCATAAGCCGGTTCATCAGCGGCGACGGCAGTTCGGTAATTATCGATCGGCATCGGCAAGAACAAAGCCGTCCACAGCCCGGTGAGCAAAACAAATAGCTTGCGGGAAAATCTAACATTCTTAAACATCATAGACCGCTTTCCTTCCTTCCTTTCTTTACTGTTGCAGTTTCCCGCCTATTGGAATACCTCATCCAGCCAATCGAAGAGCTCCTGGCTCATAAGACTGCGGTTCTCCATTATGCAGTGATTGGAGGCGCCCTCTTCGAGCGGCGTGATCACCATTCTTTTTTTGGCATTCGGCAGGAGTTGGAAACAGAGATCGTTCTGTCTCTTGATCTCCGGGCTCTGATACTCGCCACTGGCCACCAGGATCAGCGCCGGCATAGTGATCTTTGCCGGATCGAATCGCATCGGCCGATTGGCTTCGACAAGCCCGGGCAGATCGTTTTTCGCCAGGCCGAAACGCCAGGCAATCGCCTCATTCAACCGCATCTTGAAGGATGACCAGGTCTTTGTGACATCCGACGTGGCTTTAGACACATCCATCTTACCCACACCGGCGCCGGCATCCATCACGGCATTATTCATGATTACCGCCTTTATGCGGTTGTCCTTCTCGGCGGCCATCGGTGCAAACCCTCCGCCGCTGCTGTATCCGTAAACGGCAAGCCTCTGGGGATCAACATCCGGCCGGCTCAGGGCGTAATCAACGATCGCCTTGATGGGGGCCGCCATATCCGGACGGAAGAATTTCCCTTCCAACGGGAGCAGCCCTTGCCCGGGGATCTCCAAAGAAAGAAAGTTATAGCCACGGTCAAAAGTCTGGGGGGCGATATAAAAGTAGTGATCTTCAGCGTAAGTTTCCGCGCCGCCGATGAAGATCAGCGTTTTTACCGGATTCTTTCCGGGGCCGGCCTTGCGAAAGTATCCGGTGAGGACCATATCCTCAAAGGGGATTTCGATGTACTCCAGCTTCGGACTAAGAAGCGTCCCCGCCTTTTTCAGCAGAGCCCGGCTCTTCAGGGCAGTCTCCTTGAATCGGGTATCATCAGAAGGCATCGAGATCAGTCCCATGTGGTAGTAGTAGGAGGCCCGCAGAAACTGATCCCGGGCACTCACGGTGTGGCCCCCGGCCAGCGATTTTATGCCTCGGGCCTCGACCAGACGCGCGGTTTTGATCCATTCCGCCTGCCAGCTGGCGGCGTCGCCATCCTTTATTTTGCTGGCGGTATAGAAAGCCTCACCGATTTCACAACCATGATTGACCGTGGCGCCGAGGATCAGCGACCCGAAGACATAGTCCATTTTTTCATCCTGGAAGTAAAACCGAAAATAGCCTACATGCGGGTCTACAGACTTTTCCGGGGACCCGATACCCAACGACTTGCTATTCGGGACTGTCTTCTGTTCAGAGGCAAAGATTACGCCTGGTCCCCGATAACCTGCTGTGACCATGAACAACAAAAACAATACCCCGATAACACATATTTTTTTCAACATTTCCGATCCCCTTTCTTATCAGAGCTTTAGTTTATTGTCTCGCCGGTGCGCTTCCGGGGGGAGCTACAACGCCTGGATAAGGCTGCATCTTTCCCGAATCCAGCACGTATTGATACATATCCCGATATTTTTGCAGGTAAACCTTATCGAACTTTGCCGTCCCGATGACCAGCGGATGGGCTTCGCCTGGTTTACGGACACGTACCGCTGCAAAATCCGACTCCAGAGAATGAACAGCTAAACCGACATCGCATTTGGCAACCGTCGTAAATGCTTTAAAATATTCGATTGAAGCTTTATACAGCCTGGTTTCCTGTTGCGTGGACCACACACCCGTCCCGCCCATAACACCTGCCATGTGCTTTTTGCCTCTGTCCGTTACAGGAAAGATGAAGGACACGCAGCCGGCGCTGTGACCGGGAGTGGCAATAATATGGAAGGTCGTTTTGCCCACTTTGATCTTCATGCCGTCGGTCAGATAAATGTCAATTTTTTGCGGCCGTGGATTAATATAGCCCGCTTCCAGCGGAACAGTTTGCAGGAAATTCCACCCGATTAAACTCATTGCTACTTTAGCATTCGGACAAACATTTTTTTTAAAATACCGGACACCACCGTAGTGGTCAAAATGTTCATGTGATATCAAGATCAGTTTGATGTTAGACGGGTTGAGTCCCAGCTTCTTTATTTCTTTAGTTATGTTCGCAGCATCATCGTTATTAATGCCGCTATCCAACATCACCAAACCATCGCCCGTATCAATTATGAATACACCAACTGCGGTCGTGCCGACAAAATATAGATTATCAAACAGCTTGACAGGCTCGATAGAAGGATACGGAAGAGTACCAAAAACCGTTGGAGGCAGTGGATCAGGATCAGGAAGGTTCACATACGGAGCTGCTGCCCCGGGAGTCTTAAGTGCCGCCGCTGCGGTCATGCTTTGGGCCATCGCGCCGGAGATGTGAAAAGCCAGCATGATGAGTAGCAATAAAAACAGGCTGAGAGTTTTTTTCATAAAACTTTATTCTACCTTTCTTTGTGCCCTTACTGGGCCGGAATAGTTATCTGGGGTAACGACTCTGGCTTGCCGGTATCGGCAAGCGTGAAGACGAACATAATAAAGGATATCGCCCGCTTGGATTCCAGATCACGATCGTCAACCCAGAACCAGCGATGGCGATACATAACGGATGCAAATGCATCCTGCGGCTTGTTATCCGAACATTTAATGATAAATTTGTCTTTGCCGGCTATATCCCCTGTTGCTTCGCGGACGCCCGAACTTGCCCGTCCTTCGCTTATGTCCTTTTCGGGAACGTCGACTTTTGCCGACAAAAAGGACAGAAGCTGCATCACCGGAAATGACTGAATCGCTATCTCCCTGTTGTTTTCCGGCATTATGCCGGATACCAGGCTGTAGTTGTCAGCTCCAGGATCCAGACCCAGCAGATCTTGCAGCTCACGGACTTGGCTTATGATTTCTTTCGGGGCACCCTTCGACCAGAAAGAAATGGTTGTGATCTCCTGGTTGTCTTTACTCTTGACTGCTTTCGTGCGGATAGCGCCGGAGGTTTGAAGACTGTGTAAATTTTCGACAACACGAAGGAATTTATGCTCTGCCGGGCGAAACCCCGCAATGGGAACGGACCTGTTCCGCAGGCCGTTGATTGAGGCCACCCCCAGTTTGAAGATCATATCCACCGGAACACCGGACTGGATTGCAAACATCAGGCTGGCGGGAGAAAGAGGAGTCAACAGGCTTTTGATGAAAGAGTTACCGGTCATGGGCACGTAAGTTATAGTCGGCCGGTCCGTGTATTTGCCTGACAATCCAGTCTCAATCGCCGCCGAAGTGTTGAAGTTGGATAGGGTTGCGCTACCTCCTGCGGCGATACCCGATTCCACGGTGTAACCGGCAACGATCTGCCCTACATCTACAAAAAATACAGGTTCAACATAACGCATTTTGACAATATTGAGGAGGATCTGTCGTTTCCAGGATTCAGTGAGCGTTGCGTTATAGTCAAAACGGTCGCGGGAAATTGTGCCTGGCCCGACCGATGCACAGCCTGTCAGAATTGCTATCATCACCACGAGAAATATTACTTTGTATTGTTTCGTCATAAGATATTTACCTGAATCTATTTTAATACATCGTCCAGCCAGTCAAAGAGCACCTGACTCACCAGGCTGCGGTTCTCCATGACACAGTGATTTGTCGCGCCTTCGTTCGTCGGCGTGATCACCATTTTCTTCAGGGGGTGGGAGAAATTATCCATGCAGACCTTTTGCTGCCGTTTAACCTCTACACTCTTATACTCACCCTCGCCGACGATTATCAAGGCCGGAACAGTGATTTTGGCCGGGTCAAAGGTAAATCCTTTATTAGCCGCGGCCAGACCGGAAGGCTTGTCCATAGGCACCCCCCAGCGCCAGCAAATAGCCTTAACGATATTGCCATGAAAGGTTGTCCACGAATTGATTTCCTTTTGCGTTGCCAGGACTACCGGCATCGTGGAGAAAAGGGGGTAAGCGTCAACTACGGCGGAATTCATGGCAATCGCCTTGATCCTTGAATCGTTCATGGCAGCCTGTGGCACAAAACCGCCACCGCCGCTGTATCCGTAGGAAGCCAAACGTTGCGGATCTACATCGGGACGGCTCAGAGCATAGTCAACAACAGCCTTCATCGGAACATTCATGTCCGGCCGGAATGGTTTCCCCTCCATTGGAAGGAGCCCCTGCCCCGGCAGATCCACTGTCATAAAGTTATAGCCGCGATCATAAGTTTGGGGGGCGATATAAAATACCAGATCCTCGGCAAATGTCTCGCCACCGCCGATCATGATCAGCGTTTTGGTCGGTTTTGTTCCCGGGGCTGCCTTACGAAAATATCCGGGAAGAACAGTTCCTTCAAAGGGAATCTCGATATATTCGATCGTTGGATTAAAGAGCTCTCCTGCCTTCTTCATGAGGTTTCTACTCTTTTGCGCCCTTTCCTTAAGACGAGGATCATTCGGCAATATGGAGAGGAGCGATATACGATAGTAGTAAGAAGCGCGCTGGAACTGATCGCGGGCGCTCACCTTGTGGCCTCCGGCCAGAGATTTCTCGCCGCGTGCTTCGGCCAAGCGTGCAATTTTGAACCACTCTTCCTGCCAGCTTGCCGCGTCGCCGTCTTTTATTTTAGAGGCAGTATAGAAAGCCTCGCCGATCTCAACACCGTGGTTCACGGTGGAACCAAGCACGAGTGTGCCGAAGTTGAAATCCATATCCGTATCATTAAAATGGTAGCGCACACCGGTATCATGGGCATCGAAGACTTTCTTCTGCTCCTGGCCTGGGGCGGTCTTTTCGCTTGCCGCCTTTTTCTTTGGTGCGGCGGCGCTCTCGTTGACTCCTCCATACCCTGTCAGAAAAATAGACGACAAGAAAACAACCAATGCCAACCATATACTTTTTTTCAACATCTCTAACTTTCTCCTTTTTACTTTTATTTTTATATCTTCTTTATTTATCGAAGCTCATACCTCCCAGCAATTTCCAGGAAGGACCCTCTTTCACCCACGTATGTGTTATTCGCGATGATGTTATTTTTGTCACACCGGTTTTTTCACTGCAATTGACATAAAGGGTATATTGCGTCAGGGCGACATCTCTCAGCATCCGGATACCGGCTCTTTCTATTTTGATGGTGCAGGAAGTGGGCCTGGGAATTAATTTCTTCATGAAACGAGCATTTTCCTCTCTGTCAATCGGTTGCGGCAGACCGCCCGGCCATCCCAGGAATTGACTGTGCCCAATGGCCAGTATCCTTTCATAATTTGCTTTATAAAGATTTGTGAAGTAATCATTTTCCAATGCCCATATCTCCTCTTCCACTTTGTCCCTCCGTTTGTCCTTGTCTGTTTCAGCTGAATACGCCTGTACTGAAAAGAAAACAATTAATGTATAAATGATTGCCCGTAATAAAACTCTGTTCTTCATGGAATCTCCACCCCTCTCGCCTGATTTTCCCGAATATTCTTAATCTTTCGCTTTTGCTGAGAACATTGCAGCCCGTAAATATATGGGCTGGCCTGGATATAAAAACAACCGTCCCTTTTTTCCTTTCTACACTGCGCAGGCTGAATGACGGCCGGGAATCAATTCCATCTGATATCTGCGGATCGGAAGATTAATCAGAGATAACTGAGTCTTAATTTCTTTTAAGGGCAGTATAGAGTATCCCAGCGCAAGAGCATTTTGGAGAAGCTGTTGAAATTTTTCATTAAAGATTCCGCCTTCCACTTCTGCGTGCACCGGCAAAACATGGATGCCTCCAGTTTTTAGAAGATCGGCAAGAACTGATACTGCTTTTTCAGCGGCAAGTTCCTCAAAGCAAGGCAGATCGGAAGGAATTTCCGGAATATTTGTTCCATGATGAATAAACGGCGCTTTTGCCCTCGTGCAGCTTAGATATGCGAAATTATATTCCTTAATCACTTTCAAGACACGATCATCAATGAGCCAGGAAGGAGCGCCAAAAGCAGTCGGCTTGTTACCCGTCAAATTTTCGAATCCGGCAATACCCTGATTAAACCAATCGCGAATCCACTTTTCCGTTTTTGTCGGCAGTTCATCCTGCCAGCGGCGGTGATCCCAGGCATGAAACTGGACTTCATGACCCTCAGCGATTATATCTTCTACGATCTCCGGAAAAGACAGGGCGATTTTCGGGGCCGGAAGCAGTGTGCCGTAAAAAGCCGTTTTCCAGCCGTAAAGACCAACTGCATTTGTCCGCATCATCTTCCGAAGAAATAATGGATTTTTAATTAACTGCAGTGCCGCCCGTCCCGAATTGTCCGGACCGATGCTCAAGAAGAATGTCCCTTTAACCTGAAAATCCTTTAATGTCTGCAAAAGAAGTGGGACGCCGCGTCTCATGCCCCAGTAAGTATCGACATCAATTTTCAATCCTAGTATGCCCATTGCATTAGATACTTGCATCTTTATTTTCTTCTAAGAACGAATTAAGAGTCAGCCGCATGGATTCTTCCAGGCCGATTTTCGGCTCCCAATTCAAAAGTTTTCTTGCTTTCTCAATGCTGGGTTTGCGGGTATAAATATCCTGATAGCCTTTTCCGTAGAATTTTTCCGCGGAAATATTTATGATCTCGGAATATGTTTTGTCGTTGACATGATCCGGATGTTTCATGAACAGTTTTTTTAAGATATCGGCCAACTCCTTTACCGAGCATTCATTTTCCGGATTGCCGATATTGATTATCTGATTCTTGCAGATGTCATTTTTGTTTTCCAGAATCTCCATTAACGCTGATATGCCGTCATCAACATAGGTGAAACATCTTTTCTGCATTCCGCCGTCAACCAGGTTTATCGGGCGGCCCATCAGCAATTCGGCAATAAATTGGGTGACAACCCGGGAGCTGCCCTCCTTGGCCGCATACAGGGAATCCAAACGCGGGCCGACCCAGTTGAAGGGGCGAAAGAGTGTAAATTCCAGGTGCCCTCTGGTTCCGTAGCCATAAATAACACGATCCATTAATTGCTTGCAGCAGGAATATATCCAACGCTCTTTATTGATCGGACCGACAACGAGATAGCTTTCATCTTCCTTAAATTCAGGATCGCTGGAGGCGCCGTAGACCTCCGAAGTTGAAGGAAAAACAACTCGCTTATGATATTTCACACATTGCTTGATAATGTTGACGTTCATTTCAAAATCAAGATTATAAACCGCAATCGGATCCTCGACGTACATTTTCGGAGTGGCAATTGCCACCAGCGGTATGACGACATCACTTCTTTTAACCTGCAGCTCAATCCATTCCTTGTTAATGCCGATATCGCCTTCCAGGAAATGAAACTGTGGATTATGAAGAGCATTGCCTAAACGGTCGGAGCCCAAATCCATGCCGTACACTATCCAGTCCTTTTTTTCTTTCAGGATTCTGTTAACCAGATGATGACCGATAAAGCCATTTACACCGAGTATTAAAATATTCATATTAACCTGTCTACCTTCCCTTCTCTAAAATAATTGACAATATCGTAACCGGTTAAATGTTTCCCCGCCGCTTCAATATGCAGAAGTTTTATTGCACCATTACCGGTTTGTACAAGAACTTCTCTTTCAATAATTACCGTTCCAGGAATACATTTGTTGAAGGCTTCTACGGGCTGAGCCCACCAGATAATGATCTTTTCCTGATTTGCTAAAAAGGCAAAGGCGCCCGGATACGGGTCTGTTACTGCCCGGATCAGATTATAAATCGCAATGGAGGGCTTATTCCATTCAATTCGCCCGTCTTCCGGCTTTCTACCGCCAAAATAGCTTCCGGCTTGCAGATTCTGCTTGCAGGAAGGGATTGGGCCTGTAAGCATTCCCGGCAGCAACTCGTCGAGTAACAATGCTGCCGTCCGGCACAATTTTTCATTTAAAGTTTTTGCGGTATCCTGAAAATCAATGGCAGTTTCTTTCTGACCGACAATGTCTCCGGCATCAGGTTTATCAATCATACGGTGCAATGTAACACCGGTCACCTTTTCACCATTGATGATAACCCAGTTCACCGGGCAGCGACCGCGGTATTTGGGCAGCAGCGAACCATGGAGATTGTAAGCGCCATAACTGGGAATTGCAAGAATCTCGCCGGCAATCATTTTCCGGTAGTAGAAGGAAAAAATTATATCCGGTTTAAACTTCCTGATTTTTTCTATACCATGCAGGGAATTGCCGCCATTTTCCGTGGAAACGGGAATATTCCGAAGGCTGGCCCATTGCTTTACCGAATCAAACCAGCATTTTTCTTGGGCATCATCCTCATGGGTAAACACGGCAATGATATCATAGCCATGTCTGGCAAGAGCCTCCAGTCCGACGATTCCCATGTTGGAGTAGGCGAATACAACCGCTTTCAATTTATTATTCTTTTCCTTTCGCTGAATGAATCTTTTCAATCACATATTCCGGACGCTTGCGCACCTCCGCATATATGCGGCCGATATATTCACCCAACACGCCGAGGGCAAAAAACTGCATTCCGACAAACACGAATAAAATGGCAAACAGCGAAAATACGCCCTCCGCCGCCCAGCTTGCTCCATAGGCCAGTCGGGCAACGGCCAGGACTATGCCGAAACATACTCCTAAAAATGACAGCAGAATTCCGCCGTACATTATTAACTTGATCGGAAAATCGGAAAAAGAAGCAACCAGATCAAATTGCAGATTAACTAATTTCGGCAGCGGATAGTTGGATTTGCCGCCATATCTCTCTTCGTGGCTGACCTCGATTTCCGTAACACGCTTGCCGAATACGGTCGCCAGAGCGGGGATAAACGTTGCATGTTCATGGCAGGAAATCATTCGTTCGACAATTTTACGGCGATATGCGCGCAGCATGCACCCCCAATCATGCATTTCCACACCGGTAATCTTTCTCGCCACCATGTTGATTATTTTGGAGGGCAGTATCCGCAAAAAAGAATCCTGACGACCTTTACGGATTGTGCCGACAACATCATAGTTGCCATCCTCCATTACTTTTAACAGTCTGGGTATTTCCTCGGGTGGATTCTGCAAATCGGCATCCATAGTGATGACAATGTCGCCTCTGCACACTGAAAAGCCGGCCATGATTGCCGCATGCTGCCCGTAATTCCTGGTTAACTCCACTACTTTTATATACTCATTTTGGGAAAATTCCTTCAGCATAACGAGTGAATTATCGGAACTGCCGTCATCGATAAATATTATTTCGAAACTCTTTCCTAATCCCTGCATAATCGGCAAAAGCCTCTCGCGCATGATCTGCAGGTTTTTCTCTTCGTTATAAACGGGTATAACAATGGACACCGAGACATGATTAGGCATATTTTACAATCTCCTTTATTGCTTCACAAACATATTGAACATCATCATCCTGCATATCCGGAAATAAAGGCAAAGAAATAATTTTGTCTGCCGCCCGTTCGGTCTCTCCAAGCGCACCGCTTTGGGTTGGGTACTTTTCCCGGACATAGGCCAGGCAATGCGCCGGCGGAAAATGCAAACCATAACCGATATTGTATTCCCCAAGTTTATTCATAAACTCATTGCGATTCAGCGACAACACCTTGATGATATACAGATGCCAGGCATGAATGTGATCATAGTCCGGACTCTGCGGCAAATCAATGCCGGTTAAACCCTGGAGGCCTTCGTTATAAAGTTTGGCCAGCCGGCAGCGCCGCTCATTGAGCTCCGGCCAGCGCTCATACTGGGCCAAACCCAGGGCCGCCAGCAAATCCGGCAAATTATATTTATATCCCGGTTGGGCGATATCATAGGCCGGATTGCCCCCCTTGCCATATCTCTTCCAGGCGTCGCGTTCAATACCGTGAAATCTCAGCAGACGCATTTTATTCTCCAGCAGCGTATCGCTGAGAGTAATCATACCTCCTTCACCGGTCGTGATGTTTTTTATCGGATGAAAAGAAAATATGGCAATATTGCCGAAACCACCGGCGGAAATGCCTTTATAATATGTGCCGACAGCGTGAGCGGCATCCTCAATGACCGTCAGATTATACTTTCCGGCCAATTCCAGGATTTTGTCCATATCGGCCGGTGCGCCGGCAAAATGCACCGGAATAATCGCTTTTGTCCTGGATGTAATCTTTTCTTCGATTAATTTCGGGTTTATATTTAAAGTGCCATAGTCAACATCGACAAAAACGGGGGTTGCCCCGCGCAGGGCAATCATATTGACAGTGGAGGCAAACGTCAGCGACGGCGTAAGAATTTCGTCGCCTTCCCGGATGTTTAGTGCCTCCAGAGTGACATGCATCCCCGCCGTAGCCGAGTTCAGTGCAATTGCGTGCTTTGCCGAGGTCAAAGCACAGAGTTTATCCTCGAATTCTTTGGCCAGAGCTCCGGTTGTAATCCAGCCGGACTTTAAGCAATTGACCACCCTGCTTATCTCGGCCTCACCGATAGACGGACGGCTGAAAGGCAGATAATCCTCTCGAATCTTCAATTTCATCCCCACTCTCTAATTCCGAATATGCAGTAGATAAAAAGCACCATTTTCCCAGAGCACTTCGATTTTAGGCGCTTTCAGTCTAATCTCTTTTAATCTTTCCTGGTGCTGTGTAAGACAATAGAGATCTTTTTTTTGTGCACATAATTCAAAAAATTCATTCCTGGACAGAAAATAGCGCTTTTTTTCTTCTGTTGCAAGCTTGACTATTCCTTCGGACAATTCACCGAAATCCTCAACCACCGGTGTGCGGATTTTATTGTAAAAATCTATTCCATAGAAATTTACCCGGTATTGATATAAATCCTGTCCTGCCGGCACATAACGGACAATGGCTTCTCTGGCAACTTTCGCGCTGCGGTAGGGCGCCAGAAAATCATTCAGGGGGAAAAGCATACTGCCGAGAAATAATCCCGATAAAATATAGATAACGGGAAACCACCCTTTTCGGAATCTGCGGAAAATTAAATCGGGTAAAAAGATCATCGCTATTAAAACAATTGCCGGCAGAATAATGTAGAGCCACCAGCAACCGGAAATCATTATTACCAATCCTTTCTCCGGGTCGGAATACCTCTGTAATATTGGCGGAACAAACAAGGCAATCATCAGCAGCAGCGATTGAATTACTATCGCATAATGAAATAACGGCCTGCCGCCTACCTGCAATCCGGACTGGAGGTCTTCCTCATATTTTTTCAAGATGGTGGCCGCAAAAAGACTCAGGGGAAGAAACAGCGGAGCAACATATGTCGCCAGCTTAGATGAAGAAACCGAATAGAAAAGAAAAATAAACAAGAACCAGACGAGCAGCAGTTTATTCTCATTGAGATCAAAAAGAGCTTCTTTGAGAATATTGGTTTTCCAGGCTTTAATCAGATAAACCGACCAGGGAATAGTGCCGCCGATGATAATTGGCAGGTAGTAATAAAAAGGTTCGGTTTTGCCGTGCATTTTTGTAGTAAAGCGTAAAAAATGTTCCCGTACAAAAAAGAACTCCAGAAAATCGGAATTTTCCTTCTGCGCCATAATGACCCAGGGACAGGCGACAATCAAAAAAATCAAAATGCCGACCGGTGTAAAAAACAGCCTGATCTTTCTCCACTCGCCTGTAGAGATAAGCCAGATAAACAGGATGGCAAAAGGAAAGACAACCCCGATCAGGCCTTTGGTTAAAAATGTTAAAGCGCAAACCAGATAGAACAAATAAAAAAGATACTTTGAATTTACCCGGATCAACGCCAGATATCCCAGCCAGATTGAAAGACAGATAAAAAAAGTCAGCGGCATGTCTAAAATATTGATCCGGCCGAGAAAAAAATGAAAGCTTGATATGGTCAGAATGGCGGCGGCATAAAGACCTGTCTTTTCATCACGGAAATGCCTGCCGATAAAATAGACGAGCAGAATACAGCCCCAGGCACAAATAGCCGAAAACAAGCGCGCTGAGAAATCATTTTCACCGAATATTTTAAAGGAAATGGCTGTCATCCAGGAAACAAGAGGGGGCTTTTCCAGATAAACGGTATACTTGATATGCGGAGTAACGTAATTGCCGGATTCATTCATCGCACTGGCAATCAGACTATAACGGGCCTCATCCGGCTCCATCTGCGGTAAAACCGAAAGCAGGCCGATATAAAGAAACAGCGGGATCAAAAACAGTACGTATTTCTTTTGCATGGGGGAATCCTCTATTTTCTTCCCAGCTGCAGATGAAAGCGATCAAAGTAGTATTGAACTCCAAGCGCACAAATAATTCCGATTCCGGCACCGGCAAATACATCGCTTAAATAATGGGATGTTATCATAATCCTGCTCATTCCTATAGCAGCGGCGGCGGCATAAGCGGGAATACTCCAGCGCGGAAATAAAATACTGATTGCTGCAGCCAGCGCAAACGACGTAACCGTGTGGCCGGAAGGAAAAGATGTTGATTCATATATAAGGCGAAAATATTCAAATCCGAATTCGCCGTTATTGAACATATTAATCGGTCTGTGCCTTCCGGCAATCCATTTAATTAACATATTAATAAGTCCGGAGGCCGATAATGCGACGAAAAGAAATAAAACTCTCATCGACCATATCTTGTGTTTCAAGATAAAGTGCACGACCACAAAGGAAGGAACAAGTATAATATAATACCACTTTGATTCACCGGTTATGGTTATTATTTCAGCGATATCGAGGACAGAGCGGCTCAAGGACCGGCAATAATACGCCAGTGGAATGTCCCAATAATAGTAGGATATAACCGAGAAGATAAAGCAAAAGAAAAAGATGCAGGCGGCAATCCATTGTTTCTTCATGGCCGGACTCCCTGGTAATTATGGCACCAGACATATTCTACAGTGTCCACTTTGGCGCCGTTTATTGCCAATTCTGTTTTTCCTGCCGGTTCCACATTATCGCAGCGGGCATATTGCTCGATATTCAAGTCATGAAAATGGGTATTGAGAAAAAGAAGATCATACCCCAGCGCGGAGTGTTTTTCCCACACATCAAACTGATCCTTCCTGTTGTCAATCACGAATACTTCGTTTTCATAGGGCAGGCTGTAGTAAATTGTGCGGCTGCCCATTGTCCAGTTGCTTACTGCTATCGCCTTTGATCTCTTTGTAATCTTCTTCTGCAGCAGCATCTCCGCATTTGCCGTTATTGCAGGAAATCCGTAAATGTCACGAAAAGGGGATTTATAATCAGGAAAAGGAATAAATTTACCGGCCAGTACCGCATATGCAAACAAAGTCAGCACTAAGCTGAAGCCGACGGAAAAATACAGAAAATTCTTCTTCCCTTTTGTTGCCGCAAGGTACAGGTCACAAACTCCAATTGGTATAAAGAGCAGGTAAAATATTGCCGGCCAGTGCGGCAGTGTCCTTTCGTAGGAAGATGTAACCAGGAAAAAACAAATAATCGTCGCTCCAAATAAAACAGCCAGCCGCACGTAATTATCGGAGGAGCGGAGTACTTTAAAAAAGCCGTAGAAGGCAATTATAACCAGGAAAGGACTGTATGCGCCAAACTGTGCCGCCAGAGATTCGGCCGAATTTTTAAGACTGGAAGCAAAAGATCCAAATACATGCCCGCCCTGATAACGAAAGCTGATAAAATCATGAGCAACATTCCAGTAAATGACCGGCGATATCAGAATCAAGGCAACAAGAAACGTCAAAATCATATAGGGCGAAAAAACAATATCATATCTTTTTTTAGAAAGAAAAAATATTATCAGCGGCGGGACCAGCAAGATTGATGTGTATTTGGCCAATCCCAGCAGCCCCAGCAAAATACCCAATAGAATAAAATACAGCGGCTTTTGGGAATGCATAATTTTTTCCGCAAGAAAAATCAGCAGAAACACCATCAGCAATAACAGAGAATCGGGAAGAAGCATTAACGCCAGGGCATTGAGCATAAATGAACAATTCAAAGCCAGAACGGAAATCAAAGATGCCTGAACCGATCCCGTTATGCGCAGCATAAAAATATAGGCACAATAAGATGTAGCGGCAAAAATTAGAATTGCCGGAATACGTGCCAGCAATTCATTTGTTCCCAGAAGATAAAAGATCGGTGCATGAACCCAGCCGACCAGCGGCGGATGGTCCACATAGCTTAAATCCAGATATTTCGCATATAACACATAATGCGCCTCATCCACTCCCAACCCGAAAAAGGGAGCAACGACGAGGCGGACTGCCGTAAAAAAGCCGATCAGTAAAAAAATCTCATATTTATTCCATTTTGCATTCAAGATGACACCGCGACGGCTAGGAGGAGGCGACGCAGGTGTACTCTTTTTGTACTCCGAGGAGCCAACGACGACGCCAACAAAGGTGCCGCTGGAATGCGAATTGGAATTATCTTTCAGCATTAATCTTCTCTAGGTTGGGTTTAATCGTAGCAAATACATGCTCGGGTTTGATCACCTGCAGGCAGACGTTATCCTTGCAGGCCGTTTTACGGTGATTGGCGGCACTGACACATGGTGAGCAGGCGAGTCCGGCATAAATCGCCGTTGTCCTGCCCAACGATCCGTATAAGGACGGAGTTTCCGGTCCAAAAATAACAAAAGAAGGCATATCCGTAACGGCCGAAAAATGACCGGGGCCGGAATCATTGGTAATCATAAACTCGGAAATGCTGTACAGTGCCGGAAGCTGAGCAAATGTGATTTTCCCGGCAAAATTGATGACACGCTGCGAATTTACCTGCTCTTTCAACAGCCCGGCTTCCTCCCTTTCCCCCGGATCGCCGGTAATCAAAATGAGCGCATTCTCGCATGCCTCCAGAATACTTTTCATTAATTGAACATAATATTGCGGCGGCCAGCGGCGTTGAATAAGCAACTCACTGGCATTCGGGTTTATCAGAATAATTCTGTGCTTCTCCGGTGTATATTCCTCAAAGCAGCCGGCCAGGATACCCCGGATATTTTTTTTATCCTCGTCCCCGATTGCAGCTTTGGCGAGCTTAATTTCTTCATCGGCTATTAATGTTTTGGAAAAGGGAATTTCCCTGCGGGGCGCCAGCAAGGCATTAACCAGGGCGATGAAATTCTTGGCAATATGAATATGTGGATTATATGCCACTTTATGCGTTAAGAAACTTCCCCGATAAAGCCCTTCGTTATAATAGGCATGAAAACCAACCTTGTGCGGCGCGCCGCTGAAACCGGTGAGCAAAGCGGTGAAACGCGAGAAAAGTTCCAGATCAATTACTGCGTCAATCTTTCTTGCTCTCGTCCAGAAAACAAATTTCACGGTATCAAAGATAAATGCCGCCATATTGTTTTCGCGGATGGTATAAATATTTCTTTCCGGAACCGTTTTTAACAAATCCAAACTGGCTTTATTTTTTTTAAAAATTGCAAAGTGAACAGCAGCATTGATTTCTTGCTGCAGTTTTCTCATCGCCGGATCAACCAAAATAGCGCTGCCCATTTCCGACAATTCAATAAAAAGAATGTTCCGGGGAGCTTTCATATTTTGTTTGGACGCCAGCAAAGCCAATTTATTCAGGATAGAACCGAGAAAGCAAAGAGGAACTCCCACGTAATAATCAATCCTGCGCATCGTATCAACTTTCATTGCCCGCTCTTTTCTCTGGTTATTAAGGAGGTGAAATATAGGCAAAATACCGGGAACTGTCAACAAAACATTATAATTTGTTTATGTTTTACTTGAGAAATATGGCCATTACATGTTACCTAAGATTAAAAACCAGAAACATAAACTATGCGTAAAATCATCAACCGTTACATCTTTAAAGAAATTGCCTTCCCTTTCCTTATAATTCTCTTTGTGCTGACCTTCGTTTTGCTGATGGGAAAGCTGCTGCAAATAATGGATTTAATGGTCAATAAAGGAATAAATACTTTTGCCATTGTTAAACTTATTGTTTTCCTTTTACCTTCTTTTCTTCTGTTTACCATACCCATCGCTCTTCTGATTGCCATTCTTATCGCCATGGGCCGGCTTTCCGCCGACAATGAAATCACTGTCTTAAGGGCATCGGGCGTCAGCTTAACACAGCTTTATTATCCAATTGCCCTGGCCTCTTTATTAACTTTTGCTTTTACCATCATCATCGGATACTTCCTGGTTCCGCAGAGCAATTTTGCCTCCAAGCGCCTGCTCTTTGATATAGCTCAGCAAAATGCAGGCATTGGCATTAAAGAAAAAGTGTTCAATGCCGATTTCAAGGGGATGGTTATTTACGCGGAAAAAATTCCGATTGACGGCCAATATATGGAAGGTGTTATCATCTCCGACACTCGTCTCGCCGATGAGCCCAATACGATTATCGCTAAAAAAGCATCCCTTGTCTCCAATCCGGAAACTTTAACTGTCAAACTGCGTCTGGAAAATGGTTCGATCCACACAGTCAGCTCCGGCTTTAAGAATTATCGTAAAATTGATTTTAAAACTTATGATATCAACCTGAACTTGTCCGATGCCATAACCGGCATCCAGGAAGCCGCCAAAAGCAGCACGGACATGACGATGAGTGAGCTGTTGAGCAAAATGAAAAAGCCCGGCCTGGACCAGGCAGAAATTCGGGAACTGGCGATTGAGGTGCACAAAAAGTTTTCTGTTCCCCTCTCCTGTATTCTTTTTGCCCTGCTGGCCGTGCCGTTAGGCATCACCGGTCACAGGGCTGTAAAATCAAGGGGTTTTGCTGTAGGTATTATTGTTGTCTCCTTATATTACTTGTTGCGGATTGGTGGTGAAGCTCTTGTGGAAACCGGTCGGCTTTCTCCGGAGATCGGCGTCTGGACACCGAATTTGATCTTTGCCCTGCTGGGCGTCAGCCTGTTTTACCTGGCGTACAAGGAAATATCTCTCGGGCAAGTGATAAAAAATTTCATCGGGCATTAAACATCAAAGGACTGAGGTTTTTACTTTGCGACTTCTGGATAAATATATAATCAAAGAATATTTGAGATTTTTTATTATCACGAGCATATCCTTTATCGCGCTTTATTTGATTGTGGATTTTTTTGAAAAAATCAGGATGTTTCTCAGCAATAATGCCTCCGTTTCTTCGATGGTGGCATATTTCCTTTTTTCGATTCCGATGATCATTTCGCTGATGTTACCGGCGGCGGTATTGCTGGCCACGTTAATGACTTTCAGCAGTTTGTCCAAATTCAGCGAAATAATTGCCATGAAGGCCAACGGCGTCAGCCTTTATCGCCTCTCTGCCCCGATTTTTATTTTTGTCGCCGCAGTCACCGTTGCCTTATTTTATTTCAGCGAGCTGATTACTCCTTCCTCCATCGCCAAAGCAGAACGTATTGTGATCGTCGATGTGCAAAAACAAAAGGTATTCGGGTCTTTTAAGCAAAATGAGTTATGGTATCATGGAGATAATGCTATTTATAATTTTAAAATATTTGATGTTACCAATGACACCTTAAGAGGAATAGTTATTAATTATATCAATCCCGATTTTACACTGCAAAAGCGCATCGATGCCGAAAGGGCTGAATGGAAAAATGGTCGCTGGGTATTTTATAACCTGCTGTCCACTACTTTTGACAATACCAACACCCCTGTATTGGAATGGTCTAAAGAAAAGATCATTCCCCTTCCGGAAAAACCAACTGATTTTAAAGTAATGCAGAAGGATGCGGAAAAAATGGGGTATTTTGATTTGCGAAAATATGTCCGGAAAATTCAAGCCGAAGGTTATGATGCAACGAGATACGTAGTTGATCTGCATGGAAAACTGGCCTTTCCTCTCGTTACCATGATCCTGGTCTTGATCGGCATAGCTTTTTCGACCAGATCCGAGCGGCAGGGAGGTGTCATGCAAAGTGTCGGCATCGGCATTATAATAGGTTTTTCCTACTGGATAGTCCATGCTTTCAGCATGTCTCTGGGACGGTCCGGAATTTTACCCGCCATTCTTTCCGCCTGGATTGCCAACATCATTTTTTTTGTTGTCGGTGCGACATTATTTTTCCGGACACGGACATAAAAAAAGCCAATAGGCAGACTTCTTTGTTTCTGCATATTGGCTATATTAAAATTGATTGAAATTAATCTAAATATTCACGGCGCCCTTGAATTTAGTACCTGTAATATTCCGGCTTATAAGGTCCTTCGACAGGCAAATGAAGATATTCGGCCTGCTTCTCGGTCAATTTAGACAGACTTGCCCCCAGTCTTTCAAGATGCAGGCGGGCCACTTCTTCATCCAGTTTCTTGGGCAAAGTATAAACTCCAATCTCGTACTTCTTAGCTGCCAGTTCTATTTGCGCCAGACATTGATTAGTGAAGCTGTTGCTCATTACAAAACTGGGATGTCCGGTGGCGCAGCCCAGATTCACCAGACGACCTTCGGCCAGAACTATTATGGAACGGCCTGATTGCAATGTCCATTTATCAACCTGCGGTTTGATGTTTTGTTTTTTGCAGAATTTATTTGTTTCCAGGTAATGCATGTCTATTTCACTGTCAAAATGACCGATGTTGCAGACAATGGCTTCGTCCTTCATCATTTCCATGTGCTTGCCGGTAAGGACGTCACAGCAACCCGTCGCCGTAACAAAGATATCGCCCAGGGGGGCGACTTCTTCCAGTGTTTTAACTTCATATCCTTCCATTGCGGCCTGGAGCGCGCAAATAGGGTCAATTTCGGTTATGATTACCCGGGCGCCGAATCCCCGCATGGATTGCGCGCTGCCTTTGCCGACATCGCCGTAACCGCAAACAACCACGACCTTTCCGGCAACCATGACGTCCGTTGCTCTTTTAATCCCGTCCACCAAAGACTCCCGGCAGCCGTAAAGATTATCAAATTTTGATTTCGTGACGGAATCGTTGACGTTGATCGCCGGAAACAGCAGCTCGCCGGCAGCCTGCATCTGGTAAAGGCGATGCACACCGGTTGTGGTTTCTTCGGAAACACCGCGAATCTTTGCGGCAACTTTCTGCCAGCGGCGCGGATCGCGCTTTAATGATTTTGCCAACCGGGAAATAACAATTTTAAATTCCTTGTTGTCAATTTTCTCTTTAAGAATACGGGGATTCTTCTCGATTTTAACTCCCTGATGGATGAGCAGCGTTGCATCGCCGCCATCATCAACAATCAAATCCGGGCCGGAACCATCAGGCCAGGTTAATGCCTGTTCCGTACACCACCAGTATTCTTCCAGTGTTTCACCTTTCCAGGCAAATACGGCCGCCGTTCCGGATTTGGCAATGGCCGCCGCAGCATGATCCTGGGTGGAAAAAATATTACAGGACGCCCACCGCAGATCAGCCCCTAATTCTTTGAGCGTTTCAATCAGCATTGCTGTTTGAATGGTCATATGCAGGCTGCCCATTATTTTTAAACCCGCTAAAGGTTTTTTCTGGCCATACTTTTTACGGACTGCCATCAGACCCGGCATTTCATTTTCCGCCAGTTGCATTTCTTTGCGTCCCCAGGCGGCCAGCCCTATATCGGCAACTTTATATTTTAATGATTTATTAATTTCGGCAAAACTCATTTACTCCCCCATATTCGTTTATTTTATGGATAGATTTGGCTATCTGATTTAAGTCCGGCTCAGCCTGCTTAATACAAGCTGCAAAACTGATTTAACATAAGAAGAGCAGGTAAGCAAGTCAGCTTACTTTCTTTATTTTGTTTTTGGCGTCCACGAAAACGCATTTGGGCTTCCATTTTTTTGCTTCTTCTTCATCCAGAGAAACAAAAGTGGCGATAATGATTAAATCGCCTTTAGCTACCTTACGGGCCGCCGCGCCATTGAGACAGATGGTACCGGAATTGCGTTTGCCTTTAATGATGTATGTAGAAAATCTTTCACCGTTATTCACATCGTATATGTCCACTTTTTCATAAGGCAGCATTGACGCTTCTTCCATCAGTTTTTCATCAATGGAAATACTGCCTTCATAATGCAGATCGGCATCAGTGACTGTTGCCCGGTGTATTTTTGATTTTAGCATGAATCTTTGCATCGTCTTCTACTCCTTTGACCTTATTGCGCATTCAGTTTCTCACCAAAAACGTGATTGTCTATCAGTCTTGTTGTACCCACTTTTACGGCCAGGGCCATGACAGCCTCACCGCTTATTTCCTCAATATCCATCATTGTAGTTGTATCGCAAATCTTGACGTAATCAATCTCCGTAAAGGGTGCGCCTGTAATCAGTTTTTTTGCTTCGCTCAATATTATTGATGATTTTCTTTCCCCTTTGTCATAAAGCTTTTGAGCTAATTCAAGGGCATTAACCAGAGTAAGGGCGGATGGTCTTTCATCCTCCTTCAAATAAACATTGCGGGAACTCATAGCCAGTCCGTCATGCTCCCTGACAGTCGGCATCCCGATTATTTCCAAATCGAGATTCAGATCTGCAACCATTCGTTTTATTGTTACGTATTGCTGGTAATCTTTTTTGCCGAAAACGGCACAATGCGGTTTTACGATATTAAAAAGTTTAGTGCAAACGGTCGTTATTCCGCGAAAAAAGACAGGACGGGAGATACCGCATAAATTGTTGGTCACTTTCTCCACATTTACATATGTCTGATAGTTATCCGGATACATGTCTTTGTCTGCAGGATAAAAAATCACATCAACGCCAACAGTTTGGGCCATCTGATGATCACGATCAAAATCACGGGGATAGCTGGAAAAATCTTCTTTCGGACCAAATTGGGCCGGATTGACATAGATGCTGACAACGAGACAATCGCTGACTTTTCTCGCTACTCGCATCAGATCAAGATGGCCTTCATGAAAATATCCCATCGTCGGGACGAAGGATATTTTCTTCCCCTGAAGACGAAGAGATTCCGCGTAGAACTGCATTTCCGTAATTGAGTTAATTATTTTCATCACAACCTCAAAAAAAAGCCTCTCGTCGCTAGACGAGAGGCTTGATAATTATGTCGCTTCGTTTACCTTCCGTCTCAGTCCTTTGGAGGATCCAAGCGTTCGTGCCCTCGTACAAAATATTTTGCTTTTTGTCAAGCAAATTATATTAAAGTTTCTCGGCAATCAGGGCTTCAACATCTTTTTTGCTTCCAGAACTGCCATTCCCATATCCATAACCTTGTCAAATGGCTCTTCACGATCTTTCCGCAGCATAACGGCAATAGCACCTGTCGGGCATTTTCCTGCACATATTCCGCATCCCAGGCATTTTGTTCGATCGACCTGCATAATGTCCCGGAGAGAAATGGCGCGTACAGGACAGTTTTCCAGACAGGCCTCACATTCCGTGCAGGCATCGGTATCGATTATTGCCTCATAGAGGGAATTCATGTATTTTCGTTTGTTATGGCCCTTTAAAGTAATGCCTTTCATTGAGGCACAGCAGCAGGGGCAACAATTGCAGATATTGGAGAGATGTTTGGAATTTGCACCGGCATGAACAAGACCGGCACGGTCCGCTTCCCGGATAATGGCAATAGCTTCATCGGCATCAATCTCCCTGCCGATTCCGTTTTCGATATAATATTCGGCGGCAACACCGAAATTCAGACATGTTTCCAGCGGACGGTTACAGCCTTCCCCCGCCAGATGAGCTTCTTTGCGACAGATGCATTCCGCCACCGATATCCGGCGTGCCTCCCTGATCTTGTTTTCCAGCGTATGATGGGGCAGAAGTTCCTGGTCCGGTTGGATATTTTCTTCAATGGGAATTACTTTAAATCCCGGTATATCGCTGATACCCAACTCACCCAGAAACGCTTCATCATAATAAGTTTTATACAGTCGAGCCAGTTCCGGATTAATTTTTTTAACCGAATATTCATATATTCCAATCATAAACGGGGCAATTTGATAACGCACCTTGCCGTTTCGACGTATGCGGAAGATTAATCCTTTTTTTGCCATTGCTTCCAGTTGCTGTGACAAATCACTCTCCTTTACTCCGGTGCGGAGGGCAATTTCTTCCGGTGTTTCAGAAAACGGAGTTAGCAACAGAGCGATTTCCACTTCCCCGTCGCTAAACAATTTTTTCAGTATTTCAATTTCAACCCCGGATTCCGTCGGCGGATAGCCGATGGGCATTTGGTTCAAGTTGTCACGAAATTTTCTGTATAGATCATCTGACATAATGGATTCCTTTTCTGTTCCTGTGTGTTGTATGGCAACTGCAACCATTAGCTTTATCTTAGCCGGGGAAGTTTTTTGGCAAAAATGAGCTGCGTATTGAGTTTAATAAATTCTGAAAGAGGATTTTCTTTTTAAGGCATTTCTTTCAGCGGGCTGAAGTATAGGAGGCCCGTTTTTGCTTGTCAAGCGATTATAGGGATGATTACAACTACCGGCCCTTTCAAGAATAGCGGCCAATATTGCCCCGAATCAATGTTTAATTTTTCATACCGTGCACATATCGTTCAATTTCTTTTAACTTTTTATTAAAGGAAACAGCGAAAAAGGGGCACCACCTTTTTTTCGAAATTCCCAGCAGCTTTTATTATCTTGTA
>PHBK01000004.1 GCA_002840565.1 Deltaproteobacteria bacterium HGW-Deltaproteobacteria-12 | reverse complement strand
CCAGGGAGCCGATTTCCTTTTCCTGAAAACCGGCATAGGCGCTGCCCATTGTCTGGAGCCTTAAAGCTTCCTTAATCGAGATGCTCTCCGCCTCATCCAAGGGTAACTCCAATCATGTAGACCCCGTGCCGCGGGAATTCCCCCGTCAGTTTTCATAAAACACCTGAACATTATCCCGGCCGGTACGCTTCACCAGCCAGCTTTTGATTTTGCGGCGGTCCGCAATAGTCAGCGACCGGGGCTTCACCTTTAATACAACAACATCGGATTCGTCGGATCCGGAAACCCCCATGCGAAAAGCGGTGGCCCGTCCGTAGGTGCAGGCGATGATTTGCGGATACAGTGTCTGAATTTCGGAAAGAAGGCGACCTCCCATCATGGCCTGAGATTTGCGGATCTCCTCCTGCCGGTCTTTTTCGCTCAATGCCATTTGCAGGCGGTTGACTTCCGCCTTGAGCGCATCGATCTGGCTCTCGCGCTGAGTTTCGCGGCCCTTGACGTCATCGATGGAAAAACCCTGTTTGAAAACCAGCCGGACATTGTCAAGTGAAAAGTCCTTCGCTTTTTCCCTAATGGCTTTTTTCTGCACCTCCGTCAGTGTATTACCGCCGTAAATCAGCGTGATGGTCTTGTCTTTCGGATTTACTTCCGGCCTGAGCAGGTATGTTCCCTCCACAATGGATACATTATGCGTAAACTTCGCAGAACGGTCCATGAAGGCTTCTTTCTGCACCAGACCGTAACCGAAATACACGCTGGGGATAACCGTTACTAGAATCACGACGGTAACCATGTTGTTGATGCGCCGCTTCTGACCTGCGTCGAGCAGCGTCCGGTTGGGAAAATTCAGCAACTGGGAGACGGCCACCGACGCCAGAGCGATGAAGACGGTATTGATGGTAAACAGATAAAAGGCGCCGAAAAAGAAGTTGAACTGTCCTGTCGCCAGACCGTAACCCGCCGTGCAGAGAGGCGGCATGAGCGCGGTGGCGATGGCCACGCCGGGAATCACGTTGCCCTTTGATCTGCTGCTGATGGCGACAACGCCCGCCATACCTCCGAAGAGCGCGATGAGCACGTCGTAGATGGTCGGGCTGGTGCGCGCCAGCAGTTCGGAATGGGCGGTGGAAACAGGACTGATGGCGAAATACAGTGTGGAGGCAATGAGACTGGCCACGACCGCGAAGGTAAAATTTTTCACGGCTTTGCGAAAAAGCTGCCCGTTGTAAGTAGCGATGCTGTAGCCCATGCCGTTGATGGGCCCCATGAGCGGCGAAATGAGCATGGCGCCGATGATGACGGCCGTTGAGTTCATGTTCAACCCGATGGACGCGATGACTATCGCAAAGGCCAGAATCCAGAGAGTCGTTCCCTTGAAAATAATGTCCTTTTCAATGGTGGCATGGATAACGTCATAGTCATCCAGATCCTGGTCGATTTTAAGCGCGTGGATGACTTTCTGAATCATGCTTTTCCTCCGTTTTCTTTGGCCTGCGGTGGCTGTTTGATATGAAAGTCGCGCTGTGGATAGGGAATTTCAATGCTCTGTTTGCGGAAGTGTTTGGCGATTTCATAGTGAAGCTGGTTTTTGAGTACGCCGGGTTGGCTGATGTATTCACACGTCCAGACGCGCCTGTTAAACTTCATGGCGCTGCCGGCAAAGTCCGCAAACAGCACGTCCGGTTTGGTATCTTTGAGCACGCCGGAATTGGCCAGCGCAATCACACCCAGCACGATCAGCATCTCGACGGTCATGCGCGCCTCCCAAAACGCAAAGCTATCCGTCGCGTAAAATCATAAACTGCTTTTTGCGGCTTTTTTCTTAATTTGCGTTCAGTGGACATCACGCCTATCAGTCGCCTCCGGAGATTAATATATTGAAGCATATCATATAAAATGACCAAAAGACAAAGCGTTTTATCACCCGGCGCTATGGGTTTTGTTGGTCCATCTCCCGGCTCAGATCAATCAGTTCAAGCGGGATGACCTTGGCATTGTTAATCCGGACTCTCCAGTACAGATGCGGTCTGGTAACGCGGCCTGTTGCCCCCACCGTGCCGATGATTTGCCCTTTTCCGACCGGAACGTCGTCGAGATGAAAATACGGCAGCCGTGCAGGTTGATCATGGACATCTTTTGCGGTCGTTATTCATTGACACGAAAAACGGCTTCTTATATACTCCAATTATCAAAAGCCATGCTTTGTAAATAAACTATAGAGGAGATACAAATGAATATCAGAACATTACTGGTGTTGCTTGTTCTCGGAATAATAGCTTTGTTTGCGGTGGTAAACTGGAGTTCCTTTATGGCACCGACGACTCTCTCCCTGTTGGTCTATACCATTCAGGCCCCTCTGGGGTTAATAATGCTGGGATTCACGGGGTTGCTTACGGCGCTATTCCTGTTGTTCATTGCGTACTTGCAGGCATCGTCGCTCATAGACAGTCGGAGATACGCACGCGAGTTGCAGACTCAGAAGGAGCTTGCAGACCAGGCTGAAGCATCGCGCATAAACGCACTGCACCGCTCTCTGGAGGCCGAGGTTGCTAAACTTGCAAAGCAGGGTGAGGAGTCGAGAATTGCCGTGGAGACGCGATTGGATCAGCTTGACCTGGATCTGCGCTCCGCGGTAGAGCAATCGGGGAATATTCTTGCCGCGTATATAGGCGAATTCGAAGATCGTTTGGAGCGGCGTCAGACGGGAACAGATTCCAAGATCGGCGCCTGAGTGCAGTCCGACTCCCGGGAGTTCGTCCGGCCCCGGAGGCTATGGCGAGGGGTGTTATTACATACGGAACAAGTGACAGGTAAGCTGAATTTCCTTATTTAACTTATAACAAGCAAGGCATTATTCAATCGAAAAGTGTGATTGCCTCTATTCCGGTGTCAATGCACCATTTATTATTCAAGAAGCATAAAGGACCGGCGAGGAAATGATATTCACATCAAGAATTTTTTCATGTTCTTGCCCTGATATTTCTTTCATTTCTCCTTGGCTGTGGCAAGATTAATTTTATCGAATTTCATCCTTTATCTCCCCTTTGCTATCAATAGCTGCGGCGGTATTTTTCATTGTTTATCTTTTGTGTAAACAATCTTCCCCCCTACAAAAGTCATCAGTGCCTTGACATCCTTTATTTCATCTGTGGGGACGGCGTAATAATCTTTATCCCAGATGACCATATCGGCTAACCAGGGAGCCGATTTCCTTTTCCTGAAAACCGGCATAGGCGCTGCCCATTGTCTGGAGCCTTAAAGCTTCCTTAATCGAGATGCTCTCCGCCTCATCCAGAGAAAAACCGGCCTTGGTAGTCCTTTTAACCGCCTGCCAGAGTGCTATTTGGGGCTGATATAAAGGAAAAGCGGGCGGATCGGCCCCCAAAGCTACAGGAATGCCTGCATTGAGATAACTTTTCAACGGTATTGCTTTTCCTGTGTTTTTCATTTGCCATTTATCTCCCCAGGAATAAATAAATTGAGGGTGCGTGGAAATGACAACGCCCAGTCGTTTGATCTTCTCCAGAGAACTGGTTTGAGGAAGGATGGCATGTTCGATGCGATGCCGGGCATCTTTTCTTGAGTAGTCTTTCTGAGCGGTTTCAAATGAATTAAGAATCATGTTCACCGCGTAGTCGCCTACGGCATGCACGCTGACTTGCTGGTCTGCCCGGTGAAAAAGCTTTACCATGTTCCGGAGATCTTCATCGGAATGCAGCGGCAGCATCCCGCCGCCGTACCATAGGCTGGTTCTGCCGGAACCGTCCACGGCAATTTTTAACCCTCCCCATATTTCCGAAAATATTTCCGGGAAATGTTTGCGCAGAAGACTAAGATCGTAAACATGAGAATTAGTCCCGGGATCTTTTCCTGAAAAAAGGTCATCCATGACGAGATTTGCTTCCTTGATGTTCGGCAGATACGGCCAGATTTTAATCCTCGTTGCGAGTTTCCTTGTTTTTACCAGATCAACATAGGCATTCATAAATTGTGTCGAGCCGACTTCCGCAATCATGAAAAAGTTGTCGTGAATCGTGGTGACTCCTTCTTGTGCATAAAGGTCTGCTGCATGGCTGATACATTTTCTTGCCTCTTCTTCGCTGACAGTCGGCATGTGCTTTCGCACCAGATAGAGGGCAGGATAGTGGACGAGAAGCCCTGTCGGTTCCCCGTTATACCCTTTTTGCACACGGCTTCCCGGCGGGCTCGCAGTATTTTTATCAACTCCTGCAATCCTGAGAGCCAGTGTGTTTGCAAAACCCCATTGACCCGTTGTATGAAGTGCAAGAATGGGGTGGTCTGAGGTGACCTTATCCAGATCTTTTTTGTTCAGGAAGGAAAGAGAATTATCCTCCACACCCCAGGCATTGATAAATGCACCTGCCGGAATAACACTGGCTCGTTTAGCAAGGGCTTCCAGGATTGCTTCTTTCGTTTCCATGCCCTGCAGTTTTACCCAGCGGGTTTCTCTTAAACCAAACGGAGGCAGGTGGGCATGCGAGTCAATAAGCCCCGGTGTAACTGCTTTGCCCTGAAGATCAATAACTTTTGTGCCGCCTCCGATATAATGCGCTATCTTCGCCGTTGCTCCCGTATCAACAACTTTGCCGTTTCTGACCGCCAATGCCTCGAAAACGGAATTTCTGGAATCCACGGTAATAATTTTGCCGTTGGTCAAAACCAGATCGGCTTCCGGTGTCGAGGCATGAACAGTGGAAAAACCGGTGAGAGCTCCCGCCGTAGTCAGGGCGGAGATTTTGAGAAATTTTCTTCTGCTTATTGGGGATGAACAGTTATTGTAAGTCATATTTGTAAATTAATAAGTCAACGGCGTACCTTGTTTTGGCCGGTTATGATCGACAAATATCAATTTGCTGGTGTCAAAACCAGCTTTGGCTGCTTTTGCTATAAGCATTTCCTTCAGCTCTTGTTTTATTGCGGGGCTTCGAGCCAGAATCCACAGATAAGAATTATCCGGCCCGCAGACTAGCGCATATTGATAATTCTCATGGTCAAGTTCAAAGACGACATAAGAACCATAAAAAGGCCCAAAGAAAGAAACTTTCAAAAAACCTTGATCTGGTCTTTTAACGAAGAAGGCCTTTCCTTCAGCTTCCTTCCATTTTTTTTCTTTTTCAGAGTAACCGCGGTTTAACACCCTGACTCCACCGTCATCTCGCAAACTATAGTTTGCCGTAACTTGGCTCAAGCCCCGTTCAAAAGAATGATCCAGCCGCGCAATTTCGTACCACTGCCCCAGATATTTCTCCAATCTGAAATTATCAACTGGTTTCACATTGTCCGGAATTCCAAAACATCCTGTTAACAACAAGACCAGTAGTATTGATATTTTTTTCATCTCTATTTCCCTAGAAGATTTCGGCCTGCAAGGGCCAAACTATATATTCAGGAACTTCTTACAGTATATGTATCATGCCCAACTAAATGACGGCAATAAAATAGAACGTCCTTATTGTTCCTAAAATAAATTTTATCGCCTCATCTGGATTGATCAACGGGCAGGGTGATGTATTCCCCGTTCAGGCAAACGGGGATGAGTCCGCCGGATTTCCCTACCGTTGCATCTATGGGGCGGATGCCATGTGGGGTGTCTTTGGGAATATAGACGGCTGCCGGCGTATCGACCCGATATGTTTCTTTCCCCATCATGACCTCAAAGGTAATAGCTTTCTCCTCGCCGATCATCAGATACATTTCATCAAAATCATGTTTATGGGGCGTCGCCTGGTCCATTCCAATGCACATATCTTTAAGTTCCTGTGTGATATCCTTGATGAACAGATAAAGCGCCCAGGCTTTGGCCTCGGGAATCAGGTCTTTGCCCATCAGGACGGGATAGGGAATGGCCTGACTGAGATCATGATCCGGTAACTCACTAACAAGCATGGGTTTGCGCACGATGAAACGTTCATACTGGTTGCTCATGGTCTTTCCTCCTCATTGACGATAACTTTCTTTATCCGGAAAGCAAGTATAGGAAAGGCATCACTGTATGTCAATGAAATAATTGGCATAAAATAATCATACTATTCTAACCAACTTGTGATATAGGACGCTCGACACGTGAACCACAGGGGGTCACTTACCCCTGTGGTTTTTTATTTGGAAATACATTATCCAATTCAAGTTCTGCCTTTCTTGGCTTCGCCGTCGCGGCATCATCATTGAATTGGAAGTGGCATAAAAAGGGGTTAAATAGCATGATCAGCGCCAACAACGTTGCCCTCGCGTATGGCAAGAGGGTTATTTTTAAGGACGTGAACATTAAATTTATCCCGGGCAATTGCTACGGGCTCATCGGAGCCAACGGCTCGGGAAAGTCCACTTTTCTCAAGATACTCGCCGGCGACATAGAGGCCGATAGAGGAGAGATCACTCTGGGACCAAAGGAGAGGCTCGCGATCCTCCGGCAGGACCAGTTTGCCTTTGATGAAGAAACAGTCGTAAATACCGTCA
Source organism: Deltaproteobacteria bacterium HGW-Deltaproteobacteria-12 (assembly GCA_002840565.1). Classification (GTDB taxonomy): domain Bacteria; phylum Desulfobacterota; class Syntrophia; order Syntrophales; family Smithellaceae; genus MVRV01. Next base: position 134,509 of record PHBK01000004.1, on the reverse strand, counting down.
TCATGGGTCATGAAAAGCTCTACAGGATCATGGCCGAGCGCGAAACAATCTATGCCAAAACTGATTTTTCCGAACAGGATGGAATTCGCTCCGCGGAAATTGAGGCACAATTTGCCGAAATGAACGGCTATGACGCCGAGTCTGAGGCGGCGGTGCTCTTAAACGGACTTGGCATTTCGGAAGAGTTGCAACAGAAGAAAATGAAGGAACTCAACGGCAGTAACAAGGTAAGAGTTCTCCTGGCTCAGGCGCTCTTCGGCAATCCGGATGTCCTGCTCCTCGACGAACCGACCAACCAACTGGACCTGCAATCTATCGCCTGGCTGGAGGATTTTCTCTTCCGTTTTCCGAGCACCGTTATTGTCGTCTCGCACGACCGCCATTTTTTAAACCAGGTTTGCACTCACGTGGCGGATATCGATTTTGGGAAAATTCAGGTGTATGTGGAAAACTACAATTTCTGGTACCAGGCCAGCCAGCTCAATTTAAAGCAGAAGCAGGACGAGAACCGAAAGCTGACAGACAAAGCCAACGAACTCAAGGAGTTCATCGCGCGATTCAGTTCCAACGCTTCCAAGGCTAAACAGGCTACCTCGCGGAAAAAACTTCTGGATAAGCTAAATATCGAAGATATCCCCGTCTCTTCGAGAAAGTATCCTTATGTCGCTTTCAAGCCCGAGCGCCCCTGCGGCGACGTCATTCTGGAGATTCAAGGACTTTCCAAGAAGATTAACGGAGCTTGTATCCTGAACGATCTGACGCTGAGCGTCAGAAAAGGAGATAAAATTGCCATTGTCGGGGGTAACAGCCTGGCTAAGACAACTCTCTTCCAGATCTTAGCCGGAGAGCTCGCGCCGGACAGCGGAAGCTTTCGCTGGGGAGGAACCATTACCTCCGCCTATTATCCGAAGGACAACAGCGGATACTTCACCGCCGATCTCAACCTGGTCCAGTGGCTGGGACAGTTCATCCCTCCCACAGAAGGTGAATCTTTCTCCCGGGGTTTTCTCGGCAGGATGCTTTTCTCCGGGGACGAAGCTCTGAAGAAAACCAGCGTTATCTCCGGAGGTGAACGCGTGCGTTGCATGCTGGCCCGAATGATGTTAGTCGGCGCCAATGTTCTGATGCTCGATGAGCCCACCAATCATCTGGACATGGAATCAATCACGGCTCTGAACAATGGGCTCATTGCTTATCCGGAAGTCGTTCTCTTCTCTTCGCACGACCATGAGTTCGTCTCGACAATCGCGAACCGCATAGTGGAAATAACAGCACAGGGGATTATCGACCGGAGAATGGGGTTTGAAGAATATCTCGAGAATGAAGAAGTAGGAAGGCTGCGGGATGAGCTTTGTCAATCGCACCGGGCACTTGACCTTTAATTCCATTTCTCCACAGCATGCTCTTTCTATTGGCACAGCCAGCCCCGGCGCAGTCCGGAACTGTCGGCTTACTCAATCACGCTCAGGCGTGACCTCCGCCGCCTTATTCTGACCGTCGCGATATCATCATTGGTTTAAAATTATAATTAATATTGATAAGAACTTGCTTTCTTTGGAAGGCAGTACAGGAAACGTGGAATTGGATGCTAAGAAATTCTTGACCACAAAATATAGTGTGTGGCAGGAAGGGCAGAAATGGCTTCTTTTACACGAGAAGGCATGCAAGCATTTATGGCCGCAGTCTTTGTGCATTTCACACGGGCAAAGCCCCGATGCAAGTCGCCGCAATCAAGGTGACGGTAAATCACCTTTTCGATATAAGTCCGCCAGAATCACTACGCCCGTGAGTAATTTTCATCATCGTTCTGGGTAAAGGCTTCACAATAATCATCTCAGCAGTTATAATACGAATCCTGCTGGCGGCGTGGCCGGTTTTCGGCTGTGGTGATAGCCAAATTAAAAATAGTTGCTTTCTCTTTAAAAAAACCCATAATATTCCTGAAAAGTTTTTCGTTTATCAAATAGCGCATGAAGGAGGAGCATTGAAGAAGGTATACATCGCAACTATTATGCTGGCAGCGTTCATCACACTTAGCAGTTTCCATTTTATCAAAAACACCCCTCATGATGTTTTACAGGCAGCCAAGGCACCTGAATATCGGGAAATCGCCGGGAAAATAAAAACAGGAGAGACGCTCTTTGATATCTTCAAGAAATATAAACTCGAAGCGCGGGAACTTTTCCAAATGAAAGAAGCGTCGGCAAATGTGCACAAGTTGAGACATTTGTATCCGGGCCAGCCCTATAAAATAGTCCTTGATGACAACAATCGGATAAATTCTTTCAGCTATTGGATCAATGATGATACGGTCCTCAACATCAATAATACCAACGAAGGTTTTTACGCCGAAAAAACGGTTGTTCAATATGAAAAAAGAATTGAATACATCGGGGGCACGATAAAAGACAATCTTGTCACATCCATCGGGAATGAAAACGGCGGTTTGCTGCTGGCCCTGCAGTTGTCGGATATTTTTGCGTGGGATATAGATTTCACGACGGACATCAGAAACAACGACATTTACAAGATGGTAGTGGAATCTCTTTATTTGGACGGCAACTTCAAAAAATACGGCAACATCGTTGCCGCCGAATTTATCAACAACGGTCAAACCTTTCAAGCTTATCGCTACGAGATAAACGGTAAAGCTGATTATTACAATGAAGAAGGTAAATCTGTAAAGAAGGCGTTTCTTAAGGCACCGTTAAACTTCCGCCGGATAAGTTCCTTTTTCTCCCAGGGCCGAAAGCATCCGATACTGAAGATTTACCGGCCCCACCATGGTCTTGACTATGCTGCTCCGACCGGAACGCCGGTTTCCGTATCCGGCGACGGTCAAGTTTCTTTCGCCGGTCGTAAGGGGCAATATGGCAAGCTGGTGGTGGTGGAACACCGCAACGGCTATAAGACATACTATGGACATTTGTCAAAGATTGCCAAAGGCATCAAGACCGGAAGGCAAATGGAGCAGGGACAGCTCATAGGATATGTAGGTTCAACGGGGTTGGCAACCGGTCCCCATCTTCATTATGAAATGCGCATCAATAACAAACCGCTCAACCCGCTTTCCCTGAAAATTTCCCAGGGCAAAGCTGTTCCGGAAAAAATGATGGCCGACTTCATTCGACATAGAGATGGCATCAATAATAAGTTTGCTGCCAGCAAGTTCAAAAATATTGCGCTAGCAAAAAACAATGTGCCGCTTCCCTCCCAATAGATGAATGGATGATAAGGATAACTCGGCAAACCATTAATGCACTGAAGGTTTGCGTCGGCAAGGATTACGGGAAATATTGAATATGGATTCATTACTAAAAATTAAGACAATATTCCCCAGAAGGTGCCAGTTTGAAATCCGTCGCCGGAAAAGAAATTGCTATTTTCGTCAATAAACCTAATACTCGCTCTAGAAAGTGTCTCAACTGCCAGGCTCCCAATGAGGTCTTTTCTTCAGCTAAGCGTGGTGCACTTTGAACTGTAATTCAACCGTAAGGAGTCCCCGATCAGCGATCATCCCTCTAATCCTTTTTGGGAGGAAGCAAGCTGTATCCTGACCGCCGCCAGGTCAGGACGAGAAAAGTTGCCGCGAGTAAGTTGCCCAGAAGCAAGAAGGGAAACATCTCCGAAGCGAGACCAAGAAACTCACCCGTCAGGTTCATCATCCCGTGAAACAGGATCACTGCCAGAATGCTCCGATTCGTTTCGTTATAAACCCATACAATCAGCAGCGTGTGGAGGATGATGGAGGGCAGCCACCACCACCATTCTCGGATCCGCTCCTTTCCACCCGTGATGGCCGCCAGCGTGACGCCGGCGACCAGAGGACTCGCTCCCCCGACGAGAAAGAAGAGCACTTTAGGAAAAGACCAGACAGATTCTTCGGACGCGAAGATCGGACTCCAGAACAGATACGCCCACCCGAGATAGATTACGGGGAATCCCCAGGTCTTCACTAGGCGAAAGAATCTCTTTGTTAAGTCAGGTCTCATTATCATGGTGTTCAACAACGTATTCCGGCCGCCCAACGAAAAAAAAGCCGGTGCGTCGCGAGTCCGCTGTATTGATTTTGATATCACATTTTATATTTAACATGCAGGCCTTCAGCAGCTTGAGCCAGTTTCTTATCAAGTGTCCAGATAGGCGCGCCTGTTAGCATGGCAGATGCAATCAGATGGACATCCACATAGCCCATGCCTTTTCCCATTAAGCGGTTAATCTCAATAAATGATAGAACTTCTTCGTGTTCGGCTTCAATGCTCATTGGTAGTAGTTGAAGAAAAGAAAGAATAGCGGCTCTGTCCTTAAGACTCCCACAAGCCAGCTCCCCGACGATTAATGGGTGGCATAATACTCTTCCATCATTGAGCAAGTTTGCCAATTCAATACTCCCATCCCTCAAATGCGAAACCCAAACCGATGTGTCCACCAGAACCATTAGTTGTTATGCTCCTTTTCTTCTTGGTATGGTCTGAAGCTGCTTTTGAGTTCCACCCAGCTTTGCCAGCCTCCGTGCGCTTTCTCTGGCGATAAGGGCTTCCAAACCAAGCTTGACAAGTGCTGTTTTTTCTTTAATTCCGGTAATTTTTGTCGCCTTATCAATTAAGGCATCCTCGATATTCAGCGTTGTTCTCATATTATTCCCTCATATAAATGTGATGCTTAAGTATGCATATTCTATGCATATATGTCAAGGTCATACTTCGATAATGCCCGAATCAAGCCGTGCCGCGAAGTGGGGTCGGCTTGAATGAGTTGTCAGGCATGATTGGATTTTCCCCACTTTCTGAGTCGCCCGTTTATCCCCTCAACACCGCGGCATCAGCGCGAACACACCCCAGCCCACGTATTCACGCGTGTAAGCGGCGTAGCGCTCGGGTTCCGAGGTCAGTTGGGCTCGAACCTCTTTGGCGAAATCGTCGTCGGGATTGGCTTCAAGCCATCGGCGCATGGTGAACCATTTGGCCGCCTCGTATCTGTCCCAGCCGTCTTGGTCAGCCAGAACCATTTCAACGACGTCGTAGCCAAGATGGCCGAAAGACGCGAGGAGTTCCGGAAGCATGAGAAAGTCGGAGATCGAGTGGGCTTGACACCCCTTGGCAATATCTTCCGTCGGCGGCAACTGCCGCCAGTAGGGCTCGCCAATGAGGATAATCCCTCCGGGGCGCAGGCTCCGCGCCAGAAGCTCGATAGTGCCGGCGACTCCCCCGGCGATCCAAGTGGCCCCGACACAGGCTGCCACACTGACCTTCTCGTCAGAAACATAGCCGGCAGCATTGGCATGGATGAACTTGACTTGATTCGCGACGCCGAGTTCTTCAGCACGGCGTTTCGCTTGCTCGGTGAACAACCGGCTCATGTCGACGCCGACGCCGACGACGCCGTGATCGCGTGCCCAGGTGCACAGCATCTCCCCCGAACCGCTGCCGAGGTCGAGAACGCTGGCGCCCGATGCCACACGCAGCGCCGCGCCCAGAATGGCGAGCTTTTCGGGGGTGATCGGGTTGTGGATACGGTGAGCACTCTCGGTTATGTTAAAGATCCGTGGAATATCCAATGTAAAAATTCTCCTTTAATTTCTTAATTTCCTGGTTCATCAGGCAGCTGGGCGCCATGCCATACAGCCACTACCCATACATCATTATCCTTAGCCTTATAGAAAAAACGATAGGGCTTGACAATAACTTCACGAAAAGGAAGTTCAGGAAACTCTGGAAGCGGCCTTCCAGACCCGGGAAACTTCTTGAGCCGGGATAGAGCTTTCTCTGCTTTTTGACGAAAAGATAATGCAGCAGAAGGCTTGTCCCGGTGTATATATGCAATGGCATCAAGAAATTGGCGGCGTCCTGTGGGCGTGAATAATATTCTCAAGGTTTTGCAGCCCCAAGATAAAGGTCGGCCTCTTTCAGCACTTCGGCGAGTTCATAACCAGTCCCCGCCGCTATTTCTTTCTCGCCTCTGGCGAGCAAGTGTAAAATATCCATTTCATGCTGTGCATTTTTGTAGACTTCCATGCTGACCATGACAGCAGCCGCTCTGCCACGCTGTGTAATAAAAACCGGTTCTCTTGAAGATGATAGAGTCTTCACTACATCGCTGGCATTTTGTCTAAGATCGGAAATGGGTATAATTTTTGGTGCATTGGGCATTGGTTGTACCTCCTATTGTATTGTCAATTGTACCACCAATGAACGCTTTAGTCAAGCTCGGCTGTGATATTTTTCCCTTTCTTCTTCGGGTAACGTGCGGATCAGCCGGAGCAAGGCGCGTGCCTTACGATCGGCTTGATAAGGTTAAACTTATACTCATGTGCTAATTTACAATTTAAATAGAACCGTTCCCAATTATTTTCATAGATAGTCCTTTCTCGGTGGACTAAAGAAGTCCAATACTTCACCCGGCTCTATGATTTCGATGCTATGCTCAACGTCGCGAGGAATAGAGTATGAATCCCCCGGACCAATTTCGCACTCGACATTGTTAATGATAATTCTATATTTTCCAGAGATCACATATCCACTTTGTTCATTCGGATGCTTATGTAACGGTGGATTATCCCCTCTCTTGTAAAGCATTTTAGTTACCATTGATTCGGGGCCGTGAGAGAGCAAAACAAAATCAACACCCAGGAAACTTCTCCTCTGTGCCTCGTTCGATTTAACTATCATATAGTATCCTCGTATGGTGTGTATAACATAAAAATCAGCCGGAGCGAAGCGATCGGCTGGATCGACCTGGTTATGAAATTATTAAATACAACCGTCCCCTTAATTTCCTTAATTTCTCTTGGCGCATGAAACCCTGTCAAGCCAGTTCAGCATTACATCAAGAGCAAGACCTATATTGCCTATCTGACAATGATTTTGGGCTTGGTCTTCCTTCGTGAAGACCCTCGCCGTGACTGATCTGGCATTTGTCAGTGCGTGGACCTGCATGTCGTGCATCTTGAAAGGAACGAAATGATCGTCTTTGCCCGTAAGAATCAGTACATCTTGTTTTACCAGATCGGAATGAAGATTGGTTGCATTGAGTTTCAGCATCAAATCGGTCGCTCCTATCGGCTCTTTTGCGTTGGCTATATACATCAAGTTGCCGATCATCCACGCAGGCATTCCACCGCGCTCAATCATCTTTTTCATCTTGTAGTTGGATATTCTTCTCAGGCGCGTAAAGAACAACTTCCCCACCTTTTCAGCAACGATATTATGGAACTTGGCATAGTCGAAGGCAACGCTCGATGCGATTACACGGGCTATGCGCGGTTCAAATGCCGCGGCTCTAAAACAAAGGTATCCTCCCATCGATATCCCGAGCCACGTTACCTCGTCGAGGTTGAAGTAGTCCAGGATGGCCTTGGCTGGTTTTTCCCATTCATAGTCAAAGGCGATCCCGTACTTCCTGCGGGCCGCTCCTTGACCTGGTCCTTCAAATCCTACAACATCATAGCCGTGTTCAGAAAAGAACGCCATCATTGAGTAGAACTCCTCAATGAATGAATCGAATCCGCCATGGAATACTATTGTGCCCTTTTTCTGTTGGCTCTTTGCGGCTACACGCATTGCGGGAAGAAAGCTATTACCGTATGGAATATCCGATCGTTCGATCTCGTCTTTTTCAAAGGCCTTGTTGAAACAGTTTCTGAACTTTTCATACAGTGCACTCTTTTCGGCGCTGTCTGTCAGAATATAGAATTCTGCTGCCCGGAAATAGAATGCGGCATTCACGAAACGTGCTTCAGAGACTGCCTTTTCTCCGAGCCTGATGAGCTCCGTTTTCCAGTTATCAAAGGACGTTACGCTATGACCGGCTTCCTGCATGTCTTCAAGTCGGGCATAGCCAAGGGAATACCATCTGTTGAGTTGAAAATTAAAGACCTGATCCTTATGAAACTTGTGGTATTGAGCGGGGAACTGAAACTTGCTAGTTCCTACGTTACCCATACGGCATCTCTCCTTTTATATAACAAAATAATCCGCCGGAACCGCGCCCCTGGCATAGCGATTGGCTGGACTGGGTTAAAATTATACTCATGCTAATTTAAGGAGGCGAGAGGGGCGAGAGGGGGCGAGAGGGGTCAAGTCTGCCGTTGACCTTTTACCGCCTGATCTATCTGCCGCAATCTCTTAGCCAACACCTTATCAACATTACTCCGCTTTCGCATATTAACAATTATACTGCTTACCGTACTGTAATTTTCAATATTGAAAGCAGCACCGATTTCGTCCAGTTTTTTCCCCGTATTCAAACGGGAAAGATATACCGCAACATTTCTCGCTTCATTATTAAAACCACGTCTCATTTTTAAAAGTCTTTCTTCATCTACCTTGTAAGCGACACTGACAATTTTTAGAATATCTTTTATCGCTGGCTCTAAATTCTTTGATTGTGGAACTTCCTTATGCTTTTTAATTTTATAATATTTCGTCTTGATTTTCTCTATGAATTCGTTACTCCCCAAAAAAGAAGGCAAATTCTTCTTTTTGTAAAATTCCTGAATTTCCTCCGAATCACTCTGCCCAATAAAATCAAGAAACGCTTTTCTCTGACCAGCCTTTTTTTCATCAAGCATCCCCAAAATAAATTCCTTATATAACCATTGCCAATTGTCTGACTCAGACAGATATCCTTGATGACTGCTCCAGCGGTATTCTTCCGGTCGCCTGACAATTCCGGCTCCAACAGGATTCCGATGAATATAGCGCACAAGTTCCAATAAATAATTTTCAGCATCTACAAGAATCGCCTTATATCTACCCCGGAATAACTGACCATCCGTCTTGTATCTCCGATTGAAACGTTGCGTATAGATTCCGTTAATATGACGCATGCAACGATCCAAATTCGCCTGCGGTGTCTGCATTAATAAATGATAGTGATTGGTCATTAAACAATAGGCTGCTATCTTAATCTTCCATATCGCACCTGCCTCCTGCAACAAATCAATAAACACTGTATAGTCCTTGTTATCACAATACAGCGCCTCTTGATGGCGGCCACGGTTCATCACATGATACCAGGCGTCCGGATATTGTATTCTTAATGGTCTTGTCATTCAATGCCTATTGCCAGATTTCTGCCTGGCTCGTCATCTTGTTGTTGCTGCTTTCAATGCGCACTTTATATCGGTCCGCTAATCATAAGTCAAAGGCAGACTTGACCCCTTTAGACTTCAATGCTTTGCTCACTGTTGTATAATGAATACCAAGGTCATCTGCAGTCTCTTTCATTGAATTTTTCAATGAACACCAAGTTGAATTTTAACTGCTTCTTCAACTTTGCGCATGTCCTCTTCAGAAAGAACGCCAGCGAGATTGAGCAACCGTAATTTACTTACGGTGGCCAGTTGATCTGCCATAGCCTTGCTTTCCTTGCCGTCAAAAACGACCCGCGCCTCACTAGGATAAAGACGATCTGTGTTGCTTGTAAGAGGGACAACCTGAACTCTATTTAGAAATTTGTTTGATGCATTGTTGCTGATGATTACGGCAGGACGTTTCTTTTTAATCTCCCCACCGACAGAAGGATCAAAATTCACCCACCAGATTTCACATCGTTTCATGATCCATATCCTTAAAGGTAATTTCAGCCCACTTCAAGGCTTCGTTCTCTCTTTTTTTATCTTTTGACATCTCGGCGTAGGCGGCCTCGTAATCAGGACGAACAACATAAGGACGAACTATTTCCTGAACAAATCTGCTTATTTTCCGTGGCCCAATTACTTTATGGAGTCCCGTATAAACTTCTTCATCTACTGTTATGGTTAATTTTTTCTGCATGGTATACCTCCTTTGCACGTGTATTATACGTACACCCGCCAAGTATGTCAAATGATAAATTCAAAACGATGCACGTCAATGACAAGCTCAGCCGAAGCGGCCAAGCGGGCCGCTGTCGGCTGTAGTGCGTTGGCATTGATTCATGCTGTTATCTGTTGTCAATGGATTCTTCGTTAAATCCACTACTTCGATGGTAAAGCTAATCGAAAAAAGACGTGCCCGACCGGTATGATCCCAAATCCCACCCGCTGTAATGCCTAGAAATGATCGACAGCAGAGACAGAGGCGACTTATCCACATCCTGCCCGGTACCAGATAATCCTTATCAAAAGCTACTTCCTGTGTTAAATAATTAACATGACGCTGTGGAAAAAGAAAAGTAAGATTCTGGTGACCTGCCCGAAGGGCGTTGCACATTATTTGCTCTCAGAAATCAACGCCTTAGGTTTTCCGGTATTAGCCGAACTGGATACCGCCGTCCAGACAGAAGGAAAACTGGAGGATGCGATGCTTTTGAATCTCCATCTGCGGACTGCTCAAAGGGTACTATACCTGCTGGATACGATAACCGTCAGCGCTCCGGGTACTCTTTACGGAAAACTTTATGACTACCCCTGGGAAACATTGATTGCTGCTTCGGGCAAAAACGCTTACCTTTGCGTAACCTCGATTGTCGATAATCCGCTCATCACCGATTCCCGTTTCGTCAATGTCAAAGCAAAAGACGCCATCGTGGATAGGATTCGGGATAAATGCGGTTTGCGGCCGGATTCCGGCCCGGAAAAAGATAAGGCGGTTGTTCATATTTATTGGAAAAACGATCAGGCCGCTGTTTATCTGGATACTTCGGGAGAACGCCTGGCGTTGCGCGGCTACCGCAAAATTCCCCTGCAGGCGCCGCTGCAGGAAACTCTGGCGGCGGCAATCATTCTGGCTTCCGGCTGGAATGGCGAAGGGGCGTTTATCAATCCGATGTGCGGCAGCGGAACGCTGGCTATCGAGGCGGCCATGATCGGCCTTGCGCGCGCTCCGGGTCTTCTCCGAAGCAATTATGGCTTTATGCATATTTCCGGTTTTCCGGAACAACTCTGGCAGGAGATGCGCAAAGACGCACGCGCTGCCGCCAAAAAGAAGTTGCCGGGAAGAATCATCGCCACCGACATGGACAGAGAAGCGGTGGCCGCAGCGAGGCAAAATGCGCAGACTGCCGGAGTAGATCATCTGATCGAGTTTGATACCTGTCCTTATGAAAGAACTCTTCTTCCGGAAGGCGGCGGTGTGATTATTGTAAATCCGCCTTATGGCGAGCGCATGGGCACAACTATTAATAAAAAGCAGCCCTACGGCAAGTCCGAATTTTCCGCTGCACGTAAAATCATCATCCGGAAAGGCGCCGATAGCACCAATAAAGGAGGCGGCAGCGGCACTCAGGCACGTTTGGCAAGTCTTTATCAGGGAATTGGCGATTTTCTCAAAAAGACAGAAGGCGGATACCGCGGCTATATCTTCACGGGCAATCTGGAAATGATCAAGAAGATCGGCCTGCGCACCAAACAAAGAATCATTCTTTATAACGGTGATATCGAATGCCGCCTGCTGGAATATGAATTATATAAGGGAAGCAGAAAAACATCAGTTTTATCAGGCTAAGGAGAATCTATGGATAAATTACTAAACACTCAGCAGGCGAAGTCGTGGGGAGAATGGCAATCCCATACCCGTGAATATTTAATTGATTCGCTGCAGCGTTCGATCATCTATACGGATATTTTGCGCAAAAGAGGAAACAATTATATCAAGCATATCCGCAGTGGGCAGCCGCCGGTGCTGGTCTATAATTATGAAATGATCCTCAACGCCAAAAATTTTCCGCGCCCGGCAAACTATGCTCTGGTGCGGATCAGGGATCGCCGGAAAGCGGACGAGCCGCCGGATCACAATAAGCGCCGCAGGGAAAGCAAGCTGCCTCCGCCAATACCTAAGCGTCCGATCGTCATTATGGATCCCCGCGCCGGCCACGGCCCGGGTATCGGCGGCTCAAAACGAGATTCGGAAATCGGTATGGCCTTGAATAATGGACATCCTGTTTATTTCATTCTTTTTTACTCGGAACCAATCCCGGGCCAAAATCTGGCGGATGTAGAAACAGCGATGGCCACGTTCATGGAAAAAATTGTCGAATTGCATCCTTATGCTGACGCCCCGGCAGTCATGGGTAACTGTCAGGCCGGGTGGGCGGCGGCGCTGCTTTGTGCGGAGCGGCCTGATGTCACCGGGCCGCTGATCTTAAACGGCGCCCCGTTATCCTACTGGAGCGGAGTGGTCGGCGAGAATCCGATGCGCTACAAAGGCGGTCTCGGCGGCGGCGTATGGGTCACTTCTTTTTTAAGCGATCTCGGCAACGGCGTTTTTGACGGGGCCAATCTGGTAGCCAATTTTGAGGGCTTAAATCCGGCCAACACACTCTGGTCAAAACGTTATAACGTCTATTCACAGGTGGATACCGAAGAGGAGCGTTATCTGGCTTTTGAGAAGTGGTGGGGTGGTTTCTTCATGCTGACCACCGATGAAATTCATTTCATCGTCAACAATCTTTTCGTCGGCAATAAACTGGAACGCGGCGAATTGGAGCTCCGTGAAGGGGAAAAGATCAGCCTCAAGAATATTAAAAATCCGATACTGGTTTTTGCCTCTCTGGGCGACAACATCACTCCCGCGCAGCAGGCGCTCAACTGGATTCCCCGTGTTTACACTTCTGTCGATGACATCAAAAGACATGGTCAGGTGATAATTTATATCATCCATAAGGATATCGGTCATCTGGGAATATTTGTCGCGGGCTCGGTCGCCAAGAAGGAGCACCATCAGATCATTGCCAATTTCGACATGATCGATTTCATAACACCCGGCCTTTATGAAATGATTATTGAAGGAGATGTTGCCGGCGGGAATTTTACCACCCGGTATGCAGAACGAACATTTGCCGATATTGCCGCCTATGATGACGGAGTTGAAGATGAGGAAGATTTCAGCATTGTGGCCAAGATTTCGGAGATCAATGACAATATTTATCAGGTTTTGGTTCGCCCCTGGGTAAAATTATGGACAACGGAGCTTTCCGCGGAAATTATCCGCAATCTTCACCCTCTAAGAGTGCAGCGCTATATGTATGCGGACATCAACCCTCTGATGCGACCGCTAAAAAATCTGGCCTCTGTCACCCGTGCACAAAGAAAGCCAGCTTCGCCAGACAACCCCCTGGTCGCTATGGAAAAAGATGTTTCTGAATATATAGAAAACGTCCTGAATATCTACCGGGATTACCGCGATCTCAGCCAGGAACAATTATTCCGGTTTATTTACAGCAGAGATCTGATCAGAACTTTTTTTCCGCCGACAAAAGACGAAGCGCCGCGGGAAAGTGACCATTATGAACGTGCAGATTATGACAAAAGAACGCAGTCTCTGGAAGAAGGCGGTGTGGCTGAAGGCCTGATTCGCGTCTTTATGGCTGTGGCGAGGACCAGCCGTGGAATCAAGCGCAGTCATTTTGACTTTGCCCAGGAAATCGCCGCGACGCATAAAGTACTGGGGAAAATCCGTCCTGTCCAGTTCAAGAAAATCCTCAAGGAACAGGCGGCGATTCTTCAGGCAGACCAGGACCGGGCAATCAGCGCCCTGCACATTCTTATCAAAAACAAGGATGACCGGATGGATGCCCTGGGCATCGCCCGCAGGCTCTGTCTGGTTGACGGCAAGTACACCAGGGAAGAAGAAATTCTGATCGAAAAGCTTAAAAAGGGATTGAAACTGAAAAATGATTAGCTTTGTGCAGCAAATAATTATGGTTCGGCTGTATTCGCCAGTGCTTTACGGCACTCGCTGATGAGCGCTCTTTTGGAAACGCCAAGATCCACAATATCCCAGGGCAGGATTTCGTCATATTTCTTCTGGCGGTAAACATAGAAGTCCGCATTCACATTTACTTCTTTGAGAGCCTGTGCCCAGTTGCCGTGAAGTCGGTGAACGGCCGTTAATATCTCGCCTACCTGACGGTCGCCCAGAGACAGCAGCGCCTGAACATAATTCCATTTCGGCACATCGGAAATGACCTTGATCTGCTTGTCGGAGCCGAAAGCTCCGGCAAGCTTTTTAATTTTCTTGCCTACGGAATTTATATCACTGAGCGCGCACCACTGCAGTGGTGTAGACGGCTTGGGTATAAACTGATTAATGCTGAGTGTAATGCTCCGGAATATTCTTTTACCGCCCGTGCTTTGCAGGGCCTGGTGCTGAATTTTCTTGACCAGTTCAATGATCGCATCAATATCTTCTTCCTGCTCGGACGGCAGTCCGATCATGAAGTACAATCGCAGATTCATAATCTCATTTTGAATGAGAAGTTCTGCCGAACGCAGGACATCTTCCTCGTTAACGCCTTTGCGCAGCAGGTCGCGGAGCCGCTGACTGCCTGCCTCCGGCGCCAGGGCGACTGTTTCTATACCATTGGCTTTGAGAAGCCGAACAATTGGTTCATTAATTTGATCCGCTCTGAGCGAACCGATGCCGGCCCGGCCTCCCTTTGCCAGAATGTACTGGCAAATTCCGGCAAGCTCCGGATGGTCGGAAACAGCCGTGCCTACCAGGCCGATCTTTTTCTTTCTGGTCAGCCCGCGATCTATTGCCGCGGCAATATTTTCATAGCTGCGGAAGCGTACGGGCCGATAAATAAAACTGGCCGCGCAAAACCGGCAGCTGCGGGCACAACCCCTGTTTACTTCGACGAGGCACATGTCTGCCATTTCCGTCCGGGGAGCGCTGATGACTTCTTCGGTACCAAAGGAGTTGATATCTTTTATGGGGGAAATCTTTATTCTTTGCGGCAACCCGGGCACAGTGGGCTCAATTGCCTTAATACGTCTGTCCGCAGAATATTTAATTTCATAAAGACCGGGAACATATGCCTGCGGCAGAGTTTTTTGCATGTTAATCAGCATATCTCTGCGATTCAGACCGGACAGGCGCGCTTCCTCAAAAATGCGGGCAAACACCGGTAATGATTCTTCCGCCTCACCCAGGATAAATAAATCAAAGAAGCCGGATATCGGCTCCGGGTTCATTGTGGCGGCAATGCCGCCGCCGACAATCAGCGGATAATCTTCGGAACGCCCGGAAGCAGGGAGCGGAATGCCCGCCATTTCGAGCATTGTTAAAATATTGGGATAATCGTTTTCGAAGGATAAAGAAAAAGCCAGTATGTCGAATGTGGAAATATTTTTTTGATTTTCAATGCTGACCAACTCCGCCCGTCCGGTGACGAATTCGGCTTCGTCACCGGCTGCGGGCAGAAACACTCTTTCACAAAGGAAGGATGGCTGTTCGTTGAATATTTTATAAACTGTCTGAAAGCCCAGATTGGACATTCCCGTCCGGTAATAATTAGGATAGGCAAGACAAACGGTATTATCCGTGCCCCAATCTTTTTTTACAAAGCCCCTTTCCTGTTCTAAAAGGGCATTGTACTTTTTTCTCAGTTTCCAATTCACCTTTTTCAATCAGCCTGTCGGCGCAGAAATGTGGGAATCTCGATGTCAACGTTGTCGATCTCATCGTTGATACCCAGAGTGACGATATTAGCGTTATCACGGGCTCTTTCCCTGCGCATAAATGCCGGTGTTGATAAATCCTCCCGCCTGAAGGAACCCAGATGCGTTATATTGTCGGTGACCTGCTTCCTTTTCGTTACATCATCAAAACCGGTGGCAATAACAGTTATACGAATATCATCCCCCATGTTTTCGTCAATAACCGTGCCAAAGATGATGTTGGCATCTTCATGGGCTTCCGACTGAATCAATGACGAAGCTTCATTGACTTCGTACAGACTCATATCCGGTCCACCGGTAATGCTCAGCAGAATTGCCTGTGCACCCTGGATGGTATTGTCTTCCAGCAGCGGCGAAGAAATTGCCCGCTGCGCTGCTTCGACTGCCCGGTTTTCACCGGACGCAACGCCCGTGCCCATAAGCGCCATACCCATATTGCTCATGACATTCTTTACATCTGCAAAATCAAGGTTGATCAGGCCCGGAACAATAATCAAATCGGAAATCCCTTTGACAGCCTGGTAAAGAATATCATCCGCTTTCTTGAACGCTTCCAGAAGAGAAAGGTTGCGTCCCCCCAGGGAGAGCAGGCGCTGGTTGGGCACAACGATCAGCGTATCCACCGTATCGCGCAGGAGCGCTATCCCTTCTTCCGCCTGAGTATTGCGCCGTTTGCCTTCAAACTGAAATGGCTTCGTTACCACAGCGACAGTCAGGGCATTGCATTCACGGGCTATGTCCGCAATAATCGGGGCGGCTCCCGTTCCCGTGCCGCCGCCCAGGCCGGCAGTAACAAAAATCATGTCGGACCCTTCCAGATACGATCTCAGCTGGTCGCGGGATTCCAACGCCGATCTTTTGCCGATATCCGGATTAGAACCGGCGCCCAGGCCTTTTGTTATCTCCGCGCCAATCTGAATCTTGACCGGGGATCTTGATGCGCCCAACGCCTGAATATCCGTATTGGCAATCATGAAATCCACTCCGCGCAGGGAGCACGAAATCATCGTATTAACGGCGTTGCCTCCTCCCCCTCCTACTCCGATCACTTTAATTTTTGCCGAATTAGCACTGCACACTTCTGTCAATTCAAACATGGGCATCCCTTCCTTTCAAAAAAATTCTAAAAACCATTTTTTAATTGTTTTGATCATATTGCTGAATATATTCCCGGTTTTTCTGTAAACCGAATCACTGGATAATTGTTTGCTGCCATAGATAATCAATCCGACTCCGGTAGCGTAAGCCGGCGAATTCACGACATCGGAAAGTCCTCCCATGCCCGAAGGAATCCCCCGGCGGACCGGCATATCAAATATCTGTTCGGCCAGTTCATTGATGCCGGGCAAAAGCGATGTGCCGCCCGTCAGAACAACTCCCGCCGCCAGTAAATCTTCAAAGCCGGACCGGACAACTTCCTTGGACGCCATATTAAGGATTTCCTCCATCCTGGGCTCAATAATTCTGCCTAGTATCTGGCGTGATACTTCCCGTGCTTCGCGGCCGCCGACGCTGGGCACATCAATTGTTTCTTCTTTAGGAATCATGGATGTTAAGGCACAACCGTATTCAATTTTAATTTTTTCCGCTTCATTGAACGGCGTGCGCAAACCGGTGGCAATATCAGAAGTCAGATAGTTGCCGCCGACCGGCAGTATGGCCGTATGTTTGATACTCCCCTCGGAAAAAATGGCAATACCTGTATTGGAACCGCCAATATCAATCAGGACAACACCAAGATCTTTTTCATCGGAGCTGAGCACTGCTTCACTGGCCGCCAGCTGCTCTAAAACCACATCTTCAATATCCAGGCCTACACGGTTGACCGATTTCACAATATTCGCAATCGCCGCGGCAGCTCCCGTAACAATGTGGACTTTTGCCTCCAGGCGGACACCGGACATTCCCACCGGATCTCTTACCCCATCCTGCCCGTCGACGACGTAGTTCTGCGGCAGCGTATGGAGGATCTCCCTGTCCAACGGGATGGCAATGGCTTTGGACGCTTCGATAGCCCTTTGTACATCCTCTTCGCCGACTTCCCGGCCTTTAATGGCTACGATGCCAAGGGAGTTCTGTCCCTTGATATGGCTGCCGGCCACCCCGACATAGGCTGAATTAATGCGGCATCCCGACATATGTTCAGCTTCGTCGATAGCTTTCTTTATTGCTTCCACAGTGCTTTCAATATTGACAACAACACCTTTTCTTAATTCTTTGGCCGGCGATGTTCCGATGCCAATAATATCAATACCTGTATCAGTGACCTCGCCGACAATAGCTGTCGTCTTTGTTGTTCCAATATCGATGCCAACCAGAACATTGCTTCTTCTGCCCATTAGTTTTTTCTCCAGCTTTTTTTAAATATGCAGCACTTGCCTGCTTTCTATATCCGGTATTGCCTGCCTTTTTTCCCCGCCTCGGACCGCCCTGAAATATCTTTATGCGAAATGGTGATCTTTTTAATATCGCATATATCTACAATAATATAACCCTTTCTCATGCCTCTCATTTCCAGATCAGCCATAACCACATTTAATTGTTTCAATTTGCTTTCGTAATTGTCCTTGCCCAGTTTCAGATAGAGACCGGTATCGGTCAGCACAGAAAGTCCGAAGACGTCATCGACATTAACTTCAGATATTGCACCGAGATAATTAAACTTCCCGGAAGCGGAAACTGTTTTCAATATATTCAACGTGTTTAGAAAAATCTTTGATTTCTCCTTTTCCTTGCCGTCAATTCCGGCAAGAAGCGGCAGATCGACGTCATCGCCTCTGCTCACTCTCTTAAAAGCAACCCCTTCATTATCCATGAGATATAAATCACTGGCTCGCTTGACCATCGCGACAGGAGTTCTTTCCCTCACTTCCAGAACCAGCCTGTCGGGAAGTTCCCTGCCCACATAAACATTTTTCACCCAGGGATTGGCGGACACTCTCTTCACCAAAGCCTCGGTATTGAGAGCAAGCAGGTTTTGCTGCGATGGAATAGCTGCCAGCGTCAGAATTTCCTTCTCCGTTAATTCCTTCAAGCCGCGTACCGACACTTCTTTAACCTTAAAACAGGATGTGCTCATTAAGCAACTGTAAGCATAAACAAACAACAGACAGAGCGCAGCAACAGAAAACAATAAGCCCACCGCACCGGCAAAGTCACCAATGCCGCCGCCTATACGCCGGCGCAGGCGGTTTTTTTTAGCGGCAATGCTCGTTTTTAATTTCTTGGACACTAGTTATCTCCAACAATTTCTACTTCCGTTTCCAGGTCAATACCCTTCTCTTTTTTAGCTCTGTCGGCAATGAGGCTGATCAAAGACAGAACATCGGTTGCGGTTGCCTTGCCTCTGTTGATAATGAAGTTGGCATGCTGAACTGATACTTCCGCATCCCCGCAACGCTTTCCTTTAAGGCCCATTTCTTCAATAATCCGGCCGGCCGGCATTCCCGGTATATTTTTAAAAATTGATCCGGCATTGGGATAGGCCAGAGGATGCTTTTGCTGACGCGCCTGCAAGATTTCTTTCATTTTATCCTGGATCTGTTTACGTTCACCTTTTTCTAATTTTAACCGGGCATTAAGTATTATTGACTCGCGCGGCAGAGACGTCCTGCGGTAGGAAAAGACTATTTCTTCCTTTTTCATGGTTGCCTGCAGACCGTTGGCATCCAGGAGAGAGACTTCTTCGATAACATCTTTCATTTCCGCGCCGTACGCTCCGGCATTCATCCAGACGGCACCGCCAATGCTTCCGGGAATGCCCGAGCAAAACTCGAGGCCGGTCAATTCATTCGCTGCCGCCAGCGCTGCCGCCTGAGCCAGTGCCGCACCGCCCTGGGCATTGATATAATGGCCGCCATCGGGCATTTGCCGGTAATTGATTTCTCTTAATCCGCTCATCAGTAAAATTGCCCCACGGTATCCGCCGTCACGGACAATAATATTAGTCAGGTTTCCCACCGGCAGATAATCTATGCCGGCCGGCTGCAGTTTCCTGACGATCTGCGCCAGCTGAACTTCGCTTTCAATAACAATCAGGGCGTCAGCTCTGCCGCCGACTCGAAGCGATGAATGCTGCGACATCGGCTCATCATAAAATATTTTTCCGCCGACTGAGCCGAGCACCTCTTTAATTTTCATAGCACTGCCCATTTAATTTTGTTCTCTTGCCGCCAGCCGTTTTAAAAAGGCTTCGCCTATTTTATAGACGCTGCCGGCGCCCAGAGTAAATACCGCATCGTTGGGCTTAACAATTTTCAGAAGATATTCAATTGTATCTTCCGCCTTCCCGATATATTCTACCCGGGGATGACCGGTTTTCCTGATCGCCGCGCAAAGCGCCGCTGAATTTACTCCGGCAATCGGTTCTTCGCTGGCGGGATAAATATCGTTCAAAATTAAGATGTCGGCATCGGCAAAAGCGCTGGTGAACTCATCAAAAAGCGCCCGAGTCCGGGTGAAGCGATGCGGTTGAAAAACAACTATGCGTCTGTCCTTCCATACGTTACGCGCTGCAGCCAGAGTTTCTTTGACTTCCGTCGGATGATGACCGTAATCATCGACAACGGTTATACTGCCGATCCGCCCCTTAACTTCCAGCCGCCGCTGCACGCCGTTAAAGCTCGACAGGCCTTTCCGGATTATCGGAAAATCCAGCTCCAGCTCCCGGGCGACGGCTATCGCCGCCAGGGAATTATAAACATTAAACATACCGGGGACATTGAGTTCAATTTCGCCCATCGCTTCTCCCTTATAATAAAGGAGATAGCTTGTTTTGCCGCCCTGAAATTTAATTTTCTGCGCGCTGTAGTCCGCAGGATGTTCAATCCCGTATGTTATTGTTCTGCGCTTAATCTGCGGGGCAATTTCTCGCACATGCTCATTATCGCTGCACATGACCGTGCAGCCGTAAAAGGGAACGATGTTGGCGAACTTGAGAAATGCGTCCTTGATTTCCTCGATTCCCGGATAATAATCCAAATGTTCACGGTCGATGTTGGTAATAACGGCAATTGACGGTGAAAGTTTCAAAAACGAACCATCGCTTTCGTCCGCTTCCGCGACAATTATTTCACCGTCGCCCAGGCGCGCGTTGCTGCCGATGCTGGCCAGCTTGCCGCCGATGACCATGGTTGGATCAAGGCCGCCTCCCGCCAGAATTGTCGCCACCATAGATGTCGTTGTTGTTTTACCGTGGCTGCCCGAAACGGCAACGGAGAATTTCATCTTCAAAAGCTCGGCCAGCATTTCCGCCCGCGGGATTACGGGTATATTCCGCAGGTGGGCTTCTACTACTTCCGGATTTGCCGCCTTAACCGCGGTAGAAGTTACAACTACATCGGCATTGCCGATATTCTGTGCGCTGTGGCCTACGGCGACCAGAGCCCCCAGCTTCGAGAGGCGCAAAGTTGTATCCGACTGCTGGGCGTCAGAGCCGCTGATTTTATAACCGAGATTCAGCAGGACTTCGGCAATTCCGCTCATACCGATGCCGCCGATTCCCACAAAATGAATACACTTAATTTTGCGCTGCATTAATCCCGTTTTTTTATCCGTTCCCATTTATCCGCTATACCTTCCCGTTTCAATTATGCTTAGTCTTTGTTTTTTTCTCCACCAATTTCAGGCAGGCATCAACGATATTTGCCGCCGCCGCGATGTTGCCCTGTTTTGCCGAGTTTTCTTCCAGCAGTTGTAACTTCTTCGGGTTGTTCAATAAGTCCTCTACAATATCGAATAACTTATTGCCGCTGAGATCTTTCTCGTTAATCATGATTGCGGCTCCCGCATCCGCCAGCGACCGGGCATTTTTGGTCTGATGATCATTGGTCGCCCAGGGAAAGGGTATTAATATCGGTGCTTTCCCTGCCGCCGTAATTTCCGCCAATGATGTCGCACCGGCCCGGCAGATGATCAAATCAGCCTGCCGGTATGCTTCGGCCATATCGACGATAAAGGCAGTAACATTGGCTGTGATTCCATAGCGGGCATAAGCCTCCCGGACCAGGTCCACATCTTTTGCCCCGGTCTGGTGCAAAACACGCACTTCATTTTTCATCTTCTGCAGCCGGGGCAGCATTTCCAGCACGCTTTTATTGATCGCCATGGCCCCCTGAGAACCGCCGAAGATCAAAAGCTGAAAAAAGTCTTTTCCCGTTTTGGGCAGACTCCGCACCCCTGTAAAAGCCGCCCGCACCGGATTGCCGCTCAGCAAGGCCTTGGAGCGGGGAAATAACTCTGCGGTCTCTGCATACGTTACAAATATTCTATCTACAAACTTTCCTAAAATTCTATTCGTGATACCGGGCGCAGCATTTTGTTCGGCAATTGCTGTTGGAATTCCCATAAAATACGCGGCCAGAACTGCCGGACCGGAAGCATAGCCGCCAACGCCGATCACCAGCGCAGGGCGAAACTGCTTCAGAATCAGCCTGGACTGCAGCATGCTTTGCGGAATCTGATATAATCCTTTCAGCAGAGCCCTCATTCCCCGTCCCTTAATTCCTTCGATGTCGATCGTACGCAGTTCATAACCGGCCGGACCCAACAATCTGCTTTCAATGCCTCTTTTTGTTCCGATAAAAACAACTTCTGTTTGCCTGTCCCTTTTAATAAATTCCTCGGCAATGGCAATGCCCGGAAATAAATGTCCTCCAGTTCCGCCTCCGGCAATTACAATGCGCATTTTTTCCTCCGGAGTAAGCCAAAATAAATCAAAACAATGTCGATATTTCTTCTATTGTTCATACTCTTTGCGTCGATATATTCAATAAAATTCCCACCGCCGTCATGCTCATCACAAATGACGTCCCGCCGTAACTTAAAAAAGGCAGCGCCAGCCCTTTCAGCGGAATGATCCCCATGACGCCGGCGATGTTGATAAATGCTTCCAGGGCGATGACCATTGTTAATCCCGCCGCCAGAAGAGTACCAAAAAGATCGGGTGCTTTCAGCGAAATCATAAATCCACGTAAAACAAAAAGGATAAACATGGCTATTACTATTGTGACACCGACAAACCCGCTCTCTTCCGCTATAATAGACAAAATGAAGTCCGTATGAGGTTCCGGCAGGTAAAATAATTTCTGCATGCCATCGCCAATTCCCACGCCGAAAGTGCCGCCGGAACCGAAAGACAGGAGTGATTGAATTATTTGAAATCCGGTATTGTCCGCATCCTTCCAGGGATCCAGGAATGCCGTGAGGCGCGCCACCCGGTATCCTTTCTGCCAGATAAGGGCGATGCCAATGGGAATAAAAGCTGCCGCCAATCCCAGCAAGTGGGTGATCCTTGATCCGGCCAGGCACATCATTAGAAGCATAATTGCTATTATAATTACCGCCGTACCGAAATCAGGCTGCAATAAAATCGGCAAGATTACCACCGCCGTAATCGACAGAGGGACCAAAACACCGCGGGTGAATTTCTTGAGTTGATGGACCTTACGCGTTAATAAATGAGCAAGAAATACTACCATCGCGATCTTAACCATCTCCGTCACCTGGAAAGAAAAAAATCCCAGATTCAACCAGCGCGTCGCTCCGCCGCGCTTAAGACCGACATGAGGAATCAAAAGCAGGACAAGCAAAATCAAAGATATAACTATTCCGGGATAAGCCACTTTCTTCAATAATGTATAGGGAATCTTGCTCATTAGAACCATGGAAGCAAGACCCAAACAGACAAAGAGCATTTGTTTCTTCAGGAAATACAAACCGTCTTTAAAACGCTCCAGGGCAATAATAGAACTGGATGAATAGATCATCGCCGTCCCCACGGTTACCAGAATTAATGTAACCATGAGCAATATAATGTCCGGCGCTTCACTTTCTTTCTTTAATACAGCATCCATTTACAGGTTCCTGACGACTTCTTTAAAAAAATTACCCCGCTCTTTATAATTTTGAAATTCATCGAAACTGGCGCAGCCCGGGGAAAGCAAGATCACATCCCCGGCGGCCGCATTTTCATAAGCACTGCTGATCGCTTCGCGCAAAGTCGGTCTTTTGTCCGCAGGTACATCAGCGCCAATCAACGCTCCAATGCGGTCCCGCGCTTCGCCGAACAAGATCACTTTTTTGGCTTTTTGCGCAAGGTTAGGCTTGAGCGTATCAAAATCACCGTCTTTATCCCGTCCGCCCAGGAGCAGGATGACCGGCTCGGGAAACGTATCCAGGGCGCGCACGACAGATCCGACATTTGTTCCTTTGGAGTCGTCAAAGAATCGGATGCCTTTTTTCTCGCCGGCGAATTCAATCCTGTGCGGCAAACCCCGAAAACCGGCAACGGAGTCTATGATACTGGCCCGGCTGCATCCGCAGAAGCGCGCCGCCATGACAGCAGCCATTACGTTTTCCACATTATGCAAACCGGGGATTTTAATCATGTCCAGCGGATATTCTTCCCGACTTTCTCCGGACATCCGAAAAATAAGAGTATCATCCTGCAAATACATCCCCTGTTGAACTTCTCCGGCAGAACTAAATGCAAAAACCATTGCCTTAAGGCCGGAACTCATTGCCGCGTATGCGGGATCTTCGGCGTTGAGAATAGCAAAATCGGTTTCTTTTTGATTGGCAAATATTCTGGCCTTGACGCGCCGATACTCGTCAAAAGAACCATGGTAATTGACGTGATCGCACGTAACATTCAGGAGAATGGAAACGAAAGGCCGGAACTTCTCCACCCACTGCAGCTGAAAGCTGCTGATCTCCGCCACCACAAAATCTTTCTTCTGCGAGCTTCCGGCGTATTCAATCAAGGGATTACCGATATTGCCGCCGACAAACACCTCCTTGCCTGCACCGGCCATAATTTCTCCCAGCAGGCTTACTGTTGTTGTTTTTCCGTTGGTACCGGTAACCGCCAGCACCGGCTGTTGCAGAAAGCGATAAGCCAGTTCGATTTCACTGAGAACATGAATCTTCCTGGCGACGGCCGCCGTGAGTATTTCATTGTAAGGCGGAATTCCCGGCGACGGGATAACCATGTCTGCCCCATTTAAAATGCCGGCATTGTAAGCGCCGATTTCCAGCCATTTTTCATGGGCAATATCCCCATACTGAGCATCCCACAACTCGGGCTTTTTTTCATCGGTAACCGTAACCCGGGCTCCCCGGGAACCTAAGAACCGGGCAGCGGCAATTCCTGTTTTGCCCATGCCGAGAACAACAATTTTTTTATCCTGGAAATCCATATTACCCCTATCGCAACTTCAACGTGCTTATCGCCATCAAGGCCAGCAAAATTGAAATTACCCAAAAACGCACGATTACTTTCGGCTCCGCCCATCCTTTCAACTCAAAATGGTGATGCAAAGGCGCCATCCGGAAAATACGCTTACCCTGCGTCATCTTAAAATAGCCGACTTGGAAGATTACGGAAAAGGTTTCAATCACAAAAATGCCGCCGACAATTACCAGCAGAATTTCCTGTTTGGTAATCACAGCCATCATCCCTAATGCTCCGCCCAGGGACAGTGAACCGACATCACCCATAAATACTTCCGCCGGATAAGAATTAAACCAGAGAAAACCCAGGGAGGCACCGACCAGAGCCCCGCAAAACACCGCCAGCTCGCCGGCGCCCGCAACATAAGGAATCTGGAGATAAGTTGCCACCTTCACATTGCCGGCAAAATAGGCGAAAAATAAATAGGTGGCAAAACAAATAGTCGCCGGTCCGATGGCCAACCCGTCCAATCCATCGGTCAGATTAACGGCGTTTGCCGCGCCGACAATGATAAAAGTCGAAAGCAGGACATAACCCCAGCCGATATCCGGCAGGACGGTTTTAAAGAACGGGATGGTGATCTGTGAATTGAAGCCCGGTTTGAGATAAAGTATGATGCTGACAAAAAGAGCAATTAAGATTTCGGCGGTTAGTCTTGTTTTACCGGACACCCCCTTGGAATTTTTTCCGACGAGCTTTCGATAATCGTCGATAAAGCCGATTAAACCGTATCCCAACGTCACCAGCAATATCAGCCATACATAATCAATGGCCAGGTTCGCCCAAAGCAATGTCGAAACAAGAACGGCAAAGATTATCAATACCCCGCCCATCGTGGGTGTGCCTTTTTTGACCAGGTGGCTCTGCGGGCCGTCTTCCCTGATCTGCTGGCCGATTTGCATGCTCTGCAATTTACGGATCAGCCAGGGACCGACAACAAAACATATGACCAGCGCAGTTATCGTAGCGTAAATCGCCCGGAATGTAATATAGCGGAATACATTAAATGATGAAAATATCGTATGTAAAGGATATAATAAATCGTAAATCAATCTTCATTCACTCCCGATAAATGAACTTTTGTGCCGTTGCCTGATCCGGTTGCCGCTCGGCCGAAGAGATCGCATATTTGAGCTGTAATCTTTTCCATCTTCAGCCGGCGTGATCCTTTCACCAGGATCCAGTCACCCTTCTTTAAGTTCTTCTGCAAAAACTGCATGCCGTCTTCTTCTTCGGATATGAAGAAAATATTTTGCCGCGGCATACCGCCTTCTTCAGCACCGGCCGCGGTAACTGCGGAAAAATCACCTTTCAGGAAGACGGCGTTTACGCCGATTGTCGCCATCAAAACACCGATCTTGCGGTGCATTTCGGAAGACGCCGCTCCCAATTCCAGCATGTCCCCCAAAAACACATAGCCGGAGTGATGGTTTTTCAAATCTTTCAGCGTCATCAGCGCTTCGCGCACTGATGCGGGGTTGGCATTGTAAGAATCATCGATAACATGAGCGCAGTTTTGCAGTTTGATTATCTGCATCCGCCCGGGCACCGGCTGAAACGCGGCCAGGCCTTCTGTAATCATTTTACAGTCAATACCAGCCGCCCAGGCAGTCGCCGCTGCCGCCAGCGCGTTATAGACATGATGTATGCCGGCGATTTTCATCTCCAGCTTGTTGACCTTGTCGCCAATTACCAGTTTAAAGCGCACTCCGCGGGCGCCATTTTTTTCAATATCCTTGGCCGTAACCTCGGCATTGGACGTCAGGCCGAAAGTAACTCGTTTACCGGGCCATCGATCGGCGGCAAGGCAGATATTTTCATCATCAAGATTAATTATTGCCGTCCCGCCCGGCGCCATATTAAGAAACAAACTGCCTTTTTCCTCACGGACAACATCCACCGACCCGAAACCGGCCAGATGGGCAGGACCGATATTGGTAATCAAGCCGATATCCGGCGACGCAATCTCGGTCAGCCGTTTGATCTCGCCGCATGTATTCGTGCCCATTTCCAGGATAGCCAGTTCGTGATCATTAGTTAAACGGAATATTGTTTGCGGTAAGCCGATCAGATTGTTTAAGTTCCCCTCCGTCGTTAAAGTTCTTTTTCCCCGGCCGGTTATTGCCGCCAGCATTTCCTTGGTAGTCGTCTTCCCCGAAGAGCCCGTCAAGCCGATCACCGGAACAGAAAAGCGTTGCCGGTAACTATGCGCCAGATCTCCCAGCGCCTTTAAAGTATCGGCTACCTTGATTACGGCCGTTTTCCGGCCCTGCGGAGTTATCTTGATTTTTGTCTCATTGTGGACCAGTGCACCGGAAGCTCCCCTTTCCAGCGCCGTCCCTATAAAATCATGCCCATCATATTTGTCGCCCTGCAGGGCGACAAATAAATCCCCCTCCCGGACCTGTCGGGAATCGGTTGTAATTCCATAAAACGAATTCCCCTGCTCCCCCGCAAGCAAAACACCGCCCGTTGCTTGCAGCGCCTGCGCGGCAGTGAACATTGGTGAGCAGTTAATCATAATTAATTTCAACCTTTCATTTTCAAGGCACTGGCGGCAACCAGACGGTCGTCAAAGGGCATCTTCTTTGTGCCCATGATCTGATAATCTTCATGCCCTTTACCGGCAATTAAAACAATGTCATCCGCTGAAGCTATTTTGATTGCGGCCCTTATTGCTTTTTCCCGGTCGGGAATTACCGTATACGAATGAGCATTATTCATTACTTCCGGCTGATCGATCTCTATTTTTCTAATCTTCTTTTGATCAATTCCCGCTTCTATTTCCCGGATAATCGCAGCAGGATCCTCCTGGCGGGGGTTGTCCGAGGTTACAATAGTTAAATCGCTGTAACTTACCGCTGCTTCACCCATCAGAGGCCGTTTGCCGCGGTCACGATTGCCGCCGCAGCCGAATACCGTGATAATCCGCTTTTTCTTGAGGGCAGCCAGATTTTGCAGCACACGCCTTAAAGCATCATCGGTGTGCGCGTAATCTACAAAAACATGAAACCCGGAATTAGACTTGACGCTTTCCAGCCGTCCGGGCACACAGGACAGATTTTCAATGCCCGACTTCATCAATGCCTGCGGGATGCGGAGGATCGACGCAGCGCCGAGAGCCGCCAGAATATTGTAGAGATTAAATTTGCCGATAAGCCCGGAGGAAACGGAAAATATTTCACCGGAAATATTCAGCCGGGCTGTAATTCCGGAGAGAGAAAGCTCATAGTCATCGGCCTTAATATCGCAATTACTTTCGATGCCATATGCCAATGCAGGCAGCGGCGAATCATGAAGAATAATCCGTCCCCACTGATCATCATTATTGATCACCATTTTAGAATGATGGGATTTCCTGCTTTGCGGCAGCACTTCGGAGAAAAATCTTTTCTTGGCCTGAAAATAATTTTCCATTGTTCCATGATAATCAAGATGGTCGCGGGTAAGATTGGTAAAGATACCCAGATCGAAGTCGCAATCATCAACCCTCTTTAAATCAATGGCATGCGATGAGACTTCGGCAAGGACATGAGTGACACCATCATCAGCCATTTCCCGAAGAATTCTCTGCAGCTCATAAGATTCAGGAGTTGTGTTCGGTGCAGGATATGTTTTATTGTTGAACCGGTAATTGACCGTTCCTAAAACTCCGCAGTTAAAACCGGCCGCGCGCAAAATCGATTCCAGCAGGTAGGTGATTGTCGTTTTCCCGTTTGTCCCGATCACGGCGATCAAAACAAGCTGTGCCGAAGGATTGCCGAAATAATTCCTGGCTAATATTCCCAGGGCGCGTCGGCTGCCCGCCACCTTAATGCCCTTGACGGGGGGGGAAAACCGGATATCTTTTTCATGGACAATGTACTTTGCGCCGCGGGCAATTGCCTCGGAGATAAAATCATGCCCATCATATTTAAGCCCGGGAATGGCCACAAATAAAGAATCCTCGCGGCACTGATCCGCCGAATAACAGACAGTGGTAACTTCTTCCCGGAAATCTCCGCTACTATTTATGCTGTCTATCCCTTCAAGCAGCTGCCCCAGTTTCATTGCCACCTCAGTTATTCAATGCAAATGTTACGTTGCAAACCCGTTCTTCACCAAGTTGCGTGCCGGCCTGCGGATACTGGCTGACGGCCCAGCCATTGCCGGTTATTTTCACTTCTATTGATCGCTCTCTGGCTTTCTTCATCACTTCTCTGATGGTCAGATTTGAAAAATCGGGCATAACCGAGTCATCATCCGGAGCAGCTTGCCCCGGAACCAGAGCCTGAGAAGTCGAAATCAGTTGTACTTTGTTTGTTTTCTCCTGTTCAAATACCGGCGTTTCCCGGATGTTGGTCTTAAAACAATTCAATATCTGGTCACCGATATTCTTGAAGACGGGTGCGGCAGCCACACCACCCCACTTATCACGCTGCGGCTCATCCAGAATCACCAGAATGGCAACCTGCGGATTATCGGCCGGGAAAAATCCCATAAAAGACGTCCGCACTTTTTCCGAAGAATAGGCGCCCCGGGCAAAGTCGAATTTTTGAGAAGTTCCCGTTTTACCGGCGACAGCTACGTTGACGATCCGCGCGTTTTTCCCGGTGCCGTCAACCGCCCCGACAACTTCCGTGAGCATACCGGTTAAGCGCTTGGCAACGCCTGGAGAAACAACTTTCCTCACAACCGTCGGCGTATACATCTTGATCAAACGGTTATTTTTATCGGCAAATCCGCGCACAATATACGGCTTCATCAAAACCCCATTATTGGCAATAGCCGACATTGCTGAAATTAACTGAATTGCTGTAACCGAGATGCCCTGGCCAAAAGCAATTGTCGCTGCATCAACTTTCGTCCACTTTTGCACAGGCCTGATCATCCCGGTTGATTCCCCCGGCAGATCTATCCCGGTTCTCGCTCCAAAGCCAAAGCGTTCAATATACTCGGCGAACTTTTCCTTACCTAACTTCTGAGCTATTTTTACAGAACCAATATTACTGGAGTATTTTAATATGTCCGGCACAGCCAGATTCCCGTGGCGCTTGCGGTTTGCTTCATGGATGATTCGGTCGGCTATAGCAAGAGATCCGTTTTCACAATAAAATTTATCTGTTTCTTTAATAGCTTTTTCTTCCAGAGCCGCCGCCACCAGAAATGGTTTAAACGTGGAGCCGGGATCAAAGAAATCCGTGATGGCGCGGTTTCTCCACGTGTCGGGATCCAGTCCTCTGATATTATTAGGATTGAATCTGCCTTCATTGGCCAGAGCCAGAATCTCACCGGTTTGGGGATCCATTACAATGGCAAGCCCGCCTTTTGCCCCTTTGCTCAAAACAGCATCTTTCAAATGTGTCTCGACCAGGTATTGAATGCGGTTATCGATTGTCAGAACGAGATTAATGCTTTCATCTTTTTGCGTCTCAGTCTTTTCTGCCCGTAAAAATAATTTTTTGCCTTTTGCATCCCGCGCCCAGGTAACTTTTTCCGGCTTTCCCTTGAGAACTTCGTTATACTTCTTTTCCAGCCCTTCCAGACCGATGGAATCGGCGCCGACAAATCCCAGCATATGCGCCGCCAGTTCGCCATTGGGATAAAAGCGTTTCGGTTCTTTGACTAAAATAATCCCCTCAATATTTGCGTTCTCCACATTTGCCGCCTGCTCCGGAGAAATTCTTCTGGCCAGCCAGCAAAAACTTTTCCGTTCCGATATTTTCTTGAATACAGCGCTCTTATCTAAATGGAGAATGTCTGATATTTGCTGAGATGTTCGCAGGGGATCGGCAATTTTTGACGGATCAGCAAACACGGAATCCGCCATAATTGATACCGCCAGCTTTTCGCCGTTGCGGTCGAAAATCACACCTCTTTCCGGCTGTAACTGCAATGTGGTAGTCTGTTGTCTCTGCGCCAGCGCTTTAAGTTTCTGGCCGGACAATATTTGCAACTGAAAAGCACGGGAAAGCAAGGCAATAAATAGTATGAGGAAAATTAGCAGGACACTGACAATCCTGATTTTCAGCTTTTTTTTTGTTTCCATGACCATGCTATTCTCCCGAATTTTTCAAGACAATCACTTGATCTTGTTCAGGATAAGACATGAGCAGCCGGCTTCTGGCTATGTTTTCTATCCGCTGTGGCGACTTAAGCATCGCGTATTCCAGCTTCAGTTTTTTTTGTTCTTCCTTCATTTGCTCATGAGCACTGAATCCCGCAGTAACTTTATACTCCAGTTCCGTCATACGAATATGCGAGCCAACATAGATCAGGGCAACAAGCATCAGTACTATGGCCACGACAATAAAAGTCGGATAGTTAGTGCCGGAAGATTCTTTCTTCTCCTCCCGGACATGCGGCATAGCCTGTGTGCTGATGGCCTGTTCCATCTTAAACTCTCTGAGCCACGCGCAGCTTGGCGCTGCGGGATCGTGGATTTGCCGCTATTTCGGCTGTCGCGGGGATTAAAGCTTTTTTCGTCAGCACTTTGAGCGCTGCCTCTCGCTTGCAGGTGCAAATCGGCACATCCTTGGGGCAACTGCAAGTTCCCGTAAGGGCGCGAAATTCATTTTTAACAATTCGGTCTTCCAATGAATGAAAAGAGATAATAGCGATGCGACCGCCGCTGTTTAACAGGCTCACGGCCGAATTGATTGCCGGTCTGATGCTTTCCAGTTCATTATTAACGGCGATTCTAATTGCTTGAAATGTTCTTGTAGCAGGATGAATTTTTTGCCGGCGCATTTTAGCGGGCATGGCGGAAGCAATAACGGCAGCCAGCTCCACCGTTGTTTCCAGAGGGGATGAAAGTCTTTTCTGCGATATTGCCCTTGCAATCCTACTTGCCATCTTTTCTTCCCCGAAAGTACGAATAATCTTTTCCAAATCTTTTTGGGCAAAGCTGTTGACAATATCGTAAGCGCTGATCTTCAAACTGCGATCCATCCGCATGTCGAGCGGCGCGGATTGATTAAAACTGAAGCCCCTGGCAATCCGGTCAAGTTGATGCGAAGAAACCCCCAGATCAAGGAGAACGCCATCAACCTTTCTAATCTGCAATTTTTCCAGAACCGAACCAAGTTCGGCGAAATTAGCTTTTACGAGAACCTTACGAGAGCCGAATTCAGCCAGTCTGGCTTCTGCTGCCAGCAGGGCTTCATCGTCACAGTCAATACCAACAAAAAATCCATTGGTTGACTTAAGTATTTCATATGCATGGCCTGCGCCCCCGACAGTGCCATCCACGTAAATTCCTTCTTTGTTGATGCAAAGCCAATCAATAACTTCTTTCAGCATTACCGGCTCATGAAAGAAGTCGGCATCCATTGCTTAAATACCCAAATCGGCAATGAAGTTAGCGGCTTTATCAATTTCGCCGCCGGTTTTTTTCATTTCCTCTTCAAAGCGATCTTTAGACCAGATTTCGATAACTTTGATCATCCCGGCTAAAACAATATCTTTTTCCAGTTTAGCGTATTCACGCAGCGTAGGAGGGATAAGTACGCGTCCCTGGGCATCCAGATTGCAATCAACCGCACCCGACATGAAGAAGCGTTGAAATGCGCGCACTTCTTTGCGCAGAATAGACTGGTGGGAAACCTTCTCTTCAATTATGCGCCATTCATCATAAGGGAAAACCATCAAGTAACCATCCCAATTGGTAATCACCATCCGGTTGTCGTAAGTCTCTGTAAAGATGTCGCGAAACTTCGACGGAAAGATAACTCTTCCTTTTTCGTCGATATTATGATGATATTGGCCCCGAAAAACAGACACTATCTTCCCTCCACAACAAACCACTTTACTCCACGTGGCCAACTATAAAGATAGCTCATGGCTTTGTCAAGAAAAAAAATATAATTTTTTCTGATTTATTGGCTTAAAATCACTAAGAAAATCAGGAAAATACCCAAAGCAGAATTTTACCAGCGGAAAATTTCCTGCATAATTGATTTGATATGATCATCAGCGGGCCGGACACAATAACATATTATTAATTATTTCAGGTATATATGGCAAAAGAGAGGGATCAGTTACGGCTAGTTTTTATTTTTATTACTGCGGTAGCGGGAAACTGCTTGATTGTGGGTTTCCAGGGAAGAGGAAAAAAAGTGCGAACCATCCCGGCGGGAAACAAAGTAAAGATAATTTTTGTCTGCCGGATAAAGAGCAGCATTCAGTGAGTCGAGCCCGGGATTAGCAATTGGCCCGGGGGGCAGACCATTAATAATATAAGTATTATACGGTGAATTTCTTTTCAGATGGCTGCGCAGGACAGCTCCGGTAAAGTTTAGCAAGTCATATACTGCCGTCGGATCACTTTGCAGGCGCATTTTCTTTTTTAATCTGTTATGAAAAACTGCTGAAATTAGATTCTTTTCGTCAGTTTTCCCTGATTCCTTGCCGATGATCGAGGCCAGCGTAACATATTGGTGCATTGTAAAACCGAGTTTATTAGCCCTGTCCCGCATTGCCGGTGTAACTTTCTTCCAAAATTGTTCCACCATCTTGCGCATGATCAGGCGCGTGCTCATTGATCGGTCCAAGAAATAAGTATCCGGAAAGAGGTACCCCTCAATGGAAGCGGCTTGAATATTCAGAGATTCCAGAAATTCTTCGTCTTCCGCGAGTTCAAAAAATTGTTCCTCATCTATTAATTTATATTTCATGAGAATTTCGGCTATTTCTTTCACAGAAACATCTTCCGGAATAGTTACGGGATAAATTTTTATCTCACCCCGAAGCAGTTTAGAGAGAACCTCTGAAGGAGACATCGAAGTGTTAAATTCATATTCACCGGCACGAATGGAGAGCCACGCCAGTCTGCTGCTGGCCAGACCATAAAATAAAATCCGACTTCTGATTATGCCGGCATCGTTGAGGATTTTGGTAATTTGCAGGAAGCTGGAGCCGGTGGGTATATCGACAATTACCGTCGCTTTTTTTTGGTCAATGGGGATTAAAGAATAAACAACCATCACCGTGGAATATATAACAATGCCGGTAACAAGCGCTAATAGAATGTAATATGTCTTTTTATTAATCTTTTTTCGCATATTATTTTAGTTTGTCTTTTCAATTAACTTTTTTACTGTCGGATGAATCCAGGTAATTCTGAAGGATAAGACAGGCGGCCAGTTTATCTACTTTCTTTTTTCTCTTTTTCCAATGCATGCCGGAATTGGTCAATATTTCTTCCGCCTCTTTTGTGGATAGAGTCTCCGGCCATTTAATTACCGGCAGGGAAAAAGCTTTATTCAGCAGCGCGGCAAACCGGTTGACTTTTTCGCATTGAATTCCTTCCGAACCGTCGAGACGGAGGGGATAGCCAATGATAATTTTCTCAACATTATAATTTTTAATCAGATTTGCCAATATTTCCCAATCGTGCTTTTTATCTTTTCTGATGATTGTCGGCAAACCCTGAGCTGTCCACCCCAGCTCATCGCAAATGGCTACGCCAATTCGTTTTTCACCATAATCCAGACCAAGAATACGCAAACGCCACCTCTTTGTTTTTTGTTTCTAACAATTACCGCCGGTATTTTCAACAACTTAATTCCGGCCTTTGCAGCCCTTATGCAACTTTCACCTCGCATAATATTTGGAATTATGATGTTGTGAAAAAGCAAGGAGTTTGTTACTTTCATATTATGAAACATTTTGTTTTAGGTACAGCAGGACATGTTGACCACGGTAAAACCGCTTTAATCAAAGCACTCACCGGCGTGGACACTGACCGTTTAAAGGAAGAAAAAGAGAGAGGCATTACCATCGAGCTGGGATTTGCCGCGCTTACCCTTCCTTCCGGCCAGACAGTCGGTATTGTTGATGTTCCGGGACATGAAAAATTCATCAAAACCATGGTTTCCGGAGCGGCAGGCATTGATCTGGTGCTGCTGGCCATCGCCGCCGATGAAGGCATTATGCCTCAGACAAAAGAACACCTGCATATCTGCTCGCTCCTGGGTATCACGCAGGGTGTAGTTGCTTTGACCAAAATTGATCTGGTAGAGGCGGACTGGCTGGAATTGGTCAAATCGGAAATAACCGATTATCTCCAGGGCTCCTTTCTCCAGGACGCACCCATCATACCGGTATCCGCCGTCCGTCAGGAGGGCCTGTCTGCTCTGATCGACGAGATTGACAAAACGGTCGGACAAATTGCTGAAAAAGCAGAAGACGGCATATTCCGCCTGCCTGTAGATCGCGTATTCACCATGAAGGGATTTGGCACCGTTGTCACCGGAACACTTGTCTCCGGCAACATTAAAGTTGGCGAAGAATTGCAGATTCTGCCGGGGAAATTGCTTTCGCGCGTGCGGGGTCTGCAAGTCCATAATTCCCAGGTAGATGAAGCCTGGTCCGGACAGCGCACGGCCATCAACCTGCAGGGCGCTGAAAAATCCAGCATCACTCGCGGCGACGCTCTGGTGCGCCCGCAAACAGTCTGGTCAACGCAACGGCTCGATGTTTTTGTGCAGTATCTGGGCGCAAATTCCAAAAATCTGAAAAACAGGGCGCTGGTGCGGCTGCACACAGGAACGAGTGAAGTCATCGCCCGGATAGTATTGCTCTCCAAAGACGAACTCGCTCCGGGAGATGCGGCTTTTGCCCAGTTGGTGCTGGTCAACAAAACCGTTGTTGTGGCCGGCGAGCATTTTGTTTTGCGCAGTTATTCGCCGGTTGGCACAATCGGTGGCGGCCAGATTCTCGATCCGCAGCCGGTAAAGCACAAAAGGCACAATGAAAAAGTTCTCAGCGAGTTGCATCAGCTGCAAAGCGGCTCGCTGCCGGAGAAGGTATCCACTATTATGGAGAGAACCGGATTTGCCGGCATCAACATCCGCGGCCTTGCCTTTCGTCTGGGAGTGAATACCAGGAAGATCAAAGAAGTACTGGATAATTTGTTTTCCCGCCAGAAGGCTGTTTTATTGGACAGCGAAGACACAACGGTAATTTCCGAATCTTTTTATTCTCAGCTCGAAGAGCTGATAATCCGCAGTATTTCCGCCTATCATGAAAAAAATACTCTCCAGGCAGGCATTTCCAAGGAGGAATTGAAAGCCGTTTTGAACCGTCCTGTTTCGACTAAATTATTTAACATGGCTTTGCGCAGTCTGGGGAAAAAAGAAACCATTGTCATTGACAAAGATAATGTGCGTCTGGCGGCGCATTCGGTTCAGATGACGGGAAATCAGGATTCCATTCGTCTGGCCGTTCTCGGGATATACCAGAAAGCCGGCTTGACACCACCGGCACTGGCCGAAGTTATTAACGGCTTCAGGGATCAGAAAGCCCAGGCCCAAAGCATCATTAAACTGCTGGTTAAAAATGGTGAATTGATCAAGATCAATGAAGATCTTTGCTTTGCCCGCGAGTCTCTCGAACAGCTGCGTAAAGATTATAAAGCATTGCTGATTAAAGACGGCAAAGCAACGCCCGGCAGCTTCAAAGAACTAACCAACCTCTCACGCAAATACATAATTCCGCTGATGGAATATTTTGATATGGACAAACTGACTGTTCGTGTAGAGGATTATCGTATTTTAAGGAGGGAAATTTGAAAACAAAAAGTATCTATCTCAAAGACATCAAACAGGGAGAAAAAATTTCTTCTTCCTTTTTAGCTGCCGAAAAAAATATGGCCTTTTCACTCAAAGGCGCTCCCTACCTGAATGTAAAGCTCAAAGATAAAACCGGCGAGCTTGACGCCAAGGTCTGGGATAACGCCATCGAATTCGATCAGCTATTCAAGAAAGGCGATATCATCGCCATTGAAGGCAGAGCAAACACATATAAAAACTCGATTCAAATATCCATCATCTCCCTTAAGAAATGTAATTGGGAAGAGGTTGAGCCGGCGGATTACCTGCCTGTCGCCAAAGGCGACGTCGCCGCCATGTACAGCGAGCTGCTCGGCCACCTGGACATGGTTCAGAGTAAACCATTGCGGGATTTGCTTAATGCTTTTTTTAAAGCAGAGAAGACCGCTGAACTTTTTAAAAGAGCTCCGGCGGCCAAGGGTTTCCACCATATTTATTTAGGCGGCCTGCTGGAGCATACACTTTCCGTTGTACGCCTGCTGACCAAAATCGCGGATCATTATCAGCATCTGGACAGGGACATGCTGATTGCGGGAGGACTCTTGCATGACATCGGCAAAATCTATGAATTTTCCTATGACCAGTTGATCGAATACAGCGATGAAGGCCGATTAATCGGCCATATTGTGATGGGCGTGGAAATGATTGACAAGGAAATCGCCGCTATTCCCGATTTTCCGGCGCAACTGGCGCTGGAGCTGCGCCATATCATCCTGAGCCATCATGGAGAATTTGAATTCGGCTCCCCCAAGCGCCCCAAGACAATGGAAGCGCTGGCTGTCCATTATATGGATGATCTCGACGCCAAGCTCAACGCCTTTCAAACATTCACTGCCGAAGGCAACGGCGATTCCGACTGGACAAATTATAATCGCTTCTTCGAAAGGTATCTGTACAAGAAGAAATAATGCTTCCGGTTCGCTGAAACCATTTTGCCGTCAAAGATGATAACAGGCCCCACCCGCGGCTTCTTATTTAAATAATTTGATGATTTCACTATTCCAGGAATTGCAAATACTGCGGATGGAAGAAAAAGAAAATGGTATTGATCATCCCCTTCGCGTGTGCGCTGATGCAGACGGTTCCTCCAGCCACCGTTTGATGCGGTTGGCATCGCCGACACGGGTCAGCCTGCCCTGAGAATCGAGCAGCACGATGAGCACCGGACGCCGGGCAACCTGCGCTTGCATGACCAGACAGCGGCCTGCCTCACCGGTAAAACCGGTCTTGGAGAGGCCTATCTGCCACCGGGGATTCTGGATCAGACGGTTGGTATTGCAGAATTGCACGCTGCGTCGTCCCGTACGGACAACAGCATTTTTACAGGTTGTGTATTCCCGGATCAGGCGATACTTGTAGGCGGCATCAATCAATCGCGCCAGATCGCGCGCCGAGGAAACGTTGCCGCTGGATAGTCCGGTGGTGTCATCGAAGTGCGTCTCCATCAATCCCAGCGACCGGGCTTTGGTATTCATCGCAGCAACACAGGCGGCGAAACCGCCGGGATAAGTTCTCCCCAGAGCATGAGCCGAGCGATTATCGGAAGACATCAGGGCCAGCAGCAGGGCATCTCCGCGCGTCAGACGAGTACCAACCGGCAGGCGGGAGTGGCTATGGAGGATAATGTCCCTGTCTCCGGACTCGATAGTGATTGTTTCGCGAAGATCTATGTCGGCATCAAGCACTACCATAGCGGTCATGAGTTTTGTTATGGAAGCGATGGGGGAAACCGTTGTTGATTGTTTTGAAATCAGCAGTTCTCCCGTCTCCTGATCTTCTACCAGGGCAAAGGCGGAGCGCAATACAAGCTTCCGCTGATCACGGCCGTTCTGAAGGGATAAAGATTTCCGGGAATAGGCCTTGGTTGTCGACGATTTGGGATCTCCTGCAACCGACGGCAGCGGCGGCAGCAGCAGCAGGCAAATGACGAATGACAGGATTGACAATAAATATTTTTTAGCCATGCTCTCCCCGTGAATTGAAAATACCGCAGCACATACTTTGAGGAAACACATCGTCATCATCCGATGACATACACAGACTATAATTTTCTCAGTTTGCTGCCGTTTTTTTTAAAATGGCACTAAAACATTTCCAGAGCGGGAGCCACTCTGGCATACTTTTTTTGATACGTCAACCTGTCCGTTGATATTAATCCAGAATAATTGTCTTAAATCCTGCAGGGACGGGCAAATCAAAAATTGATAAATCTTTTGCTTTTTCAATTTGAAGTCCGGAATATTTTACAGTGATGGAATTGCCGCCGTCAGACATGCGGAGAGTTATTTTACCGGCAATCGGGCTGGCTTCATCATAGTCCGCAAATTCCGCGCTATATAATTCCCGGCCATATTCATCTCTGCGCACCAGTCTGATCAAACGACCATGCGGGCCCAGCCAGACCGTCTGCTCAATCCGGGATTGAGCTTTCATTTCTATCCGCACATTCTCTCCTTCCGGATGGCGCGAATAATTAACATTCCCGGTCAAAGGCGGATAGGCGCCGGCCAACACAGCCAAAATATCTTCAACATCAAATTGCCAGGGCAGAAAGCGCGATAAATTATGACCGGTGGGCTTTCCCGAATAAAATTCATTTTTCCCGGGCAATAATATTTTCATTTCGTTGGGATTTGCAGTCAGAAAGAATTCAGGAGTCCCTATCGGCGGCAGAAGTTCCAAACGCAAATATGACGGCTTTTTTAGAATGACAACCGCTCTTGCCGGATAATGACCTTCCGGCACAACCAGA
Source organism: Deltaproteobacteria bacterium HGW-Deltaproteobacteria-12 (assembly GCA_002840565.1). Lineage (GTDB taxonomy): Bacteria > Desulfobacterota > Syntrophia > Syntrophales > Smithellaceae > MVRV01. Next base: position 95,552 of record PHBK01000004.1, on the reverse strand, counting down.
TCGATCTGAGCTGACGCAGTCATTATATAGGTTTCCGGAAGAGAACTGGAAATTGTCAGAAGAGTCTTTTCTGCTGAAGAGTCAGAAAAAATGATCGCCTGTCTGGCGCAGGCGACATGCAGAGTGACTATAAGAATAATGATTATTTTACCGAAAGAAAATTGCTTCACTTTTTCTTTTTCAAATCATTCAGTTTGTTTTGCACTGACTTATTGTTCGGATCAATTATCAGCGCTTTTTCATAGGTCTCCCGGGCTTCCTGAAACATTTCCAGTTTAAGGTAGACATCGCCCAGATGCTCAATGATGGCCGTGTCGGCCGGCATGATTTCCATTGCTTTTTTTAAATGCAAAAGTGCGCTGTCGAATTTCCCCTGCTTAAAATGCACCCACCCGAGGCTGTCAATAATATGTCCGGAGTCCGGCTTGATCTTCAATGCCTTAACTATCTTTTTTTCGGCCTCATCAAGGTTAAGACCGCGATCGGCATAGCTGTAACCGATAAAATTAAGCGCCTCCGCATGGTCCGGATCAATCTTTAATACCGCCTCCATTTCCTTTATGCTCTCCGGAAAACGGTTTGTTTTTTCATAAATGACACCCAGGCTATAATGCAAATCGACATTCGCCGGCAAATTTGCGATCCCTTCTTTTAAAATATTTTCAGCATTGAGCATATCTTTGTTTTCTTCATAAAGGGAAGACAAATAAAGATAAAGGGGAACCTGTCCTTTTTTCTTGATTATAGATTCCTTAAGAACTGCAATTGCCTCCGGCAGCTTTCCTTCTTTATTTAAAATCATGCCTGCGCGAATCCTGGCATTGGTGTATAATTCAGATGTAAAAGATATTTTTGAATATTCCTCCTGCGCTGATTTGTTATTTTTGTTTTCTTCATAGGCGGAGGCCAGCAAGTAACGGGCCTTGTCATCACCGGCATTTTTTCCTAGGACTTTCAGAAATTCCTCAATCGCCGGCTCCAGACGCCTCATCTCATAATACAGTAATCCCAAGGCAATTCTTACTTCATTATTATCGGGCGTAACTTTTAAAACCGCCTGAAATTCTTTTTGCGCCTCTTCATATTTTTTATCTTTAATCAGAAGATCTCCTATTTTCACACGTAAATTTATCCGGGCGGGATTGATTTCAATGTAGCTGCGATAAACTTCAATGGCTTTATCTATTTTTTTTTGTTTCTCATAGACCGAAGCCAGATCAAATAATGCCGCTTCAAAATGAGGCCTGAGGGAAATGATTTTCTGATACATCGCGGCGGCATCATCAAACCGTTCCATTGCCGACAACACTTTAGCATAATAATACATGCCCATGACGTTGTCGGGATCAATTTTCAGCAGCTTGGCAAAGATATCTTCGGCCTGATCATATTTTTTTTCTTCCGCATAAAGAGTTCCCAAATAAAGATGGGCGATCAAACTCTTCGGCTCCAGTTCAATTACCTTTTGGTAGGCTTTGATAGCCTTCGGGTATTCACGAGTTTTTAAGTATAAACCGCCCATAATAAGTTGCAGCCGGCTGTTGTCCTGATTGCCGGCAAGCATCCCTTCGCCCATGTTCACAGCCTTGGAAAGATCGCCCTTTTCCGCATAAAGAGAAATCAGTTCTGTTTTCAGGTAGGGGGAACCGGGGTCAGCGGCAATTGCTTTTTCCAGTTCAGCAATTGCTTCATTTATCTGACCATCCAGCCTTAAAAGAACAGACTGGGAATAATGATAAGTTGACGATGCTGAACTTGTATCAGCTTTCATGGTAATTGTCGAAGAACTGAAGCAACAACCGCTGATCGTTAATATTGCCAGCCCCAGCAGCAATGATCGATATTCATGTTTGTTTTGCATAGAAAAAAATATTCTCTTTGAGCAATAAAAAGCCTTACGTCCAGAAAAGTGATTACGAAGAACCATGGCGCCCTTTATCTTTTATCAATTTGGAAACGGGAACAATCGCCACTCCTTTTTCCCGAAGAATTTTAGTTGCATCTTTTATTGCCCGAATAGTCTCCGGGTATGGATGACCGATGATGATAATGGATGAAACGTCGCCGTTTTCCGTATCCCGGGCAATTCCGGTCAGTATTTTGTAGATCTCCTGATAGTCGCGTTTGTTATCAAGAAATATCTTGCGCGACGCCAGTAACACACCTGATTTTTCGGCCGCCGCTAACGCTTTCGAATTGGTCGTGGTCCGCGAATCGATGAAAAACAAATTTTTGCTCTTTAGCCTGTCAAAAATTAACTTCAGTTTCTCTTCATTACCCATGAATTTTGAACCCATATGATTGTTGACACCGGAAACGTAGGGGACTGAAGCCAGGTTGCTATCCAATTGAAATAAAAGCTCCGTATCGTTCATATCGGTAAAGAGAGCTCCCTTGCCCGGCTTTTCCCGCGGATAAGATGCAGGCTCCATGGGCAGATGCAGAAGTATTTCCCGACGGGCAGCATGCAATTGTTCGGCAGCATCACGCGAATGACTGCAAAGGGGCAAAATAGCAAACGTTATGTCGGCGTCGATTTTCAGAAGCTCTCGCACCGGTTCCAGATCATTGCCGATATCGTCGATAATTATCGCCACCTGACGCTGCGGCAACGGTAACTTCCCGATCTTGGAGAGTAGTATCTTTTCTCTGTCTTTCCCGGGCGGTATTTTAGCAAGAGGCGGCGCTTCCTTCGCTGATTTTTCCTTCTCTGCTTTGGGCAAAGCAGGTTTGGACTTTTCCGTCTGCTTCACTTCCTTCTTCGGCATTTTTATGCCCGCAGGCTCTTCTTTCCACTGCAGGACGTAAATGATAGCGGCAATGAAGATAATTATTAAAAAAATCAGCAGTCCCTTGAAGAGACTTTTCAAAAGCTTCATAGATTAATCTTCGACAATCCTTTCGGTAAAAAATCAGTTGTTTAAATTCTTCCTCATAATGTCCCAGCTTTTTAAGATATCAACCGCCGCCTTCATCTGATTATCATTTGTTAAATCTGCAGGATCCTTTATGTCCTTGACCGGCGCTTCGTCGAGTTTGGTGCCATCCTCTTTAGCCGGTTTAATGTGGCCTTTCAGATCTTTTTCCCTGATCCGTTCATCCCAGACATTATCTCGCTCCTCCACGCGTTTTGTAGGCTTAACTATAATATCCGGTTTGATGCCTTCCGCCTGGATGGAACGTCCTTTGGGCGTATAATAACGCGCAGTGGTCAGTTTTAGCGCCGCGCCGTCTTCCAGTGGTATCACTGTCTGAACCGATGCTTTGCCGAATGTCTGTGTGCCGACAATCAGAGCACGACCGTTGTCCTGCAGGGCTCCGGCAACGATCTCTGCGGCACTGGCCGTGCCTTCGTTAACCAGGACGACAATCGGACATGTTATTTCATTGCCATCATCTTTGGCGCTTACTTTGGATTCCATACTCTTGGTCCGGCCGCGGGTGGAAACAATTCCGCCGGATTTGAGGAACATATCCGAAACTTCAATCGCTTGAGTCAGCAGACCGCCGGGATCATTTCTTAAATCTAAAACCAGCCCTTTCATGGGATGCTGTTTGCCGGTGACTTCTTTCAGCGCTTTTTGTAAATCATCCGCTGTCCTTTCGTGGAAAGAAGCAATCCGAATATAGCCGATATTGTCTTCTAAGGACTTGGCTTTAACACTTTTAATTTGGATGATGGCGCGTTTCAGCACGATATCCCTGGGTTTCTCCATGTTTTCCCGCATAATGGTAATCGTTACAGTGGTATCCTTGGGCCCGCGCAATTTTTGAACGGCTTCCATAATGGAAATATCTTTCGTGGATTTGCCGTCTATTCTGATGATCTGATCACCTGATTTCACACCGGCATTATAAGCAGGCGTATCTTCAATAGGCGAAACGACCGTCAAGATATCCTTTAATAAAGTAATTTCAATGCCGATTCCGCCAAACCTTCCCTGCGTTTCCACCTCCAGTTCCTTATACATTGCAGCGTTCATAAATGAGCTATGGGGATCAAGTGTCTTAATCATGCCATTGATGGCGCCCTGGATTAAAGCGTGCGGTTCCACTTCATCAACATAGTTCTTTTTCACCAGATCCAAAACTTCACTGAATGTCTTAATATCTTTGTATATTCCCTTATCCCGTGCCGATACTTTGCTGTCAGTATAAGGGACTAAAAGGATGACTCCTCCTATCAAAATAAGAATCAACAGTGACCACTTATTGAATATTTTTTTCATTATTATCCTCTCGATACCGGAAATATGGTTAATGCATTTATATCATCTTTCCTGATTTTTTCCATATATTTCGGAGATTTCAGGACGTGATAATCAACTATGGCCGTCAGGCAGCACAGGTTGCGCTCTGTGAAGGAGGCGGATCAGGGGCTTCTTAAGGTGCGAGCAACAAAGTCAGCTTTGGAATGCGATCGGTTATTGGCGGTTACTCTATCGACCAGGTAGTGATATCTTTGGAATCCTTGAGGACAATATGAAGCTCTGCAAGTTTGCTGCGGATTTCATCGGCGCGGGACCAGTCCCGGTTAAGTCTCGCTTCCTGTCGGGCTTTGATCATGCTTTCGATTTCTGCAATATCCAGGCCCCTTTTACGGGACTCCATCTCTTTGTCGGAGACGAAAAACTTATCGGGATCATCCTGAAAAATACCCAGAACTGCGCCAAAATGTTCGAAGGCTTTAGTTGCCGCCTGCCGAAAGATGAACTTCCCTTCCTTGGCCATATTTCTCTCCGCAGTAATAAAATTGTTAACCTGGCGAACTGCATCAAAAACATAGCCTAAGCCCTGAGCGGTGTTGAAATCATCATCCAGCGCCGCATCAAATTTCTCCATCAGCTCATTTAATCTCTGAATATATTCGTCGAGACGGGCCGGAGATTTTTCATTGGCCGGCAGCGCCTTGCTGCCGGTCGAAGTTCCTGCAATTTCTTTTAATTGCTGCAGCGCCGTATAGCACCGAATTAGTCCCGACCGGGCTTCATTGAGCGAGCCCGTGGAATAATCGACCGGGCTGCGGTAATGGCTCTGCAGCAGGAATAGGCGTAAAACTTCCGGGGAGTAATTCTTCAAAATTTCCCGGATCGGGAAGATGTTGCCCAATGATTTGGACATCTTTTCTGAATTCACTTTCACAAAGCCGTTATGCATCCAGTAATTGGCCAGGGGCCTGCCTGTTGCAGCCTGGGACTGGGCAATTTCATTTTCGTGATGCGGAAAAATCAAATCTTCGCCGCCGCCATGAATATCGAAAGTTTCTCCCAGATAACGCCTGCTCATGGCCGAGCATTCGATATGCCAGCCCGGCCGCCCCTTGCCCCAGGGGGCATCCCAGCTAGGCTCGCCCTCTTTGCTTGCTTTCCACAGGGCGAAATCCATCGGGTTCTTTTTCTTGTCGTTGATGTCAACCCGTGCGCCGGCCTGCATATCATCCAGATTACGGCCGGAAAGTCCGCCGTAGGGAAAGAAATTATTTACAGCAAAATACACATCGCCGTCGATGGCATAAGCGAATCCCTTCTCCATCAGGACGGTAATCAGAGCAATCATATCGTCCATATGTTCCGTAGCCCGGGGAGTTATGGTGGGAGTTTCCACCCCCAGTGCCTCCATGTCTTCATTATGCAAAGCGATGAAACGCTCGGCTATTTCAGAAAACATTACTCCTTCTTTCTGGGCGCGGACAATAATCTTGTCATCAATGTCCGTAAAGTTTTTGACATAGGTAACCGCATAGCCGCGTGACCGCAGATGTCTTACCACTACGTCAAACACGACAGCGGCACGGGCATGCCCTATATGGCAAACATCGTAGGCAGTAATGCCGCATACATAAATGCCGATTTTCCCTTCCGCAACCGGCTGGAAGACTTCTTTCTTTCTTGTTGCTGTATGAAATATTTTTATAGACATATTATACAACTTACGTATTGATTAAGCCGTTCATCTATAATAGCTGTAACATTATGAGATCGTCACCGGCATAAGGGGCCGTAACGAAACGGCCTTGCCATACCCTGATAACCTAAAGGTCACGCGAGGTCACAAGACCCGCAGGGGTCGTTGTTTCATAACGGCCCCTAAGGATAAATGGGGGCTGTCTGCAGGCCGGCATCTTCTTTAAAGTTGCACAGAATGTTCATGTTCTGCACAGCTTGACCGGCTGCGCCTTTAACCAGGTTGTCAATTGCCGAAATGATAATTACCCTCTTTGTCCGCGGATCAACAGCCAGCCCGATATCACAAAAATTAGAGCCGCAAACGGAAGAGATATTCGGAAATGATCCGGCCGGACAAATCCGCACAAATTTCTCTTCCGCATAAAAAGATGAATACAGGGAATGCAATTCCGGCATCGTAATATCCTTCCGGAGATTCGCATAAATAGTACTCAGAATCCCCCGTTTGACGGGAAGCAAATGCGGTGTAAAAGAAATGGCAAATGTTTCACCGGCCAAAGCGCTCAATTCCTGTTCAATCTCCGGCGTGTGCCGATGTTTACCGACTTTATAAGCCTTGAACCCGCCGTCAACCTCACAAAACAGCGAACCGGTTTGCGGCTCACGGCCCGCCCCGCTCACACCGGAAGCGGAGTCAGCAATAATGGTATCTACAGCTAAAAGCTTGTTTTTCAGGGCCGGGGCCAGCCCTAAAATGATGCTGGTCGGATAGCAGCCCGGATTGGCGATAAGCGATGCGTCTTTTATCTTCTGACGGTAAAGTTCGGGAATCCCATAAACAGCGTCTTTTAAGATACCGGCACTCGTATGCTGCACGTACCATTTTTCGTAGGTGGCGACATCCCGCAAACGATAATCAGCGGAAAGATCAATAACCTTCTTCCCGGCGGAAATAAAGATAGGGGCCATCTCCATAGAAATCCCATGCGGCAGGGCGAGAAAAACAATGTCACATGCTGCGGCAATATCGGCAGGTGTGGCATTCTGATATTTCAGAGCCGTCAGACCGCACAGAGAAGGGAACACTTCGGTTACCGGCTGAGAGGCAAAGCGCCTGGAAGTTACGGCGACCAGTTCTGCTTCCGGATGACCGGTTAAAATTCGTATCAATTCCTGCCCTGTATAACCACTTGCTCCAAATATTGCTGTTTTCATCATCAACTCCAAAAAAAAGGGAGGCTCGAAGCCCCCCTGTGAAATTTAACGCTTGGAGAATTGGAATCTTTTCCTGGCGCCCGGCTGCCCATACTTCTTTCTTTCCTTAATCCGGGCATCTCTGGTCAGAAAACCTGCTTTTTTCAGGATGGGACGCAGTTGGACATCATATTCCAGGAGGGCTTTAGAAATTCCATGCTTTACTGCTCCGGCTTGACCGGCAACACCGCCGCCGCTGACGTTAACATATAAATCAAACTGGCCATTTTTCCCTGTAATCTCAAAAGGCTGCCTGATGATCATTTTTAAGCTGGGGCGGGTAAAATACTCTTCATAATTTCTTTTATTGACTACAATATTGCCGCTGCCCGATTTCATATAGATGCGGGCGATGGCGCTTTTCCTCTTACCGGTTGCATAATAACGTTCCTGTGTCATACCTTCTCCAAAATTAGTAAATAATTGAGATAATTCTATATTTAAATGGAAATATTAAACAGTTAAAACATGCGGGCACTGCGCTTCATGCGGATGAGCATTCCCGGCATAAACTTTAAGCTTTCGCGACATTTTTCTGCCCAGATTGGTCTTGGGCAGCATTCCCGCAACTGCAATACGTATTAAATTCTCCGGTTTTTCGGCCAGCATTTTCCCGGCGCTTGTTTCTCTTAATCCGCCCGGATAACCTGAATAGTGATAATAAGTTTTGTCCGTCAACTTTTTTCCGGTTAAGGTAATCTTTTCTGCATTGACGACAATTATAAAATCACCGGTATCCACATGCGGAGTGTAAGTCGCTTTATGTTTGCCCCTCAGCCGGTGGGCGATCTCAGCAGCCAGTCTCCCTAATGTTTTACCGGATGCATCCACTATGTACCACTCGCTATTCGGCATTTCTGCCTTTGCCATATATGTCTTCATAAACAAATACCACCATGGAAGAAAAATTTAAAGGCGAAAGCTATGTAAATTTGCCTGGTTTGTCAAGCAAAATATTATTCCCTGGTCAGATTAATGTTGAATGATGCGGCAAACTGAAAAATGTGTTAATACGAATCCGCTTTTACCGGCTGACTTAGTTGGCATTCCCGGCTTAATTACCGAACCGACAGGTGGCTGCCTAACGCAATTCTCGATGATGATATTAATATATTCCAGCACTTATAAGATTGAAGAACAGGGCAACACATTATGGGATTAATATGGGTTAATAATATTTCCGTAAGTTTCGGCGGACCTCTCCTGCTGTCTTCCGCCACTCTCCAGATTGAAGCCGGGGAAAGAATTGGACTTCTGGGCCGGAATGGATCAGGCAAGTCAACCCTGTTGAAATGCTTAAGCGGGAATATCGTTCCGGACGCAGGTGAAATAGTTAAAAGCGACGCGGTAATCGTCAGCCTGCTGCCGCAAGAGGTCCCGGATGATCTACCGGGAACAGTCTATGATATCGTGGCCGCTGGCGGCCGCAAATATTTGGATCTGTTGAGAAGTTATCACGACCTCACCATACAAATGAGCCACAACGGCAGTAATGTTCCCTTGGATAAGCTGGCCGGTGTCCAGCACCAGTTGGAGTCAGCCGGCGCCTGGAATTACCACCTGCAGGTCGAAAGTATTCTCAGCCGGACGGGGCTCAATGAAAATGCCGAATTCCGGAACTTATCCGCCGGGATGAAGCGCCGGGTTTTTATGGCCCGGGCGCTTGCCTCCGAACCGGATCTTCTCCTGCTTGATGAGCCTACCAACCATCTGGACATCGATGCCATCCTCTGGCTGGAAGATTTTCTGCTGAATTATAGTAAGGCCATCATGTTTGTGACCCATGACCGGGCGTTCCTGCAAAAATTGGCCACGAGCATCGTGGAGATCGACCGGGGTAAATTGATTTCTTTTGCCTGCAATTACCGGATATATCTCCAGCGCCGGCAGGCCCTGCTGGAGTCCGAAGAAAAACAATGGCAGAATTTTGATAAAAAACTGGCCAAAGAGGAAGTCTGGATCAGGCAGGGCGTCAAGGCACGCCGGACCCGGAACGAAGGCCGCGTCACTGCCCTGCTGCGGATGCGTCAGGAACGTGCGCTCCGGCGGAAGCAGACAGGTTTGGCCCGCCTGAATATTTCGGAAGCTCAAAGAGGCGGCAGAATTATAGTGGAGGCTGAGAATATAAGCTTCGCTTATGATAACATAAAAATTATTAATGGCTTTTCCAACGTCATCATCCGGGGCGATAAAGTGGGCATTATCGGACCCAACGGCGTCGGCAAGACTACCCTCCTGAAGATTCTCCTGGGTGAGCTTGCGCCGCAGCAGGGCCGTATCCGCCTGGGAACGGAAATAAAAATTGCCTATTTTGATCAACTGCGGGCTCAACTCGATGAAACCAGAACTCTCAGGGATAATATCGCTTCCGGCAGCGATACGGTCTTCCTGGACGGATCTCCCCGGCACATCGTTGGTTATCTCCAGGATTTTCTTTTCCCTCCGGAGCAGATCATGTCCAAGGTCATGTCCTTATCAGGTGGAGAGCGTAACCGGCTGCTGCTGGCAAAACTTTTCAGCATTCCCTCCAATGTGCTGGTTCTGGACGAGCCTACTAACGACCTGGACGCCGAAACGCTGGAATTGCTCGAAGAACGGCTGCTGGAATACAAAGGCACCATTCTGATGGTCAGCCATGACCGGGCATTTCTCAACAATGTGGTTACTTCCACAATTGTCTTTGAGGGTGAGGGACAACTGGGAGAGTATGTCGGTGGTTATGATGACTGGCTGATGCAGCTAAACGCGCAGGCAAAGTCGGAAAGGGTTCTGCTGAAGGAAGAAAAGCCCAAAAAGGAAAAAATGACCGCCGAAAAACGCAAACTCACTTTTAAAGAGGCTCGGGAACTCCAGGAACTGCCGCAAAAAATTGCCGGCCTGGAAGCGGAAAAACAGCAATTGGCTGCCATCTTGAATTCGCCCGCATTTTACGCAAGCAGGGATGCCGCGAAAATTAGCATGGCGAGCGAAAGGCTGGCGATATTGGATTGCGAACTGGAAACAGCATATAACCGCTGGTATGAACTGGAAGACATGGCGGCACAACTCGGTTAGTTTGAAGTGTTTTTTCTGAATGGAGTCGGGGCTTATATGATATAGTGGTGTTGCCATTTGCCAGAGCAAAAAAACAATTGTGAGCAAAAGCAGCCATGAAAATGCTTCTCCTGCGAAAACTGACCTGCGGCGAGGCTTTTGATTTAAGAAAATTCAAGATTTATTATCAGGGGTCGAACTTTTCTTGACGTTATGAAAAAAGATCATTATAAACATCATACCCTTGAATTTGTATTTCAGGTTATAAAATCAGCCATATAACTCAGGAACAAAGGGGGAACGTTCAAGGCGAGTGATTTTTTAATGAAGGTGGTCTTTCAAGCAGAAGATGAGGATACATGAAGAAAATCGACAAGGTATTAATTGCCAACCGGGGTGAGATTGCCCTGCGCATTACCAGGACGCTGAAAGAACTGAATATTCAGGCCATTGCCGTTTACGAAAAATCAGACGGTGATGCCTATTATCTGCGTTTTGCCAATAAGGCCGTAATGATCGGAGATCAGCCGGTGAAGGATTATCTGGATATCAAAAAGATTATCCAGGCCGCCCATCAGACAGGTGCGGACGCCATTCACCCGGGTTACGGTTTTCTCTCCGAGAGTGCCGAGTTTGCCGAAGCCTGCGAGAAAGCGGGTATCATTTTCATCGGTCCGCCTCCTCAGGTGATCAAGAATCTGGGCAACAAGGTTATTGCCCGGCAGATTGCCGAACGGGCGGGCATACCACTGATTCCGGGAACACAAAGCCTCTCCGCCGGGGATGCCGGCATCGCGGAGGTGAACAATTTTGTTCAGAAGTACGGTTACCCCATCATGCTCAAGGCCACGGCTGGAGGCGGAGGCAGAGGGATTAGAAAGCTGGAAGAACATGACGATCTTAAAGGTCAGATGGATCAGGCGCGCTCTGAGGCGATGCTGGCGTTCAATGATGATCGGATATATATTGAAAAAACGATCGCCAATGCCTGCCATATTGAGGTTCAGGTTCTGGCGGACAGATACGGAAACGTTGTCCATCTGGGAACTAGGGATTGTTCCATTCAGCGCCGTCATCAGAAACTGCTCGAAGTAGCACCGGCAAATCTGCCCGGCGACCTTCTGGAAAACATTCATCAGGCAGCAATAGCTGTTATAAAAGAATCCCGCTACGTAAATGCCGGCACCGTGGAATTTTTAGTTGATCGACAAACCGGAGAATTCTGGTTTCTGGAGGTTAATACGCGCCTTCAGGTTGAACATACGGTAACAGAAATGATAACAGGCATCGACATCGTCCGCCACCAGATACTGATCGCAGAAGGCCGGGCACTCGATTTCCGTCAGGATCAGATCCACATCAAGGGTATTGCTCTCGAGGTCCGGATTAACGCTGAGGATCCCCACAACAACTTCCTCCCGGAAGGCGGGAAGCATATCGATATCTATAACCCGCCGGGCGGACCAGGCATCCGCTTGGATGGTACCATATACAGGGGATATCGTATTCCCCTGGCTTATGATTCCCTGCTGGTGAAACTGATCGTCTGGGGTTATGAATGGGAACAGACCATCAATCGCCTGAAAAGGGCGCTGATGGATTTTGTCATTATTGGACCCAATACAACAATACCCATGTATCTTTCAATTTGTGATGAAAAAGACTTCAAAAAAAGAAAATTTGATACGCGATATGTAGAAACCCATCCGGAAATTTTTAATTACCCCAACTATGACCATTATGTCATTGACGATCAGGTTTACATGGCCATGGCGGAAGCGGAAGAAACAGTAAAATCTCCGTTGGATCAATCCATAAAAAGGGAAGACCTGCTGAGCAGCAAGGAGAAGAAGCATCTTACTTCGAACGAAATTGGTACCCTTAAAAAAGCGGGCATAATCTGTTCTCCTATCAAAGGAAAAGTCAGCAAAGTACTTCCTGATATCGGTGACGTCGTACTGGTGGGCGATATTCTTATCGATTTAGAAGCCATGAAAATGCACACCCATATTATTTCCGAGGTTGACGGCCGCATTTCCGATATCATGGTGGAACAGGGAGATACAATAGATGTGGGTGATGCACTCATACTCATAGAGCTCAGATGATCTTCGCGGGAGAGAATAATCGATTAATTTAAAATGGAGACAATTCCATGAAAATTAGAATCATTAAAGAGGCATCAACTGAAGATAAAAAAATAATCCAAAGGAAGATACCATGAACGACGAACTCAAAAACAGAACCCAGGAAACAGCGAAAACTCTTTTTGGCAAAGGAATCAAGATGGACCCTCCTTATCTGATGTGGAGGGAATTTGACAAGGACCTCGCCAACGATTTTTCCCGTTTTATAACGGGCAACCTTTATTCACGGACTGTTTTAACCCTTCCTGAAAGACAGATGGCGGCTTGCGCTATGCTTGCCGCCCTCAGGGCTACCGGTGAATTAAAACTTCATGTGAACGCGGCCTTGAACGTGGGCTGTGACCCTAAAAAACTGGCCGAGATTTTTTTTCAGGTTGCGACCTACGCGGGTATGCCTGCCGTTAATGAAGCGCTTGAGGTTTACCGTGATGTGCTCAAAGAACGGGGAGAATGGCCGATTAAATAAGAGCCCTTTGTGACCTCAACTTGAACAGGTAGACCCGGCATGCCTGTGCATGCGAACCGGAAGTCATTGTGCATCAACAAAACATAAAACAAACATCCTCGTTTTTGTAATACCTCACCAACAAAAAAAGGGCTGAATAAGCCCTTTTTTGTTGGTTTTCTCTGCGCAAATTATTTTATTTCCTGCAACTTCGAGCGCGCGATGCGGGCTTGGTTGGTATTAGGAAAATCCTTGATCACCTGCTGCAAAAGCAACTTTGCGCTGATTTTGTCATTCAGTTTCAGGAAGGATAGTCCTTGTTTCAGCAAAGCATAGGGAACTTTATTGCCACCCGGGAAGTTCTTGGCGACTTTTTCGTACTCCAAAATTGCCTTCTCGTAGTTCTTTTCAAAAAAGTAACATTCGCCAATCCAGAACTGAGCATTGTCAGAATACTCGGATTCAGGGTATAAGGCTAAGAAGTTCACGAATTCCGTCCGGGCCTTATCGTAATTGCCTTCTTTAAAAATCTGATAAGCCGTCGAATACAGAACCTGTTTGTCCTGTCTTCTGGCCGGATCTTTAGCGGCGGCACTGCCTGCTGCTTTGCCCCTGTCTCCGGGTTCGACTAAACTATCCTTGCGGCCAATCTCCAGGAAGTTCTCAATAAAATTGATTTTGAGGATCAGATTATCAAATTTTTCCTTGTAATCCTCTTCCTTTTTCGTACTGCGCGCCACGTCTTTTCTTAACGCTTCGATCTGACCACGCAGTTGCTGAAGACTATCCCGTAATTCGGAGACATCCGCCCCTGTATTGGCGCTGCCTTTTCTTATTTGCGCCAGAACCTCAGAGTTTTTTTCCAGTTCCTTTTTCAAAGAGGCTAAATTATTATCAATAACCGCAACTTTATCCTCCATTCTCCAATTTAATTCAGAGCGCAGCGCTTTTAAATCGTCTGTTGTGGCACATCCGTTTAAGGCAAGCAACATAACCGGCAAAATGAGATAAAGAAAATTTCTCAATTTTTAACCTCAGACCTAAATTATTTTATCTTTACCGCAAAGTGAGCCCGACGATTTTTTGCCCAGGCCGCTTCGTCGTGTCCGGGATCAATCGGACGTTCTTTGCCGTAACTGATTGCTTTTAATGCCGATCCTTTTACACCCAGGTTGACCAGATATTTCATTGCTTCCTGAGCGCGCCTCTGACCTAAGGCCATATTGTATTCGGCAGTTCCTCTTTCGTCGCAGTGGCCTTCAACAATGATGGAAGCGGCGCTGTTTTTCAGAATATAATCTGCATTGGCCTTGAGGACTTCGCGGGCATCAGGACGGATGTTGGATTTGTCAAAATCGAAATAAATATCTTTGAGTGGGTCTGCGGCGACTGTGGCTGCTTCAACTTTCGCTTCCTGCTCCTTTGACGCCTTTTCCCGGGCCAGACGTTCGGCAGCTTCTCTTTCAGCCCGTTCCCGGGCTAAACGGTCGGCTTCTTCTCTTGCAGCCTTTTCTCGGGCTAAACGGGCGGCATCTTCTTTTGCTGCCTGATCAGATGCAATTTGCTGATCCTGCGCGGCGCCTTCTTTAACCACTGCTTTCTTTTCCGCGCAACCGGCAAACATACTGAAACTAAAAACAAGTACAACAAGTAATCCTATCCAAGTTAAGTTCTTCTTCATTATTTAATCTCCTTTCTCTTCGAGTTAATTGACAATCTTCATAAGCTAAATACAATTGACATATTACATCACCTGAAATTATCCACAAAATTACGGAGAGTATGAAGGCGAAGCCCGGCAACCACGCTGCTTTTCAATATTCCTGTCAAATTCAGGCCTTATCATAATTACCTTCTATATACGGCAAACAAAAAATAATTACAACCCCCAAAATAGATCAGAGTTAAATTATTTAAAACGCGGCGACCACATGGGCATCATTACGCTGCCACTGTCTTCCTTAAGCACTCTTCCATTGAGGCCATTAGCATTCATAATGCAAATTTTGCTTTTTGACTTTGTTTTCGAACTATAGGCAATCTGCCGGCCGGAAGGAGACCAGGAGGGAGATTCGTTATCCGCAGCATCAAAAGTAAGCTGCAGCAGGTTGTTGCCCTCTTCATCAATGGTGAAGATTTGATATTTACCATTAATAAGTCCTTCATAGGCAATTCTGCCTCCCCGGGGCGACCAGGAAGGCGTGGTATTATAGTTCCCTTCGAAAGTGATTCTTTTTACATTGCTTCCGTCGGCATCCATTGAATAAATCTGGGGTGATCCGCCCCGGTTGGAAACAAAGGCTATTTTTTTCCCATCCGGAGACCACGCCGGAGAAACGTCAATGGAGTAGTTGTTGGTCAGCCTCTCCAGTTTCAGATTATTTATTTCGAGGACATATAATTCTTCGTTGCCGTCCTTGCTCAACGTCAACAATATTTTCTGCCCATCGGGTGACCAGTAACCGCACAAATTGAGTCCTTCAAACGAAGCTATTTTTCTTTCCGAACCATTTTTCAAATCACGAATATAAATTTCCGGATCGCCGTCTTTGAATGATGTAAACGCCAGAAAACGGCCATCGGGCGACCAGCGCGGAGCAACAATAAGCGAGCGATGACTGGTGAGAGCTTTCAGGTCTGACCCATCATAATTAACAGCATAAACATCTGCTTTAATTCCTTTTTTGGCAACAAAAGCAATCTGAGTATTAAAATCACCTTCATCGCCGGTGAGGGCATATAAGATATCGGACGCGATTCTTCTGGCGAGAATTATTTGTTCGTTATCCCGGACTTGATATTTTTTACCAAAAATAAGCTCTCCGCGAATTACATCGAATAACCGGCATTCAGCCATTATGTCCTGGCCGCTTCTCCATAAATTCCCTTTGAGCAGATAATCGGCGCCGATCATCGTCCAGTTGGCAAAAATGATATTACCGGAGGAAGAATCAGCGCTGTTATCTTCCAGAAAACTTTTTTTATTCAGGAGATTGAAATACCCCGTCAGTGTCAAATATTTTTTTATTTCATCAGCTAGCAAAACACCGGAATTCTGGGATCGAGCGGCAACGCCGGCGTCATTAACGGCAAAATCACAGATAGCTATCGGAAAAAGCTGGAAGTTAGGCGAATCCAGATCAACATAGACTTTGGCGGCGGCATCACCGCCGATCAATAAAAGCGGGCCGAGCAATAAAGCCATCAGCAATGATATAAAATTTTTTCTCATGAGTGGTCCTTTGCCTTTCCCGGTGATCAGCGTAATTGTGAAGGATGAAAACGAATGCCGATTTCCATGATGTTATCGGAAAAACCTCCCGGCAAGGGTGGAAACGGCGCCGATTTTCTTACCGCCTTCATCGCCGACTCGTCATAAAAACTGTTACCGGACCGCTTTTCAAATCCGGCGTAGACCAGCGATCCGTCGCGCATAATCTTTATTTCGATAACAGTCACAATGTTGCCGCGGGGTTTTAATTCCGGCGGTATCGACCAGTTATTATGCACTTTTGCAGAAACAATATTAGTGTATTCATTGGCTTTGGCGGCCTTATCTCCTCCCGTCATTTTGGCAGGCTGGCTCCCCAAATTTGTCCGTGCGGAAGATGACGGCTCTGTTGCGCCAAGCTGCCTCTCTTTAATAGCACTGACTGCTTTTTCAATATTTAACTTGCTTGTTTCTTCTTTTTTTACGGGAGTTTTAGAAATACTGCTGATCTCTTTTTTATAAATAACCGCTTTGGCCGCTTCGCTGGATTTTTTAATCTCCCTGAAAAGGGATGATTCCTGATTTCTCGGGGATAAGGCTTCAGAGCTGACGAGTGAAACGGAATAAATCGGCCCGAAGGTCAATTGCCTTGATGACGTGGGCAGGGAAACAAAAACAACCGTGATTACTACGAAATGGACAAACAGGGAGAGAAGAATCATGTTGGAGAGGTTTGGTTCTTTGCCGCTGTATCCATTGTTAAACGTCGGGGACGTCATTTCTTATCCTCAGGAGGCTCTGTGATCATTCCGAGCTTGTCAACGCCGGCTTTGCGCACTTCCGACATGACTTCAACAACAAACCCATAAGGTACATTTTTATCAGCCCGCAGGAATACCTCCCGATCGATCCGGCTGGCGAATATGGCTTCCAGTTTGGAATTGAGTTCGCCCAGCCTTATCTTTACCTTGTTAAGATAAACTTCTTTGGCTTCATTGACTGTTAAGACCAGCTTTTCTTCGGTAACATCGACACTTTTTGATTTTACGCGGGGGAGGTTTACGTCAATGCCCATGGAAAGCATCGGTGCCGTAACCATGAAGATTATCAGCAGCACCAGCATAACGTCAACCAATGGTGTGACATTGATTTCCGCAAGGGGTTTGTCCTGATTGTTTCTTCTGCGTAAGGAGCGCATATTTCTAATTCCCGTAGAATTTAAGCCGTTTTTATTTTCTTACTAAATACCTTTCAACAATGTTTAAGAATTCAGCGGAAAAATTGTCCATTTCCTGAACCATTGTTTTGGCACGATTAAGAAAGTAATTGTAGAAAATAACAGCCGGTATGGCCGCAGCAAGCCCTGCGGCAGTTGCAATCAGAGCTTCGGAAATGCCCGGCGCAACAACAGCAAGTGTTGCCGATCCGCGAACACCAATAGCTTTGAAGGTGTCCATAATTCCCCAGACCGTACCAAACAGGCCGATGAAGGGACTGGCCGAACCGGTCGTTGCTAAAAAGCCCAGAGCGCTTTCGAGTTTGGTCATTTCCGCGTTGCAGGCTTTATTCAAAGATCTCTCTATGTTATCGAGGGAGGAAAGGCCGATTTCATTGCTCCCGGAAGTTACATCCTTAAAAGGTTTATTTGTCTTTGTTAATTCCGAATAGCCCACGCGAAAAACTTCCGCGGTTGTCGAATAGCTGTACTTTTTAGCTGCCGGCAGAACATCGGAAAGCTTGGTGCTTTTCAGATAATCAGCATTAAACAACTCATTTTCTTTTTTTATATTCCGGTAATATTTATATTTCAGAAAAATGATTGCCCAGGAAACTACAGAAAAGATAAGGAGTAACAGCAAAACAAATTTGACCATGAACCCCGCATCGAGAATCATGCCGATGAGGCTGCCATGAAAATTTCCAGCTATATCCAAAGAGCCAATATCTTTCACCTTTTGATCTCCAAAAATGGAATTAAAACTCGGAGCGTAACCTAAAGTAAAAACATGATGTTGTCAATACATCTTTTTATTCCGGGGTCATCAAGAACTAATTGGAATACACTGAAGAAAAATGGCGCAGCAAGAATAATATTCAGCTGTCGCGGATCAGACAAAACAAAAACGAATATTATCCAATGTCCGCGTCAACGGCAGTTAGGCATATTCCATTTGCAAAATTGAATTCCAAATAAAAACATGATACACATTGCCCGGATTATAATTAATGAACTTGCCTGCTCAATAACTCAGCGCGGCGCTAAGAGCAAAAAACCGCAAGCCCCGCATTTCCTGGTAAATCGAAAAACAGACGCTGCAAGGAGGAACTCATGCAACTCAAAGCACATATCATCAACCGTATGGTGAAGGGCGACGACCTCAACCACCACGGAACTTTGTTTGCGGGAAAGACGGCGATGTGGTTCGTAGAGGCCGGTTTTATCGCTGCTGCCAGCCTCACCAAGCCGCAAAGCATCGTGTGTCTTAATATCCACGGGATGCTCTTCATGAAGCCTATCCCCAACGGTTCCATCATCCGCTTTGAAAGCAAGGTCGTCCTGGCGGGAAGTACCCGCCTGGTATCATACGTGAAGGTTGTGGACAACAGCAACGAAGATTTACTTCTCGACGGCTTCATCACTTTCATCCATGTTGACAAAGATGCCCGAGGCATTCCCCACGGTGTTGTCATTAACGTCAATGACCCCGAAGACATTGCCCTCCAGGAAAAAGCAAAAAAATTACAGAGAGCCAGAAATACTTAATATCAAGAAACGGGACTTTAAATCAGAGCTTCATTAATCGTTTTTCTTTTAATGAACATTTTGGTCATCCGTCTCCAGCAACTTAACGACTCCGAATTTTTTCTCGTACTCCTGCAGGCTGAGCTTAAGGGTTTCGACTGTCCGCTTCAGATTGGCCGGGCTCAATATTATCCTGGCCACCAGATGGGGACCATTGGGAGAATTCAATAGCCAGTCGAGCATAAACTCGTCCGGGCTGTGTGATGCCAGAATCATGTTGCTGTATCTGCCTCTGGATATTTCATCGGCAGTGTTGATTTTTATCGGTTGGGGTTGCTGCACATCGGGTTTATCGGCCATCTTGTCCTCCCGGAAAAGAAATGATTGTCGCCAGTTTAAGCGACAACTTTGTATTCAGTTATCACGTCGACATTATTTTCCAATATTGCCCGAAACGGGCAATATGCTCACCCAATACCCTGCTCTAGTCAATAGACATCAGCGATTGCCAGCGCTCCCATTCTGTCGCGCACGGCAGGCCTCTTTTTTTCAGCAGCCTGATGATCGGTTCTTCGTTGAAGCGCAGATACGGATTGATCCGGCGCTCATCGGCCATCGTCGAACAGACGTGATTATAATCATAAGAGTCCTGGAAAATATCAATCTCTCTGTTGTCGGGTTCCAGGCGGCGGGCAAAAGCCAGAGAGTCTTTCACATAGTCGTGCCCGGCATATATTATTGTTTCGTCCGGCAGCGCCATCAGCCTCAGGATGGAATGATAGAAACTTCTCCAATCACCGGTAAAACAATTACCGATGGTGCCGTTGAACAGAGTGTCGCCGGAGACAAGAGACCGGCCTGTGTGAAAGCAGGCCGAATCGGCCGTATGCCCGGCAGTCCGGTAAACAGATACTTTTTCCCCGTCGATTGGAATTTCCTTCTTCTCGGCAAGCTCGCTTAGGGACAGAAATTCTGCGTTAGTGAATTTGAGCAACTTTTCATTGCCGCTGGTGTGGTCAAAGTGTCCGTGAGTGTTGGTTACAATCGTCAGCGAAAGACCGTTGCTTTTCAGAAAAGCCAGCATTTCCTGCCAGGCCCCCCCGTCAACGGCCAGGGCTTGACTTTTACCGTAGATTAAATAAGCGAAATTATCGGCTTCGTAACGGAATTGTTCGACATGCAGCATGATGATGAGTTCTCCTCGAATATATTTCTTAATGCCGGATTTTTGTCGGCGCATTTATTCAGCGGGTTTGCAGATCCCGAAAAGCTACCATGCTGTTTATTCCGGTTGCCGCCAGTATCCCCCGGATGATAGCCCTGGTCATACAATCTGCCGCAGCCCTGCCTATTTCATTGACAGCCATTGCCTTCGGCGCCGCAAAGAATCCCGGTGTATCGGGCAGATCTTTTTTATTTGTTGCCAGGCAGAAAATCGTATCGCCGTCAAACATGGTATGAGCAGGACGGATTGCCCGCGCCATGCCGTCATGGGCCATTTGAGCTATTTTTTGCGCCTGAGCTTTTGTCAGAACAGCATCGGTTGCTACGATGCCGATTGTTGTATTTCGGCCTGCCTTCGGAGCCTGCGGCATAGTATTAACCACAGATCTTTGCCCCAGTTCTCCAAACTCTCCCTCCACTTCCATTCTTACTTCCCAAGGCCTGCCGGTAACATTGTCAATAATTGTGCCCAGAGAATTCACCGCTACCATCGCCGCCACAGTCAATCCGGAATCCAGGACTTCGCTGGCTGTGCCCAGGCCACCTTTAATACCGCCCGATTGTGCACCTGTGCCGGCGCCCACGGATCCGAGAGGAAAATCATCATTGCCTGCATTGGCACAGGCCTGTGCGCCCCATTCCGAACCGATTGGAGGAATAAAGGACGCACCGCGGCCAAGATCAAACAAAGCCGCAGCGGGTACTATCGGAGCTACATTATTATCTTCCAGAGGGAACCCCCAGCCTTTTTTCGCCAGCCAGCGCACTACGCCATCTGCTGAAGAAAGACCATAGACCGAGCCGCCGGTGAGCACTACCGCCTGCACTTTTTCTATCAGGTTGAGAGGCGCCAGGAGATCAGTCTCGCGGGTACCCGGAGCGGAACCGCGTACATCTGCGCCGGCAGTTGCCCCTTCCGGACAAATAGCCACGCTGACGCCACAAGCCGCCCGGACATCCGTGAAATGGCCCACCATAATTCCTTCTACATCAGTTAATGAGTTCTTTTTACCAGCAGCCACAGTTGCACTCCTTTCTGTCGATTTCATCTTTAGGCGGGACAACTTATTGACGATACTGAAATAGATTAGCAGGAAACGAGATTGTTTTTCAATAGAATAAATGATATTTATTCAAGCAATACAAGCCCGACCAAGGCATTTTGCACATGCTTTCCGGGGCTTTTCAACAAAGATTAAAGACATATGGAGCCAGGGGAAATCCTGCCATGCATGTGAAACAAATCACCTTGCACCCGGAGAAATATCCGACCCGCCATAGTTATCCCTTCAACCTGCCCCTTTTTCATGAAGCCAGGCAGATCAAATTGGACTCGGCGGTTACATTGTTTGTCGGAGAAAACGGGACGGGCAAATCAACTTTACTGGAAGCAATGGCTGCCGCCTGCCATATCCATATCTGGCGCAACACCGAGCGCAGCCGGCCGGAATACAATCCTTATGAAGGCATGCTAAGCAAGTATATTTCGGTGGAATGGACCGATGGACGGGTCGCTGGATCTTTTTTCGGCTCCAATATTTTTCAGCATTTTGCGGAACTATTAGACGAATGGGCAGCGGCCGATCGGGGGCAGCTTAATTATTTCGGCGGTCAATCATTAACCACCCAATCCCATGGCCAGTCATTAATGTCCTTTTTCCACAGCCGCTACCAGATCAAGGGGCTCTATCTGCTGGATGAACCGGAAACCGGTCTGTCGCCGCGCAGCCAGATTGAACTGCTCGATATCGTCAAAAAAATGGGGGCAGCCGGCCATGCGCAATTCATTATCGCTACTCATTCGCCGCTCCTGCTGGCTTGTCCCGGGGCCCGAATATACAATTTCGATCAAAGACAGATTCAGCCGGTGTCCTACGAAGAAACAGATCATTACCGTATTTATAAGAGCTTCCTGTCTGATCGCAGCAAGTATCTTCCTCCGGATTGAGGTGGAAAGCCCGGGATTAGAGAAGCAATAAAATGCCGGCGGGTTGAAGCTTGTTGTTCACTTTCTAAAGAGTCTTCAGTACGTATTTATCCAGAGGGAAGCGCGGTCTGGCCTTGGGTGACTGGCCGGGATACCCGACAGGCAGCAGCGCTACCGGCCAGATAGTCTCATCCAGTGCCAGCCACTTTTTTACCTGCTCACGGTCAAATCCTCCAATCCAGCAGCTGCCCAGACCAAGATCAACGGCCTTAAGGACGATGTGCTCAACGGCTATGGCCACATTCATCGAAAGATACGCCTTGACTGCTTCCGCTTCCATGACGGGGGAAGTGTATCCGCCACTCATATCTACCTCCACCCCTTCAAAGACGCCTTCTTGCAGGAGTTCTCCCACGCGGGTGTCCCTTGTTGTGATTGCCGCCAGGTCGGCGCAGCAAACAAAAATGACCCCGGCTTTGGCGATAAACTTGTAGGAAGTGTACCGGGCCAGGGCCTCTTTGGCGGAAGAGGATTGAACGGTGATAAAACGCGCCGGTTGTAAATTTGAGCCCGAAGGGGCAAGACGCGCGGCATCGAGAAGAAGGTTAATTGTATCCGCGGAGATATCGCCCGGCCCGAATTTTCTGATGCTTCTGCGTGCAGCGATAATTTGTGACAATTCCATTCCAGCACCTCCGATAATAGTCCGGGGAGACTTTACAGCTTTCCCCGGAACATGTCAAACGAGGATGATATATGTTTGTTATCAGCGCCGGGAATCCGTTATCCGGGAATAATAGAAAAAAATTATTTTTATGGGCAAAAAGCATTTTTTTCTGTAGAATTAAATCAGTATATGTGTTAGTTTGCTCTCCAAAGCATTAGTAATAATGCTCCGGGAGATAAAATCAATCTAAAAAAGGAGGCAATAATGAACAAAGCGGACATCATCAATGAAATGGCAAAAGCAACATGTACCAAAGCGGAAGCTGCAAAAGCACTGGATGCATTTTTGGATGTAGTCAAGAAAGACCTGAAAAAGGGCAACAAGGTAACGCTCATTGGTTTTGGAACTTTTTCAGTAGCTAAAAGAGCTGCCAGAAAAGGGAGGAATCCCCAGACAGGTGCGGCAATCAAGATCGCTGCCAAGAAAGTTCCCAAGTTTACAGCTGGTAAGGCCCTGAAAGCAGCAGTTGCCAAATAGCATTTGATTGTGTAGGCAGCTTCTGCCGATACTCACTTTTGTTGAGTTGCGACCGCATGGTTCTTAGCAGCTCCGGATTAGTGTTTTTTTACAAGAATTGTTTCCAAAACTAAAAAGGCTACTCGTGAAATCACCGGTAGCCTTTTTTGTTGATCATCATTTCCCGTTTCCCTTATAGAAGCAAATTGCCCCGGGCTACCGTGATCGATTTCCCTCCGATGAAGACTTCAATCGTGCCAGCTCTTTCCGCTGCTCTCAAATAAAGCAGTGACGGGCGATGGATTTCGTAGCCCTGTTCGGAACGGATATCAATTTCACTGACCCCCCAGTAACGGTTCTTGACCAGATAAGCGGCAAGGCAGCCATTGCCGCTTCCTGTGGCGGGATCTTCGGGCACGCCGTAATAATCAGCAAACATGCGGACACTGATATCATTTGATCCCGTGTGCGATTCCGGACAAAAAATCAGGATGGGCTTGGCCCAGGTATTTTGAATAAGCTGATAATATTTCGCCAGCGATACCCGTACACGGCTGAATGAATCCAGTTTCTTGATGGGAACAATGATGTGCGGCAATCCGGTGGATACTTCTTCGACAGGAAACCGCTCGTCAATATCCGACCGGGATAGCCCCAGAATATCGGCCAAAGTATCAACGTCCAGTTTCTGGCCGAACTCCGGACTGACCTGCTTCATCCAACTGACATTTTCCTGAAATGTCACCGGTATCCGGCCAACTTTTAAATTCAAAATAATTTCCGCCGGATTATCCCGGAGAATTTCACTGCGGATAATATGAGCTGTGCCCAATGTGGGATGCCCGGCAAACGGAACCTCTGCTGAGGGCGTAAAAATGCGGACGTCGTAGCCGCCATCAGTTTTGTCTTCGGATATAATGAAAGTGGTTTCCGAAAAATGCATCTCCCGGGCTATTGCCTGCATTTGATCCGGAGAAAGATTTGCTCCGCCCCGCAAAACCGCCAGTTGATTTCCGGCAAACTTTTTCTCCGCAAATACATCAACTATATAAAAAACCATCTCTTCCATAGACGAAAAATCCCCTGCCGGCACCGCTATGTGCTTCCTTGTTTTTCTATCCACATATTTCTGTAAAAAAGAGCAATATCGGCAATTACCAGCAATAAATTAATGATGTAAAATACTATTACCCCATCAAAATGATAAAATATCTTATGTAAAATTCCGGCCACATAACCTGCTGAAACAATATATAAGAATATTAAACTTTTACCTTTAGTGGAACGTGATACATAGCTTTTATATATCGAAACAGGCCAAGAGACACCGAAACAGACCAACATTATAATTTCAAAAACACTCATAAAAACCTCAATATTTATGTCTTGTATTTATCAACGCCTATTTATTTCATATTAGATACAACTTAAATAAAACCAATTCTAATTTCAATTTTAATTTTTTCTTTTTGACAATGTTTTTTTCTTATCGGTTTCAGGCAGTAAATGGCAGAACCTTATTCCAGAGGCAATGCATTGATGGAAGGCAGGTTGCATAAAACGGTATCGGCTGGAATTTTTTGAAGTTTGTTTGGCGAAACGCTGCTAACTCGCAGATGCACTGGAATCGGATTTGGCGGGAAAAACGATTGTCTCCGTCGAAAACATCCTGGTATTAGGCAGATCGACAAAGTTTTCCTCATCCGGTCTTATCATCGCTCGGTAGCGTTCGGACATCATTGTCCGTTCCAGATCTGTAAGGCTATCAAACCAGATTTCGACGATGCCGTCGTAGGGCCGCGCCATGTTCGACCCATCCAGTTTCCGGCAGGTTCCGGGAATAACATGGTTCTGCCTGTATCCGCGAAAAAGACGCCAGACTTCTTCGACTGATCTTACAAGTGCAGCGTGTCTGCCGCTCCAGGCCGCGCTGAATGCAGCGGGGCTAAAATTGCGTTTTCTCCGCAAAAGCGACATGAATTTAACAGCACCGCGACCTTCACGGATAATGTACTCTTCGGCCAGAAATGATACAGACTTATGCATGTTGATGCCCTCGGTCATAGGAATAAGCCGGTAGTCTTTGTCCACCGGCTGATCAGCACGCCAGTATTCGGCAATGCCGGAAAAAGCGCCAACGGCAAAACCATCAATCGGGCTGGTGATCCTGTTACGTATATAACCGTTATACCGGCTGTCACTCATCTGCGTTCTCTTATCCTCAGCCAACCACGCATCCAGGAAAACATTCTCCGTCCGTGATCGGTCATCATAGAGGAGACAAAATTCTTTGATGTTACTCATAATTATCCCAGTTCCGCACTGATTGTTTTCGCATAATCAATGACTCTCTTTTTTAAAACTTTCGTTCTTTCCTCGGAAAATCTATGAACCGGACCCACTATGCAAAGAGCACCGGCAAGTTTTTCCTGTTTATTGAAAATCGGCGCCGAAATCGCCCGTGCACCAATATCAACTTCCTGATCGGAAAACGCATATCCGGCTTTTTTAATCTCCCGCAAATGCTTTTTTAAAACCTCCGGATCGGTTATCGTATAAGGCGTATATTTTGTAAGCTTCTCTTCGCCCAAGATGTAATCGATATCTTCATCGGAAAACGCCAGTAATACCTTGGCAGAGGCTCCGCAATGCAGAGGCAAGTGAGAACCCCGCTGCATGCTGAACACAATCCCCCCTTCGCCTTCTATCCTTTCCAGGCAATAGGCCTTACCAAATTTTAAAACGGACAGAATAATGGTTTCTTTAACTTCCATGTACATCTTCTTCATATGGGGATAGGCAATTTTGTCCAATTGTGATTGAGATTGCACAACAGAAGCAAATTCCAGAAACTTAAATCCAAGCATATATGTACCAGCTGTGTTATCAAACTCCAGGAAGCCCTTATCCCGTAAAATCGCCAGATACTTGTAGGTTGTACTTTTGGGCATCTTAAGTTCTTTCGATATTTCGGTGACGTTCATATTCACTTTCGTTTTCATGAGCAGATCCATAATATCGAGAGATTTAGCAAGTGTGTTAAACGACATATTTTCTTCTTATAATACTCCTTTATCAATATGTTATAAGTGACCTTACCTAACTATATTAAATATTGTAATTAATATTTTCAATACCCTTTTTTATTTATAAGATATTTACAGGGAAATTTTAAACACTTTTTCAAACTGTTTGATTGCTTCATCTCGTTTGTCCTTCTCCATGCGAGCATATACACCGATTTGCCGGGACGGCTCGAATCCCAGCTTTTTCAAATCAACCATCATTTCCGCAGTCTTTACAACCGCGGTTATCGGATTCAGGATTACGGCATCCTGTTCTTTGGTCCAGCCGGTCTTATAAGCAAGAGCCGCAATGAACGCGGGATTAAGGATGATTACCGATACGCCGTCGGCAATCGCCTTTTGCGCCACTTCCTTATATTTTTCAATTACCGGGCCTGGATTCACCAGGGCCGAAGAAAGTTCCGCTTCCGACGCTTTGTAGAAATAAGGTCCCGGCAGATACTTGCCGGCTAGACCGTATTTTTCAACCTGCCTTTTAAATATATTAAAAAAAGCCATGGAGCTGGTTACGACCGTAAACAGATGACCCAGCATCATGGCCAAATGATAACTGGCTTCGCTGATGCCGACAACCGGAATACTCAACATTGATTTACCTTCTTCCAGACCAGGTTCCAGATCACAGCCGATGACAAAAGCATCATATCCTTCCTTTTCGGCCCGGATCATATTATTCAGAAATTCCGCTTTTTCATGGTATTGCAGAAAATTATATTTCTCGACATCCTTTGCTATCACCGGAATGCCTTCCACATGAACTTTCGTGTCCGGCCGCGCCGCTCCCTGACAGATTTCTTCCAGAGTTTTTCCGTAATTATCAAACCTCGATTCATAACGATAGGTTGTTGCGCTTTGATACCAGATTTTCATAGCCCTCTCCTTTCCATTAATTACTGAATTTCATCTATATTAAAATTTTCATTCAACATCAGCCGGCCATTAGTTGGTTCGTTATTGTCTCGACTCTTTTCAGATAAAGGTTTCTTGTTGCTTCATCAACCGTCGTAACCGCACCGAAAAACTGATGGGCCAGTACTTCCATTCCGCAGAATTCAAAGATTGCGAAATCGGACGTCTTCCGCATCGCTTCGAACATCCCGGATTTGCTATAGCGCTCCTCCGGCGCACCCTGGGTATTAAAGATAATAACTTTCTTGCCGGTAAGCAGGGGGATGACGTTTCCTCCGGCATCTCTTTTATAAGCAAAACCATAGCTGATTACCCTGTCAATATAGCCTTTGATCATGGCGGGAAGAGCCGCCCACCATATAGGATAAATAATAATCATAACATCCGACCACACAATATAATCCTGCTCGACTTTTATATCCGCAGGGGTTTGGCCCGCCTGTCTGGCCACGAAATCACCGGCCTTCAGGACGGGATCGAATCCGATGCCGTAAAGATCCCGAATAACGAGTTCATGCTTTTTCTCCCATAATACGTCTTTTACGGTACGGGAAATTGCGTTACAGAAGCTCAGTGGATTGGGATGAGAATAAACCAATAAATGTTTCATGGATAGAATCACTTTCTTTATCTGACCTTTCGATCAGAGCATTTTAGTACTGATCATAACTACGTCAGTCACACCATCAATGCAAATCGGCAATTTTTCAAGATCTGATGTCTTTTAAGTTATCCATAACTTTTTCCGTCGATTTTAGTTCTTTCGATATACGCGTTCCGATTTGCCTGTCTGGAAATATTTAAATTGCTTTTTTTGTCTGGTAAAAATGATTAAATAGAAAAATACAACCCAGCAATATTAGACCCCAAAAAATAAATACCGGCGTGTATGATCCCACAGTATCAAATATTTTCCCGGCCACAGGTGGACTGACGACAGCAGCAACGCAAGTTGATAGAAATAGAGTCGAATATATTGAACCCATTCGCTCTGCACCATAATGTTGTGCGACTTCTGCTGCGTAGAGCACCATGCAAGCACCATGATTAAAGCCCGCCAATATGCCAAATATTTGAAACGTTATACTTCCTTGTATGGCGATTGGCGCGCATAGACATACTATGCAAGTGCTAATCAGAGATATTAGAATTGTCTTTTTATAGGTCAGGAATCCGCCAATGATCCCCCATCCGATTCTGCCTCCCGCATTAAAGAGTCCCCAAATGCTTATTGCACTGCCGGCAACAAAACTGCTTATGTTCAAAGAAAGTCCAAAAGTTTTAATATTCCCTATTATCATCAGGCCGATGCATACACAGGGGAAAAATCCGGCTAAAAGCGCCCAAAAATGGGTATCTTTTATAATATCAACAAACCGCATTCTTGTTTTTACATTTTCACTTGTTGCACCTTCCTCAATCTTCGGATTTTCCAGAAATAGAGAAAAAGCTGTTACAATAATAAGGAAAGCGAATCCGAAATACTTAAAGATTGTCAAAACATCCACATTACTTGCAAGAAAATGCTCGCCGATTTGAGCTAGCAAAATAGGACTTCCGCCATACCCCGCGACAGCAATACCCGTAACTAAACTTTTATGACTCGGAAACCATTTTATCGCACAAGCAATCGGAGATAGATAACATAGTCCTACACCCAGCCCGCTAAGAATACCGATCAGCAAAAATAACATTGGATATGACCCGTTGGAATATCCAGCAAGAATGTAACTGGCGCCGAGAATGATTCCTCCAAGAACAGCGGGAATCCTTGGTCCGATAGCATCCTGTATGCGGCCGCCGACAACAATCAGTATTGTCATCGTTATTGATACGGCACTGAAGATCGTTTGCGTCTGTGTAATGGAAAATCCATAATGTTGCTTTAATGCAGGAATGAAGGTGCTCCAGGAATAAATTGCTCCTAAGCAAACCTGAATAAAGACCGCAGCTATCAAAATCAAATATTTTTTCATAATCCACAATATTGCAGGAATATTTCTCTTCTTCCCATGAAACAGACTCCCCCTTAAGCTGTGGATTGAACCTTCCCAGACGCCCCCGCATCCGCTGCACACCGAGAATATTTCCGGGAAATACAGCGGCTGATTTCTATCTCACTTTGATAAATTGATTACGGCTATGACAAATCTCCATCCATAACTGCTTCGGCCCGCTATTGGATCATATCGCTTACAGAACAGAGATCTATTCCAAAGGCTTCCGCAACAGCCTTGAATGTAATCTTACCTTCGATTACATTGGCGCCCTTTCTAATCTCTTCGTTCTCTCTCATTGAACGTTTCCATCCCTTATTGGCTATTTCCACCGCATAAGGAAGGGTAGCATTGGTCAGAGCCATTGTGGAAGTCTTCGCCACCGCGCCGGGCATATTACCGACACAGTAATGAATTACTCCATCTACGACAAACACCGGATTTTGATGCGTTGTCACCTTTGATGTTTCAAAGCAACCGCCCTGGTCAATTGCTACATCCACCATCACCGAACCTTTTTTCATTGTTTTGATCATGCTGCGCGTCACCAGTTTCGGTGCTTTAGCACCCGGTATAAGGACGGAACCTATGACTAAATCCGCATCTTTAATAAGTCTGCGGATGTTTTCCGAAGAAGACATCACGGTAATACAATTTTTAGGCATTATGTCATCCAGCTGCCGCAATCTGGCAAGACATGAATCAACGATATAAACCTGTGCCCCCAGGCCGCAGGCCATTTTCGCCGCTTGCGTTCCCACCGTTCCCGCCCCGATGATCAGCACCATTGCCGGTTCCACACCCGGAACCCCGCCCAGGAGCATTCCTTTTCCGCCATAGCTCATCTCCAGATACTTAGCCCCTGCCTGAATCGACATTCTTCCGGCCACTTCACTCATGGGAATAAGAAGAGGCAGCGAACCGTCTTGTTTCTGGATAGTCTCATAGGCAATGCCGATTGATCCGCTGTCCACCATTGCTTCCGTCAGGGATTCACTGGCGGCAAGATGAAGATACGTAAATATGATCTGGTCTTTCCGGATCTTCTTATATTCCACAGGCATCGGCTCCTTCACGTGCATTATCATATCCGAACGTGCATATATCTCATCACTCGTATCCAGGATTTCCGCTCCGGCCTGCAGGTAGGCTTCATTTTCAAATCCACTGCCAATGCCGGCACCGGATTCGACAAATACATTATGGCCGCTGTACCTCATGACTTCCACGCCTGCCGGCGTCATTGCGACCCTGTATTCCTCGCTTTTAATTTCTTTGAGTATGCCGATTATCATTGTACCCTCCCTGACCTCTGAACAAACAAATATTTCACCCCATCGCTCCGTCCACCACTTACGGGCAGACACATTGTACGACTTGTCTTGACGGCATTACCGGATGTATTACTTCATCTCGTCAATGCCTACCTCTTTCAGATAGTAGATTTTCTTCTTTTCATAATATTTTGCTTTGATGATTTCAATTATACCGGCAATTCCCGAAGGCAGGAAAAGAAGCAATATCATGATCAGCACACCATAGATCAGCATGTTGAATTGCTCAAAATATTGCAGATATTCATTCAATATTACGACCACAACGGCGCCGTAAATCGGACCATATTTAAATCCGGCGCCGCCCAGCACTACTATGATCAGAAATGTAATTGATTCCAACACCGGAAACGCATCCGGCGCTACAAAATTTGTAATGTGAGCATAGTAAGATCCGGCAATCGCGGCAATCGTTGTGCTTATCGCCAGAACGATGACTTTTATCTTTGCCGTGTCAATGCCCATCGCACTGGCCGCTATTTCGTTATCCCTCACGGCAATCAACATTTTACCGGAATGAGAGCCGATCATGTTTCTGTAGAGTAAAAATATCAGGAAAACTGTTGCCAGCAGCAGAAAGTACATTTTTAATTCCGTATTAAACTGCATACCCAGTATTGATGCAGAAGGAATACCGCCTATCCCCACGGCGCCGCCGGTCAGGCTCTCCCAATTCAGGAATATTATGCATATTATATTATTAAGACCAATGGTGGCGATGGCGAAATAAGGACCCTTCAGCCTTAATGTCGGTATTCCAATTATAACACCGGCAAGACAACCCATGACAGCGGAACATAACACGGAAGGCAGGAACGAAAAACCCAGTTTAGTGCTGACAATGGCCGCGGTATAAGCCCCTATTCCGAAAAAAGCCGCCTGCCCCAGAGTAAGCGCCCCGATATATCCGAAGATAAGGTTCACGCTGATGCCTAACATCGCATAGATCAAAATCATATTTAAAATGTGTTGCGTATAACGGCTCTGAAACAAAAAAGGTAAAGCCAGCAGCATAATTGCCAGTATCGCTAGATATATATATTTTTTCATTTTCCACCTATCATACCTTCTCAACTGTCTTTTTCTGTAACAACCCCGACGGTTTAATTAGTAATACCAGAATCAAAATCAGAAATACGATGGCATCTTTATACGTCGACGATATCCAGAATGTAACTATGTTTTCTATAATACCCAGCAGGAATCCGCCAAATATCGCTCCCTGAATGGACCCTAACCCCCCGAGGATAGCCGCAGTGAATCCTTTTATCGTGAATATCGGACCTATATAAGGAGTTATAAACAATATCGGTGCAATCAGAAGCCCGCCGATTG
Source organism: Deltaproteobacteria bacterium HGW-Deltaproteobacteria-12 (assembly GCA_002840565.1). GTDB lineage: Bacteria > Desulfobacterota > Syntrophia > Syntrophales > Smithellaceae > MVRV01. The sequence continues at coordinate 63,818 of PHBK01000004.1, read as the reverse complement.
CGCCCAGTCCGGCACTCGCGCCGAAAACAAAGGAATCGGCAACGGCGAGATTTACACCCATAATCTGCGCAGTTTCTCTGTCCTGAGCTGCCGCCCGGAATCCCCTGCCGTATTTTGTCTTATAAAGGAAGATACTGAACACTGCCATAATAAGAATGGCGAAAAAGCTTATCCATAACATTTCCTCCGGAACAGTCAGCCCACCTATTTTATAGACATTTTCTGAAAATATTTTGGGGAAACGCCAGGCGTCAGGCCCCCAGATCAGCATGGCACCGTTGGCCAGGGCAATAGCTGTTCCCTGCGTACTCATCAGCAGGAACACATGATGGGATTTCCAAAGCTTATTATAAAATACCCATTGGAGAGCAATACCCAGGGCGGCCACGACCACAGTTGTAACAATAATTGCCAGCCAGAAAGGCAGCCCCAAGAGCATATAACAGGTAATCGCGCCGAAAGCCCCCAGCATAAAGAACTCGCCCTGAGCGAAATGGATAACATTGAGAGCCCGCACAGTTAGACTGAAAGACAAAGCGATCAGAGCGTAAATGCTTCCAATGGCAATGCCACTGATGACTTGTTGGGACAATGTAGTAATCATTAATTCCACAATTCCACCTATAAATATTATTCAAATTGGCTATTTCTTCTCAGTTGGGTCACGCCTTCCGTGGCATGAAAGACGTGACCCAGACGACTCATTCCCTAATTCACGCTTTTGACGACAACGGTTTTCCCCTTTTTAACCTGCATAATAACCGCGCCTTGCCCGAGTTGACCACTGGGATCGCTTTCTATTCTACCGATAACGCCGGATTTGTTTTTAATCGAGCGCAGTTTTGCCATTATGGCTTCTTTATTAGTACCGGCTTCTTTTATCGCATCTCCTAAAACAGTCGCACAGTCATAGGCGAGGGCCGCCGTCGGCGTGGGCACAATGCCGAATTTACTTTTATATTCTTTTATAAACTTCTGCACTTTCGGATCGGGATTATCCGTGGAAAAGTATGTTACGATATACAGATCTTCTGCTGCTGCACCCGCCAGGGTAAGAAATGCCCCCTGTAATACACCGGAGCTTCCAAATACGGGAAGTGTCAGACCGTATTGTTTCGCCTGTGTAAGAATCTGAGCACTCTCAATATAAAGCCCCCAGAGCACTACTGCATCCGCTTTGCTTGTTTTTATTTTATTGAGCTGTGCCGCAAAATCCTTATCGCCGACGTTGAAACTCTCTACAGCGACGGGTTCCAGGCCGTATTTTTTCATTTTGGCCATTACAGCGTCCTTGCCGCCTTTGCCGTAATCCGAACTGTCGTGCAGTATGGCCAATTTCTTCAAACCTTTATCTTTAACAATGAAATCAACGAAATTGGACGCCATAATTACGTCGGAAGGCGTAATTCTGACGAACCATTTATTGTTGGGTTTTTCTGTTAGTTTAGGAGAAGCGCCCATAAGTAATTGGGGAGTTTTTTCCTTTTCCGTAATATCCATCGTCGCGAGACAAACCGGACTGTTGGGGGTACCGATGACAGCAATTACCTCATCCTTGAATAATAGTTTTTTTACGGCATTAATGCTTAAAGTCACTTCACCCCGGTCGTCCATCACCACGCCCTCAAGTTTCTTTCCGGCAATGCCTCCCGCTTTATTTATCTGGTCGATATATAACAATACACCGTCTCTCTGACCCTGTCCCATCATACTGCTGCCGCCGGTCATCGGTCCCAATATTCCGATTTTTATTGTCGAATCAGCATAGGAAAAAGTCGGAATGAAAAACAACGCCGCCATAACCAACACCATTGCAATAATTTTGATCTTTTTCATGATTGTCTCCTTTTTTATTTGTTGTTCGACTTATTCCACAATATATTGTTTTCTTTCCAAGCCCGCCGTCAATTGCTCATAACCGTTTTCGGTAATAAGGTATATGTCTTCCGGGAAACCTCCCAGCACTCTGAACTGCGGAATATCCAATGCCGGAATTTCCACCGCCAGTATCATGCCGGGCTGTATAATTTGTTCCTCATCGCCCGTAATCCACGGCCACTCATGGATATGCAGGCCTTCGCTGTGCCCCATAAAAGTATGAGAATAAATAAAATCAACACCCTGTTTTTTGAGATCACTCGGCACATTGTCGATTACTTTCATTGCCGCTTTATGAATATCGCTTATCCTGTTACCCGGTTTAATCGCACCTTCGGCTGCCAGCATGCCCGCTTCGCTGACTTCCACAAGGCGATTCTGGAGATCGCTCGGCTTCCCGATGGAAAACTGCCGCTGGCAATCACAGCAGTAGCCTTTAAGCGATGCGCCGCCGTCAAAAAACATCTGCGTACCCTTGAGCAACGGCCTGTCCACAGGGCGCGGTGTAGCCATATTAAATGGAGTCGCGCCTCCCCGGAACATAACATCCCCCTGCATCGGCGTATCGTAAGCGCCTTCATCAATGAAGGTCTGCCAGCAAATTTTGAGCAACTCTCTTTCCGTTATTCCCACGTGCGCTTTCTCAATGCAGTTCTTCCATCCCTTTATCGTAATCGCCACCACTTTTCTCATGATGTCCTGTTCCCAGGGGGATTTTATCATCCGCTGCGACCAGATCATTTTTATTGCGTCTTTAAATGTCGCCTTGGGCAATTGATTCGTTATTTTCACGTAATTGTCAAACGCCAGCATCATCGGTATCGTCGGGCTTCCCGTTTCCACACCGATCGTCTTGTTCTCCAAACCCAGCTTTTTAATCACATCGACGACCGCGGTTATCGGATCCTGAGGAAGTCCCCAATATTTGGAACCGCCGTAAGCCTGAATCAAATCCCTTTCCAGCCAAGTGGAGCTGCAGGCATACTCTTCCAGTATCTGCGGAGTGATGACGGCGACTTCTCCTTTGCTGTTCACCACACAGCACTGTGGCCACTCCAGTGTCCAGGTGCGGCGGAATCCCGAATAGTAATAGACATTCTTCGGGTTAAACAAAAGCAAGCCGTCAAGACCGCTCTCCGCCATCATTTTTTTTGTTCGTTCAATACGTCCCTTAAACTCATCATAGGGAATTTCCGGATCGGTTACCCTTTTTTCCAATTGAATCCCATCGTTCATGCCATCCTCCTTTTACAGAATTTTACGTTTATAACTGCAATTCAGATACAGCATATTTGTTTCTTGTTTTACCTGTATCCACCATCTTAATAACTAAGATTCTACTTTTCTTCCCAAATAAAAATGCTTTATTTCAGAATTATTCAGCAGTTCCTTACCCGTTCCTTGAAGCACGATTTTTCCGGATTCCAATACGTAAGCCCGGTCGGAGTGACTTAGCGCCATAAAGGCGTTTTGTTCAACGACAAACACGGATATGCCTTCCTTATTAATTGTTTTGACTATATCGTAGATTGATTTCACCAGCATGGGAGCAAGTCCCATCGACGGTTCATCAAGCAGCATCAATTTGGGCTTGGCCATAAGCGCCCTGCCCATCGCGAGCATCTGTTGCTCGCCGCCGGACAACGTCACCGCCGGTTGTTTTTTTCTTTCAGCAAGGATGGGAAATAAAGAATTCACCCATTCATAATCTTTGGCTTTACTCGCTTTGTCATCCTTTCGCGTATAGCTTCCCATTAATAAATTTTCTTCCACCGTCAATTGAGGGAATATCCGTCTTCCCTCCGGACACTGGGCAATTCCTCTTGCCGTAATTTTCGGTATTTTCAGTTTTGCCAAGTTTTCGTTCTCAAAAAGCACTTCACCCGAACTCGGTTTCATTATGCCCGATATCGTCTTGATGATTGTTGTTTTGCCTGCCCCGTTGGCGCCGATCATAGCAACAACTTCACCCTTCTCTATATTTAAAGACACATCCCGCAGCACCTGCAGGTTTCCGTAAAAAACATTTATTTTATTGATTTTCAGCATAATTGATAAACTCCTCTCCGAGGTATGCTTTGATGACGGCTTTATCTTTCTGAACATCTCCCGGATTGCCTTCAGATATTTTTTCTCCATGATCCAGAACAACGACTTTATCCGACACATTCATAACGATATTCATATCGTGTTCAATCAAAATAATTGTTATCCCCAGTTTGTTTTTTATGTTGTAAATAACCTTTACACATTCTTCGCTTTCATTGCTGTTCATTCCGGCCGTTGGTTCGTCCAGGAGAAGAATTTTCGGCTCAGTCGCCAATGCTCTGGCCATCTCCAGCTTTCTTTGATCCCCATAAGACAAATTTTTGGCTTGAAAATCGAATTTATCCGCAATATGAAAATGCTTTAAAATTTCCATTGCTTTATCGGCACTTGCACTTTCTTTCTTGATTAAAGCGGACGTCCTCAACATTGATCTGAAAAGTCCGGTACGCTCTCTTAATTGGCGCGCCACGATCACGTTATCCAAAGCGGTCATCCAGGGGAATATTTTAATGTTTTGAAAGGTGCGGGCTATGCCGATATCGGCGACTTTATGAGGCGGGAAACCGGTAACATCCAGTCCGTCGTATTTGAATCTTCCCTTGTCCGGCTTATAGAAACCGGTGAGCAGATTAAACACTGTTGTTTTTCCGGCCCCGTTGGGACCGATGATGCTTAATATTTTGTTTTTTTCAACTTCGATGCTCAGATTTTTTACTGCCGATATACCCCCAAAATTCTTTGATACATCCTCAATTGTTAAAACAATGTCCATACACTATTCCCCCTTGACTCAGTCGTAATTGGGTTTTTCGTTAAACACTGCGAACTCCATTTAAATAAAGATGGTCATGAATCGACCGGTATTACTAAGGAACTGGAAACTCATTAAGATTATCGTATATTGATACTATGTTATCATATAACGATATTGCTTTTACAGAAGTATTGAAATAGTTGTCAAGTAATTTTTTATAATTTTTTTATAATTTATTAATTAAATATTACATTATTAATATAATCATATATATATGTGTGTGCTATTTGATGCTGTCGTTACTATTAACAGGGCTATCAGGACAAAAATGTTTTAATAATAAGGAGTGTGTTGTCTTTTTCAAAGAATTTCCTGCTAAATTGCTTTAGGCGGTTTTGTGATTGATAATTAGAATAATCAATAGATAATTGTTACTGTTTTGATTGGGCGGGAGCGGTATCGATAACTTCATTCATACTACCTGTCCGGTAGCCTTTCAGATCAAGAGCCGTGTACATAAAACCCAATTGCCGAAATTTTTCATAAATCCGATCCATCATGTCCGTGTTAAAAAATTTCCCCCGCTCCTCTGCGGATACCTCTATGCGGGCAATACTGCCGTGATGGCGCACCCTCACTTGCCGAAAACCCAGGTCCAGCAGAAACTGTTCCGCCTGATCCACAACCCGGAGTTTATCACGAGTTATCTTCTGTCCATAAGGAAATCTCGATGCCAGGCAGGCCAGGGCAGGCTTTTGCCAGGTGGGCAAACCCATTTCTTTGGAAAGAATTCTTATTTCTTCTTTCCCCAGACCTGCATCTGTTAAAGGGCTAGCCACACCGAGTTCGCGGATTGCCTGCCTACCCGGCCTGTAATCACCTAAATCGTCAACGTTCGAACCTTCCACAACATGCCGGATATTATTGGCCTGCGCCACCGCAATAACTTTCGACAAAAGCTCGCGTTTACAGAAATAGCAGCGGTTGGTGGGGTTATCGGAAAAGCCTTCGATATCCAGTTCCTCGGACTTGATGACCACATGCCTGATTCCTGCCTTCTGAACAAAATCAGCGGCCTCCTTAAACTCTCTTTCCGGGTACGTTGAGGACTGCGCCGTTACCGCAATGGCATTATCACCCAGCACCTCCCCGGCTACTTTCACGAGAAACGTGCTGTCCACACCTCCCGAATAAGCAACGGCAACACTTTCCAGTTGCTGGAGATGTTTTTTTAATCTGTCTATTTTACTTTCAATTTCCATACTATCTTTCTTTGTCAGCATAAGAGATTTAGTTGGGAATTCTTGGTTCATATGGTTCTCGAGCATTTTTTATTAAAACGAAATGAGACGCTACTGACAGATCACTTTTACCTACCTATACACACTTTTGAATTTGGGATTGCAGTGGCGATTGCCAGTGGAACTAGGGTATGCGACACCTCTAATGCGCCATGTAAAGAACTTGACCCTTAGCTCTGTTCATAAATCACATTATGATTTAATAGAACAATCCCTGATTATTTCTGCCGATAACCTTGCTTTTCAAGTTTATTCACACAATCTTGACACACTGTAAAGCCTTGGTTGAGGCTATTGACTGTCTTTGTGTAATTTTTAAAGTCTGAACATGTATCCACAAATTGCCTCCACTCAAGCTGCAGGCTACGCGAAATTATCTTGGGACGGCAAATAGTTTCATTAAAAACGAGATGTAATGTTTTTCTATGTATTTTCCCAATTAAATTACCATCCACTAACTTAAGATCTTTACCTTTGAATATTCCATTTGTTTGCATCAATTTTATTGCACCTTCCGTTGATTCTCAATTTCAATTGACTTCAGAAATCTTTACCAATATTTAGACCAACCACTAACAGATACATAATGTTTATTGTCCGAGGTTAATTCAGACGTGTATGTAATTTTTTTAACTGTTAAGAAATGATTTTCTCCATTATCATACCTAAGACCACCATCCCACATAACTCTAAGCCTTAAAGCTTCTTTCGCTCTTTCTCCATCAGCTTCTTTAATAGTCATATCCTGGCTTAAATAGGCTGCGCATGAATATGCGCCTGTATCTTTATCAACCTTGGTTGTCCGTATATCGGAAACTTTATGGCTATAGGTAATTAATCCCTTGTCAAACAAGTGATCATTTACGACCTTCACGACCAAGTCAACCGTACTTTTGTCCGCACATGCCGGAGCCATATTTGAACACCCACTAGAACAAACGATAATCATACAACCTGCAATAGCGTATAAAATAGTTTTCTTCATGATTCTCCCGATGGTTAATTTTTATACCTACCACACCACATATTGCATAACCACATTTTTACCAATTATCATTATTTTTATCACCTTTGTTTATCATTACCTCTTTAAGGCTCGATATGGCTCCATATAATATTTCACGCTCAATTTGTATTTTCATATCTTTCCATACGTCATCAACCCAACTCTTCGAAGGTTTTAAAAAGCCCACCCCTACCATCTTACCCTGGTATTCCTTATCTTCCGTAATTAGACCGAAATCTTCTCTGAGGCCTGAAGTTGATAAGGATGCTTCATGGACAAACTCTGAAAATTCATATTTATATCTGCCATCCTTGATAAATATTTTGAAAACAAAATTAATATATCCCAAAGTATTATTTGATCCTCCTATAAAACTTTGCCTATATTTCAAAGCACTCTTCCCAATAATTTGACCAGATTCTTTATCATTGACCTGAATGGCAGTTTTTGCATTATTAAAAGCACTTACTGCCCAAATATTGGCACGCTGAAATAGGGCTTGTTTATTGACATCAGGTACTGCGACAACTTCCGTGTATATCAGTTGATTTGATTTTGCATTGCTAACAAGGATTGTAATTATAAAAGTTAATGTTAAAATCGTCATAATAAGAATTTTCTTCATTACGTCTCCTTAAAAAATCCTATCTCGCTTTTCAGGTATCCGACCTAGTTTTCATGAAACTTTTGACACTACCTAATCCTTTATTTTCGTATAATCATGGTTTTTGAGTCAGCTAACCCGGTTTCTCCCGATATTAGGTTCATATTTATTTTCTACGTTTGTCGTCTGTTTTTCCGGTGGTGCCAAATTATCTCACATTTATGCCCGTTGGCTTTGATACTTCATAAAACATTGTTAAATATATCACAATTATTAAGAAAACTGAATCATTGACACTTGTTTGAAGTCTTGTATTTTCTCCACCGTTGCAGGTGTGTGAATTTCAGCTTACTATACGTAATCATAAGAACTCATTAACCGGATTAGATATGGTTCTTTTCCAAACCAACTGCACTGAAAAGCACTAATTTTACAGGCTGTTCAAAAAGGTTTAGATGCAAGGCGCGCGAGGACCGAGGCGCGGAGCGTATATGGTAATACGTGAGCACCGCGGCCCGGAACGTAACGCAGCAGATGAGCCCTTTTCAACAGCCTGTCAGCGCAGCTTATTGATCATGCTGGCCATATACCCCGCACCGAATCCGTTGTCGATATTGACGACGCAAACGCCGCCGGCGCAACTGTTGAGCATGGATAAAAGCGCGGCGATTCCCTGGAAACTGGCGCCATAGCCCACGCTGGTCGGCACGGCGATCACCGGTTTGTCCACGAGTCCGCCGACGAGACTGGGCAGGGCTCCTTCCATCCCGGCGGCCACGACGATCACTTTCGCCCCCCGGATAACATCCAGTTTGTTAAAAAGGCGGTGCACGCCGGCTACCCCGACATCAACTATCCTCTCTACACGATTGCCGAAAATCTCCGCGGTAACGGCCGCTTCCTCGGCAACAGGCAAATCAGAGGTGCCTGCGGTGACTACGGCAATATAACTATCCGGCGTCTCCATTACTTTCTTCCGCACGGTGATGGTCCTGGCCAACGAATTATAAACGGCATCGGGACACAGCTTCCTTATCTCCTCATACTGTGATTCCGTGGCCCGCGTGGCCAGGATGTTTGCATCCATTGTCAGCATTGCCTGCACAATGGTTCTCACCTGCCCGGTAGTTTTCCCCGGGCAGTAGATCACCTCCGGATACCCAACCCGCTTCTCCCGGTGGACGTCGAGCTTCGCGCATCCCAGATCAACATAAGACATTTCCTGCCATCGGGCGACACCTTCTTCAATATCTATTTTCTTATCCCGGATATTTTCCAGGAACAACCGTGCTTCATGGGCATCCATATCTTCAACCTTCCTTATTTCTTCGTACCATCCGGCTTTAAATCGGCATTGTCCGGGCAAAGCAACAGATCATATATCTCTTTTACGCTGACTCCATTCTCCCTGGCCAATCTCCTGCAATCTTCATACTCCGGTTTGGTTTTGATTTTCCGGCCCCGCCAGTACCCGTTTTTGACGGAAACATTCCCGAACTTCGTGCTCACGGTCGAGAAATCCCGCTGCAGCATGGTTTTGGACACCCGTTGAACCCTCAGGCCGAAGGTGGAGGTGGAAAGCCAGAGGATTTCCTCCATCGCCGAACGTTTTTCCTCACTGCACAGGACGCTGATCTTGATCGCCGGACGGGACTTTTTCATGATTACCGGGGTAAGAAATACATCGTAAGCGCCCTTAGCCAGCAGCGCATCCATCACGTCTTCATACATTTCCGGATTCATGTCGTCGATGTTACATTCCAGCAGAAGGGCTGTCTGCTTTTCCGTATCATCCGTGGAGCGTGAAAAATCATCAGCGGACATCTCTCCCAGGTAAGTGCGCAGTACATTGGGGATATCCGTATCCCGGTGGCCGATGCCATAGCCGATTTTCTGCGGCGTGAAATTCAGTTCCTCCGTGAAGGTGTCCACGGTAGCCGCCAGGATCGCTGCCCCGGTGGGTGTCGTGGCCTCAAAGGGGACAGCCCCCGATTTCACAGGAATCCCCAGGAGAATTTCTACGGTCGCCGGTGCCGGCACCGGTAAAATTCCATGGGCACAGCGGACAAAACCTCCGCCGACCTGCGGTGGTGAGGAAATGATCCGGTCGGGACTTAGCCAGGTGAGACAAACGGCCGCACCGACAATGTCCACAATGGAATCGACGGCGCCGACTTCATGGAAATGGACATCGTCGGCCTTGTGCCCGTGAATCTTTCCTTCGGCCTCGGCAATTTTCGTGAAAATATGAAGACTGATCTCCTTGGCCTTGGCGGACAAATCGCTTTTGCTGATAATCCGGACTATATCTTGAAATGTCCTGGCTGACGGGTGGGATAAGTGCTTCCCCGCCGATACTTCATGATTAACAAGCACATCGACTCTGGTTCCCGTAATGCCCTTCCTCTTGTCCCGGGTAATTTTGACTTCATATTCCCCGATAGCCAGTTTTTTCAATTCTTCCAGCAGGAAGTCACCGGGCACACCCAGATCAATCATGGCACCCAGATTCATGTCGCCGCTGATGCCGGCAAAACAATCGTAATATAATATCTTCATGGATTGATCCCTTCGTCTTGTCCCATTTACAGCGTTCATTTTCTTTATTAATTTTCGCCTTTTCTGTCCAGACAAATCGTTATATTAAAGGATCGCTTTATTTTGTGTTTATTCAGCGGAGATTATATTTTTTCTGCCATAAAAATTATGGCCAGATGTTCCGGACCGTCAGCACCCCGGGAGTGCCATCGACGGATAATGCGGGCAGGTCTGTTATACTGCTCGGCTCCGTTCCGGATTGTCAGAATGATGGTATCGCTCACTCGCAGAATTGATTTTACGCCGACAGTACGGACAAGATGCGCGCCGCTGGGTGATATGTCGATAATTTCAACATATTCCTCACCAATCATGATTTTCATCTCCGGATGAGGCCGGTGCCTCTGATGAGTCCGAAGATCGCACACTTCGTCCGGCGAAAGACGCTTGACGATGATAACCGGAAACCCGCGGCCCACCGTGATATAACCTTCACGGATTTCGGTTATTCTAGCCTGGAAGCACCGGCGAACATGCCGGTCTTCTTTGGTTAAATATGTTACAAGAATGGTTTTGTTGATATAACTGCCGGGAAGGGGCGGTGTAATCTGCAAAAGAATGATCCTGTCATCCGAAATATCCTGAACAAAGGACGCTCTGATCAAGCCCTGCTCCACAATGACATCCACAGCCTGTCCAATCTTGATTTCAGGCAAATATCATTTTCCTTTCCCTTAATATCACCCGAAAAATCACATCATTTTGCGGATGCGCACTTCGATATCTTTCTCATCTTTAAGAAGGTTAATCAGTTTTTTCGTGTCCGTATTGCCGTAATGGTAAGGATATAGGATTTGGGGACGGAAGGCCTTTGCAGCATCCGCAACCATTTCCGGTGTCATTGTGTAGGGCAGATTCATGGGCAGAAAAGCGATCTGAATATTTTTCAGGCTTTTCATCTCCGGGGTATTTTCCGTGTCTCCGGCGATATAAATCCGCTGGTCGCCGCAGGTAATAATGTAGCCGTTGCCGATGCCGCGGGCATGGAAGGGAACGCCCGGGCTCCGCATATTCACCAGGTTATAGGCGGGCACAGCTGCAATCTGAAACCCCTGTATTGTCTTTTCATCACCGTTTTTCAGGACAATGCCTCCGGTGACCTGTTGCGCGGCATTCTCTGTGACCACCAGCGCCGTTGCGCCTGTTCTGACGGCGCTTATCGCCTGGAGGTCGAGGTGATCGCCGTGCTCATGGGTAACAAGGATCAAGTCGGCTTTCGGCAGGGTCGAATAATCAGCATACTGCATAACCGGATCAATGTGGATAACCTTTCCGGCATAGGACAATATCAATGTCGCATGTCCGAGGAAAGTAATGGTGATTTCTCCCTGCCCTGTTTTGATTTTATCTTTTGCCGGATTATTTTCCGCAGCCATAGTCACCCCTGTAAAAAAGATGCAACACAAACATGAAAAGAAGATTTTTCCCATCAGCCTCTCTTCTCCGCAACATCATTTTAACTCCAGTACAGGGAATTGTCCCGATAATACGACTGGCAGATTCCCGCCAATTTTTTATTCGATAGCTTTGGCATCAACAACAAAATATTCCGTATCGGCAAAACAGCTTGTAGGGACTCCTTTATGCTGTTCATAAACGATCAAAACCCGTTTGCCGGCAAACTGATTAATGCGTCTGGCCACTTCGTCGTCCCGGATACTGAAAAGAAATTTTTCCGGGATGGCGCCGGGCATGGTTACCATGGCCATTTCACCTTCCCATGTTTTGCAGATCCAGCCGCTCTTGGACAGTTTCTGGATATAACCCGCCCGCTCGCCCTTGGAGAAACTCCAGGTGAGAGTAAACCAGGTATAAAGAATAAATCCGATAATCGGCACCAGCAGAATACCAGCAAGCCATAATTTCCAGCTCGATTTGCTTCCATCATTGTTGTCATCCATTCCCGTATCTCCTCATAATAGTTATCTTGTTGGCCCAACTGCGATTCTTTGTTCCCTAGCGGAAATATAAATAGAGAAACCGATTAAGTCAATGACATAATGCCGGCACATTTGCGCCCCCAAAAAAGGCCTTTGCCGGAGACAAACGATACAACTGATTAAAATCTATCTATACGTCGTTTCCCAGATCCGCCTGCCCTGCATGATAGGAGCTGCGCACGAGCGGGCCGGCCTCGACATATTGAAACCCTTTTTGATAAGCAATTTCCCTCAGCCTAGCAAACTCATCGGGATGATAATATTTGGCAACAGGCCAGTGTTGCATGGTCGGCCTCTGGTATTGGCCTATTGTCAGGCGCGCACAGGACACTGCGGCCAAATCGTCGATCAAATGCAATATATCATCATTTCCTTCGCCAAAGCCAACCATGAAGCCGCTTTTCGCAATAACGGCCGAAGCCGCCACTTTTTTGAGCAGTTCTAAGGAAACATCATAGTTGCCCTGCGGCCGCAGCCTTGGGAATAAAGGTTTTACTGTTTCCATGTTGTGGTTGACAACATCCGGATGAGCGGCAATAACTGCCTCCAGCGCCGGTAAACTGCCTTGAAAATCGGGAATCAGTACTTCGATTTTGCAATTCGTTCGGGCCTGGCGTAATTTGCTGATGCAGTCCGCAAAAAATCCGGCGCCGCCGTCGGGGAGATCATCGCGGGTAACCGAAGTGACGACGACATACTTTAAATTCATTTTCTGCACGGCCGCAATAAGCTGATCTAATTCATTTTCTGCAACGGGCAGAGGCATGCCCTGCTGCACATTGCAATAAAGACAATGACGAGTGCAGATGTTTCCGAGAATTAAAAAAGCCGCCGTACCGCCGGCAAAACATTCGGCGATATTCGGACAGGCCGCTTCCTGGCAGACCGTGTGGAGTTCAAGTTCAGCCAGAGTGTTTTTAATCTTCCGGCATTCGGCCGCGTAAGGCGGACGTACTTTCAGCCAGGGAGGTTTGCGCAGGAGTTGCGGTTTTTGCCTCTTTTCATTCATATCTTCCACAACCAGTAATTAAGATTTGTAGCAAAATAAATCATAGCAATAACTATCAGTGCACTAAAAATTCTGTTCTACAGACTGTTCAAAAAGGTTAAGGTGCAAGGCATCGCGAGGATTGAGCAGCGGAGCGCACTGTATGGGTGCGTGAGCAGCGAGAGCCGAAGCGTAACGTAACCTGATAAACTAAAGGTCACGCGAGGTCATAAACAGCAGATGAGCCTTTTTCAACAGTCTGTTACTTTTTTTTCCAGCAGACATCAGGTTTGCGGGCGGCCAGAACTTCGTCCAGCCTTTTAACCTCTGTACTCCATGGGGCATCTTTAACCAGTTGCGGACTATCTTTGGCCTCGCGGGCGATAGCGATCATCGCCTCACAAAAAGCGTCCAGCGTTTCCTTGCTTTCCGTTTCCGTCGGCTCAATCATAATGGCTTCGGGAACAATCAGCGGGAAGTAAATCGTCGGCGGATGATAACCGAAATCGATCAGTCTTTTGGCTATGTCCGTGGTATGCACGCCATTTTCCGATACCTGCCGGGAGCCGGAGAAAACGCATTCGTGCATACAGATGCGGTCATAAGGCAAATCAAAATATGGTTTTAACTTTTCTTTGATGTAATTGGCATTCAGAACAGCCATTGAAGTGGCTCGCTGCAGGCCTGCCGCTCCGAGTGAACGGATGTATGTGTAGGCTTTGACGATAACGTTGAAGTTGCCGTAAAAAGCTTTGACCCGTCCGATGGAATCCGGGAATTTGTTCGACCACCGGTAACCATCGTGCGTTTTCACTATACGCGGCACAGGCAGATAATCAACCAGCGCCCTGCCCACTCCCACCGGTCCGCTGCCGGGACCGCCTCCGCCGTGCGGCGTGGAAAAAGTCTTATGCAAATTGAGCTGGATGACGTCGAAGCCCAAATCTCCCGGCCTCGTTATGCCCAGGAAAGCATTGGCATTGGCCCCGTCTCCGTAGAGCAGGCCCCCCTGCGCATGAATGATGCTCGATACTGTTTCAATATTGCGCTCGAAAAGTCCCAGAGTATTGGGATTGGTCAGCATCAACGCAGCCACATCTTCCGTCATCAATGATTTCAGATGTTCAATGTCCACGCCGCCTTCCCCGTTGGTGCGCAGAGTTACTGTTTCAAAACCGCACAAGGCGCCGGAAGCCGGATTAGTGCCGTGGGCGGCATCAGGAATAAGGATGAGATGACGTTTTTCGCCCCGCTTTTCAAAATATTTTTTTATCATCATCACGCCGGTCAGTTCACCGTGTGCGCCTGCTGCCGGCTGCAACGTGAAGGCAGCCATGCCGAAAATATTGCAAAGGCACTGCTCCAGCTCATCAATTAATTGCATATTCCCCTGCGCCAACTCATCATCGCCGTAAGGATGCAATCCCGTAAAACCGGGCAGGGCGGCGGCATTTTCATTCACTTTGGGATTGTACTTCATGGTGCAGGAACCCAATGGATAAAATCCCAGATCAACGCCGAAATTACGGCGGGATAAATTGGTATAATGACGGACTAAATCCACTTCGGCCACTTCCGGCAAATCCAATCCGGCGCGCAGATATTTTTTATCGATCACGGCGTCAATATTTATAAAGGGAACATCGCTTTCGGCAATGCTGGCGGCGCTGCGTCCGGGGCGGCTTTTTTCAAAAATCAACTCCATTAGAAAACTCCTTGCTCAATTGTATCATTCCCTGCCTTCCGACAGTTTATTTTTTGCTATCTGAATTACTTTTCTAAGTTAAATTAATTTATCCAAAAACATGGTTTTACCATCTCTTCCTACGTTAAATTTGGCAAATTCTTGCCTTCCATTATAGAGTTGATTTCCTTTGCAATCCCCATTTTCCCCGCCCATTCTTTAATATATGTTTTTTCCAGGCTGTCACCTTGAACAGCGACAATGCCACAAGCGTCTTTTATTTGTCTTTCCGACGGCGTCAGACTGTTCCACCGGTCATCCTCTTCCTGCTGCGTTTTTCAATTTCTTCATTGCTCAATTCCGGATGCATAGCCTTTTCCGATGCCCTTACCTGTGCCAGCGCCATTTCCCACATTCCAAACGCAATGTTGAGTTTTTCAGCGCCACTCAGACGCTTATATATTTCGATTTGTCTGCCTGCGCCTTCCTGCGGATTCATCAGGTTTTCCTCTATTATTTTATTGTTGAAATTACCCGATCAATGTCATCTTTGGTAAGCATTTCCGTCGCGCAGAAGAGCAGAGCGTTTTCCATTTCCGGATAATCTTTGTGCAATTCGTAGCCTCCGATTATTCCGGCTTCCCCCAATTTCTTATTTACTTTTTTAGCATCAGGACAGCTCAGAACGAACTCATTATAAACCGGTGCACTAAAGACTTCCTGCCAGCCGGGAAGCCGCAGGAGCTGCCCTCTTAAATATTGCGTTTTCTGAACATTTAGCGCGGCCAGTTTTTGCAGATTTTTACCCAGGGTAGCCAGATAAACTCCGGCCGCCATCGCGCACAGAGCTTCATTGGAGCAGATGTTGGAGGTGGCTTTTTCACGGCGGATATGCTGCTCACGGGTCTGGAGAGTTAAAACAAAACCGCGCCGGCCGTTTTTATCCACGGTGGCCCCGACCAGACGTCCGGGAATTCTGCGCAGAAATTTTTCACGGGCGGCGAAAACTCCGAGATAAGGCCCCCCGTAATTGAGCGGATTTCCGAAACTCTGACCCTCCCCCACAACAAAATCAGCTCCCAGTTCACCAGCCGGCTTCAGCACACCCAGTGCCGTCCCGTCGGTAAAACCGGCGACGAGCAGTCCGCCACAGCCATGGACCGCAGCGGCGATGGGAGAGATATCTTCAATGCTCCCGAAAAAATTGGGGCTTTGCACCAGAACAGCGGCGACGTCGTGAGCCAATTCCTGCTGGAGCAACTCGATATCAGTTTGGCCTGATTTCGCAAATGGTATTTCGTACAATGAATAGCCGTTAGCCCAGCAGTATGTGCGCACAACAGCCCGATACTCAGGATGTACGCTCCGGGCGATAAGAATTCTGGAACGGTTCAGCGTTTTAGCGGAGAGAATTGCCGCTTCGGCCATAGCCGAAGCGCCGTCATACATTGAGGCATTGGCGATTTCCATGCCGGTGAGATGCGCAATCATGGTCTGGTATTCGTAAATAGCCTGCAGAATCCCCTGACTGATCTCCGCCTGATAGGGGGTATAGGCGGTGTAAAATTCAGCGCGATTAATTATGTGTCCTACAATTGACGGAATATAATGATGATAAGCGCCGGCGCCGGTCAATGTCAAACGCGGCAGCACATTTTTCCGACTGATGCCCTTGAGGAGAGAGATTGTTTCCTGCTCGGAAAGAGGCGCCGGAATATCCGGTAATTGCCGAAGTATGTATTTTGCCGGAATATCGGCAAACAGTTCTTCGACATTCGCAATGCCGACGGCTGTTTTCATTTGAGCTATGTCTTCCTCTGTATGAGGGGTATAATCCATCAGTGTTTTTCCTCTGTAATCATCAGATCATATGCTGCGGCATCCAGCAGCGAAGCGAGTTCGGCGGCATCTGCAACACGCATCCGGGCAATCCAGCCTTCACCAAAAGCATCTGAATTGAGAAGAGCCGGATCTTCCTCCAATATTTTATTGACATCAACTATCTCCCCACTGACCGGAGCATAAATATCGGAAACCGATTTTACTGATTCCACAACCGCCATAGGTTCGCCTTTAACGACTTTTTTCCCTATCTGGGGCAGTTCGACGAAAACGATATCCGTCAGCATCTCCTGTGCGTAATCGGTAATGCCGATTAAAACTGTGCCGTCGCCATTATCCTTAGTCCATTCGTGTTCACTGGAATAAAGCCTGTCGGTCGGATTTTGTTTGGACATATTGGTTCTCCTTTATTTTTTTTCTCAGGTGTTTTTCCCTTAGTAGTCAGCCCTCAGTCTCTTGTGACCTCGCGCCACCTCTCGTGACCTTCAGGTTATTAGGTGGTTAGGTTATCAGCCTTTTATAAAAAGGAATTTTAACGACTTTTGCCGGGCATAATGTCTCGCGAACAGCAATGGATACTTCGGTACCGGCTGCACAGCAGTCGACGTCAACAAAAGCCAAAGCGATAGCTTTATTTAAAGATGGGGCGAAAGTTCCCGAAGTAACAACACCTATTTCATTATCACCCTGAAAAACTTTATAGCCGTGACGGGCGATGCCCCTTCCGGTCATCTCCAGACCGACCATTTTTTTCTTAATACCGGATAGTTTTAAAGCCCGGACCGCAGCGGCGCCGGCAAATTCCTTTTCCAGGTCAACAAGCCAGCTGTAAGTTACTTCCAACGGACTTACTGTGTCCGTGATATCCTGCCCGTTAAGCATCATACCTGCTTCCAGCCGCAGAGTATCACGGGCCCCGAGCCCTGCAGGCTTCAAACCATACTCGACGCCGGCTTCCAGAAGTTTATCCCATAAATCGCCGCTGATCGCAGCCGGCGTATAAATTTCAAAGCCATCTTCTCCCGTGTAGCCGCTGCGGGAAATGATTACGGGTTGTCCCGATATTTTCAATTCCATAAAATGATAATATGGCAAAGTACTAAAATCATAATTGGTCAGAGCATGGAGAATTTTCTGAGAACAAGGTCCCTGCAAATCAAGTTTACCGATTTTATCGCTGATATTTTCAACCGTACATTCAAACTCCCGGGACTGCCGCAGTTCATTTATCCGCTGCCAATCGCTCGCACAGGTCGTTGCATTGGTAACCAGTATGTAGTAATCGGGAGCAAGTTTATAGACGGTTAAATCATCAATTATACCGCCATCGTCGGTGAGCAGGGCGGAAAGTTTAATCTGACCGGTCTCCTGCTTCTGCAAATTTCTGGTCAGGGCAAACTGCAGGAGGTCTAATGCCTGCGGTCCTCTTACTGCAATTTCCCCCATGTGGCAAATATCAAAAATGCCGGCGGCGGCGCGGATCGTTTTGTGTTCATCAATGACATTCGTATATTGAACGGGCATGGCCCAGCCGCCGAAATCAATCATTTTGGCATGCAGAGCAACGTGCTTTTCATATAGCGGCGTTTTTTTCATCTCTATTTAACCATATATTTATAAACAAGAGATAATGCAGTCAGGACGATGCAGACAGCCATAAAAAAATATCGTTTTTTGAAAACTTTAGTGCCCAGCACAACATTACTGCAATGCCGGCAGATAGTAACTCGGGAAGTTATTTTTTCTCCACAGAAAGGACAAAGCAAAACATCTTTTTCTGCTGCGGCATTTTGCCTGTCCACGTTTTGCTTTAATGCGGCATGAATATCATAATTCCATTCACAGTCGGCGTTGGAGCACTTACCCTGCGCCGGCATATCATCGGTCCAAAAGAAGGATTTTTTGCATTCGGGACAATGGACTCTCAGCATTAAATACTCCGATGAAAGTTATAATGAAACACTAAATAAATTTCCATTATCAATGGGTGAGAACAGTTTCAACTTAGAATAGATTTCAAGATTTAGTCAAGAAATTTTCGGTTCAATAAAACATTGAATGATATCAATCTCATCATGTTTTGCCAAAGAGTTTGCTCATAAGTTGTTCTTTGCGCTTGGGGTAATAGATGTCTCCCTCATAATCAACAATTAACTTGCCATCCAGATGATCGATCTCATGCTGAATTACCCGGGCAACATAATCCAGATATCGCTTGCTGATTTTTTCTCCTCTGGCATTCAGGGCGCGGATTTTGATTTCCGGAAAGCGGCTGACTTCTATCTGAACGTCCGGACAGGACAAACAACCTTCAGCCATAGTAACTTTTTCGCCGCGGGTCTGAGTAATCCGGGGATTGATCAGTACTTCGAAATCCTCGGGCTTCAATTTCTCTTTTTCCCCGACGTTTTTATTCCGAAAGACGATAATTTTCTTCGTAATGCCTATCTGGGGAGCTGCAAGGCCGGAAGCGTCATCCCTTTCCAGAAAGCAATCAATAAGTGTTTGAACGGCATTTAAGGATTCTTTATCCAGCGGGACGGGAACCTCGGCAGATTTTTGACGCAAAACGGCGGTGTCTTTTTCATTTACACCATCATCATCCCACAACGTTAATACTCTGTTTTTATCCATTAAATTGCCACCTGCTGAATATTCGGTTTGGGGCTATAACATCTATTCTTCGTAATTTCAAGCAATTGTAGCTTGCAATATGAGCCCTTCTTTTGCTAAACATCCTATACCGAGTGAAAGGTTAATATTTGCTTAATTCAATAATCACTAAAATTGCCAGAAATCAATTTGCCCGCGCGCTGAAATTTGAAGAAGAAATTGCCCCGGCCTTGCCTTCTTGCAGCGACAATAAGCAGCGCCTGCTTTATATTCATATCCCCTTTTGCGAAGAACTTTGTCCCTACTGCTCCTTCCACCGGGTGCGCTTTGATGAAAACCTGACCCGTAAATATTTCCGGGCGCTGACGAAAGAGATTAAACTTTATCGGGAAAAGAATTTCTCCTTTGCGGGAATTTATGTCGGTGGTGGAACACCCACCATTTTGATTGATGAACTGGCTGCTTTGCTGCAATATGCCAGATCATGCTTTCCCATCCGGGAAATATCCGTGGAAACAAACCCCAATCATCTGACTCCCGGGAATATCTCCATCTTGCAGAATGCCGGGGTTAATCGTCTTTCCGTCGGCGTGCAGACCTTTAATGATGAACTGCTGAAAAAAATCGGCCGCTTCGAAAAATACGGCTCGGGGAACTTAATCGCCGAAAAGCTGGGCGCCATTCAGGGCTGCTTCGATACTGTTAATGCCGATATGATTTTCAATTTTCCGTCACAGACACCCCAGACCCTCAATGACGATCTGGATATTTTGCTGAAATTAAACATGGAGCAAATCACATTTTATCCTTTGATGGTTTCCACAATCACTCAAAACCTCATGGATAAAACAATCGGAGCGGTTAATTTCAACCGCGAAAAAAAGTTTTACAAGCTCATTGCCCGACGCCTGGAACAAAAGTATGATTATTCTTCCGCGTGGTGCTTTTCGAGAAAAAAAAGCAAAAAGACGCTGATCGATGAATATGTCGTCGATTACGATGAATATGCCGGGCTGGGCAGCGGTGCAATCGGCTATCTCCAGGGAGTTTGCTATGCCAACACATTCGATATCAATGGCTATATTTCCGCTCTTGACCAAAATATGCTGCCGCTTATGGCCTCCCGCAGATTTAGCCTTCATGATCAAATGAGCTATGATTTCCTGATGAAATTATTCAGCACGAAAATCAATGTAGCGAAACTGGAAGAAAAGTACGACGGTAAGTTTTTGAAATCATTGTGGAAGGAAATGATCGCCTGCGTTCTGGCCGGTTCTTTCCGCTACTTTGCACCCCATTTATATTTAACGCCGCAGGGTCGCTATTACTGGGTAATCATGATGCGGGAATTTTTTATTGCCGTAAATAATTTCCGTGAATTTTGCCGTAAGCAGGCCAATATTAATTAGCCGCTGTCAAGGAGCCTTTTATGGATGAAAAAAGAAAATTATTATTGAAAAGCCTGCCGAAGATTGACGAAGTAATCCTTCTTTTGGAAAAAAGAGATATTTACGCGCTGGCATCGCGTGAAATAGTCAAAGAAACGAGCCAAAAGGTTGTGCAGAAATTGCGGGATGAAATAGTGAATTCTTCTCCCAAAGAAAATATCGAATCCACTATAGATGCAACTTATGTTGCCCAAGCGGTGGAAAAATTGATTAAAGATTTGCACTCCTGCCGCTTGCAGCGCGTAGTCAACGCCACCGGCGTCATCCTGCATACAAACCTGGGGCGCGCCCCGCTGGCCGCCTCCGCCCTGCAGAGAATTTTCGA
Organism: Deltaproteobacteria bacterium HGW-Deltaproteobacteria-12; assembly: GCA_002840565.1. Lineage (GTDB taxonomy): Bacteria > Desulfobacterota > Syntrophia > Syntrophales > Smithellaceae > MVRV01. The sequence goes on along the minus strand of PHBK01000004.1, from coordinate 42,788 downwards.
AGTCGGCTGCGGCTATTCCAATTTGGAGTTCGATCTCGCCCGCGGGGAGCGGGGCAACCGTTACGACCATGTCCGGGAATTAATCTGCACTATAACCTGCGCGGAAGATGCGTGCATTGTCAATAACAACGCTGCCGCCGTAATGCTTGTTCTCAATACTTTGGCCGAAGGGAAAGAGGCCATCGTTTCCCGCGGCGAACTCATCGAAATAGGCGGTGAGTTTCGTATTCCGGAAGTTATGCAGAAAAGCGCAGCTATTATGCGGGAGGTGGGAACAACCAACCGCACCCGTTTGAGTGATTACGAAAAAGCTATCGGCGCCGATACCGGTCTCATTCTAAAAGTTCATACCAGCAATTACCGCATCGTCGGTTTTACTGAAGAAGCAGACATTCTTTCTCTGGCGGCGCTGGGTAAAAGAAAAGGGATTCCGGTAATGGACGATCTGGGCAGCGGCTGCCTGCTGGATCTGGAAAAATACGGCCTGCAGCACGAGCCAACGGTACGGGAGGCCGTGGCCACCGGCATTGACGTGGTCACCTTCAGCGGAGATAAACTGCTGGGTGGACCGCAGGCCGGCATTATTGTCGGCAAAGAGGAGATTCTGGGCCTGATTAAAAAAAACCCGCTCAACCGGGCGCTGAGAATTGATAAATTCACCCTCGCGGCGCTGGAGGCAACACTCATCCATTACCTCAATCCATCCCAGGCGGCATCTTCTTTAAGACCTTTGAAATCACTGACCGAACCCCTTGCTGATGTTAAAAAACGCGCCTCTCTGCTGGCCGGTAAATTGCGCCGGGCGAAATTAGCCGCACTTACGGTATCTCTCCAGGAATCTTTTTCGGCGGCAGGCGGCGGCTCTCTGCCGCTGGAAAAAATTCCCACTGTTGTGGTTGGCGTAAAAAATAAAAAAATGTCCGCCGGCCGGTTGGAGGCTGCTTTGCGCAAGGTGGAAGTTCCGATTATTGTCCGGGTTGATAAAGATGAAATTCTGCTGGACCTGCGGACGGTGACCGAAGATGAATTTACCTTCATCCTGGAAGGTTTGCAACAATGCCTCTCTAAAGAAGATCCAGTGCCCTCATGAAGCATTCCCCTCTTTTACAAACAGGGGTTGGGGGAGATTTGATTTCAGTGAATCAACGCATAGCAAGGCGGCAAAGAGGATGTACCCGGAACAAACCTAAAGAGGATCCGTAAAAAATTTTTGCTACCACATAATGACTGCAATGTGCTATAATTACATACATGCAGTCAAATGCAAAGGAAAGAAACCTGATGAAAAGAATTATAATTGATACCAATGCTTATGTCGCATTCAAAAAGAACGATGCTGATGCCGTAAATACTTTTAAGCAAACAGAATACATCGGAATCAATATTGTCGTTTTGGGCGAATTATTAAGCGGTTTCAAGGGTGGAACAAAAGAACCGACAAACAGAAAAGAACTGGAACAATTCCTGGATTCTCCACGCGTCAATCTGCTGCAGCTGGATGAAGAAACTGCCGAGTTTTATGCAAGGATTTACTGGGAAGTAAAGAAAAAGGGCAAACCCATTCCGACGAACAATTTATGGGTGGCAGCTTCGGCCATGCGGCACGCGCTGGCGCTCTTCAGCTATGATGAACATTTTGACAACATCCCCGGGCTTATTTTGCATAAAGCGCTATAGCAAAGGAGACAAATATGACGACAATGACAATTAGAGGGCTTGATGACTTAACAATAAAAGCCCTTAAGGAAAAGGCAAAAAAAGAAGGTTCAAGCATCAATGCAGCATTAGTAAAACTTCTTCAGGAAGATTTGGGCATCAAAAAGAAAAAACGCACTGTAGTCTATAATGATTTAGATCATCTCGCCGGGACATGGAGCGATAAAGACTGTAAAGAGTTTTTGCAAACGACAGCCGATTTTGAAAAGATTGATAAAAATTTGTGGAAATGAAACAGCGCCCATTTTCATACTCTATTCTCGATTATTGCTTGAAAGAGAAAAATTTTTTTCGAATTAATTGATTTGCCCTCGGAAGCTCTCTAAACCACTGTCGGATTTCTTTACACTTTTTGCCGATAGCCGGGGAAACACCAATCCAAGTATCATGCCGGAAAAATATTTTAATCGGCGTAAGCTCTTATCCATTCCGGTATAGCCGGGTATGTGCCATAAATTCCAGTGGATATATCAATATCAGGCATATATTTTGCAGATTATTGGGACTTATAATATAAAACAGGAGGTATCATATGCCGGGTGGTGGTGGTGACAGTTGGCAGAGTGCGTTGTCCACGCAAATGAAAAGTTGGGGAAAGCAGTGGAAGCCGTCGAAAATTGAACTGCATGCGAAAAGACAGGCGCAGATATACGCTTGTTCTAACCTGGAAAAGAAAATCATCATCAACGAGCTGCGCAGCACATTGCAGCAGGTGTTGTATAAGCAGATCGGTCATTTGCCTATGCAGGTTGTAGACGGTCTAATCCGCATGATCCGGGGGATCGAGCGTTATCTCAATGAACTCTGGATGCCGGCAGGCGGATATTTCAGTATTGCCGGATTTCCGTTGACCTCATTGGCCTCATGCTCCCCAGGGCAATCCCCATCCCGCGGCCCACCCCGGAGCAGCCATACCCTTCCCTTCGCTACAACCGCAACCAAAACACCCAGCCGTCCGGGCTTGTTTTCGTCCCTCCAGGTCCTTTTCCATAATCTTTCCGTAAGCGCAAAAGTAGGAATTGCAGCAGGAACACTCGCAGCAATCATTGCAGCATCACCTGTTCAAAGAGCAGAAGCTTTACCAATAACTCCAACAACAATAGGAAATTTCCTTGTTAGCGGAGAATATAATGATTCAGGCGCACAGTTTCAGATTAATTACACAGGACCTACAAATGATTCAGGTTTTTATGGAAACCAAGTCAAACTTGAAAACGTTAACTTCGGAGGAAATGCAGTGATACCAATGGATTGGACCAAAAACTTAACATCTAATCTTAATGGTTCAACAAATTATCAATTTAATTCAACAGCTCTTCTTGAAAATATCAGAGGACCTCCTTGGAACGCTTCAATTGGCTACGCTCCTCAAAACGGAGTTTCAGTTCCTGATGGAATTGGAAGCATGGCACTTACAGGATCAATTCCTATAAGGATATATGATTCAGGTTCATACATTGACGGATATCTCGCAGCACCTCTTCCAATAGCAAATGGGCCTACTCCAGTGCCTGAGCCAGCATCAGCATTCTTGCTTGCATTAGGGCTTGCAAGTTTAGCAGTAGCAAGAAGATACGAAAAATAAATTTTTTTTCTTTATCTTATTTAGTTTATTCATATAAAAGAAGGTAACTTTTGTTCTAGAAAGAGTTCTTGAAGACGTTTTTAGAAGGGAATGAACAAGTGGCAAAAGATTTAAATATTAGTTGTATTTTAAATAATACATATGTATGATAAAGTAAGGGAATTCGGGGGACATAACACCTATTTCTCTTGAAAAAGATAGTATAATGTTCTAATCTCTTCCCATGGCGCGCATATCTCGTATAGTAGCTGTCGAATATCCTCATCACATCACGCAACGTGGTGTACGTTCTATGGATATTTTTAAAAACGATAGCGACAGAAACACCTATTTGCAGTTTATCAAAGAAGAAACTCAGCGCTGCGAAATTGATATTCTTGCCTGGTGTCTGATGACTAATCATGTTCACTTTGTTGCGTTGCCGCACACTGAATCTTCATTGGCCAGGGGATTTGGAGAAGCGCATAAACGATACACTCGCATGAAGAACTTCCAGGAAGGGGTGCGCGGCTATTTATTTCAGGGACGATTCGGTTCATGTGTTCTCGACGAGCGTCATCTACTGGCTGCTGTTCGGTATGTTGAGAATAATCCTGTTGCTGCAGGTATTGTTAAGCATGCTTGGGAGTATCCGTGGTCAAGTGCTGCTTATCACGTTGGTAATATCGAAGATGATGTCCTTGTTAAAGACAGAAGTTTATATGGACTTGTCAATGATTGGCGGATTTATCTTGGCGAGGAAGAAAATGATATTTTTAATACAATCAGAAAAGCAACAAGAACGGGCCGCCCGGCAGGAGATAACGATTTTACAATAGCCATGGAAAATCGGACAGGGCGGGTACTGCGACAGGCAAAAGCTGGAAGAAAGAAAAAACAAAGCTGAAATAGGTGTTATGTCCCCGGAAATAAAAATAAAGGAAAATCAAACTGGCCAGCGGCTTGATATTTTTCTGCCGCAAAACGATCCGTCTTTGTCGCGTTCCCGGGTAAAGCGCATGATTGAAGAGGGAGATGTCCTGGTCAACAGCCTCCCGTCAAAGCCTGCCCAACGCTTGCAGGAAGGCGACATCATCCGGCTGACTATAAGATCTGCACAGGAGGCCGCAGCCATTCCGCAGGAGATTCCTCTCAATATAGTCTACGAAGATGCGGCAATTATCGTCGTGAACAAAGCAGCGGGAATGGTTGTGCATCCGGCGCCGGGCAATTACGATCGGACGCTGGTTAATGCTTTGCTTTTTCATTGTCATGATTTGTCCGGGATCGGCGGCGTTCTGCGTCCGGGGATTGTTCATCGTCTGGATAAAGGCACATCCGGGTTGATAGTGGCGGCCAAAACTGACGAAGCCCATCGCAGCCTGACAGATCAATTTGTCCGTCACGACGTGCACAAAACTTACCAGGCGGTAGTCTGGGGAGATGTCAAAGGCAATTCCGGCGAAATAATCCTGGCGGTGGGAAGACATCCGGGGGATCGCAAAAAAATGTCCACCAGAAGCAAGCGGGGAAGAGATGCAGTCACCTTATGGAAAGTAAGAGAACGCTATGGTCTGGCGACGCTGCTGGATGTCGAAATTATGACCGGCCGGACGCATCAAATCCGTGTACATCTATCCGACCGGGGCTATCCGGTTATCGGCGATACTGTTTACGGCAATGCTGCTAAAATCCGCACTGTTTCGGATTCAACCTTAAAGGCGCAGATCAAGGCGCAGGACAGACAGGCACTGCATGCCGCGAAACTCTCCTTTTTGCACCCCTCCACTCATAATAGAATTGTTTTCACGGCGGAAATGCCGGAAGATATGAATAATCTTTGCGCACACCTGAGACGCATTGGAAAATAAGATATATGTTCACTTTTGCTAAAAAGAATTCCATCCCTTATCTTCAGGCTCCGGTTTTTGCAGAATGCAACTTTCTCACTCATGCTTTTTGCACACGACAGGGCGGTGCTTCCCGGAGCGATTACAAAAGCCTCAACATGAGTTTCCGTGAAGGTGATGAGGAATTCCGGGTATTGCAGAACTGGGAAACACTGGCGGACGCATTTGCCATTTCTTTGGAGCAGTTCCTGGTCCTCAATCAGGTCCACGGCGCTGATATTATTGTCATCAAGCAGCAGGGCAGTTATTTTTCCTCGCGGGCCGATCTCGATTATGATGCCACTATCACCAATCGGCCCGGTCTGGCTATTTGCATTAAAACCGCCGACTGTGCGCCGGTATTTATCGTCGATAAAGTGCGGAAAGTCATCGCGGCGGTGCACGCCGGCTGGCGGGGCACCGCCTCAGGCATCAGCGCCAAAGTCATCCGGTTAATGCAAAAGCAGTATGGCTCAATGCCGCAGCATATTCTGGCGGCTATCGGACCATCCATAGGCAAATGCTGTTATGAAGTTGATTCCGCTGCGGCTGAAGCCTTTGCCGAACTAAAAGGCAAAGAAGACTTTTTGTTTCCGAAAACAACAAAAAAAAAATGGATGGTCGACTTACCCGAAGCCAACCGCAGGCAATTGCTGGATTGCGGCATTCCGGAACAAAATATCGGATTATCCGGTTACTGCACGATGTGCCATCAGAATATCTTTTTCTCGCACCGCGGCTCCGGCGGCCTTACCGGCCGGCAGATTAATTTTATCATGATCAAAGAAACAAATCCCTGTCTGGCAGTTACACTTGACCATAAAGTTTATTGACGGAAATAAATATTGAGAATCCAAAATCAAATAATAGATAGGTGTTCACTACTGTCCCTTTCTTCCTACGAATTTGCCCAAAAAAGAATTGCAATAAAGCAAATTACGAGTATATTTAATCGACTCCTTCTAGGAATAAACAATTTATGACCAAAATACCGGAAGAATGGTTCAAACAGGCAGCTTATGATTTAAAGACGGCAGAAATAATGCTGGAGAATAGGCGTTTCATATACGCCGTGTTTATGTGCCATCTCACTATTGAGAAAGCTCTTAAGGGCCTTTATCAATTCAGACTAAACGAAGTGCCCCCCAAAGTTCACAACTTGATTTATCTGGTGGAAAAAGTTGGTTTGAGTCCCTCAGAAAAATTATATGATGCCATATTTGAGCTCAACAGGGTGAGCATTCCGACACGCTACCCCGATGATTTAACCAGAATGAAAAGCGATTATACAAAAAAGAATACTTCAGAAATTGTCAGTAGCAGTAAAGAGGTTTTGAAATGGTTAAAAAATCAACTTTAAAAGCTGTTGCCTTCATGAAAGATAGCCTCGAGCAAAGTGGTTTAAACGTGCAAAAAATTATTGTTTTCGGATCTCAGGTAAGTGGCAAAAGTAACGACGGCAGTGATATCGACATTATAGTCATCTCTGATGATTTCAAAAATAAGAATATTTTTAAGCGGGCAAAACTGACAAAAGATGCAGAAGTTATGACTATCAAAAAGTTCATGATTCCGCTCGACATCGTTACTATGACAACGGATGAACTGACAGATGATAAATCTTTATTATCCGATTATGCCCGAACCGGTGAAGTCATTTATGACGCTGGTAATTAGTTACTGGGATTGATTTAATTTTGCCTGTGTTGTGAATTCGCCAAACCCCTTGGCGTTCCCCGGCGCAGAGACTGTGTCGTATTACCTTTCTTATCATTCCGTGCAAACGAAGCGAGACACAGAATCCAGAAAATTTTTACTTTATATTGTACCTGTCCCCTTTTAAACAATATTTTAGTATTAAATAATGAGGAGGTTATTATAATATGAACTACCCCTGGCTCAAGCATTACCCAAAAGACATTCCTCATTCCATCAGGTATCCGGAAATTCCTGTTCATCGTTTTCTTCTGGATACTGCCGCCGCATACCCGGATTATGTCGCCATGTCCTTCAATGAAACCGACACTTCCTACCGGGAGCTCAATGAGAAGGTAAATAAATTAGCTTTAGTTCTGCAAAAACGGGGAATAGAAAAAGGAGACCGGGTTGCCTTAATTCTTGTAAACTCCCCCACTTATGTCATCAGTTTCTTCGCCGTCTTGAAGATTGGAGCAATAGTAGTCAATATAAGCGTAGGACTGCAGGGAGAGGAGCTGCTGCGTTGTTTAATTGACTCCGGCGCCAAGGCATTAGTAACACTGGATATCTTTGCACCAAATGTTTACCGGGTGATAAAAAATACTGATGTTAAGACGGTTATCCTCCACTCGGTATTCGGACTGGAAAAAAAAATGTCCATTGAAGAAGGATCAGCTTTACCCGAGATCTTTGCGGAATTGCTTGCGGCGACGCCCGACGCGGCAGAGCCGGTTGTTCCGGTTTCTCCGGAAGATGTCGCTGTTCTTCAGTTTACAAGCGGCTCGACCGGGACACCCAAAGCCGCAACTCTGACCCATGCCAATGTCGTGGCGAGCGTGTACCAATCAAACACCTGGCTGGGAAGGAAAGGCGCCGGCAATGCGGCGGTCATGTGCATAATACCTTTTTTTCATGTTTTCGGAATGTCTTCCTGCCTCCTGATTTCCGTACTCAAAGGATACAGGATGGTACTTCTCCCCAGGATAGATCTCCTGGACATACTTGGCTTGGTAAAAATGATGGATACCTACAAACCGATATCATTCCCTGCGGTACCGAGCCTGTGGAACGCCATTTTGTCCCTTCCTCCCGAAACTGCCCGCAACCAGCTCGCCTCTATTGAAATTGCCGTCAGCGGAGGGGCGCCGTTGACGCCGGCTGTCCATGAAAAGTTTGAGGCAATAACCGGAAGAAGGCTGATGGAGGCATACGGACTTTCCGAAGCTTCTTCGGCTACACACATGACCCCTTATCCTGCCGGCGGACCGGAGGGATCTATCGGGTTGCCGCTGCCTGATACTCAGGTCCGAATCATGGACATGGAAACCGGACTACGGGAATGCCTTGTCGACGAGGTGGGAGAACTTGTCGTGCGGGGGCCTCAAATAATGCGGGGATACTGGAATAACGCAGAGTTGACCAAAGCGGTTTTACGCGATGGATGGCTTTATACAGGTGATATGGCCCGAATGGACCAAGAAGGCTATTTCTATCTGGTAGACAGGAAAGATGATCTGATTATTTCCAATGGCTTCAATGTCTACCCCGGCCAGATCGAAGCAATCCTCAAGACGCACCCGAAGGTTAAGGATGCGGCGGTCATCGGCAGACCCGATCGGAACAAAGGGGAGGTTATCATTGGAGTAGTTTCCTTAAAAGAAGGCCTTACCGGTGACAAAGAAGAATTCCTCCAATATTGCCGGGATAATATGCCCGATTACCGTGTTCCCAAAACCATCATCCTGCAGGAAGATATCCCGCGTGATCCGGCCGGCAAACTTTTAAGAAGAATATTGCGGCAGAAAACCGAAGGCGGCTGATGGAGATTTTCTCCAATTTTGTCAATTCTTTCAGTGCCTGATATTACCCCCGGCTGCCGTTGCCGCCGGTGGATGAAGAAAGGATCAGGTAATATTCTTTATTGACAGCATTTGTTTTCAGTATTACTAACTCAACAGGGCTAAATAACAGAGGAGCATTATAAATGATAGTTGTAACGGGTGGTGCGGGATTTATCGGGAGCGCTTTTGTCTGGAAATTAAACCGGGAAGGCATTGAGGATATAGTTATCGTTGACCGTTTAGGTACAAAAGATAAGTGGAAGAATCTGGTCAACAGGCGTTTTGCCGAATTTATCCACAGAGATGATTTCCTGCCGCTGGTTTGCGAAGACCGTGTTCCTTTTGCCGTTTCCGCGATAATCCATATGGGTGCCTGCTCCGCGACGACCGAACGCAATGCCGATTTCCTCTGGCAAAACAATTATGAATACACCCGCAGCCTGGCTCAATGGGCGGTAAAACACGGTGTCCGTTTTATCTACGCTAGTTCCGCCGCCACTTACGGCGATGGTTCTCAGGGCTTTTCCGATGACCATGACAAAATTGCCTCCCTCCGGCCGATTAATATGTATGGCTATTCCAAGCAGGTTTTTGATCTCTGGGTATTAAAGAATTCTCTGGAGGATAAAATTGCCGGCATCAAGTTTTTCAACGTCTTCGGCCCCAACGAATATCATAAAGAAGACATGACCAGCGTTATTTTCAAGGCCTATCATCAAATTAAGGAAACGGGAAAAGTGCGCCTGTTCAAATCCTACAAACCGGAATATCCGGACGGCGGGCAGTTGCGTGATTTTGTTTATGTTAAAGATTGCATTCAAACAATGTGGTGGTTGCTGCAGAATCCGTCCGCCAGCGGCATTTTCAATCTCGGCACCGGAAAAGCGCGGTCCTGGAACGATTTAATCAGCGCTGTTTTTGCGTCGTTAAAACTGAAGCCCAATATCGAATATATCCCCATGCCGGAGGGGCTGCGCAATCAATACCAGTATTTCACCGAAGCCAAAATGGATAAACTAAAAGCGGCGGGATGCCCTGCGGCTTTTTCTTCTCTGGAAGATTCTGTGGGCGATTACATAGTTAACTATTTGCAGAAGGCCGATCCGCATTGGGAAAGATAAAATTTACTTTATCTCAACCCGTGCAACCGGAGTCAGTAAAAACATAAATCTGTATAACGAAATAGACTATCGGCTGCCGACAGTCTCTATACCCCGGAAGCCAGGTCTGCAAAAGGGAACCCCGTCAATTTTCAGAATTCCGCCCAAAGGAGATTATTGACAAGCTTGGTTTTTCGTAGTACATTGTTAGCCATAACATTATAAATATTGAAAAGGGGGCACTGGAAATACTTTGTCCCCTTTACTCCAGGGGGACAATATGAGCAAAGACGTAACCATATGTTTTCGCACCAGCGCCGAGATCAGAAACTCCCTCCAGAAAGTCGCCGATGCGGAGCGCCAAACAATGTCGGCAGTTATTGACAACATGCTCTACCAATACCTCAGTGTAAAAAAAGTTCTGCAAAACATCGAAAAAGAGCGGCGTCAGTATATCCGCAGGCCGGTTTCCCTGCCCGCCCTGGTTATGGATAAAAATGATGAAGAAAACAAAGCGTTGCAAACGGGAAAGGTTTTGGATATTTCGCTCGGCGGGCTGCTCATCTCCATCCCCAGAGGTTATAAACTGGATGTTGCCGAAGACAGCGAAACGAATGAATGCGACATCATCTTTACGCTGCCGGAAGCTCTGCAACCCATCACCATGAAATGCAAAACCCAGCGGAAATTCGAATCTGAAAAAGATGTGCAAATCGGTGCAGAATTCGTAGATTCCGATTTCCATAGTTACCAGACATTACAAAAGCATTTGATGTAAGTTTTTGCAAAGCCAGCAGCGCTTCGGCACAACTGTTTAAGTTATTATCGAAGAGAATAAGCTTTCCTTTCAGCAGTTTCTTAATGTTCCCTGGCACGACAAAAAAGATTCCCCCGAAAGAATTATAGACAGCTTGACTTCTCTGTTCGTGGTTTGATAATATCACTTTGTTACAAGATCCATGCTCAACCATAAGTCCTTTTCTCTGTCAGGGGAAGTTAAGCCACGAATTCTCATAATTTTGTATATATTTTGCATAACCATTGAAGGGACAACCATGAAAGAATACATAAAAAAATATTCCCAGGTCACACCTTTAAAAATCACTTTTTTCGTCATCATTTTGGTACTGGCTCTTTTCTTTTTTGATTTTCCCCTCCTGCGCTTTATGGAATTGAAAACACTTGATCTGCGTATGTCATCGCGCGGTGCCTTACCGGCAGGACCGGAGACAATAATTGCGGTTGTCGATGAAAAAAGCCTGACTGAATTGGGGCGCTGGCCGTGGCCGCGCACTACGATTGCACGACTGATGGATCGTCTCAAGGCGTCAGGCGCTAAAGCTGTCGGCTTTGATATTGTTTTTTCGGAACCTGACGAAAATTCCAGCCTTAAAACTATCGCGGAACTTTCGGCTGAACTTAAAAAGAGCGGCCTTAAGAACAGCAGCATAGAGAATCTTTTAAACAAAAAGAAGGCCACCGCCGATACCGATGCGGCCCTGGCCAGATCAATTGCCCGCAGCGGAAAAGTCACCCTCGGCTATTTTTTTCACTTATCCAGCAAAGAAGTGGCTCATTTGTCGGAAAAGGACATTTCAGATAAAGCCGATAACATCAATAACTCCCGCTACCAGATAATTAATTCTTTGGAGAAAAATCCTGATGACTATGCCTTGGTGAAGGCCTATGCCCCGGAAGCTAATTTGAAGTCTCTTTCCGCTGCCGCCGCTAATAGCGGTTATTTTAACATGATTCCTGATACTGACGGGACGATGCGCTGGTCACCTCTGGTAATAAAATTCGCCAACAATTATTATTCATCACTTTCTCTTTCTGTCTTGCATCAGTATCTGGATTGGCCGCAGCTTTCGTTAAACTTGGCCGGCTATGGTGCGGAAAGCGTAAAAATCGGCGATATCACCATCCCTACGGACGAATCAGGAAGGCTTCTCGTCAACTATCTGGGACCGGCAAAGACTTTCCCGCATTACTCCATCACCGATATTCTGCAAGGGAAAATTCCTGCTGAAAAGATCCGCAATAAAATCGTTATTGTGGGCGCTACTGCCATCGGCATCTACGATTTGCGGGTAACCCCCTTCGGAGCCACTTATCCCGGAGTGGAGATCCATGCAACGGTAATAGACAATATCCTGCACCGTAATTTTTTAACTCATTCCAGTTTCACTCGATTTATCGATCTTTGCGCCATTATTTTTTTCGGCCTGCTCATGGGCATGATTATTCCGCGCCTTAAAGCAGTAACGGGCATTTTCTATGCTTTGCTCATCCTCGTCATTTTTGTGGCCGTTAACATGTTCATTTTTTCAAAATATAATGTCTGGCTGAACCTCATTTACCCGGTATTTACAATGGCGTTTATTTACCTGGGAATCACCGTTTACCATTACATCAAGGAAGAGCGGGAAAAGAAAAAGATACGCGGCGCCTTCCAGTATTATCTGACCGCATCCGTTATCAACGAAATGCTCAAAGATCCGACCAAACTGAAGCTGGGTGGTGACAAAAAAGACTTATCCGTTTTGTTTTCCGATATTCGCGGCTTTACGACTATTTCGGAAAAGCTCAGTCCTGAAGAATTGGTTCATTTACTCAATGAATATCTTACCGCCATGACCGACGTCGTCTTCCGACATAATGGAATGCTTGACAAGTATATGGGTGACGCGATTATGGCCGTCTTTGGAGCACCCCTGGATCAGCCCGATCATGCCCGGCGTTCCTGTCTTACCGCGCTGGAAATGTTGAGTGAGCTGCACCGTCTGCAAAAGAAATGGCAGGCGGAGGGCAAACCGGTATTGAATATCGGCGTAGGAGTAAACAGCGGCGATATGGTCGTGGGCAACATGGGTTCGGAAATGCGCTTTGATTATACGGTCATGGGCGATATGGTCAACCTCGGTTCACGTCTCGAAGGAATTAACAAGGAATACGGTTCCAACATCATTATCAGCGAATTCACCTTCAACGTAGTTAAAGATTCCATGTGCTGTCGGGAACTGGACTGGGTGCGGGTCAAAGGCAAGAAACTGCCTGTCAAAATTTACGAATTGCTCGGTGAAAAGAAGGACGAAAGCAAATTCCGGGATTTCATCGTTAATTTTGAAGCCGGCCTGGCCCTTTATCGTGCATCCCGCTGGGATGAAGCCGTCGCCGCCTTCCAGAAAACATTAAGCATCAGGCCGGAAGATGAAGCTTCCATATTGTACATTGAGCGCTGCAAAAACCTGAAGGAAAATCCGCCGCCGGCGCCCTGGGACGGTGTCTTTACGATGACCAAAAAATAGGACTTTCAAGCTGAACATAAAAATGGGATTAGAAAAAGAACATAAGTATCGCAGCTGGGTGGAAGTTGATCTTGACACTTTCATCGGCAATTTAAAGGAAATTAAAAGGCTGATCGGACCGGATGGCGATTTCATGCAGGTGGTCAAGGCTGATGCTTACGGACACGGCGCGATCGAAATATCCAACATTGCCCTGAAAAACGGCGCCCGAATGCTGGGTGTCGCCAATGCCGATGAAGGCGTGCAGCTGCGTGTCAGCGGCATTGAAGCACCGATTGTTATTCTCGGACCTTCCACCGACTCGGAAATCGAAGAAATAATCAAATACAATCTTACGCCGTCGGTTTCCGACTTGACCTTTGCCCGCAAACTGCAAACTGCGGCAAAAAAGGCCGGCATCGCCATATCGGTGCATATCGAAGTTGATACCGGTATGGGTCGCGGCGGCACTATGCACAGCGAAGCAGCAGAGCTCATTCGCAATATTTTGGAGCTTCCGGATATTAACCTGGAGGGACTTTTCACCCACCTGGCGTCAAGCGAAATATCCATTCCCCGTAATGATCAGCAATGGCAGTTGTTTTCCGGTTTGTTGGCAAAGCTCGCGGAGCTCAACATTTCAATTCCCATCAGGCATCTGGATAACAGCGGCGCCATCTTAAACTACCCTCAATTTAAATTAGATATGGTGCGCCCGGGAATTATGTCCTATGGCATTTATCCTTCTCCCGATACTGCAGCAAAAGCCTTGCTGGCCCCCGTAATGTCTTTTAAAACTACAATCGTCTTAATCAAGGATTTTCCACCCGGCTACGGCATCGGTTACAACAGCACTTATGTAACCGCAGAAAATACCCGCATCGCCACTATTCCCGTAGGCTACGGCGACGGATATGGTTTTATTCTTTCCAATCAGGGGGAGGCTTTAATTAACGGCCGACGTGCGCCTATTGTCGGAAGAATTTCCATGGATTTGTGTACAATAGATGTCACCGCCATTCGCGATTGTGCCACAGGTGATGAAGTAGTGCTTTTGGGCAGGCAGGGCAGCGAATATATCAGCGCCAATGAAATCGCGGCAAAAGCAAAAACAATCAGCTATGAAGTTCTTTGCGCTTTAGGAAAAAGAGCCCCCCGGATGTTTATCCAAAAGGGAAAAACCGACGCCATTGAACCACGGCTGCGGCGCATCTTCATTCCCGGCGAGGAGAAGTCTCTAGCCCGCATAGATAATATTATCCGGCACTGTTTTCAGGCAAGGACACGAAGTGAAGAACTCGGCGACGCTATTTATTACGAAATGTTCGAAACTCTCTTCGGGAAAAAAGACCGCCAGCTGGAATTACGCAGCAGCTTTCGCTATGATATAAACATCGCTCCACTGCCGGAAGCAACCGGGAGCAAAGCGCGTTCGGATAATGATTTTCAGGTAACCGCACGCATCGAATACAGGAAAACGATAAAAAACAACATTTTTATGATCGGCTGCGCCCGCAATAATCAACAGTTGGCGGCACTTATGGAATATCAGCATTGTGAATACCGCTGGCTTCTGGGAGGCAGCGATGACCTGGATATGGCAAGGGATTTCCGCGTCAAGCAGGTGCGTATTGATGACGAAGACATACCGATTATCTCCACCAAGATTACTGATCGGGGTTATGAAGTCTGGTGCGGTGACAACGGACTGAAGAAAAAAATCAATTCGGAGGTTAAAATATCCATAGAAATTGTCACAAAGAAATCAAAGACCAATAATATCTTCCCGATATATCTGGTATATCCGACAAGGGGGGTGGACATAACTTTCCATTATGAAAAAGCTGATTTAAAGAATGTGCGAGTGGAGAGTTTCTTTGCCGGCAAAAATCCTTCTCCTGCGATCACCAGAGACACAGGAAAATTCATGGAAATTAATGTTTCTGATAAGGAATGGATTTTCCCCACCAGCGGCGTCATCTTTATCTGGGATATTTAATAAAAAAATAATAAGGAGCTGATTATGGAAAGAAGAATATCATGGTTATGTGTCTTCATTCTGATTGCTTTTATGGCAACAGCAGCATTCGCTGCGGAAAAAAGTCCGCCTAAAGTCGGAACTTCTCTGCCGGAGCTGGAATTACTAAGACCCGACAATTCCGTTGATCTTAAATATCTGGGTTTGTCTTCCGGCGGCAAAACATTTAAGCTAAACCAGATCAAAGCCAAAATAGCCATCATCCAGATATACAGTATGTACTGCCCTTATTGCCAGGCCGATGCCCCTAATATTAACCGTCTCTATGGGTTGATCGAAAACAATCCGGCGCTTAAAGACAAAATCAAAATGATCGGCATTGGCGCCGGCAATACTTCGTTTGAAGTTGGAACCTATAAGAGAAAATATGCGGTCGCCTTTCCCTTGATTCCGGACGAAGATTATAAAATCCATAAAATTCTGGGCGAAGTGCGAACTCCTTACTTTATTGTGGCAAAGATTGCCGCCGGCGGCGGCAATGAGGTCATCTATTCACGTCTGGGTGCGCTGGAAAATATCGATCTTTTTCTGGCCCAAATCGTAAAATCAGCCGGATTAAAATAGGAGGCGCTGATGAAAAGAAACTCGATTCTGATTGCTTTAGTTATTTGTTTTATTGCCTGCAGCGCTCATGCCGCATCCTATGTTTATAAAACCAATATTTACGATCCCGGAGAGCTCAAACCGGCGGATAGCTCATTAAAAGTAAAAGTCGGCCAGAAGGCTCCCGATTTTACGCTGCCCGCTGTCAGCGGCAAAAAAGTATCTCTCCATGATTTTTTCGGCAGGAAAAATGTGGTGATATCGTTTGTGCCCGCCGCCTGGACACCGGTTTGCTCCGACCAGTGGCCCGGCTACAATATTATCCAGGATATTTTCGAAAGCAATGATGCCGTTTTATTGGGCATTACCGTAGATAGCATTCCCACGCTTTTTGCCTGGACAAACCAGATGGGGAAACTGTGGTTTGATGTTCTTTCCGATTTCTGGCCGCATGGGGCAGCGGCAGCACGGTTCGGTGTGCTGCGCTCCGACGGCGTAGCCGAAAGAGCTTTGTTCGTGATTGATAAAAAAGGTATTATCCGCTACATTGATGTACATAATATTAATCAGCGTCCGCCGCTGGAAAACCTGGTGCGGGAACTCGAAAAGCTCAAGCAGAAAAATTCTCGGCAATAAAATCGTCGGACGAGCAGCAGAAAGCAATGAATGACAGAAAAATACTCCAGGGAAAACGCCGCGGCAATTATTCTTGCCGGAGGTAAGAGCAGCCGGATGGGGCGGGATAAAAGCCTGCTTTTTGCCAACAATCTTCCCATGATCGAAAAAATCGTTACTCAGCTTAAGGATCATTTTCCGGAGATAATCATCGGCGCCAGTGATACGGAGAAGTATCGGTTTCTAGGCTTACCGGTTATTCCAGACCTCGAAGAAGGCAAAGGTCCCCTGATGGGGATATACTCAACGTTATTATACTCCAGCCATGAAATAAATTTTGTGGTTGCCTGCGACATCCCGGACCTGGATATCAAATATGTTCAGGAGATGATCCGGCAGGCGCAAAATCATCAAATAGTCATCCCCACCTGGAACGACGGCAAATATGAACCTTTATTCGCGGTATACAAAAAGTCTGTTCTGGATCAGGCAAAAGAACTGCTCGGCGCCGGCAAAAGAAAGATCAGCCTTTTGTTTGACCTGGTTGATGTTAAATACCTGCCGCTGCCTGCTGATGTAAAGTGGTACAAAAATCTGAACACGATGGAAGACTATAAAAAATACATTGAACAATGAACATCAAGGTAGAATGTGATAATGATTTCTTATGAAAAAGCTTTTGCAATAATTATGAATTCCGCTTTTACCCTCGGGGCGGAATCTGTGGAACTAGCCCGCTCGTTAAACAGAGTGCTGGCTGCCGACATTCAATCTGACATCGACATGCCTCCCTTTAACAAATCGGCCATGGACGGATACGCCTGCCGCAGACAGGATTTGCAGGAGACGCTGCGCGTGATTGAAATTATTCCGGCAGGTCGCCTGCCGCAAAAGAGAGTCCGTAAAAATGAATGCTCAAAAATAATGACAGGCGCTATCGTGCCCGAGGGGGCGGATTGTGTTGTCAATGTCGAGAACACCGAGACAATCGAGGAAAACAAAATTCGAATAACTGATGGTAAAATTCCTGACAATATCTGCTATCAGGGAGAAGACATCAAACTTGGTGACAATGTCCTCCGGCGGGGAACATTGATCCTACCCCAGCATATCGCTGTGCTGGCCAATGCCGGAATCAGCCGTGTCCCTGTTTATCGGAAGCCCGTAATCAGCATTATCACCACCGGGAGCGAACTCAAAGAGCCGGGAGAGACTCTGCCCCGGGGTTGCATCCGCAACAGCAACAGCTATCAGTTGATCGGACAGGTGCAACGAATGTTTATTGAACCTGAATATCTGGGAATCGCCGGCGACACGGCCAATTCATTAAATCGGCCGATCCGCAAAGCATTAAAAGAAAGCCATATAATTCTTCTTTCCGGCGGTGTTTCCATGGGTGATTATGATCTGGTTCCCGCAGTCCTGAAAGAAAACGGGGTTAAAATCTTATTTGACCGAGTGGCTATGCAGCCCGGCAAACCAATGACTTTCGGGACTAAAGATAAAACAGCCATATTCGCTTTTCCCGGTAACCCGGTTTCTACTTTCTTCCCTTTTGAACTTATGGCCAAACCGTTTATCTACAAATTAATGGGGCATGATTATTCCGCAACAATTAATCCGCTCATCGCCGGAACTGATTTTAAACGCAAAAAACCGGAGCGCAAGGCTTTTATTCCGGTTAAGATTGAAAACGGTCAGGCGTTACCGGTGGATTTTCATGGTTCAGCGCATGTCAACGCATTATGTTTTGCTCAGGGAATTATATCTTTCCCGGTAGGCGTGCTGGAAATTAAAAAGGGAACACTGGTTGATGTTATATTATTATAGATGAAATGCCCCTGTGTCATTTTCCGCTCTTGCGGATTAATTTGCGGAAGTCTTGATCGGCTTCGTGCAAGAGTTCCTCGACATCCTTCTCCAGTTTTTCAAACCGCTTGATAATCGCCCGGGCCTGCTCAGTCAGCTGCATGGACTTATCGTGCACGCCAATATCCACCAGTTTCATTCCCATCCGTTCTTCCGAGGCTTTTAGTCTGCCCCAGGCGGCCCGATAAGACATTTCCAGTTTTTTGGCGGCGGCATTGAGGCTGTGCTGCTCGTCGACAGTCTTGAGGATATTGTCGCGTCCCTTGCCGAAAACCACTTTCCCGTCTTTTTCAATCCAGATTTTATACTTGATTTCCATCAGGTAAATCTCCCCGTATTTGCTTGTTTATTTTGTCTATTATGAATACTTTTACCAAGTTGCTTTGGAAAAATAAAATATTAATTTTTAAAGCGCACTTGGTATTATTCTCTAAATAATGTCAAATATTGTTTTGTAGTTAGCATTGTTTTTCCTAGACCCACTTCTGCAGGCTACCTGCAGTCACCTGGCAAATTGCTTTTTTGTCAATATTTCGTATGCAATACCTCATCAATAATAGGGGCTAAAGGATTAGTGCCTAAGCGCCGCAATGATAAACGCTTCTTAATTATGACCAAAGGAAAAACTTTGGGGCAATCCGGCAGAAGGCTTTGACGGCATTGCAAAAACTGGAAAATATTACGATTATTTGTATGACGTAAATCAGTAATCTCTTCATTCCCAAGTTATTTGATATGGTTTTAAATAAGTAGCATGTAGATTTCCGTATGTGCTTATGCTATCTATAACATAAGCAAAGATTTACAGGAAAATTGTAGTTATGAAAAAGCACCTTACTGTTTTTATCATTCTGATCAACCTGCTAAGCCCCTTTTCTGCGCTGGCACAGGATAATATTTCCGTTGCGGTAGCGGCAAATTATATTTCTGCTTTCAAAGAAATCGCTGCTGATTTTGAAGCGAAAAATAAGATTAAAGTTGAGGGTACTTTTTCTTCAACCGGTAATTTATACAGCCA
Source organism: Deltaproteobacteria bacterium HGW-Deltaproteobacteria-12 (assembly GCA_002840565.1). Lineage (GTDB taxonomy): Bacteria > Desulfobacterota > Syntrophia > Syntrophales > Smithellaceae > MVRV01. Next base: position 23,610 of record PHBK01000004.1, on the reverse strand, counting down.
GATAACAAACGGTGCGCCCTATGATTTGTTTTTATCCGCTGATGAGGAAAGGCCGGCCAGACTTAGCAAGGATGGAGTGGCGGATGCGCCATTCATTTACGCCAAAGGACAGGCGATTCTCTGGTCGGCCAATAAGAATTTCTGCAAGGCGAAAACCTGGCAGGACGCCCTGAAAAATATCCAAATCAAAAAAATATCCATTGCCAATACTCAAACGGCTCCCTACGGAGCCGCCGCTAAAGAAGCGCTGCAAAAAGCAGGACTATGGGATGTCTTACAGAGCAAACTGGTCAACGCCCAGGACATTGCTCAGTCTTTTCAATATGCGACCACGTCGGCAGTTGATGCCGGATTCTGCGCGATGTCCGCCACGGTTAGCACTGAAGGGAAAAAAGGTTGTTTCTTTGTTATTAATGAAGCTCCGGAAATTATTCAATCGGCCTGTATTTTGAAGAGAACGACAAATCGCTCCGCCGTGGAGAAGTTCATGGAATATCTAAGCTCTCCCGCCGTAAAAGAAATAAAAACCAAGTACGGTTATCGTTAAATGGATTATCTCGCACTTTATGTCACTTTGAAACTGGCTCTGGTCACAACAGTCTTTCTGATGGTGATTGCCGCGCCTATTGCTTACGTGCTGGCTTATTACCGTTTTCCGGGGAAATCATTTCTGGAAGCGCTGATCTATCTGCCGATGGCTTTGCCTCCCACCGTGATCGGATTTTATCTGATTATCATTATGGGTCCCAAGGGCTGGGTTGGTGGTATCTGGGAGAAGCTTACCGGCGGGTCGCTATTGTTCACATTCCTGGGTATTACGATTGCGTCAATCATTTACTCAATTCCTTTTGCTGTCCAGCCGATGAAAGCGGCCTTCCAGAAAATCGACCGGCGCCTCCTGGATGCGGCTTATGTCCTTGGTTTGTCTAAAAAAGCGGTATTTTTGCGGGTAATAATTCCCAATTCTCTGGGCGGTATGGCCGCCGCCGCAATTTTAGTATTTCTGCACAGCATCGGGGCTTTCGGAGTTCTCCTGATGGTCGGCGGGAGCATTCCGGGAGAAACCAAAGTCGCCTCCATCGCCATTTACGAAGCAGTGGAAATGATGAATTACCGGGCCGCCGGTATGATCGCGCTCAGCTTCATTCCGATCAGTTATGCCTTTTTATTAGTAATAAACAAACTCAATAAGGAATCCAGCATATGACCATCTCCGCTTCTTTCAAGAAAAGTTTAAAATACTTTGATCTGGATATTTCGTTTTCCTGCGCAAACAAAAACATGATGGTGATGATCGGCCCCTCCGGCGGCGGTAAAACGACCATCGTCCGGATGCTGGCAGGCCTTACGACGCCGGATGAAGGCCGGGTGATTTTTAGCGATGAAGTCTGGTTTGATTCAGATGAACATATTAATATTCCGCCGCAGAAACGCCGCCTCGGTTATGTTTTTCAGGATTATACGCTTTTCCCTCATCTCAATCTTTATGAAAACGCGGCATTTGCCGCAACAGACAGGAAGGAAGTGGCTGAACTTTTTGACCTGTTCAGAATTGGTCATCTACAAAAACGCAAACCTCACATGGTTTCCGGCGGTGAACGGCAGCGCTGCGCTCTCTGCCAGGCATTGGCCAGGCATCCGCAGTTGCCGTTGCTGGACGAACCTTTTTCCGCCCTCGATGTAATTACACGTCGTGGTTTACGCGAAGAACTCAAAAGCCTGAAAGGCACGCTTTCCTGCCCTATTATTTATGTTACACATGATATTAATGAGGCTTTGTATTTGGCCGATGAAATTATGCCGGTGGTCGAGGGTAAAAACGACGACCAATGGCTGCAACGCAGCATTACCCGCGAGCCGGCGACGGAAGGATTTACCCGCGCCGCACGCGAACCAAGATTGGCGCTGGTATATTAAGGAGGATTTATGAACATCTGCACCTATTCTTATGAAGAGTACCTCCATCTGGTCAAATCCTTTCACGGCAATCTCGCTCCCGGATTGATTATCGGCGGATTTATTGTCGATCTGGCAATGAAAAATTTGCCGGCGGGCGATTTTTTTGACGCTGTTTGTGAAACACCTGTCTGCCTGCCTGATGCAGTGCAGATTCTGACTCCTTGTACGATTGGCAACGGCTGGCTCAGCATTGCACCTTTTGGCCGGTTCGCCGTAACTCTGTATGAAAAATACAGCGGTAAAGGCGTGCGGGTTTTTCTGGATACAGAAAAACTGGAAGCCTGGCCGGAAGTACGTGATTGGTATCTGAAGAAGAAAAAAAAGAAAGAACAGAATTCGGATCTTCTTCTGGCACAAATCAAGGAAGCCGGTCATCAACTTCTGAGTGTGCAGAAAGTTCAGGTCGAACCGGAGAAAGTTCGCCGCAAGAAAATGGGACCGGTGGGCATTTGTCCGGTCTGCGGAGAAGCTTATCCCTCGAAGGATGGCGAAAAATGCCGCAATTGTCGGGGAGAAACGCCTTATACGGATGTCGTTTCCATTAACGCTACTAATCAAAAGGTTGCAGGGTAATCCTTGACCGGGGTTATGTCGAAAAGAAGCTTGCTAATTCCATCCTTTTGCCAGGGTGGGTTAAGGAGGATCTTTATGAACAACGGCAAAATCTCCCCTTTACTGAGGAGGACTTAAAAGAAGGCAGCTATGTATGAACATGGATCAATCTTAAATCGTCTTCACAAGCAGCTCGAACGCACCGCAAAAAACCGGAAGATTGCCGATCTGCGCGTGGGCTTGAGTTATGTGGGGGTAATGCTGGATAATAACGCGGTGGGGATTGCCGCCGTACCACGGGACATAAAATCCAAATGGCGTAAAGTTCTCCCGGATGCTGGAAGGTATGCCGGCGCCAGTGCGGTGGATATCCTGAAATATCTTATCGAAGGCGAAAATTCGCTGCATCTGGCCATCGGTCTGGCCACAGCTAATGCGCTGATCGACCATACTTCCTGTGAAACCGAAGACCGGGAGGCAACAACTTATTTTAATCTTGAACCCGGCGAAAAAGTAGCCATGGTTGGGCTTTTTGCACCGCTCGTGAAGCGCATCCGTCTCACCGGCGCCATTCTAACGGTGATTGAAAAAAATCCTGAACGTCTGGAATTACTCTCCCCGGAGAAAAAACAGCAAGCGCTCCGGGACTGCGATGTCGCGATCATCACCGCCACCACCCTTTTGAATGGCACATTTGAGGAAATCATCGGTTTTCTGGGAAAACCGCGTTCCGTCTCCCTTTTGGGACCATCCACACCGCTGATGCCCGCAATTTTTAGCCAAACGCCCGTCACACATTTGGGTGGTTCAGTAGTCGCCGATTCCACACGGGCTATGCAGATTATCTCCATGGGCGGCGGGACTCCGGCACTGCGTCCTTATCTGCGCTTTGTGAACTTGCATCTGTAATCCTGCTTTTTTCATCACTTTCCCAAAAGAATATCCGCCGTTCATATTAAAAGAAATTTTCTTTCAATTGCAACTGACTCAAAGTCACATTTCTGGTCATTTCTACATATGACCAAAAGTCATTATGTCGTTAATTCAACTACATATTTTCGTATTTCACTGATCTCATTGCTTTTTTATCTTATGCCAAATATGACATAAGTAGATAAAATTACTCGTTTTTACCATTGACAATAGCTCTCATTAAATATATAAGTTTTGACGTCGATAAAGCGGTATTTTCACGAAAAACGTCGTGCTCTCGAGCCTTGGTTTTTCCCAAACAGATTGACCTGAAAGTAATCGCATTCAAGGAAGCGTCTGTTTGTTGAAGGTCAAAGATCATGAAAAAATATCTATAAATTCAGAGGAAAGGAGAAGGATTTCATGAACGTCAGCAGAAGAGGTTTCTTAAAGATTTCCGGTGCTGTGGTGGCGACAAGCGGTTTGGGCATCAGCCTTAAACCAACAGCCGCCCATGCTCAGCAACTGAAAATAAAATACGCCAAAGAAACCACAACCGTTTGCCCTTACTGTTCGGTGGGATGCAGTATCATCGTATCCGTGCGCGACGGCAAGGTCATCAACACCGAGGGAGATCCTGACAGTCCCATCAACAAAGGGGCTCTGTGCAGCAAGGGCGGTTCGATCTATCAAATGGCCGTCAACGAGAATCGTCTCGGCAAGCCGCTTTATCGGGCGCCTTTCGCCACCCAGTGGAAAGAAGTAGAATGGGAATGGGCACTGGAGAAAATTGCCAAAAACGTCAAGAAAAGCAGAGATGCCAGCTTCAAAAAAACAAACGATAAAGGAGAAGTCGTCAATCGTACAGAGGGTATTGCTTCTGTCGGCAGCGCGGCGATGGACCTGGAAGAATGCTTTACGTACCAAAAATTCCTGAGGGGGTTGGGCCTTGTTTATATCGAACATCAGGCCCGTATCTGACACAGTCCAACTGTACCGGCTCTGGCAGAGTCGTTCGGACGCGGCGCAATGACCAACCACTGGAATGATTTAAAAAACAGTGACGTAATCCTGATTATGGGAAGCAATCCGGCTTCCAACCATCCGATTTCTTTCAAGTGGATCCAGGAAGCTATCGACAAGAGAGGGGCAAAACTGATCTGCGTGGACCCGCGGTTCACACAATCGGCGGCTAAAGCTCACCTCTATGCACCCCTGCGGTCAGGCACCGATATCGCTTTCCTGGGCGGTATGATCAAATACATTTTAGAAAAAAATTTAATTCACCATGAATATGTCGTCAATTACACTAATGCTTCCTTCCTGGTGAATCCGGCATTTAAAATGCCGGGAGACAACAAAGGTGTATTTTCCGGATTGGTGGCCGGCAAGTATGAAAAAGACACCTGGTCGTATCAGACAGATGCGGAAGGCGTCATTAAAAAAGATAAGACGCTGAAAGATCCCAACTGTGTTTTCCAACTGATGAAAAAACACTATTCCCGTTATAATACGAAACTTGTTTCCCGGATCACCGGGACGCCCGAAGACAAACTTCTGGAAATTTACAAGATTTACGGTTCCACGGGAAAGCCGGACAAAGCCGGCGTCGAACTTTACGCAATGGGCTGGACACAGCATACAGTAGGTGTGCAAAATATCCGGACAATGTGCATCATCCAGTTGCTTTTGGGCAACATGGGCATCGCCGGCGGCGGAGTAGCGGCCATGAGAGGAGAATCCAACGTTCAGGGTTCTACCGATCACGGGCTTCTGTTCCATATCTGGCCCGGCTATCTGGGAACGCCGACAGCATCAATGAAGACACTTACTGATTTTAATGAAAAGCGAACTCCGAAAACCAAGGAGAAAGACAGTCTTAACTGGTGGAAAAACTTCCCCAAGTATTCAGCCAGTTTCCTTCGTTCCATGTACGGAGCAAATCTGAGCATTGATGATGCCTATCAAATAATGCCCAAACTAGACGACGGCGGCAATTATTCCTGGCTGATGATCTTTGACCAGATGTATAAAGGCAAGTTCACCGGATTCTTTGCCTGGGGAATGAATCCCGCCTGCAGCGGCGCCCATTCCAACAAAACCCGTCAGGCTTTGACCAAACTCGACTGGATGGTCAACGTCAATCTGTTTGACAATGAAACAGGCTCCTTCTGGCGCGGTCCGGGAATGGATCCCACGAAGATTAAGACGGAAGTCTTCCTGCTTCCCTGCGCTTCCTCGATTGAGAAGGAAGGCAGCATCGCCAACAGCGGCCGTTTAATGCAATGGCGTTATAAGGCCGTTAATCCGGTTGGTTTATCCAAACCGGATGGCGATATCATGAGCGAAATTTTCTTCAAGATTCGTGATCTTTACGCCCGGCAGGGCGGCCCGGTGAAGGAAGCGATAACAAAACTTACCTGGCCTTACGGCAAAAAAGTCGGCCATGAATTCCACTATGATCCCCGCACGGTAGCCAAGGAAATCAACGGTTACTTCCTGGAAGACAAGAAACTGGAAAATCCGACGAAAAAAGGCGAGTTCAAAGAATTTAAAAAGGGCGACCTGGTGCCGACTTTTGCCTGGCTCCAGGCTGATGGTTCCACTTCTTCCGGCTGCTGGATTTACTGCGGCTCCGTCAGTGAAAAAGCCAACCTGGCCATGCGCAGGGGTTCCCAAGACCCCTCCGGGATTGGTCTTTATTCCGAATGGGCCTGGTGCTGGCCGCTAAATCGCCGCATCATTTACAATGGTGCCTCGGTTGATCCCAAAGGCAATCCCTGGGATCCCAAGCGTGCCGTTATCAAGTGGGACGGCGAAAAATGGACCGGTGATGTTCCCGATGGAGCAGGCAATCCCGGCAAGGGAAGACCGCCGTTCATTATGAAGCCGGACGGCGTGGCCAGTCTCTATGGGCCGGGCTTAGCCGACGGTCCTTTCTCCGAGCACTACGAACCTCTGGAGTGTCCGGTGGAGAAAAATCTCATGTCGCCGCAGAAGAACAATCCGGCCATTAAACGTTTCGACGCCAGCGGCGTCGGCTCCGACATGGACGTTTATTCCGGCGTGGCAACTTGCGATCCTCGTTTCCCCTTCATCGGCACTACTTATCGGGTCAGTGAACACTGGCAAACCGGTGTTCTCACCCGCTGGTGTCCGTGGCTGGCGGAAATGCAGCCGGGCATGTTTGTAGAGATAGGCCCGGAACTGGCCAAAGAACGAGGAATTGCCAACGGAGATAAATGCATCGTCAAATCCGCGCGCGGTGAAGTGGAGGCAATGGCGATTGTTACTCCCCGTTTCAAACCCTTTAACATTGATGGAAACACGATCCATGAGATTGGCGTTCCCTGGCACTACGGCTGGATCACGACTGCCGACCGGAAATATGAACAAAATGACAAGAAGCCGGAAGTCACCACCTTCGGTGATGCGGCAAATATTTTGACATCAACCATCGGTGATGCCAACACCATGATTCCGGAAAGCAAAGCTTTCATGGTTAATGTTACGAAGAAGGGGGTGAAGTAATATGGCCGAGAAAATTAAATTATACGATGATTCCAAATGTACCGCCTGCCGCGGTTGCCAGCTTGCCTGCAAGCAGTGGAACGGGCTGAAAGCCGGACAAACGGCAAATACCGGCACATACCAGAATCCGCCTTCTTTGCAGCCTAACACCTATATGATGATCCACTTTCAGGATTATGTTGATCCCCAGGGTGAATTGAAATGGCTCTTCCGCAAAGAAGCATGCATGCACTGCACCGACGCGGCTTGCGTAACGGTTTGCCCCAGCGGCGCTCTTTATTACAATAAGGAATTTAAGACCGTTGGATTGAATCATGAAAAGTGCATTGGCTGCAAGGAATGCGTTGCGGCCTGTCCGTTCGAAGTTCCCCGTTATGACGCCAAGACGGATAAAGTTTATAAATGCGATATGTGCGAAAGCCGTATTACCAATGGCCTGGAACCGGCTTGCGTCAAGGCTTGTCCTACCGGGGCCCTGAAATGGGGAGATAAAGAAGCAATACTGGGAGCGGCGGCCAAACGGAAGGGGGATTTGGGTACACTTGCTTCCACTTACGGTGACAAGTTTGTGGGCGGAACACATTTCATGTATGTCCTGAAAGAAAATCCGGCCGTTTATGCAGGACTGGCGAAGGACCCCAAAGTGCCTTTCTCGGTAACTGTCTGGAAGAGCTGGTTAAAGCCGCTTAGTCTTTTAGCCGCAGCGGGCGTAGTCGGCGGTTCATTACTCCATTATGTACTGCACGGCCCCAAGAGACCGGATCCGGAGACAAATGATGAAAAGACGGAAGGAGGAAAGTAATATGAAAAAAGGAATGATTAAAGTAACTTCCGGATATGAAAGATTTGTCCACTGGCTGCTGGCTATTTCCTGCCTGCTCTTATGCTACACGGGACTGGGCATGATGTTTGAGTCCTTGAACTTTTTCGGCGTCATTATGGGCGGATTGAAAGGTTTAAAAGTCGTGCATAACGTAACCGGCGTGGTGTTCATCATTGCGCTCCTGATGGCCATCCAGATGTGGTGGAAAGAAGCGGGTGTATTTGTTTTCCCGGAAGATCTGGACTGGATTCTGACGGCGGGCGGTTATCTGTGGCATGTGGACAAAGTACCGGAAACGGGCAAATACAATCCCGGCCAGAAGATGTTTTTCCTGACGGTCGCCCTTTTCGGTCTGCTCATGTTTGTCACCGGTATTTTCATGTGGTTCCCCGAATATTTTCCTTTCGGGATAGAACTGCTGCGCTGGTTATATGCATTGCATGCGCTGGGTTTTGTGGTGATCTTCGCTTTCTTCTTCGTCCATCTGTATCTGGGCACCATCGGCAATCCCGGAACTGTTCAGGCGATGATTTCCGGCTGGGTAACCCGGGGCTGGCTCAAAAAACAGCACCCCAAATGGCTCAAGGAAATGGAGCATGAGGGAACGCTGGTAGTTTACGGTAAGGATAATAAGTAACTCTGTAAATATCAGAAAAGAATTCACGCTTAAGGCCGGGAGGTAACTCCCGGCCTTTTTCAATTCCGGAGCAGTAATCGGCCGGGCAATAGCTGTGTATATTTTCTTTTTCAGTGTTGGGTACGTCGCTTACTTAATAGGCATAGCTAACCGCCGCTCCAAGAGAAAGCCGCTCTGAATATTGTCCTTCAATGTTCAGATGAAATCCCCTGGACAGCGGTATATTGGCTCCGATCATTCCTCCGTAATTTTTCGTGTTTTTGATTAAAACATTTTCCGTTCCCAGTTCCAGCCCCGGAATATTGGCAGAAAGGCGCACCTTGGCTTCCGAATAATAGATATAAGGCCCGGCATATAGTTTTATGCCATAGGGGACAGCAGCCTGAAAACCAATGCCGGCATGCACGTTCCACATATCGTGCACCTTAAGATCGGCTGCAAAAGGCACACCGGCATTTGTTCCCGCGGTGTCTGCCGAAAAATTATTAAAATAATAGGTTCCCTGAATAAAAGCGCCAATTCCCAAGATTTTGCCCATCGGCAAAAATCCCTTAGCACCCAAAGTGCCGAAAAACTTCCAGTTTTCGCTGAAATCATTATTGGAAATTATCGTGGCCGCAGTTGTGGAACGGAAAACATCGGATATCTTTAAGTCTGATACGCCGATCCTCCCATATATTTCCCAGCAATCATTCCCGCCATAAGACACCTGGGAATAAACCTCATTTTGCCGAATTATATATTCTGAACCATTTTTGAATTTATCCTCATGATACCAATAACCGATCGATGTGTTTAAACCACCGGACTGACGGGAAATTGTTTGCGGCGGACCGAACAGTCCAAAGGCTTCCGACGTTCCATAAAATGCAAGGAATAATAATGCCGACAATACACTGATGAATAAGTTCTTCGTAAGCAAACATCCTTTCTTAACTTATTATCTGGCCCGGAATAACCAGGAAAAGCCGAGCAATGTAAGGCTGAAAATAAATGAAAGACGAAACAAAACTTCACTTATCCTGTGCCCTGATTGTCTCCGTTTTGGTATTTCTGCCCTTAACTTTCTTCAGCCGATATTGAAGATAGGCATCCCGGAACGCCACATAGGGATCAATAGCCGCATCTTTGAGGGATTCATAGTCACCGATCCTCAGTGACGTTCCATTCACTATTTGCAGGCTTTTTGTTCCCAGCCCGTAGTACCAGGGATCAAGATAGGAGACGGGATATAAGAAATAGTCACTTAATATTGTTAGCGAATCCCGCGGGCTGGAGGGCCCGAACACCGGCCAGACGAGATAGAACCCATGCCCCACGCCATAGTAGGCAAGGGTTAACCCCAGATCCGTATCTTGTTTTCGGAGGTCCAAATCCTTGCCGGCCGCAGGATCCATAAGCCCTCCGATACCCCAGATAGTATTGATACTGAAGCGCCCGAATTCGGTTGCCGCACCCCGGAAATCAGCCTGAAGCAGGCAGTTGAGGAAACGGGCCGGAAACCCCAGATTGAAAAAGAAATTATCCACGCTTACCCGTGCCGGCTCCGGGACAACTTTTTTATATCCCTGTGCCACCGGTTTGAGCAGCCAGAAGTACAATTTATCGTTGAAGTGATGCATCGCCCGGTTGAACGGTTCCAAAGGATCGGCAATTGTTACCGTTTCTCCGTCTTTTATTTCATCTATTTCATCGTAATAATCTTCGTCAGCATTGTTTTCACTTTCCGGTTTTGCCGAAATTTCCGCCGGATTCGGGGAGGGGACATTAACCGCCGGGGCCGCAAGCGTCGGAGAGGCAACCTCTGACGGCGGAGCAGAAGCATCGCGAACGGGGTTGTGGGCACAACCCGTCACCAAAAAAATAAAAAATACGGCAAGACTTACAAAATGCTTCAGGCAAAAGATAATTTTCATCAGTTTTTTATTAATTACCCTTTCGATGACTGTGAGGATCGAAATTCCCTTTTCGTCCTTCAGCCCTCAGCCTTTGTCCTGTAACCTTTGTCCTTTAGCCTACCTTTAATGTTCCTTCACTTTTTTTCGCAGAATTTCCAGCAGTTGTTCGGGCGTGTTTTTGGACAGTATATCATTGAACTGGGTTCGATAATTTTGGACCAGGCTCACGTTTTCCACAACAACATCGTAAACTTTCCATTTGCCATTTTTCAGAATCATCCGGTAGAAAATGGGAATTTCTTTGGAGGCCGTAACAATCTTCGACTGAACTTCCGCCTTATCTTCCGGGATCATCGTTTCTTTATAAAAAACAACTTTTTCGTTGGAGTAATCCAGAATTTTATCGATGTATGCTTTTTCCATAACCTGCTCAAAAAGATTTACAAATTCCGTCTGCTGAGTCGGAGTAAACTTGCTCCAGTTGCGCGTCAGCGTGCGCCGCGAAAATTCCATCTCATCAAACATGTCTTTGTAGATCAGGCGGAGCTTCTCTTTCTTTATTTCCTTGGCGGCCGGGTTTTTTAATTTGGGATCCCGCAATACTTCGAGCACTTTATTGACGGTTAACTGAGCAATATCCGTGGGCGCCCCGGCATATGCCGGAACCGATAATAGCAAAATAACCAGTATACCAAATGCGGCAATTCGTTTCTTCATTCTTTATTTAAGCCTCCCGTAACCTATTTCTTTTCTTTTTTCACTTCGCCAAAGGCATACTTCCCGATCAATTCCTCAACATCTATTGCAGCTTGAGTGTCGTTGATAATGCCTTTTTCACTAAGAAGTGAACCTCCTCCTCCCGGATCGATACTGAGATATTTATCACCGATGAGTCCTTCCGTTTTTATAGAAGCAATCGCGTCGTCATAAATTTTTATATTTTTTTTGATTTTCATTTTCACAACTGCTTTCAGATTTTCCTGGTCTATGGTGATGTCTTCCACTCGCCCGACCTGGAGGCCTAAAATGTTCACGGGGCTGCCGATTCTAAGACCGATAACGGTTGTGAACTTGGCAATGAGCGTGTAGGAACTATCACTAAAGAAATCAACTTTACCCAACTTCACCGTCATGTATCCGACACAGATCAGACAGAAAACAACAAAGACACCAACGGTTGTCTCCATAGCATATTTTTTCATTTATTCACTCCCTGGCTGCGCGCAATGCAGCCGTCCGATTTCTTTCTGTTGCGATTCCGCCGAAGCTATGACAGAATCCATATCATCAACAGGCTCCCCCTGGGCAATTCCCGCAAGGATGACAAAATCAACGCATTTATCCAAAGATGCCTGTTTTTGAGCTTCGGACCAAATATCGTTTATTCCCCGCCTCTGAAAATCTTCAGCAAAATTACTTAAAATATTTTCCGTCTCCTCAAGATTGGCAAAAGGCAGCACTGTAACAATTTCATGGGCCTTGTGGCGCGTAGAAAGACCTCCCATGGCGCCAAAGTGTTTATCAATATACACTCCCATCGAATGGATGATTTCCTGCGCCGCATCGTAACCCGACTTGCCTACAATTATGTCCAATTCGGACAGAGCAAACACCACAATACAGTAATTTGCACCTGCTTTTCTACGTTCTACCCCAACATTATTTGCACTTCTGGACAGTCTCCGGCGCTCCATCTGAACATGATTTAACATTTTGAACTGCCGTTTAGAATACATCCCGGTCAGTTCTTTTTGCAATCCTTCCAGGCTGCTGATGACTTCGTCCATAAACGGGTGGTCGAAGTTTTCCAACTCTTCCGGTGTCCCCTGAAATACAATCTGATGGTCATAAAGGGCAAGAATTCGATTCGAGATAAAATAGACATCGGGTATTTCATGACTGACCAGGACGGCGGTAAAGTTAAATTTCTTCTGATATTGAGCGATCATGCTCAGAATAGCATTTTTCCGCACAGGGTCCTGGCCGGTGGTCGGTTCGTCAAAAAGGACGATCTGAGGATCGGTAATCAAAGCGCGGGCCAGCGCAGCCCGCTTTTGCATACCGCCGGAGAGCTCCGACGGATATTTGAAAACGGCCTCGGACAGCTCCGTCTGTTCGATTCTGGCCATAACCCGCCGGTCAATTTCCGCTTTTTTCAAATTCGTGGTTTCACGCAGGGGCAAAGCAATATTATCATAGACTGTCAGGGAATCAAAAAGAGCATTACCTTGAAACATGTAGCTGATCTGCGCGAAGGCCGCGGCGATCTCCGACTTTTTCATTGCGGCGATCGGTTTACCGCGAAAAAAAATAGCACCTTCGTCAGGCTGAATCAGGCCGATTATATGTTTGAGCAACACGCTTTTACCCGAACCGGAAAGACCGATGATTGTCGTGATGTGTCCCTCGTAAATCTGTAAATTAACATTTTTCAGCACTGTTTTACTGCCGAAGCACTTAGTCACATTTTTAAATTCGATGAGTGGCGTATCCATGAGCCTCTTTAAATCAGCAGCGAAGTCACTACATAATCTGACACTAGAATCAACACGCAGGAAAGCACAACAGCCGATGTTGTCGCCAGACCGACAGCCTGGGCGCCGTGGCTATCCTTGCGCATATGGGCAAAATATCCCTGATAACAACAAACCGTGGCAACAATCACCGCAAACACAATCGCTTTAATAAATCCGTTGTTTATATCGCTCATCACCACGTAAGTTTTGATGCTGTGCATGTAAACACCGCCATTCAACCCCAACAGCCCAACTGCGGAAATATAGCCGCCGAAGATGCCGATGAGGTCAAACACGGCAGTGAGCAGGGGAAAGCTGACGATTGCCGCTGAAATTCTGGGGCTGACAAGATAACGCAGCGGATTGATCCTCATTGTCTGTAACGCATCGATCTGCTCGCTGATGCGCTGGATACCGATCTCGGCCGCTATCGCCGATCCGGCGCGGGCGGTAATCATGATTGCCGTAAGCACCGGACCCAACTCCATGATCAGCGAAAGAGACACCAGGGAACCGACTGCGCCTTGGGCGCCGAACTGAACGAGAGCATGATAAGATTGGAGGCCTAGAACCATACCGGTAAATAAGCTGACCAGCATTATGATGGTTATGGATCTCGCGCCGATGTAATAAATCTGCCCAACAGTTTTCAATAGCTGCTTGCGCCGGAAAATCTGCCAAAGCGCCGAAAAGAGAAAAATTGTCCCCGCGCCGAGATGATCAACCCAGTCCATGACAGTCCGGCCAACGACTGTAAATGGCCAAAATAACAGCATACCCTTCGGCCGCCTTACTTCGTTTTCCGAACTTTTTTGACTATCAACAGCAGTCGCCATTTCCACCGGATTCCCTTTATTGTTTGTAATCATAATAGCGGGTTATGCTAGCATTGGCAACTGTATTTGGCAAGAAATTCCTTTCTTTCATTTTACAATTGACAGAAAGTATTTTCTTTGTGATAAAAACGCATCATCTGAAATTCAGGGATAATCATATGACTATCTATACATCCAGACCCTTCATCCTGGCATCGGCATCACCCCGCAGACAGGAATTGTTGAAGTCGGTTGGGTTGAAGTTCAAAACCATTCCCGCCCATGTCAATGAAGACTACAGAAACGGAGAAAGCCCGCGTCAGCATGTCCAAAGACTGGCCCGGGATAAAGCACTGGCCGTAGCTCATCAATATCCCGACGCCTGGGTGCTGGGCGCCGATACAATAGTTGTTATTGACGGTCTGGTTTTAGGTAAGCCGAAAAACAAAACGCAGGCACGGCAAATGCTGGAAAGACTCAGCGGCAGAGAGCATAAAGTATTCACTGGTTTTACTCTCAACTCCGCAGCCAATCGATTGATAAAAACGAAAGTTATTCAATCGGCGGTGCAATTCAAACCGGTCAGTGACGAAGAAATGGAATGGTATATTTCTTGCGATGAGCCGTATGATAAAGCCGGCGGTTATGCCGCACAGGGCAAAGGCGCCTCCTTCATTCAGTCCATCCGTGGATCATATACCAATGTAATTGGATTGCCCCTTTGCGAAGTAATGGAGGAATTAAAAAAAATGGGAGCAATTCATTTCCGGTACTAATTTTATGGCCACAGATATAGCTGCCAGCATTAATTTCCTGCGCCACCGCATCGCCATTGCCTGCGCGCGCTGCGGACGCGATCCCCATTCGGTAAAACTGATGGCTGTAACTAAAACCGTACCCGCCGAGCGAATTCTGCAGGCCGTGGAGGCCGGCATCACCCTTCTGGGAGAAAATTATGTCCAGGAGGCCAGAGAAAAGCATGATCTGCTGGGCGCGCGGGCCCAAATGCACATGATCGGCCATCTGCAAACCAATAAGGCAAAATATGCCGTCCGGCTCTTTGATTGCGTCCATTCCGTCGACCGTCTGGAACTGGCGCAGGAATTAGATCGGCGGGCCAAAGCTGTCAGCCGCAGAATGAACATTCTGGTCGAGGTTAATGTCAGCGGAGAGAAAACCAAGAACGGCGTTCCCGCGGCTGAGGCAATGGCATTAATTCAACTTCTCGCGCCGCTGGAGAATCTCGCCTTGCAGGGACTGATGACCATGGCGCCCTATTCCGACAATCCGGAAATATCGCGGCCTTACTTTCAGGCATTGCGCATCCTGCGCAATGATATTGACCGCGCTGGAATTCCCGGCGTTCAGATGCAGGAGCTTTCCATGGGAATGACGGACGATTTTGAAGTTGCTATTGAAGAAGGTTCAACTATCGTCCGGATCGGCCGGGCTATCTTTGGCGAACGACGATAACTTACTTTGCAAACATTTCGGCAAGAGTTCACAATACTTTTCCCTCTCATCCCTCTTTATCCCATTTGGAATAACCGGTGAAATCAGAGGCCAGCATCTTGTCATCAGAGTTTTCCGCCATCAGCTTGAATTTATTTCCCCAGTTTTCACGCGGCTGCGAGGCAGGGACAAAGCCTCATAAACATAAATGTGACAACAGATGCAGGCATTCCTTCATCCGACAAACAAATCGTAAATCTCTAAAAAGATGGAGCCTTCAATCAGGAATAAATACAATTCACGTCCGACGACAGGCATGAATACTGCGACCTACATTTTAAGGTAAAATGACCAAAGGAATATTACCTTCATACACAAGTTCGTTGATCAGTAATTTTCTGAACATCTGATCCAAAAACATCTTTGAACCCTTTTGAACTACAATGAACTCGTTCTTTTTTCCCGCAATAACTCTTTTCAAATCCTGAAATCCACTTTCTGCTTCATACTTTTCATAAGAGACGTGGTATTTATCTGAATATAAATCAACTAAGTCTCTCAAATATTTTTCAGCATAATACAAATCATCATCGGGGGTTAAGCCTGAAAAGAAAACAATTTTACTGATTTGATTCTTCCCGAAATTCAAAAATTTATTGAACTCAATTATGTTTAGCGGATAGTTCTTATGAACCGCGACATACACGGTTTCATGAGAACAGCAATCCGGTTTATAGGGCACAGCTACGATCAGGTTGTCAATCCTGTCGATGACCTTGACGGCTTCACTTCCTATAAATATTTTCTTCAGTAACCCCGTTCCCTTCAACCCCAAAAAAACAAGATTATTGTATGGTCCTCGCAGCAATGCGCGTAGTTGATACACCAGGTGCCTTTCTGAAACGAGAAATTTAAACGACGCCTCTTTTGGTAAAACAGATTCAGCATATTTCTTTAATTTCTCAAGAGCTTCGGCATTGGCAATCCTGGTAAGTTCTATTTTACTTTCATATGGAGTCAAAGCGAGCAACAGGACGATGGTATTGTGAACCAAAAGCATTTCAGCATTGATGCTCTTACTCCAAGTATAGGCAAATTCAATAAGATGTTCAGAATAAGGCGAGAAGTCGATAAGGATGATAAAACGATTTTTCATAGATTAATCAACCCCTTATTTGCCCAAATGACTTTTAAAGTTTCTGGTTTCGTACCGCCGGTTCAAACCTCCGGCGAATCATACAAAGAACGTCGGATAGTTTCCCGATGCTCGACCCCGACGCTGCACTCCATCTGATCGCCGACCGTCACGACTTCAGCCAGGGCAACGCCAACCTCTGCCTCACCGGCAGCGACAATGTTGGCACCCGCGTTGCGCAGCGCTTGGGCATCGCGGAGATGGGCGCAACGGGCAATGATATGCAAATTGGAGTTGAGGTGACGTGCCTGTCTGATAATCTCGGCAGCATCCTCAATATCCGCACTCAGGATAAGGCTGCCGGCAGTCGCTATACCTGCTTCGTCAAGGGTCCCCGGTCTCAACACATCTCCATACAAAGCATTAAACCCGCTATCGCGCAACTTACGCACCGTGTCGAGATTGAGATCGATCACTGTGATTGCAAAGCCTCGTTCCTCGAGAAGATGATGGACAATCTTTCCCACCGGACCATAACCGACTAAAATACAGCGGTTGGGATTAATTACCGGATGTAAGCTTGAAACAATCGGCACCTGTTTGACTGTCTTTACTGACGGCAACTGGCGCGCCCAGCGGTAAATATAAGGGTTCAATGCAATCGATATAATGGACGCAGCCACGAGGGCATTCCATCCGTCTTGATTAATCAGTCCCAGACTGAGAGCGACCGTGCCGAGAATGAAGCTGAACTCGCCTACTTGCGAAAAGGCCGCTCCGACCGGGATGGCCGTTGCCAGCGGCTGACCGAGAGCTCGCACGGTCAGAATGGCAGCCAGCGGTTTAACGATAATGACCACGGCCAACACCACTCCGACAAGCAAAGGGGTTTCAAGGAGACTATGGGGGTCGAACAGCATGCCGACCGAAACGAAAAAAAGCACGGCGAATGCGTCGCGCATCGGCAACGCGTCATAGGCTGCGCGGGCGGAAAACTCAGAACGGCCCACAGCAAGTCCGCCGAGAAACGCTCCGAGAGCAATTGAGACTCCGAATATTTTGGCGGAGCCGACAGCGATCCCGATGGCGAGGACCAGCACCGCCAGCGTGAAAAGTTCGCGTGAACGGGTTTTGGCGATATGCTCCAGCGCCCAGGGAATTATCCATTTACCCAATACAACCACGACGGCAACCAGACCCACAACCTTGAGAGCGACCAGTCCAAGTAATGCCTCGATGCTCTGCTCCCCCCCCCTGTCAGGGGTAAAAATGATAGGCAGGAGGAGCAGCATGACCACAGTAAGGATATCTTCGACAACCGTCCATCCGATCGCGACATGACCGATTTTGGCATGCAGATCATGCCACTCGGCCAAAAGGAGAGACATCACAACTGTACTGGCAACCGAAATGGCCATTCCCATAATGATTCCAGAAACCCAATCCCATCCCATCACATGCAAAATCATCGCGAGTACGGTTGTGGATATTGTGCTCTGGATCAGCGCACCCGGTATGGCCAGTCGCCATACCGCGACCAGTTCGCGCAAGTTAAAGCGCAACCCGATACCGAAGAGTAACAGGATAACACCGATTTCTGCAAACTGTTCAGCAATCGGGCGATTGGCAACATAACCCGGAGTGAAGGGGCCAACTGCAACACCGGCCAGCAAGTAGCCAATGATTGGAGACAACTTCAACCGGTGTGCAAGATAGCCCAAAACCAGGGCTGCAGCCAGGCCTCCGGTGAAGGTGATCAGTATACTGAGCTCAGCCATTGTCAACTCCTGAAAAGTCGGAAAACACGACTACGACATGTCCTTATTGATCTATCGTTGAAAACGCCAAGCGACTTTCTGTAAAAAACGGCTTATGAACTGTAATCGCCCGCCGCTTCCGGCTGATAGATGATTTCAGCGACCTTGAGTTTCCTGATGCCGGATGGAACATGCCATTCAAAAGTATCGCCTTTGCGGTATCCTAAAAGCGCCATTCCCAGCGGAGCCAAAATGGAAAGTTTATTTTCTGAAATATTGGCTGCAGATGGGAACACCAGTGTATAGGTCATCTTCTCTCCAGATTCAGTGTCCGTAACACTGACTGTGGAATTCATGGTTATCACGTCTTTCGGCACATTTGTAGGATCAACCAATATGCCCCTGTATAATTCCTTTTCCAACAAATCGAGATTGAACTTGCTATACTTGGGCGTTAATCGCACTCCTTCTATCAGTTTCAACAAACGATCCATATCAAATTTTGTGATGTGTATAGTGCGACCTGCCATGATTAGCAACCCTCCATTTTATTTACCAAAAATCGGTTTGTTAAATTTTTATTAGATGAAAAAACCGGTTGACGGTCATGGTTTGCTGCTGGTCAACCAAAACATGGGCCAAGTGATTATTACTATAGACAAAGTAAATGCGCCTGTCAATCCAATAAGAGCAACATCCAATAAGAGCAATTATTAATGAGGTGATGATCGGACTGGATAAAATTTTCGCGGCCATGACACTGTTATCATGTCTGCCGCAGGAGAAAGCCTCAAAACCATAAATGCGAGAACAGATGCAGGCGTTTCTTCCTGAACTGCCCACATCATTCCCATCAACAAATATACTGAACTTCGATTCGTAATAAAATAACTCGCGCCATATTTTGTAGCAGGATCTACCTGGCCGACAAGAGTTGATTCCCTTTACTTCCTTTCAAGGGGAGCAAGTTCCTATCATTTTATTTAGCTGACCTTTAAAATAGCATTGATTTTGTTGAATAATTATGTAAAATAAAAGCAGCTTCGGCAAGAGAGGCGGCAAGAACAGGAAAGGCTGGAAGGCTTTGCCGGAGCGGATGCTGGACGCAGGCAAAACAGGAAAATAAATTTTGATGCTGGGAGATGAAACGTGCCGGTTGAGAAAGCCCCGGAAAAAATTCCCGTTGTTTTGTTGTATAATATAGATCCGGAATGGACAACGGCGGAAAAAGAAGAGGTCATTGACTATTCCACGCAGCTGGGCCATGCATTGATCGAAGAGGGCCACCCCACCGTGTTTGTGCCCGTCGTCGCCGCCGATTTTGACCATCATCTGCATGCCTTTGATCCAGCCGAACACATCATTTTCAACTGGTGCGAAGCCCTTCCCGGCGTTCTACACAGCGAATGGCTGGTGGCCAAACGCCTGGAGATGCTGGGTTTTACCTTTACCGGCGCCGATTCGGAAGCGCTGGCCCTGGCGCAGGATAAATTCCGCGTCAAGGCACTGCTCGATTCGGCCGGCATTCCGACGCCTGGCTGGCAGATCTGCTATGAAGGTGAAAGCGTTGTCTGCGACCGGTTCCCCGCAATCATCAAACCGATGAATGAACATTGCTCGGCCGGCATCACCCGCGAGTCGGTAGTGCTCAACAGGGAGGAGTTGAACGCCCGCATTCCGTTTGTCTGGAAGAATTACGACCAGCCGGCGATTGTGGAAGATTTCATCGACGGCCGGGAATTTCATGTTTCCGTGTGGGGCAATGAAACATTGACGGTGCTTCCGGTTGCGGAAATGGACTTTTCTTTTTTTAAAAACGTCAAAGACCGTCTATGCACGTTTGACTCTAAGTTCATTCCCGGTTCGCAACATTACGAAAAGATTGAAACGCTGCTGCCTGCGCCGCTTTCCGATGAAGAAAAACAGGGGTTGGAAAAAGTCTGCTGCGACGCCTACAGAGTTTTAGGCTGCCGGGATTATGCGCGCATAGATGTCCGGCTGCGCGACAATACGTTTTATGTTCTGGATGTCAATCCCAATGCGGATATCAGCATTGACGCCAGCATGGCCTGCGCCGCGGAGGCAGCGGGCGTGAATTACGGACAGATGGGCTCTTTGATTGTCCGCATGGCCGTCAGCCGCCATCCGGTTTTCGGCCACGAATCCGGCAGGCAGGCGCAAAGCAAGAAGAAGAACATGAAAGACCGTCGGTCCCGGGCACGAAAAGCATCACCGACGGAGGATGAAATCTGATTTTGATCATTTCTGCCCTTCCTGCCCCCAGTCTTCATAAATGTTGCTTCTTCCCTCTTCCCTAATTTTGGCCACAGAAATCTTGGCAATTTACGTTCGGCATTTATTCCCTTGCCAAGTAATTGATTTCTTGATAAATAAACACCTAACCCATAAACAAAATGACATCACACCCCTTCAATTTCCCACTTTGCAGGGGTATTTGTGGTATTGCTTCAAATTACGAAAAATGCCGGGAGATGACGATGGTAAAAAACAAACGTGATGTTGCTGTTCTTAAAAAATGCCCGACGGGCATCAAGGGTCTCGACGAAATAACAAAAGGAGGGCTTCCGCAAGGAAGGCCAACCCTGATCTGCGGCTCCACGGGCTGCGGCAAAACACTTTTCTCCATGGAATTTCTCATGCGGGGCGCCATGGATTACGGAGAACCCGGGGTCTTCATGACCTTCGAGGAGACGCCGGATGATCTCGCGAAGAACTTCATGTCTCTTGGATTCGATCTCAATGACATGGTGAAACGAGGTCTCATCGCCACGGACCATGTTTATATCGATCGAAGTGAGATTGAAGAGACGGGTGAGTACGACCTCGAAGGATTGTTCATCCGTTTGGGGAGCGCCATTGATTCCGTCGGTGCAAAAAGGGTTGTCTTAGATACCATCGAAGCGCTTTTCTCCGGACTGTCTAATGCCGCTCTCATTCGAGCAGAGCTCAGAAGGCTTTTCCACTGGTTGAAAGAACGTGGTGTAACGGCCATAGTTACGGGGGAAAGCGGCGACAAGACCCTGACACGCTTCGGCCTTGAAGAATACGTTGCCGATTGCGTAATCTTGCTGGATTTTCGCATCGAGCAGCAAATTTCCACGCGTCGTCTGCGTATTGTCAAGTATCGCGGCTCTTCTCATGGCGCCGACGAATATCCCTTTCTGATCGACGAAAGCGGCCTGTCTATCCTGCCCATCACTTCTCTGGGACTCGACTACCCTGTTTCTAACGAGCGCATTGCCACCGGCGTCCCCAAGTTGGATGCCATGTTTGAAGGGAAGGGGTTTTATCGGGGCAGCACCATTCTCGTCTCCGGTACGGCGGGCACAGGCAAAACAAGTATGGCGGCCACCTTTGCCGAGGCCGCCTGCAGGCGAGGTGAGCGCTGTCTGTATTTTGCCTTCGAGGAATCGCCCAGCCAGATCATCCGGAACATGAGATCCATCGGCATGGATCTAGCGAAGTGGGTGAAGAAGGGTCTGCTCAAATTTCATTCCGCCCGGCCTTCGCTTTACGGCCTGGAGATGCATCTGCTCACCTTCCACAAGGTGATCGATGAGTTCAAACCCCAGGTTTTTGTTGTTGACCCGATCAGCAACTTAAGCGCTGCGGGAACATTATCAGAAGTTAAATCCATCTTAACGCGCCTGATCGACCATTTAAAGATGAAAAAGATCACCACTTTCCTTACGGACCTCACCCATTTTACAGGCAGCCTTGAACACACCAGTGAAGAGATATCTTCGCTGATTGATACATGGCTGCTGCTTCGGGATATCGAGCTCAACGGGGAGCGCAACCGGGGCCTCTACATTTTGAAGTCCCGCGGCATGGCCCACTCCAACCAGATTCAAGAGTTTATGCTTACAAACCAGGGCATTGACCTGATCGACATCTATACCGGCGCAGGCGAGGTATTAACCGGCAGTGCCCGGGCCGCTCAGGAAGCGGGTGAAAAGGCATCTGAACTGTCAGCACGGCGAGAGGCGGAACGCAAACTCCGCGCGCAGGAGCGCAAGAGAAATGCCTTAGAAGCAAACATCGCGGCGCTGCGTGCCGAGTTTGATGTGGAAACACAAGAGGTGCAGCTGATGGCGGAAGAAGAGAAAAAAAGACAGGCTATGCTGGCCCAGGATCGTCTAGAAATGGCGCGTCTGCGCAAGGGTAAAACTTCATCTCCGCAGGCGAAGCGCTCGAAAAAGAAGAGAGAAAGGAGAGTGAGTTGAAAATGGTCACAAAAGTAAAAGAGAAAAAAGCAAAGACCGATGCGACAGGAGAAATCTGGAATCTGCGGTTATATGTAGCCGGTCAGACCACAAAATCAATTACGGCCTTTGCTAATTTAAAGCAAATATGCGAGGAGCACCTCGCAGGGCAATACCGCATTGAAGTGATAGACCTCTTAAAGAATCCTCAGCTGGCCAAAGGTGATCAGATTATTGCGGGGGGGGGGGGGGGGGGGGGCAGAAGACTGACGGCAGCAGAAAGAATTAGGAATTGAGAAGTCGGGATGAAGGATTGGAGATAGCGATGAAAAGGGTAAAAACAAGCACTGAGGAATTCGAGAAAACGGCAGCGATGCGCGACCGGAAAAAGTATGTTCTTCGCTTGTACGTTACAGGGATGACCCCGAAGTCAACCCGGGCCATTGCTAATGTCCGGAAAATCTGTGAAAAATACCTGCAAGGCTGCTACGAACTCGAGGTAATAGACATATACCAGCAGCCTAAGCTGGCCCAGGGAGAGCAAATTATTGCCGCTCCGACTCTTATCAAGAAACTCCCCCTGCCGCTGAGAAAGCTCATCGGAGATATGTCGGATACGGAAAAGTTTCTTGTTGGTATCGATCTGAAACCAAAGAGTATTTGAGAACAAATCAATGAACAAACCGGATAAAACAAGGCAGCAACTTTTTGATGAGTTGCAGAAAATAAAGCCAAGGATGAAGGAAGCCGAGGAAACTCTGCGCGCTATCCTGAGCGGTGAGGTGGATGGTTTGGTTGTCGAAACGGGGGAAGGCGATCGGGTTTTTACATTATCCGGCGCCGATCTTCCTTACCGGATTATGGTCGAAACCATGAACGAAGGGGCCGTCACTCTGGCCGCTGACGGCACGATCCTTTTTTGTAATCAACGTTTTGCAGATCTCTTCAACAAATCTCTGGAAAAAATAATAGGATCGTCAATCTACCCATTTTTTTCATCGACAGACCTTCCATTATTTAAGGGTTTGCTGCGGAAGGGTTTAGAGGGAACCGCTAAGATGGAATTGGCCTTTCAGATTAGGGGTAAAAATTCTATACCGGTTTTACTTTCCCTCAGCGCCCTGAAGTTTACCGGCATAAGCCGTGAGGCGTGTATGGTGGTTACCGACCTGACGCAGCAAAAGCTCAATGAAGAGATGCGGACAGAAGAAATAGCGCTGCAAAAAGCCCATGATCAGCTCGAAAAGAAGGTAGAAGAACGGACAGTCGAGCTCAAGAAGGCGCTTTCAGAAGTTAAAACCATGAAAGACCAACTGGAGGCGGAGAATGTTTATTTCCGCCAAGAGAGCAAATTGAGAAATCGCTATGAAAATATTATCGGGCAAAGTGACGGCCTC